>CAYHOB010000001.1:0-283024 GCA_964358165.1 uncultured Aquirufa sp.
GTTTGTACTTCTTGTACATCTACTCCGTACATTTTTTTAACCTCCTTGGCAATTTCAATCTTGTTTGCTGTCAATTCAACTACAAACACGTATTTGCCTTTTTCTTGCATGGCTTGCGACTTTTCAGTCAAGGCCGGACGTTTAATAATGCCCATTGTTTATTTCGTTTACACAGAACCGAAGCTCCGTAAATTATTTACTAAATGTTGACTCAATTTTTTGGATCGCATCCACCGTAATTAATAATTTCGATGCATTCACCAAATCGTACGTGTTTACGTCAGCTGCATTTGAAACCTTCGTTTTTGGTACGTTACGTCCCGACAATACAACGTTCTTATCAACCTCGTTCAAGATCAATAACGATTTTGTGTTGTCCAAAGAAAGAGCCTTCAACATAGCTAAGTATGCTTTTGTTTTTGGAGTATCAAATGATACGGTATCCAAAACAGCGATATCTCCCGACTGTGCCTTTGCAGCTAATGCCGACTGGCGAGCCAAAGATTTAACTTTCTTATTCAATTTGAAATGGTAATCACGTGGACGTGGACCGAAAATACGACCTCCACCTTTCATCAACGGCGATTTCATTGAACCCGCACGTGCGCCACCTGTACCCTTTTGTTTCTTAATCTTACGCGTCGAACGCGAAACTTCTGCACGCTCCTTCGCTTTGTGAGTTCCTTGACGTTGGTTAGCTAAATATTGCTTCACATCTAAGTAAACCACATGCTCGTTTGGAACAATTCCAAAGATCTCGTCAGAAAGGGTTACTTTCTTTCCGGTATCTTTTCCTGCGATGTTATATACTGATAATTCCATACTTCAGAATGTCTATAGGCTATGCCCGAATTTTAATTTTCAATGATTACGTATGAGTTCTTTGCTCCTGGTACCGATCCCGATACAACCAAAAGGTTTTTCTCTGGATAAACTTTCAAAACCTGTAAGTTTTGAATCTTAACACGATTACCTCCTGTACGACCTGCCATACGCAAACCTTTGAATACACGTGAAGGGAATGAACACGCACCGATCGAACCTGGGTGACGACCACGGTTATGCTGACCGTGTGTTTGACCACCTACTCCGGCAAATCCGTGACGCTTTACAACACCTTGGAAACCTTTACCTTTCGATGTTCCTACCACGTCAACAAACGTTTCTACTTCTAACATTTCTACCGTCAAAACATCCCCTAATGCTAAAGGCTGTTCAAACGTACGAAACTCAACAAGTTTTTTCTTAGGAGTGGTGTTAGCTTTTTTGAAGTGACCCAACAAAGATTTTGTTGTGTGCTTATCCTTCTTCTCACCATAACCGATTTGAACGGCATTATAGCCTTCTTTCTCAACGGTTTTTACCTGCGTTACCACGCAAGGTCCGGCTTCAATCAGCGTACATGCGACAGATCTCCCGTCTTCCATGTATAGGCTGGTCATTCCGATTTTTTTACCAATAATTCCAGACATAGTATTTTTATATTTATTAAAAAATATGCTTACAAGGCGATCGAGGCTTGTTGTAAGACTTTTATTCAAAATCGTTTCGCAACGATATAGGAATCAACAATAAATTAAAAGCAGAATTGGTACAAGGCGACAAAGTGGAGTCACTGTGGATAACAGCGAAAATCACTCTGTGTAGCTTAATATTCAATTAATACGTTGGGCATTCAACTTGTACTAACCAATACCAGTTCTGACACAAAAATCGAGCTTACCTCAATTTAAACCCTGTTTCGACCCGCATTTTTGTGTTTAAAATAAATTCGAGAAGTTCTGCCAACCTCTTTCGGAATTGAAAACTGCGTTTGTCGAACGGGAGTGCAAAGGTACATAAAAAAATATTACGTGCAAGAGGTTGGGTAAAAATATTTTGAAACTCAGGAGATTAGGTGCGAAAGCGAGGGGGCAGGGGGTAGGAAATAGTCGCTAGTCTTCAGTCGCTAGTCATAAGTCGCTAGTCGCTAGTCCGAAGTCTGGAGGCCCTAAGCTGGGGCTTCGGATTATATTAAGCCCCGGGTTTTAACCTGGGGATTTAAAGAGCAAAGTCGCTAGTCCGAAGTCGGAGGCAGAGGTCATGTAAATATTATAGATACGAATTATCGCCCTTGCTCAATCCAATGTTAACCCCGCTGAAGACTTTATTCTTTAATGATATCTATAGAAGTATTTTCATATATCATACGCGTATCCATCCCCTCCGGACTTCGGACTAGCGACTTGCGACTAGTGACTACCTTCTTGAGAATTACAACTTCGGACTCCGGACTTCGGACTAGTGACTAGCGACCGTCGACTAAAATTGTATTTTTCTCATTTTCCCACATAGAAATTGAACTTATTTTAGTATTTTTGGGGCTTACTTGCTGAAAATCAGGCAGTTTTTATTTATTTCCCAAGAAAAAAAATCATTATGTCAAGTTTATCCACTCAAAAAGGTGTATTGCATGGAGACGCGGTTCAAGAGTTATTTGAAATCGCAAAGAAAAATCAGTTTGCACTTCCTGCAGTAAACGTTACAGGTACAGATACAGTAAATGCTGTATTGGAAGCGGCAAAAGCTGTTAACTCACCTGTAATCATTCAATTTTCAAATGGTGGCGGTATTTTCTACGCAGGAAAAACCCTTTCAAACGAAAATCAAGCTGCTGCAATCGCTGGCTCAATCTCTGGCGCTTACCACGTTCACCAAATGGCGAAAGCTTATGGCGTTCAGGTTGTATTACACACCGACCACTGTGCAAAGAAACTTTTACCTTGGATCGACGGTCTATTAGACGCAGGCGAAAAATATTTCGCTGAAACAGGCCAACCTTTGTTTTCTTCTCACATGATCGACTTGTCTGAAGAACCTTTGGAAGAAAACTTAGAAATCTGTGCCAAATACCTTGAGCGTATGTCGAAAATGGGCATGACGCTTGAAATCGAATTAGGTGTTACAGGTGGAGAAGAAGACGGCGTTGACAACTCAGACGTTGACTCATCTAAATTATATACGCAACCCGAAGAAGTTGCTTACGCTTACGAAGTATTAAGCAAAATCTCACACCGCTTCACAATCGCTGCGGCCTTCGGAAACGTACACGGTGTGTACAAGCCAGGTAACGTAAAATTACAACCTGTCATCTTGAAGAACTCTCAAGAATACATCAAAGAAAAATACAGCCTAGCTGCTGAGAAACCGATCAACTTCGTATTCCACGGAGGATCAGGTTCTTCTCGCGAGGAAATCCGTGAAGCGCTTTCTTACGGTGCCATCAAAATGAACATCGATACAGATACGCAATGGGCATTCTGGGAAGGTATCCTAGGTTTTTACAAAGCGAACGAAGCTTATCTTCAAGGCCAAATCGGTAACCCTACAGGTGACGATGCTCCAAACAAGAAATACTACGACCCACGTGTTTGGTTACGCAAAGGCGAAGAGACTTTAGTAGCTCGTTTAAAAACAGCTTTCGAAGACTTGAACGCAACTAACGCGAATCAATACTTGTAATCTTTCGAGGTAATTGAATGTAAAAGGGGGCTGCTGCGCAGCCCCCTTTTTTCTTACCTTTGCCAATCCTCCAAGGTTTGGCAAAGGTAGGGGGTTTTAGATTTTTTTATTCCTCCTCACCTGATAAAAACGAACGAATATCAACTTCCTGATTTTCCTTCTGATGAAACAACTTAAACTCCCGTAAACTACCAAACCACTTCAGCACAAATTTCCGATCCACAACCGACTCGCCAGGCTTTACAACATACTTGTACGAGCTCCAATCCCACGTTCTAAAATCATGACACAACTTATTCTTCTCCGGATTCACGTGTATATAATGAATCAAATACGATAAATAAAAATCGTCTCCCACGAGCACCCGCTTAAAGGGCCCCTCAAATAAGGACCCTGTCCGCACATGTTTCTTATTAAATGCTAGGGCATACGTACGGAAAAAGATTTTTAATCGCTCCGCAATCAATTCATGCTCTGTTCGACCCATCAACTGTTCCGGGCTAAAATGGCGCACCCGAACCAAAAAATGATAATGATTTGCATTCAAGCTATACGAAATAACATCCAGATATCCGCCCAAGTAGCGTTTCCACAAGCGCATAAAATAATGATAATTCGCGCTCGACTTGAACATTAACTTGCGATCAATCGCCCGATTATAAATGTGATAAAAATTGCCCGACTGAAATCGAGTCAAATAATGAGATAAATGTGACATAAGATAGTGGTTAGATTTCCACTAAAAATAGTCACGCTTTGGGAGAAAAAAATATGATTAATCTAGATTACCAAGAACATGGTAATCTGAAAATGTGCAGGCAAAATGTCGAACGAACCACCTACCTTTGCCAAACCTTGGAGGATTGGCAAAGGTAAGGGGAATTACTTCCGAAAAACCAACCCCTTCGTCAACTCATTCAGCACCTTTATCTTCGCCTGAAAATCCCCCTTCAAGGTCATACGAACAGCCTCCATTCCCTCAAGCCCCTCCTGGATTTCCTCCGGAATAACATCCTCCAAAAAAGCCCGAATACGTTTGGCTAATGTAGGAGACTTCCCATTCGTCGATATCGCAATCTTCAAATCCCCCTTCTGCACAATCGAACCTAAATAAAAATCACATAGCTCAGGCGTATCCGCAACGTTACACAATAAATGACGTGCCGCACACACCTCTTTTATTTCCTCATGTAACGAACGATTATCCGTCGCACAAATCACTAGATCCCGACCGTCCAAATCCGAATATTCAAACACACGCTCACAAACAATCACCTGCGGATAGTCATTCAAAAACACCCGCGTCTCCGTACGAAACAGGGGTGCAACTAGCGTGACACGTGCTCCGGGGGAATTCCTCAACAAAGCCGAAGCCTTTTCCAAAGCCACATTCCCGCCACCTACGACAAGCGTATTTAAACGGTCCAACTTTAAAAATATGGGAAAAAGCTCATTCATGGGCTTATTGTTTGCCGGCCAACTGCCCGCAGGCCGCATCGATATCTTTACCTCTTGAACGACGAACGTTCACAATCATTTTCTTGCTTTCTAAAAAAGCCGTAAACTTCGCTAACGCATCCGCCTCCGCGTTCACAAAATCAGCCTGTTTAATCGGATTGTATTCAATGATATTAATCTTACAAGGTAAGCGCCGCGCGAATTCATACAACTCCTTCGCGTCCTCTACGGAATCATTGAACTTATTAAACATGATGTACTCTAATGTAATCTCATTCTCCGTCTTCTCATAAAAATACCGCAAAGCCTCTGAAAGTGCCTCCAAGGTATTTGATTCGTTGATCGGCATAATGCGATTCCGCTTCTCATCATTGGCCGCATGCAAGGATAAGGCCAAATTAAACTTCACCTGATCGTCGCCCAACTTCTTAATCATCTTCGCAATCCCCGCCGTCGAAACCGTAATCCGACGCGATGCCATCCCCAATCCTTCCGACGAAGTAATCATTTCAATGGACTGTAAAACATTGGCATAATTCAATAAAGGCTCCCCCATCCCCATATAAACAATATTGGTCAAAGGAATTCCATATTTCTCCTGCGCCTGATCACGAATCAATACAACCTGGTCATAAATCTCAAATGCCTCCAAATTCCGCTTTCGTTCCATATAACCCGTAGCACAAAAACTACATGTCAAGGAACAACCCACCTGCGACGACACACAGGCCGTCATTCGCTCCCGAGTAGGAATCAAAACGCCCTCAATCAGATGCCCATCATGCAAGGCGAAACTCGACTTGATCGTTCGATCCGAACTCACCTGCATTTCTGCCGTTGTCACACATTGTAAATCGAATTCGGCCTCCAACCACTCTCGGGTAGTTTTGGGAATATTTGCCATAGCGTCAAATGAACGCACTGACTTCTTCCAAATCCACTCATATACTTGTTTGGCCCGAAACGCAGGCTCCCCGTGTTGAAGCATTTCCTGCTTCAACGCATCCAAACTCAAATTCCGTATTGCCCGTTTCGTTAATTCCATCTATTTTTTCAATAATTCACCCACCTTCACGGAAATCGCTTTGCCATCGGCTAATCCAGCCAATTGCTTCGAAGCAGCCCCCATCACTTTTCCCATATCAGCCGGAGAAGTCGCGCCGACTGCCGCAATAATTTCAGCAATGCGTACGGTTAATTCCTCTTCCGATAATTGTTTAGGCAAAAACTCTTCAATGATAGAAAGTTCCGCTTGCTCCTTCTCCGCTAAATCCGGACGATTTTGCGTCACATATACATCCAATGAATCCTTTCGCTGCTTGGCAGCCTTCATCAAAATTTTCATTTCCGCATCTGCCGAAAGGCCATCTGCATTCGAGCCCGAAGTCTCTTCTAATAAAATCATCGATTTAATCGCACGCAACGCACGTAAACGATCCGCATCTTTTGCCCGCATTGCATCTTTGATGCCTGCCTCAATTGTTTCTTTTAAAGCCATGTTATTGATTTATATGAGCCAAAACTCCTTCCAAAAATTCGCGATGATTGCTCAATCGCGGCACTTTATGTTGGCCCCCTAATTTTCCCCTACTCCGCATCCAGCCATAAAATGTACCTGCCGGTGCTTCGTGAACTTTAGGTGGACCCAAAACCAGATCATACGAACGCTTCGCATCATAATCCGAATTGTTCGCTCGCAGGGTTTCGTCCAACACAGCTGCAAAGGTACGCAAATCTTTTGGCGCACGCGAAAATTCAATCACCCATTCATGACTTCCTCGTTTCCCTCCATCCATATAAGCCGGTGCTGCCGTATAATCCATCATTTCCGCATCGGTCGCCCGACAAGCCGATGCAACTGCCTGTTCTGCATTTTCAATTATCAATTCTTCACCAAAGGCATTTATAAAATGCTTCGTCCGTCCTGAAATCTTCACGCGATAAGGACTCAAGGTCGTAAATCGAACTGTATCGCCAATCTTATAACGCCACAAACCTGAGTTCGTTGTAATCACCATCGCATAATTTACCCCCAATTCCACCTGCTCTAATGGCACAATCGATTCATGTTCCTCTCCTTTTTCACCCATCGGAATAAACTCGTAAAATATGCCATAATCCAGCATCAATAACATCTCATCCGGACGATTCAGGTCATCTTGTATCCCAAAAAATCCCTCCGACGCATTGTAAATTTCCAAAAACCTTACTTCAGAAGACGGGAATATATGCGTTTGAAATAAATCCCGGTAGGGACCAAAGGCTACTGCCCCATGAACCAAAAACTCGAAATTTGGCCAAACTTCTAAAATAGACTGCTTCCCCGTAATCTCCAATATCTTCTCGATCAATACCAATGTCCAGGTGGGTACTCCCAAAATGCTCGTTACATTCTCCTGTG
Source organism: uncultured Aquirufa sp. (assembly GCA_964358165.1). Classification (GTDB taxonomy): domain Bacteria; phylum Bacteroidota; class Bacteroidia; order Cytophagales; family Spirosomataceae; genus Aquirufa. Next base: position 7,361 of record CAYHOB010000001.1, read on the forward strand.
ATGTTTCCAGCGCCATTTTCTCAATCTTCTGATCCCAATCTCCCATCAATGCTACGTCCAACGAGGGTGTTCGGATCATCTGCGCCCAAATAGGCAAATTCTTCATCACCACCGCTGAAACATCCCCCATCAACATGCTCGAATTCATGGAATCTGACGTCAAACTCCCTCCAATCGACAAACCCTTCCCCTCAAAAATCTTCGTTTCGGGCTTATTTTGAATCAATAAGGTAATCATATCCTTCCCGCCCATCATGTGGCACTCCTCCAAGGACTCTTTGGAAACAGGAATAAACTTACTCCGGGCATTTGTCGTTCCCGAAGATTTTGAAAACCAATTAATCGGCGAAGACCACAATACTTGCTGCTCCCCCTGCATCATCCGCTCAATATAGGGAAAAAGCTCTTCGTAAGTTGAAATCGGAACCCGCTGCCGAAACGTATCATAGGATGTAAAATCCGCATACCCATATTTTCGCCCCCATTCGGTATCCCGCCCATCCGTAATTAAACGCGTCAATCCATCGACTTGTAAGTCCAAGGGACGCTCATACATCGCCTCAATCCGCGGCATACGCCGCCTCATAAACCACAATAAAGTCTCGTTAAAAAAGGACATACTTAATGAATCTTGGGGGCTCGATTTGGATAATCTGTGATAATGCCATCAACTCCCAAAGAAATAAAATGTTGCATCTGCTCCGTGGTATTAATCGTCCAAGGAATCACCTTCATCCCTTTGGCATGGCAAAAGTTAATCCAATCTGCTGTCAAATATTGATAACTCGAACTATAAATCGAGGGGGCGAAACCTAGCGTATCTAAAACAAATTGAGGCGATTCTGATTCCACTAAGGCCGACAAACGAACTTCTGGGTAAACCTGGTGATAATAAGACAGCACGGCAAAATCAAAACTTTGTAAAATAATGTTCGAATTTTCCACATGCGCTCGAATCACACCTTGTACCCGATCCGCAAAGTCCTTCACATGAATAGGTTGGGAACGACCGTATTCGCTGGGCTCCGACTTAATTTCAATGTTATAATAAACCAATTCTCCTGTCCGCTTCCGAAAGGCCTCGCCTAAAGAAAGCACCTCCGCAAGCAAAGGTTTGTATGTTGCCACCGCTTTCTGCTCAGGGAACAAGCTATTCCCTCGCTTCCCTACATCATAGCGTTTGATCTCCGCATAGGGCATCCGGTACAAATTTAATGTGCCTTCTTCTGCTTTTAAAACAGGGTTTCCCTTAGGATGACTCGCATAACGAGCATTCATATAGGGTTCATGACTGACGACGACTTGACCATCTGCCGACAGCACCACATCCATTTCCAACACACGAACGCCGAGTTCCAGCGCATGCTCAAATGCGGGCAAGGAATTCTCCGGAAATAATCCCCGACAGCCGCGGTGACCTTGGATAAATGGAATTTGTGCCATGGTAGACGTACTAAGAAAAAATAAACAGAGCAGAAGTTTCATCTTATTTTTTCAATCGCTGCTTTTTTGCCAAAGCAGCATTTACCTTTTTATATAAATCAATAAAATCCTGCGGTTCTTGAACATAGGAAGCAAAACTCTTAGCGAACTGCGTTGAATCCACACCGTGCCTTTTCAATGTTGCACGCTCTAACTGATTGTACAAAATGACAGAAGTATCTGCGCTAACAATATTCAACGAACTAATTTTCCCCTCATCCAAATGAATATCCGCTAATATTTCAGCCATTTGGTCTTCCGAAAGCCGATTTGAAGGCTTTGAATCCGAACAAGCCCAGCAAGTCAATAAGAGAATAAAAATGTAAAATCGCATAAACCAAATTTGATACAAATTAGAAAGCTTTTCTCGCTTTTCATCCAAAATGCTCAAAAAATCGGTAATTTAGCAAGATTCTAAGGCTAAATTTCAGCAAAAAGAAGTGGATATTCGATCATTCCTTTCCCGCATTGTACATCTGGAAATTCGCATTCGGAAAGCGATAAACACCCAAATGCACGGCAACTTTTCCTCTATTTTTAAGGGGTCAGGATTAGAATTTAGTGACTTGAGACAATACCATTATGGGGATGACGTTCGCCATATTGACTGGAATACTTCCGCCAAAGGTCACGGAACTTTTGTAAAACTTTTCAAGGAAGAAAAAGAACAAACCGTTTTCTTTTTGTTGGATGTAAGTGCCTCTCAACTCGTTGGGAAACAACAAAAAAGCAAACTAACAACGCTGAAAGAGGTCGCCGGCGTATTAATATTCTCTGCTATGCAAGAAGCGAGTCACATAGGTTTTTGTGCCTATTCAGACTTAAATGAAAAGTTCATTGCGCCGGGAGCGGGGAAAAAACACGGTTTCAAAACAATTTCTGAAATTTTCAAATTGGAGCCTGTGGGCACAGGAACAGATTTAAAGGGGGGATTAAAATTTACCTTACAAGCCTTAAAACGGAAAAGTCTCGTTTTTATCTTATCGGATTTTATCGATGAAAATTACCAAGATTTATTACGCGCATTAGCTCAAAAACACGATTTGGTGGTCATTCATTTGCAAGATGACCTGGAATCCGAATTACCTAAAATGGGAATCGTACCCGTATACGATCCGGAGCGCCGGCAAACCACTTGGGTGAATACATCCGCAAGTTCATTTCGCGAGCAATTAAAGGAAAATATCAACGCGCATGCTGTGCTAAAAAATCAATGCAAACAATGGCAGGCTGATTATGTAAGCATCCCGGCTGGCGAAGATTTTGTGCCCGCCTTGGTGAAACTTTTTAATGTGCGGAAATGATGCAACAGGAACAAGCTATTCGCGTACATGGTCGCTTTTTAGAAGATTCTGCCAAAATTGGACAGGATATACATTACCTCTTATATGTGTCACATAGTCCAAAACAAGAGATTTTTTTCCCTAGTATAAATCAAGTCTACGGCGTATTTAAGCCCATCAAAAAAGATTATTTTCCAACGAAAACGAGTGGTGAAAATATAAGCGTCGATTCGGCGGTGTACACATTTCGGCAGTTTACAATTCAAGATTTCCAAACCTTGCGAATCCCCATAGCGATTCAAACCGAGCTAGATTGCACCTTTGTTTCGCCAGCTCAAGATACGATTTACTTGAAACGCTTAATGCCCAATGCTAAGGCTGTTAAAATCGACTCGCTTATCCAAACCATCCCAATCAGTCCGCTGAACCCCAAACCAGATTTAAAAAACCTGAGCTTAGGGGCAATTACTTTGATGATTGCTATTGGCCTTATTTATTGGTTATTAGGCAATCGGATTCGGCAAGTATATGAGCTTTACTTGCTTTGGCGCAAGAATTTGGAGTTCAGACGCAGCTATCAGCGGCTAATGCGTAATATTTCGAATTCCACCAAAGGCTTACAGAATTTAGAGAACGCTGCTGCCCTATGGAAAAACTACTTGGAACGGCTCACTGATATCCCATTCGCTACCTTCACCACAACAGAAATGGTGGACAATTTGCCAGACAAACGCTTAGAAAAAACCTTACAGGAGGTAGATTCCGCAATTTATGGCGGCAACTTTTCGCCTCGAACCTTAGAGGCAATTAACGTTTTACTCGAGATTGCACAAACAGTATATTTACAGGAAAGAGCGAAAATTAATCAAGAAGTCAAGCGATCATGAAATTCAACCTCTTCTATTCTTGGCATCAAGTAAAATCCATTTTTTCTTATTCCTGGGAAAATACACTCTATCTATACTTGATTCCGCTGCCCATACTAATTATTCTTATCCGACTACTTGTCAAAAGAAAGAATCAGGCGCGGATTGTATTATCATTTAAACACCCATTCAAACAACATAAACTTACCCGAATCTTAACTTTTCTGCCAGATACGATTTTAAGTTTATGTATGATTTCGCTGATCATCGCTCTTGCAGACCCCTATAAATCCATTTATCACACACGTGTGCAACAAGAAGGTGTAGATATTTCCTTGGGACTTGATGTTTCTTCATCCATGTTAAGTAAAGACGTTCTGCCTTCCCGACTAGCCATCGCCAAACAAACAGCACACGCTTTCATTGCCGGTCGGAAATTTGATCAAATTGCCCTAGTTGCTTTTGCGGGAGTTCCTTATTTAGCTAGCCCCATCACCTCAGATAGCAGTTTTTTGTCATTTTCACTTCGTTCGCTTTCGAACCAACAGGTGCATGAGGAGGGAACGGCTTTAGGTGATGCACTCGGCATGTGTATTAATCAAATCCGAGAGGAAGCGAATCCGAAAAAAATCATCATTCTCATCAGCGACGGAAATAATACAGCAGGAAATTTAGATCCTTTGACTTCCGCAACATTAGCTAAAACCTTCAAAATAAAAGTGTACACCATTGCCGTAGGAAGCCTGAAGGCAAGCCTTGATCCTGTAGACGAAAGCACCCTGCGGATGATCGCCCAACAATCTGATGGTAAATTTTACCGAGCGACTAACAAGCAAACCTTGCAAGCCATTTTCCAAGAAATTGATACGATGGAAAAATCACGAAAATTATTGATAAGAGATGTGGAACATCAATCCGCTGCCACTGTTTTTTTCCAATTGGCCTTTTTATTTTTCCTTATCAATCTTCTCCTAAAAGTCATTGGCATCAGCAACACCTTAGAAGACTAATTATGATCGTATTTCCAAACGCCAAAATCAATTTAGGGCTATACATTACTGAAAAAAGAGCGGATGGTTTTCATAATCTGTCCACTTGTTTTTACCCCGTGCCGTGGTCGGACATCTTGGAAATCACACCATATAACACCTTCGAATTTAGCACTTCGGGCTTAGCTATTTCTGGCTCATTAGAAAACAATTTATGTTATCGAGCTTTCATGCTCCTGAAGGAGGCATACGACATCGCTCCCGTACAGATTCACTTACACAAAATCATCCCGATGGGGGCTGGCTTAGGCGGCGGATCTTCTGATGCGGCGTTCACACTAATGGGGCTTCGTGATTTGTTCAAATTGCCTCTGACGAACACCGATTTAATTCCTTTCGCACAAAAACTAGGAAGTGATTGCGCCTTTTTTCTGTTGAATCAAGCACAGATTGGGACGGAAAAAGGAGATGTCCTCGAGGGAATTGACCTCCATCTTGCCGGAAAATTTTTAGTCATGATTTATCCTAATTTTGGAATCTCAACACAAGAGGCTTATGCAGGAATCAAACCAAAAAAGGCTAAGAAGAACTGGGAAAAGCAATTAGCAAAACCCCTCGAAACGTGGAAAGAGACCATTTTCAATGATTTTGAAAATAGCCTCTTCCCTACTTACCCGCAATTGGCGGAAATAAAAAATGAACTCTATGCTATGGGGGCTCAATATGCGTCAATGAGCGGTTCTGGTTCTACCATGTTTGGCCTATTTGACAAAGCAATTAAACTCCCAGAAAGCTGGAATGCATACCAAATCTGGTCGGGCCCATTAACTTAGTCTTTTGCAAAAATAGCTTCCAAAGCCGAAGCTCCTCGGATAACTACTTTCCCCGCTGGCATTTCTTTCGTTGGACGAATCCCTACCCATTCCATATCGGCGCTGCGAACCTCCACGGGTATTTGGGCCATGGTACCATCCGTTTTCTCAACATAAATATAGCCCCCCTTTCCTACACGTGCTAAACCCGCCTGCGGAATGCTTAAAACCTTCTGTTCGCCTACTTGAATACGCGCATTGACAAATTGGCCAACCGTAAATTTTTGTTCCTCTGCATCGATCGAAAAATGCCCATGAACAGGTGTTAGGCGCGTATTCATGTCCACTTGCTTCCCAATGAGGAACACCTTTCCGGTGGATTGATTTCCGTCTCCCTCAAATTGAATCTTTTGGCCAATTTTTATTTTAGCCAAATCGCGCTCAAAAACTTTTAGTTCAACGTGCTTGTGGGCAACACCCACAATTTTAACCAAAACATCCGTGGGGGTGATGTACTTCCCTATCGCCAAAGATTGATCCTGAATAAAACCGTCAATGGGGGACTTTAACGTTAAACTTGAACTCATTTTCCCCTGTGACAATGCTTGCATATCACAGCCTAAAATGTCCAATTTCATGGATAAAGCGCGGGATACCGCTTGTAAATTCCCTAACTCCGCCTCCGCTTGTTGGAACTTCTTCTTCGATCCCACTTCCTCCTGTTGCAAAACCTGCTGACGAGCGCGTTCATTTGTCAACAGACTCATTTGGCTTTGGGCCTGTAAATACTCCTGTTGCATTTGAATAAATTCCATGCTCGTAACGGTTGCCAAAACTTGTCCCTTTGAAACTTGCTTTCCTGGCAACACTTCGATGGTTGACTTAATATAGCCTGCAATAGGCATCGATACGGCTGCCAATGAAATAGGCGGAACATCCACCAAACCCGTACAGAAAACACTTTCTGCCATCGGTTTCTCTTCCAAAGTTCCGAATTCAATCCCAGCATTTTGCTTTTGCTCCGCCGTCAATTTGATTTCGGACTTCACAATACTAGACTCTGTCTTGGTTTCTTTACCACAACTGGCCATTAAAATGGCCATCGATAATATGATTAACTTATTCATTTCCTAAAATTGTTTCGATTTGTACGATTGATTGATTATAAGCCAATACCTCTTGTAAATATTGTTCCCGAATTTGCCAAGCCTGTTGTGTATTTTGCAACATCTCCACATATTCAATTTCTCCCTGCTGATAGCTCTTCAAGGCTGTTAACTCCAACCAGGCAGCTTGGGCCAAGCCCGTTTGTTGGTAATACGTGATCCCATTTAAATGTTTTTCCAACAACGTAAATTGACTTGCTAACTCGGCACTTATTTGAGCGATGCCCTGCTCCTTTTGACTCGCGAGTAATAACTCGTTATGTTCGGCGGCTTTGATTCTTGCCTTTTGTGCTTTGGCAAAAATGGGAATGGAGATCCCCGCTTGGACAAAATTTTGTCCCGCATGGTTTTCAATGCTCTGCGTAACTGCGCCTAGTCGAATATCCGGCAAAAGCTTTTGGCGTTCAACATCAGTCAAAAGTTTCCCGTGTTGAATTTGTTCATCAAACAATTGAATCGCTGGCATAGCGGCAATATCTTTCCCTTTTTGCAAGTTCATGGTGATGGCTTCATCTCCTTGAATTTCAAAGGGATTCGGATGATTAATCCAATAAGCCAGCTGGGCATAATTGGCCTTCATGTCCAGACTCAATGCGGACTGTTTTTGCTGAAATTCCCTCAAACGAGCTTCTGCGGCAACAAATTCCAGTTTCCCTGTTTCGCCTTCCTTATATTTTAGGCTTGCCGCACGCCGCATTTGAACATAAAGACTATCTTGTTGCTTTAAAAAAGTGGCCTGTTTTTGCTGAACGATCAATTGATAATAATACCATTTTACACTTGCTGCGACGAGACTTCTAGTCAAAGCCAATCGTTTTTCAGCAATCATTTTCTGCGAACTCAGTGCTTTCACTTGGGCTTTTAATAAGCTGGGCCAAGGGATACTCTGATTTGCCATGACCGTATAGTCTTGACTAAAGTAGGTTTGCGTTTTTCCATATTGAAAGTCTATCGATCCCTTGGGTAATTCCCGACCAGTGGCAATTAAGGCCTCGGCAGTTTGAACTTCCAAACCACCTGAACGAAGTAAACTGTTCTTTTGTAAGGCCTCTGTTAGGCATTGATTTAAGCTTAATTTAGGGGTCTGAGCCTGAGCGCTGCCTATTCCTAACACAAGAAAAACCAATAATATTTTCGACGAATGGCTCTCTTTTCTTTCTTTTCTACTCATCAAAATCGAATAGACCACAGGAATAACAACCAGCGTTAAAAAAGTAGCTGTAATCAACCCGCCGATTACCACCGTTGCTAAGGGTCGTTGTACTTCCGCCCCTGGCGAAGTACTTAAGGCCATAGGCAAGAAACCCAATGAGGCCACTGCAGCAGTCATAATAACGGGGCGGAAACGTAAGGCTAAGCCTTTCTGTAAACGTTCCTCCACAGATAAGCCTTCGTTTGCCAGTTGCTTAAAGAAAGACAACAGAACGATTCCATTTAAAACTGCAACCCCAAATAAGGCAATAAATCCAATCCCTGCGGAAACCGAGAATGGCATCCCACGAAGCCATAAAGCCCAAATACCGCCAATCGCAGAAAGGGGAATGGCTAAGTAAATAATGGAGGCTTCCAAGAACGATTGGAAAGTAAAAAACAAGAGTGCGAAAATTAACACCAAAGCTATAGGAACAACAAGTGCTAATCGAGATTTAGCCGCCTGCAAATTTTCAAATGTTCCGCCATAGGTGACATAATATCCAGCAGGTAATACCACTTTTTCTTTCATGACCTCTTGAATATCGGCAACAACACTTTCTACATCGCGATTTCGAACATTGATTCCAATCGTAATTCTGCGGCGCGTATCATCCCTCGAAATCTCTACAGGCGCATTTTCGAAATCTACTTCCGCAACTTCTTGCAATGGGATTTGACCCCCATTGGGTAATTCGACATAAAGTTCTCGCAAATTTTGTACGTCTTGGCGATGCAAAGAATCCATCCGAACGACCAAATCAAATCTTTTTTCACCCTCCATAATGATCCCTGCGCTTTCTCCCGCGAAAGTCGTTTTAACGAGTTGGTTTATCGCTTGTACATTCAGTCCATACTGAGCCAATTTTGAACGATTGAATTTGACTACCAATTGTGGAATTCCATCAATTTGCTGGACCTTAATATCCCCTACACCATCAATCTTACGAATGTAGCGTGACGCTTCTGTTGCATGCTCAAATAATAAACCTAAATCTTCCCCAAAAATCTTGATGGCAATATCCGATTTAACCCCTGCAATCAATTCATTAAAACGCATTTGAATCGGCTGGGTAAATTCGAAATTCACTTCTGGAAATGCATTCAATGTTTCGTCCATTTGAACTTCAAGTTCTTCCATGCTCGATGCTTTTGTCCATTCGCTTGGCTCCTTCAAGATGATTAATAAGTCGCAGGCGTTAATTCCCATGGGATCTGTTGGAATTTCAGACGCACCAATTCGAGATACGACTTGTTTGATTTCATTAGGAAATTGTTTCAACAAAAGTTTTTGGGCCTCTGTATTTACATGAATGCTCTGACTTAGCGAGGCGTTTGTTGGCAAAATCGCCTCCACCGCAAAGTCCCCTTCATTCAATTCCGGTATAAATTCCCCTCCTAGGGTGCTGAATAACCCAATACTCCCTACTAATAACAAGGAAGATAGTACGACGACAAATTTGGGTTTTCTTAAAGCCCAATCGACCATCGGTTTATAGCGACGAAACATCGCATGCATGATTCGATCTGCCAGTGTAACTTGATGGTCAATTTTCTTGTTCAAAAACAAGGCCGATGCCATGGGCACATAAGTCAAGGAAAGAATCAGGGCTCCCACAATAGCAAAACTCACCGTTTGGGCCATCGGTCGGAACATTTTTCCCTCGATTCCTCCCAACGCCATGATTGGGAAGTAGACGATCAAAATGATGATAACACCAAATGCTGCAGATTGAAAAATGGCTTTTGCTGAGATCCCTACTTCCTCATCCATCTCATGCTGCGAAAGGACCTCGCCTTTCTTATGTGCATGAAGTCGGTGAATGATGGACTCCACAATGATGACGGCACCGTCTACGATTAAGCCAAAATCAATGGCTCCCAAGCTCATCAGGTTTGCTGATACGCCAAAAATATGCATCATCGCAAAGGCAAATAGCAGGCATAAGGGAATCACTGAGGCCACAATAAGACCGGCTCGAAAGTTTCCTAGAAGCAACACGAGAATGAAGACAACGATTAATCCCCCCTCAATCAAATTCTTCTCAACGGTTGAAATGGATTTCCCAATTAAAACGCTGCGGTCTAAGAAAGGAACAATTTTGATCCCTTGCGGCATCGTTTTTTGAATTTCCTCCATGCGAATTTTAACGTCTTTCACAACTTCGTTTGCATTCGCCCCTTTTAAAAGCAACATCACCGCCCCCACTACTTCCCCTTCGCCATTGCGGGTCATCGCGCCGTAACGAACTGCCTTACCAAACTGAACTGTTGCAACATCCTTTACGCGAATGGGTGTTCCAGCTGCCCCTCTTTGCTCCACGACCACATTTCCTACATCCGCAAGACTTGCAAGCATCCCCTCTGTCCGAATGAAGTAAACATCGGTTCCTTTTTCTAGGTAACTACCACCCGAGTTCGAATTATTACTTTCTAAGGCTTTAAAAATCTGATTGACAGTCACATGCATCGCACGAAGTCTCTCTGGATTAACAGCAACCTCATATTCCTTCAAATGTCCACCAAAGGACGAAACCTCTACAACACCAGAAATTCCTAATAGTTGGCGTTTCACTATCCAATCTTGGTATGTACGTAAATCTGCCAGTGAATATTGATCTTTGAAGGCTGGGTCGACTTCCAGCGTATATTGAAAAAACTCTCCAAGCCCTGTTGTAATTGGAGCCATTTCAGGCACCCCTGCACCACGTAATAAATAGGGTTCAGCGCCTTTCAGTTTCTCGGAAACTTGTTGGCGTGCAACATCCATCGCTACGGCATCGTCAAAAACAACCGTAATGATGGAAAGTCCCATACGCGAAATGGAACGAATTCCTTTCACATTGGGGATCGTCCGCAAAGAAATCTCGAGCGGATAGGTGATGAATTTCTCCACCTCCGATGCGGCAAGCGCGGGAGATTGAGTAATAACCTGCACTTGATTTGAAGTGATATCAGGAAGGGCATCGATAGGCAATTTACTTAGGGAATAGCCTCCCCAAGCAATGAGTCCTAATACAAATAGGCCAACAAGCAATTTGTTTCGGATACTGAATGAAATAATGGAATTAATCATAGTATATAATTACGTAAGAAAATTGAATGACAATCTTCTTATACCCGGGGAGGCGCAATTAATACACGTTCTAATGAAAATTGATATTGATTTTCCCAAAAGGTCCGTAAGCGTTGACGCACAATCAAGGCCAATGGGATTAAAAGGAGCAATTGAAATACGGGAAGCACGTAACCTGCAGCTCCCGAGAAATCGAAATGGGGCAAACTTGGGTGTTTGGTTGTTTTGGTGTGTTTGGAATCCGCTGCATAATGCATCCAAAGGAAATCAATGAAGCGAAAGGATGTACCGGAGATTTTTTGATGATCTTGAAAATGCTTGAGTAATTCATTCGCTTTAAAGGATTGTTCCAAACCCACTTTGGGGATGAGACTCCCAGAGAAGAATAGCATGAACAAGAAAAAAGCGATTACATTTTTCATCACTCAAATGTAGAAAAAATTCGAAATTTATTGGATATTTATAGGCTCAATTTAATTAATCAATTGAGAATAAGGCCAAACCCTCCGCCGGAGGGAGAAAATTATGGATGAAATAAATCTTTTGTGGCATCAATTAACTGATTCAGAAACAATCATTCGCTCCGGCCTTTTTGTTATCACCTGTATCGTATTCGCTGAAAATGGCTTATTTTTTGCCTTTTTCTTACCCGGCGACTATCTTTTATTCCTCACTGGCGTGTTTGGCGGTACGGGGGTTTTGAAAGAACCCTTAAGCACCATCATGTTGAGTATATTTTTAGCTGCAGTCCTCGGTTCCTTGCTGGGGTATTTGGTCGGACGATTCTTCGGAAATTCCTTGCAGCGAAGGCCTGATAGCTTATTCTTTAAAAAGAAACACCTAGATTCTACCCGTGAATTTTTTGAAAAATATGGGTTTATGGCCTTGGTTATCAGTCGATTCTTGCCCGTAGTGCGTACGTTTACCCCAATTTTAGCTGGGATCAGCCACATGGCATGGTACAATTTTATTATTCTCAACCTAGTTGGGGGAGCCATGTGGGTAGGCCTTTTGGTTGCTGGAGGCTATTATATGGGTCAATATTTCCCTTGGATTATCAATTACGTCCAATACATCATTTTGTTTTTCCTCGGAATTACGACATTTACCCTCATCAAAGGTTATTTGAAACTACGCAAATGATAGAACAGTTTGCATATGTGGCCGCTTTTTTACTTGCAGGTATTGCCTTTTTAGGATTGGTACTTAAGCTAGCTAGTTTTATCCGACCTAATCGACCGAACGTAGAAAAACTTAGCACCTATGAATCTGGGGAAGAGCCCATCGGTAACGCAAACACTCGATTCAATCCGCGCTTTTATGTGGTCGCCTTACTCTTTGTATTATTTGAAGTAGAATTAATTTTCTTATTTCCATGGGCGGTGGTATTTAGCCAAAAATCCTTACGCGCAATTCCTTCTTGGTCTTCCTATGCGCTTATTGAAATGCTTATATTCGTAGGGATCCTAAGCTTAGGACTCGCTTTTGCTTGGAGAAGGGGCTATTTAAATTGGGAAAAACCCGTACAAGAATTAAAGGACATCGAAAGTCCCGTTCCTGAAAATGCTTATCAACGGTTCAAGAAAAATTAAAACGCAGGATCTACACTGTACACCTTATTTCTGAATTTCAAGGCTAAAACTAATTCGTGGGACCCTAAAGAAGCCTGCATGGGGCCATTCGAATGCGTTTCATAGGAATAGGTCAAATTGATTTGTTGGCTTACGTGCATCCCAAACAACATTCCGATTGCCTCTTTATGGCGATATGTCGCCCCCGCCCAAATCGCTTGATTAAACGATACACGCATATTGGCCTCCATCCCTAACGATACGCCTTTCATGTATTTGACTAATAAAGACGGGGAATAGGTCCAATATTCACCCGAACGAATTTCCATCCCGGTTTGGAAGAAAATATTTGGGCTTGTGCTGCCTAATAATAGGGATTGATTGAAAACTTTGTAGGCATCAGCATCCTCTGGATAAAAAGTTTTACGTGTTAACGTATCAGACCCATTGCTCGTTCTGAGATAACTGAAACTATCAAATATCAGCTGATTTGCAGATAAGCCGATGTAAAAATTCCGATTATAATAGAGCGCCCCCACATTAACCAAGGATTGGCCACCGGCAACTTGGCCGCTCGGATTCAAAGATGGTAAATTTTGATCCTGGTACATGATGAAAGGATCTCCCGGATCTTTCACATTCAAGCCAGACATATTCAAATTCCGAAAGTAATACCCCGCTGTGGCACCTACTGCCACTTTATTTTCTCCTCCTACAGATAAGTGATAGGCATAAGTCCCCGCGATGGACGTACTTGTCAAGCCACCAATTTGATCGGAATACGCTTGAATTCCGATTCCCTGATGAAATCCACTTCGCTTCGTTTTTTGACGAATATAGGTAGGTGAAAAGTTCCGACGGATCGTTTTGGACATGAAAGGAGTTCTGCCTGTTGAAGTTCGATCTGATTTATCAATCGCAAAATTTCCTGTGACATAGGCCGTCTTATTTGTTGTACTCAAGCCCGTCCATTGCGTTCGAAATCCTGATTTGATGTCGATGTAATCTTCAAAACCCGCAAAGGCAGGATTATAAACATATTTATTCATCATAAACTGCGTAAACTGTGGCGTTTGCTGCGCAAAGCCGACAAAAGTCACCATGAAGAATAAAAGGGAAATTAAAAATCTCATTCGATTGGTATAGAACCACAAATTTCGTTTAAATATATTTAATTTCGTTCGAACTTTCGGGAAATCTATAGGGTTTTTACGGAAAGGCATCAATTCGTATTAGGCAAATGCAAACAAAAACATATCCGCTCGATCAAATTAAAGGCTTCGGCAAACTGCTACTCAACTATTTAGCAGGTGATTCGGCATTAAAACCCTTCTATGGCCAACTACCTTCTTTGGCCTCCTTTAAGAAACAAATTGATTCAAAAAAATCAGTAAACCGATCTTTGATGGTCGAAGTTCTACAAGATCAATACCAAGGATTACCCAATATCCCCCAACTAGAGGCTTTGGCAGACTCAAAAACATTTACGGTTACGACGGGTCACCAACTAAACTTATTCACTGGGCCACTGTATGTGATATTTAAGATTGTTTCCACGATAAATTTGGCGAAACAACTCAAGAAGGCATATCCAGCCTACCACTTTGTTCCGGTTTATTGGATGGCTACGGAGGACCATGATTGGGACGAAATCAACCATTTGCATCTTTTTGGAAAGAAAATCCAATGGAATACGGATCAAAAAGGGCCCGTTGGGCGCTTTGACATTTCTGGATTAAGTAGCCTTTGGGCTGAATTGCCGAGCGATCTAAGCATTTTCAAAGAAAGCTACACGGGTGCCAAAAGCCTTTCTGACGCCGTAAGAAAATACATGCATGCCCTCTTTGGTCAGGAAGGCTTGGTCTGTTTGGATGCAGATGATGCCCGTTTAAAAAGAACATTTATTCCCGTGATGGAGGCGGATTTGTTTGAACATAGACACCTAACCTGTATCAATACGAGTAATAATCTCTTGACTGATTTGGGCTATAGTCCTCAAATTTATGCCCGTGAAATCAATTTCTTCTACATGCTAGATGGGCTTCGCGAGCGGATTGAAAAGCACGGAGAAGTATATAAAGTAGTTAATCAATCGATCCAATTTAGTGCAAAAGAATTACAGGTTGAAATAGCTACGCATCCGGAACGTTTTAGTCCCAATGTTGCCTTACGTCCCATTTACCAAGAGACAATCCTTCCAAATTTAGCTTATATTGGAGGTGCTGCGGAGCTAGCTTACTGGTTCCAATTAAAGGGTATTTTTGATTTGCACCAAACCCCATTCCCGATTTTGCTCCCTCGAAATTTTGGACTCATTATTCCTCCAGTAGAAGCTTCGCGAATCGAAAAGTTGGCATTCAGTATTCCGGAAATTTTTCAAGATGAGCGTAGCCTCAGAACACAATTTGTGGATAAGCATAGTAAGCATGCCTTGGATTTAGGCAGCGAACAAGAGCGCCTGTCTAATTTGATGTCGAAAATTGCCCAAAAAGCACAGGCCATCGACGAGACCTTAGAAGCATCCGTTTTAGCAGAAGAGACACGCTGGCAAAAAGGTCTTGAGCGATTAAGCAAGAAAATGCGCAAAGCTGAAGAGCGCAATCAAGCCGTAGGCTTAGGTCAAATTCAGGCGATTAAACAAAAACTTTTCCCAGAGGGGAATTGGCAGGAGCGACATACCAACTTCCTTGAATTTTTATTGAATTACCCGAATTTACTCGTTGATTTGCTTGCGACTTTAGACCCGCTTCAATTCGAATTATTTGTCATGTATTTACCCGAAAAAGATGCCTGAAAAACTAAGTCCTGAGGCATTTTTAGACGCCGCGGTACACTATCCGATTTTAGATGTTCGCTCCCCGGGCGAATACCAGCGCGCACATATTCCTGGGGCGATATCTTTCCCTATATTCGATGACGAAGAACGGGCAAGGGTCGGGACAGCCTATAAACAAATAAGCAAAGACAAGGCCATCGAATTAGGCCTTGAGTTAGTAGGCCCTAAACTCGCTAAATGGGTGAAACAGGCAAAAAAAATGGCTGTTGACAACACCGTTCTTGTTCATTGCTGGCGAGGAGGCATGCGTTCGGGAAGCATGGCCTGGTTATTTGAAACGGCCGGCTTGAACGTCAAAATACTAGTAGGCGGTTACAAAGCTTACCGCAATTATGTCCTAAACGAATTCGAACGTAAAATCCCTTTTGTCGTTTTGGGAGGGAGAACAGGCAGTGGAAAGACCGACATTTTACTCGAAATGCAAAAAAGGGGCGCTCAAGTAATTGATTTAGAGGGAGTTGCACATCACCGTGGGTCAGCTTTTGGTCATTTAGGATTAGCGCCGCAGCCTACGAGCGAGCATTTTGAGAATGAAGTTGTTGGACAACTCCGACAAATGGATTACCAAAAACCCATTTGGATTGAAGATGAAAGCAGGCACATCGGTCAGGTTTTTATGCCGCTGGGCTTATATATGCAATTACGCGAGGCGCCGATATTATTCCTAGACATTGCTGCTGAATACCGTTTACCGTACTTGGTTGAGGTATATGCCCATTATCCCAAAGAGGAGCTGGAACATGCGGTAGGTAAAATCAAAAAGCGATTAGGAGGAGATTTCTACAAAAGTGCCATAGAAGCATTGGAGAAGGGCGACTTTACACAAGTGGCCGCGATTACATTGAATTATTATGACAAAGCTTATGTACATGGATTACAACAGCGAAGCCCAGAGCAAATTCAAAAAATAGTTATCAATACATTGGATACCAGCCTACAAACGGATGCTGTCATGGCACATCCCCTTTGTCAAACCCGATTTTCATAATGCCTATGTTACCTGAAAAATTCCTCGCAGAAATTTTGGACCGCCATGTGAATACAGCCTCCTTCCCTGCAACGTCGGACATTAAAAAGTTATTCACAAAAATTATTCTGAGCTTATTCCCCGAGCAAGCGCGCAAACAAGTGTGCCAAATGGAGGAACTCCATTCCGTTTGGGAAAGTATTGAAAACGGCTTAGAAAGCCTCTTACATGATATGGTGGATGTATTACCAGATACCCCTCAGAACATAGCGGGACGTTACATGGAGCGCATTCCAGGTATTTATCAATTGTTATTAACGGATGTGGAGGCGATGGTTAATGGCGATCCTGCGGCGACAACAGATTATGAGGTAATTCGAACCTATCCGGGATTTTATGCCCTGGCTTTTTACCGGTTAGCACATGGCTTACATGCAGAAAAAGTGCCTTTAATTCCAAGGATTTTGACGGAATATGCACATTCAAAAACGGGAATTGATATTCATCCTGGTGCTCAAATAGGACAATATTTTTTCATGGATCACGGAACAGGTATTGTAATTGGGGAGACATGTGTGATAGGAGAACGGGTTAAACTATATCAGGGAGTAACGCTGGGGGCCCTTTCCGTGGATAAATCCATGGCTTCAACCAAGCGCCATCCAAGCATAGAGGACGGTGTGGTGATCTATTCCGGAGCCACAATACTCGGAGGCGACACAATCGTGGGCGCAAATTCCATTATAGGAGGAAACGTTTGGTTGACACGCAGCGTGGCTCCAAACACCAAAATTTATCACCAGGAAAATCAAAAAATCATTCAAGAATAAGATGGCGGCTTTATTGGATTTGGTGGGCAATACGCCCCTTGTCGATTTAAACAAATTACATAACAACCCTAAGGTTCAAATTTTAGGGAAGTTGGAAGGCAACAATCCCGGTGGCTCCGTGAAAGACCGCGCCGCCAAAAACATGATTGAAGCGGCCTTGCAACGCGGGGATATTAAACCGGGAATGAAATTAATCGAGGCTACCTCGGGAAATACCGGAATTGCCTTGGCGATGATCGCACGTTTATATGATTTAGAAATCGAATTAGCTATGCCGTCAAACTCCACGCGGGAACGCGTGCTAACGATGGAGGCCTTTGGGGCGAAGGTAACGTTGACAGAAAGCATTGAATCTGCCCGGGATTATGCCGTTGAAAAGGCCGCTTCAGGCAATTTTGTTCTCTTGAATCAGTTTGAAAATCCGGATAATTATTTAGCCCATTACAAAACAACGGGGCCTGAAATATACCGCGATACGCAAGGTAAAATAACGCATTTTGTGAGTTCGATGGGCACAACAGGTACAATTATGGGGACATCGATGTATTTGAAGGAGCAAAATCCTGCGATACAGATTGTGGGATGCCAGCCAACAGAAGGTTCTAAAATTCCCGGGATACGCCGTTGGCCGGAGGCTTACCGACCGAAAATTTACCAACCCGAACGCGTTGATCGAATTATGGACATTTCAGAGGAAGACGCAACAGAAATGACGCGTAGAATGGCAAAAGTGGAAGGCGTTTTTGGAGGGATGAGTAGCGGAGGTGCGGTAACTGCAAGTATCCGATTAGCTCAAGAATTGGAAGAGGGCTTAATTGTCTGCATCATTTGCGACCGAGGCGATCGCTATTTATCTAGTGGATTATTTGGGGAGTAAAACTCCCATCAGTTGATAATGAGTCGGGGACATCCAGCGCATTTGTTGGGCCCCATCGATCGAATAGGTCTGAACCCGCCCATCGGTAAAGTTCATGTGTAATTTCTTGTGTGTTTCGAAGAGGAAATTCTTTTCCTCGATTTCAATTTCAACTTTGGCCGGTCTGTCCTGCGCGTCCAATTGAATGTATAATTTCTTAATGGGCAAGTTTTCATTGGACTTCAAGGAATACCAAACAAATCCATCCTCTGAAAGATTATCATAACTCGTTGCAGCGGCAGGCTTATTCAAGTCGGCATGTAAAAACATCGCCCATTCTTGCTTCCAATCTAGCTGACTGATTTGCTTTTCCTCTTTTTTGCCATCCAAAATAATGGTTTTGTGAACGGAAATTGGATGTTTACTGAGCGAATCGATCTGTGAGTTAAGGTATTTCTCCCAAGGGTAAAAGACTGGATTTTTAATAACTTCAACGGCCGGTGTACAAGACAATAAGCAGTAGCAAACAAAAAAGAGAAGGCCTGTTCTGAAATTCAACATAGCTTAAAGGTAAAAAAAATCCTTGACGCTTGAAAACGTCAAGGATTAAGAAGGGTTTTATACTCCGATCATCTCGTCGATTGGAATACTAAGTACGCGGGTTAAGTTGTAGAGTTTTCGTGCATTTGGATAATGTTTGCCGGATTCCCAATAATTGTAAGCACTTTGACTAACACCCACGGCAGACGCAACTTGTTGTTGTGTCATGTGTTTAGATTGCCGTGATTTAATCAGGAGGACTGAAAAAAGATGTTTTGTTTTCATGATGATTAGGGTTAGGTGAATTTTTCATACGGGAATATTTAAAAATGATTTAGCATTCGCAATGCTTTTGCCCATATATTTCTAGGTTTATCACTTTGGAGGTTTCAATTATCCTTTGCGGGCGAATATTTTGCGACAAAAGAAATAGTTTTTCTGTTTTCGAAAGTTGCTAAACAAAAAAGCCCGAGGAGAACTCCTCGAGCTTTCAGGCAAATGATAAAAACTCTTACAGATTTCCTTTTTTCATCTCACGCACGGCAAAGTCGGCAGCACGAGCTGTCATTGCCATATAGGTCAATGAAGGATTCACACAAGAAGCGGATGCCATGGCAGCACCATCTGTCATAAAGACGTTTTTCACATCATGAACCTGGTTGTGCTTGTTCACGATCGAATTCTTCACCGAAGTTCCCATGCGAGCTGTACCCATTTCGTGGATACCTAGGCCGATATGAGTCGTTTGGCTATTGTAGGCATTGATATTTTTGAATCCAGCAGCTTCTAACATTTCAGCCGCGTCGTTCATCATATCATGACGCATTTTCAATTCATTTTCTCCAAGATTTGCTTCGAAGGATAGTACTGGCAAGCCCCACTTATCTTTTTGATCGCTTAACGTGAAACGGTTATTGGGATCTGGTAAAATCTCACCAAAACCTCCAAAACCAACACTCCATTGTCCAGGATGTGTTAAGCTTTCTTTGAATTGTGCACCGAAACCATCTTGACCTACGCCACGACCCCAGCCCTCACGGCTTGCACCACCTTGGTAGCCAAAACCACGCGAATATCCACGCTTGTCTTTGCCCCAGTTACGGTAACGCGGGATGTACAATCCGTTTGGACGATTTCCAAACATATAATCTTTCTCAAAACCATCCACCGTTGCCGAAGCACCTACGCCTAAATGGTGGTCCATGATGTTACGACCTAATTGATCAGAATCATTTCCCAACCCATTTTGGTAGCGGTTCGATTTTGAATTCATCATGATTGCTGTAGAACCAATCGCCCCTGCGTTTACGAAAATGATTTTGGCAAAATATTCTTTATGCTCCAAAGTATTTTGATCGATGACGCGAACACCTTTGGCTTTTTGAGATTTCTCATCGTAGATAATCTCTGCCACAATCGCGTTGTGAATCATGGTTAAACGATTCGTACGTTGTGCTGCGGGCAAAGTTGCCGACAAAGAGCTAAAATACGCTCCATACGGACATCCACGCATACATTTATTCCGGTAGTTACAAGATGAACGACCTAAGTCGGTATGTTGCTTGCCTGGTTTTGTTAGGTGTGCCACACGACCAATGGTCACAGGACGACCTAATTTCTTGTCAACTGCATTTTTGAAATGTACTTCGGGAGCAGTCATTTGCATGGCTGGTAAGAACTCCGAATCTGGCAAAACATCCAAGCCTTCTGCTTGTCCGGTGATTCCTGCAAATTTCTCTACATAAGAATACCAAGGTGCCAAATCATCATAGCCAATTGGCCAAGGGGTACCGATGCCCTCTTTTTCATTCGCTAAGAAGTCTTCGCGATTCCAGCGGTAGGTTTGACGACCCCACAATAAAGATTTACCTCCTGTGTGGTAAGCGCGAATCCAGTCAAAACCACCTTTTTTCTCGATGTATGGATTTTGCTTGTCGTTTTCAAACAAATAGCGGTGCTCTTCGCTAGGTGTGTATCCTGTACGCATCCCTGCCCAATATTCTTCAGCAGCCATGTTGGTCGGCCGACCGCGGTGGTCGAATTCCCAAGGATTTTTCATCGCCGTTTCGTAGCCTTCGATGTGTTTGATCTCGCGACCACGCTCCATCACGGCAACTTTCAAGCCTTTTTCTGTTAATTCTTTTGCAGCCCAACCACCCGAAATTCCGGATCCAATGACGATAGCGTCAAACGTTTGGCTCTTGATTGCATCTATATTAAGATTCATTTTCTTTCTCGTATGATTTGGGATTAATAAACAAACGCTTTTTGGTCAGGCTTCATGTCAGTGATGAGCTCAAACTTACCAGGAACGGGCTCATAATTGAAAGAACCCTGAATGCCTTTTTCAGACGTATAATAGCCCAATAAGGTCAATTCTTTCATGACACGCCAGAACGGAACTCCTCCAGCACCTTCTAAGACATCTTTATCTACGTTATCGCCAACCTTCACTTTACTCGCAGAATAACTCTTCATTAATTCTTTGGTATCAGCTTCTAACAAGGTCAACATAGCTACTTGAGCATCATGTGATTGATCTAAAAATTTAGCTTTGGCTAAATTATCTACCCCTTTCTTGAAACTCACATGCTCCGGTTTTTTGTAGCAATCGTTCAACATCATTTCGATGAAAGGAGGAACACCTGCCTCAATCGCACCTGCGGTAGACGTTTTTGGAATAATGTGTTCAGCCACAGCAGCAACAATTTTGCGCTGGCTATCTGTCAAAGTAAAGGTACCCGCTTCCGCGACAATACCTGCTCTTTTTGCCTCCATAGCAAACAAGGTGGGTGCACTAAAAACACCCCCAACGAGCATTGCTATTCTCGAGACAGCATCTCTTCTGTTAAGCATAGTTTTATTGTTAAATTGTTCAGGTCCGTTGTCTCAATCTGGCTGATTTTTGACAAGCCACAAAATTAATCAGTTTCTTCGTTTTTCAAGGAATTATTTGGCTTTTTCTAACTTCAAAACCAAATCTATGCGGTAAGGAGGTAGATTTTTCACATCAATGTGGATGCCCTGTTTTTCTACTACACCCGTTAGCGTTTGCGTTTCCCCCAACATGCTTACTGGACCTTTTTTATAATTCCCTGGTATATAAATCGTTTCATCTTGCGGACGTTTTAAAAGGTGTACATACACATGGGAATCCGTCTGTGTGGTTACGCCCCAAGTTTGCGGGCTCAAGGGTCCGCCTCGGGTTCCATAAACGGATTCGCCATGTCCCTTCAACCAGCGGCCAGCAACGGCAAGCGAGTCGGTAAATTCCGGTTGAATCTCGCCGGATGGCATAGGCCCTACGTTCAATAATAAGTTGGCATTTCGTCCCGCCGCACCTACGAGTAGATGAATGATTTGTTTGGGGGTCTTAAATTTCTTGTCGGTGATATTGAATCCCCAGGCACCATTGATTGTTTCACAGGTCTCAAGGGGTAACGCAGAAGCTTGTTGGAAACTAAGTCCGGAATGATTTTCCCCAGGCAAATCCCGCTCGAACATTTGAAAATCTTCTCCAGGAATAGGGTCCAAATGGTGATTATTTCCAATCATGCAAGCAGGCTGTAATTGATGAATAAGGCTATAGATTTCATCGTATTTCCAGTCGATCCGCGACTTTCGATCTGCATTTCCTTCTGAGTTCGTTTGATCCCAATGTCCATCAAACCAAATGTTGTGAATCTCCCCGTAATTGGTCAACAATTCTGTTAGTTGTGCCTTCATGAATTTCAGATAGGATGCATAATCACCTTTGCCCTTCCGACCACTTTTTTGGCCGGTGCGGCCTGTTTCCCAGGGATAATCGTCCCGGTACCAATCAAGGGTTGAATAATAGAGCCCTAATTTCATGTCGTGTTTTTTACATGCTGCGGCAAGTTCTTTTAGCGCATCACGCTGAAAAGGGGTATTGGTAATTTTCCATTCGGATTGTTTCGTGTCCCAGTTCGAAAAGCTGTCGTGATGGCGGGTGATAAAAATGATGTATTTCATGCCCGCGTTTTTGGCGGTTAATACCCAGTTTTCAGCATTGAATTTGCTGGGGTCAAAAGCTGGCATCAATCGACCGTAATCATTTTTCGAAATACCTTTATTGTTCATGACCCATTCGCCATCTCCAAGCATACTGGATAATCCCCAGTGGATGAACATGCCATATTTCCGATCTTGAAAGGCTTGGCGCTCGGCTAGATTCACGTCAGACGGCGTGTATTGTTGGCCTATCGCCTGAAAACACGCAAAAAGCGCGAAGAGTAAGGTTGTCTTCTTCATGTTTATAAGTTTAGAATAGGCAAATTATCATTTTTTTGGATAGGTTTATCAGGAAGTAGATAGGATTTTTGGGAGATTTTTTTGTTTTTTGTACCGCTGCTGCAGGTTCATATACCCCGGCAGCCGATAAGCCAAAATTTTCTCATGCAAGAAGCGATTCCCATTTTCGACAACAATAAAATCCCCGTAAAAAAACTTTGGCAAGTGATTATCGCCTCCTCGGTGGGAACGGTGATTGAATGGTATGATTTCTACATTTTCGGAAGTTTATCAGCCATCATTTCCCTCTCTTTTTTCCCAAAAGATGACCCGACGGCGGCATTCCTTTCTACCTTGGCGGCCTTTGGTGCGGGATTTGTGGCAAGACCCTTTGGTGGAATTCTCTTCGGAAGATTAGGAGATAAAATCGGGCGGAAATACACCTTTTTATTAACCCTTCTCCTGATGGGAGGCTCCACATTTGCCATCGCACTAATCCCGTCGTATAACGAGATTGGTTTGGTGGCCCCCGCTTTTTTATTGCTTTTACGCATTATTCAAGGACTCGCATTAGGCGGAGAATATGGTGGGGCTGCTACTTATGTGGCGGAATATGCACCGGATGCACAACGCGGAAAATACACAGCCTACATCCAAACCACAGCGACACTCGGATTTTTTGTTTCCATCGTTGTCATTCTCGTATGCCAAAACTTGATGGGCGATACCGTTTTCAAAGATTGGGGCTGGCGTGTCCCCTTTGCCTTATCTGGTATTCTTGTCATTGTTTCCTATTTCATTCGTCGGAACATGCACGAATCTCCCCTGTTTTCGAAATTAAAGCAGGAAGGCCGCTTGTCTGAAAACCCCTTAAAAGAGGCATTTTCAACGAAGGCAAATCGGCGATTGATGTTAATCGCGATGTTTGGGGCTATTGTGGGTCAGGGAGTCGTTTGGCATACCGGGCAGTTTTATGCGCAAATATTTATCAACAAGATTTTGAAGGTCGATTTCACGACGACCAATTTAATTATTGCCGCATCTTTGGTCATTGGAACTCCCTTATTTGTCGTATTTGGAAGTCTTTCGGATCGTGTGGGGCGCAAAAAAATCATGTTGGGCGGCATGGCCCTGGCAGCCATCTTCTATTATCCACTATTTGCGTGGATGTCGGACATTGTGGATCAAGAGGGGACTTTGGTCAATGACGTTTATCAATTAAGCATGAAAGGCAAAATTGAATTAGCCTTCATTTGTACCTGTTTGGTGACATTTGCTTCCATGGCATATGGCCCGATAGCTGCGTTTTTGGTCGAATTATTTCCTACCAAAATTCGCTATACCTCACTATCTGTCCCCTATCATTTTGCCAATGGAATCTTTGGAGGATGCGCCCCGTTCGTGGCGACTTGGCTTGGTGCCGTTACCCATTCGAATTTCGCTGGGATTTTCTATCCGATTGGATTGGCGGCAATGACAGTGATCATTGGAATAATATACTTGCCTGAGACCAAAGGGCGGGCTTTGATGGATTAATCGATAGACGTTTGTCGTTAGACTTCGGACGTTGGACTTTAGATGACAACCCCATATAACACGAAGCTTTTGGCGCCGAGTTCCCCAGGTTAAAACCTGGGGTTATAACCCTAGGCTTCAGCCTAGGGGTTTAGTCGCGAAGTATCGCGTCTCTACACCAAATTTTTCGATTTAATTCGATTGATAAACAAAGCAGCCAAAACAATCGGCAACGAAAAAACCACAAAGCGCATCGAAATCGAGGCACCCGAATCAGCCATCAATCCAAATAAGCTAGGTCCTAAAATCGCCCCAAAACGTCCCATTCCCATCGCTAAGCCTACCCCTGTGGAACGAATCTCCGAAGGGTAAATGCGTGTAGAGGCGGGATACATGGTATTGAAACCTCCTTGGACAAAAAAACCAATCCCGAAGGTTAGAGCAAATTTCAATACAAAATCTTGATCAAGGTTTCCGTATAAATTCAGCAAAACAAACGCGAGCAACACATAGATTAAGATCACGCGTTTGATCCCGATTCGGCCAATAAAAATTCCCATCACGAATACACCCGAAAAGGCCCCGAGATTCATCGCGGTCCCAATGTAGGTAGCTAATTCAAAAGGCATGCCGGTTTGTTTGGCAAGTATAGGGACCCAACTTAATACCGTGTACAAGGTGATAAACCCAAAGAAAGTCGCGAGCCACAAGTAAATGGTCGATTGACGAAATTCAGGGATAAACAAATCCCGCCATGACGAACGTTTCACATCCGTTTGAGCCCGATTCAAATAGGCTGGCGACTCTGGCAGGACAAAAAATACAGCTAGGAACATGAGCAAGGAAAAAATTCCAGCTGCTAAATAGGCAAAGCGCCAACCGTACATAGGAACTATCCATGCACTCGCAAATCCAGTTAAAATCGCACCTAGCGGCCAGCCTCCCTGAACAATTCCCACATTGAAATCCCGTGTTTTATCTGTAGAAAATTCAGAGGCTACCGTTGCCAAATTGGGCAATATCCCACCGATTCCCAAGCCCGTTAAGGCCCGACAAACCAGCAATAATCCATAGTTCGACGAGAGATAAACTGACAACATGCCCGAACTAATCAGAAATAAGGAAATTAAAAATATCTTCCGCCGACCGATTCGGTCGCCGTAAGGCGCTAAGATAAAACAGCCTGCGGTCATTCCTCCTAAGCCTGAACTGAATATATAGCCCAACTCAGCATTGGAAAGGCCGAATTCCTTCATGATTTCAGCGCCCGTGAAAGACACCAACAACACATCAATTCCGTCATTAAAATTGAGTAAAAAGCATAGGGCTACGACTCCAATTTGGAGCCAAGACATCGAATTTTTCATTTGATCTGTACAACGATTTTTCCCGGATATCCACTCGAGGCGGCAATTAAGCCGGCTTCTAAGTCCGATAGCGGGATGTGTTTTGAAATGATTTGGCCTGGATTAATTTCCCCCGCCAAAATAGATTGTATGACGGATTCAAAATCGTCCGGATGGTCATAAATCAAGGACCCTCGAATGGAAATACCCCGACGAACTAAATCCAAGGGGGTAAAGTTGGCCGACTTTTCCGACAAGCCCAACAACACTATGCTTGATCCCCGCGGAGCATCCGCACATAAAGATGTTGTCGCTGCTGCAGATCCCGTACATTCAAACAACACTCGAACATCAGCAGCTTGCCAGTCTTCGGACTGGGCGCCTAAAGAAATTGCTTTCTCCAACAATACGGTATTCAATTCGCCCACATAAACCTGCAAACCGCGCTGAATCCCTAAATGTGTAATCAACATGCCGATCGCGCCGAGCCCCAACACATAAATTGCATCCCCGGCATTCAAATTAGCATGTTTTAAGGCGTTAAATGCCACGGCCGTAGGCTCAATAGTCACGGCATCTGCATTCGAAATAGCATCAGGAAGCGTATGCGCAAAATCGGCCGGCACGACCACATACTCGGCAAAACAACCGGGTGCATTTAAGCCAATTGTGCGTTTATTTGGACAAACAGTCGCTTGTCCCCTTTGGCAATAAATACATTTTCCACAGGGCGTATTAGGATCTACCACGACACGTTCCCCAAGCATCCTATCGACTCCCGAACCCAACGCATCAATATAGCCCCAGCCCTCATGACCAATGATCGTAGGCTCAGGCAATGGCCGGTGTCCTCCAAAATAATGAACATCTGAACCACAAATTCCTACTTCCACTAAGCGAATGCGCAAGAATCCTGGACCTGGTTCAGGAATTTTTTCATCACGAAATGCAAGGATTTTAGGCGCAGTTAAATAAGCCGCCCGCATTATAAAATCTGATTAAATTCAATGATTTCCCCAGAAGGACCCTTCACATTGAAAAAGCGTGTTCCGTTCTTCCAAAACTGAAGAAAAGTGGGTGTAGATTCTAGTATCTCAAAGCCCGCTTTTTTCAATGTTTCAAACGCATGGTCAACATCCGGCACATCGATCGCGAAATGATCCACATGTCCATTAGAACGCTGTTTGATTTCGGTTAATTGCTTTTCTGGCATTTGGTATAATTCCACAATAACCTCATGATTCTTCATCATCACGCAGGTCCCAAAACCGCCATCAAATTCAAAAGGCGATTCCATGACATTCTCAAAACCAAGCCGCTCATAAAAAGGAATGGAAACTTCTAGGTCATGTGCTGGGATACCAATGTGTTGTATCCGATGGATAAAATCGATTTTCATTTTCGTGTTATGCTAGGTTCAAGAACCTAAAATAGGAAATTTTATGCGAATGGACGCGCATAAGCTAATTTTTGTGCAAATTTCGGTAAGTAATAACCCTGTATGCCCAAGCTCGTCAGAGACCCTGCCGCCGCTAAATCAACAAAACCATCCGCAGCGACGTTTGATTCATCCAAAAAAGCACAGGCCAACTCCCCCACCACTAAATAGGTCCCATTGCATTTTATGGGGACAATATCAACTAATTTTAGTCCCAATTGCACGGGACTCCCACTAACGAATGGGATCCTAAATTCAGGTCGAATTTGCTCAGTAAGTTCCACATGATCGAATTCAGAGACCCCATCCGGATATTTGGCACTGCTTTGATGCGCAGCTTCTATTTGAAAAGGAGCCACATGATTCATCGTGAAATAACCATTGTTTTCTATGTTGGCTATTGTATGCGGAGTTGCCTCCTTGGGCCGATTGATGAATCCAATTAACGCGGGATCAGCCCCTAAATGGACGATATTAGAAAATATTGCAACATTTGATCGGCCCACCTGATCTTGAGACACAATTAAGGCAGCCGGTTTAAATCCGCTTAGGCAATTGACAAAATTGGCACGATGGTAGCGGTCCATTGCCTGCAAATCCGTAGGGGTATAATATTTCATACCTTGCTAACCCATCAAAACCGCGATTGTTTACACTTTAAATATCATGCCCCGTCGGTAAAAGTTGAGCAGGATGAGATACCAAATGATTAAATAGGTCAAAGCCCCCGCAAAAGAAGCCAAAAACGGATCCGAAATCCGAGAGGCAAAAAGAAAATCTTGCAAATAGGCTGTCAGGCCTTTCCCCTCGATTTCCACCATATTCAATGCGCGGGGTATGATGCCTGAAAAGAAGAAAACCAGCATGGGGTTAACTCCAAAAATAACGAAAGGCTTCGTCCATTTTTGTGAGCCTTTCATATCAATCAACCAATATAAAACACTCAAGAATACCATCGCCCAACCACCCGTATAAAGCACAAAAGAACTCGTCCACAAAGCTTTGTTGATCGGAAAATTCAGGTCCCAAAACGCACCCAACACGATACAAGCCAATCCTGCCATCGCTAAAAGTCTCGTTTGCGAGCGGAAATATAAACCAGCCAACATGCCCAAAATTCCCGTAGCAAAAGCCGGCAATGTGCTTAAAATTCCTTCGGGATCCCAGGTTTTTGTCACGGACCACAAATGCCCAGGTAAGAGCAAATTGTCCACATATGCGGCTAAATTAGTGCCTTCATGCAGATTCGCTGGGCCTATTCCCGGAACCGGAATATAGACCATGATTCCCCAATAAGCAATCAAAAAAAACAAGGATAAATAGACTAATCCTTTTGCATGTAGACGACCTTGAAGACTTGCTAATAAGGCATAAACCAGCGCAATGCGAGGAAGAACGCCGGGTAAACGAACAGTTGCAAAATCTTCAAATCCCCCAAAAGCAAGAATTAGTGCTCCGAAAAAAAGAAAGATTAATACAGATAATTTGCGAGGATAGTCCGTGAAAAACAGCATACTAATGATTCCTGTTGCTATTAATCGAACAATCAACAAGGGAATTCCTGTCCAATCCGCTACATGAATTTTGGAGAAAAAACTTAAAAACCAGCCGAGCAATAATAAACTTAACGTTCTTGACAAAATCTTTACCAAGGAAACCTGAGTCGATTTGTTAATGCTGACCGAAACACCTACAATGAATAAAAAAAAGGGGAAAACGAGGTCCGTAGGCGTGCAACCATTCCAAGCCGCATGTTCCAAAGGCGCATAAATATGTCCCCAATCTCCCGGATTATTAACGATTGTCATCATCATGACAGTGATCCCTCGAAAGACATCGAGGGATAAAATACGGTTTCTAGTTTCCATGCGCGAAAATTACCCAATTTTATACTAAATCAATATAAAATTGTAATTTAGGATCACATAATTCACAAGCAATATGCCCAAAATTATTGTCGTTGGCAGTTCAAATACCGACATGGTTATTCAGTCCGTACGCATCCCGAGACCTGGAGAAACGATCCTCGGAGGTTCATTTTTCATGAACCCCGGGGGGAAAGGCGCGAATCAAGCGGTGGCTGCAGCGAGGTTAGGGGGCCAAGTGCATTTTATCTGTAAGCTTGGTCAAGATGTATTTGGCGATTTGGCGCGTGCACAATTTGAAAAAGAGGGCATGCATATTGAATTTGTTCAACAAGCCGCCGGATTAGCCTCTGGTGTCGCACTAATTAATGTCGACGCACATGGAGAAAACAGCATCACCGTAGCATCTGGAGCAAATGCTGCATTAAACAGCAAGGATATAGATCAAGCAGATACCCTTTTTGAAGCAAATGATGTATTATTGATCCAATTGGAAACGCCCTTAGAAACCGTTTGGCATACGATAAAAAAAGCCGCTGAAAAAGAGCTGAAGGTTATTTTAAATCCAGCTCCAGCAGCCAAAATTCCCGAAGAAGTCTATCCGTATATCTTTGCCATTACGCCAAACGAAACAGAAACAGAATTACTGACCGGTCTTTCGATAGATTCTCTCGCGCATGCGCAAGAAGCCGCCCAAATTTTGTTAGGCAAAGGCATCAAACATGTCATTATTACCATGGGGGCACAGGGAGCATATTATCAGTCGGCAAAAGAGAAATTATTTATCCCGACTCACATTGTCCAAGCTGTAGACACCACTGCGGCAGGTGATTGTTTCAATGGGGCCTTGGCGGTAGCAATTAGCCAACAAAAAGCCTGGGAGCCTGCCATCCGTTTTGCCTGCGAGGCCGCGACACTTTCGGTCACTAAAAGAGGAGCACAAGCGTCCATGCCTTATTTACAAGATTTACTATGAAAAAACTTATCTTCTTTTTATTGCTTGCAACCCAGGTTTTTGGCCAACAAAAACAAAAAATCATCTTTGATTGTGATTTGGGGGATGATATTGATGATGCTTATGCGCTGAGTTTACTGCTCACGATGCAGGATCGATATGAAATTTTGGGCATTACGACTTGTTACGGACGGACGAATGACCGAGCCCGTTTAGCACAAAGACTCTTAGCAGAAACGGGGCAAAGTAATATTCCCGTGTATTTGGGACGAAATACTTCCTCGCAGAATGAACGAGCAAACTGGTATGCCGAACAATATTACTGGGCGGAAGGATTCAACCCCGCCTCTAACGTTGCCCCGGCATTTAATAAGCAATTAGGCAAGTCGGTCGGCCGAAATCCACTCAAACAAAAGGAACCAAGCGCTTCGGAATTTATCCGTTCAAGCTTAACAAAATATCCCGGCGAGGTCATCATTTTCTCCGTTGGCCCAGTAATTAATTTCGCGGATGTGATCGATCAAGACCCCGAGGTTTTAAAAAAGGCCAAAGCCATTTATGCGATGTTTGGCTCTTTCCGACTTGGCTATTCGGCACAGGCACCCATCAATGCGGAATGGAATGTGGTGGTGGACGTAGCAGCAGCAAAGAAATTTGTTCATTCGGGAGCTAACATCATTTATGCTGGATTGGATGTCACGGCGATGGTCAAATTAGACCGGGCGAATCGGGATCGAATCTTACAAAGACAATCTCCCCTCACAAATGCTTTGAGTGGATTATATGTGCTGTGGGGAAATGAAACGCCTACCCTTTTTGATCCTGTGGCCATAGGTATGGAAGCCTACCCAAATTTATTTCAAACGGAAAAAGTGCACATCGATGTGGATGACAAAGGTTTCACGCGAATTATTCCAGGAAAATCGCCCAATGCAGAAATAGGAATTAGCATTGATTCGAAGGAATTTATCGACCGCTTGATGAAAAAATATCTTTATCAAAATCTACAACCTACTCGATGAAAAAGTATTTATTCCTCATCCCCTTCCTTTTGCTTGGCCTTTTTGCCTCCGCGCAAACGCGCATGCTAACCATCAGTCCCGAAGCCCTGAAAAATAAAATCAAAGGCGGCTGGGCAGGGCAAACCATCGGTGTGACCTTCGGAGGACCCATGGAATTCCGCTATAATGGAACGATGATTAATTCATATCAACCCATTCCTTGGTACGATGGCTATTTGAAAAAAACGATGCTTGAAAATCCAGGACTCTATGATGATTTGTACATGGACCTAACTTTCGTGGAGGTTTTTGAACGGGAAGGGCTTCAAGCGCCCATTACTTCGCACGCCAAAGCGTATGCGCAGGCGGGCTATGCGCTTTGGCATGCCAATCAAGCCGGTCGCTATAACATCCTAAATGGCATGATGCCCCCCGCATCTGGGTACTGGAAAAACAATCCGCATGCTGATTGCATTGACTACCAAATCGAATGTGACTTTGCTGGGCTCATGTCGCCGGCGATGCCGAATGCAGCCTCCCAAATTTCCGATCAAATAGGTCACATCATGAATTATGGCGATGGCTATTATGGAGGTGTTTATTTGGGCGCTTGTTATACGTTGGCTTTCGTTCATAAAGACATCAACAAAATTGTAAGCGAAGCCTTAAAGACCATCCCGGCGCAAAGTAATTATTATAAATGCATCTCGGATGTGATTCGTTGGCATAAACAATACCCGAATGACTGGCGAAAAACATGGTTAGAGGTTCAAAACAAATGGTCTAACGACATCGCCTGTCCGGACGGCGTTTTCGCCCCCTTCAATATTGATGCAACAGTCAATTCTGCTTATGTGGTAATCGGCTTATTATATGGCCAAGGCGATTTTGGAAAGACCGTTGAAATTGCGACACGCTGCGGACAAGATGCGGACTGTAATCCATCCTCAGCAGCGGGTATCTTAGGAACCATGTTGGGCTATGATAAAATCCCTGCCTATTGGAAATTAGGGTTAAAGGAGGCAGAAGATATCGACTTCAAATATACGACGACATCCTTGAACAAAGTATATGAAATCGGATATCGGCATGCGCTGAAAAACATTGAAATGCATGGTGGGAAAGTCTCAGCCAATCAAATTCAAATTCCACTGGAGGCCCCAAAAGCAGTTCCTTTCGAACAGAGTTTTACTGATGCATATCCCGTGGAACGGATTTGGGTGAATAAGCCCTTGAAGGATGAATACCAATTTCAATTTGAGGGAACGGGATTTGTTGTGAAAGGCGATATGGCGAAATGGGCATCTTTGGATCCGCATGCCTTTGACTTAGAAGTTTGGGTAGATGGCTCGATCATGGAACATGTGAAATTACCGGTTTCTTTTACCACTCGCCGACATGAAGTAACCTGGAAATATGATTTAAAGGTCGGAAAGCATGAAGTAAAATTGAAGTTGATGAATCCGACTGAAGGCTATGAGTGTAAATTAACTGATATCTTGATTTACCAACAAAAAGCTATTCGGGTGAATGATCAGAAATATTATCGATTAGGGAATTTATAAACGAAACCATTATGTTCATTATCGAAACGTATACGACTGCAGTATGTCTATGTGTAATTACAATGCTTTGCTGGGGATCTTGGGCGAACACGCAAAAACTCAGTACTTCCAGCTGGCGCTTTGAACTATTTTATTGGGATTATTCGCTAGGAATTGTGCTGACATCTTTGATTCTAGCCATGACACTAGGCAGCATGGGAACAGCAGGTCGAGGCTTTTTAGCCGACCTAAATCAGGCAACATCTGGAAATATCCAATCGGCCTTCATCGGTGGAGTTGTATTTAATGCCGCCAATATTCTGCTAGTCGCAGCCATCGGAATTACTGGAATGTCGGTGGCATTTCCTGTCGGAATTGGCATTGCATTAGTGTTAGGCGTGTTGGTGAATTATTTGGATCAGCCTACGGGCAATCCTGTAATAATTTTTGGCGGGGTTGGATTAATCACGTTAGCGATTATTTTGAATGCTTGGGCCTATGGAAAACGAAATACTTCGGGTATGTCGGTGAAAGGTTTACTGATCGCTGTTGTTAGTGGTTGCCTGATGGGTTTGTTTTATAAGTATGTGGCGAATTCGATGGTGGTCAATTTTTCGATACCGGAGGTGGGGAAATTAACGCCATATACCGCATTAGTCTTTTTTGCAATCGGTATTTTAGTCAGTTCTTTCGTCTTTAATACGATACAAATGTATCGGCCGTTTCAGGGAGTGCCTGTGAGTTTTGGGGATTATTTTAGCGGTCGCATGAAAGATCATGCAGTTGGGTTATTGGGTGGAGCCATTTGGTTTATTGGGATGGCATTCAGCATCATTGCCTCTGAAAAAGCGGGAACCGCGATTTCCTATGGATTAGGGCAAGGCGCCACGGTGGTTGCGGCCCTTTGGGGGATCTATGTTTGGAAGGAATTTGATGGCAGTGATGCCAAAACCCAAGGTATGTTAAAGCTCATGCTGGCCTTGTACATCCTCGGGTTAGGGCTTTTAATTTATGCCAAATAATTTATAGGGTTTTCACTTTTTTCCAGACTCCGTTCACTTGAACGTCGACGGTTCCTGCCCCCTTTTTAAACAATTCGTAGTTCGTTACCTTTCCATTCGCCCAAGTCATGTTGAGCGAGTAGCCGCCTCGTGTTTTTAACCCCTTCACTTCTCCTGAAGCCCAGGCTTTTGGCAAAGCGGGAAGCAAGTAAATTTTAGTGGATGTCGACTGAACTAACATTTCGGCAACGGCCGCAGCCCCACCAAAATTACCATCGATTTGAAAAGGAGGATGGGCGTCGAAGAGATTTGGATAGGTTCCGCCTCCGCGTTGGTAATTAACTTTTACGCCATCAGGTTCCACGTATTTCAATAATTCGCGATACATTTTATAGGCGTGATCTCCGTCTTTCAGTCGGGCCCATAAATTGATTCGCCAGCCTTTGGACCAGCCTGTTGTTTCATCCCCTTTAATTTCCAAGGTTTTCTTCGCGGCGTTCGTCAACATTGGCGTTTCCTCAACCGTTAAATGGTTTCCTGGGAAAAGGCCAAACAAATGACTTTGGTGGCGGTGTTTCGGATCTTGGTCGGCCCAATCGTGGTACCATTCTTGTAAATTGCCCAATTTCCCTACTTGATAGGGATACAATTTCGCGAGCGCATTACTTATTTGCATGGCGAAGGCTGGGTCATTTTTAAGGATTTGCTGAGCCGCTAGGAGGTCCAAAAACAACTCGCGAATCATGGCTAGGTCAGCCGTTCCGCCATACATGGTTGATCCAATGTAACCCGTAGGGCTTATGAATTTATTCTCGGGTGAGGTAGATGGAGAGGTAATGAGATTTCCTTTTTGATCTTGAATCATAAAGGCCAAACAAAATTCTGCCGCTCCTTTCATCAAAGGATAGGCTTTATTTTGCAGGAAGGCCTTGTCTTGCGTGAACTGATAATGTTCCCAAAGGTGTGTGCTTGCCCAAGTCGCGCCCATGGGCCAGTTTGCCCAGCTCGGATCCCCATTCCCGAAATCCCCTACGGGATTGGTCATGGCCCAAATATCGGAATTGTGGTGTGTGACCCAACCGGGAGCATTGTAGAAGGTTTGGGCACTGATGCGGCCCGTTTTTTCTAAGTTTTCGAGAAAGCCGAGAAAAGGCAAATGCATTTCGGATAGGTTGGTGTTTTCGGCCAACCAGTAGTTCTCCTCTGCATTGATGTTCATGGTATAATTACTGCTCCATGGCGGTTGGATGTGCGGATTCCAAAGTCCTTGCAAGTTTGCGGGAACTTTTGGGGTACGGGAGCTACTGATCAGCAAGTAGCGGCCGTATTGAAAATACAGTGCTTCTAAGTAAGGATCAGATTCCCCTGTCGCATAACGACGCAAACGCTCGTCGGTGGGTAATTCGGGAGCGGGTTTTCCACCAAGAGTTAACGAAACACGTTGATAGAATTTCTGATAATCTGCCAAATGGCGGGCATAAAGTGATTTTAGTGGAATTAGACTTGCGTCTTGAACTTGTTTTTGGGCGAGGGAATCGTCATTTTTTCCTTCTTTCGATGGGCTTTTATCATAGCCATTGAAGCTAGTTGCCATGGAAACGAGAATAACCGCTTCGCTACTGTTTGATAGGACAATGGAGGTGTCTGTTCGGGTAACTTTTCCGTCCGTTGACTGCAATAATATGTCGGTGGCAAATCGTGTGCCTTTATCTGCTTGAAAAATAATCGGATTGCCTTTTTTTCGTACATAATTCGGATCGGCACGTACGGGGGCCGTTCCATTCATGTGTAAATGATTCGTTGTTGTGCGAACTTGGTATTTTAATTTTGAATCTATCCGAATGGCGAAAGAGAGTCCTCCTTTCTGTTCGCTTGTTAGGTGAATGGCGAAAATTTTGTCGGGATGTGAGACAAAATATTTTCTTTTCATGAGATTTCCATCGGCGCGATATTGCACATTGGCTTCCGCGTTATTGAGGTCTAATTCGCGGTAATATTGCGTAATTTTTTTTTCAGGGAAATCGATGTACATCGTCCCGAGTGGTGCATAGGATTCTGAAAATTTGCCTTGAATTTTTTTTACGAGGGAATCTGTGGCTTGATAATTCTCTGCTTTAAGGGCTTCGCGCACGGCAGGCAGGTGTTTGTAGGCCTCCGGATTCATGCGGGGATTCATCGGTTCGCCGGACCAAAGCGTGAGGTCATTTAGGAAAATCTGATCGGTTTTTGTTCCGCCGAATACGGTCGCCCCCTGTGTTCCATTTCCTAGAACGAGCGTTTCTTCAAAATAAGTAGCGGGTTTATCGTACCAAAGTTTGAGATTTTGCTGCGCGAATATGGGCGAACTTAAAAAAATCAAGAAGCAGATATTTTTCATCAGTTTTTTACTAGGTTTTGCTAGGAATTTTTTGTCTTTTTATAACCCTGCCGGGGTCGATGACCCCGGCAGGGTCACCACACACTTACATCAATATACGTTTCATTTTGGCGAGGCCATTTTTAGCAACAGTCAAAGGATCTTGCTTGTAAAGTTCTTTGTTAAACAATTCCAGCGAGATCACTTCGGGCTTAAGGATATTCAAAATTTGTGCGATGGGAGCCTCTCCGTCCCCCGCATAAATGCGATCTGCATCGGAGATTTGACCGGGGGTAATGGATTTTACGTAATCATTGACATGGAATACTTCGACGGCATCTGGACCTACGACATGCAGCGCATCGACAGAAGATTCACCCTTATAAATGTGAAATACGTCCAGTAGAAGACAGGCATCAGGATGTCCCGCTTCAGCAGCAACGTAAAGCACCTCAGACACTTTACTTAGGTTTTTGGAGTGGCCCCACATTTCCAAAATAGGTTTAACTCCCATATGTGCCCCTAAGTCAAGAATGGCACGATATCGTTCCGCCGCCCGTTTCAAATCCAATCCGGCTTGTTTAGTCGCGCCCATCGGCGGTGCCGCGGTACGGGGACAGCCTAATTGGGCCAACATATCCATTTCACGTTTCATTTGTTCGAGACCTTGGGCGCGAACCGTTTCGTCATCGACGATCCACTGGGCAAAACCGATGGCATTTTGGATTTTCATACCTAGGTCATCTGCCCGTTTGCGTGCTTCTTTCAGGGTCCCGCCAGATTTTAAATAGGCTTCTAGGGTTGGAATCCAGATTTCACAAGATCGAAAACCGGCCGCGGCAGCGATTTCAATTTCACGGATATAACCCAATTTCTGGCCCATGATCGTACTCATGTTCAGGGAAAGCTCGGGCTTGTATGATTTTTTTACAGTTGCCTCACTTACAAATGGAAAGGTAGATAACCCTGCTGCAATTCCAGAGGCTTTTAGAAGCGTTCTGCGACTTAGTTGATTCATTTTAATAGGTTTAATCTCCTAATTTAGCAGAAAACCAACTAAAAACTATCTGTACATGTGCGTTTGAGTTCAAAACAAAAAAAGCCCCTCTTGTGACAGGGCTTTCATGTGAAATGTTTCTAAACCTTGTAAAGGCTTTATTTCCTT
Source organism: uncultured Aquirufa sp. (assembly GCA_964358165.1). Classification (GTDB taxonomy): domain Bacteria; phylum Bacteroidota; class Bacteroidia; order Cytophagales; family Spirosomataceae; genus Aquirufa. Next base: position 44,263 of record CAYHOB010000001.1, read on the forward strand.
CCCTCAAGAAGAGAATAAACAAATTTACTTATTTTGGCTTTTCTGCCTCAATAATTAACGTATGAGGATATGTAAAGTCTGTTTCCCACTCTTTTTCAAGTACATTACGATCAATCAAAGGAGCAAAATTAGTCTCTTTCGTGGGTAAACACACCGTAATATTAACAAATCCTATTGCTTGCATTATTTCTTCCAAATAAGATTTGGTTAAAATTGTCAAATGTTCTTTTCGACAAAAAACAAAATTTTCAAATTTACCTCCAATACTTAATTTTTTATCTGGAAAGTCTGGAAACCAAGACAAATCATTTTCTGAAAATTTAACAATTGCACTATCTCCATTAGGTCCACCAACCCTTATCTTTCCTCCTTTTTTTAAACTTCTAAACATTTCTTGAAAATGCACTTCTAAGGAAGGAAGGTGTTCAATAACATGATGCGAGTAAAACAAATCAACGGATTCATCTTGAAAAGGAAGTTTTTCTGAGATATTCGCCCAGATGTCAACTTTTGCTGTGAATTTATTGGAATCCACATTTAACCACCCGTTCAGATAATTATTTCTACCAGGTCCCAGCTGGACCTTTATTGTAGAACTATTTCCTTTCGCGGGAGATCTAATTCCTTTATATATGGCAGCGTTTGCTTCCATAATGGGAGTAAACAAAAAGTAATAAAATCGTTTAAACTTATATGAAAGCATAATAATAGCTTTAGTATTTTAATATCTCCTAAAGTCGATACCCGTTCAAAAATACTGAATTTGTGATAATTAATAGATTGTATTGAAACAAATTATTTAATGGGCGATTAGAGCTCCACTGGCAAGTATAGATAAATCATCATTTGACAAAAAAAGCTTTGCTAGACAAAATAAAAACTCTGCCTTAAAAAAAGACAGAGTTTTAACATCAAAGTGGTGGTAGATCCCGGACTCGAACCGGGGACACACGGATTTTCAGTCCGATGCTCTACCAACTGAGCTAATCCACCTCGTTGATCCCATGGATATGGGACTGCAAAAATAGGAAAGTTTTTTTTTAATCCCAATTTGGGCTTAAAAATAATTCCAATTAATAAGTCTCGCCATTAATTATTGGTCATGTGAACATAATTATTTTACTTGCAGGATATGTTGGCATCCATTCTACTAATAAGCTTTTCGATTCTTTTTCCAGTCAAAGATTCAACGACTCGGACAGAAGCAAGCGTGAGTGCATTTGTTTCCAATGCAGGGCAAACCCCTTTTTGGCAGAGAAGCCTTCAATATGGCCAAGTTCCGCTTAGTTCAAATTCGGCAGTTTTTATATTAAAACATCAAAAAATTGATGATTTAACTAAAAATGCCAACTGGAAATATGGCATTGAGGCAACAGCTTGGGGCGGCAAAACAAATGATATTTTCCTGACCCAAGCCTATGTGAGCGGTCGATTCAAAAAATGGGAACTTTGGGCGGGTCGGAGAAAAGAAGTTTACGGAATAGGCGATTCGAGTAATACGAGTGGATTTTATGCTTGGTCGGGAAATGCCATTCCTACACCCAAAATTCAACTAGGTACGCGAGACTATATTAATTTATTCGGGGGCTGGATAGGTGTTCATATGACCTATTCCCACGGTTGGCTTGATAACCAGGGTTCAGTCATCAATAGCTATTTACATCAAAAATCCCTTTATGGTCGAATTGGGAAGCCCAATGGTCTGTTTTCTGTTTTTGGTGGCTTAAACCACAATGCCACTTGGGGAGGAGAACAAAAAGTAAAAACGGGAGGAATATATGACATTTATCCAACGGGGCTAAACACCTATTTCTATGTCGTTACGCTTTTAAAAGACAGAACAGTCGTAAAAATAGACACCAATTCAACTTGGGACGATACGAATGGATTTTATGGAAATCACCTTGGATCATTAGATTTGGCTATTAAATACCAACCTAAATGGGGCGAAATTTTAATATATAAACAATCTGCCTACGAGACTGGAAGAATCATGTCATTAACTCAAATCAATGATGGCTTAGTAGGACTATCAATAAAATTCAAAAGACAAAAAATCGTCAATGCCCTTACATTTGAACATTTATATACAGCTAATCAGGGGAATTTTGTTTCGGGGCTTGCTCAATTTTTTAACATACGAGATCCACATCTGTTTGAAATTGAAAACTATTACAATAATACACGTGGGGGTTGGCAATACATGGGTAAGGGAATCGGGTCTCCCCTAATCATTATTGATCGCGAAAGTAGCCAAGGGGGCGGCAATAGTTTTTCATTAAATGCTGTAAAATCCTATTATGTAGGAATAAAAGGAATAATGCCAGGAGAAATTGCCTATCACTTACGCCTTTCTCAGTCTTACTTTGCTTCTCCGAGAAACCATTTGAGACCCCGCTTGCAAGCATCCGATTACATCTCGCAACTCTCATGGGGAATTAATTTAGAAAAAAACATTTCAAATGCTTTCTCTGCTCATGCCAATATTGCGGGTGACCGAGGAGATCGAACGCCAAATACAATAGGTGCTCAAATAGGAATAAAATATCGCTTCCCTTAATTTCTCATCGGGATTTTGTAATTTTAAATTCTGCCAAATTTCAAGGGCAAATGATATGATCTTACGAACCGAAAATCTGGTTAAAAAATACGGGCAACGCATGGTTAATGACCATATTTCCTACCAAGTCGCTCAGGGGGAAATTGTGGGATTATTAGGCCCCAATGGAGCCGGCAAAACCACTTCGTTTTACATCGCAACGGGCCTCGTAAAGCCCAATGAAGGCAAAGTGTTTTTGGATGACCTCGATGTAACAAATTTACCCATGTACAAACGGGCTCGATTGGGCATCGGCTATTTGGCACAAGAAGCCTCAGTATTCCGCACTTTGACCGTTGAAGAGAATATTTTAGCGGTTCTTGAGCTGACGGATTTATCCAAAGCGGAACAAAAAGAAAAAACAGAAAGTCTACTGGAAGAGTTCTCTTTGACCCATGTTCGCAAAAGCTTAGGCCAAGTCCTTTCTGGGGGCGAACGAAGAAGAACGGAAATTGCACGCGCCTTAGCCGTTGACCCCAAATTCATCCTCCTAGACGAACCCTTTGCGGGTGTCGATCCCATTGCTGTTGAAGAAATACAAAGCATCGTTGCCAAACTAAAATACCGCAACATCGGGATTTTGATTACCGACCACAACGTAGATGAAACTTTATCTATCACGGATCGCGCTTATTTGCTTTTTGAAGGTAAAATTTTGAAAGCGGGAACGCCGCAGGAATTAGCCGATGATGAACAAGTTCGCCGATTGTATTTAGGCAAGAATTTTGAGCTGAAAAAGAAATAAGCATGAGAAAGGAAACCTTGGCGATTCATTCAACACATTTGAAGGATGAAACGGCTGACTCTATTGCGCCACCTGTCTTTTTGACAACTACTTTTGAGCGGTCTGATGATGGTTCATACCCGAAAGGGCACATGTATTCCCGTAATTCGAACCCCAATCGGGATGTCTTAGAAAAAGGCCTAGCTCACTTAGAAGGAGGAGATATTGCCTTTGTTTTCGGATCCGGACTTGCAGCTGTATCAGCCGTTTTCCAATGCCTGAAATCAGGCGACCATGTATTAATGCCCACCGTGGGCTATTATGCTAGCTATAAATTAGCCGAAGAAATCATGGGACCCTGGGGCTTGCTTGTCTCTCAAGTGGACATGACCGATTTGGTGGCGATAGAAGCCGCTATTCGACCCGAAACCAAATTAATTTGGGTGGAAACACCGGCTAATCCATTGTTGACACTGAGTGATATCGAAGCCATTTGCTCGATTGCCCATGCACGAAATATTTTAGTGGGTGTTGACAATACGCTTACGAGCCCCATTTTACAGAATCCTATCCAATTTGGGGCAGACATCGTGATGCATGCCACAACGAAATACATCGGAGGTCATTCCGATGTGTTAGGCGGAGCAGTTATATTTAAAGAAGTATCAGCCTGGTCGGATCGTGTCAAACGTGTTCAAATTCTGATGGGCGCAACGCAAAATCCCTTGGATTGTTATTTACTTGCACGGGGCCTCAAAACCCTGCCCTTGCGCATGCGGGAACATAGTAAAAATGCGTTGGAATTAGCTTTGCGTTTGGAAAAACATCCGGGCATTGATCGGGTTCATTATCCGGGCTTGCCCTCGAATCCCAACTACGCTTTGGCTATCAAACAGATGCCTAATGGACAAAGTGGCATGATTTCGATACAGATCAAAGGCGATGAGGCGCGTGCGAGGAAAGTTGCGAATCGATTGCAATTATTCCAACAAGCAACGAGCTTAGGGGGTGTTGAGAGTTTAGTTGAACATCGCAGGTCGATTGAAGGACCAGAAAGCTCAACTCCAGGTAATTTATTGCGTCTATCGATTGGATTGGAACATGTGGAAGATTTGTGGGATGATTTAAATCAAGCAATTCTGGGTGCATGAAAAGACTTTTTGATCTAATGATTGTCCTCGTTGCAGGATTGGTTTTTGCAATACCTATGTTGGCCGTAGCTTTAGCCGTCTGGCTTAGCTCGAAAGGACCCATTTTATACTGGTCAACACGAGTTGGGAGGCAAAATGCATTATTCAATATGCCAAAATTCCGCACCATGCAGATAGAAACCCCTGTACTCCCCACACATTTATTAGGCAACCCGGATGCTTACCTAACACCTATCGGATCCTTTTTGCGAAAAAGCAGCTTAGACGAATTGCCGCAATTATGGTGTATTCTTCACGGAGACATGTCGGTCGTAGGCCCAAGACCCGCCCTTTCAAACCAACAAGATTTGATAGATGCTCGAACAGCCAAAGGGATTCACTTACTGAAACCCGGTCTGACCGGCTGGGCCCAGGTGAATGGTCGGGATGAAATACCGCTGGAGAAAAAAGTGCAACTAGATTATGAATATCTTGGTAAAAAATCCTTCTTTTTCGACGTTTACGTCGTGCTATTGACCTTTTATAAGGTGGTGAAGCGTGAAGGGATTAAGCATTGAGGAGTGTGACGCTGCCGGGGTCTGCGACCCCGGCAGCGTCTACCCCCACGCAAGTTCCACTTTTATCCTAAAAGTTTCCTGATAATCTTTTAAACCCCTTGCATTGCCCCCCGAGGTAATGCAAATTGCCAATAAAAAATCAACATGCTGCAAGCAAAGAAAAACTGGATATATGTACCCGAACCGAATCCCCAAGCCGTAAATGCACTGGGGGAAGAATTCCAAGCCAACATCAACCCCTATTTTTTACGTTTGCTCGTATCCCGCAAGCTCAACACCCTAGCAGCCGCGAAAACATTCATGGTCCCTACCTGGGAACAATTATACGATCCATTCTTAATGAAAGATATGGATAAGGCGGTGGGCAGACTCAACCAGGCACTGGAATTTGGAGAAAAAATCCTGGTTTATGGTGATTACGATGTCGATGGGACCACATCTGTCGCATTGGTTTATAGCTATTTATCACAAGAACTGGGTGCCGACTGCGATTATTATATTCCTGATCGCTATGCAGAAGGTTATGGCGTATCCCAAGCGGGCGTTCAATTTGCCGCAGATAATGGCTATACACTCATCATTTCCTTGGACTGCGGAATCAAGGCGCACGAGCGCGTGCTTTGGTGTAACGAAAATGGCATCGATTTCATCGTTTGTGACCACCACCTACCGGAAGCTACGCTGCCTGAAGCTTATGCGGTGCTCGACCCCAAACGCAAAGACTGTGCATATCCTTTTAAGGAACTCACTGGCTGTGGCGTTGGATTCAAACTATTACAAGGCTTCATCCAGGAAAATGATTTGGACATGGAACCACTGATGGATCGCATTGATTTATTGGCCGCATCCATCGCGGCCGACATGGTCCCTATCATTGACGAAAACCGAGTCTTAGCCTATTTTGGCCTACAAAAACTCGGCACAAACCCATGCCCAGGCCTAGGCTATCTACTTCAAAAAGCTGGCAAAAAATCACCAATTCAAATATCCGATATCGTATTTTCCATCTCCCCCATCATCAACGCCGCAGGACGCATGGACCATGCGCATGGTGCCGTAAAATTGCTTCTAGCTGGAGACGAAACCGAAGCGGGCATGATGGCTGAGGCTGTCATCCAACAGAACCTTGACCGGCGGGTGGTGGAGAAAGAAATTGTCCAACAAGCATTACAGCTCTTTGAAGGCAATGATTTTTTACAAAATGCGAATAGCACAGTTCTTTTTCAGGCCGGCTGGCATAAAGGAGTTGTAGGTATTGTTGCGAGTAAAATTCAGGAGTATTACTACAGGCCAACGATCATTTTAACCGAATCACATGGTCAGGTGGTAGGGTCTGCGCGTTCAGTTAAGGGTTTTGACATTCATCATGCCTTGGAACAATGTGCTGATTTGTTGACCCAATTTGGGGGTCACACCCATGCGGCAGGTTTGCACTTAACGCCTGAATCATTACCCTTATTTATCGAACGATTTGAAGCACTCGTAAAAGCGGGAACACCAGAAGGCGAGCAAAAGGCCGACTTGACCGTTGACATGGAAATCCCTTTGCAGGCCTTAAGCCTACCCTTTTATGATAATTTATTGTGTAGATTATCTCCCTATGGCCCGGCCAATATGCTCCCTAATTTTTTAAGTACACCTGTCTATCTCTGCAAGGCCCCTTTGATCATGAAAGAGGAACACCTGAAAATCGTTATTTCAGATCAGCCCAATGGTCGCTCTTTTGAGGCCGTCGGCTTCGGAATCCGGGGAGATTATTACGAAGGATTAGTAGAAGCCTACGAAATGCAATTGCCGATTAAAATCGTTTATCATTTGGATGTAAACGAATTTCGAGGTGACAGAAAGCTCCAATTACGCATATTAGATCTAGCACAATAGATGGTAAAAATTCACATTTTTGTTACCTTTGTGTTTTAAATAAAATATAGATGTCTAAAAAATTAATCGTAACCGGTTCGATGGGTCTTATTGGCTCAGAAGTAAGTGAATATTTCTTAGAAAAAGGGTGGGAAGTACACGGAATTGACAATAATCAACGGGCTATTTTCTTTGGATTACAAGGAGATAATTCTTCCAATAAAGACCGTTTGGCAAAATACGGCAGCCAGTATAAATTGTACACAAACATTGATATTCGTGATCGCCAAGCCATTTTAGACATCATTCCACAAATTAAGCCGGACGCTATTGTTCATACAGCAGCACAGCCTAGCCATGACCGCGCTGCATCGATTCCATTTGAAGATTTTGACACCAATGCCGTAGGGACATTCAACTTATTAGAATCCCTTCGTCGCTTTTCAACTGATGTACCTTTTGTACATTTGTCTACCAATAAAGTTTACGGTGACGCCCCTAACAACATCAAAATGAAGGAGTTAGAAACGCGTTTTGATTACGATGATAGCGCCTATGAACATGGCATTTCAGAGACATTTAGCATCGACCAGTCGAAGCACTCGCTGTTCGGCGCATCGAAGGTTTCGGCCGACATTTCCGTTCAAGAATATGGTCGTTATTTCAATATGCCAACGGCTTGTTTGCGTGGGGGATGTTTGACAGGACCTAATCACGCAGGCGTTGAGTTGCATGGGTTCTTGAGCTACTTGATTAAATGTAACATAGAAGAACGCGAATACAGCGTTTTTGGATACAAAGGAAAGCAAGTACGCGACAACATACACTCCTACGATGTGGCACGCTTCATTGAGGAATTCATCAATGCCCCGCGTGTTGCAGAAGTTTATAATATCGGTGGCGGAAAAGACAATTCTGTATCGATTTTAGAGGCATTTGACCTCATCGCGAAGATTTCAGGCAAGCCAATGAAATATAAATATGTGGATCAAAACCGAATTGGTGACCATATTTGCTATTACAGTGATTTGCGCAAAATGAAGGCGCATTACCCAAATTGGGATATCACAAAATCATTGGAGGATGTATTTGTTGACATCTATAACCGTTACATGGAAGCATGAAAATATTAATAACTGGAGGTTGTGGGTTTGTTGGTTCGAATTTGGCTGTATTATTCAAACAGCATTATTCAAATTCCGAAGTCTATTGTTTAGATAATTTATCCCGCCGTGGCTCAGAGGTGAATTTACAAAAAGTACTCGCAGCAGGTGGGCAATTTGTCCATGGCGACGTTCGTGTAAAAACAGATTTTGAACGCATACCAGCTGTTGACATTGTGATCGATGCAGCAGCAGAACCCTCAGTTTTAGCAGGTAAAGTTCCTGGAGAATTAGAAAACCTCATCGACACCAACCTGAATGGAACGATTAATACGCTTTATTTTGCCAAAAAACATCAAGCTGCGATTATCTTCCTTTCGACTTCCCGCGTCTATCCGTATGACACCTTAGCTGAAGCCAATTTAGTTGCCTCTCCTAAGCGTTTCAATCTTTCAAACGACCAGGCATTTAAAGGCTTGTCGGAGCAAGGAGTCGCGGAAAACTACCCCTTGGAAGGATTACGTTCTTTATATGGTGCAACCAAATTAGCATCCGAGTATTTCATTCAAGAATTTGCCCATAATTTTGGCCTCCCTGCGGTGATCAACCGCTGCGGAGTATTGAGTGGCCCCTACCAAATGGGGAAAATTGACCAAGGCGTCATCGTCCTTTGGATGGCAAAACATTTCTGGAAGGGTCGTTTGGGCTATATTGGGTATGGAGGCTTGGGCCAACAAGCCCGCGACGTATTGCACGTCCGCGATTTGTTCCGTTTAGTTCAATGGCAAATTGCGAATTTGGGATTACAAAAAGGTCAAATTTTCAACGTGGGTGGTGGACTCGAAAACACTGTTTCATTAGCAGAATTAACAGATTTGTGTACCCAAATCACAGGAAATACGATTGAAATGGGATCTTCACTGGAAAACAGACCCGGCGACTTACCTATTTATATAACGGATAACACCAAAATTACCGAGTTCAGTGGATGGAAACCAGAAATAAGCGTTCCGACCCTACTTCAAGAAGTTCATGATTGGTTCATCGCAGATGAGGCCGCTTTAAAAGCCATATTAGCCTAATGAAATTAAGCATCGTTTTACCTGCCTACAACGAGGAGGGCTCGATCGAAGAGACTTTGCGTACGCTGCATGCCAAATTGCAGGAAGAACAGATTGACCACGAAATTGTCGTCGTTAATGATAATTCCAAAGACAATACGCTCGCATTACTTACAAGCATTCAGGAAACCATGCCCAGCTTGGTTGTCCATACTAATCATGGCCCCAATGGATTTGGATACGCGATTCGATACGGATTAGAACGTTTTCAAGGTGACTGTGTGGCTATTATGATGTCCGACTTATCTGATGACCCCGCCGATTTAGTGGCCTTTTACCGCAAAATGGTTAACGAAAATTTAGATTGTGTTTTCGGTTCACGATTCATCCGTGGTGGTGCAACATATGACTACCCCAAACACAAATACCTTATCAATCGATTTGCAAATACCTTGATTCGCTTATTGCTCGGCATGAAGTATAATGACTCGACCAACGCGTTTAAGTTATATAAAAAAACAACCATTCAAGGCCTCAAACCCTTTTTGTCGGCCCATTTTAATCTAACCATCGAATTGCCGCTAAAAGCCATTATCCGCGGATTTTCCTACGGTGTTTTACCAAATTCATGGCGCAATAGGAAAGCAGGGGAATCCAATTTAAAAATCAAAGAAATGGGTAGCCGCTACCTATTTATCTTGCTTTATGTTATTATTGAGAAGTATTTGTCTCGGAATGACTATTTGAAAAGAGAAATCTAATATGAAGTTGTCTAGAAAACTCATATTGATCTGTTTCGTAATAGCACCTATCGTCATTCATTTCTGTTTTCTGACATCAACAATTATCAACTTCCCCACCTGGGGAGACGATTTTCTTTTTTTTGAACTGATTGAACACCTCCAAAAAGATAGTAGTTGGGGCTTTATCCAATTTCTCTTCAAACCACATAATTACATCCATTTAGTAGTATTTGGTAAATTATTGGTCCTCATGGAGTATTTTATTTTAGAGAGTCTTCAACTAAAATGGATAATCATTTATGCCAATTTACTTCTGTTAGGCATTTCATTTACCTTTTATCGGTATCTCAAAATCCAACAATATTCGCTTGAATATTTGATTCCAATCGTTTGCTTCCTCTTTGCACCCTTTGCAAGCATAGATAACTATAATTTAATTGGCGTAGTAACACATACAGCCTCTCTCCTTTTTTTAACTCTAATTGCCAATTTAGTAGCCAAGCGAAGGCAATCGCTCACTTTACTACTCCTATTAGGAATCTATCCTTTGGTCGCCACTGAAGGGTGGGGCATGCTTCCACTCATGGGTATTTACATGTTTATTACCCACCACCCCATGAAAAAGAGTGTTCTTGTCATGAGTGTGTTTGCTCTTGCGGGATTGGGGTATTTAATCATCCAACAACCCACCTCGACCGCTTCATCTTCCTTTGTTCAACTACTGATCCAATCCCCTTTAGCACTGTTAACTTTCTTAGGAAATATTGCTTGGCCCCTATCCGATACATATAAAATTGCAATCAATACAACCATTGGAGGATCTCTACTGATTATCAGCTTGTGGTCCATGTGGAATAATCGTAATAATAGATCTACATGGGAGTTTCCGGTTATTATTTGGCTTCAAGTATTGTTGACTGGGACCATGATCTGTATCGGCCGAAGCCAAGGGAGCACTATCGCTACATTAGTACTTTCTGAACGCTTTTATTCCTATTCCAGTTTCGCCGGAATTGCTTGCTACTTGATGTTGGTCCCTATTATGAAAAGGTCCGCAAAAAACAAAATGTTCATCATCATCAGCAGCATGATCTATTATTTGGGATCATGTTATTATTTTTTCTCTAATCAATCACAACTAAGAAATCGACTTTTGGCAGATCTAACGAATGCCTACCAGCAATCAGCTTCAACCAGTTATCCTGTTGAATCTAGCCCACTGCGCTCGATGGTTCATGCTCCGTTTTACAAGGTATTATCTGGGGATTTACTTTCCCTACAAATCCCCAAAAATTCCCTCTTCAAGCCCATTCAGGTAATAATTGAAAAGCATTCCATTGGTCAGTTTAGTTTGAAATTTCCCGCGATTCCAGAAAAAAATAGCCCACGAGAACAACGCTGGTTAGCAATTCAATCCATTACACACCCCGACTCCACATTTTTCGTTGCATTTGTTTCTGACAAAGCACATAAGCCTAAAATCATCCGAATAAATTCACTTCAATTGACTGATCTTAACCAAAAAAACTTTTGGCTTTACAGCAAATCAGAAGATGGGCAAGAAAAAGCAATCTATTTGGGAAGTTTGAAATAAATTGGAATTTTACAGAGATAATCCTTAATTGCGAAAAATAAACCCAAAAACTTAAACTCATGAAACTAGTAAAACACTTACCCGCAGCCTTGCTCGCCTTCTTATTTCTTTTTGGCGGACTAAATTTTTTCTTTCATTTTGTGCCAGATCCGGTATTAACAGGAAAACAATTAGACTTCATGAACCTATTCGGTGGAACAGGATACATGGCAGTTATTAAAGTATTGGAAGTCATTGGTGGTGTATTAATTTTATTCCCAGCACACCGTGCAAAAGCAGTCCTTATTTTAGGACCAATTGCTGTCAATATCCTATTATTTGAAATCTACATTGCTGGTGCAGTAGGTGTAGGAGCCGTAGTCGTGCTTTTAGTATTAGCGCAGGCATTCATCGATCAAGATAAATTCAAGGCCCTTATCTAATAAAAAAGGCCAGATGGCCTTTCTTTATCCTAGTAAGTATTTCTTGAATCCTTCAAAATCCGTTCCCATGGGAATGGATTTTTTTTGTTTATCTAAGAGCTCAGCCAAACGTTCCGGAACCGAAACCTTCGTTCCTAATGCTGCTTCTACCGTAGGCAAAAATTTGGCATAATGAGCCGTTGACAAGAGAACACCATAATAATCTCCTGAATTTACAGCAGCATATTGTTTCAAGCCATCATAGGCAACGGCCGTATGGGGACACATGACATATCCAGTACGCTGATATACATCGAGCATGATTTCCCTCGTCTTTTCATCATTTGTATCATAGCCCTTAACTACTTGCCGCACTTGCTCAATTTCCTCTCCGGCCAATAAACGCATCCGTACAAAATTTGACGGAGCCCCTACATCCATCGCATTGGAAATTGTTTCAACAGAAGGGTTAGGTTCATAATTTCCGGTTGCCAAATAATCAGGCACGGGATGATTTGCGTTACATGCCGCAACAAATGCCTGCACAGGTAAGCCCATTTGGTAAGCCATTAAGCCTGCGCTTAAATTTCCAAAATTCCCAGAAGGGACGCTGAAAACAATCGGCTTTGTCACACCCTGCTTCCGAAGGGCTGCATATGCTGCGAAATAATAAAACGACTGCGGAATTAAACGCGCGATGTTTATGGAATTTGCTGAGGCTAAATTAAATGCCGAACGCAAATCTGCATCTAAAAAGGCCTGCTTCACGAGTCTTTGGCAATCATCAAAAGTCCCGTCAATTTCCAAGGCCGTCACATTGCCGCCTAAAGTCGTCAACTGCTTTTCTTGAATATCAGAAACCTTGCCTGTTGGATATAAAATCGTCACCGAAATCCCCGGCGTATTGTAAAATCCTTGGGCAACAGCACCTCCTGTATCTCCGGAGGTAGCAACCAAAATGCGAATCTCACGTTTGGCTTTCATCAAATAATGCGACATAATCGCCGCCATAAAGCGCGCACCAAAATCCTTAAATGCCATGGAAGGGCCATGAAACAATTCCAGTACTCCCACATTTTCTTCCAAAGCAACGACTGGTGCATCAAAAGTCATCGAAGCATCAATGATTCCATCGATCTCCGCATCTGTCAAATCCTCAGAAAGGAGATTCTTACAAACAGCCTTGGCAATTTCGGGAAGCGAAAGCGTATGTAGGGATTCAAAAAAAGACGCAGGCATCGCCGGAATTTCATAGGGCATGTACAAACCGTTATCCGGTGGCAAGCCCCTAAAAATAGCCTCCTGTAAATCTACATCGGCACTTTCGTGTTGTGTACTGAATAATTTCATAATACTAATTTATCCCCTTGCAGGCGCGGCAATACATCATAGCGATCCCGCTCCAAACAAAACGTTATATCCTTTTCAATTCCTAAACCCAATAATCGATTCACGTGGGAAGAATGTTTCACGGCCGTAATCAAATCGTATGATGCCAAATTGAACTGTTTCCAGGCCATCAAGGCGGCATCATCTGCAACGGTGTATTGGCCAACTAATTCATCGATGACAGCACCGGCAAATAAGGTGTCTTCCAAATTAGGTTTCCCTTTCCAGCCTGCACAAACAACAATAACGTCTCCCGACCAGGCGTTCAGTGCGCGAACCACGGAAGAAATATTTAAAAATGCGCCCACATATACATGTGCGGCTTGCATAGACCGTCGTAAGGCAACCGTTCCATTGGTCGTGGTTACACATATTTTGGCCCCTTTTACCCGATCAACCTGATAGGAAAAAGGCGAATTATCAAAATCAAAGCCCTCTGGCGTTATCCCATTGCGTTCAGCCGAAATTAAATACCCTTGTCGTTGATGCGCCGCACAAACATCCACATCTTCTACCGGAATAATTTCAATAGCGCCATGGGCAAAAGCCGTCACCATACACGATGTAGCCCGAAAAATATCCACAGCCACCACCGCTTTTCCTTTTAGGTCATAGAGGTGAATTAAATCCGGCGATAAACAAACATCGATTTTCTGCATATTATACAAAAGGCATTTTAACGATTTCAGCCTTCACGGCCTTCTCACGAATGGATATGAAAATTTCAGAACCCAAATGTTTCGTGGACACATAACCCATTCCTATTCCCTTCGACAATGTTGGCGATTGTGTGCCCGAAGTTACCTCTCCGATCACCTCTCCCGCCGCATTCAAGATTGGGTAATGTTGGCGTGGAATTCCACGATCAATCATCTCAAAGCCTACTAATTTCTTCGATGGACCCGCCGCCTTAATCGCAGCATGGTGATCCTTCATGATAAAATTCTTGTTGAACGATGTAATCCACCCCAAACCTGCCTCAATAGGCGAGGTTGTATCATCGATGTCATGTCCATATAAACAATAGCCCTTTTCCGTGCGGAGTGTATCGCGCGCACCTAAACCTATCGGCTTTATGCCCTCTGAAGCACCTGCAGCAAAAATCGCATTCCACATGGCCAAAGCATTTTCATTCTTCACATAAATCTCAAATCCTCCTGCTCCAGTATAGCCCGTATTCGAAATGATGATATCATCGAATCCCGCCATGGAACCAATTTTGAAGGTATAATAAGGCATTGCCGACAAATCAACAGCCGTCAATTTTTGCAAAACCCCAGTGGCCTTAGGCCCCTGAACTGCAAATAAAGAATATTCAGAACTCGCATTCGTCATCTCTACCCCAAAGGTATTGTGCGAAGAAATCCAATTCCAATCCTTATCGATATTGGAAGCATTAACGACCAATAAATATTCATTGTCGCGAATTTTGTGGACTAATAAGTCATCGACAATTCCTCCAGTCGCATTGGGCAAGCAAGAATATTGCACTTTCCCATCGACTAATTTCGAGGCATCATTCGATGTAACATATTGAATTAAATCCAAGGCTTTATCTCCTTTCAAGAAAAATTCCCCCATGTGACTCACGTCGAAAACACCCACTGAATTACGCACGCAATTATGCTCTTCAATTAAGTTGGTGTACAACACGGGCATATTATAGCCTGCAAAAGGAACCATTTTCGCACCCAAAGCAACGTGCGTGTCATTCAAATGTACTTGCAATAATTCTTCCATTATTCTCTATATAAAACTTGTAAAAGGGTTTGTCCCACGGCTTTCAACGTGGATTTGTCGATGTTTGATAAATTATCTTGATGGGTGTGGTGGTAAGTTCCAAAATCAAATCCGCCATTCACGGGGCGGATATCGATGATATCAATCATCTGAATTTTGGCGACCTCATTGACAGCCGTGTGATCATCCGAAATGCCAAAAGCATCCGCATCGATAAACTGCGAACCGTATCCTAATTCAGCAGCTGTGGCCCAAATGGATCGAACTAAACTCGGCGCATATTGCATCGAAGACCCTTCATGCGGGAATATCGCACCTTTGGCCCCCACCATATCCAATAGAATTCCATAGTAAGGGTGGTAATTTTCGGGCATCAAATGCGCGGACCAATATTGAGACCCTAGGGCCCAACTTAATGGATTCCCCGACTCCATGTCATGCGGTTCGCCATGGTCTTCCAAATCAAAGAACACAAAATCAACTCCCACGGCTGGTTTATCCTTGGTTTTAGACAATACGCGCGCTAATTCAATCATGACCCCAACGCCAGATGCACCATCATTCGCCGCATCAATCGGCTCATTTTTACGAACCGAATCCTTATCTGCAATCGAACGCGCATCCCAGTGGGCAGCAATTAAAATACGTTTGGCCGCTGCAGGATTAAAGGAAGCGACAATATTGAGTCCTTTTAGTTTTTTGCCATCGTAGCGATTAGCCTCAAAAGGCTGCGTTGTAACCTGCAATCCATAGGATTTCATCTTCGAAATAATCCATTCGCCACAGGCTTTTTGTGCGGCAGATTGTGGAATACGTGGACCAAAATTGACCTGTTTGGCAATATATGCATAGGCCGAATCTGCCTCAAATTCCGGTGTTGGAACTAAACTAGGATCCGACGTGGTTTCTTGTGTACCTGTTTGGAAAGATTGGTATCCGTAATAAACTCCCGAAAGAATTAGGAGTACCAATAATAATAGCGCAATGCGGGAGCGATTCATCCGGCAAAGATACAAATAAGGTTTTAAGATTTGAAACGCTGTGAAGGTTATGTACCTTGCAGGCTAATAGAAAATAATTATGGGAAGGACCCCAAAAGAGGAGAAATTTTTTCAAGGACTCCAACAAGAAGTTATGGATTTTTTCGAATTGAACGATTACCGTTCCTATTCGTTAAATCAAATTCATAAAGCGTTCGCCATTCGCGATCGCAAAACAAAAGAAATATATGGCGATGTATTGAATCGCTTAGCATCTGAAGGTCGTTTAATCCGCCAAGAAGATGGTAATTTTCGTTATGATAATGAGTCATTTGTCGTAGAAGGGCGCGTAGATCACGTCAATTCTCGCTTTGCATTTGTGGTAGTCGAGGGTGAAGGAAAAGATATTTGGGTGGCGACAAGCGACCTAATGAATGCCAAAGATGGCGACCGGGTGCGTGTACAAGCACGCAGACCTTCTGAAAAAAAGAAGAATGACCGACCAGAGGGAGAAGTAATTGAGATTTTAGAAAGGGGATCATGTGATGTGGTGGGCGTAATCCAAGTAACTCCACATTACGCATTTTTGATTCCAGATTCAAAGAAAATTTACGAAGACATCTACGTTCCTCGGACCGAGGTGATGGGTGCAAACCACCTAGACAAGGTGATTGTGGAGGTAACCCGTTGGGGTAGCCCAGGCAAAAAAGCCGAGGGGCGAGTGATCAAAGTATTAGGGAAAGCGGGGGAAAACGAGACAGAAATGCACTCGATTCTTGCGGAATTTGGCTTACCTTATGAATTCCCAGCTGATGTAGAATACATGGCCGACTCGATCAATACTTCGATTCCCAAGGAAGAAATCAAAAAACGCCGCGATATGCGGAAGGTCTTGAGTTTCACGATTGACCCCATCGATGCGAAAGATTTTGATGATGCTTTAAGTTATGAAGTATTAAAAAATGGCAACGTAGAGATTGGTATTCACATTGCCGACGTGTCACATTATGTGAAGCCGGGCAGTTTATTAGACCAAGAGGCCTACAAACGGGCGACTTCGGTGTATTTAGTGGACCGCGTGGTGCCGATGTTGCCGGAAAAACTGTCGAATGGACTGTGTTCTTTGCGTCCAAACGAGGATAAATTAACCTTCTCAACCGTATTTGAATTTGATCCCAATGGTGTCATTCTCAAGGAATGGTTTGGAAGAACGGTGATCCATTCCGATCGTCGTTTTGCCTACGAACAAGCACAAGAATTAATTGAGCACACGGGTGAGGTGACGGATTCCTATGAACCGATCATCAAAGCCATCAACCAACTCGCACACAAATTGCGTGATGCGCGTTTTTCTCATGGTTCGGTGAATTTTGAAACGGCGGAGGTGCGATTTGAATTGGATGCGGATGGCAAGCCGATTGCCGTACACCCACGGGTCAGAAAAGATGCGCATAAGTTGATCGAGGAGTTTATGTTATTGGCCAACAAGCGTGTAGCCACTTATGTACACGAATTGAAGAAAACTGATCCGCGCAATACGATGGTTTATCGGGTTCACGAGGCACCAGACCCCGAAAAATTACGCGTATTCTCAACCTTTGCGAAGAAATTCGGATATCAAGTAACAACAGAACCGAAACAAGTTAGTAAATCCTTCAATGCCTTAATGGAATCCATCGAAGGAAAAGGAGAGGAGCATGTATTACAAAGTTTGGCGGTACGGACCATGTCCAAAGCGCGTTATAGCACGGATGCTATCGGCCATTTTGGTTTAGCATTCCCATTTTATTCACACTTTACGAGCCCGATTCGTCGGTACCCGGACGTGATGACCCACCGACTATTGCAGCATTATTTAGATGGAGGAGCCTCTCCGGAGCGTGCACCGTTGGAAATACAATGTAAGCATTCTTCCGATCGTGAGAAATTAGCCGCAGATGCGGAACGTGCTTCGATCAAGTATAAACAGGTGGAATACATGAGTTTACATGAGCCGCAAATATTTGATGGAATCATCACGGGTGTCACGGAATTCGGTTTGTTCGTGGAGATAGGCGATACTTCATGCGAAGGATTGGTTCGCATGGTGGATTTAAATGATGATTTCTACGACTTAGACAAGGAAAATTATCGCATTGTGGGGAAATCCAATGGGCGTGTTTTTACGTTTGGAGATGCGGTGAAGGTCAAAGTGCGTGATACGAATTTGGCTAAAAGAACCATCGATTTAGAAATGGTGGGAATGCGAGGCGCTGGTGCGTATGCCAATAATCGTTCGCGAAAGCGCGATATGCCGCGTGGCGCAAGAAGCTCGAAAGTCATTCCAAGAGGAAAACACAGACGATAAATGATGAAGCCCTTGAAGATCCTTTGAGGGCTTTTTTATAGTGGAACACCTGTATTTTATTGAGGAACGCCCGGCTGAAAAGTTACTTCCGTCGCGATACCCATCGCACTAAAACGGAAGGCTATGGACTTCGCCTGTGAGGCTTTTCGATTGCAATGAGGTCCTGGCTCTAGGAAATAGATGTAGTACTCCTGATTCCGATCTGCTAATTGTTGGATATCAGGTTTCCCTAAAATATCCTCCATGTTATTTGATGTCGTCCCACGCAATTCCATTTTATGTGTTTTCAACCAGCCCAGTTGTTTTATTCGTTGGCCTTCACAGCCACCACGATCTTGTCTAAATGCCTCCGCATCAAAACCCGTTAAATCCGGTTGATGCGTACAGGAAGTGAACAAAAATAAACTGAGGGCAATCATTAGATACTTCATGGGTCCGATTTAGCAGCACAAAAGTAAAGAAATGTCCGTAAATTGAACCATTAAAATTAACAGGTGAACATATTAATCTGCCCAGATAAATTCAAAGGATCATTAAGTGCCCAGCAGGCTGCGGAAGCGCTTGCGCAAGGCATATTAAATAAGCGTAAAAAGTCAAACATTCAATGTATTCCTTTGGCCGATGGCGGAGAAGGGACATTGGAGGTGATCCAACAAATGCATGGCGGACAGTGGGTTTCGGTTACCGTAAAAGACCCCCTTTTTCGCCCCATTGAGGCTTCGTATTTATGGTTGGCCGACCAGAAAACCGCCTACATCGAGATGGCGCGAGCTTCTGGATTAGGCTTATTATTGAAAAAAGATCAGAATCCATTAAAAACTAGCACATACGGTACGGGCGAATTGATTCGACATGCGGCTGAGGCAGGGGCTACGACAATTGTCTTGACAATTGGAGGATCGGCTACAAATGATGCGGGAATTGGAATGGCGGCAGCTTTAGGCTATACCTTTTTAGATCATAATAGTGCTGAATTACAGCCAACGGGCGAAAACCTTATTCATGTAGCTGAAATCAAGGGTTCAAATCCCTATCCTTCTATCCAATTTATCGTACTAAGTGATGTCACCAATCCATTGCACGGACCCCAGGGTGCAGCCCAAGTTTATGCAAAACAAAAAGGGGCAAACGTTACATCGATTAAACAATTAGACAAAGGTCTAATTAATATGGCCAAATGGTTGTCGGCAGACACCCCTGGCGCCGGAGCAGCCGGTGGATTAGGGGCTGGTGCCCTGTATTTTTTAGGTGCCCGACTGGAAGCTGGGGCGGAATGGCTCTTGAATAAGATTCACATTGAACGGGCGATTCGCAAGGCGGATTTTATCGTGACGGGAGAAGGAAAGATAGACCAACAAAGCTGGTCGGGAAAATTGATATCCAATATTGTCTCGCGGGCCGACAAGCAATTAAAGCAGTCGATATTAGTTTGTGGGGTATTTGAAAATCCCGAAGCAATTCCCTTATTTCTCGATCCCAGGGAAATTTATTCCATTACGGATATTGCCGAAAGCCCGAAGGATGCGATGGAAAATGCATCCTTGTATTTAACGCAAATTGGCGAAGCCATCGCCTTGAAGTACCTATAGTTTCGCGAGTCTTTGGGCTGCTTCTTGCAACATATCATCGTTTTTCGCAAAGCAAAAACGCAGAATACGGTCCGTTGTAGGTTTTTCGTAAAAGACCGAAACCGGAATGGATGCCACTTTTATTTCCTTCGTAAGTCGGACCGCTAAATCCACATCTGCTTCATCACTTATTGCTGAGTAATCCAAGCATTGGAAAAAGCTGCCTTGGGAAGGTAAAATCTTCCAACGGGACTCTTTGAAAAAAGAGGCAAAGAGGTCACGTTTTTGTTGGTAAAAATCGGATAGACCCAAATAATGTGCAGGCGTTTTCAAATAATCTGCCAGTGCATATTGCAAGGGAGTTGCGCTCGAAAATGTTACCCATTGATGTAATTTACGAAACTCTGTCGTTAGGTATTCGGGGGCGAGGCAATAGCCGATTTTCCAACCCGTAATGTGGTAAGTTTTTCCAAAAGAACCACAGACAAAGCTGCGTTTGCGCAATTCGGGATTCAATAAAACAGAAGCATGTTTGGCCCCATCAAAGACTATATGCTCATACACTTCATCCGAAATAATTAAAATTTGGGTTCCTTTGACAATTTCAGCGAAGGAATCAAGATCCTCCATCGACCAAATGGACCCGGTGGGATTATGGGGCGTATTCACCATAATCGCCCGCGTTTTATCTGTGATTTTAGTAGCTAATTCCTCCCAATCAATGCGAAATCCATGCGATGCTTTTAGCGGTATATGAATCGAAACTCCACCTGCCAAACGAACGATGGGATCATAAGCATCATACGAGGGGTCAAACATGATCACCTCATCCCCTGGCGAAACACAGCAGTGAATCGCCGCAAAAAGGGCCTCCGTAGCTCCTGAAACAACGGTTATTTCCGTATTTGCATCGAGATCGATTCCATAAAAGGCTTTGGTTTTGCCTGCGATACTTTGACGCAAGACGGGAACTCCGGCCATGGGGGCATATTGATTAAATCCTTTGGCATAAAATTTAAGGAGACCTTGCAACTCCTCCGAACAATCAAAACCCGGAAAACCTTGCGAAAGATTCAATGCCCCCTCGTCCAATGCCATTTGAGACATTTTCGTAAAAATGGTCGTTTGAACCTGCGGCTGTTTGGATGGAAATCGAATCATCCCCTAATTTATCAAAGCTTCCCCATCATACCAAACCTGCTTCACCTCCAGCGCGGCATTCAATTCCACAAAACAGGCTCTTTTCCCAACCTCAATACTGCCCAAATCAGTTAGATTCGCAACTTCCGCGGGATAAACACTTGCCATGCGAATGGCCTCCTCAATGGAAATTCCTGCCTTATTCACACAATTTCGAATGGCCTCATCCATCGTCAAAGCCGATCCCGAGAGCACACCCGTTTCATTGGTAAAACGCGCACCGTTTTTCGTAAACACATAAGGTCCAGATTCATCATGCGTCACCGCGTCCGTAATGAGAAATAGCTTCTCCCCTTTCAATTGTTTGGCCAAACGAAGCGATTCAAAATCACAATGCAGTCCATCCGCAATGATGCTCGTCCAAGCATCTGAGCGAAAACTGGCCCCCACTAAGCCTAAAGCCCTACTTTGCCATTGCGACATGGCATTAAATAGATGGGTAATGCGTTTAATGCCCGCTTGTTGGGCTTGCTCAAAAGTCGCATCCGAATGTCCCATCGAGCACATGATGTGGCTATTCATCAACAACGTTAATACTTCAGGTGCGAACATCTCGGGTGCGAGGGTCATATAGGTCGGCAGCCCTTGCGTCCGATCAATAATTTCCTGCACAAATTCCATGGTGGGCTCTTGAACAAATGCTTCCAAGTGCGCGCCGCGCTTCAGCGGGTTGAAAAATGGGCCTTCAAGGTGTAAGCCCACCAAACCTTTACCCCTATACGATTTGCAGGCTTGGATTGCAGCCCAGATGCTATTTTTAGGCGAGCAATTCAAGGTGATTTGGAAGGCTACGGTTCCCTTGATGGCATGGTCATCAAACGTCGCTTGAATTGCGGCTTCGGTTTGATGATTGGAAAAAAGTATGCCCCCTCCCCCATATACCTGCAGGTCGATAAAACCTGGAACAAGAAATCCATCGGCGATTCCGCCCGATTCATTTTGTATCGATGTTATGTGTCCATCTTCGATGGAAATCGCTTGATTTTCAAGCCATTGGTGGCCGGTGAATACGCGATTAAATATCAGTTTTTTCGTCATTTTTTTCGTTTTTCTCCACTACCTTTGGCAAACCTTGGAGGATTGCCAAAGGTAAGAAGGCCAAAGGTAAGAAGGCTAAAGGTATGAGGGCTTAAGGGAAGATTAATAGCCAGAAGCCTGTCCGTCTTTTCGCGATTCAGAAGCCCCAAAATATACTTTTCGGATGGGGTCCCAACGAATACATTGATATCCCCCATAAATGCCATTCATGTAGCCAACTTGGTGACCTTTTTGCAATAATTCACGAATGACTTCATAGGGATACCCATACTCCAAGGAAATCGTTCCGCCCGTAGGCTCCATCTTCTCCCCCGTTGGCTCCGAAGAACCCTCATGATTGATCCGAGGAAAATCCCCCGCTTCTTGCACATTCATACCAAAATCCACCACATTCATCACAATTTGCACATGTCCCATCGGTTGAAACGCCCCACCCATCACACCAAAACTCATCATGGGCTGGCCATCTTTCGTCATAAATGCTGGGATAATCGTATGGAATGGCCGCTTACCCGGTGCATAGGTATTGTTTTCTCCTTCGGTCAAACTAAATAATTCCCCGCGATCCTGAAACATAAACCCTAATCCATCCGGCATCATTCCCGAACCAAATCCTCGGTAATTACTCTGAATCAAGGAAACCATATTACCCTCTTTATCCGCCACGGTCAAATATATTGTATCCCCATCCTTCAAAGCGGGATTACCCGCATCGAAATGTTTGGAGGCGCGATTTGGATTAATCAGCGCCCGGCGTTTCGCACCATATTCCTCTGAGATGAGTTCCGCAACAGGAACCTTAGCAAATTCCGGATCGGCATAGTATTTAGCCCGATCTTCGAAAACGAGTTTTTTGGCTTCCGTGAATAGATGCACATGTTCCGCAGAGCCGACCTTGATTTTGGAGAAATCATAGCCTTCTAAAATGGTCAACATCTGTAAAGCCGCGATGCCTTGACCATTCGGTGGTAATTCCCACACATCGTATCCACGGTAGTTGACCGACACAGGATCAATCCAAGTGGAAGTATGCGTCGCCAAATCTTCATAACTCAAAAACCCTCCATTTTTCTTCATAAACACATCCATCGTGCGAGCCATGTCGCCCTTGTAAAAGGCATCGCGACCGTCCCGACCGATTTTCTCGAGCGTATTAGCCAGGTTAGGATTTTTAAAGATATCCCCTTCGGTAGGAACTTTGCCTGCAGGATAATAATGTTGGGCCACATTCGGAAACTTTCCATAATTCACTTCCACGCGAGCTAATCCGGACGCAAATTCGCCATGCACTGGAAACCCATTTCGTGCGTAAGAAACCGCCGCATTTAACACTTTGCTCATCGGCATCGACCCAAACTTTTTATGCAATTCAAACCAAGCATCTACCGTTCCTGGAACAGAAACGGGTAAGGGCCCTAACGAAGGTATATGCGTTAGGCCACGCTTTTTAAATTCCGCCAAAGTCAGGGATTTTGGCGAGCGACCCGAACCGTTAAGTCCATATAATTTTTTGGTTTTCGCATCCCAAACGATGGCAAATAAATCACCTCCAATACCATTCACATGTGGCTCAACCACCCCTTCCATGGCATTCGCAGCAATCGCCGCATCGATGGCATTTCCGCCAGCCTTTAAGACATCCAAAGCTGCTTGTGTAGAAAGTGGATGGGAAGTTGCCGCCATCCCGTTTTGGGCCATGACCTGCGAACGTGTTGCCCAAAGTTTACCGTAAGTTCGGTCTTGCGCATTTCCAAGAAATGGCAATAGGAATAAGAGGATAAGTTTTTTCATGCTGTTGATTTTGAGGAGGTAAATTAATGTTTCGTTCGCGGAATTACAATTACGGTTGAAATTAGTCGAATATAGAATAACACCATCCGATGATAAAAACTACCTTGGCAAAACAAATCCTAGTTTAGATGAATTTAATATCCCCACTATCTGCCCTTATACTGAAATGCATCATCGGACTCATCATTTTAGTCTATCTATTCTCCCTCATTTGGATCATAGGCCAAATAATCAAAGACAAGCATAAATCCTTATGGAGGAAAACCGTAAGTCTGATTTTTATTGTGACATTCCCTTTGATCGGGCCTTTGGCCTATTTTATTTTTCGACCAGCAGAAAAATAAGCCCTATAAACAAAAAACCCTCGAACAAGGTCCGAGGGTTTTTAATTTTGAACCACCAAATTATTTATACACGTTTTGGAAAGAACTTTTGCTTAATCCGCTCCGAGATATAATACATACAAGGAACAATGACCAAGGTCAAAACGGTCGAGAACGTCAATCCGAAGATGATCGTCCAAGCCAAAATACCCCAGAAATCCGCAGATTCCGATCCAAAGAAGATATGTGGATTCAACTCCGTAAACATCGACACGAAATCAATGCTCAAGCCAACGGCCAAAGGAATCAAGCCCAAGACCGCTGCCGAAGCTGTCAACAATACCGGAGTCAAACGAATGCCTCCTCCTTCAATTATCGCTTCTTTCAAGTTATAACCACGTTTGAAGCGAAGCTCCTCGATAAACTCAATTAACAAAATTCCATTTTTCACCACGATGCCGGCTAGTGCAATTATACCTACGCCCGACATGATCACGGAAAAAGTCATTCCAAAGGCCATAAAGCCCAAGAAAACTCCAATCAATGACAACAAGATCGTTGCAAAAATAATGAATGGCTTCACCGCTGAATTAAACTGGGTCGCTAAAATCAAATAAATTAACACCAAAGCTGCCAAAAAGGCAATGCCTAAGAATTCACTCGATTCCTTTTGTTGCTCTTGCTCGCCACCCATTCGGATTTTATAGCCCTGTGGCATTTCCAAGGTTTCGAATAAGGACTCCAATTCTGTCACAATTTCATTCGCATTATAGCCCTGAACGACATCTGATCCTAAGGTTACAACACGTTCCTGATTCTTGCGATTAATTTGGCTAAACGACGTTGCATAACGAATATCTGCAATCGAATTCAAGGGCACTTGACGCAAAGCTCCTCCCATATTCATATCGCGATACGTAATATTCATCGACAATAATTTCTCAATTTGATTGCGTGAATCGCCTTTCAAACGCAATTGAATTGGATATTCATCCTTGATATCTCGGAACTTCGAAATCTCTGCCCCAAACAATCCCGTACGAACCGCCATCGCCACCTGTGCCGATGAAATTCCTTCCCGACTCGCTTTTTCACGATTCACATCTATGATGATTTCAGGTTTGTTCGTCACTAAATCCGATTTCAATTCTTGAATGCCTTGAATGCCAGACTTCTGTATCGCTTTGCGAACTTTTTGCTCCACTTCCTGAAGTACCGCAAAATCATCCCCCGCAATTTCAATCGAAATAGGCTTGCCCGTTGGAGGCCCCTTAGCCTCCCGCTCAATCGCCATTTCAACACTTGGAATTGGATGTTCAAAAAACTGCTTTTGAAGTTTTTCCAGCAATTCTCCCGAAGAGATTTCGCCACGTTCCTGTTTCGGAGCAAAGGCGATTGTCACTTTACTCTTATGAGGCGTCGCTCCACGATCAGGATTCATTGGGTCGCCCGCATTTTTACCTACGTTTGAGATCACTGAGTTAACAGCCTTTCCCGCATTTTCCTTCTTAATAAAAGCAAATACCCGTTGCTCCACAACCTTTGTAACAGAGTCCGTTACTTTAGAATCTGTCCCGATTGGCATTTTTGAATAGATGTAAATATAATCCGGATCACTTGCTGGGAAGAAAATGACTTTTGGCTTAACAATGCCCATCAAAACAATCGTCGCTACCAATAATCCAAATGCACCTAAGGTTGCATAAACTGAACGACGACCGACCAATACCCATGAAATAACCCGACGATAGGCATTCTTAAATGCAGGTAAAGTCTCTTCTTGGAAAGGAACCACCCATTTTGGCGTTACAATGAAGTGATTGAACACATACAATACCAAGGCCAATAAACCGAAGTTTCCGAATCCGAAATGTCCCAAGCCGAAACCTATTACATAACCGAAAATCGTCAAACTTAATAGAATAAATACCGTCCGACGAATGTCAGCAAACTTCGGCTCCTTCACATCATTCAACTCTTCGTCATGACGCTTCATGAAAGAAACAGCAAAAACAGGATTCATCACATAGGCCACAAATAGGGAGGCAAACAAGGTGATGATCAAGGTAATAGGCAAGAATTTCATGAATTCCCCTACGATACCTGGCCAAAATAACAGTGGCAAGAAGGGTGAAATTGTCGTCAAGGTACCCGTTAATACCGGCACAAAGACCTCCGATGCGGCTAATTTAACCGCCTCCGTAATAGATAATTTCTTGAAATTATTGAACAAACGGTGAGCATTCTCGATAACCACAATCGCATCATCCACCACAATTCCTAAGCCCAACAAGAAGGCAAACAAAACGATGGTATTCAAGGTAAAGTCTAAACCCGGCATGAACAAGAAGGTCAATAAGGCCGACAATGGCACAGAAAGACCCACGAATGCCGCATCTCGCACACCCATGAAGAACATCAAGACAACAACAACAAAGATAAATCCTAGGATAACGGTGTTGATCAGATCTGCCAAATCGCCACGCGTACGTTCCGACTGGTCTGCTGTAACCGATACAACTAATCCAGCAGGAAAACGATTCTCGCGATATTCCTCAATCGTCTTTTCAATGCGATCAGCCGCGTTAATTAGATTCGCTCCACTACGCTTGATCACGTTCAAAGTGATTACCGATTTCTTATCCAAACGCGCAAAATCTTGTTTCTCCTCAAATCCATCACGCACATCTGCGACATCTTTCAAACGAACCCGAGCCCCCGTGGAAGAACCTACGACCAAGTTGGCCAATTGATCCACCGACTTAAACTCGCCCACGACACGTAGTGAACGACGAACGCCATTCACATCCAAATCTCCACCAGAAATGTTAACGTTTTCGCCCTGAACGCCTTGTTGGATGTCATAAAAAGTTAACCCATAACTCTGCATCTTGTATAGATCCAGGTTCACTTGAATTTCCCGTTTTAATGCTCCTACAATATCCACACGCGTGATTTCGGGCATGCCCTCAATCTCGTCCTGTAGATCTTCCGCATATTTCTTCAACTTATCCAAAGGATAATCTCCGGCGATGTTGATGTTCATAATCGGGAACTCCGAGAAGTTCACCTCTGCCACCGCTGGATCGCGTGTTAAGTCTTTGGGTAAGTCATTGCTCGCCTTATCGACCGCATCCTGCACACGTTGTTTGGCAATGGGCACAGCGACATCCGTATTAAATTCAACAATGATGACCGACAAATCCTGCAATGCATTGGACTTCACACTCTTGATTCCGGTGACCGACTTCAATTGCTTTTCGATCGGTTTATTGATCGTATTTTCTATGTCGGCAGGCGTGGTTCCAGCATAAACGGTCTGAACCACCATTTGTGGAACGACGATATCCGGAAATTGCTCTTTGGGAAGACTTGAATAAATCCCCAAACCCGCAACAAATATGATAAACGTAAAAATGTAAACGGTGGTACGGTTTTGGCCTAACCAGCCGACCATATTATAAATCAAGCCTTTCCCCTCGGGCAGTTGCTCGTTCTTTAAATTCTTCTCCATGGTTGATTTAGAATGAAATTGCTTGACCGTCTACTAAATCTTGGTAGCCTTGTGTAATGATTAAATCACCTGCTTGTAAACCTGTGGCAATTTCCGCCTGACCATTGTATGACAAACCAATCGTTACGACACGCGACTTAGCCACTTTCTTGCCATTTTCTTCCACAGCAACATAGATCAAATTGCCTTTCTCCGTTTTTTGAATGATGTTCTCATCTACGACTAAAGCTTTCGCTTTCGACAAATCATTGATGTTAATGACAGCTAATTGATTCGGTTTTAAATCACCCCCAGCATTTGGAATACGTGCCTCGATATCAAACGTACGTGTTAATGGATTCACCATTTTAGACACCAACGAAATACGCGCCGTAATTTCCTTGTTGATATCCGGGAATTTGATGTTGATTGGATCTCCCTGCTTGACGGAACCTACATAGGCATCCGCAATTTTCGCTGAAATTTTCAAGTTTCCTAAGTTCACAATTTGAACGATGGGGGCCCCTGGAGCCGCCATTTCACCTGCTTTTTGACGAACAATTTCAATAGTTCCTGAGATAGGAGCTACTACACGAGATAAGCCCAATTGAGTACGCAAGGTAACCAAACGCTTTTCCAAGGATTCTTTATTCGATTTAGCACTTAGGTATTGAACCTCGGTACCAATTTGTTGGTCCCAAAGCGTTTTTTGTTTATCAAAAAGCGTCTTAGCTAATTCCAATTGGTGCTTCACCTCTTCCATGGACTCCTTCAGGATACTGTTATCCAAAGTTGCAATTAATTGCCCCCTAGAAACTTGTTGGCCCGCAACCACCGGCAAAGTCATGATCATTCCCCCCGTTTGAGGACTAACTAAGACCGTGTTTTCTGCAACGACATTCCCTTGTGCTTCCACAAAATGTTTGAACGCAACTGGGGCAATTGGCGTAACTGAAACGGCAATCACTTTCGAAGAAGCCGTTTCTGTAACGGCGCCTAATTCCTTTTCCAAGGCCGTAATTTTCGCATTGATTTCTTTGGCATCTGCTTTTAGCTTGGCCAATTCTGTTTTCTTATCTGCCGACTTATTGCATGCCGCAAATAAGACAATGGCGCTTAGGAGGATAGTTAATTTTTTCATGTTTGTATTATTCTGAATATAGAGTTCCGTTTGATTTTGCTAACTCAACTTTCGCCACTAAGGCATTGTAAAGCGCGGTAAAATAATTTCCTTGGGATTCCTTGATGGATGTTTCTGAATTAAGAACTTCCAAATTAGATCCAACCCCTTGCGTGTATTTCACGCGCGTAACGCGTGATATTTCATTCGCTAAGTCAAGATTCGCCTTTTGCTCTTTCAATGATTCCAAGGCATTTTTCAACGAGATGATCGACTGGCTTCGCTGCAAGTCGATGGACGACTTCAACAAATCATAGCTTTGGCGTACTTTTTGAAGGTTATTGGCCGACTGTACTGCTTTGTATTTTTTTGAAAATCCATCGAAAATTGGGATTTGAACAGACAGCGTAATCGCAGCATTATCAAACCATTGCTTTCTAAATAAATCTCCAAAAGCGTTCGCCCCCGCATTGTAACCATAGTTTCCTGCTAACATCACGCGAGGCATATAACCCGCCTTGATGCTTTTCAAATCAAGTTCAGCAAGGTTTTCCTGCGTTTTTAAAATGGAATATTCGATGCGATTACCATAATTGAATGGTAAATCTTGGTCTTCCAACAAACGATGGCTTAATTCAATTTGCTCCAACGTTTCTGCTAAACGAATGGGCGTTTCCATCGGATAGCCCATCTGAAATTTCAACAAAGAGTAGCTCAATTCTTGCAGGCGATAGACGTTTTCTAATTCGGTACGTAAGTTGTTTGCTTGCACTTCCAAACGTTGAACGTCAATCTTTTCAACAAAGCCTTGGACATTAAGTGCCTTGGTTTCTTTCAACAAAGTATCTAGGCGACCCACATTGGCTTGTAAAATCGACAAACGCTTTTCGTTCACTAAGATTCCATAATAGGCCTTGGTCACATTTTCAGCAACTTGTTGTTTGCTTTGCGTCAAGGTTTTCACGGAAAGGTCTTTGTAAACTTGGGACGCTTTCAGTCCAAGTAAATAACTACCATCAAAAACCAATTGGTTAATACTCACGCTGGAAAAGCCTGAATTTTCAACTCCGAATTTGGCAGCAATGAGCTCTCCTTCTGCAGCATTTGGATTGAAAATTTTCGCCGGAATAAACATACGTTGCATGACAACATTATTCGTAAATGCCACAGAAGCATTCACTTGCGGTAGGCCAATCGCCTTGATTTCATTGATTTTAGCACTCGCATTTTGCAAGTCGATCTGACTATTTTTCACCTGTACATGATGTACAATGGCATAATCGACAGCATCTTTGAGTCTGAACGATTGCGCACTCGCTGATAGCGAGCTGAGCAAAAATAGACCGACATAGATTTTTCTTAGACGGATCATGGTATTAAATTGTTTTGGTAAGATTGATAAAGAGTTAGTCCTTTTTCAGTCAAAATGCCTCGCATGAAAATATCCATGAGAACCAGTTGAGTTTCAAAAAGGGATAGTGTATTGTTGGGATAAAAATCCGGATTAAAAGCAAGCCCCACTTCCGCCATGCGCAAACGAGCCAAAAACTCTACCTCGATGTCGCTTCTAAAATAACCAAAATGCATGCCTTTTTTAAAGTCGGCCACCAAATGACCATGCACACATTTCTCATTATAATCAACAAAGCGCTGATGAGCTACAGGAAAATATTTTTGAATTTCAAATAGAAGTCGGGGATTCATTTGTGTCAACATCTCCTTCATCATATCAAATGACTTAAACGTTTTTTCAATCACGTTCGGAAACTGTTTGTCGAGCTCAATCCATTTCAATTCGTCTTGTTCAACAAAATTTTCAACCACCTGCAAGACCATGGCGTCCTTATCCGGAAAATGTTGATAAATCGTTTTTTTCGAAATGCCTAAATCAGACGCAATTGCATCCATCGTGACGGTCTTTACTCCGTAACGAAAAAATAATTCCGCTCCTTTACATAAAATACGCGATTTCATCTTTTACCCCTTCTAATTTTAGTGAGGCAAAACTATGGAAACTTTTACAGACTACAAAGTTTTCTTGTATTATTTTTAGATGAGTGGCTGATTACTGCGACGAACGGCCAAAGTCATCTTGCAATCTGACGATATCCGATTCGTCTGAGGGATTTGATACATCTGTATGCTGCCATATTTCAGCAACCACGCCCCATTGATCTAATCCTATTAAGCGATGGCGCTGGCCCACAGGCAACGTGATTATTTCCTCGACCTCGTAAGTCCCTGGATTTGTTTGCTCATCCGATTCAGAAATTGCAACACCGACAGGACCGTGCGTCACGGACCACAACTCAGCCCGACGAAAATGGTATTGCCAAGACAAACGCTTTTGGGGGGCGACGACTAAAAATTTGGGACTTAGTTTTTGAGTTATTTGAATAGAATCGAGTGAAATTTCTGGGAAAAACTGCGCTGCAAATTGAGCTGCTTGGTCCTCATGCAAAACAAAAAATCCGCCCCAAGGTCGGGCATGATCATAATCCACAATTGTATATCCATTAGCTAAAATGAATGATTCGACTTGTTTAAATACATCGGTGGGATCCGTGGCTGTCAGTTGCATGTAGGAATATTTTCACAAAAATAAAAAAAAGACGGGAGAGCACCCCCGTCTTTTCAATATATAAAGGTTTTAACAGATTACATCGTCCAACCCGCGCGATATTCACGCTTCACGAATTGATTCGCTGCTTCGAAATTGGTAATGCGCATATTCGCCGCATCCCACTCAAGCTGTTGGCGTCCAATATATTTCGCATTCCGGCCGTCGCCTTCACGCAACATATATGAACGAATCGCTAAATTTCCCATCAAGACAGATTCCGTGAACGGACCTGCGTAGTCGAAAGGAGAACTTACTTCCATGTTTCCGAAACCTGCTTTACAAGCCTCTACCCATTGGGTATTGTGACCACCTGCGCCGCCATCAACACGAGGTAGTGAAGCTTTTGGAAGATCAGCCTCATCAACGCGTTTCCCGTTCTTGAAAACTTTTGGATACATACCATAGGTACCACAAGTCATGATGCCTTTGGTACCAATTAAGATTACACCATTCGTTCCATCTGGATCTCCGATGATTTCCGTCGCAGGAATGCCGGCAGGATGTGGAGCACGAAGTCCACCATCAAACCAAGTCAACTTCACGTTCGACTTATTTTTCGCAGAAGGGCCATAGTTAATGGTTACCATCGATGAAGGAGGACATCCTTCTGGAATCCACTCAGGAACCCAGTCGTTTAGGAATACAGAACCCACGGAACATTCCACGTTCAGGGCATCCCGGATACCTAATACTTTGAATGGAGGATCTAATAAGTGACACCCCATATCGCCTAAAGCACCTGTGCCATAATCCCACCAGCCACGCCATTTGAACGGCACAAATGCAGGGTTAAATTCACGGTATTTTGATGGCCCTAACCATAAATCCCAATCTAATTCAGCTGGTACGGGATGTCCGGCGGCTGGATAGGAAATTCCTTGAGGCCAAACAGGACGATTTGTCCAAACCAATACTTCGGATACTTTACCTATAACACCTCCATCAAACCATTCGACCATTTGACGAACACCATCACCCGAAGAACCCTGGTTACCCATTTGCGTAACCACTTTCATTTCACGGGCTTTTTCGGTCATCATCCGCGCCTCATAGATGTCATGCGTCAAGGGCTTTTGTACATATACGTGCTTCTTTCGACGCATCGCTTCCATCGCAATCGTGGTATGTGTATGGTCCGGAGTAGAAACAATGACCGCATCTACTTTATCTCCTTCAGCATCCAATGCCTTGCGGAAATCCCGGTAATAATTCGCTTTAGGGAAATCTTTGCGCGACTGAACCGCGCGGCGATCATCTACATCGACCAAGGCTACGATATTCTCCTTGCCCTTGTTGAATGAATTCATGATATCACTCTGGCCTTTTCCGCCAGCACCGATACCCATAATGTTTAATTTGTCAGAAGGAGCTGTAAAACCCTTTCCTAATACATGCCGCGGAACAATGTAAAAGCTTCCTGCAGCTAATCCCGCTTTTTTAAGAAAGTCTCTCCGTGAATTTTTTCCCATAGTTTAAATGATTTAGTTTGGTTGTCAGGACATTACTGTCTTTTGAGTCAAAGCGCTAAGTTGCCAAAATGCCCCGAAATAAGCAATCATTTTCTTGAAATTTTACAATGCTGTCGGCCTCTATCCGGACAGCAAAAAAAAGGGGATTCGTTTCCGAATCCCCTTTTGATCAAAACTTAAAACAAATATTATTCTGCTTTCTTAGATTTCTTCTCTAATTTTTTGATCGCTTGCTCACGCTCAGCACCTTCCATTTGCTCTTTCAAAGCAGATAAAGCTCCGATATCTCCCATTGTTGACTTCTCAGCTGTAACTGAAGCAGTCTTCTCTGTAGTTTTTGTTGCTTTTTTCTTCTCTACTTTTACTTCCTCAACTGGCGCACCTGAGAATGTACGTGTGTGTGAAAGAATAATCTTGCGATCATCTTTGTGGAATTCCGTTACAACGAAATCCAATGCCTCACCCGCTTCAGCTGCTGACTCATCTGCTTTCGTCAATTGCTTCAATGGAGCCAAACCTTCGATACCGTAAGGTAATTCTAAAGTCGCCATCTTGTCATTTTTCGAAATAACAGTTGCCTTGTGAACTGAACCTACAGTGAATACACTTTCAAATGTATCCCAAGGATTCTCTTCTAATTGCTTATGACCTAATGCTAAACGACGGTTGTCCGCGTCTAACTCAATCACGATAACATCCAATGAATCGCCAACTTTAACGAATTCTGATGGGTGCTTGATTTTCTTTGTCCATGACAAATCAGAAACGTGAACCAAACCATCGATTCCCTCTTCTAACTCAAGGAATAAACCAAAGTTAGTCAAGTTACGAACCGTTCCTTTGTGCTTCGTTCCTACTGCATATTTAGACAATAAATCTGTCTTGTTCCAAGGATCTTCAGTCAATTGCTTGATACCTAAAGACATCTTTCGCTCAGAACGATCCAATGTCAACACAACTGCTTCCATTTCATCGCCTACTTTCAAGAAATCTTGTGGGTTACGCAAGTGCTGAGACCATGACATCTCAGAAACGTGGATCAACCCTTCAACGCCTGGCAATACTTCTAAGAAAGCACCGTAATCCGCAACGTTAACGATTTTACCTTTTACTTTAGACCCAACCTCAACCTCAGCAGCTAATGCTTCCCAAGGATGCGCTTGCAATTGCTTCATACCCAATGAGATACGCTTCTTGTTCTCATCAAAGTCTAATACAACTACTTGGATTTTTTGATCTAATTTTAACACCTCTTGTGGGTGGTTGATACGTCCCCACGAGATATCTGTAATGTGCAATAAACCATCCACACCACCTAAGTCGATGAACACACCGAAATTAGTCATGTTTTTGATCACACCTTCTAATACTTGACCCTTATCTAAGTTGTTCAAGATCAATTGACGTTGCGCCTCAAGATCCTTCTCAATCAATACCTTATGAGAAACAACTACGTTGTCATTTGTATGGTTGATCTTAACCACCTTAACTTCCATATTTTTGCCAACAAAAATATCGAAATCACGGATAGGCTTCACATCAATTTGAGATCCTGGCAAGAACGCCTCGATTCCAAAAATATCTACGATCAAACCACCTTTTGTACGACGTTTTACGAAACCATTGATGATTGTATCTTCTTCCAAAGCTTTCTCAATGTTCGTCCAAGCGCCCATTACCTTCGCTAACTTGCGAGATAAAATCAATTGGCCGTTTGCATCTTCTTGATTCTCAATGTAAACTTCTACTTCATCTCCAGCCTTCAAATCCGGCATATCGCGGAATTCAGATGCAGATACCAAACCATCAGATTTAAATCCAATGTTGACGATTACTTCACGGTCTGTTTTGCTAACAACAACACCTGTCACAACCTCCTTCTCAGTAACCGAGTTAAGAGTAGCCTCAATAGCCGCCTCCATTTGTGCTTTTTGATCCGAAGTATAGTTACCACCGAATCCTTTTCCTTCAACTAAATCCCAGTCGAAATCTTTTTTAACTTTTGACATAATTTGCTTGCCCTAGATACATCAACACGCTGGGCTAACGTGCTGAAATTAAGTGTAAAACAATTTTTAAATTGGGGTGCAAAGATAGGGAGAATAATTTTATTTTCAAGCAAATTCTCTAAATTGGATGTTCAATAACCTATTCACCATGAAAAAAACCATTACCCGGCTCGCTACAGCCTTTTTTGCCTGTACCTTTTTTATGGGCATAGCTCAAACTAAATCCCTCAAAACCAACATGTTAATGACCGAAAAGCCTTTTGGCCAAACGAATGCCAACGAAGCCGTAACCCTTTATACCTTGACAAATACACAGGGCATGGAGGTTCAAATCATGAATTACGGCGCCATCATCACCAAAATCATCGTTCCCGATAAAAATAAGCGGATGGAAGACGTGGTTCTTGGCTACGACAAAGTAGAGGACTACATCAAAGATTCTCCCTATTTTGGTGCGGTCGTTGGCCGTTACGGCAACCGCATCGCCGCCGGAAAATTTAGCTTAGATGGAAAGAATTATACGCTCGCAGCCCAAAACAATGGCCAACATCTACATGGTGGTCTCAAAGGCTTCGACAAAAAAGTATGGAAAACGGTCTCCAAGAAGCCTGGAAGCTTAACGCTGTCGTATTTATCTAAAGATGGGGAAGAGGGTTTTCCCGGCAACTTAGAAGTTCAAGTGACTTATTCCTTAGGAGAGGACAATGCGCTTGCCATGGATTATGTAGCCAAAACTGACCAAGCAACTGTTTTGAATATTTGTAACCACTCCTATTTTAACCTTTCAGGCAATGTGAAACGTGATGTGCTCAATCATACGATCCAACTCAATGCCCCTTTCTTTATCCCGGTCAATAAGGTATTAATCCCAACGGGCGAGATTAAATCCGTGAAAGGCGGGCCATTCGATTTTACCTCACCAAAGAAAATTGGTTTAGAGATCAATGCGACTGATGAACAAATTGCTTTCGGCGGAGGTTATGATCATTGCTATGCTTTTGACAAAGCTCCTGGTGCCTTTGGAAAAATTGCACGGGTCGTAGATCCAGAATCGGGTCGAGTGATGGAAGTCTTCACCACCGAACCGGGCGTTCAGTTTTATACGGGAAACAACTTAGATGGGCATTCAATCGGGAAATATGGCGCTGTTTACAACAAACGAACGGGCTTCTGTTTAGAAACACAACACTATCCCGATTCCCCGAATCAAGCGAACTTTCCTTCCACAGTTCTTCGCCCCGGGGAGACCTATACATCAAAAACCGTTTATCAGTTTTCTGTACAATAATCGCATTTTATTTGCGTTGGGCGGTAGACGCTGCCGGGGTCATGACCCCGGCAGCGTCACCTTCGCCTCGTTCCAAAGTACATCCATCTCCGCCAGCGTCATTTCCTGTAAATTCTTGCCCATTTCGGCCGCACGGCGCTCTAAATGCTGAAAACGATAAATAAATTTTCGATTTGTGCGCTCAACTGCCTGATCCGGATTTATATCAATAAAGCGTGCAAAATTAACCAAGCTGAATATTAAATCGCCCAGCTCCCCCTCAGCCTCCTCTTTTTGAGCCGCGGTCAAATCCTTCCCCACAAAAGTCTCCTTAAATTCCCCCAACTCCTCTTCTACCTTCTCCCACACCTGTTCCTTCTCCTCCCAGTCAAATCCCGCTCCACGCGCCTTCTCCTGAATCCGCATCGCCTTAACTAAAGCCGGCAAGGATCCCGGAACGCCCGACAAAACCGATTTATTTCCCTCTTTCAGTTTCAAGGCTTCCCAGTTGGCCTTCACTTCCTCCTCCGTCTCCGCGACCACATCCCCATAAATATGCGGATGCCGCGAGATCAATTTCTCACAAATACCATTCAACACCGATGTCGTATCAAAATCTCCGGTCTCGGATCCAATCTTGCTGTAAAAAACCAAATGCAACATCACGTCTCCAAGCTCCTTGCGAATCTCCACCATATCCTTGGACATGATTGCGTCCGACAACTCATACGTCTCCTCAATCGTCAAATGACGTAAAGTTTCCAGGGTCTGCTTTTTATCCCACGGGCATTTCTCCCGTAAATCATCCATGATGCACAATAATCGATCAAAGGCCTCCGCCGCTGCTGGGTATCTCATTTTTATGGGTTTAATCCGTAAACACGTACATAATCAATCAAAAACTTATTCGGGAAAATCGAATCGTCGACACCCTTTTGGCCTCCCCAATTTCCTCCAATCGCCAAATTCAACAGGATGTGCTGCTTCTTGTCGAAGGGCCATTCTTCCCATCCCCGACCAGAATTTTCGAATGTAAAATACAATTTGCCATCGATGTAGGACTTGATCGATTGAGGGGTCCATTCCACCGTATAAACATGAAAGGCGGTTTCAAAATCATCGATGCGTGTCGTAGCTGTTTTTTGCGTACCCATCACGTGGTTAAACGCTTTGGTATGTACCGAAAAATGCATCACTCCTGGGTCATAGCCCACATGTTCCAAAATATCTA
Source organism: uncultured Aquirufa sp. (assembly GCA_964358165.1). GTDB lineage: Bacteria > Bacteroidota > Bacteroidia > Cytophagales > Spirosomataceae > Aquirufa. The sequence continues at coordinate 81,644 of CAYHOB010000001.1, forward strand.
TTTCCCCATTGTCTGGCCAATACGAAGCACCATAATCCGATTGACTGCCCAGCATCCAGATTGCCGGCCAATTGCCTCGACCCGCTGGAATCTTAGCGCGCACCTCCACTTTCCCATACAAAAAATCCTGTTTGCCCTTGGTCACCATTCGCGCGGACGAATAATTCATAGCGCCCATAGTCTCTTTGCGAGCCTCTATGGTTAAAATACCATTTTCGATGTGCGCATTATCCAAATCAGCCTTCGTATAATATTGCAATTCATTATTTCCCCAGCCTGAGCCTCCTACATCATAGGACCAAAACTTTTCGTTTGGCAAACCCGGGGTATCAAATTCATCAGCCCATATCGGGTCCTTCGTGAATGAATATACCTTGGGCGTCGCAGGTTCTGCGGTTATGAATGGAGAAGGAGCCTCCTTGAATGCGCATCCTAAAAATGCGACACTGACAATTGCTAAGATTTTGATCATCTGTTGATTTTTTGCCCTCAAAAATAACTCGAATCCCGGTACAAATCCTATTCTCCGCAAGCGAATATTATGTACTTTTGAACATGGATTTTAAAATCGCTTCGTCCTATCAACCCACGGGAGACCAACCTACTGCCATCAAGGAATTAGTGGAAGGTCTTCGCAAGGAAGAAAGGGCACAAACACTCTTAGGGGTTACAGGTTCTGGTAAAACCTTCACGATCGCAAATGTGATCAAAGAGGTGAATCGGCCTACCCTGATTTTATCCCATAACAAAACCCTTGCAGCTCAATTATACGGTGAATTCAAATCCTTTTTCCCAGAAAACGCTGTCGAATATTTTATATCCTATTACGATTACTACCAACCGGAAGCCTTCATCGCCTCCACGGGGACCTACATCGAAAAGGACCTTTCCATCAATCAAGAAATTGAAAAGCTTCGCCTCGCCACCACGGCATCCTTAATGTCTGGTCGGCGAGATATCATCGTCATCGCCTCCGTTTCATGCATTTATGGAATGGGAAACCCCGAAGAATACAAAAATTCCATCATGCGAATCGGCGTAGGCGAAACGATTTCCCGGAATCAATTCCTGTTCCGACTCGTTGAAATCCTCTATTCGAGAACCGAAGGCGAGTTTTTACGGGGAACCTTTCGGGTCAAGGGTGATACGGTGGATATCTTTTTGGCCTATGCCGACTTTGGTTACCGGGTGATCTTTTTTGGCGATGAGATTGAAGAGATTCATCGGATCGACCCCTGGACGGGCAAGAAAATTTCAAAAGAAACGATGGTGGCCATATTCCCGGCGAATTTATTTGTGACGGGAAGAGAAACCTTGAACAATGCCATCTCGGATATTCAGGCGGATTTGGTGAATCAGATTTCTTATTTCGGGAAAGACGGCCGACTGCAAGAGGCTGAACGCATCAAACAGCGCACGGAGTTTGACCTAGAAATGATGCGTGAATTAGGCTATTGCTCCGGCATTGAGAACTATTCCCGCTATTTTGATCAGCGCAAACCGGGGCAGCGCCCCTTCTGCTTATTAGACTTTTTTCCGGACGACTTCCTCATGGTCGTCGATGAAAGTCATGTCACGATGCCACAAATTCGGGCTATGTATGGAGGAGACCGTTCTCGAAAAGAATCCCTGGTGGAATATGGATTCCGTTTACCATCAGCGATGGACAACAGGCCACTAACCCATCAAGAATTTGAGGATCTGGTAGGCCAAACAATTTACGTTTCGGCGACACCTTCCGACTATGAATTAAAACAATCTGAGGGCGTCGTGGTGGAACAAATTATTCGGCCAACGGGACTTTTGGATCCGCTGATTGAGGTAAGACCTACCAAAAATCAGATTGACGATTTGTTGGATGAGGTCTATGACCGCATCAAGAAAAAGGAGCGTGTGTTGATTACGACCTTGACCAAACGCATGGCGGAGGAAATGTCTAAATACTTAGATCGCGTGGGCGTCAAATGCCGCTACATCCACTCAGAAATTAAAACCCTTGAAAGGGTGGAGATATTAAGAGAATTGAGACTTGGCGTCATTGATGTTTTAGTAGGAGTCAATTTGCTCAGGGAAGGATTGGATTTACCCGAGGTGTCTTTGGTGGCGATTATGGATGCCGACAAAGAAGGCTTCCTGCGTGATATTCGTTCGTTGATTCAGACCATCGGGCGGGCGGCGCGAAACGAAAACGGTCGGGTTATCATGTACGGAGACAGGATGACTGGCTCGATGGAGCGCGCCATCAGCGAAACGAATCGTCGGCGCGAAAGACAAATGGCTTACAACACGGAACATGGCATTACCCCTAAAACCATTTGGCGCAGTCATGATGAAATCATGGAGCAGACATCCATTGCGGATCGCATGGCGAAACCGATGAAGTCGTATGGAATTACGCCGAAAGAATCCTTGCAGGCGGCAGATCCACTTTTGGCTTACATGAGCAAACCTGAATTGAAAAAACAAAAGGAGGCGGTACAAAAAGAAATGGAGCGAGCGGCACGCGATTTGGACTTCCCATTAGCGGCCAAATTCCGAGATGAACTCCTGGCGATCGACAAATTATTAGCCAAATAAAAAAGGCGCAGATAAATTCTGCGCCTCTCCTAAAAATTCATGATTGATTACTCCACGATAAACGGATAATCTTCTTGTACGTAAACGTCTTTATAAGCCTCATCCGCCGTAGGGAAAGGTGATACTTCAGCAAAATCCACAGATTCTTGTACTTGAACCTTGATCTTCGCGTCAATAACATCTAAATCCGCTTGTGTCGCAATGCCGTATTCGAAAATACGTTGCTTCACTTGCTCAATAGGGTCACGCTCCTTGTAGGCCTCAACCTCTTCTTTTGAGCGGTATTTTTGAGGATCCGACATCGAGTGCCCACGGTAACGGTATGTTCTAAATTCTAAGAAAGTAGGGCCCTCTCCCGCACGTGCACGTGCCGCAGCGCGTGAAACCGCTTCGTGAACAGCCTCCACATCCATCGCGTCAACCGCTTCAGATGGCATGTCGTACGCTTCTCCTAATTGATATAATTCCGTTACGTTCGAGGTACGGGCAACCGAAGTACCCATCGCGTAACCATTGTTTTCTACGACAAAAATAGCCGGCAATTTCCAAGTCATGGCGATGTTAAATGCCTCGTGTAGAGCGCCTTGACGAGAAGCTCCATCACCAAAATAGGTAATCGAAACGTTACCTGTTTTCTTGTATTTTTCAGCAAATGCTAAACCAGCTCCTAAAGGGATTTGTGCCCCTACGATTCCGTGTCCACCTACAAAGCCAACTTCTTTATCGAAGATGTGCATCGAACCACCTTTTCCTTTGGAAGCACCGGTAATTTTACCGTATAATTCCGCCATAATCGCGTTAGGAGAAGTTCCTAATGCCAAAGGGATACCATGATCGCGGTAAGCCGTAATGTATTTATCGCCTTCACGTAAGGCAGATTTTGAACCAGAAGAACAAGCCTCCTGGCCAATGTATAAGTGACAAAAACCTTTAATTTTTTGCATTCCGTATAATTGACCGCATTTCTCTTCGAATTTGCGTTGTAACTGCATGGATTCATACCAATACATGTAGGTCTCTTTGGAATACTTAGGTGCTTGTGTTTCTTTCTTTGCCATCTGTCGATCGGAAAATTTTAGTTGACTAGAGAAAATGCCCCAGTCAAAATCAAGGCGAAATTAAAACAAAACACGCAAGCAGCCAAAAAATCGCGTATTATTCTTTATTTTTACAGCATTGTGCCCATTCGCTCGTCCCTATGTACCTAAAATCTTTACAGGTCAAACAGTTTAAATCCTACGAGGAGGCGCAATTTGAATTTATTCCGAACATCAATTGCATCGTTGGGGAAAATGGAATCGGTAAAACGAATCTCTTAGATGCCATCCATTTTCTTTCCTTAACCAAAAGTGCTCGAGGCGTGGCTGACCCCTTATGCATCCGGCATGGTGACGCCTTTTTCATGGTGCAGGGAAGTTTTATCTTCCAAAAGGACGAACATGTTCCCGAAACAGAAACACAGATTACCTGTGCCGTACAAAAGGGGCAGAAAAAAGCCATGTTAAGGGACCAAAAACCCTATACTCGACTAGCAGATCACATTGGGAATTTCCCCATTGTATTGATGGATCCACATGATACAGACTTGGTTCGGGATAGCAGCGATACCCGCAGACGGTTTTTCGATGGGGTGATGGCGCAGTTGGACCGCAGCTTTCTCGAAAACTTAATGCGATACAATCGCATTGTCCAACAACGCAACAGCCTTCTCAAAATGTTTGCAGAATCAGGAACGATCGATGCGATGATGTTGGCCAGCTACCACGAACCCCTCGTCCTTCTTGGCGAGTCCATCAACGCAGCACGAATCGAATTCTTACAAGATTTTTTACCTCGTTTTCAGGCACATTATGCGGCACTTTCGGATGACCGGGAGCAGGTAATGATTCGTTTGGAGTCAACATTTGAGGCGGGGCATTTGGATGAGGCGCTGAAACAGGCGGAACGACAAGATTTCGCTGCTCAAAGAACGACAATTGGTATCCATCGGGACGATTTTGAATTTGAGATTAATGATTATCCCCTCAAAAAATACGGCTCTCAGGGACAAACCAAAAGCTTCGTCGTCGCGTTGAAACTAGCACAATTTGATGCATTAACCGCAGTTAAACCTCGGAAACCTTTACTATTGTTGGACGACATTTTTGACAAATTAGATGACCGCCGCATTCAACGATTAATTGAAATGATGGCCGAAGATCATTTTGGGCAGGTATTTATTACGGATGCCCGACCGGAAAGAACGAAGAATTTATTGAAGAATCTCAGTTCGAAGATTCAATACCTCGCGCTATCGTAAGCACAAAAGCCTCGACGGAATTTTGACGAACAAGCTCCGCTTGGCCTGCTGCATCTGTTATCAATTTGCTTGTCAACGCCTTCGCAAAATCCTTTGTATTTGAGGGATCAACTGCAATACCTAATCCATAAGCCTCAACGGTTGCGCCAATCGTACCCAGCGATGTGGCAATTACGGGTTTCCCTGCTAAGGCCGCACGAATCAAAACCGAGCTCATGCCCAGGTGCCCTTGATAAGTAACCAACACGACATCCGCCACTTCAAAACACAATTCGATGGCAGGGTAATGCAGCGAATCATAAAGTTTTACGACTTGCAAATCGGGCAATGCTTGCAATAAATGCGCTATTTTTGTCGCATAATTTACATCTATAGGCCCTGCGAGTAACAAACACATGTGTTTCAATTCGAGTGCTGAAAGCTGATGACAGGCCAACAAAAATGCTTCGATCCCTTTTCGCTGATCCAACTGACCAAAATTCAGATAAACTTTTTTATTAGCGGGAATCCCATGCGCTAAACGAAATTCTGCGATTTGCTCTGAAGGAACGGCCAACTGAATAACAGGATCCGCTAATGGAATAGCTTGTGTTTGTTCACTTAAGGCTTTTAGCACCGGGACGGATGCATGCACCAATGAAAAGATGCGCGTGAGTTGACCCGAGCGTAGCATCGCTTGCCAAATTTTATGTTTCAACGCATCAAATAGCCCTTGAATTTTTTGAGGCGGCCGAAAACTGATGCCAGATACAGGAATGGGTGTCCTTTTCCCAAGAATTGCTCCTAATGGAAAATAATCAACATACATTAGCAGCGCCTGCGTCGCTTGCGTTTCTGCCGCGATCCCCAACATCAAATTCCATTCTTTATAGGAACGGTAAGCGATATTTCCCCGATAAAGGAAAGACTCCGGAATGGGATAAAAATGAATATTCTTTCCCCAAATTAACTGCTCGGCCGACTGCCGCTTAGCGAATTCTTCTTGAAAAGCGGCTCCAGTTGCGATGATGACATCCACATCCGACCGACCGCTATAATAGCCAATCAGGTGAATGAGGTATTCAGGATGATGTCCATCAAGAATCGTATCAAAAAGAAGAATGCGTTGTTTCACAGGGCAAAAATAGGCTAAATAAATGAAAAGGTCGGCAACATGAGTTACCGACCTTTTCATAAGAAAGCAATTGCCTACAAGTTGTATTTATACTTATAGCGATTGTATAACTGCGTATGTTTGTTATTTAAGTCAATCGCACGCCCCTGAATAAACGCATGCGTGACAACACTGGATTTCATATCCAGTAAATCGCCTTGGCAAATAACGATGTTTGCATCCTTTCCATTTTCCAAACTACCCGTCCGATCAGCGATGCCTAGAATTTTGGCAGGGTTAAGTGTAATGGCCGACAAGGCTTCTTCACGTGTTAAGCCATAGGCCGACATCGTTCCTGCCAAAAATGGTAAGTTGCGAATCTGGGTATATCCATCACTTGTATCTTGACAAATCGTGAACAAAACCCCTGCCTTTTGCAATTGCGCACCCGTTTTATACGGTTGGTCTACTGCATCATCTTCCGCTGCAGGCAAGGCATGCGGCTCATGTAAAATAACGGCTACCTGATTTGCCGCTAAAATATCCGCAATCATCCAGCTGTCCGCGCCTCCTGCAATTACCAATTTGAAATTAAATTCTTTGGCAAAATCAATCGCTGTTAGCATTTCCTTCACCAAATCACAATGAATATAGAGTGATTTTGATCGATCAAAAAGACCTTTTGTTGCTTCAAATTTTAAGTTGATTGAGGCATGAGATTTCTCATTCAGGTACGCTTTCGCCTCACGGAAAAACACGCGAGCCGTTTCGATGCGTTCTAATCCCGCTTTAACAGGATCAGAATCTCCTCCCCGACGGCCACCATTGGGCCGATTAATCAAGGCCGGGAAAGTCATATGAACACCATTGTCTAAGGCATAGGCAGCATCTTCCCAGTTCCATGCGTCCAATTGGACTATGGTCGAAGACCCAGAAATCAAGCCTCCTTTTGGAACGATTTGAGCCAACAAAACCCCGTTCGTGCGCAGGGTATTAATGACCTTGCTGTCCGTATTATACGCAACAATCGAACGAATATTCGGATTCATTTCTCCCAATTCGACTAAATCAACCGTTGATTTTGTCGAGCTTACTTCCACCAATCCCAAGTTGGTATTGGGTGCAATCACGCCCGGATAAATGTGTTTGCCGCTCGCATCGATGTGCTCCACATCAGCTGATAAGGTAGGGGCCGACGACAAAATCGTCAACTTTCCTTTATCAATGGAAACGGTACCGTTGGAGATAACTTGGCCATTGCCAATATGCAAGGTAGCACCTGTAATCACGATTTTCTTCGTTTGAGCAGGTGATGGATGCATGGTTTCCTGTGCCATCAATGATAGGCCCAAGAAGCAAAATATAGGTATTAACAGCTTTTTCATGTTCTTATTCATTAATATGGTCTACATCAATATAACGGCTAGCGATACGCTCCCAAAGGCTCTTATCATGGTTATGATCTTCTTCACACATGTTTTGCTTTTTCACAGATGGGGCTGAAGGCCGCGTCGATGCGCCACCTTTTTTCGAAGCAATCATCTTTTGTATCAGGCGTTGTTTTTCTACTTTTAAGGCTTCTTGCAATTTTGCATCTTCCACACGATCAAACACAACCGTTCCGTCGACGATCGTCTTCTCCGACTTCGCATAGATACTCAAAGGATGATCTGACCAAATAACTAAATCGGCATCTTTCCCAGGAGCAATACTACCCACGCGATCAGCCACATGCAACATTTTGGCAGGATTCAAGGTCACCATTTTCAAGGCATCTTCCTCTGACATTCCTGCATATTTGATTGATTTAGCCGCTTCTTGGTTCAAACGACGCGCCATTTCAGCATCATCAGAATTGATAGCCACATTCACTCCTACCGCCTGCATGATGGCTGCATTTTGAGGAATGGCGTCCAAAACTTCCATTTTGTAATTCCACCAATCTCCGAAAGTTGAAGCACTTGCCCCATGGGCCTTCATCTTATCAGCAACTTTATAGCCTTCCAAAATGTGTGTCAATGTATTTACCGTGAATCCAAATTTATCAGCCACCTTCAAGATTGCGTTGATTTCACTTTGCACATAGGAGTGACAAGTGATAAAGCGTTTCTTGTTCAAGATTTCCAACAAGGTTTCCAATTCCAAATCGATGCGTTTGCCAGGACCTTGTTTTTCATAATCACGTGCCCGCGTAAATGCATCCGTTAAAACTTGCTCCACACCCATGCGCGTATCTGGAAAACGCGGATTAGATGTATTCCAAGAACGTTTCACGTTTTCCCCCAAAGCGAATTTGATGAAAGGATCCCAGTTGGCAAATTTCAAGGCCTCCGCATTTTGTCCCCAACGGAACTTCAACAATTGTGTTTGGCCACCAATGACGTTGCAACTTCCATGTAGAATATGACTTGCAGTTACGCCACCACTTAATTGTCGGTACATATCCACATCATCGGGATCAATTACATCTGCTACACGTACTTCGGCTGTCACGGATTGGGTACACTCATTGATGCCTCCCGTTGCAGCTACGTGCGAGTGTTCGTCGATGATACCTGCCGTCACGTGTTTTCCCGTTCCGTCGACAACTCGAGCAGAAGGATCTTTTAGGCCCTTGCCTACTTGGATAATTTTCCCAGCTTTTACGAGGACATCGGCATCTTTCAACACCCCTTGTTTTTCATTGGTCCAAACGGTTGCGTGCTGGATCAACAAATTCTCTTGTTTGGCAATCGTCTTTTGTCCAAAACCATTGAATGGAAAAACGACATCACCGATGGCATCTAGCTTGTTTACAGAAGCCTTGCTTGAATCTGATTTAGCGGCCTCCGAGCGAATTGCTTTCCAAGAAACCCAATCTCCGGAAGCTAACTGACCTGTACCTGAAATGCTAGACCCATTAAACGAACCCGACAGTCGAACGCGTTGCGACTTATCGGCTTTGCTTACATAGGCGACATTGACCAATTGCTCCTTTTGTGTCAAATCCACTTGTGTGGTATCGTTGGCGATTAATTGTGCTTTATAAGACCCAGGCTCCCCTTGAATGACCAATTTTGCAGCATTTGAACCTAGGCTAACCTGATATGTTCCTGCTAAATTATTCCAAAGATCGGTCTGAACAGCATAAGCTGAACCCTGTACCCAGTTCTCCATGATAGCCGTTTTTTCAGCGAATACAGGGCCATTTGAAATAAAGAAGTTGGCCACTTTACCAGGATCTAAGGATCCTACTAAATCCGAAACACCTAGTAATTGAGCAGGTGTAGACGTTAAGGCTTCTAAGGCTTTTTGCTCTGAAAGGCCATATTGAATAGCCTTGCGAAGGTTAGGAAGGAAAGAGCTTGTTTCTTTCAAGCCCTGAGCTGTTAAGGCAAAAGCGATATTCGCTTTTTCGAAAGCCGCTGGGTTTGTTGGGGCTAATTCCCAATGTTTCAATTCGGCTACATTCACAAAACGCATGTCGGTAGGATCGTCCACATCGATGGTTTGTGGGAAAGCGAGCGGCAGAATGAAGGCTGCTTTTGTTGCTTTCATTTCGTCGATGCGCTGGTATTCATCACCGCTTCCTTTGATGATGTATTGGACACCGAATTCATCCCCGATTTTGTCGGCACGCAATACGCTCCATTTATCCGTAACAGCAAAAATTTGAGGAAGGCTCGCGTTTTGGTTAAAACGATCCAAGCTCAGGTTTAACCCTTCTTGCGCAGGCTTTGATTTATACCATTGCGCATCTAAGAAATTTTGGCGAAGTAGGGCAATGCTGCCCATCAAAGAACCCGGGTAATCTTGTGTAGAAGATCCTTTTTCAAAGGAGAAATGTGCGGCTGTTTTTTCTTTGAGGATTACCATGTTTTCGCGATCCTTCGCTAGGGAAACGAGTGTGCTCGTCCCGCGAGAGATGCCGTCTGGCCTTAAGGTGGAAACGGCACCGAAACCTAATTTGCGCAACTCTTTCGCGCGGGCCTCATTTACCTCGAATAAGGTGGCATGTTCCACTTCTGACTTCAAGGCTTGATTCCAGGAGAAAGGTCCTTTGGTATGGCTGAGCATTTGGGATGGAGCGCGGTAGTTGGAATGACTGACCGTCACGGCATCCATGCCATAATCGCTAAAGGCGTCGACGAAACTAGGATAAATGAATTTGCCCTTACATTCGATGACAACGGCTTCTTTGGGAATGGCGATGGCCGTTCCGATGGCCTCGATACGCCCTTTTTTAATGAGCAGGGTTGCATTTTGTAGGGTAGTTTTGGCATCTTTGACAATCACCGCGTGCACGAAGGCATAGTAACCCGTGCGTGGATTTGCGACATCATTGATGGGAAAAGTTACTTGGGCTTGAAGTCCATGCACGAGGAAAGCGAGTAGGACCCCGAGACTCCTGAAGGAGAATATTTTCATAGGTATGCTTTATTGATGAACAAACAAGTTACCAAAAAAAATCTTTCCCCCTACCCCTACTTTCGATTTACCGATTTTTTGCCATAATAATTTGCGACGCATTTACACCAAAGGTGTTTAGGGTCCGTAGACAGGTCCTCTGTAAAGAATAAAGCGGAGTGATTTTTTAAGGGAGCGACGACGACCTTATCCGTTTTTGCTAAGCGAATTTGCTCAAATCGGGCACGGTATTCTTTGGTATACCGCTCAGCACTCCCCGAGCTTATTTCATGGAATAACAGGCTGAAGTTTTTACTTTTATAAACACCTAGACCAATAAATACGAGTACCAAAAGGGAAATTCTATTCAAGTGAAGCCCGCCCCAAACAGACTTGAGTTGCAAGACAATAAAGCACATATAGAATAGCATAAATAGCAAAAATAGGCTAATGATCCGCTCCGGAATATGTACTTCACCTAATGCAAACGATAAGGGAATAAAGCTTACAATGATCGAAACAAAAAATAAGGCTGTCAACACAATCATATCTAAGATTGACATCCGTAGATAGCTTTTGGGAAGTTCGAGGACAAACAAAACCCATAACATACAAGCCCACATAAAAGGGGAAGAAAAAAATTGTTCTATTAATTCTTTGACATTGGCAAGCAAAATGTGAATTCCATCAGCGAGGGGTACATTTGTGACTGCTCGAACCTGATTGCCTGGCGACAAGATCATAAGTAGAAACCCGATCAACCAAATGGCAAACAACAAGTAAAGCTCCGCATTTAATGGCCCCTTGAAACGCCATTTCCATAATTGATATCCCCAAAATACTCCTGAGAAAATCAACATGCTGATTTCACTGCTGCCCATCAAGCAAAACAAGACGCTGACGAGAATCGCAGTACGGATCCAAGTCGCCTTTTCGAAAAAATAGACGACAAAGAACAAGAAAACCAATTGCAGGGATACATAATAATAGATGCCGGAGAACCAGTAAAACCACTGATACATGCCTGAAATAGAATAAAGGGTGGCTGCCTGAATCAAAAATACGCTCGACCAGAGTCGGGAAGAACGAAAGGATAAATCTGTAACCCGACGAACGAGGTAGAGGTTTGTTACAAAACCAAAAGCTAGAAGGAGGTAGGTATTTAAGCCTGAAAAAGTAAAGCTGGAACTAAAAAAAAGAGGGGTCAGGTGCATTAATATGTTCCCAAAATAGCGCCCGCTCCAACCCACGTAATAATAATAGGCTCCGGCAAGCACACCATATTCTTTAGAGACCCAGGCAAAACAGAAATCGTCCACCAGGTTTGGCGTATTGAATTGGGCTATATATAGCATCATCGAAACCATGATTGCCCAGCTGCCAAAGCAAGCCAGTAACATGACACGATTTATGAAGCGACCGACCAATTTGTTTCCCATCCTATTTAAAATATCACGCGTTTTTTGCGTAAATAAACGCTGAAAAACAAAAAAACAATGTAAAAAAGTCGATTCCGAGCCCGTAAGTATTCTGCTTTTAAGGGTCTTTTCCGTGCCGGTGCTGGGCTACATTTCACTTCAAACTCTTGAAAATTACGCCCAGTTTCCAGCAGTTTCCCTGAATGATCTAGCGAATAATTCATGTAACGCGCATCGAAATGCAATTGCTTCAACAAATTCGTATCGACTAATTTAAAGGCACATGAAAAATCGTGTAGGCCCGACCCATAGATTGCGTTGCATAGTTTGTTCGAAGCTTTTTGGCCAAATCGATTGATCCAATTATCAAACTTTCTGGAGCGATAGGTAAAGGCAATGGACGCGTCTGAGCTCCATAATTCTGGCAGCATCACATCCAAATTTTCTATAGGAAACTGCCCGTCTGAATCCGTAATCAGGGTCCATTGATGAGAAGCCTGTGCGATGGCACGAGCAAAGGAAAATCCTGGACCTTCGTTTTGCTCATTTCGTAAAATGGTGACCTGTGGATTGTTTTCAAATGCCTGACGCAACATGTCATATTGTTCCATGGCGCTAAAGTCATCACATACGATGACCTCGATCGCCTCGATAGCGGGATGATTTTCGCCAAAGACAAGCCAATGATTGACCAAGGAAATAATCCCCGGACATTCATTAAAAGCCGCCGTTACAATACTAATTGAGTTCTTCATCAATTGCCTGAATCATCGATTTAATTCCCTCCTCCAAGGTAATTTGGGGAGTCCAATCTAAAAGTTCTGTGATCTTTTTAACATCCGCAAGCGTTGTATTTGCGTCCCCAGCCCGGGAAGCAGTATGATTTTTTTCTAATGGGAAAAATGCGGCCAATTCATTTACTGAATAGTTGATGCCCGATCCTACATTTAATATTTCCCCTACATGCGTCGTTTCCATGGCTTTGATATTTGCCTGAACAACATCAGAAACGTGGATAAAATCACGGCGTTGCTCGCCGCTACCATGTATTTCCAAGGATTGTTTCTTGCGGTATTTATCAAGAAAAATCCCCACGACGAGTGCATAAGCCCCGGTCGTCGGTTGGCCTGGACCATACACATTGAAATACCGCAGGATATTTGCTTCTAGGCCAAAGTTCCGAACGTATTGCTGGACATATAATTCCCCGATATGCTTTGTTAAGCCATAAAAATTCAGAAAATCTCCTTGATCTTTTTCATTTTGCACGCCAGGATGATTGCCATAAAATGTGGATGAACCCGAATAAACGACACGTTTTACGCTGTGTTTTCTTGCGGCTGCCAAAACATTTAGCGTGCCTAACACATTGCTATCGTGGCATTCAAAAGGCATATCAAAGGAAGGGCCGCTACGTGAAAATGCAGCCATGTGAAAAATGCCATCGACACCCGCTACTGCTTTTTCACAGGTCTCCAAGTCTTGAATTGACCCCTGAATGAGGCTTATCTGTGGCGCTAATTTCGTTGCATCCCCAAAGGACAAATCGTCCAAGACCCGTACTTGATGACCTGCAGCAGCAAGGGTATTCGATAAATGTGTTCCGATAAATCCGGCTCCTCCGGTCACTAAATAATGCATACTATTGTGTTAATTGTTCGCGTTGTTCTACATACAATTTCGCTTCAGCCAATTCTGTTGGGGTATTAATCCCAAGCGACTTATAATAAGGCTGATCTAAGCGCCAAAACACCTTAAATTGCGGGTGCAAGGTACCAATATATTTAACAAAGTTCTTTTCTCCAGTCACATTTCCTGGCTTGGCTTCGGCTGCATAGGCCGCCCATGTTGCCTGTAAAAGACTTTTGTTTAATCCAAAAATGCCCATGTCTTTAAAGCCCTGTGCATCCACGTTTTCTGCTTCTCTTCTTTCCAAAACCTGCAATGCTTGTTTGGAAAACCGATATTGAACATAAGGGTTTTCGACCCAGACTAAAGGAACTGTCGCGTCATGATTTTCCAAATCCTTCCACATAGCATCATGCAAGGCTTGGTCACAGAAGGGTTGATCACCCCACTGCAAAATTAGCCTTACTTCTTCTGGCATAGCTACGACATGTGAAACCAATTGATTTACTGCATCAAACATGCCCGTTGCTTCTTCTTGAATTAAAACTTGGATATTTTGAGGAGCCTTGTCGGCGACATGCACATCAAAATGGGACTTACCTTCCCGACTTAATAGAAGAAGAACAAGATCAATCTCAGGACTTAAGGATTCGATGATGAAATCAAAAACGGTTTTGGAACCTGAAATAGGGGTAAAAAGTTTGGGAACCTTGCTTGCTAATCGACTTCCTTTCCCCGCTGCAGGAATTGCTAAGATCTGTTTCATCGCCTTTGAATTAGTTCGGTTAAATAGGTATTGATCGAGGGATAATAAACATCCGAAACGCTTTCAATGAAGGGGTTATGAACGCCTACAGCACGCACATGCGCCGCTTTCAAACTTTGAATTCCTTGCATCGAATCTTCGATGCCTTGCACCTCCCCCGTTAGATTAAAAGTCCGAATACAATGTAAAAAGGGTTCTGGATCGGGCTTTGAGGCGGCATAATCTTCAGCCGTCACAATGCCCTTAAACAATTGCCGTACCTGATGTAGATCCAGTAAGGCATCAATGGATTTTCGACTGCCACCTGTTACGATATACAATGCGAACCCCTTTTCGTTCAATTGTCGCATTAAATTCCAATCAACTAAGGTTTTTACCTGTGCCAAATGAGCTAGGTAGGTTTCGGTTTTGTATTGGGCCATTTGGCTTATATCCGAAAAAGCCGACTGGTATCGGGCAAATACTTCCTTGGTTTTGATTCCTTTGAGTGACTCATAAGGCGGGCAAGGACCTAACTGAAATGCAGCAAAGGTTTTGAGATAAGCCGCTTCATGTCCTGCTTCCGTATCAAACAACGTGCCATCAAAATCGAACAATAGGCTACACATAAAGACCCACTAAATTCTTCAACACGGTGCCTATTTTCGAAACAATATGGAATTCTTTAAACGTTCGGTATCCGATGGGGAAAGAGGCTAATTGAGCGGCAGAAAGCTTATTAATCTGTTTCAAGAAGCTCGAAAGATTATTGTATTTCAATCCCCGTTTTGCTTTCACTAGATAGATACCACTTAAAGGATCAGGAACGATGCGCCCAAAACGTAAAAAATACACGAAACTGACAAAATAAGAGGTGATTAACGCAAAGATGAAATTGCGATTTGACTCGACAAAACTATGTTTAAAGGAGCGGATGAGCTGTCTTCTGGACTCAAAACGAGAGCCAATAACGGCGTCCAATTGATTCATTTGAACAATGTCAAGCCATGAGTCAATCTCAAAAAGTGCAATTTTA
Source organism: uncultured Aquirufa sp. (assembly GCA_964358165.1). Lineage (GTDB taxonomy): Bacteria > Bacteroidota > Bacteroidia > Cytophagales > Spirosomataceae > Aquirufa. The sequence continues at coordinate 96,827 of CAYHOB010000001.1, forward strand.
CCTGATGCATCAATGTGCAAATGATAGGCGGCATCTTGCGACGAATCGCCTAAGACAAATTTAATTTTGCGTGTTTGATCGGCATTCAGACGGTCTATTTCAGGTAGGTAATGTTGGTCCACTAAACCTAATGAGTTACCATAAAAATGGACCCCAATATGGACAATACCTTCTTTCATATCGATTGCCCGACAAATCCAATTCCAAAGTTTTTGTCCGTCGTGTTTCTGGTTTGCATCCGCAATTCGTTGTACTACGATGGCTGGTGTAATGTTTGTTGGCTTAATAAGACTTTCGCGGTCAACCAAAATCGCATCGAAAAAATCGGGTTTAGCGGGGCCTAACTCACGCAAGATTTGGTCGATGAATTGCTCAAAACTGATATTCCGGATATCGCTATCGTATTGATTATTGACGATGGCAATTTTCTTTCCAGGAGCGGCCAAGATCGCTTTTTGACAAATACGATAAGAAGGAAGTAGCGAAGAGAACTGAGTTCCTGAGCCAAAAACAATCACATCTGCCTCAGATAAGGCCACGTTTGCCTCCTTCGAAATCAAAGGAATCTTAGCTAAGGCCTCAATCTCCGCAATGGTATAAGATTTAGAGTCATCCAAGCTCAGCAATGCCGCTAATGGCAACAAATAAAAGGCCTGAAGCGGCCGATCTCCCTGGTAGTTAACAATGTCTGCTTCATTTTTAAGCAGAACACCATCTGCATCAAAAGCAACCAATTTGGAATCATCTTCCGTGGAGACGTTGATTAATTTGGCTGTCAACTGAAATTGATTCGTCAAGTTTCGCAAGGCCAAATTGAAATCTTTGGACTCTACGAATAAGCCTCCTATCACAATATTCCCTACACTAAACCCGCGTAGCTCATCAAATTGTTGGGTAAATTCTAATAGTTGTTGGGCCCCCAAATTAAAATATCGCTTGATAAAAGCATCCGCGCGATCGTCTAATTTAAATCGCTCGCTAACTAATTGGGCGATCAAATTCGCGGGAGAATTCAGCAATTCTTGGGTTTCACTCTCCGACAAGCGATGTTCAAACAGGCGTTTTACCTGGCGATTTGATTCCGTGAAATCATCAATGATGTAGGTGAAGTTTTTTCGAAAATCCGATGGCCCTAACATTCCCCAATTTGCACTTCGGATAATTCCGGTAGACAATCCGTCATCATAGCCATTGATTAGAAGACTTAAATTTACGTAGGGAATATCTTTCAAATGCTTAATGATATTTGCATTTCCATTCCCGCCCGTAAAGATTACTACATTCATGCGTTGACTTAATATATTAAAGTCAAAGTTAATGTAATTAACGGATTTGCGGATTTGTAACGTTAAAAAAAACATGCAATTGGTCGGCATGCCTTTATTTAAGTCCTGAATTATTGTAAATTGGTCCTTCAATTGATAAAGCATTGAAAAAAACGCAATACCGATTATTTCCCCTCATCTTGTTACTGAGTTTATTCAGTTCCCCATTGCTTGTTGGGCAAAAATTTAATGCATTTACGTTTAGCCAACTGCCACAAGATTATCAGCTGTATCCCCGTGAAAGTGATAACATGGGTACAATTGCCATTGAGGGCACAATATCATCCAATGAATTTCAATCTTATTCTGTTCGCTTGCTTCGAAATGGACAGATAAAATCCTACAAAAAATCAACGCTTCCATTTTCCAATGGGACCGCCAAATTAGCGGAGTCCCTTAAAATCCCGGCAGAATTAGCGGAATATGGCGTAGAAATTTACGGCTTCAAAAATGCTGATTCAACATTGATCGTCCGCAGAAACAATATAGTTGCTGGAGATGTATTTTATGTGACAGGGCAATCCAATGCTTGGATTGGGCCGATTGATGATTTGGTCTATCAGGGGGAATGGTGCCGCTCCTTTGGCCTAGTTCAAGGTAGCGAAAACTTTGGCCCTTATAATCCTTCGGATACACTTTGGTCATTAGCGATCGGACGTGCGCGTATCGGTCCATTTGCTGCCGAATTGGCGCGCCTGATTTATCAGTCGGAACAAATCCCCATTGCCATCATTAACTCAGCGGCCGGCGGGAGTAGTATCGACTGGAATTTACAACTCGATGGGAATATGAACACGCTTGATGGTGGGAACATCATGTATTACAAAGCTGTTAAGTCGAAGACCCTTCAGAAGGTTAAAGCGATTATTTACCGACAAGGCGAGGCAGAGGCGGCCGAATCAACCGCTCCTTATAGTTGGGGTAATAAGTTTTCGAGTTTAATGCAAAAGTATAAACGTTATTTCCCCAGTGCCCAATTTGTGTATAATCCGCAGTTGACGATTTATGAATACCCAAATAAAAACGCATCGCAATTACGTGAAGACCAGCGGACAAATAGCCAAAATGGCTATGTCAAATCCTTCGCGACGGTTGGCAATGTTGGCGTTTTATTTGACCGCTTACATTACACAAATGTAGGTTACCGACAAACGGCAAACGAGCTTTTCCGTTTAATCTCGAACCAAATTTATAAGCGTCCGTATCCGATTGAGATTCAAAGCCCTAACATCCAAAAGGCCTATTTCATGTCAGAGAGTGAACGTAATAAAATTCACTTGGTATTCGAGGAAGGCCAAAACATGCGAGTGACCTTAGATACAACGGTGGTCGATGCAAATGGAAATCAAATTAAAGCCAAATTGGCCAAATACTTTTATTGGGACAAAACGAATATCGGATCCTTCGAGCCTTATATCAAATCGATTGAGGCCGTCAACAATGAAGTAATTATTACCTTCACACAAGCTTATGCAGGAAATACCATTGGATATTTACCTGACTATCACCGTGATTTTTTAACTGGCTCAAGGGAATACCCATTTCCGGGGCCCTTTATGAAAAATAGTATGGGAATGCGGGCCTTTGCCTTTTCAAATTTTCCAGTCATCGTCCTAGATAAGGTAAATTTTGACTTTAATCTATCGCCAAATCCCAGCGGGGATTTCATCCGTATCGATTGGGATAATCAAGCATCTGGATTGTTGGAGGTCTACGATATGTTAGGCAAATTGATCTATCGCCAGCGCATCGAAAAAATATATCGCACAAGTATTGATGCATCCCAATGGATTAGCGCCAATTATTTTGTGCAATTCAAATCCGATACCGGCAGAACCTATAGCAAACGTTTAGCGATTCTACACTAATTCTTCGGAAGGGGCCAATGTATAACAATGTGCGTGGTGTTGCATGCCTATTTTAGGATAGTAACCTTCTGCAGCGGGTGCGGCCAACAAGATTATCTTTGCTTTGGGTATTGCTTTTTTAACTTCACGAATAAGCTGTTTCCCTATTCCCTGATGTTGATAGTGTACATCCACGGCTAAATCAGACAAATAACTTGTATAGACAAAGTCGGTCATGACACGTGCCAAACCCACTAATCGGGTGCCATCGTATGCTCCCACATAGGTATTCCCATAGCGAAACATTTGCTCCATCGCTTCTGAATCCTGCAAGGGCCGCCGCTCCCCTAAGGTGGACCGACGAAGGATTTCGACAAAATCAGCCGTGGTAATTGCTGGATTAACTTGATAGGTGATTGTCATCTTGTTAAGAATTAATTAGGTCAAATTTAATTTATAGTTCTCAATTCAGCGCATAGAACTTATCTTTGCGAGGAATAAAATCTGCCCCCATGACACAATTGCTAAAACCTTTAATCGAACGTATCACAAAAGATCCACTGGTTCATGCCAAATGGCTGAATACGCTTTCATTTATGGAAAACACGGGAGCAAAAAAGATCTCGCGTTTTGAATCGAAAACGGATGTGAGTTTACTTGTATTAAAGCATGCGGCAGAGGAACATCGTCATGCCTATTATTTAAAGAAGCAGATTTCGAAACTGACACCAACCGGATTTGAAAACTACGATGATGCCTGGTTAATCAGCCCAAAAACTTCCAAATACTATTTGGATATGCTCGATGTTTGGGTCAGTAAATACATCAAAAAAACCTTAGGCTTAAGCGGCTATGATTTAAAATGGGCATCCTATCTATTGGTTACCTATGCCATCGAGGTGCGGGCAGATGAATTATATCCCATCTACCAAGACGTCTTAAATGCCAGCCAATCCAAGATTCAAGTGAAGTCCATCATCGTGGAAGAAGTGGGCCACTTAAATGAAATGAGAATACAGTTGGCGGCTTTTTCCCCCGACTGGGAAACGCATGCCGCCGTGGCTTGCGGCTTAGAAAGCAAATTATTCCAAGCCTGGATTCAGAGCTTGACACAATTATACCCTCAAAATTAAGCGACTATGTTGATGCTCATTCATTCCTTAATTTCCCTCATTTTTCCGCCCGCAGACACTCTGTTGGTGGGCTCATATACCCAACAAGGTAATCCAGGGATCGAAATCATAGATACTAAAACCAAACGCGTTATCGAAAGTTTGGAGGTCCCTCAGGCATCGTATCAGTTGGTGACTGCGGACCAACAATACCTCTTTTCTGTATCAGAACTTGTGGGAAATGCAGGAGCTGTTTATGGATTTAAGAAAGGAGCAACAGGTAAATGGGAGAAGACAAGCCAACAACTAACGGAGGGCGATGCGCCTTGTCATATCAATTTCCGCAAGAAAAGTCAGACAATCTATACGGCCAATTACATGGGAGGGAACGTGTCTGTTTTCCAAACAAATCAGGGCTTCGTTGCTCCATTAAGCCAAAAGTTGGAGTTCTCAGGCAAAGGGAAATTCCCCCAACAAGCGTCATCACATGCGCACATGGTTTTCTTATCGAAGGATGAAGACCAACTGCACATCTCCGATTTAGGAGCTGATAAAATCTATCACTATGCGATTCGTCCTGATGGTTTGTTGGAGCCCACTTCCCAGGTAACACAATTCTCAGCAGGAACAGGACCGCGTCATTTTGTTTTCTCTGCTGATGAAAAATTCGTTTATGTCGTGGGGGAATTGAGTGGAACGGTGGATGTTTTTGCCGTACAAAATGGGAATTGGATGCCTATTCAACGTGAGACAATTGATTTTTCCAAAGGAGATGGTCCCAAAGCAAGTGCCGATATCCACATTTCTCCCAACGGGAAATGGCTATTAGCCTCCAATCGCATCACGCAAAATTCGTTGATCGTATTTAAGATTGAAGTTTCCGGTAAGCTGACATTTTCGCACGAAGTCCTCGTGGGAAAAGTTCCACGCAATTTTCAATTTAATCAATCAGGCAAGCGGATATTCGTTGCTTGCAAAGATGAAAACCGCATTCAGCAATTTTCATTCAACCCAGAAACGGGCGAGATGACAGATTTGAATGATGATATTTTGGTGAAAGGGCCGGTGGCGATATTAGAGGTAAGAGTTAAGAACTAAGAGTGAAGAGTTAAGAGTTAAGAGTGTAGAGCCGCGATACTTATTAGACGTTGGACTTTAGGCGTTGGACGGTAGACGACAAATTTATAACCCTGGGCTTTAGCCTGGGGGTTGAGTTAAGAATTAAGAGTTAAGAGGTAAGAGTGAAGAGTGTAGAGCCGCGAAACTTCGCGGCTAAAACAAATATAACCCTAGGCTTTAGCCAAGGGAATCTGTGCGAAAACAGACGCGAGGTATCGCGTCTCTACATTAACCTCATAGGCACAAAAAAGCCCCAAATTTCTTTGAGGCTCTCAAATGCTGGGGAGTTAAGAGTGAAGAATTAAAAAGGAAAAGCGAAGCAATTCACCTCTTAACTCTTAACTCTTAACTCTTACCTACTTCCCTATCGAATAACGCAACGCTATCTCATGCGACTGCAAACTCAGCTTGCTCATCGCAGAGGTTGGCATCTCATAGACATAGCCTACGTAAATTTTCTTGGTGGCTTGCGCGCCTAAGCGTACACCCCAGCTGTCTAAATGACGGTAGTTCAATCCCACATCAAAGCGATTGTGCAAGTTTGCATAGACGTTGGCATCCCAACTCAAAGGCACGTCTTTCGCTGCGCGGAATAAGGCCGATGGGTAAAGACTTACGTGGTCATTTAATTTCAATTTCGTTCCTAACATCGTGTAGAAATAGGCGACGTCCTTGTATGCTCCACTTCCCAAATCATATTTGAATAATCGCGGTTGTGCCACGCTCACAAAGAAACCATCGCCCTTGTTCAACCTGATACCCCAGCCCGTATTGAATGAAACGCCTGTCGAACGACTGCCACTAAACAAGGCATCTCCATCGTGTACCAAGGATAAGCCTGCAAAGTCTAAGCTCAAGTTCGAAAAGCCGGCACGGATACCTCCTGAAAAACGCCATGCTTCATTAAGCTTAATGTGATAAGCATAATCACCACTAATTGCCGTTACTTTCACAGGGCCCGCTTGGTCATACATCGCATTGAAACCAATGCCACTTTGTTGCTTAAACTTAAAGTCTCCCGAGATCGCATAGGTTACCGGGGCGCCTTCTACGCCTACCCATTGTTGGCGATTGATGATCGTAATGTCTCCAACTGAATCACTGCCCACGTGTGTAGGTGTTAATATCTGTGGGTTCAAGCGGTAAGAGGAATACATCGACTCCACTTGGGCCATACTTTCTTGAGTTGTTAAACTCAAAAGTACAAGGGAAACAAGGGTCACAAGACCCTTGATCCACTTTAATTGATCTACTCTCTGATTAAATTCTATATGTGCTTTCATACTATTGCTTTTCTAAATGGTAGGATGTGAAGATTACTTCTCCAAACGGTTTACATAAATGAATGACTTCACGTTTGACTTGTTGCCTTTATAATCTACGATGTAATAGTAAGTACCATCAGGAACTAAGCCATCGCTGGATAATAATTCAAAGGCGCGATCTGTTTGGCCATGCCAGTCATTTTGGTAGTTGTTCCTTTCGTAAACGATGTTACCCCAACGGTTGAATAGGGTCACCGTATTCGGTTGGTCTGTCAAAATTCCTGGAATGATGAAGTTGTCATTCTTCCCATCGCCATTTGGTGAGATACCTTGTGGCATGAAGCTTGGACATTTGTCGGCATCCAAACGGTTTGGAACACCATCATGATCACAATCAGCTAAGCCACTGATGTTCACATTGTCCTCTTCCTTATCCAAAATACCATCGTTGTCAGCATCGATATCTCTAAAGTCATAAATTCCATCTTTATCTGTATCCAAAGGATTCTTCTTGTCTGGCCCCGCTTCCGAGTTATCTGTAATACCATCACTATCCGAATCTAAGTCGCGGTAATCTGGTATGCCATCTTTATCTGTGTCAACAGGTGTTCCTGTTGGACCCTTTTCGATGTTATCTGTTAGACCATCATTATCTGAATCTAAATCGCGGTAATCTGGCAAGCCATCTCCGTCTGTATCGATTGGCGTTCCTGTCGGTCCTTTCTCGATGTTATCCGTGATGCCATCGTTGTCGGAATCCAAGTCGCGGTAATCCGGTAAGCCGTCTCCGTCTGTATCGATTGGCGTTCCTGTCGGTCCTTTCTCAGTGTTATCTGTGATGCCATCGTTGTCGGAATCTAAATCCCTAAAGTCTGGTGTACCATCACCATCCGTGTCGATTGGCGTTGCAGTAGGTCCTTTCTCGATATTATCTGAGATACCATCATTGTCAGAATCCAAATCTCTAAAGTCTGGAGTACCATCGCCATCCGTATCTACCGGTGTGGCTGTTGGGCCCTTCTCGATGCTATCCAAGATGCCATCATTATCCGCATCAATATCGCGGTAATCTGGGATGCCATCTTTATCTGTATCTACGGGTGTAGCCGTAGGTCCCTTCTCGATGTTATCCGAGATGCCATCGTTATCGGAATCCAACTCTCTAAAGTCATAAATGCCATCCCCATCCGTATCCAATGGATTCGTTGGGTCAACTCCCGCTTCGATTGCATCCGTGATGCCGTCGTTGTCTGAATCTAAATCACGGAAGTCGGGCGTGCCATCGCCATCTGTATCTACGGGTACTGCTGGATCTGCTCCGGCTTCGATTGAATCTGGGATACCATCATTGTCAGAATCGATATCTCTAAAGTCAGGCGTGCCGTCCCCATCTGTATCAACTGGGTTTTTAGGATCATTCCCTGCTTCCACAGCATCAGGAATCCCGTCATTATCTGAATCCAAATCCAAGAAGTCAGGAGCTCCGTCTTTGTCGGTATCTACCGCTGGGTATTTCGGATCTTGTTGTGCGCGGTCATCGTAGCCATCGTCGTTACTATCTACACGACCACAGTCGAAGCATAAATTCAAGCCTTCGTATTGATCCGACAAGCCATCGCCGTCTGAATCTAAATCTAAGAAGTTTGGTTTGCCATCGCCGTCCATATCACCGAATTTCTCTACAGCGTCTGATAGACCATCGCCATCGCTATCGCCATCGCGGTAGTTGGGGTGTTGATCCCCATCCATATCTCCTGTTAATTCGATGCTATCTAAAATGCCATCGTTGTCAGACTCCAAATCCAAGAAGTCAGGTGTACCGTCTTTGTCGGTATCGGGTACTTCCAACATCCGACCACCAAAAGCGGGTTCTAATTGGTCTGGGATACCGTTGTAATTTGCATCAGTTGTTACCCCGTTTACATCACAAACGCCATCTCCGTTGCTGTCTTCCAAGTTACGGTAATCAGCTGTTGCTTCCACCGTATCTAAGATGCCATCACCGTCTGAATCTAAATCCAAGTAATTAGGTTTGCCATCGCCATCACGATCTTGAGTCGTTTCACGACTATCCAAAATACCGTCGTTATCTGAATCTAAATCCAAGTAATTTGGCTTGCCGTCTCCATCGGTGTCGATGTTACCTTCAGTTGCATCACCGATTTGGTCATTATCTGAGTCGCCATCCAAGTAATTTGGAATGCCGTCTCCGTCAAAATCTGGGCAAGTTACACCGGTTGTACACTCTAAGCCATTTAGGATGCCATCGCCGTCGCAATCTTGGTAACGGAAAACATCATAAGCAGCTGTGCCGTTGGCTGGAACTGCGTTCGAGCCTCCCACACAATAATTTAATGGCTCTGGGTCCGTATAGTTCGTTGTGCCGTCTCCGTCGCAATCCAAATTGCGCCAGCCCGTTGAGGTGTTGGCTAATACTTGACTGGCTGCATTGTAGCTACAACCATCGTTCGGGTCGGTGCCATCGATTGCTTCTTGGACATCCGTTACACCGTCTCCGTCGCTGTCTCCGCTATTAATCGTTGCGATTGCCGCAGTTCTATTGGCAGACACACAAGATGTTGTCGTATTTCTTGCTCCAGCATAGTAGGTCGTTGTGCTGCTGATGCTAGGCGTAGTAAAGCTAAGACCCGAGCTTAAGATTGATCCACCAGTTGAAGCAGCATACCAATCCAAAGTAGCACTCGCTGATACTGTACCTGAAAGATTGACTGTTCCTGTTCCCGAGCGAGAACCGCCTGTGGTACTAAGCACCGTTGGAAGGGCGTTATAGACAGGGGTACCAAATGTTACCGTTTCTATAGGATTGTTTGAATTTGGATATATATAAGCAAAATAGTTTGTCCCTACACCTACTGATCCCCTTAAACGCACATAAACTGTTTTAGAACTTATGCTACCGCTTCCACTTGCAAAGGTCGAAATATATGCATTCGAATAAGTAATACCATCGAAAGAAACTTCGTACCCTGAATATGCCTGAACAAAAACCTCTTCATTTGCCGCTAGACCGCTAGCAGAAAACGTAAAGGTTTGAGCAGCTGACGGGGAACCTATACAAGTAGTGAATGTGGAGAAAGACGCTGCTGTTACGATTGTTGGGCCAACAGGTGTATCGTCATCGGTAATCGTACCAATTCCCGTATTATCTGATATTGCGGCATTGACCGAATTCGATAACACTACTTTATAGGTTTCACTACTTTCGTATGTAGCATCATTTAAAATAGAAACTGTTATAGATTGTGAAGCCGTTGAGTTTGCTGGAAAAGTAAGTGTTCCAGAAGTAGCTGTGTAATCAGTATTCGTTGCAGAAGCATCAGCCGTGGCATAAGAAACCGTAATTGGGGAAGCATAACTTGAAGATAAACTAACCGTGAAAGTCGCAGTACCAGCAGACTCATTGACCGTTACATCATTGATGCTCAATTTAGGAGATGCTGCTAAGTAGGTGTTTAAAGCATCCAACAAGCCGTTAGTTGCAGCATTTCCTGTTACTTCTCCACCTGTAATCGTTAGAGAATTACCATTAAACGTTAAACCGATGTATTTGCTTGAATTTATCGTGTAGGTACCTCCGCCCGTGATGGCCAAAGTCTCCGAGACAGCAACATCAGGAGAAAAAACCAATGTCGTAAATGGAGGATTCTGGGGAGCGCGCCATTTTACAAATCCAGGAATGGTATGAATAACACCATTAGCGTCTTTTAAAACAACGTTACCTATAATATCATTTCCTTGTGCGGTAAATATAGAAGCACTGGAGTTTTGGGTAAACTGTGCTAAAGACCAGCCTTTTGCGGTTAATGAGGTGGCATTTATAGATTTGTTGTTTGCCGTATTATCCCCAACGAAACCGTCATTAAAAGAGACGGATAAGTTGTATTGGGCTGCCGAATCAAATGGATTCGATAAGAGCAGGAGAGCAATAAAGCCCGCAGAAAGGATTTTTGGCTGTAAAATCCTATTAAAAAAATTAAGGATTTTGCCTACAACTTGATTTTCTGTCGAATCATTAAAGCCAATATAATACGGCTTTTAAAAAATCTGAGTAGATTTTTTAATCATTTGTTTTAAAATTTAGAATACGAAGTTAACCTAATAACCCTATTTTATTAATTGAGCAAAAGTAAAATAAAATCGATGAAAAATCCCATCACGAAATTGCCAAAGAGTGAAAACATTATTGACAAATGAGACTTTCACTCAAAATAGCCCTCCAGCGCATTTTTTCGCATATATTCAAACAAATTAACTTGTCCTAGTTTTCGAAAGTTGGACAAGTTTTATTTTGGTAGTTATCTGTTAAAACTCAATCCGTCTTAATCTGTTGATTAAACGGTATGCCCATTTGAAAGCTAAAATCCCCTGTTTTTTCTTTGGCTAGGACATCTAAGCCATAGCGAATTTGTTCCACAGGGGTGTCGTTAAATGTCCCAAACATGCGGTCCCAAACGGAGAAAATATTCCCATAATTGGAGTCGGTTTGTGGGCGCGTTACATGGTGGTGAACCTTGTGCATGTCGGGCGAAACGATGAGGTAGGAAATCGCACGGTCCAAACCTTTTGGCAAACGGATATTCGCGTGATTAAACTGCGAGAGTAGTGCGCTGATGCTTTGGTATAACATGACCAGCCACATGGGTGCCCCGCAAATGAGCACGCCTAAAATGGTAAAGATGGCACGAAAAACACTCTCGCCTGGATGATGCCGATTGGCCGTTGTCGTATCCACCATCGTATCCGCATGGTGCACCATGTGAAACTTCCACAAGACCTTGATTTTATGTTCGATCCAATGGATGAAATACGCCCCAATTAAATCCAAAAGTAATAAGCCAATAATTAATTGTGTCCAGCCACGTAACGCGAAGAATGGCAATATACCCCAATGGTTCTGTATCGTCCAATCGCTTGCATGGACAAGAGCGGATGCAAAAGCAAAATTTATGAGGATCGTTGTCAGCGTAAAAAACAAGTTGATCCCTGCATGCTTCCATTTATTATAACCGAAACGAAACAATGGAATCCCCCCTTCAATCAGCCAAAAAAAGGCGATTCCGCCCGCTAGAATTACGGCCCGGTGAGAGCTAGGGATGATTTCAAAATAGTGAATTAGTTTTTCAAGCATAGGTCTGGGGGGGGTTGACGCTGCCGGGGTCTGCGACCCCGGCAGCGTCTAATTTAGTAGCTATTTATAAAAGTTTCTTGATAATCTCACAAAATCCACGAAATAACAGTTTGCAGCCATTCATTTATAAGTAAACTGATAAACTGCCTGAACTAATTCAAATTTGGCATAATGAAAGGTTTGAGTAATTTTGCTAGCCCTAAAGCAAACAAATGTTGAAGCAATTATTTTGCCTGTTGACAGGCTTCATCGCTTTTCAAGGATTAGGCCAACAAATCGCCATCCTGAATTCTCCAGATAAACAAATTCAAGTAAAGGCCTCCAAGACGCATGAGGGGTTGCTTTCCTATCAAGTCCACATGAAGGGCCAGGAGGTGATAGCTCCTTCGACTTTGGGATTCGTTTTGAAAAAACCAGCGTTGGAAATAAAGAAATTTACGTTGCTAGGTGTCGATTCTTCTGCGGTTTCCAATACCTGGAAGCCCATTTGGGGAGAAGTTAAAGAAGTTAACAATCAATACAATGAACTGATTTTGCATGCGAAGAGCAATGGTGTTATCGTCGATCTAATCTTTCGTATTTTTAATGATGGAGTCGGACTTCGGTATCATTTTCCGGTACAATCTGGCTTTCAGCACTTCGTTGTGGATCAGGAGCTGACACAATTTGCGATGTCAGGCGACCACCATGCATTTTGGATACCGGGGGATTATGACACGAATGAGTATACATATAATAAGACGAAATTGAGTGAGATTGATGCAACAACGGCAGCAGCAAAGGAAAAAGATATTGCGCTAACAGCTTTAATGGGCAAAAATGTTGTACAAACGCCACTGATGATGAAGTCGGCGAATGGTTTTTACCTGAACATTCACGAGGCGTCATTAGTGAATTATCCGGCCATGCATTTACGTTTGGATCAAGAAACCAAGACATTCCAGTCGGCCTTAGTCCCTGATGCAATAGGCAATAAGGCCTATTTGCAGACCCCATTTTCTACGCCTTGGCGGACGCTAGTCATGAGTGAAAAAGCGGAAAAGATTTTGGAATCGAAATTGATCTTAAATTTGAATGAGCCCGCCAAATTTGGGGATTCGACTTGGATAAAGCCTCAAAAATTTATGGGGATGTGGTGGGAGATGCATGTAGGCAAGGCTAATTGGCCATTGGCTGGCGGAAAACATGGGGCGAATACGGCGAACGTGAAGCGATACATTGATTTTGCGGCCCAACATGGTTTCGATGGGGTTTTGGTAGAAGGCTGGAATCAGGGTTGGGAAGATTGGTTTGGGAATTGGAAGGAGGACGTTTTCGATTTTGTAAGCCCATATCCGGATTATGCGATTGATTCATTGACCAATTATGCGCAAGCCAAAGGTTTGCGTTTGATCATGCACCATGAAACATCCGGCGCTGTGACTAATTATGAACGCCGGATGGATGAGGCCTACCAATACATGGTAAGCAAGGGAATTAATACTGTCAAAACGGGTTATGTGGGTAAAATCATTCCGCGAGGCGAACACCATGACAGCCAATGGATGGTCAATCATTACAACCGCGTGGCTGAAAAAGCAGCCAAATACCATTTGATGGTTGACTCACATGAATCTGTTCACCCGACGGGCTTACATCGCACCTATCCGAACTGGATGGCGGCTGAGGCAGCGCGCGGTTCGGAGTTTAACAATGCCCCAACTTTGGGAATTGTCCCAAATCACACAACAATTCTTCCTTTTACTCGATTGATGGGAGGACCGATGGACTATACCCCGGGCTTGTTCCACATGTCCCTAAATCAGTTTGATTCAACCCGGACACAGAAAATCCGTTCGACGTTGGCCAAACAATTGGCCTTGTACATTACGGTTTATAGCCCGCTTCAAATGGCGGCGGATTTACCGGAAAATTACGAGAGCCATTTGGATGCATTTCAGTTTATAAAGGATGTTGCTGTAGATTGGGATGACACCAAAGTTTTGTCGGCAGAACCGGGCGAATATATTACCATTGCTCGAAAGGCCAAAAACAAGGATACTTGGTTTATCGGATCCATTACAGATGAAATGGCGCGTAATATTTCACTTACGTTGGATTTCTTGGATGCCGGTACGGCTTATGAAGCTCTGTTGTACCGGGATGCGGATGATGCTGATTTCGAAAAAAACCCGGAGGCTTATGTCGTAGAGAAGAAATTAGTTTCGAAAAGCTCAAATTTAACCTTTCGCTTGCAGCGAGGTGGTGGCTGTGCCGTTGTGTTAAAAAAGTTGTAGGGGGGGTTGACGCTGCCGGGGTCTGCGACCCCGGCAGCGTCTAAATTACGACCTTCCCATAAAAGTTTCCTGATAAATGAATTCCATCGAAACAAATCGGCTCCTATTGACTCCAATCAGCCTTGGTGATGCTGAATTTATGCTTAAACTGATAAACTGCCCGGGCTTTATCCGTTTCATTGGCGATCGAAATGTCCGGACATTGGAACAGGCAAAAGGCTACATCGAAAACATGCTAGAAAATCCCAACATCACCTATTGGGTCATTCGAATTCAGGAAACGAAAGAAGCCATCGGGGTTGTCACTTGGGTCAAACGCGATTTCCTACCAGGCCCCGATTTGGGATATGCCTTATTACCCGAATTTGAGGGGCAAGGTTATGCTATTGAAGCAAGTCGGGCCTGGTTGGAACACCAACAAAAAACGCATAATACCATCTTAGCCATTTGTCAAGCCGACAATGCGGGCTCCATCAAATTGTTGCAAAAACTCAATTTCAAGCGAGAGGAAATATTTGAAAATGATGGACATGTCATGCACCGCTATTGTTTAAAACAATGAATGCGGTCTTTTAATTTCCCTAAACTTTGTAGGGGGGGGTTGACGCTGCCGGGGTCTGCGACCCCGGCAGCGTCTAATTTACGACCTTCCCATAAAAGTTTCCTGATAATCCGCTATTATCCACTAACACAAGCCCTGGGCCACTCATTTTATGCATTAACTGATAAACTGCCTAATCTAAATAGCCCCCATCAATGCCCATGAAATTGCTCCCCAGCCCGAATCTCAACAGGCAATTTATTGGCCGCTGTTGGCAAGGGACAAGTCGCAAATGGGGTGAAGGCACAAGGCGGATTATAGGCCTTATTGAAATCAATCAACACTTTCCCTTGGGCATCCGGCAAGGGCGTATCGATAAAGCGCCCCGCACCATAGGTCTGTTTTTTATTCGTCAAATCCCCGAAAACAATAAACAAGTTATCCCCTTCTTGACTCGTTTCTAATTGGTAGCTCTTCTTGCCTATTTTGAATCGCAAATAACCCGGTGATTCTAACGGGTAGGCCCTGCCCGTCACATCGATGATCGTGATCATTTTACCTTTGGTCGGAATAAAATCCGCTACAATTCGATAGCTTGAATCCGTTGGAAAACAAGCAATCCCTTTAAAAGCCGCCAAATATTCTCCTGCTAAATCCCGCAAACGAACAGCATATTTTTCCCCTCGTTTAATGATGAACCAGCGCAAAGTACGATGTGAAATCACAGGTGCTTTCTTGCCCTCCTCATAAACAAGCAGCGTATCGCGGAGCGTTTGATAATATACCTTTCCGTCTTTTAACATCAATTCCCCCAAAAATGGATCCGCATGATCCGAAGGAAACACAAAATCGTTCCTCTCATCTCCTCCCAAAGTATTTTTACCCGCTTTCAACCAAAATAGTCCTGCCAAATTTAGCCAGCCCACTTCTGATTTCAGGCTCGCGATTCGGGCATCTCTAAACGACTGGATTTCATTCGCATACTTATCCTGCGCTTGCAGTCCAAAACATAGCAATAACAAAAAAACGAATCCGCTACTCCGCATGATAAATACCTTTTGATTCCAAAAATTGAATAATTTCACCTAAACCATACGTCTTTTGCTGTTGGGCCGTAAAACCTAAACCCGCCCCCCCTTTTCGAAAGCTAGCATATTCATGCATTAACGTCGCTTTTCGCTGGCGTATATCTCCCAAACTATTCCAAATACTAGCTGCCCAAAAAACCATCCCCCCAACTAATACCCAACGGAGTTGCTTCAGAATTTCTGGCCACGCATAAATCGATAGCGCATACACAAAAACCAAAGCCAATGTCGGATAGATTTTATAATTCCCAATCAAGAAAACATATTCACCAAAAGACGAGCGAAGGATACTAATGGCTCCCGCATTCATCATGATAAACAGTAACATCGAAATGATAAATAAGACAGGTGCCTGCGCGAATTTTTTATCATTCCAGCGCTGAATCAGCTGAGAAAACCCTCGAGCTTTTACGAACTGATATAAGGCCAAAATTACAATCCCTACGAGAAAAATTCCCATGAAGGCCGTCATGAAAAGTCGAAATGCCGACTGTTCTCGATACCAAAAATCAAAGCCTCCTCCCATAAATACAAAAAATCCTTTCAGACTGGAGAAGGGGTGCTGACAAAAATAATGCATGCCCGTTTCGTGGTAACTCATGCTCGGATACTTCCAAAAAAACAACACGGTAGCAGACGTTAATAGCAGCAACCAAATAAACAATTCTTTCAGTCGGTGTTGCATGAGTAGCACAATAGCCCCAATGGGTATGAAAAAAAGGCCATCGGAATTCGATAAACAGGCGAATATGGTCAAGATAATAGCTAAGTAAAATCGAGCAGACTTTGGTTTGACGATTAAATACATCGCTATTGCTCCAAAACCAATCACAAAATTGTGTTGGACCGCCGCAATCATCCAATAGCTTGACAAATAGTACTGAAAATTTAAGAACAAAAATGGAATGGGACTAAAATAGGCGAGCCTTCTCTCTTTTGGCATGCTCCTCCACAAGATGATAAATAGAGGGATTAAATATAGATGCGATTGCCAAATCATCCATTTTATATTCAATTGTCCAAACACATAATAATTGAACAAAACGAGCAATTTCAGCGTAACAACCCGATGCTCGTTATTAGGAGCCCAAATTTGGGCCATTTTTTGTTGGAAATCGTGTGTGTGTAACCAGTTGAATAGGCTTAGGGGGCCAACTTCAAAATCATCTAACCAAGGAACATTTGCCGTATAAGCAATCAAGCACCACGAAAAGACCAACATGGGCAATCCTATTAACAGATATCGAAAGGTCGAATTTTGAAAATTGCGCATCCTAGAGGTTAAACTTGGAATCAAAATTAGACATTTAATTCAAAGATTTTTTATAGCTTTCTAATCCGTAACCTAAAGACCTCATGAAAAAACTTATCCTAAGCCTTGCGGCCATACTAGTTATTATCCAGTTCATCCACCCAGAAAAAAACGAAAGCATGGACTACACCAACGACATTTCAACACGCTTTACGATTCCTGCGCCTGTACAAGAAACCCTGAAAAATGCCTGCAATGATTGCCATTCAAATCTGAGCACCTATCCTTGGTATTCCAATATTCAACCGGTTGGGTTTTGGCTCAATCACCACATCGAAGAGGGGAAAGAACATTTAAATTTCTCTACATTCACAAAACTGCCCATCGCGGTACAAAACCATAAGCTTGAAGAAGTTGTCGAGACCGTGGAGGAAGGTGAAATGCCGATGCCTTCGTACACGTATTTTGGCCTACATCCCAAAGCAAATTTGAGCAAGGAAGAAAAGGACGCGCTAATCACATGGGCAAAAGCACAAATGGATAGCTTAAAGGCTAATTACCCGGCAGATAGTTTGAAATTAAAGCCGCGGAAAAAAGCATAAACGTTCCCTGTGCGTGTACAAGGCCGAAAAATCAATGAATAACGGCCTTCCATAAATTCCAATGAACTCAGGGATCTTTCTATCAAAAGAAAGGTCCCTTTTGTGTGATTAATACGCACACGCGCTAAGCAAGCCTAGCATTAGAAAAAAGAGTTGGCAGGATTAAGCCAAAGCGTTTCCAAGTCCCTTCGATCTCTTTCTAAAACTCCATCACCAGAAATCAATTCTTTGCTAAATACAAGACCTCTGTTTCCGTTAACAGTCTGTTATAGAGCCTAAATTCGTCAACAAGGCCAGACATAAATCCCGTATTTCCAGTACTGATAGAATTTCCACAGCCAACTAAATTAGTGGAACCAGAATTCCCCCCTGCCGTCTGAGCAAAATCAACAAAGCCGGCAACATATTCTGAAATGATTCCCCCGCCTTGATTTAAGCTAACATTCTTTGTCAAAATTTTGGTGCCATTCAGATAAAAAGTACAGTTTATATTGTCGTAAATCATGACAAAATTGTACCATTTATTCGGCTCAATGACATTCGAGACGCTCGTACACGTTTGATATTGATTGGTTGGGATACTTGAACCAAATTGCAATTTCCCCTCAGGCGTTACCACTATTCCTGCCCCTTGCCAATAACCATTTTTCGCCCATATTGTGCTAGGCCCTGTGCTCAATGTATTCAATTTGAAGGTAATCGAAAGCGAAAATTGAGAGACCTTTTTCCCGTCAAAAAACGGTTTGGGGAATGAAATTAAATTGGAACTCCCGTTGAATAAATAAGCTGTATTCGCCTGGCCATTTCGCCCCACAGTTGGCATCGCACCCATTACATTCCCATGGTTGCTATTCCCACTATAATCATCGGCATTACCGTTCATCGGGTAATGTGCAACAAGGCCCTCATTCGTTGTAGGCACGACCTCGTTCTGCTCTTCTTGCTTACATGCGAAAACCGCAGAGAAAAGCAAAAGACAACACAATAGTTGATTTTTCATGTGTAATTTTTGATACTAAATCTATGTCACACATTTCACAGTATCAAAAAAAATTACCGAACGGTACATACCAAACAAAAAGCTGCCAAGATCTGGAATCCTGGCAGCTTCGAAAGTTAACGCTACAAGGTCTTCATATCAATCACAAAGCGGTATTTCACGTCGGACTTAATCACCCGCTCATACGCCGCATTCACATCCGCCATCGAAATCATTTCAATGTCAGATAGAATCCCATGTTCCGCACAGTAGTCAAGCATCTCTTGCGTTTCTGCGATCCCACCAATCATCGACCCCACAATACTCCTGCGCTTCGAAATCAAGGTCGCCGCTCCAAAGACATTGTCTTCCGGAGGAATGCCAACCAATAACATCTTACCCTCCACCTTCAGCAATCCTAGGAATGCATTCAAATCATGTTTGGCAGCTACTGTATTTAAAATAAAATCAAACTCACCTTTTAAAGCCGCCATTTGTTTCGGATCTGTCGACAAGGCAAAATGATGCGCCCCTAAAGCACGCGCATCCGCTTCTTTTGAGGGGGAAGTAGACAACATGGTCACCTCCGCACCAAACGACGCCGCAAATTTCACAGCCATGTGACCCAATCCGCCTAATCCCAAAACCGCCACCTTATGCCCCTTTCCTACGCCGGCAAAACGCAAGGGAGAATAGGTCGTAATCCCCGCACACAATAAAGGTGCTACCCGAGCCAAATCCTGCTGCTCAAAATTCACATGCAAGGCATATTTTTCATCAATCACATAATTCGCCGAATAGCCTCCAAAGGTCTGCGTCTTCCCATCCCGGTAATAATCATTATACGTTGCGGTCATGTCTTCGTCGCAATATTGCTCCTGCCCTTTTTGGCAAGAGGGACATTCCCGACAAGAATCCACAAACACCCCAACGCCCGCTGTTTGACCCACTTTAAATTTTGTTACATGCGAACCGACCGCTACAACTTTTCCCACAATCTCATGACCGGGAACGATGGGATAAATCGATGGCCCCCACTCGCTGCGGACCATGTGAATATCCGAGTGACATACTCCACAATATTCAATATCAATCTGAATATCATGAGGACCCACCTCTCGGCGTTCAAAAACAATCGGCGCCACGGGCACCTCAGCGCTCGTTGCGCCATATCCTTTAACTTGCATCTGCTTTTGTTTGGTTTAATGTATCGATAAAAACTTGAATGGGCTCCGCGCCTGAAATGCCATACTTCCTGTCAAAGACAAAAAATGGCACCCCGCGAACGCCCAAATTTACTCCTTCTTGTATATCCTGACTCACCCGATAAGCCATCTCCTCGCTAGCTATCGCCACACGAACATCCTGCGCTTCCAGCCCTACCTGCTCACCCAATGAAACCAATTCCTCCACAGAAGCCAAATCTCTTCCTTCCGTAAAGTAGGCCGAGAAGAAAATCTCCTCAATCGCATCACCTAGGCCTTTCTCTTTAGCGAATTGAATGACTCGGTGCGCGAACATGGAGTTCGCCACCACCGCACGATCAAAATTGTATTCCAATCCCACCGAAGCCGCCATCTCCACGACATGTTCATGCATTTGCTCCGACTGCTCCATACTCCAACCCTTGCGATCCGCTAAATAGGCATAAACACCCATCGGCTCCTCAAAAGTCATCGGAATCGTGGGGTCCAACTGGTAACTTTTCCATTCGATTTCCACCGCTTCCCTTCCCGAAAATGATTCCAAGGCCTTTTCTAAATGCCGCTTGCCTATGTAACAAAACGGACACATGATATCACTCCAAATTTCTATTTTCATCTCAGCAATTTAATGTAAATTCGGCAGAAATTAACCCGTAGCTATGCGCCTTTTATACCTCCTATTATTTCTATTCATAACGAATACATTGTTCGCCCAAAGCCTAAGCGAAAGCGTGAAATCCCTCCCCTTCATCGCAGGGAAAAAAGAATACTTAAACTCACCCTTTGCCACGACCGGCGACCGATTATACCTCGTAGGCCACCAAAACGGACAATTCCCAGATTTAGGTTGGCATATCTCCGGCGAAATGGGTGGGATATGGGCGCATCCCATTAAACTCCTGGACGGCTTTCATGCGTCCATCGAGGGGGAAGATTTAAGAAGCGCTGAACTGTTTGTCAATTTCCCGATGGCCAACCAGCATCGCTACCAAACCAAAAATTTCACCATCCTTCGCACGCAATTTGTTCCTGACGGCATCGCAGGATGCATCATTGAATTTGAAATCGAAAACAATACCAATCAAGCCCATACGACACCCTTCGTTTTCCAAGCAAAATCAGATTTGCGACCTACTTGGTTAGGCGAACGAACAAATATGCAAGACCGGGAAGATCAAGCAACATTCGAAAAAGATCATTGGGAATTCAAAGACGCGGGGAATCCTTGGTTCACGTTCGTAGGGGCCAACAAACAAGGCATCCCTGGTGCGGCTCCTATTCCTTTCGCATCGACCGGAAATGGGATCTCGAAATCGATCAATTTTACGATTCAAATTCCGGCAAACGGCAAAACAACAATTCAGTTCTTCATCGCAGGATCCTCGAAATCAAGAAACGAAGCCGAAAAAGCCTATGCCAACCTGCATAAAAACGGGAAGCTATTATTCCAACAAAAATGGGCCAGACTACATGCATTAGCAGAAAAAAGCAAGATCACCATTCCAGACAAACAAATCCAAGAAGCCTATACCTGGTTGCAATACAACACCGATGGACTCGCGCGCGATGTTCCCGGAATCGGTCGGGGCATCAGCGCCGGCCTGCCCGACTACCCCTGGTGGTTTGGGGTGGATAGTGAATATGCCTTGCAAGGAGCCATCGCGATAGGCCAAAAAGACTTGACCCTACAATCGATTGATTTAATTCATAAACTCTCCATCAAAGCCAATAAAAATGGTCGGATCGTCCACGAAGTATCCACAAACGGAGCCGTATATAACCCCGGAAACCTGAATGAAACGGCGCAATTTGCCTCTTTGGTTTGGAAGGTATTTCAATGGACCGGAGACAAACGTTTATTGAAAACCTATTTCCCCACAATCAAAAAAGGCCTACAATGGCTGCTCACGGAAAACGACAAGGACCAAAACGGCTTCCCAGATGGCTCCGGCATGATGGAAATCCAGGGGCTACATAGCGAAATGATCGACGTGGTATCCTATACCCAGAAGGCTTTACAAGACGCATCTGAAATGGCGCTAATGGTAGGAGACGTAGCCCTCCACAAGGATTATGCAGCGAAAGCCAAACAACTGAAAAGCCAGCTAAATGAGCGCTTCTGGAATTCGGAATTCGGGTCGTATGCCGACTTCCGTAGCCATGACCGGGAGGCGATCGCATTAATTAACCAAGCGATTGTCCGAGCAGATACCTTGCAAAAACCTTGGGCGGTAACAGAACTAAAACAAACAAAAAAAACGATTGAGGCACATCCGAGCGACCAAGCTAGCCCCTTTGTCGTGCATCACAATTGGGTCGTCAATACCCCGATGGAAATGGGCCTTGCAGACCCCGAAAAAGCCATCAAAGCACTTGAAACAGCGAAGAAATTCACAAATCCCTTTGGCCTGTTTGTCACTGGAATCGACCGGGACGCCTCCGCCGGAAGCGATGCGGGGGCTTACAAAGCCCCTAAAATATTTACCTACACGGGAGCGGTGATGACCCTGCCGACAGGCGTGATGGCCGTCGCAGAAAATCAATATGGAAGACCAGATCAAGCCCTGGACTACATTCAAAAACTAACACGCTCCTTTAGTTACGCACTCCCGGGAAGCATGTACGAGGTCTCTCCCGACTTTGGCATGATGACACAAGCATGGAATATTTTTGGTTTTGCGGTCCCGATCGTCGAACAGTTTTTTGGGATACAGCCCCGCGCGGATTTGCAAGAAATAACGATTGCTCCTCGCATGCCCTCCACATGGAAAGAGGCCCACATCGAAAATGTCGAGATTGGAGATAACCGCATCAGCGTTCACTATGTTCAAGGCCAAAAGCTCAAAGTAAACCAAACAAAAGACTGGAAAATTATCCTCAAATAGGCTCTTTTATTATTGTATCAATTTACTACATTTGCAAAAACCCCCTAAATCATGAAAAAACTATTGGCTTTCTTAGCCCTCTCATCGGCGGCCTTTGCACAGCACACCGAAATCAAACAAGCAAAAGGTCCAACGTTGGGTTATTCAACCAGCTCGACCATTAAAATCATCAAGAAAGACGGCCTGTCTTTTAAGGATTTAAACAAAAACGGCAAACTCGATATCTATGAGGATTGGCGCAAATCCGTGGATGAGCGTGCCGCTGATTTAGCCAAGCAACTGAGCGTGCAAGAAATTGCCGGCCTCATGTTATACTCCGGTCATCAGGCAGTTCCCGCTAGAGCCGATGGCTATTTTGCAGGAACCTACAACGGAAAACCATTTGATGAGAAGTCAATGGACCCAAGTGAATTAACGGACCAGCAAAAGAAATTTTTAAAGGAGGACAACCTACGACACGTCCTGATAACAACCGTTTCTTCTCCCGAAGATGCAGCAAAATGGAATAATAAAATTCAAGCATTTTGCGAGTCGGTGGGCAAAGGTATTCCGGCCAACAACAGTACGGATCCTCGTCATGGAACACAGGCACGCGCAGAATTCAATGCAGCAGCCGGCGGATTAATCTCCATGTGGCCAAGCTCTTTGGGCATGGCGGCGACATTTAAGCCTGAATTAGTCCAACAATTCGGTCGGATTGCGGCTCAAGAATACCGCGCTTTGGGTATTGCTACAGCACTTTCTCCACAGGTAGATATCGCCACAGAACCCCGCTGGGGCCGTTTTGATGGCACTTTTGGCGAAAGCTCTAAGCTTTCTGCAGCCATGGGGGAGGCCTATTGCAATGGTTTCCAAAATGATAACTGGGGTTCCTTCAGTGTGAATGCGATGGTGAAACACTGGCCAGGTGGTGGTTCAGGTGAAGCCGGCCGTGATGCACACTATGCGAATGGAAAATATGCTGTTTATCCGGGCAATAACTTCAAAGAACACATGATACCCTTCACGGAAGGAGCTTTTAAATTAACGGGCCAAACCAAAAAGGCCGCGGCGGTCATGCCATATTACACCATTTCATGGAATCAAACCAATGAAAATGTGGCAAACAACTACAACAAATATTTGGTAACAGACTTACTTCGCAAGCAATATGGCTATGATGGTGTGGTATGTACCGACTGGCTTGTAACCGGTGACCACAAGGCCATGGATGTTTTCGTCGATGGAAAAATTTGGGGCGTAGAAAACCTGAACATGGCGGAGCGCCATTACAAGATTTTGATGGCTGGAGCAGATCAATTTGGTGGAAATAACGACATGAAACCCATCATCAATGCCTACGGCATGGGCGTGAAAGAACATGGAGAGACCTTCATGCGCGCACGGATGGAACAATCTGCGGTACGTTTATTGCGCAATATTTTCCAAGTAGGTCTGTTTGAGAATCCATACCAAAATCCAGAGGCAACGAAAGCAACCGTGGGCAAGCCTGAATTCATGCAAGCAGGTTTTCAAGCACAATTACAGTCCATCGTACTTTTGAAGAACAAGGGCAATGTCTTGCCTATTCAAACGAAAAAAACGATTTATATCCCGAAACGTTTCGTCGCTGCATCCCGTCACTTTTTGGGATTCCCTATTCCTGCATCGAATGATTTCCCGATCAACATGGAATTGGTTAGAAAATATTTCAACGTGACCGATAATCCAGCGGAGGCAGATCTTGCCTTGGTATGTATCGAAAATCCGAAAGGGAGTATTGGCTATGACAAAGAAGATGTGGCCAAAGGAGGAAATGGCTATGTGCCTATTTCCTTGCAATATGGTGACTATGTAGCGAATGATGCCCGTGCGGTAAGTTTGGCTGGCGGAGATCCTTTGGAAAATTTCACGAACCGTTCCTATAAAGGTAAAACGGCTAAAACGCGGAATGTAAGCGACATGGAGTTAATCGAAGAAACACGCCAAAAAATGCAAGGCAAGCCGGTCATCGTATCAGTCAACGTGTCTAATCCAATGGTTTTTGCGGAAATCGAGGGTAAAGCAGATGCGATCCTAGCGAGTTTTGGGGTACAAGACCAAGCAATTTTGGATATCATCAGCGGAAAAGCGGAGCCACAAGCACTCCTTCCGATGCAAATGCCTGCAAGCATGCAAGTCGTAGAGAAGCAAATGGAAGATGTACCATTTGACATGGAATGCCACTTAGACGCGGAAGGACATCGTTACGACTTTGGCTTCGGAATGAACTGGAAAGGCGTTATTCAAGATGCCCGAGTAAAGAAATACAAGTAGTATTTTTCATTTTCAGCTATAGAAAGCACCTCAAGAAAAATTGAGGTGCTTTTTTTTGCCTGACAAAAATCATATTTTGTTTGAATTTCTCGGCCGACCTTTGCAATTCGAAAAATTGTACAATTTCACGAATATGCAACATACAGCTGCTCATACATTTCACATTCCCGTCATGGGATTAGGCTTCACAATCGATACGCCTGTGAAAGTTGGCCCCTTTGGTATTTCTTCTGTCGTATCCATCGTCGACGACCATTTAGTCGAGGAAATGCGCGAAGCCTACAGCAAGGAAAACAACCTTGTTTTTACTCCAATTGAAAAAACGGAAGAGGATTACCGTGCAAAACGCATCACGGCATACTTGAATTTACTCCAAACACTCGTTCAGGATAAAACAGCAAGCATTCGTAATCAAGCATTTGAGCCGGAATCCGACATCACACGCTATTTCGAATTACTGCCCGAGAGCTCTTCACAAAAAAAGGCATACCTGGAGATGTTGGCAGAAAATGACGTGAATGAAAAGCGCGTCAAACAAAGTAATCTGCGCAAGGAAGTTGTTGCGGGATCCATCGACGTAAACATTATGTCGAAGGTGAATAAAATCAATTACGACAAAAAGGGGAATTCGCTCGAAAAGGAATTTGCGGATGCATTAGCCGCTTTGCGTGGTTTTGCCCAAAGCGAACTGAGTTCTTCCATCATTCTTTCCGCTGGATATAATCCGATGCTTTATGGGTATTTGGATGCATTCCCAGACTTTTTTCCAGACGCAGCGGGAAAACTAAAAAAGAAAATTATCCTGAAGGTGAGTGATTACCGAAGTGCGGTTACACAAGGCAAAATCTTAGCCAAAAAAGGTGTTTGGGTTTCCGAATTCCGAATTGAGTCAGGCTTGAATTGTGGCGGCCACGCCTTTGCAACCGACGGCATTTTGATCGGTCCTATTTTGGAAGACTTTAAGACGAACCGGCAAGCCTTAATCAGCGAGTTGTTTGAAATGTGTCAAAAGAATTTAGCTGAAAAAGGTCAAAATGTTTACCTCGAATACCCGGAAATGCGGGTTACCGTGCAAGGGGGAATTGGCACACATGCAGAAGATGTGCTTTTAAAAGAACATTTTCAGACCCACGGAACCGGTTGGGGTAGCCCCTTTTTGCTGGTGCCCGAAGCGACGCAAGTGGACCCTATTACTCGAAAGGCTTTAGCAGAGGCAGAAGAAAATGATTACTACATGAGTCATGCTTCTCCACTTGGAATTCCTTTCAACAATTTCCGAAAAAGCACTTCCGAAAAACAACGTTTAGAGCGCATTGCAAAGGGTCGCCCAGGCAGCCCTTGTACCTTGGAATATTTGGCAACCAATACGGAATTTACGGAAAAGCCGATTTGTACGGCATCGCGGAAATACCAACATTTGAAGTTGAAGCAACTAGAAGAGCAAGGATTGTCAGCTTCGGCATTTCAAAAGGCCTTTGATGAAATAACAGAAAAAGTATGCTTATGTACCGGATTAGGGACATCGGCTTTGCAAAATTTCAATATCAAACCGAAACACCACATGACCTCTGTGGCCATCTGTCCGGGACCGAATTTGGCCTATTTTTCAGGAACATATTCGTTGAAAGAAATGGTTGACCATATTTACGGTCGGGCAAATATCCTCAACAACCGCTATCGCCCGAACATTTTTGTGAAGGAGCTCAGTCTATATGTGGACTACTTGAAAAAAGAAGTGGAAAAAAGCGTGGAGTCCATGAATACAAAGCAAGAACGCTACCTCAAAACATTCCGCGATAACTTGCTGGCCGGCGTCGCCTACTACCAAGACCTCAGTCTACCCACGTTGAAAGACATGAAAGAGGAGTTGGCCACCTGGGAAGCGAAAATTCATAGCCTCGCAATCCCTCAGGTCGTTATTTCTTAATTACGCTTAAGCCCCAGAAATCCTGGGGCTTTTTCGTTGCTCAGCAGACCTAAATTTGTAAATTTGAACCGCTAAATTCAACGACATGCGTTTCGTCAATTACTTCATCCTATCCATATTACTATGCTTCACTAGTTTAGGGCAGGATACAACACAAATCATTCAGGCTGGAAGAAGCAATTCCGCGGCCCAACAAGCCAAGCCTTATGTGATTTTAATTTCCGCAGATGGATTTCGTTCGGATTTTTCCGTGAAATATGCCGCAAAATTTTTGCAAAGTAGAGAGGCCAAAGGCGTGAAGGCTGAGGCCATGATTCCGTCTTATCCCACACTTACTTTTCCAAATCATTTCAGCATTGTTACGGGACTTTATCCCGCCCACCATGGGTTGGTGAATAACCGCTATTTCGATGTGAATACGGGTACTGAGTACAGCATGGGGAATAAAAAGATGGTTGCGGAGGGGAAATGGTATGGCGGCACTCCACTCTGGGTGCTGGCCGAGCAGCAAGGAATGTTGAGCGCTAGTTTTTATTGGGTTGCTTCCGAGGCAGATATTCAGGGCATTCGGCCGACCTATCTTTATACCTACAATGAGAACATTCCCATTGAACAGCGCATCCAGGCTGTGAAGGATTGGTTGTCAATGCCTGCGGCTAAACGACCACATCTCATTACGTTCTATTTCCCACAGGTAGATCATGATGCACATAGTTTTGGGCCGGAGGATCCTCGAGTAGGCGATGCGGTACATTTTGTGGATGAGAGTATCGCCAAATTACAAGCCGCGTTGGATCCCTTGCAATTACCCATCAACTACCTATTCGTTTCAGACCACGGGATGACAACCATCAATACCGAACAAACTTTAGGGAGACCCGAAGTATTAGATACGGCCGCATTTCGTGTGCCCGCAGGAGATGCCCTCGTACAGGTTTATGCAAAAAATCAAGCTTCCGTTCCGGGAGTCCTCAAAGAACTGAGAAAACAAACCGCTTTCCAGACCTATTTGTTGGATGAAACTCCGGAACATTGGCATTATCGAAAGGCCGACGATTATTTCAACCGTTTGGGAGATATATTACTCGTACCGAATCATCCGAATATCTTCAACTTCAGTCCACGGAAACCCTACCCTGGGAAGCATGGTTTTGATAACCATCGTCCCGACATGCAAGCAAGTTTTCAGGCATGGGGACCTGCATTCAAGGCCGGCTTAAAAATAGCCGCTTTCGAAAATGTGAATGTCTATCCGCTCGTTGGCAAGATTCTAGGCCTGACCATCGACGAAACAAAAATCGATGGTCGTTTGAAGGCTTTGGCACCTATATTAAAATAATTACATGGATGGCTTTAGGTCTTCCAACAAAAATGGAAGGCCTTTGGCGGCTGAAATTTTCAAATTTTTAAAGGGCCAAGAAGGAAAATAAATCGTCGTCAAAACGGATAAGCCTCCATCCGCAAAGAACTCTGCCGAAGCCACATCCGTTATCAGCGTAAAATCAATTGAATCTGATTTTGATAGTCGGGGAGCATAGGTCTTTCCCGCAAATTTATTACTAAAACCTAAATCCCCGGAAGCATCCCGATCAACAAAATACCGATTGCTGGCTGCCTCAAATCCGATGATTACCTTTTCTCCTTTTGTATTCGATAAGGTAATGGAAAAATCTTGAACGGGTAATTTCCCGGATAGCCGTTGAAGTGCTGTTGGCAATTGAATCCGCTTGTTTGACTTAATTGTCTGCGCTTTCATAGCATAGTCAGAAACCGCAGCAACGGGCATGGAAGCAAGAATATATTTCCCAGCAATATTTTTCAATGTTAAATCACGAGCTAAGGTATTTGCACTGCGCCAAGAAGCTGTAGGAACGACTGTCGCATAATCCCAGTTGGACATCCAACCCATGAAAATGCGCTTATCGCCTGTTTCGTGGAAGGTCACTCCGGCATAATTATCGCGCCCATAATCAATCCAGCGCGTTTCTTCGTCTTGTGGAATGAATTGATGTCCATCAAAATCCCCTACAAAGTATTGTGCTCCTGAGCCACCATTGGGTGCGCCGGGATTAATATTAACGATCAAAACCCATTTGGTCTTTCCATCCACCTGCATCGAAAACAAATCTGGGCATTCCCAAACCCCACCATGCGCGCCAAATTTGGCACCAAACTCACTTTCCTTCGTCCAATTTTTCAAGTCCGGGGAAGAATAAAAAGTCTCACGATCCTGCGTCGCTAGGGCCATGATCCATTTCTTACCTGGGGCATACCAGGAAACATTGGGGTCTCGAAAATCAGCGATTCCAGGATTTTTGATGACGGGGTTTCCGACAAATTTTGAGAAGGTCTGACCTCCGTCTAAGCTGTAGGCGATGCTTTGGCTCTCGCGATCAATCCGACCGGCCTTCTCCCAATCCATGTTGTGGCTGGTATAAATCGCAACCACTGGAGCGTGTCCATTTCGTCCTAATCCTGAGGTATTTTGATGGTCGATCACGGCAGACCCAGAAAAAATCATACCCAAACTATCTGGATAAAGTGCTATGGGCTGATGTTCCCAATGCATCAAATCTTTACTCGTCGCATGGCCCCAGTGCATGGGTCCCCAAACTGTACTTTTGGGGTAGTATTGGTAATATAAATGATAGGTTCCGTTCGCATAAAACATCCCATTAGGGTCATTCATCCACATGCTTGCGGGAGTAAAATGCAATTGAGGACGATGTTTTTCTTGAGCAAAAACTGCGATACTGAGGAGTAAAAGGAAGGAAATTTTTTTCATAAGGGCATAAAAATAGGTGGCCCAAATGAGCCACCTACCAAAAATACGGGAATAAATTACAAGTTTTTCAAAAATTCGATACTTCTTGGAACAAATTCCAGTTCATGATTACTTTCATCTTCGATGAAACAATGTTCAATACCATTCTTTTTTGCTAAAGTGATGATTTTTTTCCAGTTCCCTTGGCCCGTTCCTATGGGAACATCATTCTCAGCAGGAGTACCACCCGTTAAATTGCCTACCACCCCTTTCCGCAAATCTTTTACGTGCATCAATTTCCAGCGGTTCGGGTATTTTTTCAATAATTTTACTGGCATGTTAGCCCCTCCGCCATGCATCGTCCACAACACATCCATTTCAAAAGACACGTAGGCTGGATTGGTGTTTTTTATGA
This sequence comes from uncultured Aquirufa sp., assembly GCA_964358165.1. Taxonomy (GTDB): domain Bacteria; phylum Bacteroidota; class Bacteroidia; order Cytophagales; family Spirosomataceae; genus Aquirufa. The sequence continues at coordinate 126,873 of CAYHOB010000001.1, forward strand.
TGTAATCCATCAAGGTTCCGTCTTCATACTTTTTGAATTCATATCCATGATCATGGTAGCAAAAAGTGATTCCATTTTCCTTGAAAATCTTGCCTGCGCTGTTGAAAAGCTCCACGGCCTTTTGCGCATCAGCTAGTGTAAATTCCGTTCCTTTATGAGGAATCCAAGCACACATGATGAATTTGGAACCTAAAGCTTTGGCCCGACTGACTGCCTCCATGGGGTTCGCTAATTCGTCAAAACTAATCCCAGTGGAAGGAATACTGATGCCTCGTGCGGAGCACATTTGTTTGAATTGTTCTGGCGTATAGCCTTTGGTAGCTCCACCTTCTAACTCAGTGATACCCATTTTTTGAATGATATCCAGTGTGTTTTCCGTACTCTTCGGAAAATGATTCCGGAAGGTATAGGCCTGCACACCTAAAGGATAGGTGTATAGTTTTTGAGCAAAAGCAGGGAGCGTTAATAGAAACGCAAAAGCGAGTAATGTCTGTTTCATCTTGTATAGGTTTGTCCGTAAAAGTGATTTATTTTTCTCAATTATGCTAATTTTGTCAAATGGAAAAACCCTATAGCTCCGACCAGGTGTTTGAGCACATACGTGCGCTCCCCGTGGGAGAATATGAGGCCTGCACATTTCGTAAATGCGATTTTGAATCGGCTGATTTTAAAAATATTCAATTGGTGGATTGTCGATTTGAGGACTGTAATTTAAGTCTTGTCAAATTGAGTGCCGCTTCCTTTCAGAAGGTCTATTTCCAAAGCTGTAAAATGCAAGGCTTGCGTTTCGAGGCCTGCAATCCATTCCTGTTTGAAGTTCATTTCAAGACCTGCGTGCTGAATTTATCCTCCTTTTATCAAGTAAATGGAAAGGGGTCCACATTCCAATATTGCACCTTGTCAGAGGTCGATTTTACGGAGGCAAATTGCAGTGGGGTAAAATTTGAGGAATGCGATTTGGCTGGTGCTTTGTTTGATCGCACGAATTTAGAAAAGGCTGATTTTCGAACTGCGTACAATTACCGCATTTCCCCCACGATTAATCGATTGAAGAAAGCCAAATTTTCCCAAGAGGGATTAGCTGGATTATTGAGCGATTTCGGAATTGAAATTAGTTAAGGATTTCCCTTACAATTTTCAAATGATGTTCCGTGTGAATCCACAAAAAACGAGCGGTCATTTTCGTTCGTAAGTCCCCTAAAAACGGATGCGTGAAATATTGCTTAGGGGACTGATTTAACAAATTCAAAACGCTTAGGCTTGCCTTGTCTAGCTCTAAATCCAATTTCTCTTTCGAGATGTTTTGGGGAACAACCACCTTAGGCGCACGGATCTTTCCGCGTGGAATTTTCTTGAATACGAACAAATAATATTTGAAAAAAGTGTGCTTGGGCACATATTCAGATGGTGTCGATGCCGCTAATTGGGCTACCACCCCATTGATAATGTACAGGTTATGTAACAAATGCCAGCCTACGCTTTCTGCTGAAATAGCCAAATTTTTCTCCTCCCAGCGTTCCGACAGGTCCTGCATTTCACGCAATTGAATAGCTAGCTTGTTGATCATAAGCGCATTTGAAAAAATAATCCGTGGTTCGATTTTTCGAATTTTTCAGGCCCATAGGCATCCAAATTCGAACCCAAACCTAGCGTTAATTTTCCAAAAGTCAAGCCTGCACGGACGTTTATCCCACTGCGCGCATGTGTCCCTTGTTCGATGTCTTGAACTAATAAACCTTGCAAACGCGTGTATAAGCGTACATGGCTATTTATTTTGGGCTTATACTCCGCTAAGGCAACCGTTTCTACGGCATAACCCGGAAGCAAATCGAGTGCAGGATAAAGGACGAATAAATAGTCGGGGCTTGCCTTAACATACTGCAAGCCGAAGTTTGGAACAAATCCCACTTTATTATGCCACTGCAGGCCTGGGGCCACACTAAATCCTTTTCCTAAATCATAGGTAATCGAATTAGAAACAATGATTTCTGTTTCAGAAGGAGTGCCCTTGTAATCTGCCTCTCCCACTGTCACATTAAAGAAGCCAAATTTTCCAGCTGCATCGATAGGCCGACTAACCAGCATCAAAAAATTCGCGCGATCAGGGCTAAGCATTACTTCAATCGGCTGCGCGGGATTTTGGGCAATTAAAGAACTAACTACAAAAAGGAGGAGTAAGAATACTAAATTTTTCATGGCCACAAAAGTACGAAAAACTTAGGAGGCCTGTTTTTTTTGAGCAAAAAAAGCAAAAATTGCAGCCGTAATAAACATAATTAAACTATAAACCACCGCGGGAATGGTCATTGCACCGTTGTTCAAGATGCTCAAGGCAATGTAAATGGCCAAGGACCCATTGTGAATCCCCACCTCCATCGAAATGGCGACCGCTTGTTTAGGTGGTAGTCGAAAGAGCCGCGGGAGAAAATAACCAACGAACAAACAAGTTAGGTTAAACGTTAGTGCGGCCATTCCCACGGAGCGTATATCATGCATCAAATGATCGATTTCCTTCAGGCCAGCCAGGATGATTAACAGGGCCAAAAACAAGCCTGATAATAGTTTGACCTTCCCCTCCATGCCTTGTGCAAAAGAAGGAAAACGATACCGAATCCACATCCCCAAACTGATGGGCGTAATAATCATCGCACAGACCTCCAGGACCTTTTGAAACTGCAAGGGCACATAAGCCTCCGCTTGCATGAAATAGGCTAAGGAGAAATTGACAATCCACGCAAGTGAAAAAATTGACATGACACTATTCAAAGCGGTCAACGTCACATTCAATGCGACATCACCTCCCGCTATATGGCTGTATAAATTTGCGGAGGGGCCACCGGGTGCAGCGGCTAAAAGCATGAGGCCAACGGCCAAGGCGGGTTCTAGTTGGAAGTAATCCGCAATCACCAAACAAATGGCAGGCAAGAGGAGCATTTGGGTGATTAACCCGATAAGCACGGCTTTGGGAAATTCAAAAATACGTTTGAAGTCGGCAAGGGTTAAAGATAAGCCCAATCCTACCATGATGATGGCAATGGCCATGGGCATGAGATAGATCGAGAGAAAACTTGCTTGCATCCATTAAATTTTAAACCTTGCTCAAAATATTGAAATTTTGCTTGTCATCCTAAAATTATTTGTCCGACTCGGCCTTTGGATCTTTTGTCCGAAGGTGCACATTCGCAATAAAAGCCTCCTGGCAAAAAAAGGAGCTTTGTTGGTCGTCGCAAACCACCCCGATTCCTTTTTGGATGCCATTATCTTAGGAGCCTATTACCCAAGAAAAATGCACTTTCTCGCTCGAGGAGATGTATTTCGCAATCCAATTTTTGGCTTTTTATTGCGGTCCATGGGGATCATCCCGATTCACCGGGCTCGCGAAGGGCGGGAACATTTGCATCTAAACGCAAACACATTCGAAACATCCGTGGACATATTACAACAGGGCGGGGGCATATTAATCTTCATCGAAGGAATATGCTTATTGACCCATGAGCTGCAGCCCTTTAAAAAAGGGGCAACTCGAATCTTGGAAGCCGCCCAACAACGCGGCATATATCCTATGATTCATGTGGTGGGCATTGCCTACAACGATTTCAAGGCTTTCGGGAAGGTTGTGGAAATCCATGTGGAGGAATTCGAAAACACGCCGGCCTTAGAACACGCAAAACATCGCTTGGATTTTAATGCATCTGTCTTCGAACAAATGGGGCATTTAATTCATATGCCTACGAAGCAAATCTGCATTAAAAAGAGTTTGTTTTACTACCTAAATTTTCCCTTATACCGCTTGATTCAATCATACGTGGACAAAAAAACAAAAGGAACAGTCTTTTACGATTCCGTCCTTTTTGCGACTTTGTTGTTTAGCTATCCGGTCTATTTATTGGTATTGGGAACGGGATTATGGCTGGCGGGATTGCCCATTTGGTCTGTTGGATTTTTTATCCTCATGTTGCCATTGGGGTTAAGAATCCAAATGCCTTCAACATAAAAAAGCCCCAGGAAATGCTGGGGCTATGATTAATCTTGTAAGGATGAAATCGGTTTCGTCGCATGGTAAAGCTCATACCAGTCTTCGTGACTTAAATTGATTTGAAAGGAATTCACAATGTTGCGAATGCGGTTCTCTTCGAGGGTTCCGATCAAAGGCAAGGCGCCTAATTTCACCAACCAGGCAACGGCGATCGACTCGATGTTCGCATCGTAACGCGCGGCAACCTCTAGTAATTTTTTGCGCACCTTCAAAGCTAGTTCATCGGTACCATTTTCAATCCGTCCACCCGCTAACGGAGACGTTGCTAGGGGACGCATGTATTTTTGCTTGATGTAGTCAATCGCACCATTATCTAAGGCTGAAGTGTTCAACAAGTTCAGGTCGATGTGATTAGATACGACAGGAATGTTCAAATATGACACCAGTAATTGGTGCTGGTGAACCGTAAAATTCGAGACCCCAATGTTCTTCACCTTTCCGGATGACTTCAATTTTTCCAAGGCCAAAGCCGTTGATTCCAAATCCGAGAGTGGATCTAATTGATCCAACAAAAACACATCCAGGTAATCCGTTTGCAGATTACGCAAGGAGTTTTCCACGGAAAGCGTGATGTGTTCAGCCGAGGTATTTATGTGCTTAACGCGGTACAAGGGAGGGGTATTCACGCCACATTTAGAGAATAAAACAACATCGGAACGCTTGAAAGATTGCTTGGCCATAACCTCGCCAAAACGCTTTTCGCAGGTATAATTTCCATAGCGGTCGGCATGATCAAAGGTATTAACCCCTAATTCCAAACACAAGTTGACAATTTTTTCCATGTCACCTTTTCCTTCTTCCCAGCGCCAAAAACCATAAATGGCTGGTGAAACTTTGGGACCTGCATCGCTTAAATAGACCTTGTTCATGCTAATATAATTTTTGAGGCGGCTAATAAATCATCCACTAAATGTGTTGCTTTCGTTTCAGTTCCTTGCGGAGCTAAACGAATCGAACGTAAACCGGCACGCGTCCCTGCGGTAATATCGCGTTCGTGGTCGCCCACCATCCAGGAGGCATCCATGTCCACTTCATATTTTGCGGCCGCTTTTTCGATCATTAACGATCCAGGCTTTCGGGTCAAGGAATGGCTATCGAACTTTTCATGGTAGGGACAAAAATAGATATCATCCAATGCGACACCGGTTCCATCTTGAATGGCTTGGTGAATCATGAAGACATCCTCACGTTTGTAAACACCTTTCGCGATACCACTCTGATTGGTGATAATCACCAGCAAATAACCGGCGTCTTTTAATGCACGCAAAGCCTCACCAACTCCCGGCGGAATAATAAACTCCTCCATTCGGTACACATAATCCACACGGTCAACATTCAGAACGCCGTCGCGATCCAAGAAAATGCACTTATTCTTCATTCAAATTAAAATAAAAGCTTCCAAGGAATGCGACTTAAAATCAATACAAGCGCAATCGCAGTAAAGATCAAGGCATTTTTATGTTTTGCTGCATCAGCGATGGCCTTCTTGTTTTTGGCATTATTCACCGTTGCTAAAACAATTGCAAGAATATTAACCGTAATATGCTCCACAGCGATTAAACGCGTCGATGGATCTTTCATCGCTGCGCCAAAATCAGCTAAAGCAGCTGCAGTAATTGGGCTTAAGAAGAAATATAAAGCCAAACCGATGAGCAATTGGGTATGCAGGGAAATCATAAAGAATAATCCTGCTTTGCGATCTGATTCCGTAAACAAGGAATTATTTGAGCGACCACGAAGGGCGCGGGCAATCACATTGATACCTAAAATGAACACAAGAACAAATAGTACAATGTGAACGGTTGAAACAAAAGAATACATCTGATGATAAGTTTTAGTTTGCCACAAAGATACGAAAAGCCCTCGGAACGAGACCTTTGTTACGAATAATCCTCAATTTTTCTTTACCTTTGGGGCTCCAAAACCATACGAATATGTCAAATTCTTCCAAATTACAAGCTGCCGTTAACGCCCGTTGTCCTCAATGTCATGAGGGCCGATTGTTTAAATTTAAATGGTGGAATGTGTTCAATTTTTCCCAAATGGAAGAAAATTGTTCGGAGTGTGGGATGCGCTATGAGGTTGAGCCGGGTTTCTTTTTTGGTGCTATGTACATTTCGTATGCGATTACTGTGGGAATCATGGTCATAGGCGGAATCGTCATTTACAATTTATTTAATGACCCGGATGCAATGGGCTATGTAGTTCCCATTACAGTGATTTCCTTGTTGCTTGTACCTTTCAATTACCGGGCTGCGCGTGTTATTTTCATCCATTTATTTTCCGGAGTGAAATATCGGCCGAACAACTAATGAAGATTCTCGATTTATACATTCTAAAAAAATTCATGAAGACTTATGTCTTTGCGGTTTTTCTTATTGTATTAATCGTGATGGTGATTGATTATACAGAGAAAATCGATGATTTTATCCGGAAAGAGGCACCCATGCGTGCCATCATTTTCGACTATTATTTGAATTTTATCCCTTATTGGGCAAATTACATCAGCCCTTTGATGGTCTTTATTGCGACCGTATTTTTTACGGCCAGCATGGCTGCCAAAACCGAAATCATCGCCATACTTAGTTCAGGTGTTAGTTTTACCCGTTTGATGCGGCCTTATTTAATCGGGTCATCCATTGTTGCCCTGGGGACTTTTCTAATGATTGGCTGGGTCGTCCCAAATGCCAATAAAATTCGTGTTCCTTTTGAACATGAATACATCAATGGGACCTATTTTTTCGACAAGCGGGATGTACATATTAAGATTTCCCCCGATGTTTATGCCTACATCGAGAGCTATGACAACAGCTCCAACACGGGTTATCGTTTCAGTTTAGAGCGAATTTCCAACAATGAAATCAAGCAAAAATTAATGTCGGACCGCCTAACCTGGGATTCGGTGGCTAAGAAGTGGACGATACATGACTACCGGATTCGGACTTTTACGGCTGGCGGAAATGGGCTTGTTTATGGGACGAAGATTGATACGACCTTAAATCTTTTGCCAAAAGATTTTCAGAATAAGCACTTGTTGCATGAGACCTTTACCTTGCCGGAATTAAACCGTCACATCAATTTAGTTCGATCGCGGGGAGCGGATGGCATCGAGGTGTTTTTAATCGAAAAATATTTACGATTTGCAAATCCCTTTTCGATTATCATTTTGACGGTTATTGGCTTCCTGGTTTCTGCTCGGAAGGCGCGTGGCGGTGTGGGATTTCAGATTGCCTTGGGCTTTAGTTTGGCCTTTGTGTACATCTTGTTTTTCATGATGAGCAAGGGCATTGCGGAGGGCGGCGGCATGCCTCCGATGCTAGCGGTTTGGCTGCCCAACCTTGTCTTTTCGGGCGTAGGCCTCGGATTATATTATACTATTCCTCGTTAGATGAAGTCGGCCCCACGCTTGTTGGATTACTTAAAGATCCATTTCATTGTGGTCCTGTATGCATTCACAGCAATCTTGGGCAATGCCTCGTCGGCGAATGCGCTGACCATCGTCTTTTTTCGATGCGTGATTGCGGCCTTGGGATTGGTAGGGATTCTTTATTATTCCAAATCTTCTTTTCGCATCAGCCAAAAAGTCCTTAGCATCTGGCTCCTGAATGGTGTTTTCATTTCATTACATTGGTTATTGTTTTTTGGGGCTGCCAAAGTCAGTACGGTTGCGATGTGTTTAGCGGGTTTATCCACACAAACCTTTTGGACGTCGGTGATGGAACCCATTGCGAAAAAGACAAAGATTTCGTGGGAGGAAGTATTCCTCGGGATTTTGGTGATTGTGGCCCTGGGGATTATTTTTTCGGTCCAACAAGCGCAGGGTCTTGGGCTGCTGATGGGGATAGGTGCCGGTTTTTTCGGAGCCTTATTTTCGGTTATCAATGGAAATTTCACCCATACACATGACCCGAAGTTGATTACTGCTTATGAAATGACGGCGGCGGGCGTGATGACGGGATTGGTTTGGGCCTATGGATTCATGGAAGGGGGACAGGGCTATATTCCGTTGGATTGGGACTGGCTGTGGATCGGAATCCTCGCGGTGGTATGTACCGTATATGCCTATACGGAGACGATACATTTGTACAAGGTCTTCTCTGTGTTCTCAATCAACTTGGTAATTACGCTAGAGCCCGTTTATGGCATCTTGCTAGCCGTCTTTATTTTCGGCCAAAGAGAGGTCATGTCCCCGGGTTTTTATTGGGGCACGGCTTTGTTGGTCCTGACGGTGATGGTTCAGCCGTTTTTGAAGCGCAAGTAGAGACGCGAGACATCGCGTCTGACTTTATTATAGCCCCAGACTTCAGTCTGGGGATCCCTAGGCTGAAGCCTAGGGTTATAAATCTGGGACTAGACGCAAAGTATTGCGTCTCTACAAGCCCCAACTAATAGTCGAAAATCGAATAAGCACACTGCCCTAAAAACACTACCTTTGGCAATCCTCCAAGGTTTGCCAAAGGTAAGGGTGGTATAACCCCAGGTTTTAACCTGGGGAACCCTAGGCTGAAGCCTAGGGATAAAAAACAACCTTCCAACTAACATCTTAGTTCTTAACTCTTAGTTCTAAATTCGATTTTTACTATCTTGCTTTGCAAACCTATTAAAACATGAAAAACCCCATCGCAATGAACCTGCTCGTCTACGGGCCGGAGATGGATCAAAACGTATTAGCCGAACTTCCCTTCATCGCCGAAACCGGCTATCAAGGCATCGAAATACCCATATTCAATACAGATTTAGCACATTGGGGGCCTTGGAAACAAGAGGCCGACAGGCTTGGTTTACAGCTATTTGCCTGTGGCATTGCTGGACCCGCGGAAAACCTTATTTCGCCAGACCCCGCCATTCGACATGCGGGATTGAACTACATCAAATCGACTATTGACATAGCAGCATTTTTAGGTTCACCCTACATTTCTGGGCCTATCCACTCCGCGCTTGGCGTTTTCTCTGGGAAGCCCGCCACCGAACAGGAGATGAACTGGGCCGTAGAGGGGATTCGGGAAGCGGCCAACTATGCCGCCGAAAAAAATATCATTATTTGCCTCGAATACCTCAATCGCTTCGAAAGCTATTTGGTTTCCTGTGCGGATGAATTATGCGCTTTGGTGAAAAAAATAAATCACCCGCAGGTAAAAATCATGTTTGATACATTTCACGCGAACATCGAAGAAAAAAACACCACCGATGCCCTTAAACGCATCGCCGACCATACGCCACATGTCCAAATTTCAGAGAGTACGCGTGGAATATTAGGTGAAGGGCAGGTAGATATTTCCAACATTTTACTTACACTTGCAGAATTGAATTACCAAGGCTGGATTGTCGTGGAATCCTTCGGGATCAAACTTCCTGCAGCCCATATTTGGCGTAAAATGTTTGAAAATGAACGAGAGCTGATCGAGAAATCGTATCAGCATTTGAACTCCCTAGGCTGAAGCCTAGGGTTATAGAAAAAACTGATAACCCCAGGTTTTAACCTGGGGAAATGACGCGCCCAGCGCATCAAAACATATACTAAACCTATGAAAAAATACAACGTAGCCATCGTCGGCCTGGGATTTGGCGCCGAATTCATCCCCATTTATTTGAAACACCCCTTGGCGAATATGTATGCCATTTGCCAACGAAACGAGGAAAAGCTGAACTCGATTGGGGAGGCTTATGGGATTGAAAATCGCTACACCGATTTTGAAAAATTAATTCAGGATCCAAATGTTGATGTCGTACACATCAACTCCCCCATTCACCTGCATGCGGAACAAACCCTGAAGGCGCTCAATGCAGGCAAGCATGTCGCATGTACCGTTCCGATGGCAACCACTGTAGAAGAATGCAAGGCCATCGTCGAAGCGAGCAAGCGGAATGGAAAAAAATACATGATGATGGAAACCGTGGTCTATGCCCGTGAATTTTTATACATCAAAGAACTTTATGAGAAGGGCGAATTAGGGAAAATTCAATTCTTGAAAGCCTCTCACCAACAAGATATGGATGGCTGGCCGGATTATTGGCCGGGTTTGCCACCGATGCACTATGCGACGCACTGCGTAGGTCCCGTAGCTGGTTTATTGCGATTGGAAGCGGAATATGTGTCCTGTTTTGGTTCAGGTACCATTCGAGAAGAGCTCATCAGACATTACAATTCCCCATTCGCCGTGGAATCCGCGCATATCAAATTCCGCGATTCGGATTTAAGCGCCATGGTGTATCGTTCATTGTTTGACGTAGCCCGACAATACCGCGAAAGTTTTGAGGTGTACGGTTCCAAAAAATCCGTGGAGTGGCCACTCATTGAAGGAGAAGAATTGGTGATGCACACGGCCAAAAAACCGGAGCCGGAAATTCCCTCTAAAGTTCCTACTCCTGATTTCGCACATTATTTACCGGAAGAAATCCAACGATTTACTACCAAAGGTGTGTACGACGAGGATGAAAATACACACTTATCTTTCACCCAAGGTGGCGGACACGGTGGCTCTCACCCCCATTTGGTCAACGAATTCTTACAAGCCCTTGCCGTGGATCGCGATCCATTCCCGAATGCACCGCAATCGGCCAACTGGACTTCTGTGGGCATATTAGCTCACGAATCTGCCCTTCAGGGTGGAAAAATCATTGAAATACCTAAATTTTAAACCATGCGTTTATTCCTGATTGCCTGCCTTTTATTGTCTCAAATCACGATACATGCCCAAACCGGGCGCCGACTCGAACTCTTGTTTTTAGGAGATAAGGGGCATCACAAACCCTTCGACCGCCTGCCAGCATTGCAGTCGGCCATCGGTGTCAAAGGGATGAACATCACCTACACTGAATCATTGAAGGATTTGAATCCTACTTATTTGAACAAATTCGATGCCTTGATCATCTACGCAAATCATGATTCGATTCCCGCGACAAGCGAAAAAGCCTTGTTGGGCTACGTAGCCAGTGGCCATGGTTTGGTGGCGATTCACTGTGCCTCGTTCAACTTCCGGAATTCGAAGGAATTCGTGAAAATGGTGGGCGGACAGTTTTGGCGACATGGCATGGATTCAATTCGTGTCAATAATGTGGCGAATACGAACGTGCAGATTAAGACAGTTGACGAGACCTATTTACATAGCCAATTGCAAGCCGATAATCAGATTTGGCAGAGCCGAATTTTAGGACCTGAACAGGCAAAAGATAAGCCAGGTGTAACCTCTGAACCTTATACTTGGACGCGCACGTATGGCAAAGGAAATGTTTTTTATACAGCCTATGGGCATGACGAACGGACTTGGAACACCACGGGTTTTCAGGACTTGATTGTCCAAGGAATTTTACATGCAGTGGGTACTGAAAAACGTGCGATTTTAGCGGCGCTTAACTTGCCTACGTTGAAATACCGCGAGGCCCACTTACCGAATTATGAGAAGCGCGACGGCCCACAATTGCAACAATTGCCTTTGAGCCCGGAGGAATCTGCAAAATTCATACAAGTTCCAGTGGACTTTAATTTGCAATTATTCGCTGCAGAACCGAATGTGATGCACCCCATCGCGATGGCTTGGGATCACAAGGGCCGTTTATATGTTTTGATTACCAAAGACTATCCCAATGAACGCAAGGAAACGGGAGGAGGCGATTATGTCCTACTTTGTGAAGATACCAACCAAGATGGGAAAGCGGATAAATTTACCAAATGGGCAGACAATTTGAGTATTCCTACTGGCATGGTATTTGCGAATGGAGGAATGATCATTTCGCAGGCCCCCAATATGCTCTTTTTAAAAGATACCGATGGGGACGACAAGGCAGATGAACGCAAGATTATGTTTACGGGATTTGGGACAGGGGACACTCATGCCGGTCCGTCGAATTTACATTATGGATTTGATAACTGGATTTGGGGATGTATTGGATATTCTGGTTTCAAAGGCAAAGTAGGCACAGATTCCTTGCAATTTGCACAGGCATTCTTCCGCTTCAAACCCGATGGGTCGAAGATGGAACACATGACCACGACTTCGAATAATACGTGGGGATTTGATTTCAATGAGGCTGGAGATGTGTTCGGTTCGACGGCCAACAATGCGCATGGTTGGTACATGCCGATTCCGCATCGCAATATTTGGCATGCACCGATGTCCTTGAATGGTTCCAAAAACACGGACACCCACAAAGACATGCGAACGATCACTCAAAAAGTACGCCAAGTGGACGTTTTTGGCGGATTTACGGCAGCGGCTGGTCATAATTTTTATACGGCGAGAGCCTTCCCGAAAAACTATTGGAATCAAATCGCATTCGTTTCGGAACCGACAGGGCACGTGATTCACCAGAACAAACAAGTGGCCAAAGGAACTGATTTCAGTGATCAGGAGGCCTTTAATTTATTAGCTGGGGCCGACGAATGGGTTTCGCCTGTTTTTGCACAAGTAGGTCCGGATGGGGCTGTTTGGGTTGCCGACTGGTATTCGTTTATCATTCAGCACAATCCCGTTCCACAAGGATTTAAAAATGGTACAGGAAATGCCTATGATACAGATTTACGCGACTACACACATGGGCGTATTTACCGGGTGGGCTATAACAAGGCGCCGGCCTACACGCCAGTAGATTTGAGCACCCCGGCCGGATGTGTGAAAGCGCTTTCAAACAACAATTTATTCTGGCGTTTGACGGCCCAACGCTTATTGGTCGAGCGAGGAAATAAAGATGTCGTACCTGCCTTAATTGCCTTGGTATCCAGTGCACCAATGGACGAAATCGGTTTGGCACCGGGAGCTATCCATGCGCTTCGGACCTTAGAAGGATTGGGTGCATTGCCTATTGAAACTGTGGCGAAAGCCTTAAGTCATCGAAGTGCAGCGGTTCGTAAACAAGCCGTTCAGGTATTGCCTCGGACTGAGGCCTCTGCCAAAATGATTTTAGCTAAAAATCTATTGAATGACCGGGATTCACTCGTTGTTATGAACAGTATTTTGGCACTTAGTGAAATGCCGAATAGTCCCGCAATTGATGCAGCAGTCATGAAAAAAATTGAGGCAAATCAGCGCAACCAAGACCGTTGGATTCCAGACGCTTTGTCGGCTTGGGCGATGTCGGCCCATCAAAAACGCATTGAAGGCATCATCCGCACGGAAGGCGCCAAATCGGCACAGGCGGTGGCCGAAAAACTCGCGAAAGATTTAAAAAATCCGTCGGTGGAAGGAACTACAAACGGGATAGACTTGGTCATTGAAGAAATTCAAGTGAAGGGCGGCAACTTTAAATTGCGTGAAGGGGCTAGCTTTGTTGTTCGTGTGAAAAACCGCGGAAATCAGGCATTAGCCAAAGAAATTCCGGTGCCATTAGCCATAAAAATTGAGGGCATGGGGAGTCGGGTAGATTTGGAATCTTATACCTTCAAAGATGGTATTGCTCCAGGAGAAACGATTTCAATTGTAAAAAATAACAATGGCCCTTGGACGGGTAATTTAGGTTGGACTGCTGAAAACCCGGGCAATTACACGATGGAAATTGCTTTAGATCCGAAAGCGAGTATTTCGGAATCCAATCGCGGAAACAATGCATTTAAGCAAGCAATCACGGTGAACAACACGGCGACCTTGTCGAGTTACATGGTGGAGAAAATCTTCCGTGCAGGAGCAACGGAGTGGTCAGGAAATCAAGTCGTAGATCATTTACGATTAATTAGAAATCCGGAGAGTATGGCGATGGGAGTTGCGTTGAAAGGAGCCGCGGGCACATGGAATACGAAACGTGCAGCAGAATTAAATGCCGCGAACATGACTTATTTTATGGACTTAGTCAAGGTGCTTCGTCCACAAGACGTGGAGATGTGGGAGCGTTTGGCGAATGCTTGGAAATTGGATATTCCAAGTACAGGAGCCAAAGGGCCTGTCGTTAAAATTACGATTCAAACAATCAAGGAAGCGATGAAATTCAGCCCGGCAGAATTCAAGGTTCCGGCTGGGGCGACGGTGGAATTGATATTTGAAAACGTGGATGCGATGCAGCACAACTGGGTTTTAGGAACAATGGGTAGCCAAGAAAAAATCGGTTTGGCGGCGGATAAAATGATCACGGCGGCTGATGGAGTAGCAAAAAATTACATCCCATCGATGCCAGAAGTGCTGGCCTATACACCATTGGTTGATTCAGATGGTCGAGTAAAAGTGGTCTTCAAGGCACCGAGTATCCCAGGCAACTATCCCTTCTTGTGTACCTTCCCGGGACACTGGCGAATTATGAATGGGGTGATGAAAGTGGAATAGAATAGGGAGTTAAGAACTAAGAGTTAAGAACTAAGAGTTAAGAGTTAAGAATTTAGGGGGATTGTAGAGGCGAGATAATCGCGTCTACCCCCTCCCTTACCTTTGGCAAACCTTGGAGGATTGCCAAAGGTAGCGTTTTTAACGCTTCTTGTTTATTCGCATTTTGACTATTTGGTCTTGCTTGTAGAGACGCAATACATTGCGTCTAGTTTCTGAATAATAACCTTAGGCTAAAACCCGGGGCTATAAAAACCCTTCGGACTTAGAACTCCGGACTTAGAACTTCGGACTTATGACTGACGACCTTTGACTAATTATATCTTATGGCCAGAACAAGCACTTACTTAAATTTCCCAAGCAAAACGGAAGAAGCCTTTTTGTTTTACCGCTCCGTTTTTGGCGGTGAATTTTTAGGCGATGGAATCTTAAAATTTGGCAGTATGCCAAACATGGAAGGTGCCCCTCCAATGAGCGAAGAGATTAAGAATCTCGTATTACATGTTGAATTAAGCATATTGGGTGGCCATGTATTGATGGGCACCGATGCTCCAGAATCGATGGGGTTTCAATGCATTCCAGGGAACCAAACCTACATCAATTTGGAGCCTGATTCAAAAGAGGAAGCCCAAAGACTGTTCGATCAATTATCCGTGGGAGGAAGCATTGTAGATCCGATAAGCGACACTTTTTGGGGCGCCTATTATGGAAGCTTAGAGGATCAATTTGGGATCCGTTGGATGGTGAATTTTTCTGAACGATAATTGCTTTTGTAGAGACGCGACACTTCGCCACCACCCCTCCCTTACCTTTGGCAAACCTTGGAGGATTGCCAAAGGTAGCGTTTTTAACGCTTCTTGTTTATTCGCATTTTGACTATTTGGTCTTGCTTGTAGAGACGCAATACATTGCGTCTAGTTTCTGAATAATAACCTTAGGCTTTAGCCCAGGGACCCCCAGGTTAAAACCAGGGGCAATAAAAACCCTTCGGACTTGAGACTCCGGACTTATGACTGACGACTAGCGACTGTCCCCTAGGTTAAAACCCGGGGTTATAAAAAAAGACAGACGCGAGGTATCGCGTCTCTACTCCTTCGGACTTCTGACTATTTTCGTACCTTTGCCGCATGAAATTCGAAATTGATAAGCTAGACCCGAATTCAAAGGCGCGGGCAGGAAAATTACATACCGATCACGGGGTCATCGAAACCCCCATTTTCATGCCGGTGGGGACAGCAGGTACCGTGAAAGCGGTACACATTTCGGAATTATCGAAGCCGATTAATGCCCAAATCATTTTGGGAAATACCTATCATTTATACCTCCGACCAGGTTTAGATGTCATCGAATCAGCAGGCGGATTACATAAATTTAACGGTTGGGACAAGCCTATGCTAACCGATTCCGGCGGCTATCAAGTGTACTCTTTAGCAGGAACCGGTCGGAAAATACAAGAAGAAGGCGTCAAATTTAAGTCACACATTGATGGCAGTACGCACTTTTTTAGTCCAGAAGGTGTGATGGATATTCAGCGGACGATTGGGGCGGATATCATCATGGCTTTTGATGAATGCACACCTTATCCATGTACTTACGAATATGCGCGGAAGTCGATGGACATGACCCACCGCTGGTTGGATCGTTGCATCACTCGCTTCGACGAAACAAGTCCTAAGTATGGCTATGATCAGGCATTATTCCCAATTGTTCAGGGAAGTGTTTACTCGGATTTGCGAAAAATTTCAGCAGAATACATCGCCTCGAAAGGAGCCTTCGGGAACGCGATTGGAGGCTTATCGGTGGGTGAGCCCGTCGAAGACATGTATAAAATGGCCGACGAGGTTACGGATATTTTACCTAAAGACAAACCCCGTTATTTGATGGGCGTGGGAACGCCGGCCAATATTCTTGAAGGAATTGCGCTGGGAATTGATATGTTTGATTGTGTAATGCCGACGCGTAATGCGCGCAACGGGATGATTTTCACTACCCAAGGCTTCATTAATATCAAGAACGAAAAGTGGAAAAATGACTTTTCGGTCATTGATCCCTTCTTTGCCGAGGATATCCATGGTCAATATACCAAAGCCTATTTGCGACATCTCGTACGATGCGAAGAGCTGTTGGGCCCCATGATTGCCAGCGTATTTAATCTACGATTCTACCTATGGATGGTGGGCGAAGCCCGCAAAGAAATTCAGGCAGGCACGTTTACCGCATGGAAAAATCGAATGATTCCGCAATTCATGAACCGCTTATAATCAAGGGATAGGTAAAACCTTGCTTTCTTTGAAACTAGATAGGATGACCATGGTGGACGTGGCAGCCACTTCTTCGATTTCGTTGATTTTTTCCAACATCAATTTTTGATATGTGGAGATATCCTTGGAGATAATCTTCAACATAAAATCGCCCGAACCGGTAACGTGGTGGCATTCGATCACCTCGGGAATTTGGTTGATTTGGCGAACAAATGACTCCGTTACCTGCTTCTTATGGCCCGTCAAAGTCACTGTCACAAAGGTGCTAACCCCTAAACCGATTTTATCGCGATCAACCTGTGCGTGATAGCTTTGAATGATTCCCAAAGCCTCTAATTTCTTCACGCGCTCCAACGTAGGAGCAGGAGAAAGGCCTATTTCCTTCGACAATTGCGCATTGGTTATTTTCGCATTTTGCTGAAGAATTTCTAAAAGTTTATGATCGATTTGGTCGAGTTTGGTCATGCTCATTTGTTGATTTGAAATACAAAAATAAAGATTTTTTAAGGATTTTTTGCCTTAGGTCTTGCATAAATAACTTTAAGGTTCTACTTTTGTACCCACAAAACGCGAAAGTAGCTCAGCTGGTAGAGCGCGACCTTGCCAAGGTCGAGGTCGCGGGTTCGAACCCCGTCTTTCGCTCAAAACGAGAAGGCACCTCTAGGTGCTTTTAAGTTTTACAGGGCTGCCTGGGTGGTGGAACTGGTAGACACGCAGGACTTAAAATCCTGTGAGCCGAAACGCTCGTATGGGTTCGATTCCCATCCCAGGTACATAAATCGACTAAAAACCTTCTAAGGAAACTTGGAAGGTTTTTTTGTTCCCTTGGACTTTAGACGTTGGACTTTAGTCTTTAGACGTTAGACGTTTTAGATAGCGCATGAAGTATCTAGGTTTTAAACGCTCCACGGTCCAAAGACTAAAGTCCAACGTCTAATGTCCAATTGTTTGCAAGTCCCCCACACAATCCGTAGTTTGCAGCTTAATTCAAGCTACCTATGAAAAATATTCTATTTTTCCTGTTCGCGAGCTTCGCCGCAAGCGCTCAAATCCTCTCTCCTATTCAGAAATCGCATCCACAAATGGATGATAAGCATTTGGCTTACATCGATTCGGTCATGGAGGAATACATCCAAAAAAACTGGCTGGTAGGCTCTACTACTTTGGTCATCAAAGAAAATTCGGTTGTTTATCATAAGTCACATGGATTTGCCGATTTGGCCAATAAAAAACCGATGCCGGCCGATGCCATTTATCGAATTATGAGCCAAACCAAAGCGATCACCAGTGTGGCGATCATGCAACTAATTGAACAAGGGAAACTAACACTAGACCAACCTGTAGGGGATTTCATTCCGGAATTCAAGAACCAAACTGTACTCAAAGAATTCAATCCTGCGGATACTACGTATACAACAGAGCCCGCAAAACGCAATATTACCATCCGCGACTTATTATGCCACCGATCAGGAATTGACTATGCGTCGATTGGCTCCGACAAGATGAAGGCAATCTATGCCAAGGCGGGCATTCCATCCGGATTGGGGAATTTCAATGCCGTGTTATTGGACAAGATGAAGTCCTTGGGTCGGCTACCCTTGGTTCACCAGCCAGGAGAAAAGTTTACTTACGGGCTGAGTACCGACTTGTTGGGCTGCCTTGTGGAGGTCATTAGTGGTAAAACCTTAGAAGATTATTTTAAAGTAAACATTTTCGAACCGCTCGGGATGAAGGACAGCTATTTTACGGTTCCTCTTGAGAAATCTTCCCGCATGCCAAAGGTTTACACGGAGAATGCGGAGCATCAAATTATTCCTTGGGATCCTAATTTTCGTAACCTAGATCCGAATTATCCACTTTACCCACATACCTATTTTTCGGGCGGAGCTGGTTTATCTATGTCGACCTTCGACTATGCCACTTTCTTACAAATGTTATTGAATGGCGGGGTTTATAATGGCAAACAAATCCTAGGACGCAGAACCATCGAGCTTATGACGAGTCCACAGATCAACATCGGGAATGATGATTTTGGCTTAGGATTTAGTCTCACTTCGCCAAAATCTGCTTTATTGAATATGACATCAGAAGGAAGTTATGGTTGGGGAGGATATTATGGCACTACTTACTGGGTCGATCCGAAAGAAAAAATGGTCGTATTAATCATGACCCAGCATACCCCAAATTCACATAGTGACTATGGCAGTAAAGTCAAAAACATCATCTATGGCAGTTTGAAAAAATAGCCCTTTTCAGCAGGCTTGGCGTCTGCTGGCCCGTGCGGTGGCGGACGCTGCCGGGGTCGCGACCCCGGCAGCGTGGTCACGCCAGGCGCCAAAGCCCTAACGATTTTCAATTTACATTTCGTATTTTTGAAACTGATAATCTGAAGCATGCAAAAAATAGTCCTCACCATCTGTTCCATTAACTACCTCGCTCAAGCAAAAACGCTCGGCGATTCGTTAATGAAACACAACCCCGATTATACCTTTTTAATCGGTTTGGTGGACCGACTCGATGCTTCGCAGGTCGACAAGAACTTATTGCCGACCTACCCCCTCATAGAACTGCATACAATTGGCTTAGAAGACCTCGATGAGATGTGTGCTCGCTATGACATCACCGAACTAAATACGGCCGTAAAACCGTACTTTTTGGACTTTATCTATCAAACTTATCCAGAAGCTCAGCTCGTTCATTACTTCGACCCCGACATCATCATCTACCAACCGCTCTCTGAAGTTGAAAATGGCCTGAAAAATCACAGCCTTTTTTTAACTCCACATACATTGACGGCCTATCCAGATGACGCTAGCAGCCCAAACGAGCGCGGACTTTTAAACACGGGATTATACAACCTCGGGTTTATCGGTACCAAACGCAGTGAAACCACGCATCATTTCTTACAATGGTGGAAGGACCGCCTTTTTGACCAATGCTACATCGATTTGGCTAACGGTATGTTTGTGGATCAATTATGGGTCAACTTTGCCCCTATTTTCTACGAAGATGTCGTTGTTAGTAAACACCTAGGACTAAACATGGCCTATTGGAATCTGCATGAACGCCAAATAACGAACGATAACGAGCCCTATTTGGTCAATAATCAATACCCCTTAATTTTCTTCCATTTTTCTGGTTATACGCCAGAAAAGCCAACTGAAATATCGAAATATCAAGACCGCTATAGTTTCCAAGAAAAAGGAGATATAGCCAGCTTGTTTGACTATTATGCACAGGCTTTGATTGCAAATGGCCACAAAGAACTGAAGCAACTAACATGCGCATACATCAAACTACCCACGAAAGCGCCAGTTAAACGCTATTTACGGGTACGGAAATATGCCAGCATGCCTTTTCGCTGGATCATTCGCCAAATCGAGAACGTCTAGAAACAAAAAAGTCATGCATTAAAAATGCACGACTTTACTTACTCTGTGTTCTAAAATTTACTTTCTATTTCTTAGCCAAGCTTTTTCTATTAGCCTGATGAGATAACTATCCTAACTAATTTCTTTCATTTTTGTTTCGAGCATTTCTTGTGGACCTTCATTCCACAACCAATCAAATATTTAGCTTCCACACTCACTGGACACGGATTGAATTGGATGTCATTTAAAAAATTCAACTCAAATGTGTCTTCTTCATATTCCCATTCGGATTAATCGTGCGATGAATCCATTGCCTAAACGTTTGTTGATGAGTTGCCTAAAAAATAGGAGGAGTAGATGCGGAAATCGAATTTTCTAATGAGAATAAAAGAACATAGGATTATTTCCACACAAAAGTGTTTTTTTGATTTTCAAAATCCTAGTTTTGAATTAACTAGATGTCCTAGTTTTTAAAATCAGGACATCTAGAATGATATTTCGCTCAATTCTGATACCTTTGTGGGCTGAAATAACTTTCAACTTGTTCTAAAAGATGTTCCTATTTAACTCCCTATTGAGTTTATTTATTTCCGTCATTCTCGTTATTTATAACTGGAAGGAAAATAAAAACACCATTTATTTGGGGGGATTTCTATTTATAATTTCCATATATAGCTTAACGCATTACTTTTCCGTATTTGGTGATTCGGCTTTTTGGCTAGCCATTTTCTATGGCCACTTTTCGCCATTCATGATGCTGGCCGGACCTTTATTGTATTTTTATTCACGCGGAATCATTCGTGACACCCACATCCTAAAACCCATTGATTTATTGCACTTCATTCCTACAACGATCATCTTCATAGGAAATATCCCATTCTACCTAACCCCTTTCTCCGAAAAACTTGTCCTTGCTCAACACATTATTGATGATATAAACCAACTGAAAGTCGTAGCCGTTAATTTCATTTTTCCAATATCCTTCAATTACATCATGCGTATTGCATCCTTGATGATTTACACACTTGTCAGTTATTATAAGATCTGGAAATATAGACCAAAAGTGAAAAAATCCATTCCTACACAGCAGTATTTGTTGACCTACCGCTGGCTGAACATGTTTTTCATCACACTCATCATTCTATTAATTGCGTTTGGGATGATAACGGCAGATTTCGTCGAAAAAACACCGAAAGAAACCTATAGTGCGTTAAATCTCATTCAAAATTTAATGGGGGTTATGTTCCTATTGCTTACCGGAAGTCTTCTCATATTTCCACAAATCCTTTATGGATTCCCCGCATATCAGGTAGTCACGGAAGAGCGTAAAAATAAAACACCTTCACCGGTGGCGATAACAGAATCTGTCGACGAGTTTGATGACGATGATAATCCATTTTTGGAATTAAGGGATCAAATCAAAGTCTATTTGGATGATGAAAAACCCTATTTGAATCCAGATTTTTCCATTGGCGATCTTGCTGCCGCGCTCAAAGCAC
The DNA here is from genome assembly GCA_964358165.1 of uncultured Aquirufa sp. Taxonomy (GTDB): domain Bacteria; phylum Bacteroidota; class Bacteroidia; order Cytophagales; family Spirosomataceae; genus Aquirufa. The sequence goes on from CAYHOB010000001.1 coordinate 148,284, forward strand.
CCCAGCACCATATCTCTTATTGCCTCCGCGTATTGTTCAAACAGAGTTTTCCTAAGTTGAAAACGACCTTAAGGATTCAATATGCCCAAAAATTAATGAATTCTGCCGAATTTGAACATCTGAGTATTGAAGGCATCGGCCAAATGGCAGGTTTCAGTTCTAGATCAAGTTTTTATTCAGCCTTTCAATCAGAAATAGGCTGCTCACCAGGAGAATACCTCGAAAGAAAATAATATTTATAACCTTAGGCTTCAGCCTAGGGGACTAAAGTCTGGGGCTAAAATTTGACCTCCGGACTTAGGACTACGGACAAGCGACTGACGACTAGTGACTAGCAAGACACAAAGCATTGCGTCTCTACAATATCGAAAACTCCACTCGTCTATTCTGAGCTCTTCCTTCCTCCGTATCATTCGAAACCTTCGGCTTTTTCGAACCATAACCTTTCGACTGAATCCGACCCGCCGGAATTCCCGCATTCAATAAATAAATCTTCACAGCATCCGCGCGCGCCTGCGATAAAGCATCATTAATTACATCCGTACCCGTATTATCTGTATGCCCTAGAATCTCAATCCGCAATGTGACATTTTCCAACATCACCTGAACCATTCGTTTCAATTCAGGCTCGGATTCCGGCGTTAAGGTCGCCTTATTCAACTCAAAAAACAGATTATTGACCGTCACAGTACTTCCTTTGGCAATCGGCGCCATGGCTAGATCACGTCCGTCCAACTCCAAATAACGTCCCCGCATTTGGCTTAAATCCAAGTGCAAGGAACTTGGCAAAAAGCCTTCCGCCTTTGCCGTAATTCCATAATTCGTTCCATAGGGCAAGACCAATTTATACAGACCCGTCCCAGGATCCGGCGTCGCTTGGCCAATAATCTTTCCCGTCTTCAAATCCTCATAACTAACCGATGCTCCCACAGGAACCTTGCCCGATGCATCATTCACCTTGCCCGATAGCAATACAACGGACGCTGAATTCTCCGACGAGGCAATGCGCGGACTCGACTTCACATCTTGCTGTAAAATGGGCTTTGCTTCCGCTACTTCCAGAGCAACTGGTTCGGGTTCCTGCTCAATACCAATCCGAAAAATGTCCTTCTTTCCAGCCTCAGTGGTCGAAAGAAAATAGGCGTAATCCCCTTTGGCAGCTAAAGTATAATAAGCATCGTAAGCACTCGTATTTACCGGCGGGCCAATGTTCACTGGCTTACGCCACGAAGTCCATCCATTCCCCAAACGCTTGGTCACATAAATATCCTGTGAGCCCTGACCGCCTGGTCGGTCCGACGAGAAATAGAGTGTCCGACCATCAGCCGACAAGAAAGGGGTTGTTTCCGAAAAATCCGTATTTACTCCTTCACCTAGATTCAATGGTTTCGACCAGCCCGAATCACTCAATAAACTGACATAAATATCATCTCGATCGCTCTGCTTCTTTTCCGCAAATGCCAACAACAACGCCTTCCCATCCATCGACAAATAGGCATATTCATTCTTTCCCCGACTCATCTTCTCGTATCCAGGAATGTTAATTTTCTCTGGAATAGACCAACCAGCTACTTGCTTTTTAGATAAGGAAAATCCACGTGATTCATACACCCCATTGATGTAAGCCCCCTTTAATAAGATCGTTTGACCATCAGGAGAAATCGACAAAATCGTATTGTATTGATCGCGATTCAGTACATCCGGCATACGCCTCGCCGTACTCCAAACATCCCCCACACGCTCACTGTACCAAATATCCTGCGAACCGGCCACCGTTTCAGAACCCTGCGTCCCAAAACGATTGGATGGATGACTCTTCCGACCAAAGTAAAGGGTCTTGCCATCCGGCGCCATTACGGGGTTCAACTCAGCAAATTCGCTGTTCACAGCTGAGCCAAGATTTTCTGGCTTTTTCTGCCCGAAACCCACAAATGACACGAATAAAAACAAGCAAACTAGCCGCGATATATCCATTTTTTCTCCATTTTCTCAGGCTCATAGGCCATAATATAATCAACCAAGGCTCCCGGATTTGTCTCTACCTGTAAAGCCTCCAAATTCGCAGGCTTCAAAAATCCTTCCTCCACCATGTGCGCTAATTGGGCCAACAAATGATCAAAATACCCATTTGTGTTTAAGATGGAAATAGGCATTTGGTGTAAATCCAATTGCTTCCAGGTCAACATCTCAAACAATTCATCCAGCGTTCCAAATCCTCCAGGTAAGGCAATGACTCCATCGGCCAGCTCAGCCATTTTCTGTTTCCGACTGTGCATCGATTCTGTTATATAACATTCCTGAATATCCTTGTGCTTCACTTCCCATGGCTCCATAAACGAAGGAATTACCCCAATCACGTGGCCGCCCAAACGCAGGTATTCATCTGCCAAAACACCCATGATGCCCACACTTCCAGCGCCAAAAATCAGCTTACAATCGTGTTTCTTAAACGCCTGCATCAAAGCTTTCGCCTCTGCTTCGTAAATCGGGTTATGCCCCTTTGATGAGCCACAATAAACTAAAATCGTTTTAGACATGTATTATTTGGATTAACGCTTCTGATAAGTGTGTATATGTAAACGAAAATTTTAACTCTTTTTGTATTTTTTCTGCAGAAACAAAATTCCCACCCGTAATCAAAGCAGCCATTTCGCCCAAGAATAAACGCAAAACCCAAGACGGAACTTTTGGCCACCAAATAGGTCGGTGATACGCTTTCGCTATCTGTTTCGTCATTTCCGCATGCGTTACCGGAACCGGTGCCACAGCATTATAAACTCCTTTCGCATGCTCATCTGTTAATACACAGGCAAACATCTTCACCAGGTCATGTATATGAATCCAGGATTGTCCTTGGGTTCCCCGACCTAAAATCACCCCCGCAAACCAACGAATCGGCATCGCCAATACGGGAAATATCCCCCCTTTCGCGCCCAAAACCAGGCCAATGCGCAATTTCACAACACGCAAATCTTGAATTTCATCCACCGCCTGCTCCCATGCGACCGTACAAGCACTCAAAAAATCATGGCCTGCTGGCGTCTTTTCCGTACAAAGGACATCCCCAGAATCTGCCCCATAAAAGCCAATCGCCGAAGCGGAAACAACGGTATGAATCTGATGTTTGCGCGTTCGCAAAGCCTCTGCAAGCAGGCGCGTCGAAGCCACACGCGAATGAATTAATTCCCTCTTACGGGCATCTGTCCACCTTTTATCCGCAATACCAGCCCCCGCCAAATGCACAATCGCATCCATATCATTAAATGCATCTGCTGCCAAAAAACCTTTGTCTATATCCCAGCCCCCCTGCCGAGACAAAATACGAGTTTGGTGACCCAGCGCATGTAAATATGCCTGTAACTCCTGCCCAATAAATCCCGTTCCGCCGGTGATGAGAATCCGCATTAATTCCCTTTTTTTATGGCTTGATAAATCACTTCATTTATGCCTGTACGGATATTTGCATCCGATAGTTTACTGTTATTTCGTGTTGGATAAACACGATTTGACAAGAATACATAGACTAAATCCTGCGTCGGATCCACCCAGGTATAGGTACCCGTAAATCCCGAATGACCAAAACTTGCCCCACTCGCTGATTCCGCAGCCGAAATACCTGGTTTCTTGCGATCTGGTTTGTCAAATCCAACTCCCCGACGAGCATTTTCTTCGACTGAAAAAGGGTATGAGGTCCATTGTTTGACCGTCTTTTCCTCGATAAACTGTTGGCCCCCATAATAACCATTCTGTAAATACATCTGCATCAATTTAGCCAAATCATTCGCATTGCCGAATAAACCCGCATGCCCACTGATCCCGTCCAATAATGCAGCGCCTTCATCATGTACTTTGCCATGAATCAAAGTCTTACGGAACAAGGAATCATATTCTGTTGGGACAATCCGCGCTAAAGGAAAATGCTTCTCAGCCTGATAGACTAAAGTACTCGCGCCCAAAGGCTTGTAAAAGGTCTCTGAAAGGTAATTGGTCCACGTTTTTCCCGTGATGCGTGGTGCAATTTGAGGCAATAAATAATACGACAAATCGGAATACACATATTCTTTTTTCTCCCGAAGCGCCGAGTTTTTAATCGCATCATTCACCTGAGCACTGATGCTACGATGTGCCCAAAGATTCGGCGCAACCTGAATCGGATATTCCTCAGATGATGCATATGAAAGCGTTCTAGGTTTCCAGCGGGTTACTTCGGTTTTGATATCAACACAAGAGTCCCAAAGGTTTTTCTGCGTTCGGATGATTTTCTTGATGCGTTCTTCCCCTGCATTTTTGGTTAAATATTTCTCCAAAATGGAGTATTGCAAATCGTTTTTGGCATAGTTTTCCTTGAACTTTTTGCTTTGCACAATCATGTCGGTGCTGTCAATGTAGTCTTGCCAAAATGGAATCCATGCGCGCAAACGTGCCTGATGAGTCAATACATCCAAATACTTTAAATCCTTCTTGTTACTATGTGTGAACGCAGGGATAAACTCCCCCATGGTTGTTTCCAAGGAAAACTTTCCTTGATCCTGCCATTTCATCAAGGCTGGAATCGATGTAGAAATTTTCGTTATAGATGCCAAATCAAATATGTCGGTCTTTTTGAGGGGCTCATGGGATTCATAGGTTTGAGAACCAAAAGCTTTGTGGTAAATGACCTTGCCCTCTTTGGCAATCAAAACAACGACTCCGGGCGCCCCTTTGATAGCAATGGCTTTTTGTGCCAAAGAATCTACCTGCTTATTCAAATAAGCCCCCGAAATTCCTACCGCCTCTGGAAGCACGTTGTATTGCAATCGCCCTAAACTGGGTGTCAAAATGCCCATACCTGCAGGATAATCTGAAGAAGCACTAACCGGCATTTTCCCTTCCGCAGCAATCCCACCAAAAATCAAGGACGCCGCCGCTTCTTGTTGGGCCACACCATCCTGATAAGTCAACACCAATCCGCCCAAATTCTTCAAATTCTCAAAAGACTTCAAGGTAAATGGATTGGCAAAATAAGACAAGATTGTTTTCGGTGTTGCAAAGCGTTTGACCAAGGCTTGAATCTGGGGCTTTATCGCATAATTATTCACGGGACGATAGGAAATGCCATGCAAGCCCATCAGAACAACATCATAATTTTTTAAGGCATTCTCCACCTGGCTGATCGTCGAATCGGCACTCATTTCATCCAAGTAGAAATGCTCCATCTCCATATAATTTTGGGCTAATTTTTGGAATTCCGTCGGGAAAACACCCCCATAATTTGCTTTACCAATGGCCAACGTGGCTATTTTCAACGTATCCAGGCGGCGCAAGGGAATTAAATCGAGGGGATTCTTTAACACAGTCGCCGACTTCTCTGCAAGCGTGCGTTTGAGTAAATCTGCTTGGAGTGGATTTAGTTCTTCGATTAAATTTTTCAATTCAATGGGCTGATAGCGATCTAAGCCTGCCCAGGCTTTTGCGTTTAGGATCCGACGAACGCGTTTATCGAGTTCTTCCTCCGTGATTTCTCCTTCGGTTAATGCTTTTTTGATCGCATTAAAAGCCGCGGGAACATCGACGAAAGTTTCCAAAATATCGTTCCCTGCAAGGAAGGCTTTGACATTCGCCTGACCTTCTGGGAACATTTTGGTAGCCCCTTTCATATCCATGGCATCCGTGAACACCAATCCTTCAAATTTCAACGAATCGCGCAATAATCCGGTCACAATGGGTTTCGACATAGTCGAAGCAAGCATGGCCGTCGTGTCCAAGGCTGGAATACTTAAATGGCCAACCATAACCCCTTGAAGGCCTTTTTTAATCAATTCTCTGTAAGGAAAAAGTTCGAGCGAATCCAGTCGGTTCCGACTATGAGTCAATACCGGAATATCATAATGCGAGTCGACACCCGTGTCGCCATGTCCTGGAAAATGTTTGGCAGAGGTAATGATTCCGCCTTTTTGCAGGCCGCGCATGTAAGCGAGCGATTTGCTCGTCACGGCTTCGCGGTTTTCGCCAAAAGATCGGAAGTTGATCACCGGATTATTGGGATTATTATTCACGTCTACAACGGGCGCGTAATTGATATGCACCCCCATCCGCTTGCATTGTTGGGCGATTTGAAAGCCCATTTTCTCGATCAGCGCGTCGTTACCCTGCATCGCACCGAGCGTCATTTGGTAAGGATACCTCACAGTTGAATCGAGCCGCATGTTCAGGCCCCATTCAAGGTCCATCCCGATGAACATAGGTACCTTAGACATGGATTGTAGCTTATTCACCAAATTCGCTTGGTTCGTGGGATAGCCCGCAAACAATACAAATCCGCCCACGTGGTAATTCCTAACGATTTCGTAGAGACGCGTGGTGTCATATGTGGGGTTCGAATTGCCTCTTGGCATTAGCACCTGACCTATTTTCTGGTCGACCGACAAGCTTTTCATGACAGAATCCACCCACTTCGATTTCGTATGCGGGAATAGGTCGGTTTGGCTATAAGCAGAATTGCCCGTGGCGATACATAACAGGGCAAAAAGAATACGTTTGATCATGGTAAATGAGGTAATGGATTGTGAAAATACGGAATCTTTGGGATTTTTTCGGCTGAATTTTCGTAAGCGGGAAAGGAATTGTATTTTTGGGGCTTAATCAGATGAACGTATGAGAAAAAAAATTGTTGCTGGAAACTGGAAAATGAATAAAACGGCTGCTGAGGCATTCGTATTGGCTACTGAAGTAGCTCAATTGGTGAAGTCGGACGTACCGGCGGATGTACAAGTAATTATGGCGACGCCAGCCTTGTATTTGACAGGTGTTTCTCAGGTAATTGAGGGCATTGATAATTTAGCTGTTGCGGCACAAAACTGCCACGAAAAGGCATCAGGAGCCTATACCGGCGAAATTTCGGCGGTGCAATTAGCATCTGCTGCGATTCCATATGTATTGATTGGTCACTCGGAGCGTCGTGAATATTTCGCAGAGTCGAATGAGCAATTAGCTGCCAAAGTGGATGCGGCTTTAGCCAATGGCATTACACCTATTTTCTGCTGTGGCGAGAGTTTGTCATTGCGTGAAGGGGGTGAATTTTTAGCTTATGTAGCGGATCAATTAACGGCAAGCTTATTTCATTTGTCGGCCGATGATTTCGCCAAAGTCGTGATTGCTTATGAGCCTATTTGGGCGATTGGCACAGGCTTAACGGCTTCAGCCCAACAAGCGCAAGAGATGCACGCTCATTTACGTGTACATGTCGCTGCACAATATGGTGCTTTAGTTGCTGATAATTGCTCCATTTTATATGGAGGATCTTGTAATGCGAAAAACGCACAAGAGATTTTCGCAGGCCCAGATGTGGATGGCGGATTGATCGGTGGTGCTTCGTTGATCGCGGCAGATTTCATTACGATTGCCAAATCGTTTTAGGTGGTAAACGCTGCCGGGGTCTGAAGACCCCGGCAGCGTTACTCTCCGAACGCTTTATAGTCGAAAAAAGTATATCAATATGTTGGTAATCGCATTTGACGCAGATGACACACTTTGGGTGAATGAACCCTATTTTCGCGAGAGCGAAGAAGCCTTTTCCGCGCTATTTGAAGCCTATCTTCCGCTTCATCAAACCCAACAAGAATTGTTTAAAACCGAGATGGATAACCTAGCCTTATATGGCTATGGGGTTAAGGGGTTTATGCTATCCATGATCGAGACAGCAATTCGAATTACGGGTGGTCATTTATCCGCTGAAGGGACCAAACAAATCTTAGAAATAGGCAAAGAACTGCTCGATAGACCCATCGAAATCTTACCACAGGTAGAAGATGTATTGGCTGCACTATCTACAAAATATCGACTTGTGGTTGCCACCAAGGGCGATTTATTAGATCAAGAACGCAAGTTGAAAAAATCGGGTCTCGCTAAATACTTCCATCATATTGAGATTATGTCGGACAAGCAGCCAGCGGATTATCAAAAATTAATCCGGCATTTAGATGTTGCCCCAGAGCAGTTTCTGATGATTGGAAATTCGCTAAAATCGGATGTTTTACCTGTCTTAGGTTTAGGCGGTCATGCGGTTCACATACCTTTTCATACAACCTGGACACATGAAATGGTTAGCCATCCCGTTGTGCATCCAAACTTTCGTGAAATTGAGGAATTGGAAGAGATTCTCGCGTTCTTATAAAATTGCAAATTTTCTAATTTAGGATCAGGCGGTTTATCAACTAATTGATAAGCAGATGTATACTTGTGCCTGTTAGAGAGTCGGAAGGCCCAAAATTTATCAGTTTGCTTCGAAAGAAGGTTTTTCTGGGAAGTGGGTGTGAAAGGTGACGCTGCCGGGGTCTGCGACCCCGGCAGCGTCTACCCCTTCAACGAATACGACAATACAATATTGTCCAATAAACTTATTTAAACGCCCTCTGCGACAACTTCTTTCACCGCAGGCACCATCCGTGTCATTAAGGTCTCAATCCCCGCCTTAAGCGTCATTTGAGAGGATGGACAACCCGAGCAAGATCCCTGCAACAAAACTTTCATTTGGCCCGTCGCTTCATCAAAAGAATGAAATGTAATGGCTCCACCGTCAGATTCTACCGCAGGCTTCACATATTCTTCTAATACTTGCTTAATTTGGCTGATAATCTCAGAATCCAAAGATTCCCCCTCAGCAGCAAATTCAGATGCAGGTAAGGAGAAAACAGGGTGTTTCTCCGCAAAATATTTCTTTAAATACTGCTTGATCCCAAATAATTCATCCTCCCAGGCAGCATTATCCGTTTTGGTCAATGTAATAAAGTTGTTTGTAATAAATACGCGGCGAACAAACTCGAAGCCGAATAAGGCCACGGCAAGCGGAGAATTCTTCTCCTTAGTCAAGCCATCAGCAGGTTGTGTATAGTCAAACGACATGCCTTCTGGCAATAATTCCACATTAAAAACGAATTTCATCGAGTGTGGATTGGGCGTAGATTCTGTGTAAATTGTTATCGTAGAGGTAAGCATAAGTTGAAGTTATATACCCTAAACCAACAATTGGCTCATAAGGTTTCGAAAAATAAAAAAAACCTGACATTTTAATGCCAGGTTTTTCTAGAAACCTACAATTGATTACTCAGCTGCTGCTTCTTTTTTCTTTGCCGGAGCTTTTTTCGCCTTTGGAGCAGCTTCTACCGCTACCTCGGCAACTGGAGCCGCCTCCACTGCTGGAGCTGCTTTCTTTGCCGGTGCTTTCTTTGCTACCGGAGCCGCAGGTGCAGCCGCTGCCACTGCTGGCAATACGTGCACAAATGAACGACCCTTAAAACCTTTTTTGAATGCTACAACACCATCCGCTAAAGCAAATAATGTATGATCTTTTCCAAGACCAACATTTTCACCTGGATTGTGCGCTGTTCCACGTTGACGAACAATAATGTTCCCCGCGATAACTGCTTGGCCTCCAAATAACTTAACGCCTAAGCGTTTACTATGTGACTCGCGCCCGTTTTTCGACGATCCGGCGCCTTTCTTATGTGCCATGTTTTTTTATTTTATGCGTTTAAAACGCTAATGTTCAATTATTTAACTGAGATACCTTCGATCAACACTTGCGTCAAATCTTGACGGTGTCCATTCATTTTTTGGTATGACTTTCTACGTTTCTTTTTGAATACCAAAACCTTCTCGCCACGAACGTGTGCTACGATTTTAGCTTGAACAGTCGCACCAGCTACTGTGGGTGCTCCTACGGAAATCTTTCCGTCATTGTCAACAAGTAATACCTTGTCGATAACCAGTGCAGCGCCTTCCGCTCCCGCCAAACGGTGGGTATATACGGTACGGTCTTTTTCTACTTTAAATTGCTGCCCGGCAATTTCTACGATTGCGTACATTTTATATGTATTTAAGTGAAACAATCCCACGAGGCCAGGTCGTTACCTTTACAAAGCCTTTTAAATGGGGTCGCAAATATAAAAAGAATCTGCTAAAAAGCAAAGTCCTATTCGTAAATAAATTCTCCGTAAGTACTTTTTATCGTCAATTTCTTTGTTGGAGCCGCCTCCACACGCCCTACAATCTGAGCCGGTATTCCAAACGCATTTGAAATTTGAATGATTTCTTCCGCAAACTCCGGCGCCACATAAATTTCCATCCGATGTCCCATGTTAAACACTTTGTACATCTCCTGAAAACTAGTTCCGCTCTCTTTTTGAATCAATTCAAACAGCGGAGGAATTGGAAATAAATTGTCCTTAATCACATGAACCGCCTCCACAAAATGCAACACCTTCGTCTGCGCTCCACCCGAACAATGCACCATCCCGTGAATATGAGGACGCAATGAACCCAAAATCGCCTTAACAACCGGCGCATAAGTCCGAGTCGGCGACAAAATCAATTGGCCTACATTCAATGGGGTGCCCGGAACAGCCTCCGTCAAGGAACGGGAACCCGAATAAACCAAATCCGATGGCACCGATGGATCAAAACTCTCGGGATACTTTCCCGCTAAATAATTTCCCAATACATCATGGCGAGCCGAAGTCAAGCCATTGCTCCCCATGCCCCCATTATAAGTCTTTTCATAGGTCGATTGCCCATCAGAAGCCAATCCCACAATCACATCGCCCGACTGAATATTCCCATTTGAAATCACATCCGAACGCTTCATCCGACCAATCACCGTGCTATCCACGATTATTGTCCGTACCAAATCCCCCACATCAGCCGTTTCGCCTCCCGTGCTATATATGCCCAAACCATTCTCCCGCAACATTTCCAACACCTCTTCGGTCCCATTAATAATCTCCGCAATCACCTCGCCTGGAATCAAATTCTTGTTCCGACCAATCGTACTTGATAACAACATTTGGTCCGTCGCTCCCACACAAATTAAGTCATCCGTATTCATCACGACCGCGTCCTGCGCAATCCCTCTCCAAACAGAAATATCCCCCGTTTCCTTCCAATACAAATACGCCAAAGATGATTTCGTCCCCGCCCCATCCGCATGCATAATGTTGCAATAATCCGCATCCCCACCCAAAATATCCGGCGAAATCTTACAGAATGCCTGTGGAAACAATCCTTTATCTAAGTTGGCAATGGCCTTATGAACATCTTCTTTGGAAGCTGAAACTCCCCGTTGCATGTAACGATCAGTTGACATATCTACGCTTTAGTTAATTGAGCAAATTCTTTGGCAAAATACGTCAGAATCACCTGCGCACCCGCCCGTTTAATCGATAATAAACTTTCCAACATCGCCTTTTCTCCATCCAACCAGCCATTTTGCGCGGCCGCTTTAATCATGGCATATTCCCCCGACACATTATAGGCGGCGATAGGTAAATGACTATTTTCACGCAATAAGGCAATGATATCCAAATAGGCCAAAGCCGGCTTAACCATTAAAAAATCCGCTCCTTCCGCCTCATCCAATTCCAATTCAATCAACGCCTCCCGACGATTCGAAGGATTCATTTGGTATGTTTTCTTATCCCCAAATTTAGGTGCCGACTCCAAGGCATCCCGAAATGGGCCATAAAATGCAGATGCATACTTAGCCGTATAAGCCATAATGCCCACATTCGAAAAGCCTGCACCATCCAATGCCTCGCGCAAATAACCCACGCGACCATCCATCATATCCGACGGACCGATCAAGCGAGAACCCGCTTGTGCTTGAGCAATCGCCATCTTTGCGAGTACAGGCAAGGTTTCATCATTTAAAATATGACCGTCTTTCACAATACCATCATGCCCATCAGAACTATAAGGGTCCATGGCAACATCGGTCAACAAAGAAATCTCTGGGAAACGGCTCGAAACCGCATGAATAGCTTCCAAATACAATGAACCTTTCCGGTAACTTTCAGAGGCAATGGGGTCTTTCAACGACTCTTCAACTTGAGGAAATAACGCAAAAGATCGAATGCCCAAATTGGCACATTCCTCGATTTCTTTCAACAATAAATCAACTGAATACCGATGAATACCCGGCATAGAAACAATCGGCGTCTTTTTGCCCGATCCTAACTGAACAAATAAAGGGAACAACATATCCTTCACAGACAGGCGAGTCTCCTCTACCATATCCCGAATAACAGAACTCTGACGATTTCTACGTGGCCTTTGTAACATATCAAATGAATTAAGCCACAAAGGTAGGAATTATTGCGGCAGTTGGGAAAGGATATTGCTTAATTGTCGCTCCATGGCAAGTAATTTATCAACATGCTGGACAAATTCCGCACGTGTCACAAAACCATAGCCCGCATAGACATCCTCCGATACTTCCATTTCGGGCTCCTCATCAAAAAATTGAGATAGATTAAATTGTAAAATCTCCGACAGCTGCACCAAACGCGTTAGCGTTAATTCCGTCTTGCCTTGCTCCAATTTAGAATAAGTCGAAATCGCTATACCCAATTTTAATGCCACATACTCCTGGCTATACTCATGTGAAATTCGAATCTTCCGGAGTCTTGACGCATATTTTTTCATAAGGCAAGATAGTGAATCGTATATACTTACCCGTTGTGACAAAAACGACAAAATGTATCCTTTTGCGAAATTTATTTTCCTAGAGCGCAATTCTGAATGCGTCCAACTTTCGCATATCAACAATCTTCACACTTCCTTGCGCTTCGAATTTCAAGCCTACATCCTTCAAAAGTGCCTCTATCGCATCATTTAAAGGATCTGCGGACTCCACCCACACGGTCCAAATATCGGCCAACGAGCCTTCATAAACCTCTTCCACCAAGGAATAAAAATCCTGCCGTGAATACCCTCGTTTCAATCGACCGTAGCGTTTCTGCATCAATAACATGACGTCACGAAGCGTTTTGGTATGTTTATATTTCCGACGAATCAACAAATCCAAGCCCAAAGCGACCAAAGCCCCCTTGAAGTAAATGGAAACCCGCTTGCCTGGCAAGGAAGGGCCATACCCGTCCAACCACAAATCAATCGAACTTTCGATTAAAGACTGCTGAGATGAGCCATCGCGCTCAAAATGTAATTTCAAATTGCCGGCCAATAAATTCACATACTCTTCCGCGTTGACAACACCGGACGCCCACAAAAACCAATCGCCCAAATACGTTGTAATCCCCTCAATAATCCAGCCCGTGTCAAAAATAATAGCCTTCGTATAATCATAAGGCAACAGGGCCTTCGGTCGGATCGTCGCCACATTCCACACATGATACAATTCATGCGAACCCAAACCAATCAAATCCTCATACGAATCTCGGTCCTCCGGACCCAATACCATCATCGTCGATTTCGTATGTTCAACTCCGTGATAATAGGGCTTAGAACATATCCACAACATAAATCGATATTCCCGAACAGGAAATTCGCCCATGTAGGCCAACTGATATTCAACAAATTTTTGATAGGCCTTTAGCAAGCGATCTGAAAAGTGTGTCTTCGGTCCAAGTCCCTGTAGGTAAAATGAAACACCCCCAGATTTCCAGTGAAGCGTATGCAGTTTTGGGGCAGCAAGAAAGGGAGAGTCGACCAACTCGCGATACGATTTTGCCCGAATTTGATTTCCGTAAGTCCTTAAGGCACAGGCAATTTCGTACCCCCCTGCCGGCGTATTTTTCGTCGAAAATCCAACCCCATTCTGCAACCCTTCCTCCAGCGAAAAACCCGCCGGTGGAAGCAAAATCTCCACTTCACACGGTCTATTTTCTCCCCGTTCCGGGAAAAGCAAACTATTCACAAAATTGATGTACACCATTGAATCATCCACCCAGGATCCCCCCGCATCTGCTTGTTCTGCATGATAGCGATAGGAAACACGTATTGGCTGTAACGATTGAACCTCCATCGTCCATGAAGACAAATCGGACTTAACAAGCGGGCCCTGTGCACTCCGCACAGTCGCAATGTTTTTGGCAAAATTTTGGACTTGATACCTCCCCGGCCGCCAAATAGGCAAATGCAATCGCAAGGGCCCAATACGTGTAGGCGTAAACGTCAATTCAATATCCAGCGCGTGAAATGCTGGAACTATTCGATATTTCAATGTCCTCATGACAATACTTCTTGTAAAATTTGCAAGGATCTTAATTCACCAAAAGACTCCATATGCAATCCATAATAATAAATCAACGCACGCAAAATCGCCGCGCGCTGTACCCGATTAATGGCAATTTCAACGCCATATTCCGCGTCAAATAAAGACTGAACCGCAAAAGCGTCCAAATCTCCCATGCCAGGAACTCCCGCTTCTCGCAATTGATCCAAAAACTCCCCCACCTGGCCCGCATGAAATCCCAAAAACTCACTCAACCGCCAAAGAAATTGCAAATGAAAATTCTCCAAATGTCCCACTCCTTGATCCAATACCTGAAACGACTCCTCCAAAAAAGCAAACAACACCGGATTCGCCTCCTCCTCCCGCAATACCTTACTCAAGACTTCCGTTAAAAATAAGGCAATACTCGACGAGGCAATGTCAAAAGGAATCTTCCGATAAGGATAATAACATTTAGCCTCTGAGATCCGATGCAATCCCTTTCCTGGCTTATGATATACCTCCAGGTCCAACAAAGTAAGAGGCTGAAACAAGGCAATTTTATGTTTGGCCTTCACAGACCGAACGCCATTTTCAAGATAAGAACTAATCCCAAATTCTGCTGTGTAGATAGTCACCAACAAGGATGATTCCCTGTATTTCATATATTGAATGACAATTCCTTTGGTCTTATTCAGCATGATCCAAGCCTATTTCTTGCTGCACACGCGCCAATATCTCTTCCGTCGTTGCATCCGCCGCAAAACGAATCGGCTCACGGAACTCAACCGTTAAGGTTGTATTTCGTTTCCGCATCAATAATCCCTTCTTGTCAAATGCTCTTCGGAACCCATTAATGCGAACCGGAACCACAATCGGATTTTCTCCCTTAATCAAATGGGCCGTACCCTTACGTAATGGCGCAAATGCCCGCGTCGTGCCTTGTGGAAAACTAATTACCCAACCAAATTTCAAGCCATTCCCGATCTTCTTCACCGCTTCCAAATCCACCTCGCGCTTCACATCTACTCCCTCCGCTCGCCACGAACGATTCACCAAAATCGCCCCCGCCTGGGCAAAAACCCGGGGCAACAAACCATCATTTTTCATCGTTTCGGATGCCGCCACATAAAAGAGGTTGGAGCGCGGGGCCAATAAATAAAAAGGGTAATTCAGGGTATTCCGAAAACCCCATTTGACCGAAAAAAAGATATGGTACAAACAAACAACATCCATGAAATATGTCTGGTGATTCGGCAAGAAAAGGACCCCTTGATCTGGTAAATTTTCCAAATGCTCCGTGCCCGTAATTTTCGTTTTATTGTAAATTGTCAAACGGTTATATGAGATAAATCCCAAAATCACCATGATGATCCGTTTGAATAAAATGGGATTGCCAAAGGGATCCCGCTCACCCAATCCGAGCGTATCCATAAAACGAAAAATTTTGGACAATTTTGACTGACTCATATTTAAAATCCTCCTTTTTTTGATTTCGTCGCTGGAGCTGTTGATTTAACTGGCGCTGCCGCTTTTTTCACTTTCTTCGTAGGGCTCGTGCCCCGATAATAAGCTAAGAATCGCTTTACAAATGTATCTTTCTCATCACCTGCCGCCTCCACGACAACCAATTTACCCTTTTTATCTGATTTAACCGCGTCACGTATACTTGCCAAAAAGGCAGGATCCGACGAATAAACACCTAATTCCCCATTAAAATAGGCAAAATAATACCATAAATCTTCAGACAATTCCCAATAGCCATAAAACTCCTCCTTACTCGGTTTCTTAATCACCTCCATGTAACCCTTCACGGTTGAATTGACATCCACTGGCCCCACATTCACCCATGGAATTCCTCCAACCGAATAAAACGCAGAGGTATTCGGAGACCAAACCCATGAAACGCCCGAAAAGTTAATCGAATTCGCAAATTCTGGAGACACCTTGTCCAAGGCGATGTGCACTTGATCCATTTTTGTTCGCATCGCCTCTGGAATCGGCTTCGATAAAACTTGCTCAGCCCGTTTTAAATAGGCATCTCGGCGCTCAGGTTCATCCGCTGGATCACTTTGAATCCCTTCGTCCAGCATGTATTTGACCATGCGATCCCCCATCACTTTGAGCAATTTTGCAGGATAAGGAAATTGTAAACTTACCCAAGTATCCAAGCGTGGTAGCAAACTATCCGTTGACATACTTAACAGACCAAAAGCTTGAATCGACTGATTTCCCGTAAACAATTGAATTGGCCCATCTGCCTCAACTCGATGCTTATCGATAAATAACTGCATGCTTGACTGTTTTCCCTTCACCTCATAACGATCATTTGATTCAATCACGTCACCTTCCGCTTGAAACAAAATAGGGTCCAAATCATCCGATTGTGGACTCAAAAAAGTGGGATACAATCGATTTTGGGCATTGATAAAAATCCCCGCCGTTATAGGCCGACCAGCCTCATCGTGTAAATCTTTGTTTAATACCAAATGAGGCTCTTCCCCTTTATTATTCTCAAATGGAATCCAGGCTGCCCGGAAATTTGATAACCCTATTACAGGACGAATAAATCCTTTAAAATTCAAGTTGGGCAAGCGCGTATCCAGCGAAACTTCCCCTTTAAATTGCTGGTGCTTACTGAAACGAAGGGGCATCTTTTCCGACAAAAGTCCTTCTGCCGTCACATAATTCTTTCCTTCAAAATGAAAATTCCGTAAAGCTACTGCAACCGTGTCCCCGTCGCTCCGAGGAAATTGATAATTAGCTTCTCCCGTCCAACCAGCAGAATTGCCATCAATAATCTTTAGGTCCTTCAACACGTGTTTCCCGTTCAATATGGCTTTGGCCCCAGAAAAAGGCTTAAATGCCCCATCTTTTTGAATCCCTAAAATCCCTTTCGCTGGATACAACAAGGCTGAACCCACCTCCACCTCTTTTACCCCACTCAATGCCAAATATTGTGCTTTCAAGTCATAAGAAGCTGTACTGGCCTTGATCGTAGCTCCCGCAAATCCTGTACTGTCTAAATGCCTCAACTCAAAACCTTGTTGGCCCCCCAACAAAAACCGTTGATTCATCAAATCCCAAGTCGCCTCCGATAAGCTACTTTGATAAGCCACATACGGAAACGTAATTTCCGAACCCATATCGCCTTTCATGGGACGAATCGCTACTTTATGTGTCGACATATTGGCTTCTAAGGCCACTCGATTCATAAAAACGGCCGGAGGGAATAAGGTCATTTGCTTGCCAATTTTCAGATTTGCTTCCGAGGAGTTCCAATTTTGTGCATCGAAACGGAAATCGGAAGATTCCATCAAACCATCTTGAAGCGTTAAAATACCTTGTCCGAAAACTTGTTTTTGGTGCATACCAAGCGACCCGCTCAATTGCACTTCTTTATTATACAATTGAATAGCTTGTTTAAACGGGTGCAACCAAAGGCTATCATTACCCTGCATCCAGGTGAAACGATGCTCCCCCATTTGCATGCTAGGAAATCCTTTCCCCTGCATGCTAGCCTCAAAACCCGTTGCAATCAAGGAGTCTGGATAAAAATGTGATGTTTTTTGGTTTGAAACCAAACCCAAATAAGTTAGCGTACCTGCCGCCGAAAGCCCCTCCTTATTCATCAAAAGCGGACTTTTAAATAGATAAGCCGCCTTGTTGCGATAGATGCTAACGGGCAATTTTTGATTATATGAAAACCCAAAGCTTTGATCCGGCATCAATACTAGCTTTGACTTAAAGGTGGGGAACAAACCATCGGAATAAAAACTTCCCTCAAAGGTGATTTCTTTCTGAGTTAAACTGTCCAACTCGATGCGTGGAACTTGAAAATAAAGCTTCTTACTATATACCCCTGTCGCTCTCCAAGGCTCATCGAAATAGGAAACGACCCCCTTGGGAATGATCAATTTAGGAAAGGCGGCAAGCCCCAGTCGGCCAGATTTATTGTTTGGTGGGGCTAATAAAATATGCCCTTCTTCGTATCGAAATTGTCCGCCCAACTCGCGGTTTGTCCCTTTTCGAACAAACGTTATTGAATCAATTTTTGGTAGATTGATTGAATAATCTGTAAAATTAAATCGGAAACCCTGCCCACGAAAACGATAATTTCCAATCTTAATTTCACCCATAAAATCGAAATCCCGGCCTTGACCGAAAACAATTTGATTATTTGAAGGAATAAAATTCGCTTTCAATGAATCGGATACCATGACTTCTTTAATCCCACGAATCACTAATTTTTGTTGGGCTAAATCCAAGGAGATATTCGCGGTATCTTTGGCAAGCATCCCCCCAAAAGACGGCACATAAAAGCGGTCAAAATCCTTTTGCGCATATTTCACTTGGGCATAATGCCGCCCCAAACGAGTGAAAGAAACCTCGCCACTTGTCTCATCAAAATTCAAATATCCAGCATGTTTGAATTGTTGAAAACCTCCCTTCAATAATTGGGGATCCCTTTTATTCGCCTCAGCAATGTCATATAAATTTGCTTGACTCCTTTTAATTATGGCCAAATGATTATACAAAATCCGAATCGGGTCATAGGTCAAAATGCCCTGCTGCCCATCTAGTCGGTCCGCGTCAAAAAAATCGAAGGACTCAACCCAGGCGGGGTTTTGGCTTTTCCCCGACAAGCGGAAAAAATCCATTTTCTGCGTATCTGCATGCAGAATAGCTAAGTCGGAGGAAATCGAAACTTGATGAAAACTGTCCTCAAAACGAATTTCTTCTTGGATGGGTTTGAGGTGCCAAGCTGCCTCTTGGGGGACCCAATTCGCCGCAACGAATCCATGGTACAAGGAGTCCTTTTTCCCAACATAACCGATAAAAGCACCCTCCTTTATCTGAATAGATTCGTTTTCCAACATTAAAGCTTTTGTTGTCCAGATTTCCCCCAATTTCCGTTGTGGTCCCCAAATCTCCACCCGTGCGGGTTTATCTTTTGACCCAAGCAATCCTCGTTGACTCCCTTGTATGATTAGTCGGCCAATTCCCTTAAAATAATTTCCCTGCAAGGCCTGATTTACAATTTGCTTCGACCGAAACTCCACGTCGAACTGACGAGCACCTGCCTTCTTTTTTAATTGCATCCGCAAAGAACCGGATATCGCTTGCGCTCCCTCCTGCCAATTCATTTCCTCGCAAAGTAAAACGCCTTTTCGAGGATTGATTTGGAACATGGGTAGTCCCAAATTTCCTTGTTCAATAAGCCCCCTTTCCCCAAAAAACAAGCGGTCTTTGACTGAAAAAAGCATTTGTTTCGCTTCAAATCTCAGGCTATCCTTGCCTACAACCGATAGACCGAATGCCTCATTCCAAATCAAAACTGGGCCTGGGCTTTTGGGTTGATATTGAATCCATGTATCCGAAGGGTTTTCGGGCGATGGACTATCCCAATTATCTGTTGAGGCGGCTGTACTATCGGCATCCTGCCAGCGAACCGACAAGGTTCCCTGCAATCGAATTTTGTAATTTCCCGTTTCTAAAAGTTGTTGGTTATACTGCCAAGCATCCACCTGTTCATAAAAATCAATCGCTAATTTGCCCGCTTTCCGCTTGGCCAATTGCAGGGCAACCTGCATCAAATCAGCTTGTAAACCAGGATTTGCTTGCAGAAACGTTCGTGCAAAGAGGTAAGACAATTGGGGGGATTTAAATCCCGCTTTGCGCATTTCCTGCGCCCTTGCAAAGAAAGTAGCTTTCGGATCTTGTGTATAAAGAGCTTGCAATTGCTTTTCAACGGCGGGCGCATCCGAATACTTGCTTTGCAAAATACTACTGGAAATTTCTGCCAAAAGGGCTTCATTCGTATTTTGCTGGGCATACAAATATGCTGGCAAAAATGCCAAACAGCTACAAACGAAAATTTTTTGCACTAGCCTCATGGGCAGTAAAAATACAAAAAAGCCACTACGAATCACATCCAATCTTTCCGCGGATTTATGTAAATTACCAATCAAATTAATTGAAATGTCCAACGTACTCACGCAATTTGCGAAAATCAAGGCCTTTGTATTCGACATAGACGGCGTCATGACCGACGGCAGTGTCCATGTATTAGAAACGGGAGAGCATTACCGAACCTTTCACATCCGAGATGGTTACGCTATTGAAAAGGCCAGAGAGGCAGAATATAATTTATGTGTCATTACGGGTGGAGGCCACAAAGGGGTCAAAAAAAGACTTGAAAATCTGAAGTTTCAGGATATTTATTTTGGACTAGGTGGCAAAGACAAATTGGAAACCTATTTAAGCTGGTTGGAGAAAATCGGACTGGAGGAATCGGAAATTTTATACATGGGGGACGATGTGCCCGATTTAAAAATCCTTTCCCGACCAGCATTATTGAGCACTTGTCCAGCAGACGCCATTCCGGAAATTCAAATGGCCTGTAAATATGTTTCGCCATTTGGCGGAGGCAAAGGTGCGGTGAGGGATGTGATTGAAAAAGTAATGAAATTACAGGGCCGCTGGCCTGCTTAAAGATACGATTATGACATTGATTGTTCCGATAAAGGGTATTTCTCCGCAATTTGGGGAAGAAAATTGGCAGGCTCCGAACGCCACCATCGTGGGAGATGTGCAATTTGGATCCCATTGTACGGTGTGGTATCATGCGGTCGTTCGTGGAGATGTAAACCGCATTCGAATCGGCAATTACAGCAATATTCAAGACGGCGCGGTGATTCATTGCACCTACCAAAAAACCGAAACGCACATTGGAAATTACGTTTCCATCGCACACAATGCGATTGTTCATGGCTGCACCATTGAAGATTATGTGCTCGTAGGCATGGGGGCCATCATCATGGACGGCGCATTAGTAGAAACAGGATCCATCATTGCGGCTGGTGCTGTCGTTACCCAAAATACACGTGTTCCTGCCGGCAGTATCTACGCCGGAAATCCAGCCAAATTACTCAAACGAGTGAGTCCCGAAGCGGCCGAAGTATTCATGCAAACTGCGATGAATTACTTGGAATATGCGGGGTGGCAGAGGTAGACTTTGGACATTAGACGTTAGACATTGGAGGCGAGATTCTTCGCATTATTTATATCCCTAGGCTTTAGCCTAGGGATTCCCAGACTGAAGTCTGGGACTATAAAAGCCTTCAAACTAACTTATCCGCAATCACCCGGTCATTTGCCAAGCGCGGAACCTTATTTTGACCGCCTAATTTCCCTTGAGATTTCATGTAATCAATAAAGGCATTGGCTGGTAAAATCGTCAACTTTAGTGGCTGCAAAACTTTTCCCGTAATCAAATCCTTGTAATAGATATTTTGGGCAGTCATGGAGGCCTCTAAAACTGTCTGGAAATGGGCCGGTTCTTTCGGCGCATGTGCAAATTCGACCAACCATTCATGGTAGGGCAATTCTCCCGCCGCAGGATTTACTTGAGGAGCAAGCGTAAATTCCACTAAACTAGCCTCCGGACAAGCCTTAAGCGCTTCAGCCATCGCACGTTCCGCTTCTTCCGCGATCACATGTTCTCCAAAAGCCGAAATAAAATGCTTAATCCGACCCGTCACCACGATCCGAAAAGGATTCAATGACACAAACTTCACCGTATCTCCGATCGAATAGGACCAAAGTCCCGCGTTTGTAGACATGATTAGAGCATAATTAACGCCAATCTGTACCTCTGAGAGCATCAAACGCTTCGGGTTAGCTGTAAAATAAGTATCGGTTGGCACAAATTCAAAGAAAATTCCCCCATCAACATTCAACAATAAACCCTCCTCACCACTGGAATCCTGAAATGCGATAAAACCCTCAGATGCCGGATAGGTCTCAACTACATCGATATCCCGGCCGATTGAATCCATCAATTTTTGTCGATAGGGTTCAAAGTTCACGCCACCTGTTACAAACAATTGAAAGTCGGGGAATAGATCGCCAATTTTTTGGCCCGACAAGGTTTCTAAACGATCAAAATACATTTGTACCCAGGGGGGAATTCCTGATATTAAACCCATACGCTGATGCATTGTCTCTTGAACAATGGCCTCCAACTTTTCTTCCCAATCTTCGATACAATTCGTTTCATAAGTGGGCAATTGGTTGCTCCGCAGATATCCAGGAATGTGGTGATTAACAATTCCCGACAAACGTCCTGTAGGGATGCCATGCTTCGACTCGAGTTCGGGAGAGCCCGACAAAAATATCAGTTTTTGGTCTAAAAAGGCTGAATTTCCTGAATAGTGAACATAGTGCAACAAGGCGTCACGTGCCCCCGAAATATGAAAAGGCATCGATTCCTTGGAAATTGGAATATATTTCGCCCCCGATGTTGTACCCGATGTTTTGGCAAAATAGGCTGGTTTTCCCGGCCATAATATATTGGGCGAACCCAAGACCATTTCCTCAATATAGGTCTTTATATCTTCGTATTCCGCAAGCGGAACTCGGATTTTATATTCTAAATAATTGCGAATTTTATCAAATTCATAGGCCTGACCAAAGATGGTCTGCTCCGCCATTTTGAGGTTATTCTTCAACCAATTTTCCTGAATTTGAATAGCCTGTGCGTGACTCTTAAGGTGTTTTTTTACCACCTTACGTGCAAATGGTTTCGCAAAAAAGGACCGAATTCCCATGGTTTCTTACTTAAACACGCCCTGTGGATCAGGCATTTTCTCGGCTAAACTATGACCCAAATTTAAATCCAATTGCGTAATATCTAGTTTTCTACATTCATGCAAATAGGCCCATGCATTTTCGTATTTTTCCTGCAAGAATGCCACTTGAGACCGCTTCATCCAGGCTGTGGCATAGTTCGGCGTCTGTAACAAAGCTTGCTGCAACAAAGCATCCGTCTCATCCAAAGTTCCACAGTCCATGTTTTTCAAATAACAACTCAATTTGACAATTGCCAAATCAACCCGTAAAATACTTTGGGTGCTATCCAATGTCAAACCCTTCGATAAAAACTCGATCGCTTTTGGAAAATCTTGTCGCTGAAACGTGATAACTCCCAATCCCCAATAGGAATCAACTACCTGACTATCAAGCGCTTGAACTAAATTAAAGCGATAGGTTGCTGTATCCAAATGACCCGATGAAACAAACTCCCATGCTCGCTCTGAAAAGAATTCCACGGCCTCCTTGCGAGAGCCAAAACTGGCATCGCAGGATTCCACAAATTGTGACAATTCTTGTTGGTCTTTTGCAGATAATGCCTTTTGTCCATACAAAGGCAAATATTTCGCCTCCTTTGGCGCGTCGGTTTGTTGGGCCATAGCAAGGCTGCCAACAAGCGAGAACAAACTGATTAATAGTACTTTCATCGCTGCAAATCTACCTTTTCTTTTTAGATGATGGTGCTCCTGGACGAAATTTTGCGTTTTTTCCTGGTCGATTGTTCCGCTGGGGTGGCTTAGGGGTCGAAACAGCGCCACCTTTCGGTCCCGTTTTGGTAACCGCTTTACGTGTTGGGACCTTTTGACCATTTGCACGAGCCTTAATAACCCACTTTTTCTCGTGGAACGCACCTTGAAAATCGGGATCCTCTCGTTTCCGTTGATCGTCCACTGCGCGTAACATATCTTGCTGCTCAACAAATGGCGTTTCTTCTCGGTTAATTTCTGCTGGAAGATCCTGAATTTCAATCGTTTGCTGAATTATTTCCTCAATTTTTGACCAATGATATTGTTCAGCTAAGGTAATAAAGGTGATCGATTCACCCACTTGATCTGCGCGTCCAGTCCGACCGATACGATGAACATAGTCCTCATAAATCAAAGGCACATCGAAATTGATGACGTGAGAAACTTTTGGAATATCAATTCCTCGAGCCGCTACATCAGTCGTTACCAACACCCGAATTAATCCCTCGCGAAATTGTTGCATGGCATTTATTCGTGTATTTTGGCCTTTATTGGAATGAATCGCACGAACTTGATCTTCCGATAAGACCTTGCGAATTAAATACTTCTCCACTTGATTGGCTACATCCTTGCTCCGACAAAAAACCATCACACGCTCGAAACGATCTTGCTTTAGAAAATAAGCCAGCGCATTGATTTTCGTACTTAAATTCGGGGCTTCATAGACAAATTGTGTAACCTGACTGGCCGGCGTGGCCTGACGGGTAATTTCCACTTTTTGAGGAAACTCCAAAAACTCATGCGACAAATTCTCAACTTTTTCTGGGAATGTCGCAGAAAACAAGCCATTTTGGCGCTTTTTGTAGGGAATTTTTTCTAATATCTCGCGGATCTGTGGCATGAAACCCATATCCATCATTTTATCCGCTTCATCCAAAATCAAAATCTTCAATTCCTTAACGACAATAGCGTCTTTGCGATATAATTCCAAAAAACGACCGGGCGTAGAAACTAAAATATCAATGCCCGCTTCCAGTGCCTGAATCTGAGTTTTAGGTCCTAAACCGCCGTATAGTGCTAAAATTCGTAAATCGGTTTCAACAGCTAAGCCCACCATCACTTCATGGATTTGCATGACCAGCTCGCGAGTAGGAGCTAAAATCAAGGTCCTTGGGTTTTTCCCTTGTGCATATTTGCAACGCATTAAAACAGGCAAGGCATAAGCCGCAGTTTTACCCGTTCCTGTTTGTGCAATACCTAAGACATCATGTCCTTGCAACATTAGCGGAATCGCTTTCTCCTGAATAGGACTCGGCGAAACATATCCCAGGGCGTCACAAGCGCGACATAGTTGAGGATTTAAGCCAAGTGAAGAAAAATCAGTCATATGATAAAAGTTGATGAAGGGACAATTTCCTTCGTGGAATTTCGTTCACGAGCGCCGCCTTCACGAGCGCCGCCGGCGCCAATCGGAATTCCACGACAAAGGTAGGCAAAATAAAATTCCCTACCTTTGAAACAAAAATTCTCTTAATCATGCGAATTTGGGGTATTCGAATCCTATTATGGGCCATCATCTCCTTCGCCAGCGGTAGTGTCGCATCACTTTTCCTCTGGGGTTTACAATTTATCGCAGAAAATCGACAAACTTATTTTTTATTTGGACTCCCGTTTGTAGGACTTTTACTCTACTGGAGTCGGAAATGGGAGTTCGCCCATGTAGGCACAAACGACCTTATAAAAAAATTACAAGGCGAACCCATTCAAACATCCTATTATCAAGCACCCCTAACCATCGTCACGACCTGGTTAAGTCACCTAGCTGGCGCATCCGTGGGAAGGGAAGGAGCGGCGGTCTTCATGGGTGGCTCCATCGCGGCTGCGAGCGCTAAACGATTTAACATTTCCCAGGAAGAAAAATCCATTTGGCTAAGGGCCGGAATGAGCGCTGGCTTCGCAGCCATTTTCGGTACGCCTTGGGCCGGCTGTTTTTTTGGACTCGAAATAAAAGAAGTAGGTAAAATTCACTATCGATCCTTTTTAGCTTGTCTAAGCTCCGCTTTTACGGCCAATCTAGTAAGTCTCCACGTGTACGGCACAAAACACGTTTTGTATCCCCACATTTTATTACCCCCTATTTCACTCTTATTTTGGGCCAAATTAGCGCTTATTGGCCTTTTTTTAGCTCTAATTGCCCGCATGTATTCGCGCTTAGAATCGGTTATTTATTCCACAACCGATAAATTACCCATACAAGCTTACCAAAAAGCGATTCTCGGAGGCCTTGTATTACTGCTTATCTTCCAATTTCCCTTTTTCCAAGAAAGCATCGGATTGGGTTCACAATATTTACTTAGACCCTTTGAAGAAAATTTCAGCCAAGGATTATTTGCCAGACAAAAGCTGATCGCTACCTGCCTAAGTCTTGGACTCGGATTTAAAGGGGGAGAGGCTACTCCTTTATTTTTAATTGGCTCGCACGCCATGGCAAGTTTGTCTAACCTGATCGAATTACCAGGACCCTTTTTGGCAGCCATCGGTTTCACCTGTCTTTACATGGGCTTAACAAAAACACCCATCGCAGCCATGTGCATGGGAATCGAACTATTTGGGTCAGATACCTGGTTTTGCTATTTAATCGTAACCTTTATCGTTATTTATTTCGCCGGCACTAAAGGTATATTCAAATCACAAACATGGGCTACTTATTTACCCAAACTCCCTTTTAAATATGTATCAATTCTTTTTTGATAGCTACGCTGAATACAAAGAACCGCGAATCCAAAAACGTCGATTCAACGAACTTATTTGGCAAAATCTCTTAGTTGACTGGTCCGCATCTCCATATTTACAAGTAAAAATAATTGGTGAAACCTTTGAAAAAAGGGCTATTCATGAAGTGCAATTTGGCCAAGGCCCTATTCAAATTATCGCTTGGTCTCAAATGCATGGCGACGAAGCTACTGCAACCATGGCGTTATGCGATATATTCCAGTTTATCAACTCAAAAAATCCAAAATTTGAAGAAATTAGGGAAATATTGCATCAGAAAATCACAATTCACTTCATTCCCTATTTAAACGCTGACGGTGCCACAAGGTGGACCCGAGAAACCGCATTAGGAATCGACATGAATCGTGATGCAATCCATCAATATAGCCAGGAGGCAAAATTACTTTCCGATTGGGCAGATAAAATCAAACCTACTTTTTCCTTCAATTTACATGACCAAAATCGCTTATATTCAGTTGGAAATTCTGCTAACCAAACCCACATAGCATTCCTCGCCACTGCTGGAGATGAAGCAGGAACATGGACGGAATCGCGTTTAAGAGCAGGTAAATTAGCAAATCGTTTAACCCGATTAACACAGGAAAGATTCCCAAACAAGGTTGCTAAATGGACAGATGAATTTAATGCGCGGGCTTTCGGAGACACCTTCCAACAAAGAGGATATGGGTTGCTTTTAATCGAATCAGGTGGCGCAGGGTGGGACTTAGAAAAACAGACCCTACGTCATCAGAACGCGGCGATATTATTAGATGCATTTTATAGCATTGCAACAGCTAGTTATCAACATGAAACCATTGAAACCTACGAAGCATTAGCCACTAACGAACGTCAAATATTCGACATTAAATTATGTCTCGCCCCATTAGAATCCGGAGGCAAATTAAGAGCGGACATCGGTATAAACCTAAAAGAAACAGCAAGCGGACAAACTGATATTCTGTATACTTGGACCGTTGAAGAAATCGGCGACCTAAGCTATATGCATGCATTACATACACTAGATGCAAGCTCCTGGGACTTTGTTCATTCAATTAACATAGGCCAAGAAATAAGTGACTTGATCTACACAAAACACGAAAAAACAACTTTTGATTTACGTACATTTACAGCCCAAATAAAATAAAATTATGACATCATTACCCGTAATCATCATAGGAGTAAATCCTTTTGCACTAGAAGTGGCACACATATTCCAACAAAACAACGTCGTAATCTATGGTTTCCTAGATGACGATGTAAAGAAAAAAGATACGATGATTGGAGAAATTCCTGTTTTGGGAACGACAGAAGATGAAAACTACTGGGGATTAATTGGGAAGTCTTGCGCCGTATTTGTGGCATTAGAAAACCCAACAGAGCGTAAAAAAATGATCGAATTAATCGAAGAAGATCGCAAAACAAAACCTGTTCATGCAATACATCCAAGCGCACAAATTGCGCATGTAAAAAGCCTAGCTTATGGAATATTTATTGGAGCAAATGTAGTTGTAGGTGCTGAAACAAAAATTGGTGATCATGTTATTGTAGGGCCAGGAAGTATTATCGAAACAGGAGCTAATATCGAAGAATTTAGTCAAATTGGCGCAGGTTCTGTGATCGGGAAAGAAGTTCAAATTGACAAAAATGCATTTATTGGAATTCATTCAACCATCGTTGGAAGCATTAAAATAGGGAAGGGGGCAACAGTAGGCGCAGGTTCTGTTGTGATAGAAAATATCCCAGCAAACAAACGAGTATTCGGAAACCCTGCTAAAATACTATAGTTTTTGAATGTTGTGTGGCTCAACGAGGTTCATGAAATGAAACCGCAAATACAGTTGGGCCACTACAATCACATCCTCCATACAATAGGCTTCGATACGAGCCAAATTTCCCTCCTTGTAGTACACATCATGTACTTGATCTCCAGAAAGGTCTGATTTTGCACCATCAATTCCCATCATTTCGGCCAGTAATTCCAATGAAGTATAATTCTTCCGATCCCCAAATCGCCACATTTCCATGGTATCTTGATGAATGATTTCCCATGGTTTTTTACCCTGAACTTGCAGTGCTTTCGGGATTTCAAGATTATTTGCCAACATTCTTCTGCACAAATACGGAAAATCAAATTCCTTTCCATTGTGCGCAACGAGCGTCAGCTCTTTTGACTTATATGTCTTATTGATAAATACCGAAAACTCTTTAAGAAGCTCCTTTTCATCATGATGCGCAATTGTCTTCACCTTCAAGCTCAGCTGTTGGTCTTTATTGACATACAAAAAACCCATTCCAATAACGATTACCCGACCAAATTCCGCAAACAAAGCAGCCCTGTCTGCATACAGCTCTTCCAAGCTAATCGCATCAGTATTAATTAGATTCTTCGCTTTTTTTAGCCAGAATTCTTGCATTCGCCCTGAGATTTGGGAAAAATTAGACTTCCCAGATACTGTTTCGATATCAAGAAATAGGGTGTTTTTAAAGTTCATTTAACTTCTGTATAGGCAATGTTTCACGTGAAACATGTTCCACATTAAATAAGAATAAATCCCGAAGGTTATTTAACACACGCTCCTTAACCTCTGTGGTGTCCATATTATGACCCAATTCTTGCTGCAAAGAAGTTACGCCTTTCGTCGCAATACCGCAAGGTACTATGTGTCCAAAATAAGAGAGGTCCGTGTTCACATTCAAAGCAAAGCCATGCATGCTAATCCAGCGAGAAGCCTTTACGCCAAAAGCACAAATCTTGCGTGGGTTGTCTGATGCAGGATCAATCCACGCGCCTGTCAAACCCGCGATTCGGCCAGCGACTAATCCGTAATGTTCACAAGTTCGGATGATTGCCTCTTCCAACATGCGCAAGTACAAATGAATGTCGGTAAAGAAATTTTCTAAATCCAAAATAGGGTAGCCCACGAGTTGGCCTGGGCCATGATACGTTATATCTCCGCCCCGATTAATCTTAAAAAAACTTGCTCCAATCGTATGTAAAAATGACTCTTGCATTAATAAATGTGATTCGTCTCCGCTCTTACCTAATGTGTACACATGCGGATGCTCGCAGAACAAAAGGAAGTTTGGTGTAGGCGCCAAGTCGCCCTCAGCCACATGGCGATTCCCCAATTTAATGCCCGCCGTGTGAGCCATCAAAGATTCCTGAAGGTCCCAGGTTTCTTTGTAAGGAACGAGTCCCAAATCAACAAACTGAACATTTTTATTAGGCATGGAGAATATCAACAAACTGTTATAAAGGCCCGAAAGAAATTTGTTCTTTTGGAACAGCAAATATACAAGAATGGCGAAACATTTAAGACTCGGAAAAAAAGCAGAATACTTGGCAACTGATTATTTGCGGAGCCGTGGTTTTTATATCCGTGATAAAAACTACCGAAGCGGCCCAGCAGAAGTTGATATCATCGCACAAAAAACGCAACGTTTGCACTTCATTGAGATCAAATCAAAGAAGTCGCTACGCTATGGAGAACCCGAGGAACAAATAGGCAAGGGCAAGATTCAACGTTATCACCATGCGGCCGAAAGCTTTCAAATGGAAGAAAATTGGCACGGAGAAATCCAATTCGACTCAATTTCCATCACTTTTTTTCCACAAGCTGTTAAAATTGAGCATTTCGAGGATGCTTTTTCGTAAATTCGTGGTTTAATAAACGAATATGATCAGTTTCCATACAGAAGACGTTTCTTTTACGCTGCAAGATAAAATCAAGCACAAGCAATGGCTACAGGCTGTTGCAAAAGAAGAGCAAAAAAAGATAGGTGAATTGAATTATGTGTTTTGCTCTGACAGCTATTTGCTAGAGATTAATCAAAACTATTTGCAACATGACACCTATACCGATATTGTCACATTTGATAATTCTGAAGACGCCAAAATCATCGAAGGAGACATCTTTATTTCCTACGATCGTGTCTTAGAAAATGCTGCAAAATTTGGAACTGAAAACAACGAATTACAGCGCGTTATGGTGCACGGTTTGTTACACCTTTGTGGGTACAAAGACAAGGCGAAGGCCGACAAAGAACTCATGACCAGTAAGGAAAATTACTATTTGGCAAAAAGATAAAACGTGTTCCACGTGAAACATAAATTAAGATGATGCAGAATTCATATGATGTAATCGTAGTAGGGGCAGGCCATGCGGGCTGTGAGGCGGCACACGCTGCAGCACAGATGGGCTCGAAGGTGTTGCTGATTACAATGAACATGCAAACGATTGCGCAAATGTCCTGCAATCCAGCGATGGGGGGTGTGGCAAAAGGCCAAATCGTTCGTGAAGTTGATGCGCTCGGCGGGATGTCGGGAATTATTTCGGATAAAACAATGATTCAGTTTCGCATGCTGAATCGCTCGAAGGGCCCAGCCATGTGGTCGCCCAGGTGCCAGTCGGACCGTGCGCGTTTTGCGGAAGAATGGCGTTGGGCTTTGGAACAAAACAGGAATGTCGATTTTTGGCAAGATTCTGTAGATGGACTAATTGTAGAAAACGACGAAGTTAAAGGAGTTAAAACGCGCTTGGGCATGCACTATTTTGCGCCGACCGTTGTATTAACCAATGGAACATTTTTGAATGGGTTGATTCACATTGGAGAAAAACATTTTGGAGGAGGTCGCATGGCTGAACCCATGGCAGGAGGGATTACGGAACAGTTGGTCCAACTGGGCTTTGAGGCCGGCCGAATGAAGACTGGTACGCCGCCGCGTGTTGATGGTCGCAGTTTGGATTATTCCAAAATGGAAGAGCAAAAAGGGGATGAGCAACCAAGCTCTTTTTCATATTTAACAAAGACGCCCATTCAGGAGCAACGGTCTTGTTGGATTACACATACCAACGAAAACGTGCATGCGGTCTTGCGAAAAGGATTTGATCGAAGCCCGATGTTCGCAGGACGAATCAAGGGATTGGGTCCACGCTATTGCCCATCGGTTGAAGACAAGATTAATCGCTTTGCCGACAAAGATTCGCATCAAATTTTCGTTGAACCAGAAGGGTGGAATACTGTTGAAATTTATGTAAATGGGTTTTCAACATCCCTTCCGGAAGACATACAGTTTGAAGCAATCCGACTAATTCCGGGATTTGAAAATGCGAAAATGTTTAGGCCAGGATATGCCATCGAATACGACTATTTTCCACCGACGCAATTGAATGCGACCTTGGAAACGAAGCGCGTTTCGGGCTTATTTTTTGCAGGCCAAATTAATGGCACCACAGGATATGAAGAGGCGGCTTGCCAAGGATTGATGGCCGGAATTAATGCGCACCAAAAAGCAAAACAGTTGGAGCCCTTTACTTTGTCAAGATCCGAAGCATACATTGGCGTATTAATTGACGATTTGATTAACAAGGGCACGGATGAACCTTACCGAATGTTTACCTCGCGCGCAGAATTTCGAACCTTGCTAAGACAAGACAATGCGGACGAACGCTTGACCGAAAAGGGCTTTGCCTTGGGTTTGGCGACACAAGAACGGTTGGATACCTACCTTACTAAAAAGGAACAGGTGGCCGCATTAATTGAAACCATTCAAACGACAAAAGTAAGACCGGCGGAAATCAATGATTGGTTGCAGAGTCAAGGTACGGCAATTCTGAAGGAAGGGGCTCCGTTGATTAATTTGCTAAAGCGCTCCGACTTGAGTTTTGAGCAAATTCTTCAACACGAAATTGGACAAAGTATTAAATCTTCCTATTCACAGGATGTTCTAGAACAAGTGGAAATTATTGTGAAATATGAAAGCTATATCGAGAAAGAGCGCTTGATGGTGAACAAAATGAAGAGCATGGAGGATTTGGCCATTCCAGCAAACTTTGATTATGATAAGATTAAAACCTTGTCGACGGAATCACGAATCAAACTGAAGTCGATTCGTCCTCAAACAATCGGACAAGCAAGTCGTATTTCCGGCGTGTCAGCAGCAGACGTGTCTATTTTACTATTATTCATGGGTCGTTAATATGGAAACTTTGAAAAGCTGTCCAGCATGTGGAGGACAAAAAATGAAGCGGGTTTTGAAGGCCAAAGATTATACCGTATCTCAGAATACCTTTGACATCGTACAATGTTTTGCCTGTGATTTATTGTTTACGAACCCGCGGCCTGAGGCAGAACAAGCTGGCTATTTTTATAAGTCGGAGAATTATATCTCGCACAGCAACACGCAAAAAGGGTTCATCAATAAACTTTACCACGCCGTTCGAAATATTACCTTGAAACAAAAAACAAATTTGATTCAAGGTTACCAGCAAGGAACTAAAAACCTGTTGGATATCGGTTGTGGCAACGGCCACTTTTTACATGCATGTAAGCAAAGGGGGTGGAATACATTTGGAATGGAATTAGATCCAGAAACGGCAAATCGGGCAGCAGCATTAACACTGCAAAGCATCTATCCAAATTTGAAAGCGATTCCCATAGAACCCGAATTTGAACTCATCAGTTTGTGGCATGTGCTGGAACATGTATATGAACTAGAAGCTTATTTTGAATTCTTTAAAAAACGAGTAAGCCCAAAAGGAAAACTGCTACTTGCATTACCCAATTCAAAATCTTTTGATGCCGGTTATTTCAAGGAATTTTGGGCGGCCTATGACGTTCCACGACACATCTACCATTTCAATCCGGAAACGATTCAATTTGTGGCCAAAAAACACGGATTCAAATTAGCTAAACAGCGCGGACAAATTTTCGATAGCTTTTATATTGCCTTATTAAGCCACGAATACAAGACAGGGAACAAGAAATTGATCACTTCATTTTTCATTGGCCTTTGGTCTAATTTGCTTGCCTATTTCAAAACAGGAAATTATTCGAGCAATATCTATATTTTTGAACATGCCTAAATTCTTGCAAAAACTCACATTCGCCTCACTTCTTTTTTTCATGGCTTTGGTCGTGTTCCAGCGGTGTGCACAGACCGCAAGTCCTCCTGGTGGCAAAAAAGACACCTTGGCGCCCAAAATGATTATTAGCATTCCCTTAAACAAAAGCAAAAACTACATTGGGAAAAAAATCGAACTTAATTTCAACGAGTATGTCAATATCAGAAATTTGAATCAAGAATTACTGATAACGCCCAATGTAGGGACCTATGAAACGCGCATCAGACCTACGGGCTTAACTTTATTATTGGATTCGACATTAAAAGCCAATACAACCTATACATTCAATTTTAGGAATGCAATAGAAGACATGTCGGAACGCAACATTGGCAAAAACATTAAACTCGTTTTCAGCACTGGCACTGACATAGATTCCTTACAAATCAGCGGACATGTCAAACAATTAGAAACAAACAAAAAAGTAGAAACGGTATTAGTTGGCCTATACCCATACATCGACACCTTGCGTATCGATCTTGCCAAACCCTATTACTTTACGAAAACGGATACCTCTGGAAATTACCAAATTGAAAACATTGCGGCAGGTAAATATTACATGGCTGCCTTTGCTGATATTAACAATAACCTCATCTATAATTCGAATAAAGAGTCCGTCGATTTTATCACACAAAACTACATTGACTTAAATTCGAACCAATTTCAAGATTTTAATATTGCATTACAAAACCAAGATCCCTTAAAAATTAGCAAGACAACGAGTACCGCTAAAACGGTTTTGTATGAATTGTCTAGAGGGGTGAAGGACATCGACATTGACCCAAAAACATTGGCATATCAAATTGAATCTTATCGAAACCTGCGTTTCTATGTAGGAAACGTGGAACATCAAGATACCGTACGTATTACAGCAAACATAACAGATTCATTGAATCGCAAGACGACTTTGTTACTAAAATTAAAGTTTCGCGAAGCAAACAAAAAGGAAAAGCCTACTACGGCGGCCTTGCGAATGGAAGTAATTCCAGCTAGCAATCATTTATTAAGCCCGGAGGACTCCATCGTAATCAAATTTCAGAAGCCTATTGCAAGGGTGAATACCAAGGCTATATCATTTGTAACGGGACCAGACGAAGAAATTCAGCTCCCAGACGAAGCCTTTCGTTGGAATAAATTTGTTAATGAATTAAGTATTCAAAAAAGCTATTTACCATTACGTACTAAATTTGAATTGAAATTTGCAAAGCATGCTTTTGTCAGTGTGGAGAAAGATTCATCTCAAATCTTTACACAAGCTTTTGAATTTCAAGATTTAGAAAATTATGGAAGTATTTCAGGGCGAATAAATTCACCTAAAGGAAATCATCTATTTCAATTAATTAAATCGGATACAAAGGAAATCGCTTACCAACAAATCGGTTTAAACACATTCAATTTTCCACACGTGGAACCCGGCATATACGAATTACGTGCAATAGAGGATCGCAATGGGAATGGAATATGGGATTTAGGCAACTTTAAAACTAAACAAAAACCCGAAAGCATCTATTTTTTTCCAAACAAGATAAAATTAAAGGCTAATTTTCAAATCAGCGATGTGTTGATAAGTATCCAATAAACCCCCATTTTATCCACAATTACTGTGGGTGAATGTGGATAAATTTAATGAGCCTATGGAAAATGTGTATAAGTACACACTTATCCACGCTGTCAAGGCTTTTTATCCACAAATTAGAATGCTAAATAAATTCTATAGTAAATTGATTACTAGGTCATTACAAATCAAATTTAGACTTATCAACATATCCACATAGAACAACAAAGAGAAACAAAGAAAAGATTTTAAAAAGTTTTTCTTTTTTTAATTTATGTATGTGGATAAACGAAATGCCGCTGGCGGGGTATACCCGTTTTGGTGTTATATTGATTTTTTGTCCTATTAAATATTTATAAATAGATAAAATAGCATAATTAAGGCTCGTTGATTGTGGATAACTTGTGGACAAAGGACCATTGTGTACAAAAAAATCGTTCAATAGTGCAAATCGAGTGGCTGTTTTGTTACCTTTGAAATTCATAAACTACAAAAAATGCCATGATTGACTTGAACAATTTCACTCGTGTATTTGATTTATTGCCGATTTATCAGCAGCAGCATAAATCAGATTTATTTTGCCTAAAACGGAATGGTGAATGGCGAAAATATAGTTCTGAAGAAACATTGGAAACAATTCAAGATGTTGCTTTGGGACTTTTGGCATTGAAAATTAAGCCGGGTGATAAAATTGCTATCATTTCGGGAAATCGACCAGAGTGGAATTTTGTTGATTTTGCTATTCAATTAATAGGTGCTGTTTCTGTACCCATGTACCCAACGATTACCGTAGAAGATTATGCATATATTTTTGAGAATGCAGAGGTAAAGTATGTGTTTGTTGAAGGAGAAGAATTGTATCTAAAAGCAAAAGAAGCCTCCAAGGGCAATCGCAAGATCAAGAAGATTTTTACGTTTGATCCCGTATCGGGTGCTGACATGTGGACGGATGTGAAAGATGTGGGTTTTGGGCAAGATAGAACCCCATTACAAGTTTTGAAGGATGCTGTGAAACCAAGTGATTTGTTGACCTTGATTTATACGTCGGGTACGACAGGCCGACCGAAAGGGGTGATGTTAACACATCATAATATTGTTTCTAATGTCAAATCCTTGATTCGTGGAAAGTTTTTTGATTTACATGCAAGTGATCGGGCATTGAGTTTTTTACCCTTGTGTCATATTTATGAGCGGACAGATATTTACATGTACATGTCCTATGGTGTTTCAGTCTATTATGCGGAGAGCATGGATACCATCGCGGATAATATCAAAGAAGTAAAGCCGTCGATGTTCGCATCCGTTCCCCGTTTATTAGAGAAAGTGTATGATAAAATATTGGCCAAAGGGAATGAATTAACGGGCATTAAGCGTAAACTCTTTTTTGGTGCGATTGAATTTGGTTTACAATATGATCCAATGGTTAAATTGGGTTTAATTGATTCTATAAAACTTGCCGTTTATCGGAAATTGATTTTTAGTAAATGGCGTGAGGCTTTGGGTGGAAACGTGCGTCTGATTGCATCCGGTTCAGCAGCTTTACAGCCTCGTTTATCTCGTGTATTCTGGGCAGCAGGGGTTCCAGTAAGTGAAGGTTATGGTTTGACAGAAACATCTCCGGTGATTTCCGTTTCGAAAGTTAATCCACCCGATTTTAGAATCGGTTGTGTGGGTACTTTAGTCGATACAATCGAGCTGAAAATTGCTGAAGATGGGGAAATCTGTGTCCGTGGTGATTCGGTGATGGTCGGTTATTACAAGAATCCAGAAGCGACCGCTGAGGCTGTTGACAAGGAGGGTTGGTTCCATACGGGAGACATTGGCGAAATGGTTGAAGGAAAATATTTGAAGATTACGGATCGTAAAAAGGAAATATTTAAAACTTCGGGCGGGAAATATGTGGCACCACAATTGGTCGAAAATAAATTGAAGGAATCGGCGTTTATTGAGCAATGTATGGTCGTAGGCGAAGGCCAAAAATTTCCTTCAGCACTCATTATTCCTGAGTTTACAGCATTGGGTGTGTGGTGTAAACAACATGGAATCCCTGCAGGAAATCCGGAGGAATTAATTAAAAACAAAGATGTTATTCGGAAATTAGATGAGGAGGTCTTGTCCACGATGGCTTCGGTAGCGAAATATGAGCAGGTAAAAAAAATCGTTTTATTGCCTCGTTTGTTTACCGTTCAGGATGGTGAAATTACGCCCACATTGAAGTTGAAAAGAAAGGCTATTTATGCTAAACATGAAAAGGCCATTTTGGCATTGTATGAATAAAACATGTGTTTTCACGAATTAAATTGAGTGCTCTCTTAAATTTTCGTAATTTTGAGGTTTGAAAAATTTCCGCGAGGAGTCATTAAATTGGATGTATGTCACAGGATAAAAAAGTTGCCTTAATTACGGGTATTACGGGTCAGGATGGAGCCTATTTGGCAGAATTGTTGTTGAGCAAGAATTATGTCGTTCATGGAATTAAGCGCAGAAGTTCCTTAATAAACACACAGCGAATAGACCATTTATATGAAGATCCGCATGTTGATGCATCCAATTTCCATTTGCATTACGGAGATTTAAGTGATTCAACTAATATCATTCGCATCATTCAGGATGTTCAGCCAGACGAAATATACAATTTGGGTGCGATGTCGCATGTCAAAGTTTCTTTCGACGAGCCCGAATATACCGCTCAGGTTGACGGAATCGGAACCTTGCGTATTTTAGAGGCTGTTCGATTATTGGGTTTGACGAAAAAAACGAAGATTTATCAGGCATCTACGTCTGAATTATATGGCTTGGTACAGGAAGTACCGCAATCAGAAAAGACGCCCTTTTATCCGCGTTCTCCCTATGCGGTTGCCAAATTATATGGCTATTGGATAACGGTGAATTACCGAGAGGCTTACGATATGTTTGCTGTCAACGGGATATTATTTAATCATGAGTCGCCTTTACGCGGGGAAACATTTGTAACGCGTAAAATTACGCGGGGTGTGGCACAGATTGCGATGGGCCAACAAGACAAATTGTACTTGGGAAACTTGGATGCGAAGCGTGATTGGGGCCATGCCAAAGATTATGTTGAGGCGATGTGGTTGATTTTACAACAAGAAAAACCGGAAGATTTTGTGATTGCTACGGGAATTACGACAACGGTTCGTGATTTTATTCGGATGGCATTTAGTGAGGTGGGGATAGAGGTCGAATTTACGGGAGAAGGGGCAAATGAAATAGCTAAAATCAAGGCGTGCAATAATCCTTTATATCAAGTAGAAATAGGGAAGGAAGTTGTTGCTGTGGATCCACGCTATTTCCGTCCAACAGAGGTAGAGTTGTTGATCGGTGATCCTACAAAAGCGAAAGAAAAATTAGGTTGGAAATTGCAATATGATTTGCCGGCTTTGGTGAAAGACATGATGGCTTCGGATGTACAATTATTTACCAAATAAGATGAATCCATCCATTGCCATTATAGGTTTGGGCTATGTAGGATTCCCACTTGCTGTGGAATTTGGTAAGCTTTATCCAACCCTGGGATTTGATATTGATGTCTCTCGCATTGCCGAATTGCAATCGGGCGTCGATCGTACCCAAGAGGTGAGTGCAGCCCAATTAGCCGAATCGAAAAATTTACGGTTTTCTTCTCTGGTAGCTGATTTAGCTACCTGTAATACCTTTATTGTCACGGTTCCTACGCCCATCGATCATTTTAAAAAGCCTGACTTGAGTCCTTTGTTGAAGGCTTCTGAAATGATTGGGAAAGCATTAAAGAAGGGCGATGTTGTGATTTATGAGTCGACCGTTTATCCGGGTTGCACAGAGGAGGATTGTGTTCCGGTACTCGAAAAACATTCGGGCCTGGTATTTAATCAAGACTTTTTCTGTGGCTATTCGCCGGAGCGGATTAATCCAGGCGACAAGGTAAATACCTTAACGAAAATTAAAAAAGTTACCTCGGGGTCCACACCAGAAATTGCGGAATGGGTTGATCAATTATATCGTTCAATTATCGTCGCAGGAACACACAAGGCTTCTTCGTTGAAGGTTGCTGAGGCGAGCAAGGCGATTGAAAATGCGCAACGCGATGTGAATATTTCCTTTGTAAATGAACTTTCGCTGATCTTTGATCGGATGAGCATTGATACGACAGAGGTCCTTGAAGCTGCTGGTACCAAATGGAACTTCTTGAATTTTAAGCCCGGTTTGGTGGGCGGACACTGTATTGGGGTGGATCCGTACTATTTATTGCATAAATCGGAGAGTTTGGGCTATTATCCGCAGGTTATTTTATCTGGCCGACGGGTGAATGATAACATGGGGATTTTTGTAGCCAATAAACTGGTAAAATTGCTTATTCAAAAGGGCAAGAAAATTGGGGGTGCCAAAACCTTGATGCTAGGCATTACCTTCAAAGAAAACTGTCCTGATATACGAAATTCTCGGGTTGTAGATATCTACAAGGAATTAGTTGATTTTGGCATGGAGGTAGATGTGTATGATCCATGGGCAAATGTCAAAGAGGTTGCACATGAGCACGGAATTAACCTGATTTCAGAATTGGGTCAAGCGTATGATGCCATTGTATTGACTGTTGCACACCGCGAATTTTTGGATCTTGCCTATGGCGAATTAAAAGCCAAAGATGGGGTGCTTTTTGATATCAAATCGGTATTAGACAAATCCATCGTAGACGCTCGATTGTAGTATGGCCTGGTATGCGGTTTACACAAAATCTCGCACGGAGAAAAAAGTAGCCTTGCGATTGAAAGAGGCTGGAATAGAAGCCTATTGTCCCGTAAATAAGCGCGAAAAACAGTGGTCGGACCGACGCAAAGTCACCGAAGAGCCCCTTTTTCGCTCCTATGTTTTTGTCAATATTGATTTAGAAAAACAAAGCGCAACGGTTCGTAGGACCTTAGGGGTAGTTAATTTTGTTTATTGGTTACAAAAGCCAGCCGTCATTCAAGACGATGAAATTCTGGCAATACAATTATTTTTATCGCAACATGCGGCGGTGGAGGTCTTTGGGAATACTTTGCAAGTAGGTGATTTCATTACCATTGATGCTGGTGCCCTGAAAGGCCAAAAAGCGGAGGTGATGGGGATTAAAAACCGGCACGAGGTCCGTTTGCGGATTGATTCCTTAGGTTTTGAATTAGTGGCAAGGGTGGAGAGTAGTCAATAGTCGCAAGTCTAAACCCGTTTATAGTCCTAGACTTTAGTCTGGGGATCCCCCCTAGGCTTCAGCCTAGGGTTATTAGGAGGCCTTCGCGTCTCTACATGCTTCATTCTTACTAATTTTTCGTATTTTGCGCACCTAAACCCTATTACATGCGTCTTTGCGCGATTTTACTTTTTAGTTTGATGGCTTATTGTGCTTGGGCACAGGATAAAAAGGAACCAAGTCTGGAGTTAGGCGCGGGTGTAACAAACGGGACCTATACCCCATTTTGGCTGCGTGCGAATCAATATGGAGCTGTTCCAACTAAAGAAAGTTATGGTACTGCGGCAGTTTCTTTCAGCGATTTCGTCCAGGTGAATCAAAGGACAAGCTGGGGGTATGGCGTTCGCGCCTTGGTCAATTTGACCGAAACAAAAGCGGATGTCTTGCTGCAAGAGGCCTATGTAAAAGGTAAGTTTGGCATTTTTGAATTACAAGCAGGTCGGAAGAAACAAATCCAAGGCCTGGTTGACTCTACCCTTAGTTCGGGATCTTATATCTGGTCGGGAAATGCCCTACCAATGCCCATGATTAATCTTTTCGTCCAAGATTATTGGGCACCTAAATTTGTCCAAGGGATTGTGGGTTTCAAAGGGAATTATGCCCATGGCTGGTTCGGTAATCAACGCAGCGATGTGGCCGATTTCTATTTGCATCAAAAATCGTTTTACGGCCGACTAGGCAAGCCGAATTGGTTGTTCAAATTCTATGGAGGATTTAATCACCAGGTACAATGGGGAGGAACACTGAAGTATGCTGACCCGGGAAATTTTTCGGGTAAAAATGGAAAAATTGCCAGTGGACTGAAAGAGTATTTCTACATGATTACGGGCCAAAGTATGAATGTCGTTGGCGGAGATACAGCAACTTATGGCATAAATGATGGCTGGAACCGATTAGGTAATCACCTCGGTTCTGTGGATGTGGGCATGGAAATCGATTGGAAAAAAGCCAAAATCTTTTTCTATCGCCAAAGCATATATGAGGACGGATCGCTATACCACGGCAATAATATAACAGACGGCCTGCATGGAATGTCATTTACCCGAAAGGCTGAACAAGGCCTTACCAAAGTGGTTTTGGAATACCTAAATACCGCTTCTCAGGGTGGGTCTGTTTTCATTGATTCTGACGTTAATCGGGGACTTGACAATTATTTCAACAATTCTGTCTATCGGGAAGGATGGACCTATGCTGGAAAAGGAATAGGTACACCCATGATGACCTTAGATTCCGAAACGGATCTAACCAATACCAATTTGACTTCCTATGACAATAATCGCGTAGAGTCCTTTTATATTGGCATTGAGGCCAAAATCGGCGAAAATGCTTTGTTGTTTCGCGGCTCCATGTCGAATGCCTTTGGCTGGTTTGATGAAGAATATATTCCCGTAAAAAAACAATATTCAATTGGCTTACAATGGCAGCGTCCCGTGCAACTTATGGGCTATGATGCGCAGTTGAAAGCAGCTGTGGGTGCCGACAAAGGTCTTTGGAAACCGGATGTCATCGGAGGAAATGTTTCTTTGGTTTTGCCTTTGAATTAGCCAAAGAACAAATAGCTGACCCATATTGCCGTTGCGATGCCGACGAAGTCTGCAATTAATCCCGCCCACAAGGTATAGCGAATGTTACGCACTTGGACCGAACCAAAGTACAAGGCCACCACATACAAAACCGTTTCAGCAGAACCTTGGAATACACAAGACAATCGTCCCACGAACGAATCTGAACCAAAGGTCTTCATCGTATCAATCATCATGGCACGAGACCCACTCCCACTAACGGGATGCAATAAGGCCGTTGGCATGGCATCTACCCAGCGGTTGTCGATGCCCGACAAGTCCACAATGTATTTAATCCCGTCCACGATGTAGCCTAAGACGCCAGAGTTGCGCAAACAGGAGATGGCCACTAACATGCCTACGAGGTAGGGAATGATTTTAACAGAAGTTTCAAATCCGCCCTTGGCA
Organism: uncultured Aquirufa sp.; assembly: GCA_964358165.1. Taxonomy (GTDB): domain Bacteria; phylum Bacteroidota; class Bacteroidia; order Cytophagales; family Spirosomataceae; genus Aquirufa. The sequence goes on from CAYHOB010000001.1 coordinate 190,032, forward strand.
CCCTCAACGAAGGTTCCAAAAATGTCGATCTTCTTGCGCATAGCAGCCGCGATAAAGGAGAAGATTAACAAGAATAGTATTCCGTTTGAAATGACTTTGGATTGCAATTCGATAGACTCTTTGGGCAGGGAACTGAAGTACCACAAGACGCCGCCTAATAAGGCAGTAAGGCCGGCCAACCAGGCGAAAAGTACGGGCTCCAACAAGTTAATTTTTTGCTTAATCGAAACGATAATTAGACCGGTAATAGTCGTCGCATAAGTTGCCATGAGGCAAGGAATGAAAATGTCTGAGGCATCTTGTGCGCCATAAATGGCCCGTTGAGCCATGATGCTCAAGGGTATCAAAACCGGGCCGGCGGAGTGCAAGACCAAGAACATGATTTGTGAATTCGATGCGGTTTCTTTGACCGGATTTACTTCCTGCAAACTCTGCATGGCCTTTAGTCCAAAAGGCGTTGCCGCATTATCTAAGCCTAATAAATTGGCCGAAAAGTTCATGATCATTTGGCCATGAACAGGGTGATCTTTGGGGATTTCGGGAAATAAACGAGAGAAAAACGGACCGATGCGTTTGGCCAAAAACTGAATCGCACCTGCCTTCTCCCCTACTTGTAGTATGCCCATAAAAAAGGTCATAACGCCAGCAAGTGGCAATGCGATTTTCATCACAGCTAACTCGGCGGAATCGAACATGCCATCGACGAGGATTTTGAATATTTCGGCATTCCCGAAGAATAAATATTGTATGATCGCGACCACAAATGCCACACCGAAGAATAAAAACCAAATCCAATTTAATGCCATAGGGTCGAGGAAATTTGGTTAAATTTAGGCAAAATCTCTGATTATTATGCGCACGATTGTTCTCCTCCTATTCTCCTTTGTTGCTTATTCGCAAAAAACAACTTGTTCGTTTGAGCTTGCCATGGAAAAGCAAGGCTTGGTTGAGGTAAGTTCAAATGCACCGGGCATATGGGTTGAATTGAAATATGGGACGTCAGATAATTTCATGGGAAAAGATGTCTATGGTTGTTTGCGACATGCTTATGTCCAAAAACCGGTTTTACAGATGCTGATAAAAGCCCAGGCGGCCCTTGAAACGACTCATCCGGGTTATCATTTGTTGGTTTACGATGCCGCTCGTCCCCTCGCGATTCAACGGATTTTATGGAATAGCTTGACACAGTACCCGCCTGCGGAGCGCCAAAAATACGTAGCGGATCCTAAGCAGCATTCCATTCATAATTATGGTTCGGCATTGGATTTGACTGTTGCGGATGCGCAAGGAAAGCCGCTGGATATGGGTACGAAATATGATTTTTTTGGTGATTTGGCCTATCCTTCCAAGGAAAAGGCGATGCTGGCAGCGGGAATATTGAGTCAAAAAGCGTATCAGAATCGCTTGATTTTAAGGAATGCCATGCAGTCGGCTGGCTTCATGCGCATCGAATTTGAGTGGTGGCATTTTAATGCGTTTTCGCGAGCGGATGCGAAGCGCAGGTTTCCTGTTGTGCAGTAATCGCGGATTTTATCAGCGACTCTTGCCGTTTATCCAAAAATCAAACTTGCACAAAACGCATTTGTGTATTATTGTGAACTAATTCTATCGACGTCTATGTCTATTAAAAAATATCTTTCGCTTGCCTTGTTGACAGGAATGTCCTGGGGGGCACATGCGCAAACGGCCATTCAGGGCAATGCCGCTTTGGTGCATTTGAGTTTAAGCCAGGCGGTGGACATCGCACTTCAGCATAATTTGACGGTCAAGTCTTATGAGGTGAATCTAAAAAATGCGGAGTTGACATACCAACAATCAAAATACAATCAATTGCCTTCTTTGGGAGGAAATATTAATCAGGCGGCGAGTTTTGGTCGGTCGATTAACCCCTATACGAACGGCTATGATTCGCGGAATATTAATTACAATAACGTGGGTTTGAATGCGAATTTGGTCCTTTTTAATGGGGGGCAATTGCGTAATGCGGTATTGCAAAACGAATTTGCGCTAAAGGCAACGCAACAGGATTTACAGTCGATGCGCGAGAACATTGCCTTGCAAGTTGTCCTCTCCTATTTGTCTATTTTAAATGCGGAGGACCAATTATCGATTGCCAAAGCGCAGACTGAAATCACCAAATTACAGATTGATCGGACGCAGAAATTAGTGACTGCGGGGACCTTGCCGGTATCCAATGTGTTGGACCTGAAGGCGCAGTTGGCCAATGAGGAGTCGAATGTCGTGTCCTTTCAAAGTTCCTTGGACATCAACAAACTGACTTTGCAGCAATTACTAAACGACTCAACGATTCGGGCATTTGATTTGCAGCGGATTCAGGTTCCTGTTCCATCATCGAAGGCTTATGATTTATCAGTTGATGCGATTTATGCCAAAGCCTTGGAGATTCAACCTTTGGTTCGTGCGGCGGATTTTCGGGTACAAGGAGCGTCAAAAAGCGTCGATGTTGCGAAGGCATTGCGCTTGCCTACCCTATCGATGAGCGGAAGCTGGTCGGCAAATCAATCGAACGCCTTGAAGTCGGTGGAATTATTGGGAACCCAAACCGTCAATTTAGGAACGGTAGCCATTGGCGGAACGTCCTATCCCGTATCCACGGTTCAGCCGAAATTTGGCGAAGGAACGACGGTGGGGTATTTTGATCAGTTGAACAATACGCAAAATAAGGTCTTGTCCTTGAATTTAAACATCCCCATTTTTGCCAAATATGCGAATCGTACGCGGGTGATGCAGGCGGGATTACAGAAGGAAAATGCGGAAATTGAGGCGGATCGTGCGCGTTTGACCTTGCGTCAAAACATTGAGCAGGCTTATGTGAATATGTTGAATGCGGCGAATAAGTATGAGGCGTCGTCCCAACAAGTTTCGGCTTTGGAAGAAAGTTTCCGGGCGTCCGAAAGCCGTTTTAATGCAGGAACGATCGATTTTGTGAGCTATAATTTACAGAAGACGAATTTGGACAAGGCGCGTTTGGCATTGATACAAGTGAAATATGATTTTGTATTTCGGACGAAGATTTTGGATTACTACCAGGGAAAGAGTTTGACATTTTAATTAAGAGGGAAGAATTAAGAGTTAAGAATTATGGTGTTCCCATGTTAATTCTCTAGGCTTAGAGGGTATTTTATAGCCCTAGGTTTTAACCTAGGGGCCTAAACAAAAGACCCGGGATAATAAAAGAACATAAAATTAAACATACTGACGACTGTCGACTGAAAACGGACTAACAATTAACAATATGAATAACAAAAAAACGTGGATTATCATCGCTGGAGTGGTGGTATTGATTTTTGGGGGTTTGGCCTTGGCGAAGAAGATGGAGTGGATCGGGAAGGCGGAGCCTACGGAGGTGGAATATGCCAAAGTGATGAAGGCGACGATTGTTGAGAAGGTTTCGGCATCCGGAAAGATTCAACCGGAAGTTGAGGTGAAGGTTTCACCCGATGTGTCTGGAGAGATCGTTTCCTTGAAAGTAGCTGAGGGAGATTCGGTGGTTGCTGGTCAGGAATTATTGAAGATTCGCCCCGACAATTATGTATCATTATTGGCACGTGCGGAGGCGCAGGTGAATGCGATGAAGGCGAGTTCGGAGCAGAGCAAGGCCGTTTTAGCGCAGAGTGAAGCGCGTTTAAGCAAGGCGAAAATTGACTTTGACCGGAACAATCGTTTACATAATGACAAGGTGATTTCGGATTCGGATTTCGATCAGTTCCAGTCGGCCTATTTAGTTGCCAAACAAGACCTGGAAGCGGCCAAAGCGAATGTTAAGGCGGCGAATTTTAACGTAAAATCTGCGGAGGCGGCATTTAAAGAGGCGAAGACCAATTTAACGAAGACGACGATTTATGCGCCGCAGAGTGGGATTATTTCGAAATTGAATGTGGAATTGGGGGAGCGTGTGGTAGGAACTTCGCAGATGGCGGGAACGGAGATGTTGCGAATTGCGAATTTGAACAACATGGAGGTGCGTGTCAATGTGAATGAGAATGACATTACGCGGGTGAGTTTGGGAGATACGGTATTGATTGATGTGGATGCATTTTCGTCATCGGAGCGCAAGTTTAAGGGCGTGGTGTATGAGGTAGCGAGTTCGGCGAATTCATCGGGCACGGCACAGTCGGTGACAACCGATGCAGTTACTGAATTTGAGGTAAAGATTCGTGTCTTGCGTAGTTCGTATGCGGATTTGATTCAGGGGAAATTGTCGTATCCCTTAAAGCCGGGCATGACGGCCTCTGTGGAGATTTTGACAAATACGAAGGAGAACATCTTAACGGCGCCATTATCTGCGGTGACAACACGGGAATTAGGAGCTGAATCAGAGGCGAAGGAAGGCGAAGCGAAGTCGGAAGATGGAGCGGCGGTGACGACGCAGGAAGATGCCAATGCGGCGAAGAAGCGCAAGGAGAGCACGAAGGAAGTGGTCTTTGTGGAGGAGAAAGGCAAGGCGAAACAGGTCGTAGTGAAGACGGGTATTTCGGACTTTGAGAATATTGAAATTATTTCGGGCTTGAAGGAGGGTCAGGAGATCATTTCGGGGCCTTATGCGACGGTGGCGAAGAAGTTGAAGGACGGCGAAGTAGTCAAGAAAAAGGAGGCTAAAAAGTCGGAAAAGAAATAAATTTGAAAAAAAACGGGGGTCTATCTTGCATTTAATGATTTAGACCCCTATTTTTGCAGTCCCAATAGGAACAAAATTCCTTCTTAGCTCAGTTGGTTAGAGCACATGACTGTTAATCATGGGGTCCCTGGTTCGAGCCCAGGAGAGGGAGCAAACAAGAAAGTCACTAGAAATAGTGACTTTTTTCGTTTAAAATCCATCCATATTTCCTCTATTCAACGATTTTTGTGGTTCGAGCCCAGTAGAGGGTATGGTGGTTTTAAGACCTTTTTCTAAGAGGATTATATCTGATATTTTCGTTTTGTGCCAAGAATGTGCCAAGAGTTGGTTTGGATATTGGAAATCCGACAAGTGTTTTTCTTTTAACTTCGTTTAAATTGGAGGTAGTATTTGACATTCATCACTTTTTCATTCATTGTAAGAAATTGCACGTTTTATCATTAATTGTGAAATTAGTATAACAGCACTTTATTTGAAGGAAGTATTAAAATTTAGAGCTAATTCATTAAAAATTGAAACAAATTCGTACTTTTATCGTTATAAGTACCATGTTGCAAAAATTTCACATACTTCTCATAATTACATTTCTTGGCTGCCTAACCGTGCCCGTGAAATCCTATGCGTGTGGAACAAAATCTAAGAAAGCGGAGAAATCCTGCTGTTTAAAAGACTCGTCTGATAAATCTAATAAAAAGGATTGTTGCAATAATCATAAAAACACCCAACAGAAGGAAGACAATAGTTGTGGGGGGAATTGTGATAATTCAAAATGTAGTTGTCCGCCAACTTTAACGTCGCTGGTTTTGTCTAATTATTTAGTGCGCGTAGATATTATTACCTTTAGAACTAGTGAAAAAGTAAAATCTTATTACAACGAAACCTACCATTCTTTTGGCTTTGGTTACATTTGGACCCCTCCCAATATAGGCTAATTTATTGCCATGACATCCACAGGACTGTCTCAACTGAAGCAAATTGTTGCTTCAATTCATAATATTTTTACAAAAAAATTTGAAAAAATGAAATCAATAAAATTATTGATGGCTATGGCATTAATGCTATCCATCTCGACATGTTTCGCAGAAATTAAAAATGCCAAGGTAGAAACAGTACACATTTATGGTAATTGTTCTATCTGTAAAAAGACCATCGAATCGGCGGCCAATGTAAAGGATATTGTTCAGGTGGAATGGAATAAGGATACAAAAATGGCCTTCATAACCTATGATGAAAAGAAAACAAATCAGGATGAAATTCTAAAACGAATTGGTTTGGCAGGTTATGATAGCGACAAATTTCTCGCTCCTGACAATGTTTATGCTAAACTTGAAATTTGTTGCCAATATGAACGGACAGGAAAAGTTGTTGCAAAAGTTGAAGAATTAAAAGCTGTAAGTCTTGATGTGGAAGAAAAAGTTGTCATGCCAATTTTAGTAACAAAAACACAAGGAGTGCAACTAAAAGAGGTCTTCGATTCTTATTTTGCAGTCAAAGATGCTTTGGTAAAAACGGATGGTAGCTTGGCAGCCACCAAAGCTGTTTTGCTGTTAAATTCTATAAACGCAGTTAAAATGGAATCATTAACAGAAGGAGAACATGTAGAATGGATGAAAGTGATGAAAGATTTAGTTTTTGATGCAGAACATATTTCGGAGACTAAAGATGCGGGGCATCAAAGAGACCACTTTACATCTCTATCTAAAAACATGTATTCATTGATAAAAGTTTCAAAACAAGAGGCGCCTACTTATTATCAATTTTGTCCAATGGCTAACAAAGGCAAGGGTGCAAATTGGTTGAGCAAGGAGAACATCGTTAAAAATCCCTATTATGGCTCTAAAATGTTAGGTTGCGGCAAAACTGTTGAAACAATTAAATAATGTTCCACTTTAATAAAAATAGGGCTCTTGGTCCATATAATATGAGAATGAAGTCTTTAATCGTTTATATTAAAACGAATGCTATAATTACCGTTTTTGTACTGTTTTCATCGACTGTTTTCGCCCAAAAAGTTGTTCGTTACGACCTTTACGTAAAAGATACCTTAGTTCATTTTGCTGGCAAAGAAAAACGAGCGATTGCGGTTAATGGACAAATACCCATGCCTACTTTGACTTTTACCGAAGGGGATACGGCTGAAATACATGTTCATAATCAACTTAAGGAGGAAACCTCATTACATTGGCACGGGCTATTTTTACCCAATAAAGAAGATGGGGTTCCCAACCTGACACAAATGCCTATTCGGCCAAATACAACTCATATCTATCGTTTTCCCATCATTCAAAATGGTACACACTGGTATCATTCACACTCAGGGTTACAAGAACAAATAGGAATGTATGGGAATTTTGTCATGTTAAAAAGACCGAACGCTTTATCATTTAGAAAGGGAATTGATGACTTACCAATGCTTCCTATTGTATTGAGTGAGTGGACCAATCTAAAACCGGAAAACATCCATAGGATGCTACATAATGCCAATGATTATCCTGCATTGAAAAAAAACTCGGTTCAAAGTTATGGAGAAGCAATTTCTGCGGGTCATTTTAAAACTAAAATGAAAAATGAATGGAAGCGGATGATGGCAATGGATGTAAGTGATGTCTATTATGAAAAAATATTCATGAATGGTCTACCTATTTCAGAACTTAAAAATATCTCAGGAAATGAATTAAAAGGTGGTGACAAGGTTAGATTAAGAATTTCAAATGGGGGGGCATCATCCTATTTTTGGTTGACTTACGCCGGGGGTAAAATTACAGTAGTCGCAAATGATGGGAACGATGTGGAACCGGTTGAAGTTGATAGATTAATTATTGCGGTTTCAGAAACCTATGATATTATTGTTACTATTCCAGCAGATAAGACTGCCTATGAATTCTTAGCAACGACTGAAGACCGGACTAATTCAGCATCCATTTATATTGGAAATGGAATTAAACAGTTGAAATCACCTTTACCCCGATTAAAGTATTTTGAAGGGATGAAGATGATGAATGACATGATGAAGATGAATGGCGAATTGGATGATATGGGTATGGCCATGAGTTTAAATCAAATGGATATGAATGTGGTGATGTATCCTGAAATAACTGGCGATGCTAAGCCAAAACAAGATGACAATGACCCCAATCGTTATAATGCCAATGCACTGGGAGACATTGTTACCCTGAATTATGCCATGCTGAAGTCCCCTAGCATAACAGCATTGCCCAAGGATGCTCCAGTAAAAGAATTGTACTTTAAACTCTCCGGTAATATGAATCGATATGTTTGGAGTTTAGACAATAGGGTCGTTTCAGAAGCCGATAAAATCCTTATCAAAAAAGGAGAAAATGTTAGAATTATTCTCTACAATGGTTCCATGATGCGCCATCCGATGCACCTACATGGGCATGATTTTAGGTTACTTAACGGTCAAGGACAAAATGCTCCTTTAAAAAACATTGTGGATGTTATGCCGATGGAGACGGATACATTAGAATTTAACGCCAATGTTGAAGGTGATTGGTTTTTCCATTGTCATATTTTGTACCATATGATGAGCGGAATGGGTAGGGTATTAAGTTATGAAAATCAGATGCCCAATCCATTGATTCCTAATCCAAAACTAGCGCAACGGAAACTGTTTGCAGACGACCGCAAGTTTCATTTTATGGCTGAGAATGATTTTGCAACCAACGGTAATGATGGAATGGCCATGTTACAAAATACGAGGTGGAGCATTGGTTCAGAATGGCGATTGGGCTATCATGATTTTCACGGATATGAGGTAGAAACACATATTGGTAGATATGTTGGGAAAATGCAGTGGTTAATGCCATTTATTGGCTTTGATTGGCGTTATAGAAAGTTTGGAATAGATGAACAGGAAACAAATCTATTTGGGCAATCAAATAGTAAGGACCTAAGAAGTCTTGTTACAGTCGGCGTAAATTACACGTTGCCATTACTCATTGTTGGACAAGCTGAAATCTATCAGGATGGAAATATTCGTTTTCAACTTATGAGAGAAGATATGCCTATTACCAAACGACTTAGAGTGAGTTTTATGCTTAACACCGATAAGGAATACATGGCAGGTTTTCGTTACATCGTAAACAAAAACATGGGCATTACATCACATTATGATAGTGATATGGGATTGGGTGCTGGAATAACTTTTTCTTACTAAAAACTTTTTAATTGTCTATTGAGATAATTTAACTTCAATAAAAAACAAAATCATGAAAAAAAACATTGTTTTAAACCTCTTGTTGACATTACCTATTGGCGTTTTTGCCCAACACCAAAACCATCAACCCAAAGTCGATACCAGTCAAACAGCAGTCAAGCCCAAAAGTCCAAAAATGACGGCAATGGCAATGGTAGGCACAAATCATGTACATATAGAATACGGTTCACCGAGTGTGAGAGGGCGGAATATTTGGAATGGTTTAGTTGCCTTCAATCAAGTATGGTCATCGGGAGCTCACAAAGCTACTTGGATAGATTTTGGTCATGATATAATGGTTGAAGGTAAAGTTATTACAAAAGGTAAATATGGATTTTTTACTATTCCTGATAAAGAAACGTGGACTTTGATTTTGAGTAAAACGTGGGATATGCACTTATCGGACGATTATAAAGAAGAAAATGACATCATCCGAATTAAGGTAAAACCCTTCAAAAGCGATAAATTAGTTGAAGCCCTTACGTATGAAGTAATGCCGACCAATGCTAACGAAGGCAAAATAAAATTGAGCTGGGAGTATTTGAATGTTGAGTTTCCATTTAAAAACAAGTAACTGATTTTTTTGGAAAGAAATGACTGATTTCCAACGTCCAAACCAAGCCTTTGCACATTCTTGGCACAAACGGAAAATCACGGTTATAATCCTCTTAGAATGGACACTTATATTTTGAAATATTCACTAAGTAAATAAAACCGTCAAAATATAACATCTGACCCATTTTACTTTCGAATCTAATCGTACGCTAATTGATTAAAATCGGTTTCAAATATGATGGTTTTGCAATTACCATATTATAAATTAGGGAATTAAATTGACCCATCTATTTTTGATTACTGCTCCCCTTACAGACGAAAGATGCAGCTATAATGTGATGATAGAGTATGTGACTATTAGGAAATTAAAGGGTTGAACTTCGTGTCAATTTGCAGAAAGTGAATGCTTTGTCTTTCCAAAATGAAATTAGTTACCTTTAAGGTATGATGAAAGTTATCTTTTTATTACTCATACAGACGGTCATTGTTAATCAAGGTTTTGCCCAAAAATTTAACCCTGTTATAAAACAAGATATTATAATCAATAGTGAAGGGGTTAATCTTGCAGGAACTATATATAAACCTAAAAACGCTTATGCCTCTGTTGTAGTTGTACACGGTTCGGGCCAAGAAACAAGAATGACTGAATTCGCTGAGTTACTTGCAAATAATGGAATTTCAGTACTTACCTATGATAAACGGGGGGTTGGTAAATCTGGGGGAGTTTATGCTGGTCCAGAGGTTGGAACAAATAATGTTGATTCCCTTAATATCAATTTATTAGCCAAAGACGCACTTGCTGCATTGAATAAAATAAAAAATTATAGTAATGGTACGCCAATAGGACTTCTAGGTTTCAGTCAAGCTGGATGGATTATTCCTATTGCAGCAAATAATAATCCACTTGTGAATTTTATGGTTTTATTTAGTTGCCCTACAATCACTTCCCTTGAACAACTTAGGTTTCAGTTTTATACCAACGGGAATACTGATTTTTGGGTAAACCATACTGAAGAAGACACTCGAAACCATATCAAAAACGATTCAGACCGTTATCAATTTATCAGTACTGACCCAAAGGTTGCTTTAAGAAATATTTCGGCGCCATCACTTTGGCTATTTGGGGAAAAAGATATTCAGATTCCCGTAAAATTATGTATTGAACAAATCAATACCCTTAAATCAGAAGGAAAACCATTCGAATATACTTTATTCTCAAATTTAGGACACAATACTGCATTTACTGATGACAAATCCCCTGTAGAAAATGCTATTAACTGGATAAAGGAGAAAACTAAAAATTTCAAACCTTAAAATATTTTTAGTTTAAGTGTCTGATTAAAAGATGCAAAACTTAACCCGCTGATAGACAACAAAAAAGGCGACATTTCTGTCGCCTTGTGCACTTGTGCTCCCCTTACAGACGAAAGATGCAGCTATAATGCGATGATTGAGTATGTGACTATCAGGAAATTAAAGGGCTGAATGCTATATATAAATTCTTTAGCGGTTTTGATATTTTAGTTAAAGAAAAGAGTATGTAAATATCTACCTGGTGCAAGAATGGCAAAACTTCCTGCAATGATAATACCTCCGATATATAACCTAATCATTGAATTTTTGTGTGTTTTAATATCCCCTCGTTTAATTGCAAACCAAGCCTTTGGGACAGTATATATAGTTAAAATGCTCAGAAGGTGAAGTAACCCAAAATGATTGAAAATCCGTTGACCTACTTGAGCTGGTATAAATAAAGTTAAGATGCCTGTAATAATGTTGGGCAAAGTATTTACATTCGGTAAGATTTATTGAAATGAGAATTGCATTTTCTTTGGCAGGTGCAAAATCCGTGTAAAGCCAATTACCATAATGCAGTTCGCTTTCGTCAATGATGCCTTCAATTGCTCCGTTTAAATCGTCTTTGTGTATTGGGCAATACCCATCTTGCTTTGAAGTATAAAAAGCAAATTCAGCCTCTTGCACTGGGGCTGAAAATGGGATGATATTTAATTGAAGTGTCTGCTGCATAACTTACTTGTTGTGTTGTTTATTTATAAATTATATTGATGGTTGGTTCCTCACTTTGTTTTGTTTGAATATTACAAATTTAAAACTTCATCCGTTGTATTCGCACCGCATTTAATATTGCCAATAAAGCCACTCCAACATCCGCAAAAACGGCTTCCCACATGGTGGCTAAACCACCTGCACCCAATACCAATACAATGGCTTTTACTGCAAATGCTAAAATGATATTCTGTATTACAATGCCCCTGGTGGCTTTGCCTATTTTAATGGCGGTGACAATCTTTAAAGGCTGGTCTGTTTGTATCACTACATTGGCTGTTTCTATTGCTGCATCGCTGCCCATTGCACCCATTGCAATGCCCACATCGCTTAAAGCCAATACGGGTGCATCGTTGATGCCATCGCCTACAAATGCAATGATTTTTGTCTTGTCCTGTTTTAGTTCTTCTACTTTCTGTACTTTGTTTTCTGGTAGCAAATCGCCAAAGGCGGTATCAATGCCAATTTGTTTTGCTACTTTTTGGGTAATGGAATTTTTATCGCCACTAAGCATTATGGTTTGTTTAATGCCGTTGAGGTGCATTTGCCTGATGGCTTCCTTTGCATCCTCTTTTACTTCATCGGCTATCAATACATAACCTGTATACTGGTTGCCTATGGCTACCAGTACAATGCTTTCTATAATTTCGTCAATAGCTGCATCGTATGTGATATTATATTTCTTTAGCAGTTTTGTATTACCTGCCAATACTTCTTTCCCGTTCACATTTCCCTTTAAGCCATGCCCTGAAATTTCTTCTATCTCTGTCGCCTGGTAAGTTTGTGTTTCGTTCTTTTCATACTCGGCAATGGCTTTGGCAATAGGATGTGTTGATTTGCTTTCTAATGCAGCTAATGTTTTTATGAAATCTGTTTTGTCCATTCCGTTAGTTACAATTGCCTGCACTTTAAAAACACCTGCCGTTAGTGTGCCGGTTTTGTCCATCACAACGGTATTTATTTTGGTCATTAACTCTAAATAATTAGAACCTTTAAACAAAATACCATTTCTTGAAGCCGCACCTATGCCGCCAAAATAGCCCAATGGAATAGAGATAACCAATGCACAAGGGCAACTGATAACTAAGAAAATTAAAGCCCTGTACAGCCAATCATTAAACACATAATTGCTTAGAACAAAGTAGGGAACCACCACCAATGCTACTGCCAAAAAGAAAACGATAGGTGTATAGATTTTGGCAAATTTTCTTATCAGCAATTCTGTTTTTGCCTTTCTTGCAGTAGCATTTTGCACCATTTCCAAAATCCGTGCAAGGGAACTATCGGCAAATTTTTTGGTTACTTTCAGTTCAATTACTTTATCAAGGTTTAGCATACCTGCCAATACCTGTGCTCCTTTATAAATAGATTTTGGTTTGCTTTCTCCTGTAAGTGCTGCGGTATTGAAGCTGCTGCCCTCACTTAACATTTCACCATCTAACGGAATTTTTTCGCCTGCTTTAATTTGTATGGTTTCGCCTATTTCTACTTCTTCGGGTTTTATTTCTTCGTATTTATTATTCCTTAAAACGCTGGCAGAAGATGGACGGACATCTAATAAGGCTTTGATATTGTTTTTTGCTTTATTAACTGCTGCCTTCTGAAACAATTCACCAACGGCATAGAATAACATTACCGCAACACCTTCGGGATATTGACCGATGGCAAAAGCCCCCATAGTGGCCAATACCATTAATGTAAACTCGGTGAAGAACTCTTTTTTAAGACTGGCTTCCCATCCTTCTTTTATTACCGGTAAACCAACAGGTAGGTATGCAATAGCATACCATGCAAGGCGTACATAGTTTGTAAAGAATGAGGGTTTGAAATAATTATCCAACGCAATGCCAATGAGCAACATAACGAAACTGATAATGGCTGGCAGGTATTGTTTCCATACACTACTATGAGCTTGCAATTGGACTTTATCTTGTCCACTATCAATGGTTTTCTTTTTATGCAGCAGTTGTTCTGCACCTGCTTCGGTATAGATTTTTTCTTCTAATGTGCAGCAGGTCATCCTGCCTTGTTCATCGTAAGTATGCTTATGATTTGGGGCTGTATTTATCATTTTATGAAAATTGATTTAGTTATTATTATTCTTCCTCTTTACCACCACTGGTTTTTGATAATACATAAAATGCACCTTTGGTTGCAATCCTTGCACCTTTCGGTATTTCTTCCAATGGCGTAATTTCTATGTAGCCCAATTCTGTTACACCTGTGGTTACTTCTATCTTTTTAAACTGAATATGCTTTTCAGCTTTGGCTTCTGTATTCTTTTCTGACTTTTCCCCTGCTTCCTTTTTTTCAGCCTTCTCTTTACCTTCGCTTTCCTCATCCACAACCATAAAAATATATTGCTTGCCTTCTGCACTTACCACTGCATCAACAGGAACTGCCTGCACTGTTTGATTACCTACATTAATCAATGCAGATACATACATACCCGGTAACAATTTGATGCCGCCTGTATTGTTGATTTTGGCATGTACAATTACCGATTTGTTTTCATTTTCAAAAGATTGATTGATACCGTAAATAGTACCTGTTATTTGCTTATTGTTCTGATTGGATAGAATGAACTCTACTGTCTGCCCATTCTTTACTTTAAACAAATCCTTTTCATACACCTGCAAATCACAATGAACTTGTGAGTTATCTACAATATCCATTAAGGAGGTTTGCATATCAATATAGCTGCCTGTTTTTATGGGAATATGCCCTATTACACCACTGATAGGTGCAGTGATGGGAATTTGATTTACAAAATTCCTGTTTGCTACAGATGCAGGACTGATGTTTAATTGCTGTAATTGTGTTTCTATCCCTTTCAGCCTTGCTTTATCCGTTTCATATTTGGATGCTGCCTGTTGAAACACTTTTCCTGTACCTGCACTTTCGGTATTCAGTTCCTTTTGGCGTTGGTACTCCTGTTCAGAATAAACAAATTCTTTTTTCAGCATGAGGTAGTCCTGCTGCAACTTCACAATGTCTGTGTTTTCTAATATTGCTACTGTTTGCCCCTGGCGAACATAGTTGCCTTCCAACACTAATATTTTTTTAATGATGCCGGACACCAATGAATTTACATCGGCTTTATTTTGTGAGGGCACTTCCAATTGTCCGCTTGACTTTACCACACTGTTTAGATTTTTCATTTCTATTGTACCTAACTCAATGCCTACGGCTTTCATTTGCTCCTCCGAAACTTCTATGGTTTCTGAATGGGTTTCCTCAACTTTAGTTGTTTCTTTTGTTTCCGTTTTATTGCCCGATTTGCAGGATGTAAAACCGATTGCAACTACAAAGAGTGCAAATGCTATGATTGATTTTATATTTATTGACTTCATTTTATTTATTTCCTTTTAAGTAGTTTAACAATATGATGGACTGATTGAACTGGTTTACTGCATCAGTGTATTGCAGCCGGGTATTGATAGCGGTTTGCAGGTTTTGGATGTACTCCATATACCCAATTTCGCCTTTGGTATATGCTGTGTTTGAAATCCTGATAATATCGTCTGCCTGTTTTAAACCTGTGGTTTCGTAATACTGCAAACCTTCTTTTGCTTTCAGGTATTCGTTGTATTGCACTGCATAACTACTTTGCATGTATAGCAAGGTTTGCTGCCGTTCTGTTTCAATCAACGTATTATTAATTTTGGCAGCTTTTATTTTTGCTTTTTGTGAACCAAAGAATAACGGCACTCCAATACCTACCTGAAATCCTGCTATCCTTGTACCAGGGAAATAATTACGGTTAATTTTTGCTGGGTCAAACCCTTTGATAATAGCCTGATGATAATAGCCCACATTCAAATCAGGAAGTAGCTTGCTTTTCTCCAAATTTATTTGTGATGTACTTACATTCAGCCGTTGATTATAATACTCTATCAGCGGATTTGATTTTATTGCAGCCGTGTCAAACTTGTAATCATCCGGCATCTTGGGTAATTCATTTTCTTTTGGCATTACCGGTTCGGATGTATTCAGCCATTTCTGCAATACCAATTGATAACTGCTTAATGTTGTATTGGCTTGCTTTAACTGCAATTGGTTTTCTTTGTATCTGCTTTCGGCTTGCATTTTCTCCAACTGGTTTGTTTCACCTGTATTATAGCGAAGGGTAGCCCGTTTGAGAAAGTTGCTGTAAATACTATCCTGCTGTTGCAACAGCTTTATTTTTTGTGAACTATAAACCAAATTGTAATAGGCTTCGGTTACTTCTTTTATTATTTCATTCTGTGATAGCAATTTTGATTTTTGTGCTAATAATGTTTCCTGTTTCAGTAGTTTATTTTGATTAGCATACACAGTAGGGAAAGCAATGGTTTGAGTAATGCCTATGCTGTTATCAATATTGCCGCCACTTGTTGGGTCTTGCACTAATTGCAGGTTTGTTTTATCAGGATTAAAACCTGTTTTTTGCAGTACCTGAGATTGCCGAATGTATAGGTCGGCTCCCTTTATTTGCAGGTTATTTTTTAAAGCTATATCAATACATTCCTGTAAAGTTTTTTGATTGCTTTGTGCATAAGATTTTTCTGCAAACAAACTGATGAATGTAAACAGCAACAACACAGCCGCTGTATTGCCGGGGAGTTTTGTTTTTTTCATTTTATTTAGTTTGAAATTAATTTTAGTGTTGAATAAAATGTAGAGTGCAGGAAGTACAAGCAAGGTGAAAAGCGTAGCTGTAATTAAACCGCCAATAACTACGGTGGCTAATGGCTTTTGCACTTCACCACCTGCACCTGTGGAAAGTGCCATTGGTAAAAACCCTAATGATGCAACTGCTGCCGTCATAATTACAGGACGCAGCCTTATGGCTGTACCTTTTCTTACCCTTTCATATATATCGGTAATGCCTTCGTCTTTTAACTGGTTGAAGTAACCAATCAATACAATGCCATTTAATACTGCTACACCAAACAAAGCTATAAAACCAACACCTGCCGAAATACTGAATGGCATACCTCTTAGCCACAAAGCAATGATGCCACCAATGGCGGATAATGGAACTGCGGTAAAAATCAGGAATGATTGTTTTACACTGTTGAAAGTAAAGTAGAGCAATACTAAAATGAGTAATAATGCTACCGGCACTGCAATACCTAACCTTGCCTTTGCTTCTTTCAGGTTTTGAAACTGACCACCATAGGTATAGTAATAACCTGAAGGTAGTTTTAGTTTTTCATCTAATATGGGTTGTATTTCTTCTACCGTGCTTTCAACATCTCTGCCATGAACATTGAAACCTACAAAAGTTCTACGCTGCCCATCCTCATGACTTATTTGTGCAGGGGCTGTTTTGAATGAAATATTTGCTACCTGGTTAATAGGCACTTTGTTGCCTGATGGCAATGGCACATAAAGGTTTTCAATATTGCTGAAGTCTTTCCGCAAATCTTTTTGCAACCGTACTACCATGTCAAACCGTTTATCTCCTTCAAACACAACACCTGCCACATTTCCTGCAAAAGCAGTTTTCAGCACCATGTTTACATCACTGATGTTTAATCCGTATTGTGCAATTTTATCACGGTTATACTCCACTTGTATTTGTGGCAAGCCGCTTATTTTTTCTACAAAAGGTTCACTTACTCCTTTTACATTTTTTATCAAACCTGCTATTTTATTTGCCTGAGCATTCAGTATTTCCAAATCTTCACCATAGATTTTTATTGCCACATCCTGTTTGATACCTGTAATTAATTCATTAAACCGCATCTGCATTGGTTGTGTAATTTCAAAATTTACACCGGGTAAAATGCTTAGTGCTTCTTCCATTTTTTCCATCATTTCTTCCCTGGTATGTGCAGATGTCCATTCTTCTTTAGGCTTCATGGAAAGCATCATATCGGCTCTTTCTATCGGCATCGGGTCGGTTGGAATTTCAGAACTCCCTATTCTTGTTACCGCCTGTTTTATTTCAGGAAACTTATCCTTTAAAATTTTCTCCGCCTTGCCAAATGTTTCTACTACCTGCGTTAATGATGTGCCTTGTGCCATGCTTATTTCAACGGAAAGGTCGCCTTCTTCCAATGTGGGGATAAACTCACCGCCTAAGCTGTGGAACAGGATTAAGCTGCCGGCAAATAATACTACCATAGCAGCCACAATAGTTTTTTTCCAATGCAAAGCCCAATTGAGTAATGGTGTATAAAGTTGTTGCAAGAAATCAATTATTTTATCTGATATATTGCGTTTATGTATTGCCTTTTTACTAAGGAACAATGCACTCATCATTGGCACATAAGTCAATGAAAGAATAAATGCCCCTAAAATAGCAAAGGCAACTGTTTGTGCCATTGGCCTAAACATTTTGCCCTCAATACCAACTAAGGCAAAAAGGGGCAGGTAAACAATCAAGATGATTATTTCGCCAAAGGCAGCACTATTACGGATTTTGGATGCAGCCTGAAATACTTCTTCATCCATTTGCGGCTGTGTAAGTTTTTGCAAATCGACATGATGATGTTTACTCATGTAAATGCGGTGTACAATTGCTTCTACAATAATTACCGCACCATCTACTATAAGCCCAAAATCAATAGCTCCCAAACTCATCAGGTTGCCACTTACACCAAATAAATTCATTAAAATGATGGCAAAGAGCATGGCTAAGGGAATAACAGAAGCTACTATAAGACCTGCCCTTAGATTTCCTAACAGCAACACCAATATAAACACTACAATCAGTCCTCCTTCAATCAAATTCTTTTCTACCGTACCCATTGCCCTGTTTACTAATTCTGTTCGGTCAATAAATGGTTCTATTACTACGCCTTCGGGCAATGATTTTTGTATTTGTGCCATTCGCTGTTTAACATTTGTAATTACCTGTGCAAAGTTTTCACCTTTCAGCATCAGGGTAATACCTGCCACTACTTCGCCTTCACCGTTTCTTGTAACTGCACCGTACCGTGTTGCACTGCCAAACTGTACCGTTGCCACGTCCCGGATTAATACAGGAATGCCGTTTACGTTTTTTACAACTATTTTTTCAATATCACTTAATGACTTTACCAGTCCCAAACCACGAATGAAATAAGCATTGCTGCGTTGTTCTATGTAGCTGCCCCCGGTGTTTTCATTGTTACTCTCTAATGCTTTGTAAATTTCAGGTATGGTAATATTCATTGCATTGAGCTTGTCGTTATCCAAAGCAATTTCATATTGCTTTACATAACCACCCCAACCGCTTACTTCTGCCAAACCTTCTGTACCTGCCAATTGCCTCCGCACAATCCAATCCTGCATGGTACGCAAATCAGTAGCGGTGTATTTGTTTTCAAAGCCTTTTTTGGCATGAATGATATATTGATATATTTCACCCAATCCCGTAGTAATAGGCCCCAAAGTGGGCTCACCCAATCCTTGCGGAATTTGTGCTTCGGCTTCTTTAAGTCGTTCACTTATTTGCTGCCTTGCCCAATAGACATCAGCATTGTCTTTAAAAACAATTGTGATTACGGATATACCACTACGGCTAATGCTCCGCTTTTCAATTACATTGGGAATATTTGCCATTGCCAACTCAATAGGTGTGGTAATAAACTGCTCTACCTCCTGAGCACCTAATGTTGGAGCTTGTGTAATTATCTGTACCTGGTTGTTTGTGATGTCGGGCACGGCATCAATTGGTAACCGCATAGCGGATATAACGCCCCAAATAATGAGAGCCAATGTAAAAGCCCCCACTACAAGTTTGTTTTTTATTGAGAACTGAATTATTTTTTGAAACATTGAAAATTTTATTTGTTTATGAATTTTATGTATTGGTTAATCCTTGCAACAATAGCCAACAACATCAAGATGCATATTATCGCTATCCCTACCGCTTTGAATACCTGCAATAGAGTAAGCGGTTTACGCTTTTTCTTTTTGCTTTTAATGGACAATTTGTTTTTGATTTATATGATTAATCACGGCTATAAACCGGGAAGCATACCACAACGTAAAATGAATTACATCAAACTATAAAGCCTGATGAATAGCATTAAGGAAACGAAATGTTGTGATTTGTAGATTAACCTATCTTAGGCGGTTGCCAAACAGAATGGAAGTCGTAGGAGTTAAACACTATTTCGTAATGAAACTTCACAGATTGAAATAGCATTTTAGGCATTTTGTATAATGCCAAAGGCTGATAAAAAGCTGATGCAGGACAGTGGGAACAAGTACAGAAGGGAGTACAGGCTTCGTCACCAGTTTGGTGTTGTTGTTGCTGAGTAGTAGCAGAAATCTTTTGCTCAGCCATTACATTACGCTCCTGCCTGTCAATGCATGGAAGGCATGACAGCACCAAAAGGTAAATGCTCATTATGAAGGCAAAAAATTTCATTGCGGCAAATATAAGCAGAAATATGAAAGGTTGTACCCCCAACCTGCAAAACTTGCAAAGTCTTCAAAGTCTGCAATGTGTAGAAGGGTTTGAACTGGTGGGGCAAAAAAAAACCCCCGAAGGAACAGTTTCAAATGCGTTGGTATGAACCTGCTTTGATTTTGGTAAGGGTGTACCCGGTTGCAGATTTTAGCACATCATCAACCGTTCTGGCAGATAGCTTAAATTTAGTGCCTACTTCGGTTGCTTCCTTCCTTGTAAATTCTTGGGGCAAAGCCTCAAAGAATTTGCGTTTGCCATCGCCTGAATGAAACTGCATGGTTTCATTTTGCTTGGGTAGGTTATTGAACATTAGTAAACTATGCTCTAAGTAGGTTTGAACTATTAGTAAGACTGTATTAAAATCTTCATCGGTACAAATAATTGTAGCGGTCATTTCTCCATTTTCAAACTTTCTTAATGCTGATAGTATCATACAAAGCCTAAAGAAAATTAAACCCATACGATAAACTACCCCTGCTGCATCTTCACTGGTGAATGTAACTACCTCTGAAAGCATTAAAGGAAATTCTGTATCGATTTCTTCCCACAATTGGAAGATGGTGTGGAGAATCAGATTGAAGGAGTTGTTAATTATGGTGGGCGGAACTTATAAGTATTCTTTTTAATCAAGTTTAATCCACTGAATTTGAATATTCATGAATATTCAAAAATATCTTCAGCCAACACATCAACAATTAGCATGAGGAATAACTCCAATGGCATTCCTTTGCCCAAGATAACCCTGTTGCCAATTGGATTAGTAGTGCTCTTGATTAATCCGTAAATAGCATCTCCTTCGGTCTCAATTTCAATAGTGGCATACTCGTCAATGATATATAGCGATTTGAAAATTAACCTTTTGGGGCTTGATTTAATGAGTTGCCATTTTGGATGTTGGTGAAATTGTATTTGTGTTAAATCCATATGGTAAATGTCCAGAGTATTCTTCGATTTCCGGTGATTTTTTGGTGCGATTTTTTTTTGAAAAAGGCCGTTGAAATATATTTCATAGGTTTTTTAGGTAAAAGAATTTTCGAGTTTTGGTGAAAAATGGGTCCGGACTTACAAAGGGCTATCGATTAGGGGCTAAAAACGAAGGTTTTGCCTGTGTAAGGCGAAATACGGCAAGGGGTACCTCCACCCATCTCCTCCCGTGGGGACCCCTAGCATGGCAGCCAGATGTATGATTATGCGATTATTTCACCGGGGCTTATTGAGGACCTTTAGAACAGGCTTATGATGGATTCAGGCTGAATTGCCTACTGTTTTAAAAAAGAAAACCCGGTCAACCTTAAGTGAACCTTCAATTAAGAATTCTATTTTAATTTTTGATGTCTAACGGCTAGATATATTGAATGTAATTCCATTTTTTGGGTATAGTTAAATGAGTACAAGTAATATACCCTCAAAAATTCCGGATTACCCTTGTTTATGGTTAAATTTGTACCGACCTATAATCTGGTACAAATATGAAAGTTTTTTATTCCCGCGTCAGCTCGACTGATGGTTCCCAAAATCCTGAGCGCCAACTTCAGAACCTTGAAGGATTTGATTATGTATTTATTGACCGGTGCAGTGGCTCAATACCTCTATATGAAAGAGCAAAAGGTTCTCAAATCAAAAAGCTAATTGACCAGGGGAAATTGACGCATTTAGAATGTCATGATTTCACGCGCCTTGGAAGGTCTACATTAGACTGCCTATCAGTATATAAAGAACTAACAGAACGGTCAATCAAAGTTGTTAGTAGAAATCCATATATCCGTAACATTGATGATAATGGCAAACCTGACCCATTTTCGGAATGTTTACTTTCGCTTGTTGTCGTTTTAGGGAGCTATGAAAGAAGTCTTATTTTAGAACGCCAACGTGAGGGAATTAACCTTCGTAAAGAAAAAAAGCTTTATACAGGCCGTCAGGTTGGTACAATTGAGTCGCCTGAAAAATTCATCTCCAAACCAAAGAACAAGAAGATACTTTCCTATTTGAATAAAGGATATTCATATAACGACATATCAAGTATTATTCCTTGTTCTAAATCAACAATCGTTCGTGTAAAGAAGATGTCACAACTTGTATTACAATAGATGCTTGAAATCTTATTCTTTAAAAAAGCGTTCGCGGTAGAATTCATTCAGAGCTTTGTTTGATTTTATGCGGTATTCGTATTCTTTCATGTGATACCTCCGGTACTTTTTCGCTTCAGGATGGTCGCAGCTAATCAACTCAAGGAATTGGTCTCTTGTCAATTGGGATAGTGATGTGATAACACCTGGTGCAGGTGTAAATTCCTCAGTGTCCAAATTTTTTTTGGTCATATTATTTTAAGGGTTCTAGTTTTAAGGGTGGGTCAATTCCCACACATCTAAATTACGTCAAAATCATATCAATTTAAGACCATAAATCTAGGATTTGGTTACTCCTAGCACCAATTTCGATATTTTCATTGATTGAAAGTTACACATAGCTCCGGTACGACTAAAGCGCCTCTTAAATGGAGGGAAAGCGCTTCAATTTTTAGCCGTATCCAAACCCCCTATTTGACTTATCCAAATATTTTCTTTACTCTATACATTGTGCATAGTTGAAGAGTAACAGATTCGACCCCAGTACATAAAGAGTGCGCGTGCTCTCACATTGATTTAGTTGTCTGTTACCAACTGGCAATGTGGGGATATTTACTTAAATGCTTTATAAAAAAAATGAGGGTCTAAAACTAATAATACCTTCCACTGTTGATGTTAAATCGATAATTTCGAGATTACCTAATCTATCTAAAACCCAATCGCAAAACCTAAAGTATAGATTATACTATATACTTTCTCGCGTTGTAGTACATAATGAAAATTTAGACTTTTATAAGTCTAACAATTATGTGAGAACCATGAATTCTGAGCAAATGAAGGAGGTTCTTGGAAATAGGCAGTATTATCAAGCTTTACATTTATTGACGGACAAATCAGACCCCATAATCACGACCAATAATAAATACTTAGAGGGAAAAATATCCAAAAGCTTTTGGTTGACTGATAAGTATAACACCGGAGATATAGCATTTAAGACCTTACCTAAAAATCTAAAATTGGTAAGTAGAATACAAAAAGCTCAATCCTCATATAGGGAAAATATCGATATGACGGAAAAGTACGATTTTCTATTAAAACAGTTTGAGGAACATACAATTTCATTTGACCCTAGGGTGTATGAATACATTAACAATACGTATACCCAATTAATGGAACAAGTGGAGCGAAATAATGAATTTCAGATTAAAGTAATACAGAATATGATAGGCCGGTGGTTGTATTATGTAGATAAAGTTAACGTTGGCGAGCTAAATCCAATGGTTTCAGGTAAAAATCACCGTTTAAACTCTGTTTATACAAGAATTCATAAAAATATAAGACAGTTTCTGCTATGTGATGGGAAACCATTGGTAGGTGCAGATGTTAAGGCTAGTCAACCTTATATATTGGCATCTATAATGAAAGAAGAGTTCTTTAGTTCATGTGATAATGGATATAATCTAAAGACAATTTACCCGTATATGTACAATCAGTTATTAAACAGGAATATGTTAATTAATAATACATATACAGAATTGGTAACAAGTAATACAGGTTATTTAAATAAATATGTTACAAATAATACAGGGTTAACAAGTAATAATATAACATATATAACAAGTACAAAAAAACATAGTCCATATATGTGGTGTCAAATTTTTGACAGTAGTGAGATTGATAATATTCAAGATTATCAGGGTAGTCCTTTTAATGAGGATTTTTACACTCATGTGATAAAAGCAAATACAGATTATCAAATCTCAACTGAGGAACTACAAAAAGAAAGAAAGTCCTTAAAGAAAAGCACCATGTATGTTCTTTTTGATGATGACCTAACAAGGAGGAATAATAATCCTAAAGTCAGGTACATGAAGAAATGTTACCCTGGAGTTAATAAATGGCTAGAGAGTGCACTTGAAAATATAGGAGGTAAGGAACTGTCTTATGTACTACAGCGCAGCGAAAGCTACCTGCTACTAAATCAAGTCTCTAGACAATTTAATCAGCAGTATCCTGATGCTCCATTGTTTACTATCCATGATGGATTATATACTTCCCAAGAATACATTGAACCGCTTAGAGATTTGATTAAATCGACCGGATTCAAATTTACAGGTATCTTGCCTGGTGTAAAGATTGAATGTCCCATAATGGATTTAAACCCTTCTGATGAGGATGTCAAAAAGTATTGGAGGAAGGCAAGATGGGTCACAAATCAAGAGAAATTTGAAAAGAAAAAGCGGAAGGTATTTCAATCTAATATCGACCGGGCAAAAATATTTAGTAAAAATATTTTGTAAGTTTTTTGCAAAGTACAACATTGTTTTTACCTTTGTCAAACCAAACAGGCAAATTGTATATGTCATTCATTCAGGAGGTTCTCACTTACAGTAACGATATTGTTCAGCGTGCGTTGGATGCTTTGAATGGGTGTAATGATGTGTACCAATATGCCGTGTTGGGTCTTGGCATTAATTATAATAAGACAGAGGAAGACAGAAATATGACAGAAAATTTCTTTAATGACAATCCGCAGCTAAAGAACCTACCACCGATACAAAGTGTGGTGAAGTTTATTTACGAAGATAATTTTAAAGAAAATGTTTCCTGTGATACCACAAACATACATATTTGGACTAAGCTAACAGAGCTAAAGCAAGGAATGATAGACTACTATACACACAATGTGTGCGAATCAAATGATGGGGGTAGGTTTTATGAGTTTCATACTAAGTTCTACCAAATGAGTCTGCAATTGAAGAGGTTGCGCATGGTTATTCAACCGGAGTTTCATGTTATTAAGAACGTTCACCCTGTGAGTAACATTCCTTATCTATCAGTTAGAGGGTTCTGGCTTGATGACAATGACAAGAAAGTCAAGGTTTTTACTAAGTCAATGGGTAGAGAAGATAGTTATGTTGATGGTAAGAATGATAGTGAAATGTTGATGGATGCAGCGAAGCAAATACAGGAGCTGTCATTTACTAAGTATCAAGAGGTTTATAGTTAGTTATGTGGAGTGTTTTTTTGTTTTCAATGTAAGTCATTTAAAAAGTTATACATGTAGATAAAGTATCATAGTAATCAATCAACTTGGGAGTGGGAGGATTGATGTTGGCTTGCACGCAAATTATTGAAAATAGTGGTGCTTGCAATTATTGCGGATTTATATTTTTTTGCAAACAATGTAAGTAAAAATTTTAAACTGACATTGTGCATTGAAACGAAATTTACTCGTTTCAATTGCAGCTAAAAGCATGATTTGAAAACCTTGGGGAGTATAGGTTTTAAACCCCACCAAACATTTTAAAATTTAATATTATGAAAAGTGTAAACACAAAAGAGATTGTAGTAGATGTAGTAATGGAAGTACTAGTTACTCAGCGATTTGAAGTGCCAATAGATTATGAATTTGATGAGAATGAGGACAAA
The DNA here is from genome assembly GCA_964358165.1 of uncultured Aquirufa sp. Lineage (GTDB taxonomy): Bacteria > Bacteroidota > Bacteroidia > Cytophagales > Spirosomataceae > Aquirufa. Next base: position 215,399 of record CAYHOB010000001.1, read on the forward strand.
ACATCCTATATCAAACTTCTAAATGAGCACGGTTCTGATATGCTTAACCTAACTGAAAGTATAGATTTTGAGGACATTGATGCTTGGGATGTTATCGATGTTTACTTTCAAGGTATTGCTGATGTAAATGTAAAGGAATGTGTTGACACCCAAGTTGGGTGATAGACCTTTATCTCATTTTTATTTTCATACATTTTTGTTTGATGTGTTGGATTTGGTTTAGAGGCGGGGCATTGCTCCGCCATCTATCTTAATCTATACCTTTCTAATCATGGGTATGAGGCACTTTGTGATAGTATCTCTTAAAAATATTTAGATAATACCTGTTGTTGGGTTGCAGGTTCTCAACCCATATTATAATTAAAAACAATAAAATTATGTCAACAGACAAAAAAACAAAAACGATTACAACTGACATCTGTGTGGCAGTTTGGGTGAGTCAGCATTTTGTAGTACCTGTGGATTATGAAATCCATGGAGCTACTTCTAAGGAGGCGTATCAGAGCTTAATCTCAAAATTTGGCGACCAAAACGTTGACGCGGTGCAAGAACCGTTTGAGCTTGACTTGATGGATGTTCAGACTATTGACTTTCAAGCGATTGGAGAAGAATTTATCCAATATGATAATCAAACTAAAAAGTTTGAAGTCAAGTGTTTCGAAAGTGAAGAAGTAAGCTAAACAATTGGGCCTGGTTTAATACTGGGCCCTTCAATAAATCAATTAAATGACTAAAAATTTTAAACATGTACGATTTTAACTACCAAAAAGAAACACTCTGTAAGGAGCTTGCTGGGTGTATAGTTCAGACTCGAATTGGGCCAATGATAAAGCATCATTTCATCAACACAACTTATGATTCACAACCTAATAAAAAGAATAAAGAAAATGGGAAATGGAATGAAGCTTTGCGGATAAAGAAAAAACACTACGATGATTGCCTCCTTGAGAATGACTTCGAGACAATTTCGTGGTTAATTGAAAGACCATGGCGGATTTCGTGGCTGCATGCAAATAAAGAGCTAGTCATTGAGAAAGTAGGAATTCCTATGTACTACGAGATTTTAGGGGATGTCTTTAACGATACTGAGACGGCACACAAACATAAAGATGAAATTATTGAGCTATTTAATTTCGGCGGAAACCCATTACTTATGATGAATAAAGAGGAGCTTAAACAATTCAACGAATTACCAGATGTTCTAAAGGTTTGGAGAGGTGTAAAATCAGGAGAGGATGTTTTTGAGATTAGTTTATTGGGATGTTCTTGGACACTCGATTTTGAAAAAGCCAAGTGGTTCGCAAAGAGAGGAAGAGGTAGCTTATTTGAAGAACCATATCCTCTAATTTTTGAATTAGAAATTAAAAAGGAAGAGGTATTATCATATATAACCCGAAGAAATGAGAGCGAAATCATTATTGACTTCACAAAAATTGACTTAGAAAAGCTAGAATTCATTATTCCACAAGAACCAAATGTACAAGAGTGTTTAAGTGGTATAACTAACTATTAAACATCATGAAAACTTCAGTGATTAATCAAATTGAGATGAGAGATTTCATTTATATATACACCAAATATCTAACAGTTAAGATGACATGTGATTATCTAAATATTTCACGTTCGACGTTATCTGAGTGGATGAAGAATGGTAAGATACCATTTTCGAAGATTGGCCGTTCACCGCGATTTGACAGAGACGAACTTGACCTTTGGATTAAAACAGGCGGAAGCACAACTATTGAATTACCATCATTACCAACATTGAACAGTAAAGCAAAGTATGGCAACAATTAATATAAACTTGGATAAGCGGGGAAACAGACCTGATAAACATGGAAGATTTAATCTTGCAGTAATCGTCCAAGACAAAGGTAAAGTATTACGTCTTAACGTTGATAAACTAACGGTCCAACAATATAATCATGTATTTGTAAAACGGTCGCTCGATGAAAAGAGCAAAGAATATCGTCAAAGGTGTGATGAATTTCGTGTAAAAGCTGCAAGAGTATTTGATACAATAGGTCTATCAGATACTAAGCGTTTCAGGGAAGAGTTTTTAAAGGAGGAGGTAATTGAGCCGGTCATTAAGCTTACATCAACTGATATGACCTACTTCGAGATGGCGGAATATTACAGAGAATTTAAGCGGTTAAAATCTACGTCTAAAAACAGAATGAAGACTGCAAGAAACCAGTTGGAAAAGTTCAAGCCAGGGTTAACGTACAAGGAAATAACGGCCAATTTTCTACATGATTTTGAATACGAGATTTCTAAGCGAGGAATTTCACCTGCTACCATTGCTGGATATATGACTGATATTCGCACCGTAATCAATCACCATAGAAATATCACCAAGTTTATACCGCAGGAATATGTATATCCATTTGGAGGAGGAGGTTATGTTATCAGAACCTATTTCCCCTCTAAGGTCGTATTGAGAGCAGAAGAAATTCAAGCAATTGCTGAACTAGAAGAGTTTGAGACAAAAGAACAGGAGTGGGCACGTGATATTTGGTTGTTCTTGTACCGGTGTAATGGAATTAATTTTGTTGACTTATTGGCAATGAGATGGGACCACATTCAAGGAGGTTGTTTTCGGTTCTATCGGACTAAAACAAAGACGACCAGACGAAGTAATATTAAACCAATCGTTGCACCAATAACAGACAAACTTCAAGAAGTATTAGATAAAATTGCGGTGAAGGATAGTCCATTTATTATCGGTAAGATGAAGGATGGCTACACCGACACAACCTTGTCAAACAAGTCACATAAGCTTTGTGGTGAAATAAATAAGGAGCTGAGGTATGTAACAAAGAAATTAGATTTATCTCTTAACCTAGTACTTGATATCGCTCGCGATTCTTTCGCTACTACCTTGAACCGAAATGGGCGTTCAATTAATCATATTGCAGAGCATTTGGGTCATGCTACTACTGTTGTAACCCAACATTATGTTGGTCAGTTAACGGAGGAGCAGTCAAAGGAGATTAATAGTTGTTTATTTTGATGCGATACAATGCTTCTTGAAAAGTAAACCAAATTGCGAGATTTTGTATTTGGTTTGAATTTTGTTACCCTTGGTTATTGCATCTCTCTCATTTGAAATCGTTCTTTCAACCAATCCATGCGTTTCAAAGATTATATTTAAATCTGGTTTGGGGTGAATGTAAGATTTATATTCACCCAATAGAAATGGTTTGAAGAATTCATCAAGGTATTCTATATAAAGGTTAGAAACAATGTGAGAAAACCTGAAAAAATCTTCCTTACTAATCTCGTCATTGATTAAAGAACTAAATAAATTTGATAGAAACAGAGCTTTCTTTTCTTCGTCTAATTTTTCTAATGTTATAAAGAGGTCTTTATAGAATTTAGATTTAGTTTTTTTATCTGCTAAGTATTTTTTCTCAAATTTTATTTTTTTGTCCTCATCTAATTCACTAATACCTTGTAAAAAAATGGATAGTTTATCAATTAAAATTCTATTTTTATAGTCAACTAAGGTGTTTCCTGTAGATATAATAAGTGAGGATATTGGTGCATTTTTTACCCAACTTTGGACTTGTTCCGATTTAATTATATTTTCAATCGTATCGGGTATAATTTCTGTTTTTAAAACAAAAGAAATAGAACTCTCTAATAAGCCGTCAAACATAAAATCGGGATTAAACTATGGCAATAATTGAAGACTCATCTCCAGTGGTAACACCGGAGCGCTCAACTAAAATAATAAGGTATTTAAACATAACAAAATTACTCTCTCTTTTAGACTCAAGAGCACTATTCTTGGCAAGAATGGACAAGTCTGAGGACAAATTTGAAGGACGAATGCTATCCTTAAATACGAAATATAGAGACGCGGCATTTTATGAAATGAAAAGAGATGGTTATAAAGGGCATAAAACATCTTCCGATTTTGACAAATCTATGAATGAAGTTTATGAATCTGTTAGAAAACAAGCATACATAAACTGTTGGAATAATTTTGATGGGGAATCTGTTGCTATGTGGAGAATTTACAGTGAATTAGGAAATGGTGTCGCTATTGTATCTGATACAACAAAATTGACAGAAGCATTAGTTAATACTGTACCTGATTTATATTTAAGCGCGGTTAGATACGTAAATCAAGAAAATGATATAATTCCCGAAGGCAATTTAATCTTTCCTATTATTACAAAACAAGATGCGTACAAGTATGAAAATGAAATTAGATTATTTCATATATCATATAATCAAAAATTCAGTGAAGAAAACCCTTTTGGTTTTTGCTTGCCAATTGATTTGGAAATATTAATCACTAAAATTATTATTGGGCCATTTATTCCAAAATGGGTAGAAGAATTAATGTCTAATTTATTAATCAAATATGGTGTAAATAAGCCGTTAGAAAGGTCCACTCTATTTGTTTAAGTTTCTGCCAAGAAACGTGCCAAGAATGTCGAACATGAATATATGAGGTTGGACAACGGAAACTAATTAGTATTTAATTTCGACCAAATCAGTGTTTAAACCCTGTTTGGTAACATTACATAATGACCCCAAAAAATCTGTTAATCATGGGGTCCCTGGTTCGAGCCCAGGAGAGGGAGCACAAATCAAAAAGAGGTCATTTCGACCTCTTTTTTTGTTTAAAAACCATCATATCTTTCTATAAAGAGACATTTTTTGTGGTTGCATCTTTTCTATTTTCAATACCTCGTTTTTAGTGAATTTACAACCCTAAATCAAAAGGATGAGGAAATATATTTTTAAGAGCTAAAAGCAGTTTTTCATTTTTTGGGAATCTAAACCAATTTATATTTTTTGCCTTCTGTTGATCAGTCAAAAAATCAATCCTAGCCAAAAAACTTTCATAAATATTTAAAATGCGCATAGCGTAATATTCTCATTTTTATGCCTTTAGGGTGTTTGAGTGCTAATGTTATAAATACTTTGAAACACATACTCTTTTTAGTACTATTGCGTACAATAGAGAGTTAGGCACAAGCTTACAAAAACTACAAATTAACTACCTTTGACAAATGGCACTAATTAATCAAACAATAAACGGCTACTCTTTTACTGATTTTATCGGTTCTGGTGGTTTTGGTTCTGTTTATAAAGCAACCAAAGATGGAAATACTTATGCAATAAAAGTTTTCAGAGAAGATTACATTCTTCAGGAATATAAACATAGTGGAGAAAACAACCGAATTCAAAGAGAAATAGATATAATGAAAACTGTTAATCATCCTTTCTTAGTAAAGTATGTTGACGATTTTAAAGGAAGTGATTTAAGTGTGCCTTCTTATTTTTTAGTAATGGATTTTGCAGAAGGAGAAACACTACAAAAAATTATCAAGAATAAAGGATTGAAAAGCGAAGCACAGATAGTTTCTATTTTCAAAAACATATTGGAAGGCATCAAAGGTTTGCATCAAGTAAGGGGCGAAGATGAAAGCAAAGGGATTATTCACCGTGATTTGAAACCTGAAAACATAATTGTCAATGGCGACCAAGTGAAAATTTTGGATTACGGAATTTCTAAAGTCATTGACTACACAGCACTCACAAGCACGGGAAATTTTTTAGGTTCTCCACTCTATTCTTCTCCCGAACAAATTACCGACAGCAAAAATATTGATAAGCGAAGCGATCTTTATACATTGGGAGTAATTTTTTATGAAATGCTTACTTCAAAAGTTCCGTATGTTTTTAATAATCTTCCCGAACTCATAGACAAAATAAAAAATGAAAGACCAATACCACCAAGGAAATATTTTGTCGACATCACCAACAAATTTGAAAATATCATTTTCAAGTTGCTTGAAAAAAATCCTTATCAGCGTTACCTGAATATTGACGAACTGATAAATATTTTTAATACAGAAGATGCCATACTGGAAAGAGAATATGACACCACACCAAAATTTGTTTTGCGTTTATGGAATGATGGAAGTGTTTTAGAAGAATATTTAAAAAATTCTGGCGAAACTATTTATGTTGAGTTCCCTGCAATCCATCAGTTTCAGCAAAAGAAATTATTGCAGTTAATTAAAGGCAATCAGTTTTCAAGAATTATTGATCCCGAAACAGTCCGTTTTGCTTACGACACATACACCGAAAGAAAAGGGTTAATGCAACTTCCATATTGCCCACCAACTTTTGAAGTTATTACTCCTGCATATCTCAACACTTACACGAAGCAACGGAACTATGTAAAATCTGTAATAGATGAAGAAGCAAAGTTGGGTGCTGATATATTTGTTTCGCCTTATCACTACACACACAATACAAATGTGTTGCCTACATACAAGCAGAACCCTGTTGAGCAATGGTTTGATTTGGATATTAAACTGCTTAAAGAAAGTATTGACTACAAAAATTCAGTTCCTGCTTATGCTAACAAAAAATTGTATGCAGGAATTTGTATCAACAGCAGTAGCTTAACCGACCAACAATACAAAAATGATTTGCTCAATTATTATTCGGCTCATGAGTGTGACGGATATATTGTGTATGCAGAAGGAATTGATAGAGATAGTTCTGCTATTGTGTTGTTCCACTACATTGATACACTTTTAAAATTGCAGAGTTTCACTGGTAGACCTGTAATTGCAGGACGGTTGAATAGTTTAGGATTAGGTTTGATTTCATTGGGCTTAGTTGGTTTCTCCGCAGGTGCAGCAAGGTTTGAGAGTTTTTCAGAGGATATGCATAAAGATGCAGGACGGGGATTTAATTTGTATGAACGATACTATTTCCCTGAATTGTTAGGAACGGTTTCTATTGAAAAGAAGAAGCCAACAAGGTTAAATCAAATCTCAAATGTATTAGGTGCTTGTCAGTGCAGATATTGCAACGGCAAATCGGCAGAAGATGTAATCAATGCACAGAATAATAAACTCCATTACCTCTATTCTGTTAATAAAGAAGTGGATACCATAAAAAATGTTGCCGACAAACAGTCTTACTTTCTGCAACGAATAAATCAGGCAATTAGCAATTATCAAAAACTTACTGCCGTTTACAAGCGTGATGATTATAAACACTTAATAGTTTGGAAAGAGGTTTTTGAAAATATAAAATAACAACCATGTTCAGATACGAAAGCGAAATGATACCAGTATTGGTGGAAAATCTCTCAAGAGTTTTCAATACCGAATACATTACCACTGAGTTCAGCACAGGCAACGGTGTGGCTGATTTGGTTTTTACTACCGAGATGAATGATGAAAAACTTTTCTTGAATGATTATGGTATGATGTCTCTGTTTGTGAGATTGTTTCAACAAAACCAAATGTTGAATTTGGAATTGCTGTACGAAAACAGCTTTGATAAAAACCGTTTGAAAAAATTATTGAACTGTTTGGAAGGTGGAGATTTCATTTGCATCGAGGGTGATAAAATAACCAGAACAAGGAAATACAAATCACATACACGGAATTTATTTTCGGTAGAAGCAAAACTCAAAGACTGGAAGTCGGGTTTTTATCAGGCAATGCGATACAAATTCTTCTCTCACAAATCGTATTTGGCTTACCCGAAACAATACATACACCGTGTAGATTTGGAATTGCTGAAAGAAAACAACATCGGATTAATATCGGTAGAGTTAGACAATATTGAATTAGTCTTTAAACCCAAAACCGAAAAGCCAAAGGATGTAACTTCTTATTTCTATTTATCTGAATTGTTTGCAATTGAAATAAGAAAAAAGGCCTGTGCATAGCAAGCGTTTGGCAAAAAGCGGGTTCAGTGCTTGCAGACAATTTTTGCCTTTAAATCCCCCACTGCGCCAAGCGTGGGTACGTTGGCTGAGATTATAAACTACATAACCATATGACAGCAGTAATAGGAATTTTAAACAAAAATGGCATGACAATGGCTGCAGACAGTGCGGTTACAGTGACAGGAGGAAACAGTAAGAAAATATATAACACTGCAAACAAAATTTTCACTTTATCAAAGTACCATCCTGTCGGAATAATGATATACAGTTCATCAAGTTTTATGGAGACACCGTGGGAAATCATAATAAAACTCTATAGAAAAGAATTGCTAGATAAACAATTTGATAAAGTTGAGCATTACAAGGATGACTTTCTTCGATTTTTAAAAGCACATGATTGTTTTACAAACCCAACAGCACAGCTTTCAAAATTAAAAGTGTTTGGTTATTGGCATTTAGGCGGACTAAAAGATAGGGTTTCTGAATTACTTGATGGAACCAAAACAGAACTAGAGATATTAGCTGACTTCAATAACTTTGCTAAAGCTGACTTAGACAAAACTTTGGCAACCTATTCAGATGATGATGAGACTTTAGCAGATTTTGCCGACTATACACTTGAACAATTTGTAACATATTCCACTGATGCAATTTCAGAAGTTTGTGATGTTGTTTTTGATGGCATTGCAATTAATGGAGATATAAGACCTGTCATTAATGAGTTGTATTGGCGATATTTCAAGTCATTAAACTTTTTAGGGAGAGAAACGGGTTTGGTATTTGGTGGTTTTGGAGAAAAGCAGATTTATCCTTCAGTAAGTGCAATAAAAATTTCGGAAGTCATAGACAATAGACTTAGATACAAAGCCGACTTATCTGATGAAATTACCGATTCAAATAATGGTTCAATACTACCCTATGCACAAACAGATGTAATAAATATGTTTATTAAGGGAATTGACCCAGACATAGAAACAACTTATATTTCTGCAATTCAGAAAACTTTTGCAAAGTATAATACTACAATTGCCGATATCATTGGAGCTGCCAATCAACCGTTGTCTGATGCAATAAGAAACAATGATAACGAACCATTATTGATGGAGCTTATAGACGAAATCAAGAAAATAAAACAAGAAACGCAAATAAGTCCTACAGTTGATACGGTTGCAATATTATCAAAGGAAGATCTTGCTGAAATGGCTGAAAGTCTCATCTACTTGACATATCTGAAAAGGAGAATTTCCTCATCAGAAGAAAGTGTTGGTGGTCCAATAGATGTTGCGATAATCAGCAAAGGGGACGGCTTTATTTGGAAAAAACGGAAACACTATTTCAACGAAGATTTGAACAAGCATTTTATGGCTAACTATTTTAATAAATGAGCATGTTAAAAGAATTAATAAAAAAGCGAGACAACAAGTCGTTAGCAAAATTTGCTAATAAGACTTCAGATTATGGGAAGCATTACAAACACTCTCCAGAAAAATATGCTGATGAAATCTCGGAACGAATGATTATAGCACTGAAGAAAAACCTCAGTCAACATGGTATTGCCATAAGCGGGGGGTGAAGCACTTCTATGACACTTTTGTGCTTTAATGAACATTAGGTTTTCAAATCAACATTAGTGCAGAAACGCCCCACCTTAGGCAATACCCTATCCGTTGTAAAACGTACTATGCTAACATAAGTGTTTTTAGGAATAATACCTTTTGTTGGTATTCAAGTTAAAATATCCAATATGGACTGTGACAAAGGTGCATTTGTTTAATATCAATACGTAATGATGATTGACTTGGGGAAATTAAATTTCAGCATGTATAAATAAAATGACATTACACCATATTTTTAATGGTTATAAAAGTATAACTTAGAATGTATCTCACTTAAATTTTATAAAAGTTGGAAGAAATGAAATCCAAGTATTTTACACGATGTTCATCAAATTGAAATAATTGGAGGGGAATATTTGAAACTTAAATCAATTATCTTTTCAAAATAGTTCATTACCTATCAATTTAGATAGTTTTAAGGTTATTGATGGCTGCAACATTCCACCTATTAAGGGAGCAATAATGATAAAAAGGGTATACTTTTATTGTGTAACCTTTTTTATGTTTTATGAGACCAAAAGAAATTTTACAAAAGTGGGTTGAGTTCTTTAACCTTTACGATTATGAGCGTTTAGCTGATTTGTATACAGAGGATTGTATAAATCATCAAACACCCAATGGAATAGTACAAGGAAAGGAAAATATCAAAAATATGTTCAAGAATGAGTTTGAGCAATTTGAAATGGTTTGTATTGTCGAAAACATTTTTTAAGAGGGCAATGTCGGAATGTTAGAGTGGAAAGACCCGAAAGGTCTCCGAGGCTGTGGATTTTTTTGGATGGAGAATGACAAAATAGCTTATCAAAGGGGATATTGGGATAAACTTTCATTTATGGAACAGCAGGCTAAGTAATTTACTACCCCTCCTGCAATTTGACACGAAGTTCAACCCTTCAATCTCTTAATAGTCACATACTCAATCATCGCATTATAGTTGCATCTTTCGTCGAAAAGGGGAGCACAAATCAAAAAGAGGTCATTTCGACCTCTTTTTTTGTTTAAAACCCACGCCCACATTCGTCAAACGGATATTTTTTGTGGTTGCATCTTTTTAATTTTCAAAACCTCATTTTTCGTGAATTTACAACCCTAAATCATAATGATTAGGAGAAATATGGTCTATCGAATCATATGGAGGATTTAATGTTGATTTTTGTGGTTCGAGGTCAGCAGAGGTTTTCGTAAAATTTTCTTTGTCTATCAGTGAGCTTGAGGAGCTTCGTTCTTCTACGTAAATGCTTCGTAATTAGTCAAAAATAGCCTGCCTTTTTCTCTTCTTTTTGTACATTTGATAAAATAAATTTAACATAAATGGAGATACAAAATAGTACAATAGACGATTTGGAATTCATATTTGATTTATACAGGTCTGCGACAGCATATCAAAAAGAAAGATTCATTACTCATTGGCCGGAGTTTGATAGAGAGATGGTTATAAATGAAATTGTTGGAAAAAGACAATGGAAATTAATAATAGAAGGAGAAATAGTTTGTATTTGGGCGACTACTTTTTCTGACCCATTAATTTGGGTCGATAAAGACGCAGACCTATCTGTCTATATTCATAGAATATCAACAAATCCTAATTGTCGCGGGAAGGCCTATGTAAAGCAAATTGTAGAATGGGCTAAATTATATGCAATTCAAAACAACAAAAAGTTTATCCGCTTGGATACAGTAGGGGAAAATCAAAAATTGATACAACATTATACTAGTTTTGGGTTCAATTTCTTAGGCCTTTCACAATTATCTAATACAGCGGATTTACCAAAGCACTACCATAACGCAACTGTAAGTTTGTTTGAGTTAAGTGCCTAACTATCCATATTTTTCACAAGCTATATGTAATTTTGCTTTGGACATACTAAAATATCGTCCAAATGCCAGGCAAGTTCAACCAATGGAAACGACTACAACATTCCACCTTGTAAGGGAGCAAACAGGAAAGCCATCAGAAATGATGGCTTTTTCTTTGTCCGTCAATGAGTTAGGTGTGCTGCATTTTTTATATTTTTACCTTATGAAAAACATACTTAAACTTGAATCAGTAGGACTATTCTTATTATTTACAGGTGCGTATTTTCATTTATATCCAGGTACTTGGGGGTTCTACATTGCATTATTTTTTGTTCCGGATGTGTCATTTGCTTTGTTTCTAATAACAAAAAAATTAGGGGCAATTGCTTATAATATTTTTCACCATCAAGGCGTATTGGTGTTACTTTTTCTAATTGGATATTATGTAAAAGAGGACTCAATAATGAAAGTAGCCTTAATCTTTCTTGCCCATTCAACTTTTGATAGATTGGCTGGTTATGGATTAAAATACTTTGATAGTTTTGACCACACGCATTTGGGATGGATTGGAAAAAGCAAACATTTGAATAAAGAATAGAAAATCAATAAATGAACTTCCTGCAATTTGACACTAAGTTCAACCCTTCAATTTCCTAATAGTCACATACTCAATCATCGCATTATTTTGCATCTTTCGTCGAAAAGGGGAGCAAACAAGAAAGTCATCAGAAATGGTGACTTTTTTTGTTTATAAACATCTCCTATTTCACCCATTCGTAGATTTTCAAAGTTTAAGTCCAGTTGAGTGTTTGGTGATTTTTAGACTTTTTTCGAGGACTGTTTTACCTAAGATTTTCGTTTTGTGCACAAGAATGTGCCAAGAGTTGTAAATATCCAGTTAGAATTAAATGGTTTTTCTTCAATATTTAACGGTCTGTTGTTTAGGGACACTTACAAGGGTACACCATTGTTGCTTTTATATGGAGGATTTGGGTCTATTAAAGATTATAAAAATGTAATTGGGCCACTTTCAATAAAATACAAAGTGATTGCATTGGATAGTCCAGGACAGGGGCGTTCTGAACAAATTGATTCAATCAGTTATCAAATTTATGTTAATTATTATGCTGAATTCATTGACCAAATGAAATTAGATGGTGTTTATATTTTAGGGTGGTTTGATGGAGGAAACACAGCATATATTCTAGCCTATGATAGGCCAGATAAAGTAATAAAAGTAATTGTTAGTAGGGTTAAAATGAATTTTTTCATATTGTTGGGTTAATAATTGATTTACAGATTAAACCAATACGTTAACTTCAGGTTGATCGATCGGTAGGTCGGCCCAAATTCTTTGGTGTAGTAATTATCATTGTATACCAAATACAAATCCGATAAGGGTGCGAAACGATATTGAACACGGGAATTTATCCCCATTGAATTGGTTTGATTATTAAATTGAATTAGTGTAGACCAGAATAATGATTTAGAAAAGGTCAAATCAATTTTGGGACTTATCAGAAATATATCTGCTGTTGCATAAGGCTTAGGTAGCTCAATGTGATCATAATTTGTGATCAAAGAAATGAGGGTCTTGGGCATAATGCGTACATTGGTTGTTCCACTAAATGATACGTTGTGTCCATTAAAAAACTGACCAGCTGTGAGGGTTCCCGTAAATGTTACAAGGCTCGAATTCTTAGATGTAAAGGCCATATAACCTTGTTGGTAGGTGTAGTCTTGATTCCTTGGTAATGGTGTAGCACCCGAACGCGAAGGGTCAAAATTGGCAGTTAAATAGGTATAATTCCAAATGTACCTGAAAGTTAAAAGCGCCTGATTTTTGAACTCAATATCTGTATTTAACCAGACCATTTGATCAGTTTTTTTATAATCCCAACTTGGTTTTAAAAACATTAAATTGATTATGCGAGGCGTTATTTTGTTGATCAAATTTCCTTGTGAATAAAAGGTTCGAGAAATGCCATTTCCAGACTTTAAAATATCAGTCCTTGGAATAAACCCTAAATCAGAACGGAAGTCTTTATCTACATAAACCCAGTCGGTTAACAGGTTGTAAAATCGGGTATTGTAGGAAAGAACCGCTTGCGAAGATAGATTTCCACTAAAATCGCCTGGCTGAAAGGATTTATGTAGATAGAATTTACCAGTCCACGCATTATTTGCTGAAGCTAAATTGTAATCGACTCCTATTACTCGGTTATATAGGTTATTGGGATTTTGGAATTCATAGGATCCAAATGTCTCGCGGTTTAATAAAAACAAACCTAAATTAGAGCGGCTGAATAATTTTCGCTGTAGAACGAACATGGCATTGTTGTTAGATACCACTTTGTTTGCAAGATCTTCTGCCGTTTGTAAATTGAGTAAACCAATGCGCCAGTTTTGGTCTAACTTACCACTTAGTCTAACGCCGCCTAAAATTCGATTCTCTATATTACGCCCTAGCGTGTCTCGCACGATACCGATGCGTCGGGAGAAAAAAGGTTTAGCATCATTGTATATACTTCCAAAGCTCCCAAACAAGTCATTATTATCAATAAAAAACTGGCGTTTTTCCGGTAATGAAACCTCGAAACGAGTAATATTGGTGACCATGTTATCTACTTCAACATTGGAGAAATCAGGGTTCACGGTTACATCTAAGTTCATTCCATTTCCTATAGCAATTTTGGCATCTGCTCCAAAACCCATGGTTGAAGCATTCGTGGAATTGGAAAAATTATGACCAGACAAGGCATTTACATAGGGAATCACATAGATGGGCGCTCGGTTTTTTCGTAAGGGTTTTTCAAACGCCATTTCACCTAAAAAGGCCAAATTTATCAACAGTTGTTGTTGGGGTACATTGGACCAAGCACTCTGTTCGTTGGTTTGCAAGTCCCATCGGTAGGTTTGAAAGCGCCAACTTTGATCTCCCTCTCTAAATTTTAAGGAGCTAAAAGGGATTGCTAATTCTAACTCGTATTCATTTCCATGAATACGACCTTCTGACTGCCATTTTACATCCCAGGTAGGGTTTAGCGCATCTGATGCTGTACTTCCGCCTCCTGAAATTAAAGCTTCACGTTGGACACCATAGGGGTTTAGGCTAAATAGGTAGGCGTTAGTTCCATCCTTAAACGTATCAAAAATTAAGGATACATTATCGTTGCTTGCTCCATTGAAATCCCTTCGTAGTGAGTTGATTATAAATTTTCCCTGTTTACTTTTTGCGCGAATTCCTACGTATAAATGCGTATCATCGTACAACATTTTCACCTCTGTTGGATTTTTCGACTTCAAGGAATCCGTTGGGAAAAACTGCCAAAAATTATCTGCTCTGTTAGCGGAGTTCCAAATAGATTCATTCAAATGTCCATCTAAGGTAATTTTTTCGGTGATGTGCTTTACGAAAATAGAACGAGGTTTAGCGTCCTTGGGAGCCGAAAAGCCAAAGTATGGTATAAATGAAACAAAGAGGAAAAAGTGGGACTTCATATTTTTTTAGGCGAATTGAACAGTCAAAAGTAGCCCATTGGATTAGTGATATTTTCTTTTTTCGCCCAACACCCCTTTTTTTAGATAAACAGCGATTCATTTGCAGTTGGTCGAAAATAATGGCACTTGGTCGAAGGAAATGATACAAGCCATTTGTGCTCCTAAATTATGCGTACATTTGAAAGCTATTGTTGTTTGTATGAATCAGAAAGCCAACATTGTCAGTTTTAATATCATATTTTGGAGTGCACTTTTTTTCTACAAGTGGATTGGGTTTGGTGCGTTGACGGATGAATACACGAAACAATTTGCGTATTCGATTTTCAATATTCCGGTTGCTTTTTTGACGGCATATTTCAGTATGCATGTCGTTTTTGATCGAATGAATCAGGCCAAAATCAAGTGGCCTAGTTATGCCTATTTAGTCGGTATCGGTGCGCTTGCGATTTTGGTCAAACGATTATTCAATCACTTCTACTTTGAACCCCAATTTCTTCGTGACCATTTTCATGGTGGTTTGTTTACATTACCGAAAATATTGTACGAGCTAGTCAGTTTATATTTGATGGTGGGCATGTATGGTATGTTTTATTTCCTCCGCCGTTGGTACGAACAAAGACAATTATTGGAGGCGCTCAAACAAGAAAAGGTGAAGTCAGAATTAGACCTTTTGAAATCGCAGGTACATCCTCATTTCTTGTTTAACATGCTGAACAATATTTATGCAGGCGCTTTGGGGAAAAGTCCTGAAACAGCCCAACAAATTTTGCAGCTCTCTAACTTCATTGAGTACAATTTATACCATGCGCAGAAAGAGTGGGTTCCTTTGGATGAAGAACTGGATTACTTGCGAAATTTTATCGCTCTTCATCAAATTCGTTTGGGGGATAAATTAAAAGTGGATATGGTGATTTCTGATGAAGTGTACCAAGTTCAAATTCCACCTCTATTGCTTTTACCTTTGATTGAAAATGCCATTAAACACGGAGCAAATAATTCCATTCGAGCGGCATGGATTAAAATTCAAGTTCAGGTGGATACATTAGCCCACTCCTGTCAAATAACAATTTCAAATAGTGTGGAAAAAGCAGTTGAATCTGAAAATGGAGGAGTCGGTTTGGCCAACATTCGACAACGATTGAAATTGCTTTATCCAGATAAACATTTAATGCACGTAGTAGAAAAACCAGACTTCTATGAGGTCCAACTCAATCTAATTTATGGTTAAGTGTTTAATTATTGATGACGAATTACCTGCTCGGAATTTGATGGCAAATTTTGTCGATCAATTACCTGGTTTTGAGGTAGTCGCTTCTATTGATAATGCGTTAGATGGCTTTGTGTTTCTTCAACAAAATACGGTTGATTTACTATTTTTGGATGTTCACATGCCTCAAATGTCAGGGTTGGAATTAGTAAAATCCTTAAGTAATAAACCGCAAATAATCTTAACAACCGCCTTTCGTGAATATGCCGTGGATGGTTTTGACTTAGGGGTTTTCGATTATTTGGTAAAACCAATTAGTCAAGAGCGGTTTTTGAAGACCGTAGACAGGTACCTCCAGTATATAAATTCAGGGAAATCACATCAAGACCCCATTTTACTGAAAGTGGGTAAAGAGACCAAGAAATTCGACCCGGATCAAATCTATTATTTTGAGGGCCTTAAGGATTACATCAAAGTGTATAGTACAGAAGGGACATTCGTGATTTATGAACGAATGGGAAATATGGAATCCATTTTACCAACTAGCCTTTTTAGTCGAATTCATAAATCTTTCATTGTATCTAACCAACATATAAGCCAGCGTGGCAGCAATCAGGTAATCGTACATGGACAGTCATTACCCATAGGACGAACTTACCGACAAGAATTTTTGGATAAAATCTCAAACAACTAATGTTATGATAAAAAAGTATTCTTTGCGCATTAATAAAAAGGTACACCAAGTAGAAGCAGATGAAAATATGCCCCTTTTATGGGTTCTGCGAGATCTATTAGGATTAATAGGGACAAAGTATGGTTGTGGTGTGGGTTCATGTGGTGCCTGTACGGTGCATTTAAATGGCGAAGCCGTTCGCTCATGCCAATTACCCGTATCAGCTCTTGCTGGAATGGACATTACGACCATCGAAGGAATATCTGAAAAAATAGACCATCCTGTTCAAAAAGCATGGCTTGATGTAGATGTCGCACAGTGTGGTTATTGCCAATCTGGCCAAATCATGAGTGCCACAGCACTATTGAAAAACAATCCCAATCCCACGGAAGAGGAGATCGAAAATTACATGAATGGAAATATCTGTCGATGTGGAACCTACCTACGTATTAAAGAAGCCATCAAACTAGCCTCCAAAAACTAAAATGAAAAAGACAAACTCAAATTATAATCGACGCGATTTTTTGAAAATTTCGTCTCTTGCAGGAGGAGGAATCCTTCTGAGCATTTCTTGGATGGCTCAAGCTAAAGCAGAAGCACTAACCAGTGCCCCTATCCAAGAGATGTGGCAAGAATTGAATGGGTTTATCCAAATCACACCAGACAATATTGTTAAAATATTCTCACCCAATCCAGAATTTGGGACGAATGTTTTGACATCTTTACCCATGCTTGTAGCAGAGGAATTAGAGGCAGATTGGGAGAAAGTAGTCGTTGAACAAGGGAATTATGACACTCCGAGATTCGTTAGACAATTTACAGGAG
Source organism: uncultured Aquirufa sp. (assembly GCA_964358165.1). Taxonomy (GTDB): domain Bacteria; phylum Bacteroidota; class Bacteroidia; order Cytophagales; family Spirosomataceae; genus Aquirufa. The sequence continues at coordinate 232,738 of CAYHOB010000001.1, forward strand.
GAAGTAATGCCATGGCTGCGGCATGGATTCCTCTTCGAACAGCAGGAGCTACAGCACGTTTAATGTTATTGCAAGCCGCCGCTAATTCATGGAACGTTCCAGTTTCCGAATTAAGAGCTGAAAAAGGATTTGTTTATCATGACATTAGTCAACGTAAAGTAAGCTTTGGTTCATTAGCCACAGCGGCATCCAAATTACCCGTACTGAGTGACGTAAAATTAAAAGACCCATCAACTTTTCAAATTGTAGGAAACCCTCAAAAGAATAAAGTAGGGAAGGATTTAATCAGTGGAAAGCCTCTGTTTACCTTAGATTATGAACAAAAAGGGATGTTGATCGCCATGGTTATCCATCCTCCTGCATTTGGAATGCAGTTGAAGTCGTTTGATTCTAAGGAGGCATTGAAGATGCCAGGAATCAAAGAGGTGTTTGCTTTTGATGTGTATAAAGAAGGGTATGAGCGAGGAGGATTTGATACCCGCGCATTTAATCGACTTATTGCTGTGGTAGGTAAAACAACTTGGGATGTTTTAAATGCTCGAAAAAAGGTTGTGGCTCAATGGGAATTAAGTCCTACAAAAACGGAAACAGTGGTAGCCTGGGGGAGAAAAAGCGAAGAGACTATTCCAGCTGGCTTGGAAAGCACAGAACAGCACTTGAAAACGATGCATGAAATGCAGGCAAAAGCTGCTAAAGTTTTGCGCAAAGATGGTAATCCTGAACAAGCCTTTGCTAATGCTAAGAAGGTTCTAGAACGCACCTACACGGCGCCCTTTTTAGCACACAATCCGATGGAGCCAATCAGTTGTTTTGCTCATATCACGGATGAAAAAGCTTTTTTTGTGGCTCCTATTCAGATTCCTGATATGATGAAACAAAACATCTTAAGTAATCTGGATTTAAAAGAGAACCAATTGGAAATCCAACTTGCACGAATGGGTGGAGGATTTGGACGCAGAGCTTATGGCCACTATATCGTGGAGGCTGGTCATATTTCTAAACATGTTAAAGCGCCCATCAAACTGATTTACACGCGTGAAGATGATATGACAAATGGTGTATATCGTCCATCCTATCTTATTACTTATCGCGCTGCCATCGATGAGAATAATCAAGTAACGGCCATTCATGTGAAGGGAGGAGGAATACCTGAGGGCGCTATTCATGAGAATCGATTCCCGGCTGGAGCATTCGAAAACTACTTAGCGGAAGGTTGGCAAATTCCTTCAAATATAACCATTGGGGCTTTCCGTGCGCCAGGATCCAATTTTAATGCTTCGGCTGAACAATCTTTTTTGGATGAATTAGCCCACACCATTGGGAAAGATCCGATTGATTTTCGGATTGACTTATTAAAAAAGGCTAAGGCAAATCCTGTAGGAAATAGAAATGAATATAATGCGGATCGTTACATAGGGGTATTGGAATTAGTAAAGCAAAAAGCGGGTTGGGGTAAACCTGAACATGCGCATAAAAAACGAGGTGTAGCCGCCTATTTCTGCCACAATTCCTATGCAGCTCAAGTAGTGGATTTACGTATGGAAAAAGGAGAGTTAGTGATAGATCAAGTGACATCTGCGCTAGATTGTGGTTATGTGGTTAATCCAGAAGGAGCCAAAAATATGGCAGAGGGAGCGGTGGTTGATGGTGTGGGGAATGCACTATTTGGTGGATTGGTGTTTGAGAAAGGGAAACCTACCACCGTTAATTTGGATACCTACAAGATCATCCGACAAGTGGAGGCTCCTAAAAAAATAGATGTTCATTTTGTTAAAAGTGATGAAAAGCCAACAGGTTTAGGAGAGCCTCCTTTCCCTCCTGTATTTGCTGCGGTTGCCAATGCCTTGTTTCAGGCTACTGGTAAACGTTTTTACGATCAACCTTACTTAAGAAACAAGAGTTAATAGATTAACATGGAAAAGAGGATATTAGGTAAAAGTGGTTTGGAAGTATCCGCCATTGGCTTAGGATGTATGGGTCTAACATTTGGTTATGGCCCTGCAACAGATGAAAGGGAGGCAATTGCTCTCATTCAACGTGCGGCGGATTTAGGTGTTACTTTTTTTGATACGGCTGAGGCGTATTCTCAGGGTGGGAACGAGGAAGTGGTGGGGAAAGCTTTGAGTCCTTTGAAAGGAAAAGTGGTTATTGCTACTAAATTTGGATTTAAGAACGGTGACTCACATCAAGGAATGGACAGTTCTCCACAAAGAATAAGAGCAGTAGCTGAGCGTTCTTTAAAACTATTGAATGTAGATGCCATCGATTTGTTTTATCAACATCGAGTTGACCCATCAATTCCTATTGAAGAGGTAGCAGGTACGGTGAAAGATTTAATTAAAGAAGGTAAAGTAAAACACTTTGGCATGTCTGAAGCGGGTATAGAGTCTATTCGCAAAGCACACGCGGTACAACCGGTAGCAGCATTACAGAGTGAATATTCTTTGTGGTGGAGATCTCCAGAGGAGGAACTAATCCCCGTATTGGAAGAGTTGGGTATCGGGTTTGTTCCTTTTAGTCCTTTGGGTAAAGGGTATTTGACAGGAGCCATTAATGAGGGTACTCAATTTGATAAGACTGATTTTAGAAATATTGTTCCTCGTTTTTCCGAAGAAAATAGAAAAGCAAATCAGCAATTGGTAGATCTATTAGCAGAAATTGCTTTTCAAAAAAGTGCGACCAATGCTCAGGTGGCTTTGGCGTGGTTACTAGCCAAAAAATCGTGGATTGCTCCCATTCCTGGAACAACAAAAATAAGTAGATTGGAAGAAAATGTAGGAGCGGTTCGGATTCAGTTGACTACTGATGAAATGACAGAAATAGATCAAGCTTTTGCTTCGATTCCTGTTCAAGGAGATAGGTACCCGGCTTCGTTACAAAGTAGAGTAGGGAAATAATGTTATTTAACATGTGGATAAGGAGAATTTTATCCTCAACATTCCACTTATTAAGGGAGCAAACATAAAAGTCATCAACAATGGTGACTTTTTTTGTTTAAAAACAGCCCCTAATTCATCCATTCATCGATTTTCGTGGTTCAATCCCAGTAGAGTGTTTGGTGGTTTTTAGGCCTTTATCTTAGGGGATTTTCCTGATATTTTCGGTTTGTTCCAAGAGTTGTAAATATCCATTTAAAATTAAATGTTTTTTCTTCAATTGAATCAGTCTGTTGTTTAGGGATACTTAAACAATTGTGAGGAGGAGAATTTTTAATCGTTAATTGTTTTGCATAATAATGGTTCTAAATTCATTAGGAGAAACTCCTGTTTGCTGTTTGAAAAACCGACTAAAATGTTGTGATTGTTTGTATCCAAGTTCAAAGGCAATTTCACTAATGTTTTTAGACGGGTTATATAACTCATGTTTGGATAGGTCGATAAGTTTTTCTTGAATTTGTTCTAAAGGAGTTTTTCCTGTTTCCTTTTTCATTAAGTCACCCAAATAATTCGGTGACAGGTAAAGATTATTTGCAAAATACTTGACTGATGGTAAACCATTTTGAATGGCGAAGCCTCCAATGAAATAGTCATTTAGGAGTTTCTCAAATTTTGAAAGAATATCGTGATTAACAGATTTTCGTGTAATAAATTGTCGTTCGTAAAATCTTATACAATAATTGAGTAATAGTTCTATATGATTAACCAAAAGCGTACCGCTGTGTTTATCAATTCCATTTCGAAGTTCTATTTTAATATTATCAAAACAATCTAATATGGTTTTCTTTTCCTTATCAGATAGGTGTAGTGCCTCATTTACTTCGTATGAAAAAAAATGATATTTGTTCATTTTATCATGTAATTGGGTTCCAATCAATAAATCAGGATGAAATATAAGAGCAAAACCCTTACTTGGAGGAGAGTTTTTTGCTTCCTCGGATAATTCAAATATTTGGTCGGGGCCGAAAAACACAAGGGTTCCTTCTTGGTAATCATAATAATTTCTACCATATCGAATACTACCGACCTTGCCTTCTTTTAAGCCAATGTAATAGAAACCCATTTTCATTTTGGTTTCTTTAATATGTGTAGGCCGAACACCTTCTAAATAATTAACTACACTGATGAGCGGGTGCAGAGTTTCCAATCCAAACAAGCTATTGTAGTCCGAAATACTTTTTATTTCATGAATTCTGTCCATTGGTCATATTATATATACTCAAATCTAACTACAATCAAATGTAAATAATTTGTTGTAAGTAATATAGATACATAAACCCGTAATTAGGGAACACATTAAATGTAAGATTGGCAAGAACTTTGTAAAAATTAACAAATCAAATAATATATAATGAGAAATCTAATTAGTGTGTTATTCATTTTAGTATCCTTTAAAGGTTTTGGGCAAGATACTACACAAGTCAAATCCGATGAAAAAATTTCAATTAAAGGAACCGTTTCTGTTACCAATAATGGGTTTTCGTTTATACCCGCGTTTACTTTAGATGCACCAGCTGCAATGGCCAATGTAACATTGTCAAAAAAGCGTTTGAGTTTTAGTTTACAAGCAAGATTTGCCATTGATGGTCGACCATGGGCAACGGCCTATATTACAAGGTATAAGTTGATAAGTGACGAAAAAAATGATTTATCTATTGGTATGCAATTTCCAGCAACAGCATTTATTAAAAGAAAAATTATAGAAAATGGAGTTGAAAGTACCATCATTGAAGCACAACAAGGTCTTTCTCCTGATATTAACTATGGTAGGGTGATTTCTTCCAAGTTAATGTTAGGTGTCAGTTATTTGAGGTATGAGGCGATTGGAAATATATTCCCCAAGCATGGTAATTATACCTCCATTTGGGCTAATATAGGCAATATGAAATTGAATCTAAAGACAACATTATCTCTAAATCAACAGCTATTCTATTTGACAATTGACGAACTCGAGGGATGGTATACTGCAGGTAATTTATCACTTACCAAGGAAAAATGTCCAATTTCATTATCGAGTATGTTCTTCAAAACAATAAAGTCAAACATTGGAGGGAAAGATTTCAATTGGAATGTAAGTATGAATTATCATTTTTAAGTTAAAACAAGAATAGGGGAAAAGTTAATGCTTTAACCTCCAAATAGTTACGTAAATAATAAATGGTTGATAGCTGCATCTTTCGTCGAAAAGGGGGAGCAAACAGGAAAGTCATCAGAAATGGTGACTTTTTTTGTTCATAATTCATCGATTTTTGTGCTTCGAGCCAAGAAGTTAGGGTAGTGATTTTTCATCATTTTTTTGGTTGATTATACCATGGGGAGCAGCACATAATACCCACCACAAATAATATTTAACTAAAACGTGATGAATTTCATCTGTTTAACTTAATTCTGCTACTATTATATATCTATATTTGATTTTAACATTTTAAAATCTACTAATCATGAAAAAGTCATCCGTTATTTTGTCGATTGTATTCGCATTGTTATGTACGTTTTCAGCTTTGGCACAACAGGTCAAAGACAGCAAAGGTCACTTGATATTAAATGCCAAGGGAGATATTTACTTCGACGGAGTAAAGACCGGTACTGTATCAAAAGATAAAATTATTCGTGATTCGAAGGGCAAAAAACTGGGCTTTATTGGGGCGAATGGAGTTTTAAAGGACGCCAATGGGAAGATGATGGGGAAAATGGGGAAAGATGGGAAAACCTATTTTGATGAAAAAGATAATATCATTTTTACCATCGTAGATTTCGACAATGAAACGTGTAATATTAAAGATTCCAAAGGGGTAGTTATCGGAAATGTTCACAAATCATTAAAAGGAGTCGCCTGTGCTTTACATTGTTTTCAAAACCAAATGGATATGAAGACGCATTCCAAACATTAATGCATATAAAACGTGATTATTGATTATCTCCGATAATTTTGGCTGCAACATTCCAACTAGTAAGGGGGCAAACAAGAAAGTCATCAGCAATGGTGACTTTTTTTGTTTTAAAACCCTACTGTTTTTGGTGAGGAGCCTGCTTTCAATTTTATAGTTTTAGCCTTGATCCAATTGATTGCTAAATCCACAGGAGTTTGGTCATCATCGAATGCTGTATTATGTCCTAAGTTTGAGAATAAAACATATTCGAATGGTTTGCCTTGTGTTTTAAGTGTATTGATTTGCTCAATACATAATTTGACAGGAATCTGAATGTCCTTTTCTCCAAAGAGCCAAAGTGATGGTACCGATATATTTCTTAAGGCAACTTTTGGGTCTGTACTGATAAATTGATAACGATCTGAATCGTTTTTAATGTGGTATCGAACATCTTCGTCCGTATGGTTTAGCCAAAAATTTGTATTCCCATTGGTATAAAATTGAAATCTTAATTGTTCCAGGGTGGTGATTGTCGGGCAACTAAATAAAACCATAAAATCAACGAATAGCTTGTTTTTAGCAGCAATTGGAATGATCCATCCTGCTTGACTGAAACCTAAAAGTCCGATAGGTATACCCTTCGTATATTGTTTCATTTTATTCAATGCAGCACCGGCATCTTTGGCTAATAAATTGATATTAACAGAATCAACATTGTTTGTCCCAACTTCTGGGCCAGCATAAACACCCCCAGATTTTCCAACCCCACGTTTATCATAGCTTAGCACAGCAATGCCATTATTTGCTAGCAACTCAGCCAATTCAGTCATTCTCCTTTCTTGGCCCGAACCATGTACAATTACAACAGCGGCATAGGCATTTTGGGGGCTATATATTGTCCCGGCAAGAGTTGTTCCTGCACTTTTGAATACGACATCATGTTTTGTGATCGCGTTATTTGCTTGGGCAAAACCTTGAAATACAAAGACCAACTGTATTATAAAGAATATGGGAACTCTTATAATACAATCACGAAAGGAAAATCGATACTTTTTATCTTGAGTCATCCTACATTTCTATATATTGGTTGAAGATAATGCTATTTTTCCTAATCTCTAAAACGGTATAAGTAGCCGTTTTTCACATCCAAATTGTCAGTTATTGAAAAATTTTCTGCCGTTCAATCCTTCAATTCCGAATAGTCACCCACTCAATCATCGTATTATTTGGCATCTTTCGTCGAAAAGGACAGCAAAAAGCCAACTGTCAGCAGACGGTTGGCCATTATTTTCTCATTAAGAGCATTTGAATATTGCTAACACCTATCTTTTTCCACGTCGTCCCTATACTTGATTAGCTGTTTTTTCATCTCCTTAATCTCTTTCATCTTTTGCTCTAAAGAAATCAATTTGTCATCGAGTAGTTCTAGTATTTGGGTCTTGGTATATTTTCGATTATACCACGCATTGATGATTTGACCGATCTCCTTGATCGTAAATCCAACCGATTTTGCCGCATGGATGAAGGCTAGTTTATCAATTGTCAAATCGTCATAATGGAAGTAATTATTCGATTTAACGTTTTCGTCTTGTTTGCCTTCAATTAACCCCGACTTCTCATAGAAGCGAATGGTATGCGTTGAAATTCCTGTTTTCTTTGAAAGTTCGTTTATTAACATACAGCAAATATACGGGGTTGAAAAATAAATGTCAACCATAGACTATACTCTAATGTTGTAGGTTTAAAGTATCCAGGGTAATTTTGTGTGGTAATCAACTAGTATAACGATGAGACAAACAATTTTAATCACGGGCGCAAGTAGTGGTATAGGAAAAGAGACCGCAAAATTCTTCCAGAAAAAAGGATGGAATGTCATAGCTACGATGAGAAATCCGGATATGGAAACCGAGTTAACTCAATTGGAAAATGTTTTGGTAACGAAATTGGATGTGTTGGATTTAGATTCCATCGATCAAGCCATTGCGAGTGGAATTCAAACGTTTGGCGGAATAGATGTTTTACTAAACAATGCAGGCTATGGGGCTTTTGGTCCCTTGGAATCATTTCCTCGTGAAAAGGTTTTACGTCAATTCAATACGAATGTTATCGGTTTATTGGATGTTACAAGAGCCATTCTCCCCCATTTTCGTGAATCTAATAAAGGGCTAATCATGAACGTTTCTTCCATGGGAGGAAAAGTGACATTTCCGTTAGGATCATTATACCACGGAACTAAATTTGCTGTGGAGGGTATTTCGGAATCATTGCAATATGAAATGGAGCAAATCGGTGTAAGGGTTAAAATTATTGAACCCGGTACGATTGCAACGGATTTTGCTGGTCGGTCTTTTGATTTTAATCAGGATGAAACATTAACGGGGTATCAACATATTGTCAATAAAATATTGGCTTCGTTCTCGCTCATGGATAAGTATGCCTCGCCCGTTCATGTTGTTTCAGAAGTTATTTATGAGGCTGCAACGGATGGGAAATGTAAACTAAGATATATAGCAGGGAAAGATGCCAAACTATTCAATTTTATCAATAAGGTTTTTGGTCACCGAGCCATCTACAAAATGAATCACTTGGTTTTTAAGATTTAAACCGAAAAAGCCTTTCAATTGAAAGGCTTTTTCGATGAAGACAAACTAGTTAAATCCTTATTGAACGCTACTCGCCACCAGAAATTTATTGACATCTAGCCAATGAATGAACGCGTCAAACCAACGGTTACTCGTTCTATTGGGATTCCCTAAACCAAATCCATGTCCGCCATTTTGGTATAAATGAAATTCAACCGGCCGCTTAGCCTTAAACCAAGAATCAATCACGCCAAATTGTGAGTTAAATAGAAAATCATCCGAGGCAATCACATTAAACATGGGAGGGGCATTCTCTGGTACCGTTACTGGGCCCATTCCTCCATAAATAGGGCCGATGAAAGCGAGTTTCATCGTTTTAGAATGTAGCGTCGCATGCATCGTCAGTCCTGCTCCGGCAGAAAAACCAATCATGCCAATTCGCTGCGTGTCCACACCCCATTCTTTGGCATTTTTTACAATCATGGCATAGGCTGCTTCTGCATCTGCCAACTGATTTGATAGATCCATTTGCATGGGGGGAGTGGGAGTATTCGTCTTTGTATTTTCATCCGACTTTTGGGGAACAGGACGCGGGCGGTTCATCCAGGCCGAAAATTCTTCTAAGGATTCGGCCGTAGGAAACAATCGGTATTTTAATACAAAGGCTGTTATTCCTTTTTTGGCAAGCGCCTCAGCTACTTCCCAGCCTTCATTGCCTAATGAAAGCCAACGATATCCACCTCCAGGTGCAACAATCACTACGGCTCCATTTGCCTTTCCTTTTTCAGGAAAGAAGGGGGTCAACGTGGCAGTAGAAATATTTCTTGCCATGGGGTCTCCCCACTGGCGAAACCAGGTTTCAGGAGCGGGTTGGTCCTTCACAGATCCTGTGTTTAATGGAATGGCATTGGGTTCTTTCGGCGCTTCTAGTGGATAAATTGTTCCATCCTGAGCAGATGCTGTCCAGGCTATGCAGGAAAGCATCAAAATGAATAATTTTTTCATGTTATTTATTTAGGTTTAATTTTAATTGGGGTCAACCACAAGCTAATAATACAATATTAACAGGAAATTGTTAGCCTGAAGGTGGCAAGAATAAGGAAAACCGAGCACAATTTGTGACGGGACGTTTATTTTGTAGATTTGATTTCGTCTTTGCAGAAAACAAACAGAGCGATGGTTCAAGACAAACAATATGTGGTTATTACCCAGCTAAAAAACAATTATTTTTCTGTTTTTTACCTGGCTCTTGGACTATTAAGCCTATTTTTTTCACGTGGACAGGAAAATACTTACAACAGTACTATCCAGATAAACAAAATTTGGAAAAGGGATTCAGAGTTATGTTGCGCAGTCGGCATATTTTTTTGCTTCTTATAAGCTTATTAGAAATAGGGATTGGGGTGTATATCCAACAAAGCAGAAACCGTGTATTTCTTTTTATTCAATGCTTGGCGACCCTATTGTTAGTTTTGGCACATATTCTTTTTAGCTATGCTTTTTTCTATGAGGTCGATCTAATCCATGTCCCCCAAACGCCCGCGGTACACTATGCGACTTATTTGACGCTTGCCAGTGTGATCCTACATGTATGTACTAAGGTCGAATTTCTATTTTCTGGCACTAAGAATTAATCGTTGAATCTTTCTCAGAGGGCCCATCATTATTTAACGCTTTCTGTTTTGGTATCTAACATATTTATGCCTTTATTCTAATCATTTATCTAAATTAGTAGCCTTAATAGACGAATATGCAGACAATACTAGGGGCAAATGGTCAGATTGCTGAGGAGTTAACGCGGGCCTTATATCAAAATTATACGACCGATATCCGACTCGTTAGCAGAAATCCTAAAAAGATCCATGATTCCGATATCTTATTTCCGGCCAATTTATTGAATGCTATTGAAACCGAAGAAGCCGTCAAAGGGAGTTCTATCGCCTATTTGACCGTTGGGCTTCCGATGAACTCTCTTCTATGGGAGCAGCAGTTTCCAGTGATGATGAAAAACGTAATTGAGGCTTGCAAAAAACAACGCTGCAAATTGGTGTTTTTTGATAATACCTACATGTATCCGAAGACAAACCAAGCCCAAACCGAGGAAACACCTTTTGAGCCCGCTGGGATTAAGTCATCTGTTCGGGCAGCAATAGCAGAGATGTTAGTAGCAGAAATGAAAAAGGGTACAATTGAAGCCGTAATTTGTAGGGCCCCAGAATTTTACGGTCCAGGTAAAACGCAGAGTATCACCAATACCATGTTATTTGACAAGATAAAACAGGGAAAAAAAATAATGGTGCCGCTAAGCGATCAAACATTAAGAACATTGATTTGGACCCCAGATGCGAGTCGGGCTATGGCCCTGATTGGAAACACCGCGGATTGCTATGGCCAAACCTGGCATCTGCCTTGTGATGACAAACGGCTTAGCTATCAAGAATGGATTGACATCGCTTCCCATGTGCTTCACAAAAAACTTCCTTATTCAGTCACGCGTATGTGGCTATTTAAGTTGGGAAGTCTATTTAGTAAACAAATAAGGGAACTTTTGGAATTATTGCCTCGTTACAAAACGGATAATATATTCTTATCAGAGAAATTTAAAAAACGATTTCCTGATTTTATCATTACCTCCTACCAAGAGGGAATTCGAACCATGCTAAAAAATAACGAATGAAATACGCCATATTAATTATTGTTACCAACATCGCTTCTTACGAGAATTCGGATTTGAAAACGGGCCTATGGCTCAGCGAATTAACACATGTTTACAGCCAATTTAACGAGCAAGGATGTGAAATTACGATAGCAAGTCCAACAGGTGGAATGACACCGATTGACCCTGAAAGCCTTAAACCATTGATGCTAGATCAATTATCAAAAAAATACTGGAAAGAGGACGATTTTCAAGCATTATTACAAGACACAAAGAGCTTAAAAGAAGTTGCCAGTAAACAATATGATGTTGTGTATTTAACGGGTGGCCATGGCACGATGTACGATTTTCCCCACAATGAAACATTACAAAAGATTCTTCAAGCTCATTTTGAAAAGGGTAAAATTGTATCAGCCATTTGTCACGGAGTTGGCGGCTTGTTAAACGTTAAGCTTTCGAATAATGAGTACTTAATTAAGGGTAAAAAAGTGACGGGGTTCAATTGGTTTGAAGAAAGTCTTGCGAGAAGGAAAAATGTCGTGCCTTTTAACCTTGAAAAGGAATTAAAGTCAAGAACGAATCAATATAAAAAAGCCCTTTTCCCTATGACCTCATTTGTGGTCGTTGATGATAACATCATCACAGGCCAAAACCCTTTTAGTTCAAAGGAAATGGCACAAGTTATTTATCGTGAACTAGAACGAAAGTCTAATAAATCATCCCGCATTAGCTTGACTTTCTAGAAAAAAGAGAGCAATACGAGACTTTGAAATGGATCATGGGGGAGTTTAAACTTTCATAAGTTTATATAAATTTGATTAAATCTAAATTCAGCTGATGAGAACAATACAATTTTTCATGTTTATAGGAGTATTCCTATTATCAAAAGGTGTTAAGGGCCAACAAGTTGAGGGGGATGAACAACAATTAAGGAGGCTTGAAGTCGAATGGAAGGATTGCTTAGATAAGGGCGATACGATTTCCTTAAAAAAGATGTGGTCAAAGGATTATATTGTCAATAATCCGAATGGAAAAATTTCTACGCGAAATGATATCCTTGCTCAAATGCGTGCAGGGCAAAAATATCCGGGTATTCAGCGAAACATTGAGTCGGTCACGTTTAATCAGGGTCTTGGGGTTGTCATGGGAAATGAGGTCGCTCAGGTCCCGACAAATGGAGTAAAATTTGTTCGAAGGTTTATGAATATTTGGATTAAAACCGACGAAGGATGGAAATTAGCGGCAAGGCAAGCGACGAATCATTCAACAACTCCTTAAGGGGGGGTATGCTAACGAAATGATCTAACTAGCTACGTGGTTGGAAAAAAATTATGCACCCCAAGGAAGAAAATTCTATAAAATAATCATGGAAGCCAATCCTCATCACAACATTTCCAAGCAAATAGTTGACGAGGACACGTGCTGTTCTGTTTCTTCTAAAAGCCAAGCTAGCACCCCAAACCAACAGCCTGGCCTAAATATGGAGAAATCCACATTTCAATTGTTTATTCCTGCCATTGTCAGCTGTTCATTGCTAATAATGGCTTTCGCCTTGGATACATGGTTGCCAACATCAGAGTTCCTGGTTCTTGCAGGGTATCTAGCGGCCTATCTACCCGTAGGACTTCCTGTTTTTAAGGACGCCCTTAAGAGCATCAAAAAGGGAGATGTTTTTTCTGAGTTTTTTTTGATGTGTTTAGCTACAATGGGCGCATTTGGCATTGGTCAATATGCAGAAGCAGTAGCCGTCATGTTATTTTATGCCGTTGGGGAAATTTTCCAAAGTTTAGCCGTCAAAAGGGCCAAGTCCAATATCAAATCTTTGCTCGATCAAAGGCCCGATGAAGTAACGATTTTAGCGGAAAATCAAACGACACGCGTCAAGGCCTCATGCGTAAACGTGGGCGCAATTATCCAATTAAAACCAGGCGAAAAACTCGGCCTGGATGGCGTATTATTCTCTGAAAAGGCCACATTCAATACGGCATCACTGACAGGAGAAAGCATGCCAGTCACCAAAACCCAGGATGAGATTGTCCTGGCGGGAATGATCAATCTAAATACCGTTGCGCTGGTACAAGTGACGACCGCATATTCAGATAGTAAGCTTGCTCGTATCTTGGATTTGGTGCAAAATGCGACAGCTAAAAAGGCGCCAACGGAATTATTCATTCGAAAATTTGCCAAAATCTATACACCCATCGTCGTATTATTGGCCGTTTTAATCACGGGGCTCCCCTATTTTTTTGTGGATCATTATGAGTTCAGCCAATGGTTATATCGGGCCTTGGTATTTCTCGTTATTTCATGCCCCTGTGCCTTGGTCATCAGTATTCCTTTGGGGTATTTTGGTGGTATTGGTGCAGCATCCAAAAATGGAATTTTGTTTAAGGGGAGCAACTTTTTAGATGCGCTGGCGAACATTCAACAGGTAGTTTTGGACAAGACGGGAACATTAACGGAAGGCGTTTTCGAGGTGCAGTCATTCGTCTTGATGCCCGGATTTAATGAGACAGAAATCCTGAAACAGGTGAATGCTTTGGAAAGTCATAGTACTCATCCGATTGCCCAGGCGATTCATCGCTATGTGGGCGAAATAGATCAGTCCATTCTATTAGCGGATGTTGAAGAAATGGCAGGATACGGTTTGGCAGCCAAACAAAACTGGAAAGAATTACTCGTGGGGAATTTCCAATTGATGGATAAGTTTAATATCGCGTATGAGCTTGATCCTACGACCTTTAATAGCACCGTCGTTGCCATCGCGTATGATGGGAAATTTGCGGGATACATGACCATTGCCGACCGGATAAAGGAGGAGGCGCGGGATAGCATAGATCAGCTGAAAGCATTTGGTATAAAAACGACCGTGCTAAGTGGAGATAAAAATGAGGTTGTCCAACGGGTAGCAGAGCAACTGGGAATTGATTATGCCTTTGGAGGTTTATTACCGGAAGACAAGGTAAATCATTTGAAAGAAATCAAAGAAACGCATGGCCCCGTCGCGTTCGTGGGAGATGGCGTGAACGATGCCCCAGCCGTTGCCTTAAGTGATGTGGGGATTGCGATGGGTGGTTTGGGCAGTGATGCTACGATTGAAACGGCCGATGTCGTTATTCAGGACGACCATCTAAGCAAAATTCCCATGGCAATTCGAATAGGGAAGCAGACTCAAAGTATCGTTTGGCAAAATATCATGCTGGCATTCGGTGTTAAGGGAATCGTGTTAATCATGGGTGCCGGAGGATTAGCGAGTATGTGGGAGGCCGTTTTTGCGGATGTTGGGGTCGCCCTTTTGGCCATTTTAAATGCTGTTCGGATTCAACGAATGAAATTTTAAACAGTAATTTCAAGATCACAATAAAGTATGCAGATAATCTGCGGTATCCTTTAATCCATTTTTTCGAAATTGGTCTAATACTTGGTATTCGTCTAAATCAGGCTTTTTCTTTAATGATACCATCGTTTGAAAAGCTTCTAATGCTATTTCATGGTTAAGATCAATGATATCTGTGAGAAAGTCATCTGCATTTTTTGCCGAAATGTTGAAGTTTTGTAGATAGGAAGCAGGAAAATCTTTTAGGTTGTTCGTAACAATTACCTCTGCATTTGATTTAATGGCCGCAGCTAAAACATGTCTATCTTTTTCATCAGGTAGGTGCAATGTTTCGATAATTGACTTGTAGTTTGTCACTTGTGCGCCGGGAAAGGCCAAATTAACATTTTCAATGCGCCTTATAATTTCATCTTCTCCCACATTTTTTCTGCGCATTACATCTGCCCATTCGTCAAAAATGTGCAAGCTCCATTTAGGAGTATATAATTCATAGTGGGCAAACCACAACAGGATGTCGCGGGTTAATATGGGATAGATCACATTTGTGTCTAACAGGCAAGTAAATTTTACGCTATGAATCATATAGCCCTAAATCTTCATCCATTTTCATCATCTCGGTAATACGCTCCCGCTGCTTGGCAAACATTTGGGCTTTATATTGAACGACATCCTCGTATTTGATGCGCCTATGCTTTCCAATTTTTATAAATGGTATTTCGCCATTTTCAAGGAGGGAAATCAAGTGTGGCCTCGAGCAACCAAGCATTTCAGATGCTGCCTGAGTCGTCATTTCTGTTGCAATGGGTACAATTGAAATCGGTTTTCCTTGACTTGTTGCTTTTAAGATCGTCGCCAATAGTTTCAGCGCTTTTAAAGGGATCTTAATTTTCTCCTCTGTTTCCTCAATCTCTATTGCTGGATTAGTTGAATGAAGTGAATCCAAGGTCGCAGAAAGGGCTTGATAGGACTCCTTTGCAATCTTTTGCTCCTCTTTCGTTGGCCGAATTAATTTCTCTTGAATTTCCATCATTTTAATTATTTCCTAAATTTAAATGAAACAATCGAATTATTCGAAATAAATGAAACTTAATTTTTAATTTAAAAATGAAAAGAGCCCGAATACCTTAGTAAAATACTTTATTTGCCCATTCATTCAGATTTTGAAGTTTTCTTATGCTAATAGGGATTAGGCTATTCCTTTAGCTTATACCGAAAGTCGCATTTTTCAGCCCCGTTGGCAATCGTGCCCGTCCGGATGAGTTGGAGCCCAGCCAGCCCCGACGTAATTTCGTCCACTTCGCAAAGGATGGAAGCATATTTCGTCATCGCATGTTTATTGAATAAATGACAAATACCACAGGAAAGAATGTCAACGCCATAACCAAGGCCAAAGGTCTCCTGTTTATCGGTAATGATTCGAGCGACAAATCCGGCAGGGTTCGCATTTTTGGCGACACGTTTTTGAAATGCCTTAATTAACCATTTCCCAAACCAGGTATGGGTCAGCCGAGGAATCAGTCGCTTGAAATAGTGATGAATTTTGTTCCTGGGTTGAACATATTCCGTCGTTATTTGGAGGCAGATTTTCCGAATGTTTTCGTAGGATTCACCCCGCGCATCTAGGGTCTTGATGAGGGCCAAAAAATAGCCGCAAAAATCCAATCGTCGGTCGATCGGATTTTTGGAAGTCTTTGAAAATGCGGTATCTGTAGAAATGCCTTGATAATGGAGTTCGGTTTCAGCCAATATAGCCTCAAACGACTCCGGATAATTCCTGAGAACGAAGGCGGTGAAATATTTTTTGTAATCGACCATCTCGTGAAGACAAAAATGCCTACTGATTTTTATAGCCCATGGATAGTCCCGTATCCCCTTTTATCTGTAAGGAAACAGCGGCCTCTTCATTGGATGGATTATCAATGCGCAAGAGGTTATTGCGATCAACTTGAATTTTTGCAACTTGATTTGCAGAAAGCGTAATCTCAGTTCGAATGCCTCCCGCGATTGGGGACTGCCCAATTATTAATGCTGTTTTGGAGATATTCTTGATTCGAATAGAGAATTTCGCATGTGCATTGTTCCCCAAAATAAACGCATCGTTTGCTTTGATGTAGGTGGTGGAATTCAGCTTTTGAAGCGTTAAAAACCCGAAAGCGGGGGTCATTAAAGCAATAGCGCAAAGAAGCAATAGCTTTTTTTTCATGTATATAAATGCTAAAGTGTGTATTATTAATTAATTTATTCAACATATTCAATCATCCACTCGATCCCAAATTGATCCCGGAAAGCCCCGAAATAGGTGCCCCAAGGCCCATCACCTAAGGGAAATTCAATGTTCCCGCCAACACTCAAACCTGCGAATAAAGCATCTGCCTCTTCTTTGCTATCAGCCGAAAGGCAAATCTTACTTCTATTTTCTTCCTCACTTACTTGGCCGAACATTGCAGGGACATCGCTTCCCGTCAATACCGTAATTTGACCGATCGTTAAGTCGATGTGCATAATCTTTGTTAATTCTTCTTCCGGGAAAGCAAATTCATCGCTAACCAAATCACTAAAACGCATGATGCGTTTAAATTCGCCTCCAATCACCGACCGATAAAATTTAAATGCCGCTTCGGTATTGCCATTAAAGTGGATGTGTGGATTGATTTTCATGGTACTTTAAGATTTGTTGAATTTACGGATTTTCCCCTAATTCTAAGCGGAACGAGAGGAGCTGAATTGCCATTTTTGTTTTGTAATGGGAAATGTTAATTTGGCAATATGATCACCCAGGTAAAAATCCATACGAAAAGCGAGCTTTTACAAGTCCTCCATGAAAACAGAGAGCTGATTAAAGCCTATTATTGTGTGAATAGCCTGGGTATTTTTGGCTCATTTTGTAAGGGAACGAATTCGGAAACAAGTGATGTAGATTTATACCTTGATTTTGATCCTTCCCAAAAGAGCTTTGATAATTTCATGGACCCCTCCTTTTTCTTGGAAGAGCTTGTTGGTCGAAAAGTAGAAATTATCACCCCCCAATCATTGAGTAAGTTTATCGGACCCCATATTTTAAACGAGGTCCAGCATGTCTTCTCCTAACATCGAATTCGTTCAGCACATTCTTGTGGAAACGTATTTTATTCTCCAACATACGAAGAATAAGACTAAAAACAATTCGAATAAATCTTCCTAATTCCTTTGACCCTGCCCTTTTTTCTTTAATTTTATGGAAATTATTTTTGTAATAATAATTTCCAGCACCATGCCAGAAATCAAAGAAGACATCTTAAATCAAAGCTTGCAGCTGTTCTTGAAATTTGGCATTCGCAACATGTCGAATGAGAAATTAGCCAAGGATTTGGCTATTTCGACCAAGACCCTCTATAAGTATTTTCAAAATAAAGAAGCCTTGCTGGAGGAGGCCGTCTTGCTTTTTCATCAGCAACAGTATGAGGCGCTGAATGCTTTATCCGAGGAGGAGCCTCATGCAATCCAGTTTTATGAAATTTGGAAGCGAGCTGTCGATACGGAATACCATGTCAACCGCTCATTTTTTCAAGAGCTTGCCTATTATTATCCCAAACTGGCCGTAAAAACGGAAAAAGAAATCTCTCAAAAGCTGGAGGCGAAATTACAATCCCTAATCCAGCAAGGAATTGATCGGGGCCAATTTAGACCTGATATCAACATTGAGGTTGTATTGGAAAGCATGTATTTGCTGTACGCAGGACTTGTCCGATCTGAAAAATTCAAAAAATTCAATCTAAATGCCGCAGATGCCTATCAAAATACGATCGCCCTTTTTATCCGAGGGATTTGTACAATAAATGCCATCGCCACACTCGATAAATACCTCACTAGTCAAAAAAAATAAGACCATGTTACGAAAAAAATTAACCCTGCTATTATTACTTTTTGTCTTTGTTCAGGCAAATGCGCAAACGAGTTTAATTGGATTAAATGCCCAATTAGAAAAGGCATATTCGAATCAAGATACGCTATTTAAAACGCCCTATGTTGATATCGACGAGTGGAGAGACAAACCCGTTCGCCACCATTATGTACATGGAGGGTTCAAAGGAACGGATACCCGATTTTCCTTTTATTTCCCCGAAAAACAACACTACAAGGGTCGGTTTTTCCAATACATCACGCCTTTTCCCGACAATGAATTTTTATCTCAAGGGGCTCGTGGAGAAGAAGATAAAATCAGTTTCTCCATCGAACAAGGGTCTTATTTTATTGAAACAAACGGAGGCGGCAAATTGGATTTTTCAAAACCAGCTGTAAATGCTGACCCAACGATTGCCGCATACCGGGCCAATGCCGCGAGTGCCAAGTATTCCCGCGTTGTTGCCCAGCAATTGTTTGGAGGAAAAAGGCCATTTGGCTATGCATTTGGAGGAAGTGGCGGTGCTTATCGGACCATTGGAAGTATTGAAAATACCGAAAATGTTTGGGACGGAGTTGTACCCTACGTGTTAGGTTCTCCCATGGCGATTCCCAATGTCTTCTCCGTTCGTATGAATGCTATGCGGATATTGAATGACAAACTGCCCGGTATCATCGACGCGATGGACGCAGGAGGAAGTGGTGATATGTATGCGGGATTAAATGAGGAGGAAAAAGAGGCGCTGGCCGAAGCCACGAATCTAGGCTTTCCTCCGCAATCATGGTTTAGCTATAAAAAAATGGGCATTCACGGGTTTGTCGCATTATACCGAGGAATGAAAGGAATTGACCCCTCCTTTTTTACTGATTTCTGGAGCGTCAAAGGGTATTTAGGGGCCAATCCTACAGCTTCTTTGTTAAAAGCCAGAATTCAGCAAAAAAGCAAAATTAAGGCTGGGTTAACCTTAGAGGAGGCAATTAATTTAAAATTAAAAGATCCTATAGCTGCTGGCGAAAGAGGTTCTGCAGATTTAGCTTGGAAAAGCATGGGTGGTGTAGAGGGAACCCTGCCCGTTGGCTTTGAACTAGAAGATCTTTTACCCGATGTCAATTTTCTAGGAGGGGATTTGAAGATTTTATCGGGAGAAGCAAAAGGGCAGGTCATCCAATTGGCAACGATAGCTGGGAATAAGGTGGTCTTTGGTCCTGCCGACATGGCTATATTAATAAAAATAAAGGCAGGAGATGAAGTGGAAGTGGATAATTCTAATTTTCTGGCCGTTCAGACCTATCACAGACACCAGGTTCCAGGTAAGGAATATCAGGTTTGGGATTATTTTAGAGACGAAAAGGGTGCGCCCAAATATCCCCAAAGACCGATGTTGATTGGACCCATTTTTACCCGAGGCGCTGCAGGTGTTTTACCTACGGGGAAATTTAAAGGGAAAATGATTGTGTTATGTTCCTTGTTAGACCGAGAAGCCTTTCCATGGCAAGGGGATTTTTACCGACAAATGGTCAAATCTCGTGTGGGAGAAAAAGCGGACGATCAATTTAGATTGTGGTACACAGATCATGCCGTGCATGGAGATATAAGTAAGCAGGAAGATCAAACACGTGTGGTCAGCTATTTAGGCGTTTTGCAACAGGCGCTTTTGGATGTAAGCGATTGGGCCGAAAAAGGGCTAGAGCCGCCATTGTCTACGAACTATACCATAAATCAAGGCCAAGTAATCGTACCAGCACACGCGAATGAAAGAAAGGGAATTCAAGCCACCCTAAACCTCATGGCAAATGGCCATAAAAAAGCCGTCGTGAAAGTAGGTGAGTCGGTTTTGTTTACAGCGCAAATAGAAATTCCTAAAAATACAGGTACCTTGGTCAGCGCGGAATGGGATTTTGATGGAAGTGGTGATTTTGCCGAGCAAGATCATTTGGGAAAGAAAGTCTTATCCAATACGCATGCGTTCTCAAAACCCGGGACTTATTTTGTTACTTTAAAAGTAGCATCTCAACGAATGGGAAATAAGAAAACGGCGTTTACCAAAATTTACAATTTAGATCGCGTAAGGGTTGTCGTTGAATAGCGAAAATGAAACAACATCAATACTATTTCCTGCTTTTATCTGTCTTGATCACCTTTGGGTCGAAGCTGATGGGCCAAAATGTGCCGGAGGCTTCTGGGAAGGAAGTGTATCGGTCAAGCGCTTTGGTCATCCTTCAAATAGGCCCCAACTCCTTCCAGCACATTTCTTTTTTACAGACGGATGATTTCGGCCGAGTTCCCTGCAATGGTTTAGTCGTTCGTGATAAGAAGGAAGTCATTATTTTCGACACGCCCACGCAGGATAAAAGTGCGGAGGAACTTATTAAATGGGTCGAAACAGCCTTAGGGGCTCACGTGAAAGCCATCATTCCGACGCATTTTCATAACGATTGCCTGGGAGGATTGAACGCCTTTACTCAGCACCATATTCCCTCCTATGGTTTCCGAAAGACGCTTGAAATGGCGAAAGAAAATGGGATCGTAGGCCCACAAAATCCATTTCAAGAAAGCCAAACATTTACTTTAGGTCAGGAGAAAGTTCAAGTAAAATTTTTGGGAGAAGGACATACGCGCGATAATGTTGTTGCATATTTTGAGAAAGACCAAATTCTTTTTGGCGGATGTTTGATTAAGGAATTGCAGGCGAGCAAAGGATTTCTGGGAGATGCGAATGTAAGCACTTGGGCAAGCACCGTTGAACATGTCAAGAATACGTTTCCCGATGTTAAGGTTGTCGTTCCCGGCCATGGCCTTGCGGGGAATAAGCAATTACTCGATTATACGATTTCTTTGTTTAAATAAATTGGCCTACCATGCAGCAAATACAAGCATTTAAACACACACTTGATTTGAAGGAACCCGAAAAATATTTTTCGGCCAACTTAAAAAGCCTTTGGTATGATGCGAAAGGAAATTGGGATCTAGCGCACGCACAAGTGGACCAATTGAAAGACCCGGAATCGGCCTGGGTGCATGCCTATTTACACCGGAAAGAGGGGGATCTTTGGAATGCGGATTATTGGTATGCGAGGGCAAAAAAGTCCCGACCATCCTGTTCGTTAGAAGAAGAATGGGAGACTTTGGTGTCATTTTTTTGGAGAGACGCTAACGAATAAAAACGCTTTCTATGAAAATTGGAATCGCAAGTAGATAAAAAGGAAAGCCCCGCATTTGCAGGGCTTTCCTTTTGGACTTCACGGAATCTTTAGGGGCTAATTAATCCTCCAAATAACCAAATTTACCCTCGTTGAAATCCTCAAAAGCCTGCATCAATTCTTGTTTTGTGTTCATTACGAAGGGTCCGTGATGCGCAATTGGCTCAAGAATCGGTTCCCCACTTAAGACCAAGACGATTGCATTTTCGGTTGCTTCGATGGTAAATGCTTCTCCTTCATTTTGAAAAAGTGCAAATTGATTTGCGGACACGGCTGATTCATCATTTACCTGAATCTTGCCTTCTAATACGATTAATGCCGTATTATAATGGGCAGGAAAATTAAATTCCGCCTTGCCTCCTGCGACCAAGTGCGCATTCATGAGGTGCATCGGGGTAAAGGTTGAAGCAGGGCCTTGTGTTGTTTTATAAGCTCCAGCAATCACTTCGATGCGGCCAGCTTGGTTTTCAAGTTCATAAACACCCATTTGGTCATTTGCCAAAGCTTGGTATTTAGGTTTACTCATCTTGTCTTTGGCAGGAAGGTTTACCCACAATTGAACCATTTGGAACATGCCTCCTTTTTTGCTCCACTCCTTTTCGTGAAACTCTTTATGTAAGACACCTGAAGCGGCGGTCATCCATTGGACATCGCCTTCGCCGATAACACCACCACCACCGCTGCTATCATGATGTTCCACTCTTCCTTTATAGGCAATCGTCACGGTTTCAAACCCCCGGTGTGGATGCACGCCCACGCCACGAGGAGTGCCGGTGGGAGCAAAGTAATGTGGCGCATTATAATCTAAAAGTATAAATGGACTCACACGTTCCATGCTCAAACCCTGGCTACCCGGGATGATATTATGTACAAAAAAGCCATTGCCTACAAAATGTTTTCCAGCAGGTGTAATTACTTGTTCAACTTGTTTCGTTGTCATTTTTTGATGATTTAATAGGTCAAAGGTAAAGTGAAACATAGACCCGCACATTGATCTATGATAAGTTCGTTAGCGGCCTTGGTTTTTTTTAGCGAGATCACTCCTCACCCGACTTAGGCTTTCAGGCGTAATTCCCAAGTAGGAAGCAATCTGGATTTGGGGAACGCGGAGCATCAGATCTGGATACATGTGAACGAAGTCGAGGTAGCGCTCTTCCGCCGTGGCACTTAATAGGAGCTGTACGCGCTTATGCAGTTGGCGTATATGCTTGTGAAGCAAGTTCAGATTAAAATCTAAAAATTGGGGATCTTTATGCGCTAGATTAGTTAAAAAGGGCTCATCAATTAAATAGACGCTCGTGTTTTCCAATGCCTGGATATAATAGGCCGCGGGTTCATGAAAAAACACGCTGTCCCGGTCACTCATAAACCAGTTTTCCGGGGCAAATTGAAGCACATGTTCCTTCCCTTTTGCATCCAATGAAAATTGCCTCAATAACCCCTTTTTCACGAAAAAAGAATGGGTACAGGTCTCTCCGGGCTGCAATAAATAATCCCCCTTATTCACCTGTTTTATCTGACAAGAAGAAAAGAGTAGCTGCAAGAAAGCCTCTTTGAGGTCAATGTTGGACGTTAGAAAAGTAGAAAGCGTGTTTGGCTTCATGTTAGTTGACAATTGACTCTTGTAGATCCTGGATAATCCGGTTTATAAAGGCCTCCCTATCTTTTTTTGCCTCCTTGACAAGGGCCTTTTTATCTTCAGGAATCGTACCATATTTTTCTGTCCACAGATGTATCTCAATCAGGAGTGGCAATAAATCGATCCCCTTTTGCGTGAGCGTGTACAGGACTTTTGCCTTGCTGTCCGGATGCTTGGCCTTCAAAATAATCCCCTGCTCCTCCAACATTTGTAGGCGAGTGGCTAAGATATTCGTGGCGATTTTTTCTTCTCCTTTCAACAAATCACCATAAGTGGCTTGCTTGAGTTGAATTAAGTCCCGAACGATGAGCAAACTCCATTTATCTCCCCAAATATCCAAGGAACAACTGATGGGACAATTCGATCTTTTTTTAATGCTCGACATATTTTAAAAATTTACTTGCAAAACAAAAGTATTATTAAGAACTTGCACTTGCAATTTGAAAGCAAATATAGATAAAATTTATGAAAGCATATCGGATTCTAGCCTATTCCAAAAAGGCCCCTTTAGAACTAGTAGAACTACCTATACCAAAACCTCAAGCGGATGAGGTCTTAATTCAGATTTGTGCGACGAGCATAAACCCTTTAGACTTGAAGTTAAAACAGGGAGATTTTAAATTATTGCTTCCCTACCAAATGCCCTTGATTTTAGGACATGATTTGGCAGGGAAAATTGTCCAAGTGGGGCCTCAAGTAAAGCATTTCCAGGTGGGGGATGAAGTATTCGCTCGTCCTTCTGATTTTCGGATTGGCACCTTTGCGGAATACTTGGCGGTTCAGGAATCGGATGTAGCCTTAAAACCAAGGAATTGGTCGATGGAACAAGCGGCCTCCCTCCCGCTAATCGGGCTAACCGCCTGGCAGGCTTTGGTCGAAAGAGCAAATGTCCAAAAGGGCCAAAAAGTATTTATTCAAGCGGGTTCAGGGGGTGTGGGAACCCTTGCGATCCAATTGGCAAAACAGCTGGGCGCCTTTGTCGCGACAACGACGAGTGCAGAGAACGCTGACCTGGTGAAAAGTTTAGGAGCGGATGTTGTCATCGATTACCGGACGCAGGATTTTGAAACCGAATTACAAGATTATGATGTGGTTCTGCATAGCCAAGACACCAAAACACTCGAAAAGTCCCTGCGCATTCTCAAAAAAGGAGGCAAAATGGTCTCGATTTCAGGTCCTCCAGATCCGCGTTTTGCTGAATCCAAAGGTCTTAACTGGTTCATGAAAATGGTCATCTTTTTATTAAGCAGAAAAGTGCTTAAACAGGCTCAGAAAGAAGGAAAGGACTATTCGTTTTTGTTTATGAAGGCGGATGGAAAGCAATTGGCCCAATTGAGTACGATGGCCGAGGAAGGAAATATTCAGCCCGTGATCGATCAGGTGTTTCCATTTGAGCAATTGAATGAGGCCTTCGCCTATGTCGAGAAAGGCCGAGCAAAAGGGAAAGTTGTCGTAAGCGTTCGGCCATAAGGTAGCCTTGACAATTTGGGGAAAGCATTCTATCTTGAGCAAAATTATTTGCTTACAATGACGATACCTGCAGCAGAACATTGGAATACCATCTTTCGGACCAAAGCGTCCTCCTCTTTAAGTTGGGCCCAAGAAAAACCCACGATTTCTTTGAATTTCATCAAGGAAGCCAACATCCCGCATTCGGCGAAAATCATCGATGTGGGTGGAGGCGATAGTAATCTCGTCGATTACCTTTTGGAAGAAGGCTATACGGATGTGACCGTGTTAGACCTCTCAGAAACAGCGCTTCAGAAGTCGAAAGAGCGTCTTGGACCTGCGGCAAAAAAAGTGACCTGGATTGTTAGTGATGTTTTGGATTTTAAACCCAAGGAGACCTATGCGATTTGGCATGATCGAGCCGCTTTTCATTTTCAAACAGATGTCAAAAAGATTGAGCAGTATGTAGCTCTTGTTCAACAGGCAGTACAAGGTCAAGTCATCCTTGGGACTTTTTCGCACCAGGGGCCTATGAAATGTAGCGGTTTGGAAATTAAACAATACGATGAGCAAGAGATGCAGGAGACTTTTGAGAGGGCGAATTTTACTAAGGTCAAATGCCAAAACGCGGATCACCTCACTCCTTCAGGAGTAAAACAATCCTTTCTTTTTTGCCGCTTAGCTAAACGCAATACAGTATGAAAAATCGCCTGATTCCAGCTGTTTTCTTTTTAGCCTATGCCATCCTCTTGTTGAAGATCATGGTCTTCAAAGATCTTCCCATGATCCGCATCGGGCAACTGCATTTGAATTTTGGAGGAACTCAGGAGGGGGAGGCCAATTATATTCCCTTTAAAACAATCTGGTTCTATTTGATCGGGTCAAGGGGCTTGCTGATCGGTGGGATAAATATCCTCGGCAACATTCTATTATTAGTCCCCTTGGGTTATTTGATGCCTTTTGCCTTTCCAGGATTGTCTTGGAAAAAAATGCTTTTAGCTGCTATGTTGATCTGTGTGGCCATCGAGGGTTCTCAGGTATTGTTGAAGGTAGGCATCTGGGATGTGGATGATATCCTATTAAATTTCATGGGTTTTCTGATTGGATATGATGCTGGTCGGCGAATTCAGCGCTGGACACCATCGAAAATAACCAAGCAGATTGGGCTAGCAATCAGTCTATGTCTGATCGTTGGTCTGGGATTCTATCTCCAAACGGATCAATTCCCCATCGGTTTTGAGAAAGAAGTACAGCATTTGGGCCGGGAAACCATGGGCAAAAACGCAGAGGCATTAGCCGATTTATGTGGTGGAACAGGCGGGACTGGTATTATTCAGGCGAAAGGGAAGGACTTCATTGAGATTGTTCGTAAAGACGGGGTCGTTCAAAAAATACATTACAACGGCCAAACGCGCATACAATCTTCTGCAGGATTGCTTCAGGCAGCAGGACTAAAAAAGGGAGATCGGGTGACCATCGTGACCACTGAGGATAAAATCATGACGGCTTCGGACATTTTGGTTTGCCAGGAACCATCCGGAGATGTTACTCGTAAAAAGTTTCGATAGGTCTCCGACCGAGGATTTAATGCTATCTTTGAGCTTATTCGATGGGATATGTTACCGATTACGCTAAAAAATCCGGCACAATTTGATGCCTATTTATTCTCTGGATGGAATCCGACGATTTCAGGGATTTTCGAGCAATTTCATATTGTCAAAATCTCAGATTATAAGTCGCATTTACATTTACCTGTGCCTCCGCATCGCCGCGCCGTTTTTTTATTTGTCTATGTCACGAAGGGTTGGGCTATCCGAAGCAAAGGACTTAATACTTACCGGATTGAAGCGAATCAGGTATTCTTCCTGCCGGCCGACCAAATTACCAGTTTAGACGAAATCTCTTCGGATATTGAAGGCTATTATTGCCATTTCCAGCCGTCTTTATTTGTAGAATCCGGCATTAAATTTGACTCAATAAGCGCTTGGCCCTTTTTCTCCCGCGACGG
The DNA here is from genome assembly GCA_964358165.1 of uncultured Aquirufa sp. Classification (GTDB taxonomy): domain Bacteria; phylum Bacteroidota; class Bacteroidia; order Cytophagales; family Spirosomataceae; genus Aquirufa. Next base: position 259,295 of record CAYHOB010000001.1, read on the forward strand.
CAATCCCCTTATTTCCCTTGGGGAACCCGAACGCATCCAACCCATTTTAGACATATTATTGGGTGAATATCTACAAAACGATCCCAGTCGGAAATCGATTATCCCCTATTACTTGCAAGTGCTATTTGCCGAGTTTAAATTTTCCATTCCCCATGCTGATACGCCTGCAAGACGATTTTCGGAGGCATTGACCCAGCGGTATCAGGAAAGTTTGAGCCAACACCTAAGTCGTTTTCACTCCGTGGAAGCCTTTGCGGATTTTTTACAAGTCAGCCCCAATCACTTAAACAAAGTGGTGAAAGCATCCACTGGAAAATCAGCCCAGCAATTGTTGATTGAAATGCGCTTATTGGAAGCCAAAGTGCTCTTAAAACAAAGCGACCTCTCCATGTCCGAAATCACGGAACGAATCGGAAAAAATGACTCGAGTGATTTTAGCCGCTTCTTTAAATTGCATGAAAAAATCACCCCTTTGGCCTATAGAATGCAAAAATGATTGATTTTGCATAAAAAAAAGCTCATTTTGCGGCGGATACCTCCTAATTTATGTCCAAATTTGATTTGGATTAAACAAACAATATTTTGAATAAAAATAATATTGGCCTAGAGGTGCATCAAGAGGAGGACATTCTTTGGGTTGGGATACATCGGCCAGCAAAGCGGAACGCCATCAATGATGCCTTAATTCAGGGTTTGGAGGAGACTTTTTCGCAGATTCCCGATGGGGTGAAGTGTGCTATAATTTATGGCATTGGCGAGCATTTTTCTGCAGGTCTCGATTTATCTGAATTGAGTGAGCGAGATGCCGTTGCGGGTTTACACCATTCCCGGATGTGGCACAAAGCCTTGGATCGCATTCAATTTGGAACGGTTCCTGTCATTGCCCTTTTGCATGGTGCTGTCGTAGGAGGAGGATTGGAAATTGCCTCCGCATGCCACATTCGTGTTGCGGAAAAGTCGGCCTTTTTTGCTCTTCCAGAAGGCCAGCGGGGCATTTTTGTGGGCGGCGGCGCCTCTGTTCGCTTACCTAAGCTCATCGGGGTTTCGCGGATGTCCGACATGATGTTGACTGGTCGCGTTTTTCGTGCCGAAGAAGCGGAAAACATAGGTTTAGTGAATTATGTTGTGGAAGAATCTCAAGGCAAAGTAAAGGCCTTGGAATTAGCCAAACGCATTGCCTCGAATGCAGGCATGACGAATTACGCCATCACACAAGTATTGCCTCGTATTGCTGAGTCCAGCCAAGAGCAGGGCTTGATTACGGAGAGTTTGATTGCCGCCATCGCACAAGATGCCGGGGAGGCCAAGCAACGCTTACAAGATTTTTTACAAGGTCGAGCTAAAAAAGTAGGAGAATGACCTCATTTAAAAACGCCCCCTTTGTCTCGATAAAAAAGCAGCAATACCGCGTGAATATGCGTTCAACGGGACAAGGCGTGCTTTATCTTGAGGAGCAGGAGGCTGTTCGGCCGACGCCCTATCGGATGACTGCCCGACTAGCTCATTGGGCAGAAAAAACGCCTGACAAGGTATTTTTAGGTGACCAAGAGAAAACGATCAGCTACCGGGAAGCATACGAATTGACCCGGAATGTATCCCAATGGATCTTGGATCAGGGAGCCACGCCGGATAAGCCCATCGCCATTTTAGCTGAAAATAGCCTGGAACATGGCATCATGGCCTTGGCGGCCTTGCATGTGGGGATTCCCTATGCTGCCATCACGCCAGCTTATGCCACCAAAGCGTCTGATTACGCCAAATTGAAACACGCACTCGACTTATTGCAGCCGAGCATTTTGCTCATTTCACAGGGGAGTGCCTACGAAAAAGCCTTACAAGCGGTGGATCACCAGGCAATTGTCGTGTACATCGAACAAGAACCAGCAGGTGATTTTGAAAAAATCGCCTTTGAAAATATCACGCAAACCCTAGCCACTAAGCAGGTTGACCTAGCCCACCAGGCGATTCAACCGAACACCCTGGCGAAAATTTTGTTCACCTCGGGCTCGACAGGCTTGCCAAAAGGGGTGATGAATACGCATGAGAATGTGACGACCAACTGGCAACAGATAACGCAAGTTTTTCCTTTTTTCGAAGAGGGTTTTACCTTGATTGATTGGCTGCCTTGGAACCATACGTTTGGGGGGAATCACAATTTTGGACTCACGTTATATCATGGCGGAACGCTCTACATTGATGGCGGAAATCCGACCCCTGCAGGGACGAAAATAACGGTCGAAAATATTCGCAAAATTGCCCCGACTATCTATTTTAATGTACCCAAAGGCTTTGAAGAGCTTTTACCCTATCTCCGGGAGGACGCCGATTTTCGAGCGCGGTTTTTCAAAAATTTAAAGCTTTTGTTTTATGCTGGGGCAGGGATGTCGCAGGCAGTTTGGGATGCTTTGGAAGAATTATCCGTCCAAGAAACTGGGAAACGCGTGTTTATTTCCACGGGATTAGGATGTACGGAATCGAGCCCCTCGGCCTTATTTAATACCCACGAAGATAGTTTCTCCGGCTTATTAGGAGTGCCAGTTTCGGGCTTAAGCCTTAAACTTGTGCCCAATGGAGGCAAATTGGAGGCGCGTTTCAAGGGAAAAAACGTGATGCCCGGCTATTGGAAAAATCCCGCGGCAACGGCTGCGGCTTTTGACGAAGAAGGCTATTACCAAACAGGAGATGCCCTGAAATTTGTTGACCCATTGGACCCCAATAGAGGGCTAATTTTTGATGGTCGAATTGCTGAAGATTTTAAATTGGATACCGGAACTTGGGTGAGTGTAAGTACCATCCGTGCGGCGGTGATCGCCGCAAGTCAAGGGAAATTGACCAATATCGTGATTACCGGGCATGATCGTTCCTTTGTAGGCTTGTTGGTTTTTTCTTCCGATATTTCAAACGAAATGCTTGCGGAGGTGTTATCTGCCTACAATAAAACGAGTCGGGGAAGTTCTACCTACCTCCGCCGAGCAATGATTGTCAATACGCCCTTATCGCTGGAGCTGGGTGAGTTGACGGAAAAAGGCTCGATTAACCAGCGGGCGGTATTAACGAATCGGAAGGAATTAGTGGAGCAGTTATATGCCAAAGAGGCAACAGACAATATGTTAGTTTTATAAATGGAAATAGCAAATCGACTTTTTGTCATCAGTGGCGGAGCTTCCGGACTGGGATTAGCGACGGCAGAGCGGCTCGTTCAAGCGAATGGCTATGTCTTGTTGATCGACAAAAATAAAGAGGCAGGCGAAAAGGCACAAAGTCATTTGGGTGAAAATGCCCTGTTTATGCCGGCCGATGTTCGTTCAGAGGAAGACATACTTCATGCATTGGAGCAGATTCCTACATCTTGGGGGAACCCCTATGGACTGATTAATTGTGCCGGATTAGGAACGGCGAAGCGTGTCGTAGGAAAGGACGGTCCTCAGGCCTTGTCGGATTTCGCTACGGTCATCGAAATAAACTTGATTGGGAGCTTTAACCTGATTCGTTTATGTGTTCACCGGATGCAACATAACGTGCCAGATGCGGATGGACAGCGCGGAATCGTTATTAATACAGCCTCCGTGGCCGCTTATGATGGGCAAATAGGTCAAGCGGCCTATGCTGCCTCGAAAGGGGGCATTGTGGCAATGACGCTTCCCTTAGCCAGGGAATTTGCTCGAATGGGAATTCGGGTGATGTGTATCGCCCCAGGCATATTTGAGACGCCTTTATTGGCTAATTTACCAGCGGAAGTGCAGGAATCTTTAGGCCAACAGGTTCCCTTTCCAAAACGTTTAGGGAAGCCTGCTGAATTTGCTTCTTTGGCCTTACAAATGATAGAAAATACGATGTTAAACGGGGAAGTTGTTCGCTTAGATGGAGCAATACGAATGACGGCCCAATAATTAAACTAAAAAAGATGGAAAAATTACCTTTTAGAGCGGACCACGTTGGTAGCTTATTGAGAACAGAAAAAGTAAAAACGAATCGCCTCTTGTGGAAACAAGGCAAAATTTCAGCAGAAGCCTTGCGCGAAATTGAAAATGAAGGCATCGCGGAAACCGTTCAGAAATTGGAGTCAATCGGGATGAAATCAATCACCGATGGCGAATTTAGACGCGATTATTTCCATTTAGATTTCTTAAAGGAATTAGATGGCGTAACCGTGGAAGGCGGCATCGATGCGAATCCAAATGCGAAAGCAGCGGAGGACGGATTTACTCCCCCGAAATTAAGTGTGACAGGAAAATTAAACCACGTGAAGGATATTCAAGTCGCGGATTTTAATTTCTTGAAATCGGTTACAACTCAAACGCCAAAGGTGTCTATTCCTTCCCCAACCATGGTCCATTTTAGAGGTGGCCGGAAGTCAATCGATATCAACTCGTATCCTGACATGGACCTCTTTTTTGAGGATCTTTCGCGGGCTTACAAAAAAGAAATAGATCATCTATACCAAAACGGCTTACGTTATTTGCAATTAGACGACACGAATTTGGCCTATTTATGTGATCCAAAGATGCGTGCTGCTGCGAAGGAGCGTGGGGAAGATCCAGATGAATTACCTCGTACGTATGCGGCCTTGATCAATTCGGTTATCGACGATCGCCCGAAAGATTTAACAGTGGGCATTCACCTTTGTCGGGGAAATTACCGCAGTACTTGGTTCGCTGAAGGGGGCTATGAGCCCGTTGCGGATATCTTGTTTAATCAAATTAACGTCGATGGGTATTTCCTAGAATACGACGACGAGCGTTCTGGTGATTTTGCACCATTGCGTTTCGTTCCACAAAATAAGCGTGTCGTTTTGGGTATCGTTTCTTCCAAAGTGAAGGAGCTTGAGAAGATGGATGATTTGCGTCAGCGCATCGACGAGGCGGCTAAATATATGCCTTTAGAAAACCTTTGTTTAAGCCCTCAATGTGGCTTCTCATCGACGCATCATGGAAATGACATGACGCATGATGATCAATGGAGAAAGTTGGAATTAGTCGTAAACACGGCAATTAAAGTTTGGGGAACGGCATAGCCAGCAGCAGGGGTATTTTCCCTGCTCATTAGAATTTTAAAACATGATTGATATTCATAAAATCAAAGCCATTGATTTTCATACCCATGCAGAGGTGTCCTGTTGCCAGCCACAGGATGATTTCCGACCGGAGTTAGACGAGGCTTTTGCGAAGTATTTCAAATCGGACAAGCGTCCGACCATCCAAGAAACGGCCGATTTTTATCGGGAGCAGCAGATTGCTTTCGTGATGTTTACGGTGGATTCTGAATTTGAAGTGGGAAAGAAACGCATCCCGAACAAAGAGGTTGCGGAGGCCGCGCTTAAAAATGATGATATCATGATCGCCTTTGCGAGCATTGACCCGCACAAAGGGAAAATGGGCGCGCGGGAGGCTCGGGATTTAATCGAAAATTATGGGGTGAAGGGGTTTAAATTTCACCCAACCGTGCAGGGCTTTTATCCCAACGATCGCATGGCGTATGCGCTTTATGAGGTCATTGCGGAATACAAATTACCCATGTTGTTTCATTCGGGACATTCGGGTTTTGGGAGTGGGGTTCGAGGTGGCGGAGGCTTGCGTCTCGCCTATTCGAACCCGATTTATTTAGATGATGTCGCCATTGAATTTCCGGATTCTCCACTGATCATCGCGCATCCTAGTTGGCCCTGGCAGGACGAAGCCTTGAGCGTCGCCATGCACAAACCGAATGTTTACATTGATTTAAGTGGCTGGTCACCCAAATATTTTCCCAAGCAATTGATCCAATATGCGAACACCTTGTTGAAGGATCGGATGTTGTTTGGTACGGATTTCCCGCTCATTACTCCAGAGCGGTGGATGAATGATTTTGCAGAGGCAGGCTTCAAACCCGAAGTTCAGCCCCTGATTTTAAAAGAGAATGCCATTCGATTACTAAACCTATCTTGAAATGACTTACACACCTAAAACTGAATTGGACCAAAATCCCATGAAGCCGTTGCAATATTTGACGGTTTTTATCTGCTTTCTCATGAACATGCTAGACGGGATGGACGTGATGATTATTTCGTACACGGCCCCAGCGATTGCCAAAACCTGGAGTATGTCCCCTGCCAATTTAGGTGTTGTTTTCAGTTCGGGATTAGTGGGCATGACCGTGGGGGCAATCGTGCTTGCACCCTTTGCCGATAAAATTGGTCGGAAAGCCATGATGCTTATTGCCGCCCTGTTGATGGGTTCCTGCATTTATTTAACAGCCTATGCCACGAGTATTGGCATGTTAATGGCATTTCGTTTCATCAGTGGTTTGGGAATTGGGGCAATGCTTGCCAGCACAGCTGCCATTACTGCCGAATATACGCCTAATAAAACAAGGGATTTTTGGGTTAGTTCGGTCATCTCAGGCTATCCCGTGGGTGCGGTCTTATCTGGCCTAGTTTCAGCATCAATCATCGAGACTTCCGGTTGGCAACAAATGTTCAAATTGGCCGGCTACACCACCTTTTTAGCCCTGCCTTTGATTTATTTATTCTTATCGGAGTCCTTGGATTTCTACCTCAAGTCGCAACCCGCTGGGGCGCTGATCAAGGCTAATGCAATCCTTTTCCGACTCAAAATGCCTGCTTTAGAAGCCTTGCCCACGCACACGGAACAAGAAAAGGAGGCAGTAACCTTGAAATCATTGGTTGGCACGGAATATAAAATCCCAACACTGCAATTGTGGGCTTCGCTCTTTTTAGCGTTTTCGACCTTATACTTTTTAACCAATTGGATTCCAAAATTGGCGACCAATGCCGGCATTTCCATGGAATCAGCTATCTATGCGGGTACCATTTTTAATTTAGGAGCGATATTGGGCATTTCGACGCAGGGCTATTTTTCGAGTCGGTTTGGCTTAAAAAAGACGATCAGTGTCATATTAATTCTTACGTCGATGTTGATGCTTAGTTTCGGTCTATTCGTCGGATCTGATTGGGTGCTTTTTATCTTTTTCTTGTTGGGATTCGGTGTTCAAGGTGGATTTGTGGGGCTTTATGCCGTGGCAGCGCGGATGTATCCAACACGTATACGGACAACGGGTGTCGGCTGGGCAATTGGTGCAGGCCGACTAGGCGGCATCATCGGACCCATTTTTGGCGGGTTTTTAGTGGCTTGGGGGCTATCCATGACAGAAAGCTTTTGGGTATTTGCATTACCTACTTTAGGGGCTGGATTGATGACGAGAAGTATTTCATCCAAAGAGATCTCCTAATTTTTTTGAAACTCTTTCGGGGAAACGCCGGTCGCTTTTTTGAACAAACGGGAAAAATAGGCCGGGTCCTTGAAGTTTAAGAGATAAGCTATTTCTGAAATCGAATAGGAGGTGTTTAGCAGGTAGTTTTTTGCCTCGGAAACCAGATGTTCCTCGACGAGTTCATGGGCAGATTGATGACTCAGTTCGCGGCAGATTCGATTTAAGTGGACCGCGCTGATGTTCAAAGCTGCGGCATAGGCCTGAATGGATTTATTTTCCAAATAGGACGTTCGGATGAGTTTTTTAAAACCCTGGAAATGGAGGAGGGAACGATCTTCAGATGTTTTCTGAATAATGTCCTCCTTTTTTTCCAAGCGATATAAGTAGCTCATCCACAAGATAAACAGCGACTTGATCACGGTGGTTTTTTGCGCATTTTCGTCCTCCCACTCCTTGATAAATTGAGCGCGTACAAAATCCATGGCGGCAAAATAGGCATCATTTTGGGCAGAGATATACCGCAATTCATGACAGCGTTCTAACAAAGCTGGGTGTTCTTGGAGCGTCCGATCGATGTAATCCTGGGATAAACTGAAAACATCGCCCTTGATATTCGGCTGGAATTGAAAGCCATGTGTTGTTTCGGTGGGAATGCTTATGACGCATGGCCCCTGAAATGGAAATCGTTTTTTATTTGCGACTAATACGCCTTTGCCGGATTGAATCCAGAATAGTTGGAATAAATCGATATGCACATGCTCCTCAATTTCCCAGTGGTATCGCTTACTTCTCAGCGCCAAAGGCTCCACCTGAATGAAGTTTGAATGACCCACCTGATCGGGATCTCCATACAGTCCTTTAAAATGAAGTGTCTGATTTGCCAAAATGATTTATTTGTACAAGCCAAAAACGATAAATTTGAGGCTTATTGCTAATTGTCATTGATTTTATGTTTTAAAAGTACAAATAATATTTTAATTTATCCAAGATAATATTGATTCTTTCCTTTAGTTTTGGCATGTAAAAAGAAATAAATATGTCAGAAATTTATTATTCAACGTTTGACCCTGAGGTACAGCCAAGTGTTTTGTACCCTGACTACAAATCCACGATACTTCGTGCGCCAGCCCATCCTTTGGTGATTGTCCCACAGGCTATGTCGGAAAGAAGCGGCCCCATATTTTCTTCTTATGGACTAGGTCCTTTGGATCACGATCTAACAAAAAATGCAGTCCGAAATGGAGATCCTTTAGGGGAGCGAATCGTTGTTCACGGGAAAGTGATGAATGAAAACGGACAGCCCATCCCAGATATAATGATCGAAGTTTGGCAAGCAAATGCTGCCGGACGCTATGTGCATAAAGTGGACAAACATGCCGCACCGCTTGACCCCAATTTTTTAGGGTCAGGACGTTGCAGAACCGACGCCCAAGGGAATTATGTGTTTTATACGGTTAAGCCGGGAGCCTATCCTTGGGGAAATCACTTCAATGCTTGGCGTCCGAACCACATCCACTTTTCTTTATTTGGGCCAAATATTACTTCCCGACTCGTCACACAAATGTATTTTCCGGGGGATCCCCTCTTGGAATATGATCCTATTTTTAAGGGCATTCCTGAGAAAGGCCGACCATTAGTGATCTCAAGTTTTGACTTATCGCGTACAGAACCTGATTTCGCCCTAGGGTACCGTTTTGATATTGTTTTACGTGGTGCTGCGACCACTCCATTTGAAAATCAATAAGCACATGCACAAGCAAACACCTTCTCAAACAGTAGGCCCATATTTTGCCTATGGCCTGACGCCCGAACAATACGGGTATGATTTCAAAGAATTGATTAACAACGAATTATCGGATCCTTACGATGCGAAAAGCATCCACCTGAGTGGCCAGGTTTTCGATGGGGAAGGCCAATTGATTCCCGATGCCATGATCGAATTATGGTATTGCGAGCCAGATTCCAAGGTATTTGGCCGTTACGGAACAGGTACGGATCCACAATCGAGATTCCATTTTTATAGTTTGGCTCCAAGTCAATATTTGACGCTGATTGTTTTCATGCGTGGCCAATTGATCCATTCCTATACTCGGGTGTATTTTAATGAAGTGGATATTCCTGCGGAAGTGCCTCAAGAACGTAGGAAAACCCTACTTGCTCAAGGGGATGCAGGTCATTTCACGTTTGATATTCACATGCAAGGGCCTAAGGAAACCGTATTTTTTCAGATCTAAATGTCCTTATATACTTACCTATTCTATACTCAAACATCCATTGCTCAGGACCGCCAATCGCTCGAACGCATGTTGCGTTTCGAAGCGGAACTCGCTCAAGCACAAGCGGCTTGTGGGATCATACCTCAGCAAGCAGCCGATATCATTCAAGCTTGTTGCCGAATTGAATTTCTCGATATCGAAAAATTAAAGTTGGAGATTCGTTTAGGCGGAAATGCCGCCATTCCATTGGTTCAGCAACTCACTCGCATCGTAAAAAATAACGATGTGGAGGCCTCTCGCTATGTTCATGTGGGGGCAACCAGCCAAGATGTTATTGATACGGCAACGATGCTGGAAATTCAGGAATGGATGCAGTGGTTTGATGCGAAACTCAATGAATTAGCGCATGTTCTGTTTGAACTGACGAAACAATACCGTTCCACCATCATGATGGGCCGGACGCTGTTGCAACAAGCCAAACCCATGACTTTCGGCCTGAAGACTGCTACTTGGTTAGAAGCGGTTTTACGAAGTAAGCGGCGCATGAAAGGGATGGAAATATTGGGCCTCCAACTGCAAGGGGCCGTAGGCAGTGGCAATAGCGCAATTCAGAAAGAAGTACAGCAAAAAATGGCGCAATCTTTGGGCTTGCCTTTGGCACATTCTTGGCATTCTAACCGGGATAATTTTGCGGAATGGGCCTCCTTTTTAGGTATTTTGTCTGGTTCTTTGGGGAAAATGGCCAAAGATATTTCCTTGTTAATGCAGACCGAATTAGGGGAAGTGATGGAAGGTGCGGCCGACGGGAAAGGGGGGTCAAGTACGATGCCTCATAAACGTAATCCTGTGACTTGTGCAGCGATATTGGCGAATGCAACCCGGTCGCCAGCCCTCGTCTCCACACTGTTATCGGCTATGCCGCAGGAGCAGGAGCGGTCTGCCGGCCTATGGCATGCAGAATGGGAAACGCTAACGACCTTAGTCGAACTAAGCGCCGGTTCCATGGATAAAACCATCGATTTGATGAAGGGTTTAGAGGTGAATGAGGAAAGGATGTTAGCAAACGTGGGCATGACCCACGGCTTAATTTTTGCGGAAAATGTTTCGCTTGCCCTAACCCCCGCCTATGGGAAATTACAAGCCCACGAATTAGTGGAAAAAGCCTGTAAGCAAAGCATCAAACAGGGTAAAAGTTTACAAGAAGTCTTAGCCACAATGGACCTGCCTATTGCAGATTTGGACCGTTTATTTGTCCCTAAAAATTCCATTGGCAACAGTTTGTCCACGATAGACGAAATTCTCCAGTCTTATGAAAACACATTATAAATTAGAGGGTACACCGAATAGTCCTGTTTTGGTCTTTTCCAATTCCTTAGGAGCAAATTACCACATGTGGGATGAGCTCGTTCCCCTATTATTGCCTTATTTCCGCGTATTGCGTTATGATACGCGGGGCCATGGCCACAGTTCGGTCACACCCGGTGAATATTCCATCGAATTATTGGGTCAGGATGTGATTGATTTAGTGGATTCACTTGGGATTGAGACCTTCGCATTTTGTGGCCTTTCCATGGGAGGGCTCATCGGGCAATGGTTAGGAATTCATCATTCCAAACGATTAAAGCACCTAATCCTTTGTCATACCGCTGCTAAAATTGGGAATGCTGACCGTTGGAATGAGCGGATCGATCGCATTCAGCGAGATGGAACGGAAGGGATGGCCGCAGAGACCATGGACCGCTGGTTTACTTCCGCTTTTCAGTCGGATCAACCGGATAAAATTGCCTTTATGGAGCAGATTTTTGCCAAAAGCCCAAATGCTGGTTACATTTCCTGCTGTGCCGCCATTCGAGATGCAGATTTCCAATCACAATTGGGCGAAATACAAGCCAAAACACTCGTTATTACCGGCGATGAAGATCCTGTGACGAATGTTGAACAGGCAGAATTCTTAGTTCAGCATATACCTAATTGCCAACTAAATGTGCTGCCTGCACGCCATTTAAGTGCGACAGAACATCCTGCCGATTTTGCGGAATTACTTCTCCAATTTATGGTGGGTACTTCGGTCCAAGATCGTGGGATGCATGTGCGCAGGACAGTTTTAGGAGATGCGCATGTGGATCGTTCGATCCAACATATCAATGAGATGAATGCGGATTTTCAGTCCTTCATCACGGAGTATGCGTGGGGGGAAATTTGGACAAGACCGGCCTTGGATAAACCTACACGGAGTTTTATAACCCTAGCCCTCTTAATCGCTTTAAATCGGAAAGACGAATTTAAGATGCACGTGCGTGCCGCCTTGCATAATGGATTAACGGCCACAGAAATCAAGGAATTAATCATGCATTCTGCCCTCTATTGCGGACTTCCAGCAGCGAATGAGGCGATCCATGCAGCAGAAGAAATCATACAGAGCATATGAAAACACAAATAGGCATTATCGGGGCAGGCCCAGCGGGCTTAACTTTAGCCCTTTGGTTAAAAAAAGAAGGCATCTCCTCCGTGATTATCGAGGCTCGTTCTCGTGCTTATATCGAAGCAAGGGTACGCGCAGGCTTGTTGGAACAAAATACAGTCGATATTTTGACGGATTTAGGCCTAGCTGACCGATTGATAAAAGAAGGACAAGTCCACCATGGCGTGTTTTTTAATTTTGATGGGGAGCGTATTCGGGTGCCTTTTGGGGAACTGACGGGTGGGCGAAATATCAGCATTTATGGCCAACAAGAAGTTGTGAAAGACCTAACGGAAGCCTGGTTAGCCGGAGGTGGGGAAATCTATTTTGAGTCACCCGCTTTAGCTATTCAAGGCATTGATACCGAAAATCCTTCGATCCTTTTTGATCATCAAGGCGTCCAAAAGCAATTGGATTGTGAATTTGTGGCCGCCTGTGATGGATTTCACGGGATTGGAAGAAAATCGATGCCCCAGAATTCCTACAAGGAATTTTCCGTTACCTATCCTTACAGTTGGCTAGGTATCTTAGCGCATGTCGCCCCTTCGGCACCTGAATTGATCTATGCCTACCATGAGAATGGTTTCGCCTTGAGCAGCATGCGCTCGGAGCAGGTGAGTCGCCTATATGTGCAATGTGAGGTAGATGATACGGTCGAAAATTGGTCGGATGATCGCATTTGGGAGGAGCTGTCGATACGGCTAGGAACCCCCGGATGGGAGTTAAAGCGAGGTCCTATTTTTGAGAAGAGCATCACGCCCATGCGCAGTTATTTTATCGATAACATGCAAGCGGGCACACTTTATTTAGCTGGAGACGCTGCCCATATTGTGCCGCCTACGGGGGGAAAAGGGCTAAATTTAGCTTTGGCAGATGTGAAACACCTGGTGGACGGCTGGAAGGCCTATTACCAGCAGGGGTCCAAACTTGCCTTGGAGGGATATTCCAAACAAGCGTTAAAGCGCATCTGGCGGGCACAGGATTTCTCTAATTTTATGACGACCTTTTTCCATAAGCAAGACGCGCATGGATCTTTTACCTATCAATTGCAAAAGGCGAAATTTGACTACATTAAATGTTCCAAGGCTTATGCCACGACCATTGCTGAAAATTATGTAGGATTGCCTTTTGAATCGTTTGAATAAGTTTATACACATGAAAAATACCCCGATTATCAGCAGCGAAGAGGCTGCCCAATTAGTCAAAAATGGTGACGTTTTATTGCAAGGTGGATTTGGGATGACGGGAAACCCCGTTCATTTGATGAATGCATTGGCCAACTTATCTACGCGTGATTTGACCTTCATTGGAAATAATGTTGGCGAACTGGGGATTGGCGGCGGAAAACTCTTGCGAAATGGCCAAATCAAAAAAATGATTGGTTCCTTTTTTACCTCAAACCCTGATGCGGTTCGCGCCGCTCAAAATGGGGAGGTCGCCTATGAATTATTGCCTCAAGGAACGTTGGCTGAAGCCATTCGGGCAGGGGGAGCTGGAATAGGTGGTTTTTATACGCCCACCTCGGCTGGAACCACCATCGCAGCTGGTCGGGAAACCAAGGTCATTCAGGGTGAGGAGCAAGTTTTTATCGAAGGGATTCGAGGGAATATTGCTTTTATTCGTGCCTGGCGGGCTGATACGGCCGGAAATTTACAATACCGCATGACGGAGCAAAATTTCAATCGGGCCATGGCCACCGCCGCGGATATCGTGGTGGCAGAAGTTCAGGAAATTGTTCCTTTAGGAGCCATAAAACCCGAAGATATTCATACTCCGGGATGTTATGTGGACTACCTGGTGGAAGCAAAAATAACGAAGGAGGATTTGGGGAGTTCTGCCTCCACGGCTACCTCGAAAAAAGTGGATGAGTCCCGAATGAATATGGCACGCCGGGCATTGCAAGAATTGAAACGGGGAGATGTCGTGAACCTTGGAATCGGTATTCCGACTTTGGTGGCGGATTTAATTACCGAAGAACAAGGCATCATTTTGCATACCGAAAACGGTATGCTGGGCGTAGGCCCTGCCCCCACAGATGGTGGTGGAGCCATGGATTACCCGGTGAATGCCGGAAAAATTCCTGTCACAGCCTTAGCTGGAAGTGCCTATTTTGATAGTGCTGATTCTTTTGCCATGATCCGAGGTGGACATATCGATGTGGCCATTATGGGGGGATTGGAAGTGGATGAAGCGGGAAATTTGGCCAACTGGGCGGTGCCTGGGAAGCCACTTTTGGGTGTTGGTGGTGCGATGGATTTAGCCAAAGGGGCCAAAAAACTAATCATCACCATGACCCATACCAACCCGGATGGAAGTCCTAAATTAGTGCCACAATGCGTTCTGCCCCTAACGGCAGCTGGGGTGGTGGATTTGGTGATTACCGACTTGGCTGTATTTGACTTTTCAGCCGGATGTTTAACTTTACTCGATTTATTGCCTGGAGCCACGATAGAAGAGGTACGAGCGAAAACGAGTGCAAAATTTAAGGAGCAAAATTAACATGGAAGAAGCCTATATTATTGATGCCATTCGCACGCCGATTGGAAGTTTTGGAGGAGGCTTGTCGGCCGTTCGAACGGACGATTTAGCTGCCATCCCAATCCGGGAAATACTGGCCCGAAATCCCAAATTGGATCCTTCCTCTGTGGATGATGTTATCCTGGGATGTCATAATCAAGCGGGAGAAGACAATCGAAATGTAGCTCGTATGGCGCTTTTATTAGCGGGCTTACCTCATACGGTTCCTGGTGAAACGGTGAACCGTTTATGTTCTTCCGGAATGTCGGCCGTTATCCATGCCACACGCGCCATCAAATCCGGCGATGGCGATGTGTTCATTGCGGGAGGCGTTGAACACATGACCCGGGGACCCTGGGTGATGTCGAAGGCGAGCAAAGCTTTTGGCTCAGATTCCCAGTTATTCGATTCTTCTTTTGGTTGGCGATTTATTAATCCCCTTATGCACAAAATGTATGGGACGGATGCCATGGGAGTCACGGCTGAAAACTTGGCTGAAAAATATGGGATCAGTCGGGAAGACCAAGATTTATATGCCTATAACTCTCAACAAAAAGCCTTTGCTGCTCAGCAGGCAGGCTATTTTGAAGATGAAATTGTAAAGGTTGAAATCAAGGACCGCAAGGGGAATGCGCATTTTTTTGAGCAGGATGAATTTATCAAAGGGAATAGTACTTTGGAAAAATTAGCCCAACTGCGACCCGCGTTTAAAAAAGACGGAGGTTCTGTCACTGCGGGGAATGCCTCAGGTTTAAATGATGGTGCCGCCGCCCTATTGATTGCATCCAAAAAAGCGGTTGAGCAATATGGATTTATCCCACGTGGACGCATCGTTAGTTCGGCTGTCGTAGGGGTCGAGCCTCGTTTCATGGGAATAGGCCCGGTGGGAGCTATGCAAAAAGCACTCGAAAAAGCGGGTTTAAGCTTAGACCAAATGGATATCATTGAGTTGAATGAGGCTTTTGCCGCACAATGTTTGGCCGTGACCCGGAACTTGCAGCTGGCAGATAATGATCCAAGAGTAAATCCACAAGGAGGTGCGATTGCAATCGGCCATCCCCTGGGCATGTCGGGTGCCCGACTGATACAAACGGCCTTGCATGGCTTAGAAAAAAGTGGGAAACGCTATGCGATAGCTAGCATGTGCGTGGGCGTGGGAATGGGTTATGCGGTTATTATCGAAAAAATGTAGAGATTTACACATACCCTAAAACGAAATAGCTATGAACCAACTGCGCCTGAAAGCTTCGCTTTTCCTGAATTATTTCTTGTTTGCCATTTTATTAAACAGTGTCGGCATTGTTATTTTTCAAGTCCAGCGGAATTTTCATGTCAGCGAACAGAGCGCCAGCGTGTTGGAAGGATTCAAAGATTTAAGTATCGCGTTTTGTTCCTTTTTGGTGGCCTCTTTTATCGTCAAAATTGGATATAAAAAAGCGATGCTGCTCGGGCTCGCACTGGTCGGGGGCTTTTGTTTATTGATGCCATCCCTATCTAGTTTTTGGGCGACAAAAGCCCTATTTGCCACCATTGGTATCGGATTTGCCGTGATCAAAATCACCACATTTGCCAGCATTGGATTGCTCGTAACGAACGATAAAGAACATTCCAGTTTGATGAATTACTTGGAGTCTTTTTTTATGGTGGGGGTGTTAACGGCGGGTTTTATTTTTAGCTTTTTTGTTGACGACCTTCATCCCGAATCAACCGATTGGTTTCGGGTATATTACCTCTTAAGTGGGATGGCTTTCATCGCTTTCTTTTTGTTGTTAAGTGCAAAAATGGATGAAACATCCTTACAAGTGGAGGTTCCTACCTCCTTACTCGCCGACTTTTTAAGCATGTTAAAAATGATGGCCATCCCGGCGGTTTTGATCTTCATCTTTAACGCGTTTTTTTATGTGTTAATTGAGCAGAGCATCATGAGTTGGCTCCCAACGTTCAATAGCAAAGTTTTACATCTTCCTGCCGCATTGAGCATTCAAATGGCTACGATATTAGCGGCTGCCACAGCATTGGGCCGCTTTGTGGCGGGGATCGTATTCCAACGACTAAATTGGTTAATCGTTGTCATTGCCTGTTTAGTTTTGGCAGCGGGCTTGATTCTCATCACCATGCCGCTCGCAAATTCTGTTAATGGCGCAGTCATCACGGGTTGGTCGGATGCCCCCTTCGTCGCCTATATGTTTCCATTGATTGGCTTTTTGATTGCGCCCATCTATCCAGCGATAAATTCAACGATTTTGTCCACACTGCCAAAGCATCAGCACGCTTCCATGAGTGGATTGATTGTTGTTTTTTCAGCTTTGGGAGGAACAACCGGGTCGATCATTACGGGTACGGTTTTTCATCATTTTGGAGGCCAGGCAGCGTTCTATTTTTCCATTGTTCCGATCACCCTCTTGATTATCTTTTTGATTCTTTTTAAGCGAATTAGTGCCAAAAACTCCCTTTCATAAATGAGAGATCACGTAACTCTGACGGAATTATTTCACGCTGTCCAAACCAGTGGCATCTTCTCAGATAGTAAAACCTTCTGTGATTGTATTCCCCATGCGGAGCTGGAATATATCCAACAGCAATATGATGAGGAAAAGGGGCAGGCCAAATTTGACCTGAAGGAATTTGTACTTGCACATTTCGAGTTACCGGAGAAAATAGCGTCAACCTATGAAGCGGATGCGAATGATACGGTAGAAAAGCATATTGAAAATTTATGGCCGATCTTATTGCGTAAACCGGATCTCCCAGATCAAGGGACCTTAATCCCTTTGCCTTTCGACTATATTGTTCCGGGTGGGCGCTTTGGGGAGGTGTATTATTGGGATAGTTATTTTACGCAATTGGGATTAGTTCAAGCGGGGAAAGTGGATTTGGTCGAGGATATGATTAAAAATTTCTCGCATTTAATTCATACGCAAGGATTCATCCCGAATGGGAACCGAAGCTATTATTTAGGGCGGTCCCAGCCACCTTTTTTCGCTTTGATGGTTCAATTGTTGGCCAGCATAAGAGGCGATCAGGTTTATGCCAACTATCTCCCTGCCTTGCAAAAAGAGTATAATTTTTGGATGAATGATGCGCAGCGGGTGGAGCTTCAAAAGGGGCACTATTTGAATCGCTATTGGGATACTTTTACGACACCGCGGCCGGAAGCCTATCAAGAGGATATGGAATTAGCCTCGGAATCCACGGCTTTAGCCTCAGATACCTATCGTCACATTCGAGCCGCTGCGGCATCTGGTTGGGATTTTTCCACCCGCTGGTTTCAAGACCCAGAAAATTTCGCCACGATTCATACGACCGACATTATCCCGGTGGACTTAAATGCCTTGCTGTATATGTTCGAGGAGATTTTGGAAAAAACCTATCACCACCTTGGGAACAAAGAGCAGGCTTCGTATTATGAACAGGCCAAAAAACAAAGGAAAATTGCCTTGACCAAATTTTGTTGGGACCCGAAGCGTAAAGGCTTCTTCGATTACGATTTTAAGTCGGGAACATTAAAGTCAACGGAATCCTTAGCCATGGTTTTTCCCTTGTTTGCAAACATGGCGAGTCCAGCACAGGCGGAACAAGTAAAGCATTACATCGAGCAACATTTTTTGAAATCAGGAGGACTCGTTACTACTTTGCATACGAGTGGACAGCAGTGGGATAGTCCAAACGGCTGGGCTCCCTTGCAATGGGTCGCCATACAAGGACTATTGCATTATGGCTATACAGATTTAGCGGAGACCATTGTGGAGCGATGGCTGCAATTAAATAGGCAGGTCTTTGCTCGAACGGGGAAAATGATGGAAAAATACAATGTTGTTGATACCAGCCTGGATGCTGGCGGAGGCGAATACGAGGGTCAAGATGGGTTTGGCTGGACGAATGGAGTCTTTTTAGCGATGCAGGACCTACTAGGAAAGGGGATGTAATTTTCGGCTTTCCGCCCGTTTAATACTTTTGATATAGGCAATTTTTCGGAATCGAAGGGCACTCCAGTCCTGATCGATGGCAACCAAACTAACCTTTTCCACTTCTAAGGGAATCATTCGATCCCATCCCTGATCCCGGTTGATGCTCGACTTGTATTTTTTTGAGCTCCCTTTGGGATAACAGAACCAAATCGTCGTATCACCCGCTAAACGACCTTCTATTTGCTCAATTAGGGCATCCAATTCGGCTTGTTGCGTCACGAAAGCGAGCAGAAAATCAATCTCACCCGGATTGTTGAGCGAGGTGTGTACGGGGGCAAGACTTTCCCATTCCTTTATGGTATCTTGAAAGGAGTCGGGACTTTGAAGAATATATACGGAAGGGTGCCCCTTAAAGGCAAGTTTTTTTATCAGGGGATTCATAAAAGGGCTTAGTCATTTCTTTTGCCAGGCATTCGTTTTCCTGTACCCGGCATGGATTTTAAATCATCACCTAAGTCTTCGCGCGCTTGATTCCCCAAAGCTTCTAATTCAGCAACGATTTCGGGGTACATTGCACTGACATCGTAACGCTCACCAGGATCTCTTCTTAAGTCATAAAGTCCCTGATTAAAGGCGAAGTCTTCATTTAACTTTCCTGGGTAGCCATCTTTTCCAGGTAAAAAGCCTTCATGAGTTCTGCCAGGGTGGGCGAAAACCAATTTCCAATTTCCTTTTCGGACAGCCTCTAAGTTATTTGTTCGGTAATAATAGTAAAAGGATTTGCGCGGTTCCGCCGTTTGACTCCCTTCCATTAAGCGTTGGATGTTCACCCCGTCGATCTTTTTCTGAGGGAGCGGACTCTGTGTTAAGGCACAAATGGTAGGCAACAAATCGATATTAGAGGCAAGTCCCGCTTGTACTTTTCCTTCCGGGAGATGGCCTTTCCATTGGACGATGAAGGGTACTCGTTGGCCTCCTTCAAAAGAAGAGCCTTTGGCTTCCCGTAAACCGCCTGTCGAACCCGCATGGTTTCCAAAGTTTTGCCAGGGGCCATTGTCACTCGTAAAAATGACGATGGTGTTTTTTTCGAGCATATGTTTTTTTAAGGTAGCTAATATTTCGCCCACGGACCAGTCCATTTCCATCATGACATCTCCGAATAAACCCTGCTTGCTTTTTCCTCTGAAATCTTTTGAGGCATTGATCGGAACATGTGGCATCGGATGTGGCAGGTAGAGAAAAAAGGGTTTCGACTTGTTCTTTTCAATGAATTGGACAGATTCTTTCGTCAGAATTTGGATTAATTGAGCCTGATCATCGAGCGTTTCAATGTATTTTTCGGGCTCATTGTTGCGTATGAGGGGAAGGAGGGGAAACCGGCTTTTATTACTAGGTGCGATTGCCTTTTGCCCATCATAATCGACCGGCCACATGTCATTCGAATAAGGAATTCCTACGTATTCATCGAATCCATGTTGCATCGGCAGAAAGTCCTTGCGATCCCCTAAATGCCATTTACCAAACATCCCTGTTACATAGCCGTTTGAATGAAGCAATTCGGCAATTGTTTCTTCGGAGGCGTTTATCCCGATTTTTGAATTCGGGAATAGTGCTCCAGAAATGCCAATGCGGTTCGGGTAACAACCTGTCAATAAACCTGCACGCGAAGCGGAACAAACGGCTTGAGCGGAAAGAAAATGGGTGAATCGCACACCATTTTTGGCCATTTGGTCAATTTGGGGCGTAGCATATTCCGAGGCTCCGTAGCACGATAAGTCTCCGTAACCTAAATCATCCATCATGATGAGAACGACATTGGGTTTGTTTTGAGCTAAACTCGTTAGCGAAAGACTCAAAAGCAAGCAAATCAATAATGATTTCATTGGTTCATTATTTATTTTTTCATCATTTCGAGGGCCTTCTCTTTTGGAACCCCAAACACCTTGCCTTCCGAAGCGGCCTTCAAGAAGCGGTCAATGTAATCTTGACTCAAAGTTGAATTATCTTTGTATTTGATTCGCAAGTCATCTAATTGTTTGTGTAGCGTCTTTTTAATTTCGGTGTAAGCCGGATCATTATACACATTCTTTAATTCCATCGGGTCTTTTTCTCGATCGATGAGTTCCCAGGCATCCTCCTTAAAATAGTAGTGGATGAGCTTGTATTTTTTGGTGATAACGGCATAATGGCGATTCACCATGTGTTCCGCTGGGTATTCATAATAATGGTAATAAACAGCATCCCGATCCCAGGATTGGCCCTTCAACAAGGGAATTAAACTTTGGCCTTGCATGTCTTTTGGGGCAGTAATACCTGCGGCTTCCAAAAAGGTCTGTGCAAAGTCGAGGTTTTGGACTAAGGCATCCGATTTTTGTCCTGGCTTGATTTGATTCGGCCATGAAACGAGCAATGGTGTCTTGAATGACTCATCGTAGATGAAACGTTTATCAAACCAGCCGTGCTCCCCTAGGTAAAAACCTTGGTCGGAGGTATAGACCAACAGCGTGTTTTCCAATAAATGATTCGCTTCTAGGTAATCTAACAAACGGCCCACATTTTCGTCCACGGATTTAATTGTGCCCAAATAATCCTGCATGTAGCGTTGGTATTTCCAGCGCATCTTATCTTGATCCGTCATGTGGGGATAGGCCTTGATGAATTCGGCATTGATAAGGTCATAAACAGCATTGAAATGAGCCTTTTGGGTGGGATTTAATCGGCCCATCTCTGCGGCAAAACGTCTTTTATCAAAACCGATTTCAGGAATATGCAGCGAATCCATGGTTTGCGGATAGATCTTATTGTCTCCAGACCAGGACATGTGCTTTAAAATATTCATTTCTGCTTCTTTCACAGCGCCCGTGCGGTTCGAATAATCATCGAACAAGGTTGGCGGTTCGGGGAAGGTGGCGGAAGTCATTTCCTTCAAATGTCGTTCAGCCATTAACCAAGAACGGTGGGGAGCCTTGTGCAGATACATCAACATAAAAGGTTTCGCGGGATCACGCTCCTTTTGTAACCAATCCAGCGTCATGTCGGTGATAATATCTGTCACATAACCTGTCACCTTGATATTCCCCTCTTTTTTGGTGATAAAATCGGGGTTATAATAGTTTCCTTGATCAGGCAATATTTTAAATTGATCAAAGCCTTTGGGGCTATTTCCAAAATGTAATTTGCCAAACATCGCCGTTTGATACCCCCCTTTTTGTAGCAATTGCGGGAAGGTAACATTGCTCGTGTCAAAACTAAAATGGTTATCTACTTTCCCATTTAGGTGGGAATGTTTTCCGGTTAGAATCGTCGCCCGACTCGGTGCGCAAATGGAATTTGTGACGCTGGCATTCGTAAATAAAATCCCTTTATTAGCGATTCTGTCAATATTTGGTGTGGAAATCAAGCGCTTATCGTAGGCTGAAATGGCTTGATAGGCATGGTCATCTGACATGATGAAGATGATATTCGGTCGACCTTGCGGTTTGGTTTGGCCAATCAGGGAGATAGAAAGAGTTAATAATGTCCCTAATAAAATAAGGCTTTTGGTCTTCAACATATAGCTAATAGGTTTGTTTAATCGGCTTAAATTTATATAAATTTGTTAGCATTCGAAATGCTTAGACGATATAATGAAGTATTTGATCTTTTTCTTTTGGCCCTGTTTAATGTTGCTAGGTCAGCAACAGGTTCCTGTCTGCCATGTTCCAGTTCCGAGTCGATTTAAAGTTCAGTCGGGCAGCAAACAAAAACAAATGCTGAATTCCTATCAGGGGATGAAACGAATTCCAGCCGGGTCATTTATCATGGGCTCCCATGATGATCAAGGAAGAGCGGATGAATATCCCCTGCATCCTGTGCAATTGAGAGGATTTTACATGGATGAAACCGAGGTGACGAATGCGGATTTTGCCAAATTTGTGCGGGCTACTGGATATGTTACGACGGCCGAAAAGGCCATTGATTGGGTGGAAATGTCGAAGCAATTGCCTGCGGGAACACCTAAGCCGGCTGATTCCTTAATGGCCCCCAGTTCCTTGGTTTTTGTGCCTACGACAGGTCCCGTTAACCTCAATGATTATTCCCAATGGTGGGAATTTAGGCGTGGGGCGGATTGGAGACATCCGCAGGGTCCTGCGTCAACGATTGTGGGGAAGGAAAATCATCCCGTCGTTCATGTTTCGCATGAGGACGCGTTGGCCTATGCAAATTGGGCCGGCAAGCGATTGCCCACCGAAGCAGAATGGGAATGGGCGAGCAGAGGAGGCTTAAAAAATAAGCGATATCCATGGGGTTCTGCATCCGTAAACGATGCTCCTTATAAAGCCAATAGTTTCCAAGGGCATTTCCCGAACGAAGACCTTGCCTTAGATGGTTTTAAGACGACAACGGCTCCCGTAAAATCTTTTCCGGCGAACGGATTTGGGTTGTACGACATGGCGGGAAATGTTTGGGAATGGTGTGCGGATTGGTACCGACCAGATTATTACCAACAAAGCCCCCGGCTGAATCCGAAAGGCCCGAAAGACAGTTATGATCCCGATGAACCCAATACCCCCAAACGCGTAATGCGTGGAGGCTCTTTTCTCTGCAATGATGGCTATTGTGCGAGTTACCGAAGCGCGGCTCGGATGAAGTCGAGCCCAGATTCGGGTTTACAGCATACCGGCTTCCGCTGCGTGAAAGATTAAAATTAAGCTGTTGCGTGTTCCGATTGTTGATTGAAATGTTAAAATGAGTCTATTGAAAAGCATCCTTTTTGTTTTTGCCTTTAGTTCTTTTTGTTTCGGGCAATCGGATACCTTGAAAATAAAGTATGCCCTTTTTGCGGAGACCTATTATTTGCATTCGGCCACTGATGTTAAATCTCCAATATTCTATAATCATACGACCGTAAATCAACCCGCATTAAATCTAGGCTTAGTCGAATTTTCAATGCAAAAAAGGAATTGGACGATTCAAGCGGGCATGATGCTGGGGACCTATGTTCAAAAAAATTTGGCTTCAGAGCCCGATTATTGGAAGCAGATTTACCAGTTAAATGCGCAAATCCAGGTAAATCCGACCAATCAACTCGTCTTTGGAATAATACCCTCTCACATAGGTGTAGAATCTGCCAAAAATAGTGAAAATGACTGTTTGTCAAGAAGTTACATTGCTGAAAATTCTCCATATTATGAAACAGGGATTACTTGGAATTATTTGCCAAATCCCAATTTATCCTTCCGACTATTGGCATTGACAGGTTGGCAACACATCGGAAAATATAAGCCGGCCTTGGGATCACAAATGACTTTCAGTGGATCAACTGGATGGAAGTTTAATTCAAGTCATTTTTGGGGAGACGAAGGCAAGGGCTTTCGCATGTTTTTTAACCATTATATTCTGTTGCCTTTATCGAAGCAATTCTTCTGGACCCTTGGAG
>CAYHOB010000002.1:0-25752 GCA_964358165.1 uncultured Aquirufa sp.
CCGCTAATTTGGTGACAAATTAGGCATAGGTAAACCTCACGGGTTGCAAGATCAAATAGGCTGACTGTCGCAAGACAAAAGGGTTGCTCGCCCGATGTCAGTGGGTAGATTGCTCGAGCGAATGAGTGATCATTCGTCAAGATAAATGATAAGAAGGCATGCAAATGCTTACAGAATTCGGCTTATCGGTTTATTTTCTCATTTTTCATATTTGAATTGTTGTGTAAAATTCTTATTTTTGCAAACATTTTTATTAACCGAGGGACGAGATCCTTCACAAACCCATATATAATGGCTGTTAAAATTAGATTAGCGCGTCGTGGACGCAAGAAGTTAGCAATGTTCGATGTTGTTGTTGCAGATGCTCGTGCACCTCGTGACGGTAAATTCGTAGAGAAGATCGGAACATACAATCCTAACACCAATCCAGCAACTATCGTTTTGAATGAAAAACAAGCGATTCAATGGGTATTAAATGGTGCTCAACCAACTGATACAGCGCGTACGGTACTTTCTTCAAAGGGTATTTTATATGCAAAACACTTACAAGTTGGTGTATTGAAAGGTGCGTTGACACAAGAGCAAGCTGATGCGAAATTTGAGGCTTGGAAAGTAGAAAAAGCGAAGCAAGTAGAAGCAAGCAATACGAAATTAGCTCAATCAAAAGCAAAATCAAAAGCATCTCGTTTAGAAGCTGAAGCGAAAGTATCATCTGCTCGTGCAGAGGTTATCGCAGCGAAAAACAAGGTAGCTGATGAGGCTATCGTTGCAAGTGTTGTTGAGGCAATTAATGCTGCAGACGAAGAAGCAACAGGTGTAGAAGTAGAAGAAGTAGTAGCTGAAGCTCCTGCAGTTGAGGAAACTCCTGTAGTAGAAGAAGCACCGGCTGCTGAGGAAGCTCCAGCAGTGGAAGAGACTCCAGCTGTTGAAGAAGCTCCAGCTGCTGAAGCTAGCGAAGAGCCTGCTGCTGAATAATTTTTATTAATTTTAAAGAATCATACAGATTTGTTTATCAAGTTTGTATGATTTTTTTTTGTACCTATGGCAAAGACAGAATATTTTGAATTAGGCTATCTCGCAAAGCCACACGGATTAAAAGGTGCGTTTCATGTTTTTATGGATGTTGATGATCCATATGAATACGAAGATTTGGACGCGGTATTTGTCCAACAAGGAAACGAGATGGTTCCCTATTTTATCGAAGATTTACAGATTCGAGAAAATTTGAATTTAATGATCTTAGAGGGAATCGAATCTTTGGATGCAGCAAAGGATTTGGTGGGATCCAAACTTTTTCTACCTGTTACGCTTTTACCCAAATTAAAGGATGATCAGTATTATTACCATGAGATTGTTGATTATCAGGTAAATGATCAGGTTTTAGGCGCTTTGGGAACGGTGAAGGAGGTGTATTCAACAGGAGCTCAAGATGTTATTATCATGCTTTATCAAGGCGTAGAGGTGCTAATTCCACTGACGGACGATATTGTTCCGAAAGTTGACAAGAAGAATAAAGTAATCAATACCCATTTGCCTGATGGGCTTTTGGATGTATATATGAATGAGTCTTATGATGCGGATTGATATAATTTCGGTCGTACCCAATCTGATGTCGAGTTTCTTTGAATACTCGATTTGTAAACGTGCAGCCAATGCAGGCCTTGTTGAGGTTGTTTTACATGATTTGCACGATTTTTCTACGAAGAAGCACAAGCAAATTGATGATTATCCTTTTGGTGGAGGAGCTGGTATGGTCATTGCCATTGAACCTCTTACTCGCTGTCTCGATCAATTGATGGCAGATAGAACGTACGATGAAGTGATTTTTTTTTCCCCCGATGGCATCGTTTTGAAACAAGGATTAGCGAACCAATTAAGCCTATGTGAAAATATGATTTTTATCTGTGGGCATTATAAAGGGATCGATGAACGTATACGTGAGAAATATGTGACCAAAGAGATCTCGATTGGTGATTACGTATTATCTGGCGGAGAGCTAGCCGCCGCCGTAACCGCGGATGCAATTATTCGTTTGATTCCTGGAGCCATTGGCGATGAGAGTTCGGCCTTAACTGATTCTTTTCAAGATGGCCTTTTAGCACCACCTGTTTACACGAGACCCGCTTCATATCAAGGTCTAGATGTCCCTGAAATTCTTCGTTCTGGGAATGACAAATTAATCGAGGCTTGGCGACACGAGCAGGCTGTAAAACGCACCATGGAACGCAGACCTGATCTTCTTCATGATTAAGCACCAGTCCATATCACCGCGTGTTATGATTTCCTTAGGTCTCTTATATCTAATTTGGGGCTCGACTTTTTTAAGCGTACGGATCTTATTGGATTATTTACCTCCATTGGTTATTACCTTTTCTCGAAACTATACAGCAGGTTTATTGCTATTACTTTGGTCCATCATGGGTGGCCATTGGAAACGTATGTCGGCCAAACATTGGCGTGTTCATTTACAGGCAGGTATTTTATTAATTGCCATCGGTAATGGTTTTATGTCTTTGGCTGGTAGCATCGTACCATCAGGATTTTCTTCTGTATTTATGGCACTAGGTCCTTCTTTATTGGTCCTATTTTTCTGGTTAGATGGTCGGAAACCCAGCTTCCGAAAATCAATAGCTACTACTATTGGCTTGCTCGGCATCATTGCCTTGGCTTCGCAAAAGTCCTTGGCCATCGCAGGTAAGGAACAGGAATTTTTACAGGGAATCGTTTATTTGTCTATCGCAGTTTTGGGCTGGAATATGGGTGTGTTTCGCATTCAGGTGACTAACGCAAATTCGTATCATTTTACCCAAGTATGTGCGATTCAAATGCTTTTTGGGGCAATTGTTGTTTCAATCATTAGTTATTTTCATGGTGATTTTGAGTTAGTTCATTTGACGGAATTGCCCGCAAAAGCCTGGTCTGTGTTTTTCTATTTAGCTTTAATCGGTAGTATGTTGGGCTTTTCTCTTTTTGGTTATTTATCTAAGGCTTGTGATGCAACTTTGGTCGCTACCTATACTTATGTTAATCCAGTAATTGCTTTAATTTTGGGTAATTTAATCCTGGGAGAGCCTTTAAGTATTGGATTGCTTTTAGCGAGCTTCTTGATTTTATTTGCGGTGGTGTTAATTACTACTGAAAAACACAAACCAATTTGACGATGAAATATATTTTGACGATTGCCCTTATGATGACCTTTCAAGCTATTCACGCGCAAGTTCCTCAGGCGCTCTATCCGGGTGAAATTCCGAATTATATCGCGGGATCTAACATAGAAAATTCTGCTATTTCAGGAGGAATATTACGTATTTCGAATGTTACGGATCCTGTTTATACGCTTTACTTGGCACCGGAGAATGCTCAATTGAAGAAGCCTATGGTGATTATCTTTCCGGGTGGCGGCTATCGTATTTTAGCAGCTTCGCATGAAGGAAGTGATATTGCAAGGAAATTCAATGAATTTGGGGTGAATGTCATGGTTGTTCATTACCGATTGCCTGATAGTACTAGACAAATAGAAAAACAATTTGCGCCTTTGCAGGATGCCCAACAGGCTATTCGGGTTGCACGCCAACAAGCTAAAAATTGGAATTTAGATTCCACGAAGATAGGTGTTATGGGTTTTTCAGCTGGTGGACATTTAGCCGCGAGTGCGGCAACGCATTTTGCATTTGATTATACAAAGGTAAATGATGGACAGAATTTACGTCCAGATTTTCAATTATTGATTTACCCAGTGATTACCTTTCGATCTTATAGCCACCAGGGGTCTGTTGGAAGTTTATTAGGGAATAATAAATCAGAAGAAATGCTTCATTTGTTTTCCAATGAGGAACAAGTGAATGAAAATACTCCGAGAGCCTTTCTGGTGCATGCCTCAGATGATGGTGCGGTCCCAGTGGCTAATTCCTTAAATTATGCAGCAGCCTTAGCAAACAACAAAGTATTAGTAGACTTGCATATCATGGCCAAAGGAGGCCACGGTTTTGGTCTATCTAATAAAACAACTGAGGAATATTGGTTTGATCGTTTGGCGACTTGGTTTAAAACTTTCTAGTTCGCTTCTTTTTTCTTCATTAAATAGTAAAAAGGAATACCTCCTAACACGATTCCAAGTCCAATCGATGAGGGTTGAGTTTTGGTAAACAAAAGATTAATGGAAATTAAGAGTAGTAGAACTAAGTAGGTAACAAACAAAAGCTGATCCTTAATGGCTAATTTTTCTTTCATAATGCGCTGATTAAATACGGCTAAGACAGTTAAAAAGTAAAATAGCAGAATCGCGAAAACTGTAAAATCCAATAAACTAGTATAAGATCCTGAGAAGCAAAGTAAAATGGCCCAAATTCCTTGAATAATTAATGAATAGGCTGGGGCATTATTTTTGTTTACTTGCGCGGCCTTTTTAAAGAATAATTTGTCATGTGCCATTGCTTCAAATAAGCGTCCACCTGCCAATATGATCCCATTGTTGCATCCAAAGGTTGAGATCATAATCAAAACAGCCATAACTAGTGCACCCACATTTCCCATCACGGTTTGTAATGCTGCAGATCCCAGCCGATCTTGACTGGCAAACATGATCCCCCTCAAATAGCTAGTAGAACCATTGGGGTCTCCTTGTAAGGGTAAAATAGCTAAATAAGCTAAGTTGGTCAACATATATAATCCACACACTAGGGCAGAACCATAGACTAATCCTTTCGCAATTGTTTTTTGCGGATGTTCAAAATCTTGGCTTGCAAAGGTTACATTATTCCAAGCGGAAGATGAGAATAAGGGTCCAATCATCGCTGCGCCAAATATGCTAAGTAGGGTAGTCGTTGAAACAGTTTCTTGTTTGTAAGTTACCAGGTTTAGCGTCTGGCCTGTTGCAAAAAAATGATCAAAGTGTATCCAATCATTTTGGATTCCAACATACATACCAATCATGACAATTAGTACAATGGCTCCAATTTTGGTAATTGTAAATACATTTTGAATGATGGCGGCAAATGATATCCCTTTTAAATTTGCTCCAGTTAAAATGATGATTAAAAGAGCAGCCAAAATTTGTTGTGTTGTAATATATTCACCGACCAAGGGTACATCGTTTAAATAGTCAGGCCAAATAAATCCAGCGTACTTAGCAAATGCTACCGCAACTGCAGCAATAGTTCCTGTTTGAATAACTAAAAAGGTAGTCCAACCAAACAAAAAACCAATTAATGGATTGTAACTTTCTTTTAAGTAAATGTATTGACCTCCAGTGGCGGGGAATTTACTTGACAGTTTTCCATACGCATATGCGCCTGTAACTGTAAGGAAACTAGTGAGTACCCATGTTCCAATCCACCAGATCGGAGAGGTAAGCGACCTGCCCACCTCAGAACTTACCAAAAATATACCTGATCCGATCATCGATCCCATAACCAAAAGGGTCGCATCTGTTGTATTTAATTTCTTACTCATAGTTCGATTGTGCTAATAATACAATTGCTAGATTTCTTTCTATTTTTCAAAGTTGCACAAATTTTAGACGGATTTCAGTCGGCATTTTTAAAAATTATAAAATGTAATCGTTTCCGTAATCGTTTACGGAAAAAAATTAAATAAAATCATTGAATTTTAATATTACGCTTGGTTATATTAGAGCATGTCGTTAAAGGGCAACTTTGCATGTTTTGAATAATTAATAGAAAAGTACAAATCCATGACAATGAGTAAAAAAGTGATTATTAATGAGGTTGCTGTTTGGGATCAATTTCGTTCTGGAGATCAGAAAGCTTTCACAGAATTGTATCAGCATTTTGTTCAGCCTTTGTATTCTTATTCGATGGGAGTAACGTCAGACAAGGAATTAATTAAGGATTGTTTACATGATCTTTTTGTAGAGTTGTGGCGAAATCATTCGACGATAGGGCCGACAACCAGCGTTAAGTATTATTTGATGGCATCGATTAAGCGGAAACTTATTCGTCAGTTGGAAACACAAATGAAGAACCATATACATCACAATAATTACATGTTGGATTACACGGAGGCCGAACATTCTCAGGAATCCATATTAATTCGATATGAAGAGGAGATACGGACCAACAAGCAATTAACACTTTGTCTTAATATGTTGAGTAAGCGTCAGCGCGAAGCAATTTCGTTGCGTTTTTTCCAAAATATGGATACGGATCAAATTTCAGATTCGATGAAAATTAATCCTCAATCGGTCTATAATTTAATTTTTGGAGCGCTAAGTGTTATGAAAGAGGGCCTAATGCGGGAGCGTGCAGTCGCATAAATTTGTACAATTACTATTTTAATTTGAGTAAATCAATGTTGTGTACTGCTTTATAGGGTTATAGAAAGACCTGCATTGATGTCAAAAGATATAAAGGATAGTTTACCTCGTCGGAATGCTTATCGAAAACGATTTTGGAAACTGTTTTTAACAAAATTCACTCTGAAGAACTGGTTGCTTCACAGAGATAGAATAAACAAACAAAACCAGCTTAGTCACGATGAATGCGAAGCGTTGTGGGCTAAGATTAACTTTACTTTGCGAACCATAAACTAATTTTTTTACTTATGAGAAAACAATTACTCTCCAAGGTTCTTTTTAGCATGTTCTTTGTGCTAATGGGAATTCAAATGCTTGCTCAGGACCGAACGGTTACTGGTCGAGTGACTGCCTCTGATGATGGATCAGGGATTCCAGGGGCAAGTATTTCGATTAAAGGGACATCTAAAGGTACGTCCTCTGACGCAGAAGGAAATTACAAAATTTCAGTATCTGGTTCGTCTGTTTTAACTTTTTCTTCTGTGGGTTTTAATTCACAAGATGTGACAGTTGGGAATAAATCTCAAATTAATGTCGCATTAGGAACTGATACAAAGGCATTGACAGAAGTTGTTGTTGTCGGTTACGGTACTCAAAAGAAAAGTCAATTAACGGGGGCTATTTCTTCTGTAACGTCCAAGCAAATCACTGAAATGCCTATTACCAACTTAGGTCAAGCGATGCAAGGTCGTGTTGCCGGTGTTGACGTAGCGCAATCAGGTTCAAAGCCAGGTACAGTGCCTAAGGTTTTGATTCGTGGGCGTCGTTCATTTAACGCAGGTAACGATCCATTATATGTAGTGGATGGTATTCCTTTGTCAGGTGGTTACGAAGATATGAATCCGAATGACGTTGCTTCGATGGAAATCTTGAAAGATGCAACTGCAACGGCTATTTACGGTGCTCGTGGTGCGAATGGTGTTGTTTTAATTACAACAAAGCGTGGTTCGAAAGATGGTAAAACTGTTATATCATATGATACGTATATCGGTTCTACAAAAACCTTAGATAAAATTAATTTACTTTCTGGAACTGAATACGCTGAAATGAAGCGTGAATCTCGCCGTACCATTGGAACGTATAAAGATGCGAATGGTAACTTAGTTCCTACGGGAGTAATGGATGCTTATGCTGATTCTAAATTGTTTACAGCGATTGAATTAGATGGTATTGCCAAAGGCCGGACGACTGATTATCAAGATTTAATGGTAAAAAAGGGTTTCCAACAAAATCATGCAATTGGTGTTCAAGGTGGAAATGAAAAAACACAATTCTCAATCAATGCAGGATATTTTCAAGATAAAGGAATCATTGAAGGCCTAGATTTTACGCGTTATTCGATGCGTGTGAATGTGGATCACCAAGTGAATAAGGCCTTGAAAGTGGGTATATCTTCTTATGGAATGTATGGCGTAACGAATGGAGCTAATTTAAACCCTTACGGTTTCTTATTATCACAAAATCCATTGGCGAGAGCATTTGATGATGCAGGGAACTTGATTTTCCAACAAACAGACGACGCTTTATTAACGAATCCATTGAATGAGATTGTTAAAGGAGCTAAAGTGGATGAGACGAAGAAATACCGTATTTTCAATAGTATTTATGCAGAACTTCAATTAGCTAAGGGGTTGAAGTACCGTGTGAATTTTGGTCCAGATTTTACCATCACACGTAATGGTCAATTTAATGGTTCGTTAACAAACGCAATCAAGGGAGGAAATCCAACAGCTACAACTGATAATCGTTTTGGATTTAATTATACGATTGAGAATATCTTGACTTATAATAAGCAAATTAAGAATCATACTTTTGCTATAACTGCATTACAATCAATGCAACGCGATAACTATGAGCAATTCACGCAGAGTGTAATGGGAGTTCCTGTAGAAACTCAACAGTTTTACAATTTAGCGAATGCTTCATCTATTCAAGGAGTAGGATCAAATTTGATTCAATGGACCATTGCTTCTTACATGGCACGTATCAATTATGATTATAAGGGTAAATACATGTTAACGCTGACAGCCCGTCGCGACGGATCATCTCGTTTCGGTGAGAACACGAAATGGGGTAACTTCCCTGGTGTTGCATTAGGATGGAATTTACACCAAGAGAACTTCATGAAAAGTTTGACTTGGATTGATGAGTTGAAACTACGTGCTTCAATGGCTCAAGTAGGTAACCAAGGACTTTCTCCATATCAAACACAAGGTTTGGAAGGTAGAACATCTTATGCTTGGAATAATACTGCTGCTTATGGATACCGTCCAAACACAATTGGTAATGCTGATTTGAAATGGGAAACTTCTACCTCAAAGAACATTGGTGCTGACTTCAGTTTATGGAGAGGAAAGGTTTCTGGTTCGGTTGAATACTACCAAACGAATACAACTGATTTGTTGTTGTCGGATCAATTGCCGACGTCAACTGGTTTTGCTGCCGTTACTCGTAACGTAGGGGAGACCAAGAACACAGGTATCGAGTTATCATTATCTACAATAAACGTTGATGCGGAGAATGGTTTCAAATGGTCAACAGATTTCACTTTCTATAAGAATACGGAGGCAATTGTTTCATTATATAATGGAGCTAAAGATGACGTAGGTAACCGTTGGTTTATTGGAAAGCCTTTGAACTCATATTTTGATTACAAATACGCTGGAATTTGGCAATCTGCAGAAGCTGCACAAGCAAAAGCGATGGGATTCTCTGTGGGTCAAATCAAAGTGGCTGATTCAAATGGTGATGGAAAGATCACTGCTGAAGATCGTGTATTGTTAGGATCTGATGTTCCTACTTTTACAGGTGGAATAACAAACCGTTTCTCATATAAAGGATTCGATTTATCATTCTTCATCTTTACGCGTCAGGGTCAAATGATTGTATCTAAGTTCCACCAAAATTCAAACTACCTACAAGGTCGTTACAATCAAATTAAAGTGGATTACTGGACTCCAAACAATCCAAATGCTTATTATCCACGTCCTAACTTTAATCAAGAGTTCCCTGCTTACAATACAGCTATTATGTATTTTGATGGCTCTTTCATTAAAGTTCGTAACATCAATGTGGGTTATACCTTCCCAGCAAAAACTGCTCAGAAATTAGGTCTAGCTTCATTACGTGTTTATGCGAGTGTTCAACAACCATTCATCTTTTCGAAATATCGTAGCAAAGAAAATGGTGTTGATCCAGAAACTGCAAATGGTAATGTTGATAATAACGTAACACCAGCAACGCAGGTTTCGACATTTGGTTTAAATATTAAATTTTAATCTCCGAAATAATGAAAAGTTTATATATCAAAAATTCACTGAAAACCTTAGGTATAGCCTCAGCGATTATGCTAGGTACTGCCTCTTGTAGTGATTTATTAAAGGAGACGGTTGTATCTTCCATTAGTAATGACTACATCGCAACGACTCCTGGTTTTATAGCGGCCTCAAACGCTGCCTATACGCCACTTCGTTCATTTTATGCAACAGAGCGTGGTTTATCCATGTCAGAGTATGGTACTGATATTTACAGTGCTGGAGCTGATGGATCTTTTAAAGGATTCCATTTCTATGACTCTCAATTAACTTCATCAGTTTCAATTTTAGCTGAATTGTGGGATGAGACCTATAGAGGAATTAATACAGTCAATGCAGTGATTGATCGTGCTCCTGCCGTTACAGGAATCTCAGATGCTGTAAAAGCTCAACGTGTAGGTGAAATGAAGTATTTGCGTGCGCATTACTACTTTATTTTAGTTCAACAGTTTGGTCCTTTGGATTTACGTACGAAAGAAACGACTGGGCCTACGAAAGCAGCTACTCGTGCAACTGAACAAGCTGTTTATAAGCAAATTGAGGCGGATTTATTGGCAGCAATTCCTGTGTTGGAAAACAAAAAGGCATCGTCTGATTATGGACGTGCAACGAAAGCAGCTGCAGAGAATCTTTTAGCAAAAGTATATTTGACTCGTGCTTCTTCAAAGTTTGCTGAGGCTTCGGATTATGCAAATGCTGCTAATTTGTGTAATAACGTAATCAATAATTATGGCTTTAAATTATTGCCTGATTTTGAGCAAGTATTCGACCAAGCAAACCAATTGCATGATGAGGTGATTTTTTCTGTTCAATACACGAATGATCCTTTAACAAATGGTGTGGTTGATAATCAAGGAAACAAATTGCACTTATATTTTGGTATGCAATATGATGTTCAACCGGGTATGCAACGTGACGTATTAAATGACCGTCCATTCAAGCGTTTGAAGCCTACTCCGTATTTATTGAATACTGTTTTTGCTGATCGTGTGAATGATACACGTTACAAGAAGACTTTTAAGGATACTTGGTTATCAAATAAGCCAGGTACTTATAATACCACATTTGATGGTTCAAAGGCTACTGTAACGTATAAGGCAGGTGATACAACGATTTATATTCCAGGCTACGAAATGACCATGGCGCAGCGTGCTGCAAAGAAATACCAAGTCTTAGTTCCTAGTTTATATAACTACGCCTTGTTTCCTACTTTGAAGAAATTCTTTGATCCACTTCGTCCTGATATGACTTATGAACATGGTAGTCGCGATTATATGGTTCATCGCCTAGCAGATACTTATTTGATGTTGGCTGAGGCTCAGTTTAAATTAGGTAAACAAACGGAATCTGTTGCTGCAATCAATGCTGTTCGTGTTCGTGCTGCTGCAGCTGGGAAAGCTGAAGACATGAAAGTAACGGCTGTGGATATGAATTTAATCATGGAAGAGCGTGCACGTGAATTAGCTGGTGAGCAAACGCGTTGGATGGACCTTAAGCGTTGGGGTAATTTAGTTGAACGTGCTAAATTGTACAACGTCGATGCTGCAACTAACGTGGCAGATAAGCACAATGTTCGTCCTATTCCTCAAAAACAAGTGGATTTGTCTGAAAATGGCGGATTCCCTCAGAATTCAGGATACTAGTTTTTTTTGATTTCTTTATATTGTAATAATTCCGGAGAATATTTCTCCGGAATTTTACTTTAAACCTATTTTGCCATGCGATTGATCATTTTATTTTGTTCGCTTTTGACTTTTTCATTATCAGCACAAGAGCGTGTCACTTTTGTTAAAAAAGTAGATAAAGTGGATGTGTTAGTAGGAGGGAAGTATTTTACTTCCTATTTCTTTCCGGGAGAAAGCCAATTAAAAAAAGCGGTTTTATTCCCCATCTTATCTGCACAGGGTACAACTATTACGAGGGGATTTCCCATTAGTCCGCGTGCCGGCGAACGCGTGGATCATCCTCACCATGTTGGTATGTGGTTAAATTACGAGGATGTCAATGGCTATGACTATTGGAATAATTCAAATAATATTGTCGCTTCTTTGAAGTCACATAAAATGGGAACGATTCGACATGAAAGTATCGGTTCTTTATCAGAAGGGTCATCAGGTACTTTGCAAGTAACTGCCGCTTGGATAGATGAAGATGGAAAAGGAAAACGGGTGATCGATGAATCCACAACCTATGTCTTTTCTGGATCTGCAGATTTACGCATCATTGATCGCATTACTACGCTGAAAGCGGTTAGTGATGTTGTAACTTTCAAAGATGTCAAAGATGGAATGTTTGCGATTCGTCTCGCTCGTCAATTAGAAATACCATCAAACAAACCCGACGTATTTACGGATGCACATGGTGTTGAAACCAAAGTACCTGTTATGGATAATACGGGTGTTACTGGGAATTACCACAGTAGTGAGGGAATCGAAGGTGAAGCCGTATGGAGTACACGTGCTAAATGGATGAATTTAACGGGTAAAATGGATAATCATGCCATCAATGTTGCGATACTGGATCATCCGGGTAACGTAACTTATCCAAGTTATTGGCATGCCCGTGGTTACGGTCTTTTTGCAGTTAACCCCTTGGGCCTGAATGTGTTTACGAATGGGAAGGCTTCACTAAATTATACCTTAATTAAAGGGGAATCAATTACCTTTCGTTACCGTACTATTATTGCCGATCGTGATTTATCAAAAACTGAGTTAGATGCTGCGCAAGCTAAATTTGCTCGTGAGGTTAAATAATTCGTAATTCAAGAAAATCCTTGTATTTTTGTCAAGCATTGGGGCCATTCGTGGCCCTATTTTCTTTTAAATTATGAAGTTACAATTTCTAGGAGCTGCCAAACAGGTTACAGGATCGATGTTTTTGTTGGAGCTTGAAGATGGTTATAAAATACTCATTGATTGCGGGACTGACATGGAGCGATCCATTGATTTTGAGGTTCCCTACGAGCCTGCTCCCTTTTTCCCTTTTGATCCTTCCTTAATTAATTTGGTTGTATTAACCCATGCTCATATTGATCATTCGGGTAACATTCCGATGCTTTACCGAGAAGGATATGAGGGCCAGGTACTTTGTACGCCTCCTACGGCCGAATTAGCTGCACTTTTGTTGATGGATTCAGCCAACCTACACATGCGAAAATTGCGTGCAGCACAAGGAGAAAGTAGAAAGAAGCATAAACAAATGGATCGATTATTACGTCGGGGTGATTTGTATTTGCAAAAAGACGTGGAGGATTCCATGGGGAATTTCGTCACACTTCAGTTCAATAAGAAATTTGTGGTTAAGCCTGGACTCGAACTAACATTCATTCCTGCTGGTCACCTTTTAGGTGCAGCTCACCTATATTTTTCTGTTACTGAGGGAACAGAGACGAAGACTATCGGCTTTAGTGGGGACATTGGTCGCTATAACTATCCTTTGCACATCGATCCATACCCGATGCCTGCATGTGATTATTTGGTCTGTGAGAGTACTTATGGAAATCGCGTTCATGAGGACAAAGTAGAGCCAATCGATGCACTAGCCAAAATCATTAAGGAAACATGTCTAGATAAACCTGGTCGTTTGATTATTCCAGCCTTTTCAGTTGGACGTACGCAGGCCGTTTTATATACTTTAAATCGCTTAATTGAAGAACGAGGTTTCCCTGCCATCCGTGTATTTACGGATAGCCCCATGGGTAAGAGTTCAACTCGTATTTATTCAAAGTATTTAGCATATTTGAATCCAGAAGCTCGTGCATTCCAGAAAGAATACGATGACTTATTTGATGTTGAAAATCTGGTCTTTTTGCAAAGTGAGAAAGAATCGCGTGCTATTCGCAATTACCATGAGCCTTGTATTATTATTTCTTCTTCCGGAATGATTTCTGGGGGACGTGTTGAGCAACATATTGCTGATAATATCTCAAATAGTTATTCAACGATCTTATTAATTGGGTATGCTGCGGAAGGAACCTTAGGCCGACAATTGATGGAGGGTACGGAAATGATTCGCGTAAAAGATCGTGAATATCGAGTGAATGCTCAGATTCGTAAAATTGATGTGTTTTCTGGACATGCCGATCAAAAAGGTTTGTTGAAATTTATTGCCAATCAAAAACCGGAACATTTAAAAACTGTGTTTTTATCACACGGCGAAGAAGATAGTATGCTCGAATTTAGAGATGAAATTAGACGTTTAGGTTTTTCAAACGTTATTTTACCCGAGAAGTCAGAGACTTTCTCACTTTAATCTTTAATTTTGCACTTGTA
Organism: uncultured Aquirufa sp.; assembly: GCA_964358165.1. Taxonomy (GTDB): domain Bacteria; phylum Bacteroidota; class Bacteroidia; order Cytophagales; family Spirosomataceae; genus Aquirufa. The sequence goes on from CAYHOB010000002.1 coordinate 13,899, forward strand.
ATTTTATAAATAGCATGAGAACATTATTAGAATTTGAAAAGCCTATCGCGGAGTTAGAGGATAAATTGATCGAGATGCGCAAATTGGCATTAGATAATAATGTAGACGTTTCCGGTGCTGTTGAATCCCTAACTGAAAAAATTTTAGAATTGAAAAAAGAAACCTTTGCTAATTTGACTCGTTGGCAACGTGTTCAATTATCTCGTCACCCCGACCGGCCATATACTTTTGATTACATCGAGAAGATATGTACAGAGTTTATTGAAATTCATGGTGACCGAAACGTGGCGGATGATAAAGCGATGGTAGGTGGTTTTGGTAATATTGATGATGAGTATTCGGTCATGTTTATAGGCCAACAAAAAGGACGTAATACGAAACAACGCCAATTACGTAATTTTGGTATGCCAAATCCAGAAGGATATCGTAAGGCATTACGCCTAATGAAAATAGCTGAGAAATTTAATAAACCTATTGTTTGTCTCATTGACACACCGGGAGCATTTCCAGGTTTAGAGGCAGAGGAAAGGGGTCAAGGAGAAGCAATTGCGCGTAATATTCGCGATATGTTTATGTTAAAAGTACCTGTAATTTGTATCATCATCGGTGAAGGGGCTTCTGGAGGAGCTCTTGGAATTGCTGTTGGTGACAAAGTACTCATGATGGAAAATACCTGGTATTCGGTAATTTCACCAGAATCTTGTTCGTCCATTTTATGGCGTAGTTGGAATTATAAAGAGCAAGCTGCAGAAGCCTTAAAATTAACGGCAGATGATATGCTTTCGAATCGTTTAATTGATGGAATTATTCCTGAGCCATTAGGTGGAGCTCATTTGGATCCTACTGCAGCGGCTGCTATTGTAAAGGCAGTAATTAAAGATGAATTAGCAAAATTAGCTAAAATAAACCCACAGGAGCGTATCATGGCCCGCATCGAGAAATTCGGTCAAATGGGTGTAGTTGTTGAATAATTATGGCAAAGCCTCATGCGCTTGTCTTTGATTTAGGTAATGTATTGTTGCCTATTGATTTAGATAAGACTTTTGAGGCTTTTGCTCTTTTATCATCACGCTTTGATGCTGCAGAAATCAAGCAACTTACACTTCAAGATAAACTTTGGGAAGGTTATGAGTCAGGTCTTCAGTCGGATGCAGAATTTGAAGCATTTTTAATTGACCGACTCAAATTAACGTGCTCGACGATTGAATTTCAAAACGCTTTTAATGCGTTATTATTAACCTTCGATGAGGCGGTTTGTCAGTACATCAAAAGCCTTCAATCTTCTTATCCGCTTTTTTTATTAAGTAATACCAGTAAAATTCATTCGGATTTATTCCTTCATCAAAGTTATCCTAATTACGACTTATTTGATGCATTTAAGCGCGTGCATCTTTCTTTTGAAATGGGTCTTGTAAAGCCTGATGTGAGCATATACCAACAGCTTGTTAACGATAACCATTTACAAAACCATCAAATAGTTTTTTTTGATGATAATATTCACAATATTGAGGCTGCAAGTAAATTTGGTTGGCAGGCTATTTTAATAGATCCTAAGAATTCATTGCAACAAATTAAACAACATATCGAATCCTTATGTTAATCTCAAGTCCGATTTTTGACTTTATGTTTAAGGCCTCAGGATGGAAGCTTGTAGGTAATATTCCTCGAGATTTGAAGAAAACACTTGTGATTGTTTGTCCTCATGCGACTTGGAAAGACTTTCCCATTGGATTAGGAGCACGTTCATTGTTAAAATTGCCTATTTTGTATTGGGGTAAGAAGGAACTTTTTGATGGGGTTTTAGGAGGTGTGTTCAGTTGGTTAGGAGGCTATCCAGTTGACCGTGCTAAGAATACCAATCTCGTTAATTCTATTGTCGAAATCTACAACGCCAATGAAACATTTCATGCGGTCTTAGCTCCCGAGGGGACTCGGAAAGATGTTGATAAATTAAAAACGGGTTTTTATCACATTGCGGTACAAGCAAAGATTCCAATTATGATGATCGGTTTTGATTACATTAATAAGGAAATCAAAATTAGAGAACCTTTTTATCCAACAGGGGATTTTGAAGTAGATAAAAAAGAAATTGCCAAATACTATTCAACGATTCCCGGTGTACAAAAATCTTGGATAAAAAATTATTTAGCGGATTGAGCAGCTTGAACAATCAAGGTAGCTGTTTTTTTCGATGCTCCGGCAGGGCCAATAAGCTCCGCTAATTTCGCATAATCAATTAATTGATTTGTTCGATCGGTTGATTTTTCATTCAAAAGCTTTTGTAAGCGCATGTGAATATGTTGACTTGTAAATTGTACTTGAATAAGTTCTGGTACGGCTAATTTGTCCAAAATGATGTTTACAAGCGAAATAAATTTGATTTTAACCAATAATTTGGCGAGTGAATAAAATAACCAATCCGTTTTATAGACGACCACTTGGGGAATTTTAAATAAACCAGTTTCCAATGTTGCCGTTCCAGAAGTAACCACGGCCGCCTTTGCATGGCTTAAGATATCATAAGTTTGATCGAATAATACGCGGATAGGGTAGTTGGCATATAACTCCTTCCATTCCGAAATACCGGCTACAATAAAGTTGATTGATGGGTTTTCTGAGGCTAATTGAGCAAATACGGGCAAAGCACTTTTAATTTCTTGCTTTCTACTTCCCGCTAATAAAGCAACATAAGGTAATTTGATTTGTTGGTCAGCTAGGAAACTTTCCGAGGGAACAAATTCTGAAATAGCATCTTGGAGTGGGTTTCCTACATAATGTGTCCGAATGCCCTTGTCTTTAAAGAGGCTTAATTCGAAAGGGAAAATAACATATAACTCGTCCACCCATTTCTTTATATCCTCAATTCGTCCCTTATTCCAAGCCCAAACTTTGGGTGCTATGTAGAATTGGGTATGAAAGCCTTTCAATTTAGCGATACGCGCAGCTTTTAGGTTGAAACCACCATAATCAATGAAAATGATGGTGTCGGGTTGGAATGCCTCAATTTGATTCCCAAATTTCGTAAAGAGACCTTTGAGCCTTTGAATATTTTGTAAGACGCCTAGAAGGCCCATGATGGCTAATTCCTTGTGATGAATGAGGATATCAGCCCCTGCATCTTGCATGCCATCGCCCCCCCAAGCCTTTATTTCTGCCTGTGAATCAAGTTGTTTGATTTCACGTATCAAATTGGATCCGTGTAAATCGCCTGATTTTTCACCTGCTAGAATAAAGTATTTCATCTATTGTTCCCCGAAATATTCGACCGAGTTTTTATTGGTTTCAATTAAATGCAATTTATGCAAAGTTGCCGTATTTGAATTCGCTGAAATTTGTGGAGCTAAGATCTTCCAAAATTCCATAATTAAAATTTCACAGCTGGCTAATTTGCCCGACATGAAATCTACATCTAAATTGAGGTTTTTATGGTCAACTTTATCGATAATCTCTTTTTTGATTAAATCTCCAAGGGTCTTTAAATCAAAAACAAAGCCCGTATCAGGATCTGGAATACCTTTTACAGTAACGATTAATTCAAAATTATGCCCATGCCAATTATTATTTGCACATAAGCCAAATACTTCTTGGTTTTTTTCTTCTGACCATGCTGGATTGAAGAGCCGGTGTGCGGCATTGAAATGTTCCTTGCGGATTACGTAGACCATTGTTTTCAGTTTTTGTGTAGGATGTCTGGGAAAACATTAGCAGACGATCCAATTATTTCACAAAGGTACAAAAGCTAATCAGAATATGCGTAAATTTGTTGTTTAAATAGCTTTATTATGATTATTGTTACGGGTGCCGCCGGGTTTATTGGGAGTTGTTTGATCGCTCGATTGAATGAATTAAACTTCAACTACATCATTGCTGTTGATGATTTTTCTTTTCCTGAGAAGAATAAAAACCTGGATGGCAAGAAGATTATGGAACGCGTGGAGCGAACAAAATTTGCTTCTTGGCTTGATGAGAATTATCGTGAGGTTGAATTTTGTTTTCATATTGGTGCTCGTACAGATACAACAGAATTCAATAAAGCAATCTTTGATGAATTGAATGTGGATTATACAAAAATGCTTTGGAATAAATGTATTCAATATCAAATACCATTGGTATATGCTTCATCAGCCGCGACATACGGGCTTGGAGAGTTGGGATATGATGATAACGAAGCTTTAATTCCACAATTGAAACCCTTAAATCCCTACGGAGATTCGAAGAACGATTTTGATATTTGGGCTCTAAAGCAAGAAAAGAAACCTTTTTTCTGGGCAGGATTAAAGTTCTTTAACGTTTACGGACCTAACGAATATCACAAGGGTCGAATGGCTTCTGTTATTTGGCATGCTTTTAATCAAATCAATTCAACAGGAAGTCTTCGTTTGTTTAAATCACATCGTTCGGATTATGCAGATGGCCAACAAATGCGCGACTTTATCTATGTGAAGGACTTGGTATCAGTTTGCATTTTCTTGATGGAGCATCGCAAGAATTCTGGTATTTATAATCTAGGAACGGGTAAGGCAAGATCTTTTAATGATTTAGGCAAGTCTACTTTTGTTGCCATGGACAAAGATGTTGACATCAATTACATCGATACACCCATCGACATTCGTGATAAATATCAGTACTTCACTGAAGCAAATATGCAGAAATTGATTTCTATTGGCTATGCTAAGCCTTTTTATAGCTTAGAAGATGGCGTGAAGGATTACGTTAAAAACTACCTTATCCCTGGGAAGTATTGGTAATCTTTTTGATGCCTTCTTCGATAAATCCTTGTCCATAAGCTAATAGTTGAATATTAGCTGCGATTAAGCCTAAAAGACTCACTTTTAGGCTTTTTGTTTTTGTTAAAGCATCGGCGAATATGGCTAGCCAATAGATGACAAGGCCAACAAACAATATATTACCCACAACAGGTAGCAGGATATTTAATAAAATCGTATTCCAAAAATAGATAAAATAGCAGGCGGGAAAGAAATGAACCCATTTTAATTCAGCAGGGAAGAAGCGCGATATGTTTATTCTGGCCCGACCGAAAAAATGAATTTGCTTATAAAATTGGGTGAAACTAGTCCTTCTTTTGTGGTAGATAAATGCTTCGGGAATCAGGCCTGATTTAAACCCAAGCGAAATACATCGAATGCTAAATTCAATATCTTCACCCATACGGGTTATTTTAAAGCCTTGGGTTGCTTCCCAAACTTGACGAGATATACCCATATTAAAGCTACGTGGGTGAAATGTACCTCCCACATTTTTTGCTTTGCCCCGAATGCCTCCCGTTGTAAATAGGCTAGTCATAGCAAAACTTATCGCCTTTTGTACCGCGGTGAAACTTGGGTGATCTCGATCAGGGCCACCAAAAAGATCTAGTTTGTCCCGGATGATCCCCGCATAAACGGATTGTAAATAGTTGGGCTCTACTAGTGCGTCAGAATCTAAAATGACAAAATAATCTCCTTTTGCCCTTTCAAAGGCATAGTTACGAGCAAAACCTTGCCCGCCATTTTCTTTGACAAAATAGGATATGGCTAAGTCATTTTGATAGTTGGCTACGATATCCTCTGCTCTTATTGTGGAACCATCTTCGATGACGATGACCTCAAAATTTGTGTAGTCTTGCGTTTTCAAACATGCCAATAATTCATCCAATTCTTGCGGACGATTAAATACTGGAATGATGACGCTGAATTGCATGTCTATGAAAACATTTCGGTTAGAGTCGCTTCACTCGCATCTAAAATTTTCTTGATTTCCTCCTCACCGATAGCATCTGAAATGAACCAAGATTCGAATTGAGATGGTGGAAGGTAAATTCCTCGACGTAACATGCCATGAAAATACTGTCCAAATAATTGTAAATCAGCAGTTTTTGCGTCGTTAAAATTATTGACTGCCTGCTCAGTGAAAAACACAGTGAACATGGAGCCTAATTGGTTAATCGTATAAGCTTTCCCTAGTTTAGTTAATTGTGCACGTATTCCTTTTGCTAACGTTTCGCCTTTTAGAGCAAGCCTGTTGTAAACGTCTTCATCTTCGGTTATTAGATGAAGCATAGCTAATCCAGCGGTTGTTGCTAATGGATTACCGCTTAGTGTTCCTGCTTGATAAACTGGACCCGATGGGGCAATCATGTCCATAATTTCAGATTTTCCACCATAAGCGCCCACAGGCAATCCTCCACCGATTATTTTACCTAAAGTAGTTAAATCGGGTTGAATGCCACAAACACCTTGGTATCCACTTGCCGACTGTCTAAAACCAGTCATGACTTCATCAAAAATTAGTAATGAACCATATTGATCACATAAACTACGTAAGCCTGCTAAATAACCCTCTTCAGGAATGACCAATCCCATATTACCTACCACAGGTTCTACGATGACGGCAGCAACTTCATTGGGATTTGATTCAAATAACGATTTTAGGGAAGATAAATCATTGTAGATCGCAGTTAGGGTATCTCTCGCCGTTGAAACCGTAACGCCAGGACTATCCGGAGTGCCTAAGGTAGCCACACCCGAACCTGCAGCAATTAAAAAGGAATCACCATGTCCATGGTAGCAACCCTCAAATTTAATAATCTTGTCTCGTTTTGTATAAGCACGAGCTAAACGAATGGCAGCCATGGTAGCTTCCGTACCTGAATTAACTAATCTCACTTTTTCAATAGAAGGAATCATTGATACGATTTTCTCGGCAATGAGTACTTCCTTTAAACTAGGAGCTCCAAATGAAAAACCGTCTGCTAATGCCTCGCGCACCGCTGATTCAATCACCGGATGTGCTTGACCAAATAACATGGGTCCCCAAGAACCAATTAAATCAATGTATTGATTACCATCGACGTCTTTTAAATAGGCTCCTTTAGCAGATTGTATGAATACAGGATTTCCGCCTACTGATTTAAAGGCTCTTACGGGAGAATTAACTCCTCCAGGAATTAAGGTTTTCGCCTTTTCAAAATATGCTTTACTTAAGTTAGCCATTATTTTTTCTTAGCTTTTTTTTGTTCGCCTGCAGCTTTTTGTTGTTCTTCCATGGTCTTCAATTGTGTTTGAAGGTAGGTTGAGAATCGAGATTTTTTTGCTCCACCACCAGCTTTAATTTTAGCCCGGTTTGCATCTAATAACGCTTTGATTTTATCCTCATTTACAAATTTACGAATCGCTAATTGTTGGCCTATCGTTACTAAATTGGAAACGAAATAATAGAAACTTAACCCAGCAGGGAAGGAGTTCATCACAAACATAAAAATGACAGGCGTTACATAAGCCATCATCTTCATGTTAATTGGTTGGCCCGGTTGATCTGGCGTAATTTGGTTGTTATAATAGCCATATGCCAATTGCGAAACGGTCATCAATAAACAGAATAAACTGATGTGAGATCCATAAAATGGAATTGCAAAGGGTAAAGTTAGGATAGAATCATACGTTGATAAATCTTCTGCCCACAAGAATGATTCTTGTCGGAGGTTGATTAAGTTCGGAAATAACATAAATACCGCCATTAGAACAGGCATGGTAGCTAATACCGGAATACAACCACTCAATGGATTTACGCCCACTTCACCATAGAGTTTCATGGTTTCTTGCTGGACACGGGCAGGATCATCCCCAATCTTCTCTTTAATCGCTGCAATTTCTGGAGCCAAAATACGTGTTTTGGCCATCGAAACATAAGACTTATAAGTCAGTGGTAATAATGCCGTTTTAATAATTAAAACTAAAACGATAATTAAAAGTCCATAATTAAAGATGATACTTTCTAGGAAGTCAAATAGTGGAACGAAAATGTATTTAGTGATAGGTAATAAGAAGTCGTAACTCAATTTTACATTCTTTCCGAAAGCAGGAGCAATATTTTTGACAACCGAATAATCGTTTGGCCCAAAATAAAATTTGAAACTTGATTTACCAGCACTTAAATCACCCATTGGAGCTACTAATTGTGCATCCAATGTCTTAATTGCCACTGTATCTGTAAGGTTTGGAGTCGCTGTTAAATTAGCTTTTGTAAATAAAGTCCCTTGAGGAACTAAACCAGCTAAAAAGTATTTCTTCTTAAAAGAGACCCATTGTACGGATTGAGCTAAATTTTCAGTTGTTACTGAGGTTGGGTTCTCACTTAAATAGTCGAACTCTTCATCTTCTGTTAATAAATAGTTGATCGTTGCCTTACGCTCTTCTTGCGCATCCTTTTCAGTTTGGGTAACGTTTTCTTTCCAATGGATAAAGTATTCGTTTCCTGATAACTCAGGGGCAATCGCTTTAGCATCAATTGCGTAGGCCAACTCAAATCCTGATTCAGGTAATTGATAGCTTTGAATAATATTTTTCCCATTAGGCAAAGTACATGTGAAACTTACCTGATTTTTTGACTCTACGGCTTGGTAAATTAATTTACCAAGAGACAATTTTTTCCCACTTGCTGGAATTTCAACATCAAATTGATCTTTTTGAGAATCAAATAATACGATGCCCTCTTTTTTGCCGAGTGTATAGTTTTTGTAACTCTTGTAGTTTTTCAATTGTACGGATACCAATTTTCCCCCAAAAGAGGAAAGTGTAACACGTAAATTCTCGTTTTCAAGTGTATATAACTGTTCTTTAACCTGAATACTGGAGTCGGCAACAATGGCTACTGCTGTATTAGACTTAGCAGCAGGACTTTGAGGTTTAACTGCAACCGTTTCTTTTTTTGTTTGAATGGGTTCCTTAGGTGCAAAGAAATATTGATAGCCAAGTAACATGGCCATGATCAATACAATACCCGAGATTGAATTCTTATCCATAATGAATTAATAAACTACTTTGAGTTTTTGATAAATGGAACAGCGTGTTGATATGCTGCTTTAATAAATTGTACAAATAGGGGCGAAGGGGCCTCTACGGTTGATTTGTATTCAGGGTGAAACTGAACTCCTACAAAGAAAGGGTGATTCGGTAATTCCACGATTTCCACCAAATTAGTATCTGGATTAATCCCTGAAGTGATCATTCCAGCCTGGTGAAATTGGTCTAAATAGTCATTATTAAACTCATAACGATGCCTGTGACGTTCTTGAATTAAGGTTTTACCATAAATTTTAAAGGCATTGGTTCCCTTTTCAATTTTGCATGGATACGCCCCTAAACGCATCGTTCCTCCTTTTTCTGAAACATCTTTTTGAGAATGCATCAAATCAATTACAGGATAAGGGGTTTCAGGGTTCATTTCAAATGAATGCGCATTGTCAAGACCGATTACATTTCGAGCAAATTCAATCACTGCACACTGCATACCCAAACAAATTCCTAAGAAGGGGATGTTATTTTCTCGGGCATATTTCACAGCATTGATTTTACCTTGAATTCCACGTTCACCAAATCCAGGTGCAACAAGTATACCATCTAAACCTGCTAAGAACTCTTCAATATTATCTTCCGCTATTTCAGATGAAATCCACTTAACATTCACCTTGATCTCATTAGCCACACCCGCATGTATGAATGCTTCAGCGATTGACTTGTAAGAGTCTTTTAGTTCAACATATTTCCCAACTAATCCAACTGTAATTTCAAATTTTGGATTTTTTAATTTATCTAAAAATTTAGTCCAGGCAGCTAATTTAGAATCCTTGTCATTGTAAATATCTAATTTGTACAAAACGCGACTATCTAAACGTTCTTCCTTCATTAACAAAGGTACATCGTAGATCGTCTCAGCGTCACGTGCTTCGATTACATCTTGCTCAGAAACGTTACAGAATAATCCAATCTTACGTTTCATTTCCTGAGGAATTGGATGTTCCGTCCGGCAAACCAAAATATCAGGTTGAATTCCAGATTCAGATAATTGCTTAACTGAATGCTGTGTAGGTTTAGTTTTTAATTCCCCAGCAGATGCTAAATAAGGAATTAATGTCAAGTGAATAAAAAGGGTATTCTTTTCGCCTAAATCCCATTTCAATTGACGCGCTGCTTCAATAAACGGTAAGGATTCAATATCACCTACACATCCACCGATTTCGGTAATGACAATATCAAACTTGCCCGTTTCTCCTAGAATAAGAATATTGCGTTTGATTTCATCGGTAATATGTGGAACAACTTGAACTGTTTTTCCTAAATAATCACCCTTTCTTTCTTTAGTAATTACGTTATGGTAAACACGGCCCGTTGTGATATTATTTGCTTGACTTGTAGGGGTATTTAAAAAGCGCTCATAATGTCCTAAGTCCAAATCTGTTTCTGCCCCATCATTCGTTACATAACACTCCCCATGCTCATAAGGATTCAATGTACCGGGATCAATATTGATGTATGGGTCAAATTTTTGAATGGTGCAAGTCAGCCCTCTTGCTTGTAATAATTTGGCTAATGAAGAGGCGATGATGCCTTTTCCTAATGAACTTGTTACTCCGCCCGTAACAAAAATGTACTTCGCTTTTTTATTGATCCCCTTGCCAGACATTCTTTTCTTTTGTTTATTGGTTACGGGAAACAAAGATACGAATAATAACCACATCGAATTAATCCTATTTTTATTTTATCTTGCATTGTAGATAGTTTTTTAAAGTTTTTATGTCCCTCCAACTATATTCTGCCTCTGCTGGTTCTGGCAAAACCTATACTTTGACTGTTGAGTATATAAAGTTGGCGCTTCATGCTTACGAGAGTAGGGGGTATTTTCGACGGATTTTAGCTGTCACATTTACGACCAAGGCTGCCGAAGAAATGCGTTCGCGAATTATCGAATTTTTATCAGGAATCGCTGGTGTAGATTCACTGCCAGAAAACCAACAAACAACCTATCGAGATATAATTTCTAGCATTCAACAAGATTATCAGCTAGAGCATATTCAAATCTCGGATGCCGAGTTAATTAAAAGAGCTCAACATACGCAACAGCAAATATTGCAAGACTATGGTTTATTTTCCGTGATGACAATTGATGCGTTTGTTCAACGACTAAGCTCGACTTTTATTGAAGAATTAAATTTACCAAGTCAATTTGAAGTAATGCTTGATTCCAATCAATTGATGGATCAATTATTGGATCAACTTTTAGATAAAGTAAATCAACAGGGAGATCCAGTGATAACTAATTTGATTGTTGACTTTGCTAAAAATGAAGTTGGCGAGGGACGAAGTTGGAACTTGCTAAGACAAAATTTACATGATTTTCTGAAGATTTGTCTTAGCGAGGAATATTATAAGATTAAAAAGGATATGGATCCTTTGAGTATTACTGATTTCCTTCAAATTGAGCAACAAATTGCTTTAACAATGGCGGAAATAAATGCTCAATTAATCGATTTAGCTAGCCAATTTCTTAAGGTTCTTTCAGATGCCCAGATTGAAGGAGATATGTTGACTGGCGGGAAGAATTCAATTGCTGGACATTTTAATAAAATTATTAATAATGGCCAATTTGAAGATAATAAACTCGGAAATTTACGCAAAGGTGTTGAATCAGGTCAATGGACTGCTAAATCTCAAATTGAACCAATCAAATCTCAGGTAGAAGCTGTGGCTGACCAACTAACAAACATTGGTCAACAATTTGTTGAACTTTACGATGCTAATGCTTCAAGATTTTTTCTTTTTAAGTTGATTAAAAAAGATCTTAAGAAAATCGCATTACTAGCTTCGATTACGGAAGAATTACAAAATTTCCAATCCGATCATGCCGTAGTTTCTATTTCAGAATTTTCAAAGCGACTAAATGATATTATTGCCAACGACCCCGTTCCTTTTATTTATGAGAAATTGGGAGATCGATACAATCATATATTAATTGATGAGTTTCAAGATACTTCTATGATACAATGGCAAAATTTTATGACTATGTTAGAACATGCGGT
>CAYHOB010000002.1:25762-238998 GCA_964358165.1 uncultured Aquirufa sp.
CTCAGGGCAAAAAGAATTTGATCGTAGGAGATGCTAAGCAATCTATTTATAAATTCCGTGGAGGAGAAGTAGGATTAATTTCCTCGTTGAAATCAGCTGATAGTTTATTTATGGAGGATAATTTACAAGATAATTCCTTAGATCTTGAACGCTTTTATTACTTAAAGGATAATAGAATATTAAATAACCTCGATTCGAACTTTCGCAGTGCGTATGAAATTGTGAAATTTAATAATGATTTTTTCGAATGGATTGCCGCTAATCCAATTTACCAGGAATTATCATCTTTAGTTTCGCCGACCTATGGAGTCGATTTGACTCAAATTCCTAAAGTAAATGCATCCAAATATTCTGGAAAGGTAGATGTACTTGTATTCCACAAACCCTTGGGAGATAATCATGTTGAAGTTGAAGCAAATTGGATGCTTAATCGAATTTTGGAATTAATCGAAAATGAATTGGCTGCAGGTTTTCAATACAAGGATATAGCGATATTGACTCGTAAGAATAAGCAGTCGAAATTTTTAGCGATTCAGTTAAAAGAACGAAATATTCCAGTTATTTCTTCTGACTCATTGCTGGTGCATTATGCAAAGGTCGTTGGGTTTATTATTTCGTTTATGCGCCTTAAAATGCAAGCCAATGATGCTTTTAGATATAAGGAGTTGCTTTTTCAATACGCAGACTTATGTCAGGAACCGTTAAATATATCAACCTTTGATGTAAATCATCCGAAACAAACTGATTATTACTTATTGGGTATAAAGTATTTTGAAAACTTTGGTTTTACTTTTCAAAACGATGAAACCCATTTAGTTGCATGGGTTTATGGCATAGTATCAACATTTAATTTAACTAAATATTCATCTGAAATTGAATATTTGTTTAAGCTATTGGATGTCATTAACGAGTTTGTTTTGCAGAAATCAGATGATTTTAATTCATTTTTGAATTACTATGATTCCAATAAGGCTACTTTTAGTATAGCAAGTCCCGAAAGTGATAACGCTATCACGATTACTAGTATTCACCGTTCCAAAGGTTTAGAATATCCTGTCGTAATTTGTCCATTTGTCAGTTGGACACATCAGCCAAAATCTGAACAGATTTGGTTTGATCTAAAGCCCTTAAAATTTGATCCATTGCGGCTAAGTGAAAAACAAGTGTTAAATTATTATTATGGGAAAGTAACACCCAAAGAACTTGTTAATTTTGATTCCTTGGCCCTTCAGCAAGAATCTGAATATGACGCAGTATTTTTGGATTCCTTAAATATGTTATATGTGGCATTTACAAGACCTAAGCAACATTTGCATATATTATTGGCAGAACCCAATGATGCATCTCACAGCATAACAAAAGGGGCATTTCAGAAGTCATTAGGTCAAATTGTAATTGATTACTGCAAATCAAATCCGCAATTTGAATCTCAATTGCCCAACTTTATTCTCGAACAAGAAGCAGTTGACTACTATTTAATTCAAAGCGCAGCACAGTTTATTAAATTTGAAGAACAAAAGGAGTCGGTTTTGGCAAAAAAGTTGGCTTTAACAACTCACATTCAAGACCCAGTTGAATTTAGAATAAAGTCGGACAAAGATGATTTGTTTACAAGCGCGCAATCAAAGCGGGAACGAGGAGATGCTGTACATGCTTTATTGGCTAAAATTCTTGATTATAATTATTATTCTTTAAATCGATTACGATTATTCAAGCTAGTAGATGAAGAGACACGTGCTTTATTAGACTCAATCATGACAAATGATGCAATTAAGGCCTACTTTAGACCCGACGAGTTGCTTTTTTCTGAACGTGATATTCTTTGCCCCGACGGATCTATTATTCGACCGGATCGTGTTATTAAACAAATGGAGGATGTTATTATTATCGATTTTAAGACAGGAAAGGCAGAAGAAAAACATAAAACACAAATTGAACAATACAAAAAACATTTATTTGAATTAGGCTTTAAATCCATTAAAGCAGTGCTCATTTATATAGAAACTCAAACCATTGAAACAGTTTAATCGCTTTCTTTTTTTAGTTTGTATTTCAATTTTGTTGGATTCTTGTCATTTGACACGTAGGGTAGGAAATTTATTCTCCAGCAAGGGTGAATCCAATTCGAATTATTCCATCCATGAAATTGATAAACTAATTGAGACTGCCTTTGATTATCAGGGGGTGCCTTATCGGAATGGGGGTACAGACGAAATGGGGATGGATTGTTCAGGTTTATTATTTCGTGTTTATGCAGATAATAATTTATTAATTCCGAGGCCAACTTACCAACAAGTTTTGTTTGGTGCACCTGTAACTCTTCATGAAATTCAATCAGGAGATTGGCTTTTTTTTAAAACCAATGGTTCGAGTGTTATTAATCATGTTGGATTAGTTACAAAAGTCAAATCTTCAGATACTATCCATTTTATTCATGCAAGTACAAGTAAAGGAGTCAGAGAAGACTTATTACAAGCTAAGTATTGGATGAAGGCCTATGTTAAATCAATTAGACCTTATAAAAATAATTCAAATTGAACGATTGTTTCTCCGTAGACTTAGCGTATTTTTGCATGCATTTTTAAATAAATCATGGGAAAAAAAGTAATCATAATTGGAGCAGGTGGCGTAGGTAATGTCGTTGCCAAAAAGTGTGCGATGAATCCAGCCTTCTTTTCAGAAGTTATACTGGCATCAAGAACATTAAAAAAGTGTGATGCTATTGCTGAGGAAGCAAAGAAAATAGGCTTACCTACACAGATTCAAACGCGTCAAGTTGATGCGGATGATGTGCCAGCCTTAATAGCTTTATTTACTGCTGAAAAGCCATTTATGGTTATTAATGTCGCTTTGCCATACCAAGACTTAACCATTATGGATGCCTGTTTAGCGACTGGAGTTCATTACATGGATACAGCAAACTACGAGCCTAAGGATGAAGCTAAATTTGAATATTCCTGGCAATGGGCTTACCAAGATCGTTTTAAAGAAGCAGGATTGATGGCTTTATTAGGATGCGGTTTTGATCCAGGTGTAACAGGTGTTTATACGGCCTATGCGAATAAGCATTATTTCGATGAGATACATTATTTAGATATCATTGATTGTAATGCAGGGGATCATGGTAAAGCATTTGCTACCAACTTTAACCCTGAAATTAATATTCGCGAGATAACTCAAAAGGGCAAATATTGGGAAAACGGACAATGGATTGAAATTGATGCTATGTCAATTCATAAACCAATTTCTTATCCCAATATTGGCCCCAAAGAATCTTATTTACTCTACCATGAAGAGTTAGAATCGTTGACGAAAAACTTCCCGACAATCAAGCGTGCGCGTTTTTGGATGACATTTGGGCAAGCGTATTTGACACATTTAGAAGTTTTGCAAAATGTGGGGATGACTTCTATTCAGCCAATTAAATTTAATGGAATGGATATCGTTCCTTTGGAATTTTTAAAGGCGGTATTACCAGAGCCAGGAACTTTAGGAGAGAATTATTCAGGTCAAACATCCATTGGTTGTCAAATCAAAGGTCTTAAAGAGGGGAAAGAGGCGACTTATTACGTGTATAACAATTGTCATCACGCAGATTGTTATAAAGAAGTTCAAGCCCAAGGGGTATCCTATACGACAGGTGTTCCTGCCATGATTGGTGCCTCCCTAATGTGTGAGGGTACTTGGTTTAAGCCGGGCGTTTATAACGTGGAGGAATTCAATCCTGATCCTTTCATGGAATTGTTGAACATCCATGGTTTACCTTGGAATGAAGAAGTAAATGGCGAATTGCCTCACGAATATTAAAATGCAGCTATATCCTGAAATTTCTTCGCCCGCTTATGTATTGGAAGAAAATTTATTGATCAATAATTTAAAACTTTTGCAACGTGTTCGGCAGGAAGCAGGAGTAGAGATTATTTGTGCATTAAAAGGATTTTCTTTCTACCATGTATTTCCATTAGTTAATCAGTATTTAGCTGGTGCAACAGCTAGTTCGCTCCATGAAGCCCGATTAGCCTTTGAAGAAATGGGCAAAAAGTGTCATGCTTATACGCCGGCCTATTTGCCTGCGGAATTTGATGAATTTATGTCTTATGCTAGTCACATGACATTTAATTCATTGAATCAAGTGAGTCAATTTGCTTCCAAAGCAGGATCAAAGGGAATTTCTTGTGGAATCCGAATTAACCCAGAATATGCCGAAGTAGAAACGGATATGTACAATCCATGCATTGCGGGTTCTCGATTAGGGATTAGAAGAGGTGATTTGACAGATCGTTTACCGGATGGGATTGAGGGCTTACATTCGCATACGCTTTGTGAAAATGATTCCTTTGTTTTGGAGCGGACACTTGCCGTTATTGATGAAAAGTTTGGTGACTTATTGTTGCAGGCCCATTGGCTTAATTTAGGAGGGGGACATTTAATTACGCGAGCAGATTATCAAGTTGATCATTTAATTCAGGTTTTAAAGTTTTTTAAAGCTAAATATCCACACCTTCAGATTATTCTTGAACCAGGATCCGCAGTAGGTTGGCAAACAGGCTTCTTGAAATCGACTATTTTAGATATTGTACATTCCGCCGGCATTGATGTCGCTATTTTGGATGTTTCATTTGCCGCCCACATGCCAGATACCTTAGAAATGCCCTATAAGCCGCGTATTCGTCATGCATCTTCTGAACCGGTTGATGGCAAACCGACCTATCGTTTTGGTGGTATGACTTGTTTGGCTGGTGATTTCTACGGGGATTATTCATTTGATATACCTTTAAAAATTGGTGATAGTATCATTTTTGAAGATATGATACATTATACGATGGTCAAAACGACTACGTTTAATGGTGTTAATTTACCTGATATTGGAATGTTGAAAGCGGATGGTCATTATGAACGATTTAAGCATTTCGGTTATGAATCGTTTAAAGATCGACTATAAAAAAAGGACTTCAAACGAAGTCCTTTTTTTGTGGAGAAGATCGGGCTCGAACCGACGACCTCTTGCATGCCATGCAAGCGCTCTAGCCAACTGAGCTACATCCCCAGGCCTTAAAAATTTACTCGTACGCCAAGTCCCCCTTGCAAATTCATGAAGAATGGATTTGGAAAAATTTCAGCATAAAAACCAATTTCAGAAAAGAAACTCAAATTAGGAGCGTCTATTGGGAAATATTCTAAACCACCAATGGCCGTTGCACCCATGGCAGATACGCGATTTCGCCCATCCGCTTGATTATTACTTGTTTTATTCGGATACCAATCTCTCGAATTAATTTGTGGTCCGAAACCATAATAGGTATGTAAATCAGCATTCACTAAAGTGGGGTGGTGCCATAAATACAACACATTGACCGAATAGCCAATATTGCGAAATGTACCGTCTTGATATTTTCGATCAGTACCCCAAAGTCCTCCGTAGGTTCCAATATTTACCTCAATGGCATTCACACCATTTTCTGAGTACTTTCTGGCCATGAATCCACCAGGTTCACCTATACGAAATCCAGCCGCCCAATCTTTTAATTGACCATAAGACAATTGACTTGTAAACATTAAAGCGATACAAATAGTAATTCGTACAAATAGGCTTTTCATAGGTAAAACGATTTAATCTTTTCCAATAAGATCGAGTTTTCCGCAGGCAAACCGATCGTAATTCGAATAGTATCTTCACATAATGGAACATTTGAACGATTACGCGTAATTACTTTTTCATTGATAAGATACTCAAATAATGCTTGTGCTTGATCCAATTTAACTAATAAAAAATTCGCATGACTAGGGTAGACCTGCTTTATTTGTGGAATTTTCTCAAATGCTGAAAGTAATCTCGATTTCTCAGCTAAAATTAATTCGATGGCCCCTTTTACAAATTGTTTATCAGCTAATGCCTTTGAAACAATTTTCTGAGTTGCTCCCCCAATGTTATAGGGTGGTTTAATTTTATTTAGTAAACCGATAAGTATTGGGTTCGCATAGGCCATTCCCAAACGTAATGAGGCTAAGCCATACGCTTTCGAAAGAGTTTGCATGACGATCAGATGCGGATATTTAGCTAATTCTTGAATGAAACTAGGTTCATCAGAAAAGTCAATATATGCCTCATCAAGAATAACAAATCCCGTTTTGAATGTATCCAATAGTTGGTAAATATCGTTACGGTTAATCTTATTTCCCGTTGGATTGTTGGGGGAACAGATAAATAATAAGCGAGTTGTTGGCGTAATTGCTGCTATGATACCAGCAACGTCCAATTGATAATCTGCTGTTAAATTAACTCTTTTAACTTCAATATTATTGATTGAAGCACTTACTTCATACATGCCATAAGTAGGAGGGCAAATGATAATATTGTGCTTTTCTGCAGCACAGGTCATTCGCATCAATAAATCTATTGCCTCATCAGATCCATTTCCTAAGAAGATCTGGTTTTCCCCAACTTTCTTTATTTGCGCTAATTGAGTTTTAATTTGATGTTGTAAGGGATCTGGATAGCGATTCCAGGCTTCGATCGAAGTTCCTGAACCCGCAGGGTTTTCGTTGGCATCCAAAAATATTCCTTCATTCCCCTTGAATTCATCGCGTGCAGATGAATAGGGTTTTAAATTCCATATATGCGGTAATATATATGCTTGGTAATCCATTAGCTTAATCGAATTTTAACTGCATTTGCGTGTGCCTGAAGTGACTCAGCTTCTGCCATTTGAATAATACTTGGCCCAATATTAGTTAATCCCTCTTTACTGATTGATTGCAAGGTGATTTTTTTGACAAAACTATCCAAATTTACACCTGAAAAGGCCTTAGCAAAACCATTCGTAGGTAAGGTATGATTTGTTCCTGAGGCATAATCACCTGCAGATTCAGGAGTAAAGTGTCCTAAGAAAATTGATCCTGCATTGCTAATTGAATCTGCAAATATTTCAGCTTCTTCGCATGCCAAAATTAAATGTTCTGCACCATATTCATTTAATAATTCAATCGCCTCATAATTGTTTCTTACTAGGATAAATTGCGAATTCTTTAATGCGCTTTCCGCAAAATCCTTCCGAGGTAATGTTACTAATTGAACTTGAATAGCTTCAATTGTTTGATTTATTATTTCTTCTGAGGTGCTTATTAGAACTACTTGAGAATCATGTCCATGTTCTGCTTGAGAGAGTAAATCAGAGGCAATGAAGGCTGGATTCGCTGTTTCATCCGCAAATACTGCTACCTCGGACGGCCCCGCTGGCATATCGATAGCGATACCTAGTCGATTCGCATACATCTTAGCTGCTGTTACATATTGATTCCCTGGTCCAAATATCTTGTAAACAGCCGGTACACTTTCTGTGCCTTGCGCCATCGCAGCAATCGCCTGTGAACCACCAATGCAAAACATTTGAGTTACTCCACACAATTTTGCGGCATAAAATAAGGCAGGGTGGTCACCAGGTGTACATAAAATAATCTCATTACATCCTGCAATTTTGGCTGGAATGGCCAACATCAATATGGTTGAAAATAAGGGAGCTGTTCCCCCCGGTATGTATATTCCGACGCGTTCGATGGCGGATGATTTTTGCCAACAAATTACTCCAGGACTTGTTTCGATTCTTTTTTCAACGAGTTTTTGGGATTCGTGAAAAGTATAAATGTTGGCATATGCAAGCCGAATAGCATCTTTGAGTGCTTGTGGCACTAAGTCGGCCTGTTGGTCTATTTCAGCTTGTGAATAAGAAATGTTATTCAATGCCTTTTTATCAAATTTTAAAGTTAAATCCTTAAGTGCTTGATCTCCTCCTGATTTTACTTGCTCAAATACATCTTTAATTAAGGCATCTAGGGATTGGCTTTCTAAAGTTGGCCGAGTCCCTATTTGCTTATAGCTAGATTTTGCAGGAAACTTTAAAATAGAAAACATGTTATAAAATCATTTTTTCAATAGGTAAAACTAAAATACCTTGAGCACCAGCTTCTCGCAATGCTTCAATGATATCCCAAAAGTCGTTTTCAGAAATAACCGAATGAATGGAAACCCAGCCTGTTTCTGCTAACGGCATAATGGATGGTGCTTTCATTCCAGGTAATAGCGATTTGATCTTATCTAAATCAGATTCTTTCGCATTTAAAACAACATATTTCGCATTTTGTCCTCGCTGAACGGAGTCAATACGAAAGAGTAATTTGGCTAAAATAGCTTGTTTTTCGACACAAAGTTGTTGGTTAGCAATCAAAACCGCTTGGCTTTGAAATACGGTAGCTACTTCTTTTAAGCCATTGCTTAAAAGCGTACCACCCGTAGATACAATATCACAAATTGCTTCCGCTAAGCCGATACTAGGTGCAATTTCAACTGAACCCGATATTTCGTGTGTCGTTACTTGAATTCCTTGATTAGCTAAAAAAGCGTTTGTTAAATTAGGGTAGGAGGTAGCTATGTTTTTTCCCTGAAAATATTCGATTCCTGAATATTGTTCATTACGTGGAATGGCTAATGATAATCGACATTTAGAAAAACCTAACTCTTTCACCACATCTACTTGGCGAATATGCTCCATTAAGACATTTTCACCTATAACACCTAGGTCAGCAACACCATCCTCCACATATCCTGGAATATCATCATCACGAAGGAATAAGAATTCGATAGGAAAATTACTTGATACGGTTTTCAATTTTGAACCACCTGATTCAAATTTAATGCCACAGGCTTTGAATAGTTTTAGCGATTCCTCACTTAATCGACCTGACTTTTGAACGGCAATTCTAATATTTTGTGACTCCATGTGAATTATATGCTTAAAATAATCAAGCCCCGAAATGTTTCGAGGCTTGACATGACTAATGTTATAAGAACATTTTAAGTGGATCCTCGAGGTATTGCTTTAGGGTCAACAAGAATGCTGCTCCTGCTGCTCCATCAGCTACGCGATGGTCACATGTCAATGTTAATTTCATGATGTTGGTTGCATAAAACTGTCCATTCTTAACTCCAACAGTCTCTTTAATGCCACCTACAGCCAAAATACATGATTCTGGGGAATTAATAATGGATGTGAATTGATCAATGCCAAACATACCTAGATTACTTACCGTAAAGGTATTTCCTTCCCAGTCTTTTGGTTGCAATTGCTTACTTTTCGCTTTACCACCCAAGTCTTTTGCCTCAGATGAAATTTGAGCAATTGATTTTTCGTTCGCAAAACGAATTACTGGAACTAATAGACCATCTTCTACCGCAACAGCCATTCCAATATGAACATGCTTGTTTACACGAATCCGATCTTCCATCCAATATGAATTGATTTTTGGATGTTTTGTTAATGCCAAAGCCGTTGCTTTAATCACCATGTCATTGAACGAAATCTTAACTGGTAATACTTCGTTCATACTAACACGTGCCTCAATTGCTTTGTCCATGTTGATTTCCATTGTTAAATAGAATTCTGGAGCACTGAATTTTGATTCGGACAAACGACGCGCAATGGTTTTGCGCATTTGGCTATTCGGGATATCTTCAAAGCTTTCTACCCCGGATACAAATGTCGACATTGCGCCACCTGCACTTGGATTATAATCTTCAATATCATTCTTTGTGATACGACCTGCCTCACCAGTTCCTTGTATCCAATTAAGGTTATATCCTTTTTCCTTAGCTAATGCACGAGCTAAAGGGGATGCTTTAATTGATTCTTCTGAAATACGGGCTTTGGCTTGCGCTGGAGCAGCGGCCTTTGTTTCAACAGCCTTTGGTGCTTCCGCTACCTTCGTTGGAGCAGGAGCTGCTGAAACTGGAGCGGCTACAGGTGCTGGAGTTGCATTTTCAGCGGCTAAGATAGGTTGGAAATCTGTTCCAGGTTCTCCAACAATAGCAATGATGCCGTCAACAATTACGCCTTCTCCCTCTTTTGCACCGATGTACAACAAAGTTCCGTCTTCGTAATTTTCTAATTCCATGGTAGCCTTATCTGTCTCTACCTCAGCGATGATGTCACCATTCTTAACGACATCACCCGTTTTTTTCAACCATTTAGCGATTACACCCTCAACCATCGTATCACTCATTTTGGGCATACGAACGGCTTTAGCTTTAATTCCGCTAAGATCAATTGCTGGTGCTGCGGCTACGGGAGCTGTAGTGGGTGTAGCTGCTGTTTGCGGAGCCTCTACTGCTGGGCTAGGAGTAGCTGAGGCTGCCACTGGAGCTTGCAATAATGCAGAATAATCCTCACCAGGAGTTCCCACTATAGCAATAATACCATCTACAGGTGCTGCTTCGCCAGCTTTAATGCCAATATATAATAATGTACCATCCTCGTAATTTTCCAATTCCATCGTCGCTTTGTCGGTTTCAACTTCCGCGATGATATCCCCAGACTTAATTACGTCTCCTTCTTTTTTAAGCCAATTTGCAATCACACCTTCAACCATGGTGTCACTCATCTTGGGCATTCTTATTACTTCAGCCATGCTTTTTTATTTGAATTTCAAAAATACGCTTTATACGCTTATTTTAAAAGATTTTATTGAAAATTATTTGAATTAATCGAGTTTTAAAACGGCCATAAACGCTTCCTGCGGGATTTCTACATTTCCCACTTGTCGCATTCGCTTCTTTCCTTTCTTTTGTTTTTCTAATAATTTACGCTTACGAGAAATATCCCCTCCATAACATTTTGCTAAAACGTCCTTGCGAAGCGCCTTAACTGTTTCACGGGCAATAATTTTTTGCCCAATAGCAGCCTGAATCGCAATTTCGAATTGTTGGCGCGGTAATAATTCACGCAATTTTTCACACAAACGCTTTCCCCAATCGTATGCTTTGTCACGGTGTACAATGGCCGACAAAGCATCAACTTTTTCTCCATTTAACATGATATCTAGCTTTACCAAGAATCCTGGTTCATAGCCCTTATACTCATAGTCTAAAGAAGCGTAGCCTCTTGAAATAGTCTTTAATCGGTCGAAAAAGTCGAAAACGACTTCAGACAAGGGCATATCAAAAGTTAATTCAACACGATCCGTAGTTAAATAGATCTGATTAACTAAAATACCACGTTTGTCCATACACAAACTCATGATTACCCCCGTATACTCAGATTTCGTAATGATTTGAGCTTTGATATATGGTTCTTCTACGATATTGATCAAATTTGGTTCAGGCAGTTCACTAGGTGCAGAAACCCATTGTGTATCTCCCGCAGTCGTTAAAACCTTAAATTTTACCGAGGGAACCGTCGTAATTACAGTCATATCAAATTCGCGCTCTAGACGTTCTTGCACAATTTCCATGTGTAACATGCCTAAGAACCCGCAACGGAAGCCGAAACCTAAGGCTGCAGATGTTTCTGGTTCCCATACCAATGATGCATCGTTCAATTGTAATTTTTCCATGGCATCACGTAAGTCCTCAAACTCCGATGTTTCTACAGGATAAATACCTGCAAATACCATGGGTTTAACCTCTTCAAATCCCTGAATAGCAGTTTTGCATGGATTGGCAACGTGGGTAATTGTGTCACCAACTTTTACCTCTTTGGCTTCCTTAATTCCAGAAATTAAATAACCTACATCGCCCGTTTTGATGATGGACTTAGGCTCTTGTTCTAAACCCAAAGTTCCAATTTCATCTGCAAAATATTCTTTCCCGGTATTAATGAACTTGACACGATCTCCTTTCTTTATTTCCCCGTTATACACGCGGAAAATAACTTCGATTCCTCTGTAAGAATTAAAAGTTGAATCAAAAATTAAAGCCTGAAGGGGTTCTGCTGGTTCACCTTTGGGCGCGGGAACACGTGCAACAACGGCATCCAAAATAGCTTGGATTCCTATTCCTTCTTTTCCCGATGCATGTATGATGTCTTCCTTTTTGCAACCAATTAAATCGATAATTTGATCGGATACTTCATCGGGCATGGCACCAGGTAAATCAATCTTGTTCAGTACCGGGATGATTTCCAAATCATGATTAATAGCTAAATATAGATTGGAAATAGTTTGAGCCTCAATTCCCTGAGATGCATCAACAATCAATAATGCACCTTCACATGCCGCAATAGAGCGGGAAACTTCATACGAAAAGTCAACGTGACCAGGTGTGTCAATTAAATTGAATGTATAAACTTCGCCATCTTTTGGGTATTGCATTTGGATCGCATGCGATTTAATCGTGATGCCACGTTCACGCTCTAAGTCCATGTCATCTAATAATTGATTCATCATATCTCGTTTTTGAACGGTATTGGTGAACTCAATTAATCGATCTGCCAATGTACTCTTGCCATGATCAATGTGTGCAATAATGCAAAAATTACGAATGTTTTTCATGTATGTTTTTTACTACTAATATGTTTGACTAACCCATTGCATGAGTATTGCCGATAAATATCCCCCATAGGTACCAATTGCGTATCCCAATAAAGCCAATATTACTCCTAAGGGCGCCAATATTGGACTAAATGCCGTCGCTATAACAGATGTCGAAGCAATTCCACCAACATTGGCTTGCGATGCGATGGCCATGTAGTGATAGGGGGCTTTAATCCATTTTCCAACGACAAAGATAGTTAAGCCATGAATGCTAATCCATATAAATCCCGTAAATAGTAGGAGCGGGGTTGAAAATAAATGACTTAATGATATTTTTAAACCGATTGAGGCAATGATAAAATATAAAAACAAGGTAGCAATTACATCACCTCCTTCAGCGTATAATTTGCGTAATGAACTAATTCCAAGGCCAATGCCAAATAATGTACATAATAAAAAAGTCCAAAAACTAGGGTTTAAAAAACTGATTCCTATTAGTTCTGCTATGCGATTCCCTAAATTTAAACAGATGGCCGTTATTATGAATCCTAATCCTAATATGTAGATAAGATGATTAAAAGTGAATTTTTTAACACTTAGGTCATCTTCCCAATGCATGGATACAGCATGTTGATCATAAGAGGCTCTTAAGAATTGATTGATTTTTTGTTGGAAAGGAATCAAAAACAATAAAATGGCCAACCAAGTTTCTCCAAAAAAGACATCGACTGTTACCGCTTTTGCTAATTCATCCGTGTTGGGTAAAAATATGGCGTTTAATGCCATCTGATTGGCTGTGCCACCAATCCACGATCCCGCAATCGTGGCCATTCCTTTATATGATTCAGCATTAAACGCTTCAGGAAAGAGGTAATGGCTAATAATTAAGGAAATGGGGCCGCCCAAAACAATTCCTAATGCCCCAACCGAAAATAGGATAATCGGTTTTCTACCAATGGCTTTTAATTTTGAAATTGGCAATCCAAGCGTAAAATAAAAAATACAAAATGGTAATAGTGTTTTCGATAGAGTTGCATTTAAATCGGTATCCCCAATTATAATGAGTCCATTTTCAACGAGTAAGGAGGGTAGAAAATAACAAAAAAGAAGTGGAGGAATTACGTTAAATACGAGCTTAACAAATTGATGCTGAATTTTGGAAAGGTAAAAAATACCTGCCAACATAATGACTAAACTTATAAAAATCGAAAGCTCCCCTTGAATCATGCTTAAGACATTAACGATTCAATTTCATCGATGTCAATCGGGATATTAGCCATGAGATTAATCGCTTGTCCATCAGTTATCAATAAATTATTTTCTAAACGAATGCCTATCCCTTCTTCACGAATATAGATCCCTGGTTCGCAAGTTAAAACCATGCCAGCTTCAAAGGGTTTGTACTTATCCCAAACATCATGAACATCTAATCCTAAATGATGAGCTACCCCATGCATAAAATATTTCTTAAATAGTGGCTGATTAGGGTCTTGATTTTCCACGTCTTTTCTTGTAAAAAGGCCTAATTCAATCAATTTTGATTCCATAAATACTTCTACAGCTTTTTGATAATCAACCCAATAAACACCTGGCCGCATGAGATCCATAGCGTAATTCAATACGGCTTGAACTGCCAAATAAACTTCTCTTTGACGTGGGCTGAATTTTCCATTAACTGGAATGGTTCGTGTCATGTCAGCATTGTAGTTTCCATAACAAGCTCCCACATCTAACAATAACAAATCTCCTTCCTGGCAGATTCGTTCGTTTTCGATGTAATGCAATACACAAGAATTAGCTCCAGACGCAATAATAGGTGTATAAGCAAAACCTCCGCTGCGGGATTTAATAAACTCATGGATGAATTCCGCTTCGATTTCATTTTCCCAAACTCCTGGTTTTACAAATTTCAAAACACGCCTAAAACCCTTTTCTGTTATGTCAATTGCCTGCTGCATAGCAACTAATTCAGCTGGCTCTTTCTTCATACGCAAGGTATTCAAGATAGGGGCCAGTCTTCCAATTCGATGTAGTGGGTATTTATCATTAATTTCTTGAACGAGTCGGGCATTTTGCGATTCAACTAACGAACTATTTCGCATGTGTTCGTTATCAATCATATAGACCGTATCAGCTGAAAAAATCAATGTTTTTAAGATCGCCTCAAAATTGCTCGTCCATTGAATATTTTGTATTCCGCTGATGGATGTAGCCTCCTCCTTGGAATATTTATGTCCTTCCCAAATTGAAATTAATTCTGACGTTTCGCGGACAAAAGCAATTTCGCGTAAATGCGCTTCCGGAGCATCAGGATATAACAACAGAATTGTTTCCTCCTGATCCAAACCACATAAATAAAATAAATCAGTTTGCTGTTTAAATCCCATACTTCCATCTGCGTTTGTCGGCATGATGTCGTTGGAACTGATAAGTACCAATGATTTTGGTGGAAGTTCCGCAACTAATTTATTGCGGTTTTGGATAAATAAGTCAGAAGGAAATGGAGTATAGCGCATATTATTTTTTACACTGGTAGATAATTTCTTCTAGTGGCAAAGCCATCCTGTTACTTTCAGCTAAGCCTAATTTTTCTATTAAATTGAATGGCACCACCTTAAAACCTGAGGCTTCTAGCTGTTGGCCAAAATCTCTTCCGTAAATACGTAAATGATCATCCTGTAAAAAATGAATTTCACGTTCTTTGGGATCCGTAATACGAGCATCTTCATACGTTGTAGCTAAATCATAGCGTTGTGGACTTTGACATAAGGCAAATCCTTCTGGTTTTAATACTCTACGAATCTCCTGCATGCAACGTACATCGTCTCGAACATGTTCTAAGACGTGATTACAAAATACCACATCAAATGAATTATCAGGAAAAGGAATATCATGTAAATCCATTTTCACCTTCGCAAGAGGCGATTCAATATCGGCAGTGATGTAGTTATCTCCTAAGTAATTCTCAAATCGATCAATAAAGCAATATTCAGGTGCGACATGTAGAACGTGTGGCTTACTTGAATAAAAATTGGTTTCATTTTTCAAAAATAAATGCATCAACCGATGACGCTCCAAGCTTAAGCAAGAGGGGCATAGTGCATTTTCTCTCGGCTGCAAACGTCCATAGGGTAAAAAATGAGAAAACGAATGGTCACAAACTGGACAATAAACCTTTGAGCCCTTCAAAAATAGGCTGTAGATTTTTAGTAGTCGGTGAGCAAATAATTGGATAATTTTTCTTGGAATGTGACGAAGTACCCAGCTGATTATATATTTCATACAACAAAAAAAAGGAAGGTTCTTCACATAAAAAACCTTCCTTGAGAAATAATTTATATTCTTATATTTCGCGCAACCAAATATTGCGGAAACTCACGGCATTTCCATGATCTTGCAAACTGATTGGGCCTGCACCATGAACTGGATTTAAAGGTTGTCCAATGTATTCGGTCGTTCCTTGGATTTTTGTGTGATTTTGAACAACGATGCCATTGTGCATGACAGTTACATAAGCAGGTGTTTCTATTCCTCCATTAATAGTGAACACGGGAGCCGTATAGATGATATCATACACATTCCATTCACCCATTGGTGAGGTAGCATTTACCAAAGGGGCAGATTGTTTATAGATACTTCCCGCCTGTCCATTGCGGTAGCTACGGTTTTTGTATGAATTTAACACCTGAACTTCATACATTCCTTGCATGAATATACCACTATTACCCTTGCCTTGACTTTTTAAAGTTTCTGGTTCAATCGGTGATTGCCATTCGATATGAAGTTGGTAGTTGGTGAATTTTTGCTTCGTCGAAATATTTCCTGCGCCACGAACCACTGTCATTTTCCCATCTGCAACCTTCCATAAGGCTGGGCTGCCATCTTTAGCTGATTCCCAATTTGCTAAACTCTTACCATCAAATAAAATGATTGCATCTGATGGAATCGAACCCGGTGTTACCACACGAACCTCAGGATCCCAAAATTCAGAAGCGTCGGGTTTCGTAGGATTAGCAAGAACATGACGGTGATCTTGAGCCTGAGATGAAAAGCTTAGGCTTAAGCCAAAAAGCATAGCAAGTAAAATATTTTGTTTCATTAGATAAGTATTATTTTTTGAACAAAAAAAAACCGGTATCAAATACCGGTTCTAATTTCAAGAAATATTTATTATTTAGCAAATGAAGCTTTGATAGCTTCAACATCTACTAATTTAATAATAGGTCTTTGTTTTAAGATTTTGATAGCTTCAACTTTATTGTTAGCTACTGCTTTATTTCTTCTGTCTTTTCTTTTTAGTCTAGTTACGGCCATGTCGATAATAATTTTGGTCTGCAAAAATAGGAATTATTGCGTATATATCAAATAATATCCCTCGAATAATTAAATTTGTTTTATGAAAGTAATACAAAAGCCGAGCAACGCAAGAGGTACAAGAGATTTTGGTCCCAAAGAAATGGTTTTGAGGAACTATGTTTTTTCAATAATTAAAGGCCATTTTGAGGCATTTGGGTTTCAGACAATTGAAACGCCTGCCATGGAAAATTTATCGGTTTTAACGGGAAAATACGGGGATGAAGGCGATACATTACTTTTTAAAATTATTAATTCTGGCGATTATTTAAGTAAAGTGAATGGAGATGTATTGGCTTTGGGTTCTAAGGCGCTATTACCTCAGATTTCAGAAAAGGGCTTACGCTACGATTTAACAGTTCCTTTTGCTCGATTTGTGGCTATGAATCGAAGTGATTTGGCCTTTCCTTTTAGAAGATCGCAGATTCAACCTGTTTGGCGAGCGGACCGTCCTCAAAAAGGAAGGTATCGTGAATTCTATCAGTGTGACGCGGATATAATTGGTTCAGATTCACTGATAAATGAAGCTGAATTAATTTCGCTGTTTCAGTCTATATTTAATTCGTTAAAATTGAAGACTAATCTTATTATCAATTCACGTAAAATTTTAGCGGGAATGGTTGATAAAATAGGTGCAACTGATCAATTTGTGGCTTTTGCAGTGGCGATAGATAAGTTGGATAAAGTAGGTTGGGATGCAGTTGCAGAGGAGTTAAGTGTGCATGGATTTCAAGCTGGCCAACTAGAATCACTGAAGACCCTCTTTAATTTTCAAGGTAGCAATCTTGAGAAAATTGAGTTGTTAGGCAAATTCTTTGGTGATCATACAATAGGTTTAGAAGGTTTGAGAGAGATTAAGACAATTTTGCGTTTATCGGAGTTGAATGGTTTTGACAATTCAAATTTGATTTTTGATTTCAAATTAGCGAGGGGATTAAGTTATTATACAGGATTGATTTATGAAGGTAAGGCAGTTGATTTGCCGTTCGGCTCGATTGTAGGAGGGGGGCGTTATGATAATTTAACGGCTGCGTTTGGTTTACCTAATATGAGTGGTGTAGGGATTTCGTTTGGAATCGAACGCATTATTGATGTGATGCGTGAGTTGAATTTATTTCCTGATGTTCAGACAAGTGCAAGTAAGATTCTCCTTACCTATTTTGATGCAGCTGGCCAGGAATTGGCGGTTAGCATATCAAATCAATTAAGAAAGAATCAAATTGCGAGTGAAGTATACCCTGATATTGCGAAGATTAAAAAGTCCTTTGAATTTGCCGACAAAAAAGGAATTCCATTTGTTGGCGTAATCGGCGAACAGGAGATCAAAGATCAAACAGTTAGCTTAAAGGATATGAAAAATGGAGAACAACGCGTGCTCTCCATTTCAGAATTAAGTAAATATTTGCAAGCTAATTGATTAGCGCCATTCTTTAAATTGATTAATTAATCCATTCGTAGAACTATCATGCGAATGGATTTTTTCATTATGCTCTAATTCTGGCAAAATTGAATTAGCCAATTGTTTTCCTAATTCAACACCCCATTGATCATACGAGAATACATTCCAAATAACACCTTGTACAAATATTTTATGTTCGTACATGGCAATTAATGCGCCTAAGGTCTTTGGATTAATTTCTTTTACAAGGATGGAATTCGTAGGCTTGTTTCCTTCAAATACCTTGAATGGGCTTAATTGAGCTATATCCGAAGCCGACAACCCTGCTTTTTCTAATTCACCCTCGACAACTTCTTTGCTCTTACCATTCATCAATGCTTCCGTTTGAGCAAAGAAATTTGACATTAATAATGTGTGGTGATTACCTATTTTATTGTGTGTAATGGCTGGGGCAATAAAATCAGCTGGTATTAATTGTGTTCCTTGGTGAATTAATTGATAAAATGCATGCTGGCCATTTGTTCCTGGTTCTCCCCAAATAACAGGGCCTGTCGAATAGTTTACTCGATTTCCATTGCGATCTACCGACTTTCCATTGGATTCCATATCACCTTGTTGGAAATAGGCCGCAAAGCGGTGCATGTATTGATCATAAGGAAGGATAGCATGTGTCGCAGCATCAAAGAAGTTCACATACCAAACACCTAGCAAAGCCAAAATAACAGGCATGTTTTTATCGAAGTCGGCCGATGCGAAATGTTCGTCCATTTCATTAGCACCCGCTAAAAGTAATTCGAAGTTTTCGAATCCAATCGATAGGGCAATAGACAATCCGATGGCCGACCACAATGAATAACGGCCTCCAACCCAGTCCCAAAATTCAAACATATTGGCAACATCAATTCCAAAGGCACCTACTGCTTTCGCATTAGTTGATAAGGCAACAAAATGCTTTGATACAGCTGATTCATCTTTAGCAGCAGCTAAGAACCAATTACGTGCAGAAAACGCATTAGCCATGGTTTCTTGCGTTGTGAATGTTTTTGAAGCAATGAGGAATAAAGTAGTTTCTGGATTAACTTTTTTCAATGTTTCTGCAATGTGTGTTCCGTCGACATTACTTACAAAATGAATATTGAGGTGATTCTTATAGGGTTTTAGGGCCTCGGTTACCATCACTGGACCTAAATCGGATCCACCAATTCCAATATTTACTACATCTGTAATTGCTTTGCCTGTGTATCCCTTCCAATTCCCAGATATTACTTGATTGCTAAAGTCTTTCATGTGATCCTTAACAGCTTGAATGGCAGGAATTATATTTTCACCATCTACCTTTATTGAAGTCGTATGCTTAGCTCGTAACGCAGTATGTAAAACAGCCCGATTTTCATTTTGATTGATTTTCTCGCCTGAAAATTGGGCTTTTATTGCTTCCTTTAGGCCGCATTCATTTGCTAATTTAATTAGGTTGGCAATAGTCGCTTCATCAATGATATTTTTTGAAAAATCGAGTAAGATATCTTGATTTAAGATACTAAATTTTGATTGCCGATTATTATCAAGTTTGAATAGTGACTGAATGTTCGTAGCTCCTAAACGCTTGCGATCATCCATTAAAGATTGATATGCTTTTGTAGTCGTAAAATCGATGTTGGATAAGGTCATGAGTTATACTTTTGGCTTATTAATTTTCAAAAATACGATTTTATCAGGTATTAAAAAAGGGGCATAAATTTGACTTATGCCCCTTTGATATGAATTAAGACTCCTATAAATTGGGTTGCGGCGTTTTACGCAAATAGGGTTTAATTGTAGTGAAACCTTTTGGGAATTTAGTTATAGCATCTTCATTAGAAACAGCGGGAGTAATGATAACATCTTCACCATTTGTCCAGTCAGCAGGCGTTGCAACTTGATAATTTGCAGTTAATTGCAAAGAATCAATTACGCGTAAGATTTCTGTGAAATTACGACCAGTAGATGCAGGATAAGTAAGGGTTAATTTGATTTTTTTATCAGGTCCAATAATAAATACGGAACGAACCGTTGCTTTTTCAGAGGCATTCGGATGAATCATATCGTATAATACAGCTACTTTTTTCTCTGGATCAGCAATGATAGGAAAATTGACTTTCACCTGATTAACTTCTTCGATGTCTGGAACCCAATTTTTATGGGAATCTAAATCATCTACGGAAATAGCAATTGCTTTTACACCGCGTTTGGCAAAGTCTCCAGCCAATAAAGCTGTCTTACCTAGCTCTGTGGTACAAACCGGAGTAAAGTCGGCAGGGTGACTAAAAAATAATACCCATGAATTATTGATCCATTCATGGAAATTGATTGGACCTAGTGTTGTTTCAGCACTAAAATCTGGTGCGATGTCGCCTAATCGTAATGACATGATGTTGATGTTTAAGTTAATATATTAATTCTACCAAATATATAGACTTATAATTAAATAAAAAAGCAATCCTAAAATAGAATTGCTTTTAACATTACACTTCATCAACAAACTAAAAACCAAATAATTAAAATGCTGTAGGAGAAGGATTCGAACCTCCAAGGTGCAGTTAGCCGCGACACAGAACTGATTTAGTGGTCAACCCATTATGCCGTGTTTATCCTGAACTCACCACCCCCGAGACAGGAGGGCACGTCTGCCAATTTCATCACCCTACAGTGAAAAAATAACTACCTTTGTAATTATCTTGTGCAAATATAAAATATGTTTTTATATATTTCAAAATATTTTAACAAAAATATCAATTTGTTGGATAATTTTTAAAACTTTAACCTAATTATTGAAAATTTCGAATGGACAAGAAAGCGGATTTAGATCCTTTAGATTATAAGATCTTAGAAATATTAGTTGAGGATGCTAATTTACCTTATACGGAAATAGGCCAACGCTTAGATGTTTCAGGAGGAACTGTTCATGTGCGCATGAAGAAAATGGAATCTTTAGGGATTGTAAAAGGAGCCCAATTATTAATTGATTATGCTAAAATAGGTTGGGATATTACAGCTTTTTTAGGCATCTATTTGGATAAAAGTTCTTTATATGAGGATGTTGCTAAGCAATTAGAGGCAATTCCCGAAATTGTAAATATTCATTATACGACTGGGATTTACAGTATTTTCGCTAAAATAATATGTCGGGATACCCAACACCTTCGGGATGTGCTTCATGATAAGATTCAACATGTAAAAGGGATTCAACGGACGGAAACTTTTTTATCACTTGAAGAAAGTTTAATTCGAAATACACCCTTATTTTAGTTTATTTAGATTGATTCTTGATAAACGCTTCTATTTTATCATTTGATTCGTAATTTTGTAATCTAATTATTAAAGAGATGGCAGAGCACCCAGATGATATCTTATTGGAGGTAACAAATTCAGATTATAAATATGGATTTGAATCTAATTTTGAAACGGATGAAGCCCCTATGGGTTTAGACGAATCTATTATTCGTTTTATTTCCGATAAAAAGAATGAACCTGAATGGATGTTTGAGTGGAGATTGGCTGCTTTCAACCATTGGAAAACACTAAAGGAGCCTGATTGGGCAAATTTGAAATATACGCCGACCGACTACCAAGCATTAAAGTATTATTCTGCACCTAAGCCTAAGAAAATACTTAATTCATTGGATGAGATTGATCCTGAATTGCGTCGTACATTCGAAAAATTAGGTATTTCGTTAGATGAACAAAAACGTATTTCTGGTGTAACTGTAGCAGTTGATGCAGTAATCGATTCGATTTCTGTTGCGACTACGTATAAAGAAACACTAGCAGAAAAGGGCATTATCTTTTGCTCTATTTCAGAAGCCATTAGGGAGCATCCTGAATTGGTTAAAAAATATTTAGGAAGTGTTGTTCCGGTAAAAGA
Source organism: uncultured Aquirufa sp. (assembly GCA_964358165.1). Taxonomy (GTDB): domain Bacteria; phylum Bacteroidota; class Bacteroidia; order Cytophagales; family Spirosomataceae; genus Aquirufa. The sequence goes on from CAYHOB010000002.1 coordinate 47,716, forward strand.
CAATTTCTTTTCTGCATTAAATGCTGCCGTCTTTTCGGATGGATCTTTCTGTTATATTCCAAAAGGTGTTCGCTGCCCGATGGAACTGTCAACGTATTTCCGGATTAATGCTGCAGGTACTGGCCAATTTGAACGAACTTTAATTATTGCAGATGAAGATTCATATGTTAGTTACTTAGAGGGATGTACAGCACCGCAACGTGATGAAAATCAATTGCATGCAGCTGTTGTTGAAATTTTTGTTCACAAAGGAGCAGAAGTTAAATACAGCACAGTTCAAAACTGGTATCCTGGGGACAAGGAAGGTAAAGGAGGAATTTTCAATTTTGTTACAAAGCGAGGCATTTGTGACGGTGCTCATTCAAAGTTGTCTTGGACACAAGTAGAAACGGGTTCTGCGATTACGTGGAAATATCCTTCTGTTGTATTAAAAGGAGATTATTCGATTGGGGAGTTTTATTCGGTTGCTGTGACTAATAATTACCAACAAGCTGATACGGGTACCAAAATGATACACTTAGGTAAGCATTCGAAATCTAGAATTGTTTCTAAAGGTATATCGGCAGGATTTTCTCAAAATTCTTATCGAGGTTTAGTTCAAGTCGCCCGCAAGGCCGATAACGCTAGGAATTTTTCTCAGTGTGATTCTTTATTACTAGGTGATAAGTGTGGAGCTCATACATTTCCTTATTTGGAAGTAAAAAATAGTACATCATCTGTTGAACACGAGGCGACAACATCAAAAATAGGGGAGGATCAAATTTTCTATTGTAACCAACGGGGTTTATCGACGGAAACAGCTATTGCTTTAATTGTAAATGGTTATGCGAAAGAGGTCCTTAATCAATTACCAATGGAATTTGCAGTGGAAGCTCAGAAATTATTAGCCATTTCCCTGGAGGGGTCTGTAGGTTAAGATTTAACACCACCCGTATGTATAGCCAAAATGGTACTTCCTGATTTAAATTTATTGTGTTGAATTAAATCATAGAGCCCATAAAACATCCTTCCGGTGTAAATGGGCTCTATTTTTATATCGTGTTTATCCTCAAATGCATCACAAAATTGGACTAATTCTTTTGGTTGCTTCGCGTATTTTCCGAATATATAATCGGCATATATCTGTTGCGTGTTAATCTTTAATCGTTCAGCATGTTCATTAATTTCCGCCAAATTATTTAATGTCAATACACCATGAATTGTCGAACCCTTTGCCGATTGGCAGAGTCCAAGGTAAGTTGCACCCGTGCCGATTGAGCAAAAAATATGTTGGAATTTTGATTGACCTACTTCTCGCATGATGGATGCAACACCGTCACATGCTAATTGGCCAAAACCTCCTTCGGGAATAACCAATGCCTTATCTATTTCTACTTCGGCTGGAATGATTTTTTGTTGATAATTTGTCCTTGTTACAAATTTCAATTCCATACCCCATTCCATCATTTGTGCTAGGTAAATATTACTTCGAGGATTCAATTCCTCGCCACGAATTATACCTGTTGCCCGTAAACCAAATTCTTTTGCCGCAAAAGACAATGCATACAAATGGTTAGAATAGGCTCCTCCAAAACTAATCAAATGCTTATGTCCATTAAATTGCGCTAATTGAATATATTCCCGTAATTTGCGCCACTTATTCCCGCTGATGATGGGATGAATCAAATCATCCCGTTTAACAAAAACACGGAGTTTTTTTTGTTGAAAGAGGTCATCATGGATTTCATCGATTGCCGATGGTAACAGTAAGCTTTGTTTTTCAAATTGTAAGATGTCCATAGACCAAGAAATAGACCCAATTGAATCAGAAGACGATTTATTTGAGCATTTTAATTTTGTTGTTGACAAAGGTCAACAATTGTTAAGAATAGATAAATATTTATTACTTAAAATTGCCAATTCAAGTCGGTCGAAAATTCAAACGGGTATTGAAGCAGGTGCTGTAAAGGTTAATGACCAACAGGTTAAGTCAAATTACAAGGTAAAACCCTTTGATGAAATTTCCGTTTCATTTTCAACTCCACCGAGAGACAATGAAGTTATTGCTGAAAATATACCAATCAACATCGTCTATGAGGATTCGGATTTAATGATCATCAACAAAGAGCCCGGAATGGTCGTTCATCCAGCTCACGGCAATTGGACTGGAACATTAGTCAATGGACTACTTTACTATTGTCAAAATCTACCTGGCAATACAAACATCCGTCCGGGTTTAGTTCACCGAATTGATAAAGATACTTCGGGATTATTAGTCATTGCAAAATCAGAATTTGCCATGACCTATTTAGCCAAACAGTTTTTTGATCACAGTATCGAAAGAACCTATTACGCAATAATTTGGGGAGTCCCTAAAGTAGCCAAGGGAACACTTCGTGGAAATATCACACGTCATCCCAAAGATCGGAAAATCATGTACATGCTTCCTGAAGAGAGCGAGGAGGGAAAATTGGCCATTACACATTATGAGGTAATCGAATCATTCGGTTTTTGCTCCTTTGTTAAATTTAATCTTGAAACTGGGCGTACACATCAAATTAGAGCTCACGCGCAATCAATGGGACATCCTTTGGTTTCTGACTCTTCCTATGGGGGAGATAAAATTCGGTTCATGAGTACGCGGACTAATTTTAAACAATTTGTAGATAATATGTTTAAAGTTTGTCCGCGTCAAGCCCTACATGCCTATTCATTAGGATTTGAGCACCCTACTACACATGAATGGATGCAGTTTGAAAGCCAATTTCCTGAAGATTTTGATAATCTATTAAATAAATTAAGAAAATTCACGAACGACTAGCATGATTGAATTACGCAGAGCGATTGCGAAGGATATACCAGGTATTTTAGAACTTGTCAAGGCATTAGCCGAATTTGAAAAAGCACCGGAGGAGGTAACTGCATCCGTACAAGACTATCTTGAGAATGGATTTGGAGAAAATCCGATATTTTTCACTTTTCTTGTACATGTAGATGGCCAATTAGCTGGATTTGCTCTTTGGTATTACCGCTTTTCTACTTGGAAGGGTAAACGTTTATACTTAGAAGATCTATTTGTAAAAGATGAATATCGCGGAAAAGGGATAGGAAAAAAGTTAATAGAAGCCTGTATAGAAGAGGCTAAAAGTGCAAATTGTACGGGAATGATGTGGCAAGTGTTGGATTGGAATACTCCTGCCATTGAATTTTACAAACGATACCACGCACAATTCGACAACGGTTGGATCAATGTAAATCTTTCGCTATAATGAATTGCGGTCAATAAAATAATAATCATTTGGGAAGCGGCCCTTTGACTTCTCAAGTATCATTGCTGCTGCCCGCCTTCCCATTAAGGCAAAATCATTCGAAATAACCGAGATTCCTTCTGAGATGATCGCTTTTAAAGGTGTATCGTCATAAGAAATTACGCCTATTTCTCTTCCAAATTTCCATTGCTTCTTGGTACACCAATTAATCATTTTGATTAAATCAAACTCTCGAAAAACAATGTAGGCTTGATTTTCTTGAATGTCTATATCTTCTTCTAAATCTGGAATGATATCATACGGAATTTCATTAGCTGAACAAAATCTTGTAAAGCCATTGATAATACCATTTGGTGTATATTGGAAGCTTTTACTGCTTAACACCAAATTAAGAGACTTATATTTTTTGATATTCACCAAGCATTCCGTCAAACCATTAAATATGTTGGTTTCAAAGTTTTGGTATAATATGGTTGCGTCTGGTCCAAATTCCTTAACATCAATATCCAATATCAATAATTTGTCTTTGGGTATTTTAGACAGAATTCCAGAGACCGATTTATTAAAATGAGGTAATATGATGTAATGGTTATATTTACCCACATTATCATTAATCAGACTTTCAAATAATTGAATATCATGATAATGGAAAAAGAGGGTATGAGTTACCCTTTGACCTAAATTTTCTAAAATATTATCTAAAAGAATTTCTTTGTATGGTGTTAATGCATCCATTAAGATGAATACATTCAACGCACTCCTTGTATCTGTAGAGGCAACATAAAAGCCCTTCCCATGATGCGACGAAATGAGTCCTCGTTCTCGCAATTCATCATATGCCTTCGTAACGGTCATTCGAGCCATACTAAACTCATTAGCGACCACATTAATGGAAGGCAATTGTTTCCCACGTTCAAAAAGACCCGAATCGATTGCATCTACAATGCTATCAATCAGCTGCTGGTACTTCGGTTTATTGCTATTGGGATCAAATGTTATCATGGTATTGATGGAATTAATGCAAGATGATATTGCTCTCAATATCTTCTAATGTCGCTCCCTTTGTTTCCGGCATCAAGAATTTAACATAAGCTAATTGGCCTAACATCATCAAAGCAAAAAATGAGAAGATATACGATTCTCCTAATATACTTGTAAATATTGGAAAAAAATTAGTTATCAAAGCGGCTAATATCCAATGTGTTAGTGATCCCCATGCCATACCAGAAGCACGGACTGAATTTGGGAAAATTTCGGAAATAAATACCCATATAACAGAGCCTTGTCCGATGGCATGCGCAGCAATAAATGCAAAAATGTACATAGGTACTAATTCAAATGAATCCGCATAAAAGGAATAAGCAATCAATGAGAGTGACACAATATATCCGATACTTCCAATGTACATTAATACTTTTCGCCCCACTCGGTCAATTAAATACCAACCTAAAAGTGTAAAAATTAGATTGGCCACGCCAATACCTGCCGATTGCAATAAAGCGCTTGATTTATCTAAATGTGCCTTTTCGAATATTCGAGGTGCATAATAAAGGACCGCATTAATTCCCGAAAGTTGATTAAAGAATGAAAATAAAAAGGCCAACAAAAGGGGTTTAAAGTACTTACTCGTAAATATTCGTTCAGTTGTAGAAACTTTCGATTGACTAGCTAATATCCGTTTAATCGTTCCGTCTGGATCAGGGTCGACCAAATTCAATACCTTTTTCGCGCCCACCTGATCATTGCGATGTAGCAAAAGGAAGGTAGGGCTTTCGGGTGTAAACAAGATTAGAATTGAAAAAAGAAGGCTAGGGAGGCCTACAATCCCCAACATCCATCGCCAATCATTTTCGCCTAATCCACTAATTAAATAATTAGAGACATAAGCGATCAAGATACCTAACACGATATTCAATTGAAAGGATATAACGAGTTTACCACGGTGTTTGGCAGGTGCAATTTCTGATATATAAATAGGGGCAACGACTGAAGATGCACCGATTCCTAATCCACCTAAGAAACGAAATATCATAAAAGAATTTACATCCGTGGCCATTGCAGCACCAAGTGATGAAATTAAAAAACTTAATCCAATCCAAAACAAGGTCTTCTTTCGTCCAAATTTATCAGCTGGAACACCACCAAATGCAGCACCAATGACTGTACCATATAATGCTGTAGCCATGGCAAACCCATGCGTCCAATCATCCAACTGCCATAACTCTTTAATCGTCTTCTCAACGCCTGAAATAACCGTCATATCCATGCCAAAGAGCATACCACCAAGTCCAACAGTAATGGACCAAAAAACCACATGTTTATTCATAGAAATATTATTAGCTAAACAAATTAGCAATTATTTAAAGAAATTAAATTGTAATTATTGGACGAATCGCAATTATTTGTGCTTTTTTGATGAATAGTATAGTAAATGCTCTGGTGATATATATTGTTTAAACTCCTCAATGAATTCATTCGGTTGCATTTGTTCTATTTCTGAAACAAAACTTTGAGGCGTTTTTCCTGTAAATTTCTTAAAGGTATGGTTAAAATGAGCTGTATCATAAAACCCAAGTAATTCAGCTAACTCTTGATTTTTGGAACTTTTATTATGAGCAAAATAGGCCAAAGATTGATTGATCCGTCTAATTTGTAAGTATTCCTTGGGGGTTATACCAGTTAATTCAATAAAAGACCTTGTAATTGTCTTGTATCGTGCTGAACTTATTTCTACTTGAGATTCTAATAATTTCACAAATTCTTGAAGGCGTTTCCATTTTATATCTCGTTCAGCTAAAAAAAGTGGTTCTAAATAACGTTCAAATAAATCAACACGTTCTTCAAAAGTCGTTAAAGAACCAAGTTTCGTCAATAGTTCTTCAGAACTAGGACCTAAGTAATTTTCTAATTCAGTATTTAGGTTATTGAAATTTTTAAAACTAGTAGTACTAAAACATGATAGCCCTCCAAGTTTAAATTTTATGCCAAATATATGATTGCCAACTTGATGTTTATAATATGTAGGAAGGGTATGCAAAGCCTCAATAATTGCGCCATTGATAGGACAGAAATTTTCTGGCTTTTGAACTGCACGATAATAAGTGTTTCCAAGTGAAAAAGTGATGACAACTTGGTCTTCAGGAAATATCGTTTCAACTTCATAGGGAATATCACTCGCATCCTCCATCTTTTTTTCCCAAAAATGGTCGATATAGGTTGCTAATAAGCCTTCCGGTTTTTTATAATGAATTAACATTCCGCACTTATTTAATGTATTTCTTTGCTACAAAACTTGCTATGAATCCTAAAATAACCAAAAGGATCAGCGCATTTTGCAAGTTGAAAAAATCTGCCAAATAACCAATTAGCACAGGGCCAATTAAAAAACCAATGTAAGCAATGGTAGATACACCAGCAATTGCAATTGCTGGTTCAATATTTTTTTGATTTCCTGCCTGAGAATAAATAAGGGGAACAATAGTGGATATTCCTAGCCCAGTTAGAAAACATCCAACAATCTTTAATTCAACCGTTGGAAGATATAATGTAAATAACATCCCTCCGGAAATCAAAAAGCCATTTAAGGTTAGTATGTTTCGAACGCCAAAATTCTGAGAAATATAATCACCAGAAAAACGGCCCACAACCATGGCTAAGGCAAAGGAAGAAAATCCAATTGTTGTTGAATAGGAAGTTAAATTTACTTCCTCTTTAAAGTATAGTGTAATCCAATCCGCCATGGCTCCTTCACAAAGCATACCACAAAATGCAACCAATGCTAATATCGTTAAGTAACGACCTAAATTTAGAATGGAGGACTTGGGCTTATTCTCATCAGGCAATTTATTACCATCAATTAATAAATGAGGATAAAATAGGGGGATTGAAAGTACATTAATGCCAGCAATTAAGTAAAAATGTGATTGGAAATCAAAACCTAATCGGGCTAAAAATCCACCTAATAAAGCTCCCAACATGAGTCCAATGGAGAATACCGCATGGAAAGATGACATAATGATTTTATTCATTTTAGCTTCCAAAGCTACGACTTGCGTATTCATTGCAATGTTTAATACATCTCCCGCCATTCCGAAAAAAAATAAGCATCCAAAGAGCATGTAGGAGCTAACACTAAATCCGATAATTGGGATAATGATAATATATAGAACGACCGCTACAATACAAATGATCCGGGAATTAAATTTTGATATTAACCAACCCGCTATTGGCAGTGAGACTAATGAACCCAAAGGTAAACCCATGAGAACAGTACCTAATTCGGCATCTGATAAATGTAATAAATATTTAAAATCAGGAATTCGGGTAGCCCATGTTGCAAAATTTAAGCCACAGAGTAAAAAAAGTATTCCAATACTAATGCGATTCTTTACTATTGGGCTCATACTAATAATCTAGCTTTTACGTCCAACCATGAGTTCATGCGTTCATAATCATGAATATGTAAATTATGAGGTGCCGTAAATAGGAGCGGGGTACCCGTAAATGTCTTTAAATTTTTTTCATGATCATCGATTAAATAATCGGCTAATATCATGTGTTTATATCCGCAGAACACGATGTGCTGCCAACCGATAAAAGGAAAATGCTTGGCCATCCAATTTAATTTTTCTTTCATTGAGTTTGGAAACTCGGTAGCCGCTGAAACGATAAATACTTCATACTTTTCCATAAGCGCTTGTATGACTTCTACTGCATCTGGTTTAACCGCGATATTTTCAAAGAAACCAGGTTCCCATAAGAAATCATTATTTGCAATATAGGCTTCATAAAATGCTTTTTTCTGAAGATCATCAGCAGTCATCAACCCTTGGTATGTATAGGATTCGTTCACTCGCTCGTTGACGTATGATATAATTTTCAATGTGGTGTCTGCCATCACATCATCCATATCAATGGCTATTCTTTTCATAAGGCTATAAATAAAAAAACTCCCCAAAGATGGGGAGTTTTCATAAGATAATCTAATTTGAATTACATCATTCCACCCATTCCACCACCTGGTGCATGTGCGTGAGGTGCTTCATTAACTGGCTTGTCTGCAATTACACATTCAGTAGTCAACAACAATCCTGCGATCGATGCTGCATTTTCTAAAGCCAAACGAGTTACTTTGGTAGGGTCGATAATACCCGCTGCAATCATATTCTCATATTTATCTTCGCGTGCATTATAACCAAAGTCGTCTTTTCCTGCTTTAACTGCATTGATTACAACAGAACCTTCACCACCAGCATTAGCCACAATTGTACGTAAAGGAGATTCTACAGCTTGACGAATAATGTTGATTCCCGTAGTTTGATCTTCATTTTCACCCTTAAGTCCTTCTAATGAACTAATCGCGCGAATTAAAGCTACACCACCACCAGCTACGATTCCTTCTTCTACGGCAGCGCGTGTCGCGTGTAAAGCATCATCAACACGGTCTTTCTTCTCTTTCATTTCAACCTCTGTTGCAGCACCAATATAAAGGATTGCAACACCACCTGATAATTTTGCTAAACGCTCTTGTAATTTTTCACGATCGTAATCTGATGTCGTGTTTTCAATTTGAGCTTTTATTTGATTTACTCGGTTTGTGATATCATCAGCAGAACCAGCACCATTCACAATTGTTGTATTGTCTTTGTCAATGATGATTTTCTCAGCTTGACCTAAGTATTCAATTGTAGCATTCTCTAATTTAAATCCACGCTCCTCTGAAATCACTGTACCACCAGTCAAGATAGCGATGTCTTCTAACATAGCCTTGCGACGATCTCCAAATCCAGGAGCCTTAACAGCTGCAACTTTCAGCGCACCACGAATTTTATTCACAACAAGCGTTGCTAAAGCTTCTCCATCAACATCTTCTGAAATAATTAATAAAGGACGACCTGATTGTGCAACTACTTCTAATACGGGTAATAATTCCTTCATAGAAGAAACTTTCTTTTCAGAAATCAAGATGAATGGCTTCTCCAATTCAACCTCCATTTTTTCTGTGTTTGTCACAAAATAGGGAGATAAATAACCACGGTCAAACTGCATACCTTCCACAGTTTTAACTTCTGTTTCTGTTCCACGCGCTTCCTCAACTGTGATAACACCTTCACGACCTACTTTATCCATAGCAGATGAAATCATCGTACCAATTTCAAAGTCGTTATTTGCCGAAATTGTCGCAACTTGAGCAATTTCATTTGATGTTGTAATTGGACGAGATTGACCTTTTAGATTATTGACAATAGCTTCAACTGCCTTCTCAATTCCTTTTTTTAGATCCATTGGGTTAGCACCCGCTGCAACGTTTTTAGAACCAATCGTGTAAATCGCTTGAGTTAATACCGTGGCAGTAGTTGTACCATCACCAGCTTGGTCTGCTGTTTTAGAAGCAACCTCTTTAACTAATTGAGCTCCCATGTTTTCTACAGGATCTTCTAATTCAATTTCCTTCGCTACAGAAACACCGTCTTTTGTAATCGATGGTGAACCAAATTTTTTATCAATAATTACATTACGACCCTTAGGTCCTAAAGTTACTTTAACAGCATTTGCAAGGGTATCAACCCCTCTTTTCATCTTTTCGCGTGCTTCACTATCGAAAAATAATTCCTTTGCCATGATATATTAACTGATTTTAGGTTTAAATAAATTACAATACTGCAAAAATGTCAGATTCACGCATGATCAAATAATCTGTCCCTTCGATTGTAATCTCTGTTCCTGAATACTTACCATACAAAACTTCATCACCAACTTTTACAGTAATAGGCTCATCTTTCTTGCCATTTCCAACTGCAACAATGATGCCTTTTTGTGGTTTTTCTTTCGCCGTATCTGGAATAATGATTCCAAATGCTGTTTTCTCTTCCGCAGCAGCAGGCTCGACAATAACGCGATCTGCTAAGGGTTTGATTGTTAATTTTGACATGTTATAATAAATTTAAGATTTGTAAATTTTCAATTTCCATTAAAAATAGAAATGCGTGACTACATACTCAATATGTATGCCACGCATCAATGACTGCAAAAATGTCAGTAATTATTTTGTTGCCGGTGCCAAAGGGGCAGGAGCAGTAGGAACTGTTTTGGTAGCTGCCTTCTCCACATTGACAGATTGTGTTGCATCTGTCGTGCCGTTTGAAACTGTAAAATTTGTAACGAGAACAAGAACTAAAATAGCAATAGAAAATCCCCAAGTTAATTGTTCAACCAAATCTCCTGTTTTTTGCACCCCAAACATTTGTGTTGCACCAGCTGATCCAAATTCTCCACTAATTCCTCCACCTTTAGGATTTTGAACTAAAATAAGAATGATTAATAATACAGAGAAAAGTACAATAAGTGAGATTAATAGCGTAAACATAATTATTCGTTTATATTTTGTTTTAATTCTGAAATTCGAGTTGCAAAGTAAAGCCTTTTTTCAGGTTTTGCCAAGATTAATTGTTCATATATATTAATTGCTTGTTTATATTTTTGCTGTTTAATCAAAATAATAGCAAATGTTTCTGAGATTGGTGGTGACCATTCAACGGATGCTAAATCTTCCTCCTCAACATGTTCCTCCGAAATAGAGTGTTTTTTAATTTTAGCTAAACTGGGCATTTTTTGCAAAAAGTCGTCAATAATATCGTTTTGACTATTTTCAATGGGCGAATCCAAAGTTAAGGATGGCGCCCCCGCATGAATATTAAAAAACTGCGCACGAATAGGTGATTGCAATGCAGTTCTTCTTACTGATTGTTTTCCTTGGTCGAAATTCCAATTCAATAAATAAAAAAAAGGAAATTGTTCAAGGTCTTTTAAGAGAAGACTATTCGCTTCAGATTTTTCACGATCAAAACGATTTAACAAAAACCATAATTGTTGGGATTTATTCATACACGTTACCAATCACCAGCGATTTTATTAAATAAGTCTAAAATTATTTGGTCTGTTAATTTAGGAATTAATGTTTTCTCAACTTGCGTTAATGTTTGATTCTGTGGAAAATCTTGATAAAAGGAAAATTCCTGCTCGAAATTTTTCTCCTCATCTTTCCGGTTTGTTACCATAAAATTTACACGCAACGTTAAACGATTTAATCCTGCTTTATCATCCGTCGTAGGTGCTTGTGGGGTTAATTCATAACCGACAATGGATCCTTCAATTAATAAATCGGGGTTTTGATTCGTTAACTTTAAGGTCGTGTTCCGTTGAAAATACTCCTTCAGTTTTTCATTAACCGTTAAACCTAAATTTGTTGGCCCTCCAGCCGTTTCCATTCGGATGTTGTTGATTTGAATCGTTTTCAAATCGGCCGACAAACTTGCTCCCTTAAAGCTGTAACATCCTTGTAGGAATACAATAGCCAATAATAGCCCAATCTTATGCCAAATCTTCCAAGTCATATTGTTTGATTTTACGATATAAAGTACGCTCAGAAATCCCCAAATCTTTTGCTGCGTGTTTTCTTTTATTTTTATTTTTCTTAAGTGCACGAATAATGATTTCTTTTTCTTGCTTCTCCAACGACAGCGTAACGTCTTGGCTCGGACTAATTACTTCCTCATAATTTAAATCAATAGGCTCCTCATTTATATAATTTACTTCGTTCATTGGCTCCTTGATGCGCTGAACAGGTAGAGAGAGTCCCTTGTGCAGGTCCTCAGAAGGCCGTAAATCTGCAAAAAGGGAAGGGTTTTCATGTAAAATATCATATCCAGCACTATTCCCAGATTCAATGACTTTTAATAGTATTTTTTTTAATTCAGTTACATCTCGCTTTAGGTCAAATAAGATTTTATACAATATTTCCCTTTCATTCATGCCATCAGCACTTTGAAAAAAGTCGGATTTGACTACACTTGATTTAAGCTTAGGTTCATTGAATAATAAATACTCCTGGAGCTTTTCATCATCAACAATTCGATCTCCCAATTCTAATACGGAAATCTGTTCTGCCAAATTTTTTAATTGCCTGATATTTCCCGGAAAATGTTGTTTCTGCAATAAAATTTTAGCCTCATTTGTCAAGGTAATAGGCTTTACACGATGAATTTCAGAAAAGTCCGTCGTGAATTTGCGGAATAGCAATTCAATATCTTGGCCTCGCTCTCGCAATGGTGGTACATAAATCGGTACCGTACACAATCGATAATATAAGTCCTCGCGGAATTTTCCTTGACTAATTGCATCTTGCAAATTCAAATTAGTTGCCGCTACAACTCGGGTATTAGTTCGTTGAACCTTTGAAGAACCTACGCGATAAAATTCGCCATTTTCGAGTACCCTTAAAAGACGAGCTTGCGTTCCTAGTGGCATTTCGGCTATTTCATCTAAAAAGATTGTTCCGCCATCAGTTACTTCAAAGTATCCCTTTCTAGCCTCTATTGCACCTGTAAATGAGCCCTTTTCGTGGCCAAATAATTCTGAATCAATCGTTCCTTCGGGAATTGCACCGCAGTTAACAGCTATAAATTGTCCATGCTTACGTTTTGATAGACTGTGTATTATTTTGGAAAAGGATTCTTTACCAGAACCACTTTCACCAGTTATTAACACCGTCATATCTGTTGGAGCCACTTGCTCCGCAATGGAAATGGCATGTAGGAGGGAAGGGGCATTCCCAATGATCCCAAATCTAGCCTTCAATGCTGTAAAATGACTTGTATCCATTGTATTATGCATTTGCAAGTTCTCCTATTAATGTTCCTGTTGTACAAGAAAGAATTTTAACTTGAACATATTCACCAATATTTTCAGAGCCTTTCGGAAATACAACTACTTTATTTGAATCCGTTTTCCCAAAATGATGTTTATCTGATTTTTTTGAATTCCCTTCAACTAAGATTCTTTCGATTCTACCGATCATTCGTTCATTTCGAAAACCTGAATGTTTACGTTGTAAATCGATAATTTCACTTAACCTTCTTGATTTCACCTCATCAGGTATGTCGTCCGTATATTTTTTAGCGGCGGGAGTACCTGGACGTTCCGAATAAGTAAACATATACCCAAAGTCATACTGAACTTCGCGTAATAGAGATAATGTATCCTGATGTTCTTCTTCTGTTTCTGAACAAAAACCAGCGATAATGTCATGAGAGATGCCACAATCTTCTCCTAATATCGTTCGAATGGATTGAATACGATTTAAATACCACTCGCGTGTATAAGTACGATTCATTATTTCCAATATCCGATTATTGCCACTTTGGGCAGGTAAGTGAATATTCTTACAAATATTTTCATATCGAGCCATCGTATATAGAACTTCGTCAGTAATATCTTTAGGGTGCGAAGTAGAAAAACGAATACGTAGATCAGAATGTATTTCCGCTGTTTTTGCTAAAAGTTGGGCAAAATTTACTTGCAAATTGGTGGTAGGATCTAACCAATGGTATGAATCAACATTTTGACCCAATAAATTAATTTCTCTATAACCTTGTTTGTAAAGTTGTTTACATTCATTCAAAATAGAGGTTAAGTCTCTTGAGCGTTCCCTTCCGCGTGTAAAAGGCACGACACAGAATGAACACATATTATCACAACCACGCATGATACTAACAAAAGCACTTACGCCATTTGAATGAAGTCTAACAGGTTCAATATCTCCATACGTCTCTTCTTTCGACAGAAATACGTTGATGGCTTTTTGGCCATTTTCAATTTGATCTAATAAATTTGGTAAATCTCGATAGGAGTCGGGTCCAGCAACTAGGTCAACTAATTTCTCTTCTTCGATCACTTTGGTTTTTAATCGTTCGGCCATGCAACCCAAGATACCAATTGTTACAGAAGGGTTTTTAGCTTTTATTGCCTTAAATGCCTGCAAACGATGTCTGATTTTATTTTCAGCATTGTCACGTATGGCACAGGTATTTAATAAAATGGTGTCAGCTTCTGCAATGTTTGAAGTCGTTCCATAGCCCTTATCTAATAAAATAGCTGTGACCACTTCCGAATCGGCAAAATTCATTTGACAGCCATAGCTTTCAATGTAAACCTTTCCTAAAAAATCAGATTGTATAAAATCGGTAGAAATACGCGGAGAATCCAATGCTTCTTTTTCCTCTGTTGATAAAACCTTTAACGCTTGCATAGACGATGTTTGACTAAATAGATATGCAATTTATGACATTATGTCAGAGAATACTATTGAATGATACCAGAATTTATATAGATAACTTGATCAGATTGTTTAGTTAATGCCTCATTATGCGTTACCATGATGATTTGTTGGCCAAAGGATTGTTTTAATTTTAAAAACATTTCATACAGAGATTCTGCATTTTTGTTATCTAAATTACCTGTGGGTTCATCTGCCAATAATAAGGCAGGTTTATTCATTAAGGCTCTGGCAACAGCTACACGTTGTTGTTCTCCACCAGATAATTGTCCAGGAAATTTATTCATTAAATGATTTACTCCTAAATGTTTGATTATGTCTTGATAATGATTTTCCTGTTCCTCTGAAAGGCTTTTCTCTCGAATGAATAATGGCATTTTAACATTTTCCTCGCAAGTAAATTCTCCCATCAAGTTATGAAATTGAAATACAAATCCTAATTGGGTATTTCTAAATTGCGCCAAATCGCTTTCTCTCAATTTATTATAGTTAATTCCATTTAACTGAATCGAACCAGAATCAGGTTTTAATAATAAACCAATGATTTGAAGTAGCGTACTTTTGCCAGATCCCGAAGGCCCTAAAATAGAAACGAGTTGATTTGCCTGAACGATTAGATTGATATTATTTAGAATCAATTGTGCTCCATAGGATTTAGAAATATTTTTCAATTCTAACATTTTATTGGCTTTTATTGAGAATTTAAAAGAGATGCGTGAACAATTTAAAAGTTTGGCAAATAAATAGTAATTTCACGAAATTAAAATTTTTACTAAATGAATATTCACGAATACCAAGCAAAAGAAATTCTAAAAGGCTACGGGGTAAGAATTCAAGAAGGAATTGTTATTGATAAAATCGAGGATTCGATTTCGGCAGCTGAAGCATTAAAAGCACAAACGGGAACAGGTTGGTTTGTAGTAAAAGCACAAATTCACGCTGGTGGTCGCGGTAAAGGAGGAGGAGTGAAGTTGGCAAAGAATTTAGATGAAGTAAAAGAAAGAGTATCCCAAATTCTTGGTATGCAATTAATTACACACCAAACGGGTCCTGAAGGGAAAAAAGTTAATAAGGTGTTAATTAGTGAAGATGTTTACTATCCAGGTGCATCTGAGCCGAAAGAATATTATATTTCTATTCTTTTAGATCGTGGTCGTGCATGTAATGTAATCATGGCCTCTACAGAAGGAGGAATGGATATCGAGGAGGTTGCAGAGCATACTCCCGAGAAAATTGTCAAAGAATGGATCGATCCTCGCGTAGGATTACAAGATTTCCAAGCGCGTAAAGTGGCATTTTTGTTAGGCTTAAGTGGTCAAGCATTTAAGGAGATGGTTAAGTTTATTCAATCACTTTACCGTGCTTATGTTGAAACAGATTCGTCTATGTTTGAAATCAATCCTGTATTGAAGACATCAGACGACAAAATATTAGCAGTAGATGCGAAGGTTAACTTGGACGACAATGCATTGTATCGTCACAAAGATTTAGCTGTACTTCGCGATATCGAGGAGGAAGATCCATTAGAAGTTGAAGCTTCAGCAAATGACTTAAATTATGTTAAGCTTGATGGAAATGTTGGTTGCATGGTTAATGGAGCTGGTTTGGCGATGGCAACAATGGATATTATTAAACTTTCTGGTGGCCATCCCGCTAACTTTTTAGATGTTGGGGGTGGAGCAAATGCCAAAACGGTAGAAGCTGGTTTCCGTATCATCTTACAAGATCCGAATGTTAAGGCTATCTTAATTAATATTTTTGGTGGTATTGTTCGTTGTGATCGTGTAGCGAATGGTGTTGTAGAAGCCTATAAAAATATTGGAGAAATTAACATACCAATTATTGTACGTTTGCAAGGAACAAATGCAGAAGAAGGTGCTGCTATTATTAATAATTCAGGCTTGAAAGTATTCTCAGCTGTTTTATTAAAAGATGCCGCTAAATTAGTTTCTGAAGTATTAAAATAGTTTCGGATGAAAATCATTTGTGTTGGTAGAAATTACGTGGACCATATTAAAGAGCTATCGAACGATAGGCCTACAGATCCCGTAATTTTTATCAAACCGGATACTGCTTTAATAGACTCTTCTCAAGCTTTTTATTACCCATCATTTTCAAATGATGTGCACTACGAACTAGAATTAGTCTATCGAATAGGGAAAGTCGGGAAAAATATCGAGGCCAAATTTGCCCATAAATACATTGATGCGATTGGTTTAGGAATTGATTTTACAGCTCGTGATGTACAAACACGCTTAAAAGAAAAGGGTTTACCTTGGGAAAAAGCAAAGGCATTTAATGGGTCGGCTTTTGTATCAACGATGCAAGCTATTCAAGGATTTGATTTAGTAGAACCCATTGAATTTGAGCTTCAAAAGAATGGAGAAATAGTCCAACAAGGAAATTCAAATTTAATGATCTGGAATATTGCCGAATTGATTGAAGATATCTCAAAATATTTTACCTTGAAAACGGGTGATTATATCTTTACAGGTACACCTGCAGGGGTAGGTCCGCTTACAGTAGGGGATCAATTAAGTGGATATTTATCCGGAAATAAATTATTCGATTTATCAATTAAATAATATGGAATTAACAATTGGTAATTCGTCTCCTATCTTAGAATTTGTAGATTCAAAAGGAAAAGCCTTCAACTTAGTTGGCAAAAAAACTGTATTGTACTTTTACCCAAAAGACAATACGCCCGGTTGTACTGCTCAAGCTTGTAATTTGAATGAAAACCTAGATTATTTGGCATCCAATGGATATCAAGTAGCAGGTGTGAGTGTTGATTCAGTTAAATCGCACGAAAAATTTATTTCCAAGTATCAATTAAAATTTCCACTGATTGCCGACGAATCGCATGAAATTGTAGAAGCGTTTGGTGTTTGGGTAGAAAAATCCATGTATGGTAGAACCTATATGGGAATAGCACGGACTACTTTTTTGTTCGACCAAAATGGAATAATTACAGACATTATCACGAAGGTGGATACCAAAAATCATATACAACAAATCCACTGATTGAATTACTATGCAAACAATAGAATTACAAAAAGTCGCTTCCCAGGTACGCCGGGATATTTTACGCCAAGTTCATGGATGCCAGTCGGGTCACCCGGGTGGATCTTTAGGTTGCACAGATTTATTGGTTGAATTATACTTCAACTCGATGAATCTTAAAACTAATGCATCTGGACAAGTTGAATTCAATATGAGTGGTTTGAACGAAGATGTCTTCTTTCTTTCAAACGGGCATATTTCGCCCTTGCTTTATAGTGTTTTAGCGCGTCGTGGTTACTTTCCTGTAGCTGAATTAGCTACTTTTCGTAAGCTAAACACTCGTTTACAAGGACATCCGACGCCGCACGAACACCTAGAAGGAATTCGTATTGCTTCAGGCTCTTTAGGACAAGGACTTAGCGTGGCTATTGGCGTTGCGCAAGCTAAGAAACTAAATGGTGACAATTCAACTGTTTATTGCTTAATGGGTGATGGAGAACAGAATGAAGGTCAAGTTTGGGAAGCAGCGATGTATGCTCCACATCATGATGTGAATAATTTAATTGCTTTTAT
The DNA here is from genome assembly GCA_964358165.1 of uncultured Aquirufa sp. Classification (GTDB taxonomy): domain Bacteria; phylum Bacteroidota; class Bacteroidia; order Cytophagales; family Spirosomataceae; genus Aquirufa. The sequence continues at coordinate 65,653 of CAYHOB010000002.1, forward strand.
TGACGAGAATGGCCAACAAATTGATGGCCCGACAGAGAAAGTGATGAATAACTTAGATCTTGAGGCCAAATACAAGGCTTTCGGATGGCAAGTATTACGTGTTGATGGCAACGAAATGGGAGCTATATCACAAATTATTCAAGATGCTAAAGGCCTTTTGGTTAATAAGAAACCGGTTATGGTTATTATGAAGACTGAAATGGGCGCAGGTGTCGATTTTATGATGCATAGCCATAAGTGGCACGGGGTTGCTCCAAATGATGAGCAATTAGCTTTAGCATTAGGTCAATTAGAAGAAACATTGGGAGATTATTAATACATAAAAATGGCATTATTTACCTACGAAACGAAAAAAGATACACGTTCAGGCTTTGGAGCTGGAATGGAATATTTAAGTGTTAACAACCCCAAAGTTGTAGCTTTGTGTGCTGACTTAATTGGTTCTTTAAAATTAGAAGCATTTATAAAAAATTCACCTGAGCGTTTTTTCCAAACGGGAATTGCAGAGGCTAATATGATTGGTTTAGCAGCAGGTTTATCAATTGGAGGGTATGTTCCTTTTGCAACAACTTTTGCAAATTTTGGTACTGGTCGTGTATATGATCAAATCCGTCAATCAGTTGCCTACTCTGGAAAGAATGTTAAAATAGCTTGTTCCCATGCGGGTTTGACATTGGGAGAAGATGGAGCAACGCACCAAATATTAGAAGATATTGGATTAATGAAAATGCTTCCAGGCATGGTCGTTATTAATCCTTGTGACTACAATCAAACAAAAGCAGCAACCATTGCTGTTGCTGAATATGAGGGCCCAGTTTATTTACGCTTTGGTCGTCCAGTTGTCCCTGTATTCACTCCCGAAAATCAGAAATTTGAAATAGGGAAGGCTTTACACTTAATCGAAGGCACAGATGTGAGTATTTTTGCTACTGGTCATTTGGTGTGGGAAGCAATCATTGCAGCTGAAATTCTCTTAGAAAAGGGTATTCATGCGGAAGTTATTAATATCCATACAATTAAGCCTTTAGATACAACAGCTATTCACGCTTCAGTTGCTAAAACGGGTTGTGTTGTTTCTGCAGAAGAACATCAAATCAATGGTGGTTTGGGTGATTCTATTGCTCAATATCTAGCATTAAATCTACCATCTCCACAAGAATTTGTTGGTGTAAATGATTCATTTGGTGAATCAGGTAAGCCGGCTGACCTAATGGAAAAATACGGCTTAAATGCACAAGCAATTGCCGAAAAAGCAATTAAAGCCATCGCTAGAAAGAAGGTCTAGAAAGGATAACCAATTCCTATATTAAATTCAATTGGGTTCTCTCCGCTACTCCAAGTAGTTTTCGAGAGAACCCATTTTTCATTAGTTTGATTTGCGGGATTTATAGCTTTTGAAGCTAAATCAAGACGTAGTAGAAAAAAATCAAAATCCCAACGGACCCCAAAGCCCGTCCCAACTGCAATTTCATTTAAAAAAGTATCAGCACTGAAATTTCCAACCTGATTCGATTGACCGTGATCTACATTCCAAATATTTCCAGCATCAATAAATAGGGCTCCGTTGATTTTACCTAAAAATTGAATGATTGGGAAACGATACTCTACTGAGCTTTCAAGTATCATGCTACCTGGTTGTTCAATGAGATTATTGGTAGAATTATATCCCCCAGGCCCTAATCTGCGTGGTTTCCATGCTCGAATACTACTTGGTCCACCGATAAAGAAATTTTTCTCATAAGGTAATTGGTACCCATTTTCGGCACCATAAGCGTATGCTAACCCAGCATTCAATTTAAAGGCCATTTGGCTTTTAGCATGTCTGCCTAGTAATATATATTTTCGGTAGTCTACATTCATTCGCAAATAACGATAAAATTGAATTTCCTGATTACTTTTTAAAATATTTTCAATGAAAGTGAGTTTTTTATTCCCTATTAAATTCAAACTAGTCCCACCTGATTCCAAGTTAATTAAAAGGGATTTACCTGAAACAAGTGTATTGGAAGGTAAAAATGATCGATGGTTGAATTGAAAATTAATGCTGGATACAAAGCTTGGATTAAAACTGCGATATAGATTATTTCCCTTTAACCTAAGCTCTTCTAAATATGAAATAAAAGCATCTGAAGTAGGCGTTTTGGGGTAATTCGTATTCAATAAATTTAAGTCAACTAAGGATAATTGAAAATATTGATTACTAGATTTCTTCCAATTATAGCGTTGAAATAGCTTGATATTTGTACGCGTATATTCAGGCCGATCGATATAATCATAACCCAGACCTATTTGCGTTTGAGAAGCTGTAAGGGATTGTTTCCATGCGTCTAAGCGTCGAGGAATAAATAGGGAAGGCAAATTCAAGGTTGTACTTAAATTTAACTCGAGATTCCTACGCGTGGTTTCCGTATTTATAAAACCCGTTTGTGCTTCGAATCCAATTCGACCTGTAAAGTCTAAATAATCTAAGTACGAAAAGACTTGTCGTACTTTTAAGGAATTTGTTAAAAACGGTCCAGGAATTCCTCTAAATACGCTTCCTCCTAACTCTGATGAAAAGGTATATTTATTGTTTTTGACTAATTCTATTTTAGGATATACTTTTGTGGAACTTGTGTCAAATGTTAAATTGACTGTTTTAAATTGGTCAGTAGCGTAAATATTAAGCAAACTCTGGTTTACTTTTTCAAGCGAATAGACATCACCTTCTTTGAAATTGATAATTCGCTTTAGCTGGGTAGAATTGATGGAACGCTTAACCCAGGTTTGAGATTCGTCCATCTGGTTCATAGAGGTCTCGTCAATTTTTAATGAACCGAATCGAAATACGCGATCATAACTTCTTGCAGGGTTATTTATATAATTTGCTGCTGGTATTTTATATATCAAACCAACACGACTTAATGACGAATCACGCAAGTCATTTAGGTAAATACCAATTACCTCGGGTGAAAAATAGAAATATCCTCGGTTCTTAAAATAGGTAGTTAATTCGTTTTTTTGTTGACCAATTGCGTCAATTGATAATGCTTTATTCTTTTTGATCAGACTGAATTTCTGCAAGTAATTAGAGACAGATAAAGCTAATTGAGGATTATCAATCAAAATTGAATCTTCTAAGGAAAACAAACTTTGGGAACCTTCGTCTATCGTAAAATTGACCACTTTCATTGAATTACCTGTCATGGCATAATCAACTTGATTCTTTAAAAATCCATTTTTCCTATAATAAGCCTTTAAATTAGCTTTAATAGTACTTAACGAAAACGTATCTAGCAGTAAAGGGCTTCGCTTAAAAAATTGAATACTAGCAGCCTTTTGACCTAATGAATCTTTTTTATGTCTTTTATTCGCTAAAAAAGAATTTAAGCGAATAAACAAGAAAGACTTATTACTTTCTTTTAATCCACTTATATTTGTTTTGATTTCTTCGTTTGTCATTACCTTGTTTCCATGAATAGTAATTTTCCTAATGGTATTTGGAGGTAATTGATAAGAAGTCAATGATTGACATGAAAGGCATACAAACCAAAGTAGAACAACAATAACAGCAGATACCTTTTTCACAATTTCTTAATGCTAACGAATAGACAAATAAAGTTAATTAATTCCCTACATTCTAAAAAAGGAAGAATAGATAATCAATTATTTTTAGTGGAAGGGGAGAAGGCCGTGTTAGAGCTTGTTCAATCAACTATTCAAGTTGAATTTGTAGTTACTTCTGATTTTTTTGCCAGCAAATATTCAACTCTGTTTTTACATACCGAATTATATATTGAAGAGGAATCTTCCTTGCAAAAACTTTCCACTCTTGTAACTAATTCTTTTGGTTTTGCTGTCGTATCCATGCAACAATTTAATTTTGAATTGGAATTTCAGAATCAAATTACAGTTGTCTTAGATGGAATTCGTGATCCTGGAAATTTGGGTACGATTATTCGAATTTGTGATTGGTATGGAATTAAACAAATCGTATTATCGCCTGATTGTACTGATTATTTCAACCCTAAGGTTATTGCCGCATCAATGGGTTCGTTTAGCCGAATACATTTTAAATATATGGATTTAGAACAACTATTTAGAGGCAACTCAAATATACCGGTGCTAGGAGCATTGTTAGATGGTGATGATATTCATTCCATTGCATTTCCTACAGCATGCTTTCTGTTATTTGGAAATGAATCTAATGGAATAAGACTTGAAAATCTACCCTTTATTAGTCAAAAAGTTACTATTCCTAAATATGGAAATGCTGAATCGCTTAATGTAGGGATTTCTACTGCCATATTTTTAGACAACCTGAGAAGGAATTAATCCTCTTTTTTTAAATAGGCTTCGATGTAATAATGAGCAATATACAAGATCGGCGTAAATAGTATTGCAACAACGAATTTGTATAGGTAGTTATTTAATGATACATTAAACCATTGTCCTATCGTCCAATTTCCAAAAAGATAGAATGCTACTCCAATAACCAAAAAACTATCAATTAATTGTGAAATTAGCGTGGAGCCCGTAGCTCGTAGCCAAATCATTTTGCTTCCTGTTTTCGCCTTAATTCTTTCAAATATAACAGCATCAACTATTTGACTTACAAGGAAAGCGAATAAAGAACCGCTTATAATACCTAAGCCTTGTCTGAAAATTCGACTAAATGCTTCGTTAATGTCAAAGTTTGTACCTCCACGATTTGTTTCTAACCAGAAATCTGCTGGTATGAGTAAGGTGGCTACGTAAATGATGATAAACGAATAGGCAATAAATCCTGCAGTTGTAAATGATATAAATCTAACGCCCTTTTTCCCGAAATAATCATTAATGATATCGGAAACAATAAATACGATAGGCCAATTTAGAGCTCCTGCCGTTTGATTTAAATCCCAAAATGTTCCCCAACTCGTTGGCAGGTGTAAGGGCATTAAACCCAAACTTTTTTCTATACTTACAATTTTCACACCAATAATTTCAGCAATGATCGCATTCGTTAGAAATATCCCAAATAAGAATATGAATAACTTTTGCTTGCGAGAAAATTGTTGGAAAATCATAAACGGTGATTATCGAAATGCAAAGCTATCTTATCTAATGCGACAGTTAGTTGTTCAACATGTGGAAGAAAGACTATCCTAAAATGATCTTTTTCTTTGTAATTAAAGCCTTGGCCGCCAACAACTAATATTTTTTGCTCTTCCAATAAGGACATAACAAAATGATTATCATCTTCAAAATCAAATTGACTCAAATCAAATTTAGGGAATAAATACAATGCCCCCTTGGGCTTTACGCAAGAAACTCCCGGTATTGCATTTAATTTATCTGTAGCTAAATTCATTTGTCGGGCTAAGCGACCAGTAGGTAAAACTAGATCATTTATAGATTGATATCCACCGAGCGCAGTTTGAATTCCTACCTGAGTAATCACATTAGCACAAAGACGGGTACTAAATAAAAAATTCAACCCTTCAATGTAATTTTTAGCTTTGTGTTTGGCTCCTGTGAGTATCATCCAACCACCTCTAAAACCAGCCGCACGATAATTTTTCGATAAACCACCCATCGTGCAAATTAGAATTTCTTCACTTAATCCAGCAGCTGAATGGTGCTTATTCCCATCAAAAAGTATTTTGTCATAAATTTCATCTGCAAATAGCAACAATTTATGTTTCTCGGCCACCTTGACGATATTATCGATCGTTTCTTTAGTATAAACAGCACCAGTTGGATTATTTGGATTAATGATGACCAAAGCTTTCGTTTTACTCGTAATCTTGGCTTCTATGTCCAATATGCTAGGATTCCAGTCGGTCTGCTCATCGCATTTGTAATGAACGGCCTTTCCTCCAGCTAAACCCACAACAGTTGTCCATAAAGGATAGTCTGGAGAAGGGATAAGCACCTCATCGTCTGCATTTAATAAAGCCGTTAAAACTAAAGAAATCAACTCACTTACACCGTTTCCAATGTAAATGTCTTCAATCATAATATTTTTAACCCCTTGATTTTGATAATACTGCATGACAGCTTTCCGTGCTGCAAACAAGCCTCGCGAATCAACATAACCCTGCGCTTGCCGAATATTAACTATAATATCATGTACAATTTCATCGGGGGTTTCAAAGCCGAATGCTGCGGGGTTTCCGATATTTAATGAAGTAATTTTATAGCCCTGGTTTTGAAGAGCAATTGCCTTTTCATAAACGGGACCCCTAATCTCATATTTGAGATTATCCAATCGAGAACTTTTGTATATATCCATCTAAATGTAATAGAAATGTAAAAATAGTAATTTACTTTTGATAGTTACTTGGCCTTTCGCATGATTTTTACCAATTTCCGATACCTTTTATTGATATTCTTTTTACTCAGTATTGTCTTTCAATACCTTCGTTATATACATATCGCCAAAAATAAATTTAGAATTTCTGGTATTTTATTAATTAAAATTCTGATAAGATCGATCATTTTTTTCCTATTTATTATCGCTTCAAAAGCATTAACAAATAGGAATAATACGAATCAGCGCATCAATCAAAAAGCCTTGTTTGTTATTAAAACTAAGAATTCAACAGGTTTTAACTTAACTGAAGATGATCAAATCAATATCATTACGAGAGTTCCTCCAACAAAATTTAATCAACTAGAAATTTGTCTTTTTAATACTTCGGATTATCAATTTTATCAATTTATTCCACCAACTTCCTCAACTACATTTTTGCATCTACTTAAAATAGAAAGGCCATTTTCACGCGTTTTGCAAAAAAAAGCAATGCCACAAATGCATTCTTTCCATCAATCAAAACGAATTGAAGTTTATGAAAATCTGAATAATCAATGGGTTCTAAGCGATACGAATCAGGAAGATTTTAACTTATTCGAATTTTTAAATGAGGAAAATGCATATCTGTCACCGTATTTGCTACATTATTTGTTAATTTTGATATTATGTTTGTTATGCCTAGATATAGGTATTAAATATCGAATACTTAAAATATAGCTGTGTTTTCATCCTTATTTTATATCATTATTTTATTCATTCAAACCGTCTATGCGGAGAGTAATTTTAGGTATAATCAACAAATTGGAAGAATCAATTCATTGGTTTCCCATGGGAATTATATTGAAGCATATCAAAATATTAGGTCACTGGAACAGAAAAGTATCTTTACTATTAATGATTTAACGCGTATGCGGAGGAATTTGGCCTTAAAGGTTCACGCAAATAATTTAGATGTAGATTATAAACCGAGAACTTTAAATGAGTATGTTGTTAGGTCACTTTCTCATTACCAAAATAAAGAATTTTCGCATTCATTATCATTTTGTAGATCCATTATAGTTGAAAAACCTATTGTTTCTGATTCAATGATTAAGCTGTTTGAAATAATTGCAGAACAAGTTCCTGACGAAAAAAGGGTAAACCCACTGAATAATCAACTTAATTCAGTTAAAAATTTGCGTTTAAATGAAGCATTGAATTTGCTTGATTTGATGAAAAGAAAAGAAAAAACATTATTTTAATTTTTAATTATGTCACAATCACCCTTGGCATTCCCAGGCCAGAAATCATTTTATCAAGGAAAGGTTCGAGATGTATATGCATTTGGAAAGTATTTGTTAATGATTACTTCAAATAGAATCTCCGCATTCGATGTCGTTCTTCCACGAGAAATACCTTATAAAGGACAAGTTTTAAACCAAATTGCTGCACATTTTCTTAAGGCTACTGCTGATATTGTCCCTAATTGGCTTTTGAATTCACCCGCTCCAAACGCGGCTTTTGGGTTAGCATGTGAACCTATTCCAATTGAAATGGTTGTTCGCGGTTATTTAGTAGGTCATTTATGGCGCGAGTATAAATCGGGTAAGAGAGAAGTTTGCGGCGTAATTTTACCAGATGGACTTAAGGAAAATCAAAAATTACCGAATCCAATTATTACCCCTACAACTAAAGCAAGTGAAGGGCATGATGAAGATATTTCGATAAAAGAAATACTAAATCTGGGAATTGTTAGCCCGGCTGTTATGTCGGAACTGGAGGATAAAACATTTGCATTATTTGCTCGAGGCCAACAAATGGCAGATGAAAAGGATTTAATTTTAGTTGACACAAAGTATGAATTTGGTTTTTATGAAGGTAAAATCATGTTAATGGATGAGATCCACACCCCTGATTCATCACGCTATTTTTACAAGGCTCCATATCAATCTCTTTTTGATGCAGGTAAGCCACAAAAACAGCTGTCCAAAGAATTCGTAAGAGAATGGCTAATTGCTAATAATTTTCAAGGTAAAGAGGGGCAACAGATGCCTCAGATTAGCGATGAATTTGTTAATCAAATTTCAGAACGATACATTTTACTCTTTGAAGAAATCACTGGGAGAAAATTCGTAAAAGAGCCATTGTCAAAGAATTACGTACAAGATATTTATAATCAAATTTCATCTTTTATTTAATATGTCAGCAAAGATTTACCAACTCGAGCAAAATGAAAGTTATGCCCTAATTGAATGGTTAGGAGAGGAGTTAATTCAAGAAAATTACGAAGAGTTAGAATTAGCAGTACGTTTACTTTTCAAGAAAGAATATACCAATATGATTCTTAATTTAGGAAAGGTTCAAACCTTAGATGGTTTTGGCGTTTCAGCTATTCGTAAAGCAACCAAAATTTGTACGAATGAATTAGGATTGTTTGTTGTTGTGTCTAAAAACGATGACATAATAGATCGGCTAGATCAAGCGAAGATTGAGAATTTAACAATAATGAATACCAATCAAGAGGGAGTAGATGCTATCTATTTGAATGACTTAGAAAATGATTTTGAGGATGAATCAGATGCTAATACAGACGAATTGGGTATTGATGGCAGCGATTACGGTGATGACTACTAAAATTTAATAGTACTATTTAAAGAATAACTATATCGCAAAAGTGATATTTAATTATTCCGTAGAATATTTTGCTAGAATTGATTTTAGCCAAATATATTTTTAGTTAAATTTGAAATATGTGCTTATTCTATTGAATATTCACTTAGATTAAGATAATTCTCAATTACATTTATTTATTTTTCTGTTAGAATAATTATATAATATTATGAATAACATTGCCGGCGAGGGTCTTTATAGAAAAGAATTTGAACACGATGCATGTGGAATCGGTTTTGTAGCAAGCATGAAAGGGATTAAGTCTCATCGTATTGTTCAAGATTCGATTAAAATGCTGATTCGTATGGACCATCGAGGAGCATGTGGATGTGATCCAAATTCTGGAGATGGTGCTGGAGTATTATTACAAATTCCGCATGAATTTCTTTTAGAAGAATCTCGTCATTTAGGTTTTTCACTCCCATCTCCAGGTAAATATGGAGTTGGAATGATCTTTTTCCCAAATCAGGAAGGTTTAATTAAAGAATGTAAAGAAGTCATAGAGCGTAAAGCTAAAAAATTAGGATTACGCTTAATTGGATATCGTATTGTCCCTGTTGATAATGGTGATATTCAAGGTGCGGATTCAGGGAAAGCAGAACCTTCCATTCAGCAATTGTTTATTGAACGTCCTGAAACTTGCGCGACAGAAATTGATTTTGAACGTAAACTTTACATTTTCCGACAATATGTAACCCGTTTGTTGAATGATACGATTCCCGCTTTAGAAAAGAATTTTTACTTCACATCTTTGTCTTGCCGTACCATTATTTATAAAGGTATGTTGACAACGATGCAAGTTCCTGGTTATTTTAAGGACTTACACGAAGAAAATTTCACTTCAGCTTTAGCTATCGTTCATTCGCGTTTTTCTACCAATACATTCCCCGAATGGAAGTTGGCACAACCTTTCCGTTTTATCGCTCACAATGGTGAAATTAACACTGTAAAGGGTAATTCGTCATGGATGCAGGCGCAATCGGCTTTATTTTCTAGTAAATTCTTTACCCAAGAAGAACTCGACATGATTCTTCCGGTATGTAGTTTAGGACAATCCGATTCGGCTATTTTAGATAATGCCATTGAATTATTGTATCTGAGCGGACGTTCATTACCACATGTCATGATGATGTTGATTCCAGAAGCTTGGGATGGTAACGACAGTATGGCTAATTATAAGCGCGATTTCTATGAATATCACGCAGCCATGATGGAACCTTGGGATGGTCCAGCGAGTATTTCATTTACGGATGGTAAAATGATTGGTGCTACCTTAGACCGTAATGGTTTACGCCCATCACGTTATTGGGTTACAAATGATGATCATGTTATCATGGCTTCTGAAGCAGGAGTATTAGATCTAGATCCTTCAAGTATCGTTTCAAAGGGGCGTTTACAACCCGGAAAGATGTTTGTTGTTGATATGGAGCAAGGGCGCATTATTCCTGATGAGGAGTTGAAGGAGAAAATCTGCCAACAGCAGCCTTATGGTGAATGGTTGCGTGAAAATAAAATTCGTGTTGAAGATTTACCTGAAGCAGGAAGTGAATACCGTCAGCCTAAGGCGACAGAATTAATTTCGCGCCAACAAATTTTTGGGTTTTCAACAGAAGATATTCGGATAGTTCTGACACAAATGGCAGAAACGGGTAAGGAGGCATTAGGCTCTATGGGTATTGATACTCCATTGGCGGTGCTTTCAGATAAGGCTCAACATCTATCATCTTATTTCAAGCAATTATTTGCTCAAGTTACCAACCCGCCAATCGATCCCATTCGTGAACGAATGGTTATGTCTTTATTGACAGACATAGGTGGCTTATCCAATTTATTAGAAGAAAGCCCTAATCATTGCAAGCAAATTGAAATTCAGCAACCCGTGTTGCGCAATAAGGAAGTAGAGAAAATTCGTTGGATTGATCATGAGAACTTTCAAACAAAATCTATTCACATAACATTCCGCGCTTCCGAAGATGCAGGAGTTTTGAAAAAAGCGCTAGAACGAATTTGTCAATATGCAGAAGATGCGGTGGATGATGGTTATTCAATTATTTTATTAACAGACAGGGGAGTAGATTCATCACATGCGCCAATTCCTTCCTTATTAGCATTAGGTGCAGTTCATAATCATTTAAATCGTACAAAAAAGCGCGCGAAAGTAGGTATTATCGTCGAAGCTGGTGATGTTTGGGAAACACATCATTTTGCCACATTAATTGGTTACGGAGCTTCAGCTGTGAATCCGTACATGGCATTCGAAACAATTCGTGCCATGAAAGAGACAAATTTGGTTGATCAATCGCTCTCATATGAGAAATTGGAATACAATTATATTAAAGCTGTGAATGGGGAATTGTTAAAGGTGTTCTCCAAAATGGGAATATCAACTTTGCAATCCTATCAAGGCGCTCAAATTTTCGAAATTTTAGGTATAGGTAAAGAAGTCGTTGATTCTTATTTCAGCGGTTCAATTAGTCGGATAAATGGGATTGATTTAGATACTATCGCTAAGGAAGCTTTAGTAAAGCATCAAGCAGGTTATGAATTACTTAAATCTGAATATCCCAAATTAGAAGTTGGTGGAATTTACCAATGGAAGCAGCGTGGCGAAGAACATTTGTTTAATCCCGCAACGATTCACTTATTACAACAAGCCACCAAATCAAATGATTATGCAGTATATAAGAAATATGCTCAAATCATTGATGACCAGACGAAAAAGGCGATTACGCTTCGTGGACTATTGCGATTTAAATCCGCTCAATCGATTTCCATAGACGAAGTTGAGCCGATAGAAAACATTTTAAAACGTTTTGCAACAGGTGCGATGTCATTTGGCTCCATCTCATATGAAGCACATACGACATTAGCGATAGCTATGAATCGCATTGGTGGCAAATCAAACACAGGAGAAGGGGGAGAAGATCCTATCCGTTTTGAATCAATGGCGAACGGAGATTCAATGAATTCAGCAATCAAGCAAGTAGCATCAGGTCGCTTTGGTGTGACTGCTAATTATTTGACGAATGCCAAAGAATTGCAAATCAAGATGGCTCAAGGAGCTAAACCGGGAGAAGGAGGGCAATTACCGGGTCACAAGGTTGATGATTGGATTGGAAAAACGCGTCATTCAACGCCAGGAGTAGGTTTAATTTCACCTCCACCTCACCACGATATTTATTCAATTGAAGATTTAGCTCAGTTGATTTTTGATTTAAAGAATGCAAACCGAGCAGCTAGAATATCAGTAAAATTAGTTTCTGAAGCGGGCGTGGGTACCATTGCGGCAGGTGTAGCAAAAGCTCATGCGGATCATATTTTAATTGCTGGTTATGATGGCGGTACTGGGGCGTCTCCTTTATCATCAATTCGCCATGCAGGTTTACCTTGGGAGTTGGGCTTAGCTGAAACTCACCAAACATTGGTTAAAAATAAATTGCGTGGACGTGTAACTGTCCAAACGGATGGTCAAATCAAGACGGGTCGAGACATTGCTATTGCAGCCTTATTGGGAGCTGAAGAATTTGGAGTAGCTACAGCTGCATTAGTAACAGCGGGTTGTATCATGATGCGAAAATGTCATTTAAATACATGCCCAGTAGGTGTTGCCACACAAAATCCTGAATTACGCGCTTTGTATACCGGTAAACCAGAGGATGTTGTAAATCTATTCCATTTCTTAGCGCAAGATATGCGTGAAATTATGGCTGAATTAGGTTTCAGAACATTAGAAGAAATGGTTGGTCGTGTTGACCTGTTAGAAATGACAGATTTATCAAACCATTGGAAATTTAAACATGTTGATTTATCGCCAATATTAACTCCAGCTATACGTGAAGAAGGAGTTGCAGTAGTGAAGTCGGAGGAACAAGATCACGGGTTAGCTGATCAATTAGATTGGCAAATTCTTAAAATTGCCCAACAAGCGATTGATACGAAAAAGGCAGTTTATGGAGAATTACCTATTATAAATGTTAATCGTTCAGTTGGTACGATTATCTCCAACGAGATAACAAAGAAATATGGCGAAAAGGGTTTGCCTGCTGATACAATCCATATTAAATTTAATGGTACTGCGGGTCAATCATTTGGTGCATTCTCTGTAAAAGGATTAAAACTTGAAATTGAGGGAGATGCGAATGACTACATTGGTAAAGGAATGTGTGGTTCAACTATCATAGCCTACCCATCTCAATTTGCTCAATTTACTGCCGCAGAAAATAGTATCGTAGGAAATGTTAGTTTTTATGGAGCAACGTCTGGCGAGGCTTATTTAGCTGGGATGGCAGGTGAGCGTTTCTGTGTTAGGAACTCAGGAGCTAAGGTAGTCGTAGAGGGTATCGGAGATCATGGATGCGAATATATGACAGGAGGACTCGTGATCATTCTCGGAGCTACTGGTCGTAATTTTGGTGCCGGAATGTCTGGTGGAGTTGCCTATGTTTTGGATGAGAAAAATGATTTTGATGCCAAAGTAAATAGAGAAATGGTTGAAATTTCAGAAATGACGCCTGAAGACACTTCAATTGTTAGAATGTATTTAGAAAAGCACATTGAATTAACTCATTCAATGAAAGGCAAGTCTATTATGGACAATTTCGAGGCATCTGTGAGTTTGTTCAAAAAGGTTTTACCTGTTGATTATCGTAATGCATTGTCTTCTAGACACTTAAGCATTACAGATGTATTAAATGATAAAGATCGGGTTTATCAAGATATTCAAATTGATTTAAAAAAATAGTAAAATGGGGAAGCCAACTGGATTTTTAGAAGTTGATCGTAAAACAGCGTTAAAACGTCCTGTTTCAGAACGTATAACAGATTATAAAGAAATAGAACTACTTGCTACGCCTCAAGAGACAGAAGATCAAGCGAGTCGGTGCATGGATTGTGGTACTCCATTTTGTCATAATGGTTGCCCTTTAGGAAATATTATTCCTGAATTTAACGATGCCGTTTTTGAACAAAACTGGAAATATGCGTTTGAAATTTTGGTTTCGACAAACAACTTTCCCGAGTTTACCGGTCGAATTTGTCCGGCACCTTGTGAATCAGCTTGTGTTTTAGGAATTAATAAACCTGCTGTTGCGATTGAAATGATTGAAAAGTCGATCATAGAAAAAGCATATAAGGAGGGCTGGGTTATTCCACATGTTCCAGCCAAGCGAAGTGGCAAAAAAGTAGCGGTGGTAGGTTCAGGACCTGCAGGTTTAGCAGCAGCAAGCCAATTAAATAAAGCTGGTCATTTAGTCACTGTATTTGAGCGTGCCGATCGTATTGGAGGATTATTGCGATTTGGGATTCCAGATTTCAAATTGGATAAAACGACAATTGATCGTCGCGTTGCAATCATGGAACAGGAGGGGATTGTATTTAAAACAAATACATCCATAGGACAAGACATTAAATTAGCAAAATTACAGCAAGAATTTGATGCAATTGTTTTATCAACGGGTTCTACAACGCCTCGATTAATTCAAGCCAAAGGGAATGATGCTATTGGAATATTTCCTGCCATGGAATTCTTGTCCCAACAGAACAAACGAGTTTCTGGGATAGAAGTAATCAAAAACCACAAAGGAGAAAAGTATACGCACGGTGAAATTATTGCTACCAATAAACATGTTGTCGTCATAGGTGGGGGAGATACAGGTTCAGATTGCGTAGGTACATCCAATCGTCATAAAGCTAAATCTATTACTCAAATAGAAGTAATGCCGAAGCCACCCGTATCGCGTGCTGAAAATACTCCTTGGCCCAATTGGCCAAATATGTTACGTACATCTACTTCTCATGAAGAAGGGGCAGAGCGTTTATGGTCAATTTCCTTACAAGAATTTGTAAAGAATGAAAAAGGTGAATTGAAGGCATTGATTATTGGAGATATTTCCATGAAAAATGTCAATGGTAAGATGGAACAAGAAATAATTAATGTTCGTGAAATTCCATGTGACTTAGCTTTAATTGCAGCTGGATTTTTGCATACTGATCATACTAATTTGATTGAAGAATTGAAAAATCAAGGAGGAACATTGGATGAGCGAGGAAATATTTCTGTAAATGGATCTTATAAAACATTAGTAGACAAGGTGTTTGCTGCAGGAGATGCTAGAAGGGGGCAATCACTTGTCGTTTGGGCTATTTCAGAGGGTCGAGAAGCGGCTCGTCAAGTTGACTTAAGTTTGATGGGAAAAACAACTTTACAAGGCAAAGTTATTTCAGCTTTTGATCTATAATTTTTTGATTTTTTTAGATGTTTATTTGGCATCTTAAATAAAAAATCTTATTTTTGTACTCTCTTAAATGCTAGGAGAGATGCCTGAGAGGCCGAAAGGACATGTTTGCTAAACATGCGTACTGGAAACGGTACCGGGGGTTCGAATCCCTCTCTCTCCGCAGTGTTTTTCGGGGTGTAGCGTAGCCCGGTATCGCGCTTGGTTTGGGACCAAGAGGTCGTAGGTTCGAATCCTGCCACCCCGACACAGTCAATTTAGTTAAGAGTGCTTGCACATTTAGCTAAATTGACTTTTTAATTTTAGGTTCCGTAGCTCAGCTGGATAGAGCAACTGCCTTCTAAGCAGTAGGTCTTTGGTTCGAATCCAAACGGAATCACATTTCATTTTCCATTATAATTCTATCTTTATTTTGCAAGAGAATAAATTATCTAATTGGAAAGTTTCATTGGGCTTAATACTCATCTGGATAGCCCCTCCATTTATTTATTTTTTAAAGGAATTAATAGGAGTAGGTCAAACCTCACTCTTTACGGGGGTAGTATATAGCACAGCTTTGATACTTATGATTAATCATATTCCTCTTAAGTATTTTTATAAAGGGAATGAAACTCTCGCATTTACAGGTTTGAGTTTTTTCTTTCTAGGTTTCTTTTATTTTTTATTTTACAATAGTCAACGATCGTCCATACTTGTTGATGCTATTAATTTTGCAATTTTAATCGGGTTTATTTATTGCATATTTAGGATTAATAATGATGTTCAATATTATTTGCCCGTCATTATACTAGTCGTAACACTTATAAATAATATTGCTCTGATTTATTCCATTTCGACTAATCCCAATTACGTATTAGGCGCCCGAGCTACTGTACAATATAATAAAGGTACAGGAGAGGACTTTTCTGGTAACCCTGTCGTATTTGGTCGAAATGCGGTTGCGGGTTTACTTATTTCCTTTTTAATAATTCAGAAAAAGGCACTTTATTTTATTGGAAATAAAAGCGGCAGCATTAATATAATTGCTCATATAAATCTATTTGTTAGTCTTATTGTATTAATTCTTACTCAAACGCGGGGAAATTTCATCTCGTTTGGACTATCTATCATTTTTTATTTGTTTTTTGGTCATTACAATCTAGTTAAAGGATTTAATAGTCGTAAAGGGACAATTATTTACTATCTTTTCTTATTTGCATTACTTCAATACTTTAACAAGACCTATCGAATTATCGAGACATTTAATCGCTATTCAGATCAGGCCTACGAATTTTTATTGCGTGCTTTAAATACGGGTTTAGGGATAAATAGTGCTGGGACCCAACAAGATGCATCCGCACAAGGTCGGATACAAAACATAAACTTTATTAAAAAGTTAATTTCAAGAGATTGGTTTGATTTCGTTTTTGGAAAAGGGTATAAGTTTTGGTACGTAGATATACCGGCTCTAGAGGCTTTTGTTAATTTTGGAATTTTGGGGTTTTTGCTATTCTGTCTATTTAATATATTTATAATGTATTACATTATTCTTGGCATTAAGGCTAAAAATTTATTTCAAAACTTTATAAGTTTATTCTATATCAATCTATTTGTTTCCGTTTTTACTGGAGGCCGGCCATTAGATTTTTCCTATTGGGTATTTTACATTATATTAATACGATTTTTATTAATTCTGCCCCAAAACAAGCCAGATTGTGAGTAAAACATCAAGCGATTTATCCACATTTTCACATCAGCTACACTTAAGTATAGCTGCTAAGTTGAAGTATGCTTGTTGGCTTATCTTAGCAAACTTGTTTTTTTTAACCAACATTCCATACCCAAATGCACTGAAGGTATTCCTGCTTCGATTGATGGGTGCTAACATTGGAATAGGTACAGTCATTAAACCATGGGTCAAAATTAAACTACCTTGGAAACTTAGTTTAGGCGATTATGTCTGGCTTGGTGAATCTTGTTGGATTGATAATATTTCTAATGTAAGTATTGGGAATCATGTTTGTATTTCTCAAGGCGCATTATTACTTACCGGAAATCATGACTATACCAAACGAAGTTTTGATTTAATCAGCAATCCGATTACGATTGAAGATGGTGTTTGGATAGGAGCGCAATCAACAATTGTTGGAGGTGTCACAATTAAATCACATAGTGTAATCGGCATCAGAACGCTCATTACAAAAGATACGGAAGCCTATCAAGTATATGGATTAAACATAAATAATCATATCAAAGAAAGAATCATTAAGTAGGATTATGAACAATATTGAAATTTTATCGAATAAAGATTTTCAACTACTTATTTCATTTGTAGTTGCCTTGTTTATAACAGTTACGGCCATTCCTGTCATTATAAATATTTCTCGATTAAAGGATTTAATGGCAGAAATCAAATCTAGGAGTTCACATAAAAAGCTTACACCAACATTAGGTGGTGTGGCAATATTTGCCGCAACATTAATTACCTATTTCATTTGGGATAATCCCAAAGAAGGACATGATTTACATTTAACTATTTCGGCAATTATTATACTTTTCTTCTTGGGAATTAAAGATGATATTTTAATCCTTTCACCCAAAAAGAAATTACTTATTCAGATCGCAGCATCCATACTTGTCATAAGTTTAGGAGACTTACGAATTTCTAATTTTTATGGCTTATTAGGTTTAACAAATCTATCCTACAATGTAGGATTATTTATCACCATTTTTATTTTTATATCGTTAATTAATGCCATAAATCTAATTGATGGTATTGATGGTTTAGCAGGTTCAGTGGGATTATTTGCCAGCTTGATGTTTGCATATTTATTTTATACATTAGGAATGTATGCCCAGTCAACCTTGGCGATGGCTTTATCAGGATCATTATTGGGTTTTTTACGTTATAATTGGTCAATTAAAAATAAAATTTTCATGGGAGATACCGGTTCATTAATAGTCGGTTTTTTGTTGTCCTATTTTGCCATTAAATACGTCGTCGTCAATAATAACTATTTAGTTAACCCTGCATTGACAAAAGATGCACCCCTATTTGCACTTTCAATTTTAATATTACCCGTTTTCGACACATTACGTATGTTTTTTATTCGCATTATGGAAGGAAAATCGCCTTTTGAAGGAGATCGAAAACATTTACATCATGTATTAATTGACATAGGATTTTCTCATAAATCAGCAACAGCGGTCTTATTGGTTTTCAACATCAGCATTGTTGCTATTTTTAGTTATTTAAGTAATTATCGAAAAGAAAGTAACAATCAATTACTCTTATATTTAACTATTGTTTTTGCGTTATACTGTTTTATTAGTTACTATTTATCTAAACGGATAGACAAGGCACTAGTGGATCGTGTAAAATTTCGAGATATTAATAAAGTGGAACGTTTACGAATGAACGATTCAAATGAATCGAACATTGAAAATTAAGTAATTTGCTATGAAGAATTTAAGTGACTTAAGGATAGAAATAGATCAAATCGATAATGCTATCTTAAAACTACTTGTTGATCGTATGGATGTCGTTGATCAGGTAGGCAACTTGAAGCGAGCAAATAATAGCTTAATATATCATCCTGACAGAGAGAAAGAAATAATAGATCGATTAGCAAAACAACCTACAGGCCGTTTGGGAAAAGCGGCCATAGAAGCAATATTCCTGGAAATATTTGGTGTATCGCGTAATTTAGAACTCCCAGAAATTATTAGTTATTTAGGTCCAGAAGGTAGCTTCACTCATCAAGCTGCAGAATCGAGATTTGGTGCCGTTGCAGATTATATTTCACTCCCATCAATTAAGTCGATATTTGATTCTGTTGATTCTGGAAGGGCTAAATATGGTATCGTTCCGATTGAAAATAATCAAGAGGGAATGGTAAAAGAAACTTTAGATTTACTAAACGAAAAGTCACTTTACATCATCTCGGAAATAATCATTCCAGTTAACTTCTGTTTAGCAACTAAAGAACATGATATAAATTCTATAACGCGTATTTATTCTAAAGACATTGCATTTAATCAATGTCAAGGATTTACACAGGATTATTTTGCTTCTAAATCCTCTGATTTTTTTGTTCAGGTGGACTCAACCTCGAAAGCGGCAAAATTAGCTGCTGAAAACCAAGGTACAGCGGCTCTATGTTCACATATAGCAGCGAAAATATATCAAGTTCCTATTTTGTTTGACAATATTCAAGATAATGATAGTAATCAAACACGTTTTATTATCATCTCGAAAGTAGAGAATCTTAAAAAAACCAATCGAGACAAAACTACACTTGCTGTTAAATTGAAAAACGATGATAAACCAGGTACCCTTTTGAAGTTATTGAAAGAGTTTGAAGAAAAGAATATTAATTTATTAAAGATTGAATCAAGGCCTCAAAAAGACACAAATGAGTTTAAATTTTGGTTTTTTATTGATGTGGAAGGAAACAAATTGGATGATGCAATCAGTACCATTTTGGCTTCAAAAGCTGATGAGATTAAATTCTTAGGAAGCTATATGAATTTGTGCTAAAATAGATTTTGTCTTTATTCGATCTTGATTTAATTGTTCCACTAAAGCAGGGAAAGACTCAAATTTTCTTTCATCACGAAGTCGTTCGATAAATTCCACCTTTATAACTTCACCATAAATTTCTTTATCGAAGTTAAATAAGTGTGTCTCTATTCTTAACTCCTGATTTTTTGTAACCGTAGGCCTTACTCCAATGTTTGTCATTCCAAAATATTCTTGGCCGAAAACTGTTGTTTTCGTTATATAAACACCGTGTGCAGGAATAAGTTTCTCAGAATTAATCAACTGCATATTCGCGGTAGGAAACCCAATCGTTCTGCCTAACTGGTCTCCCTTAATTACATGTCCACTTAAAGCGTATGTGTAATTTAACAATAAGGCAGCTTGTTGAACATCACCTTTAATTATTTTGCTTTTGATCAAAGAGCTACTGACTACCTCATTGTTTAAAATAGATTCATTTACCCGATGTGTGCTAATTGTCGGGTAATAGCTATCAATAAACGCTTTAGAACCTTCCCGATTATGCCCAAAATGGTTATCATACCCAAAAACAATATTACTTACATGTAGTAGGTCGACTAAGATTGAAGATGTAAATTGTTGCGCACTAAGACTTGCAATAAATGAATCGAAGGGAATAGCTATCAAAACATCAATTCCCATCTGCTGGAGGTGAGTAGCCTTTTCTTCCAAACTAGTTAATGCGTAATTTGTAGAATCCGGATTAAAGTAGCTTTGCGGATGATTAGAAAAACTCAAAACGACGGAAGGTATCTGATACTTACGACTTATTTCAATCACCTTATTCAATACACTTGTATGACCTATATGAAGTCCATCAAACATTCCTACGGTTATGACGCAGTCGTTGAAGTCAATAACTATTTCATTTAGGCTACGGTAAAATCGCATAAGTTTCTTTATTAAATGAATCGATTGACTGAGCATTAGCAACATCATATTCGCCAATTTTTGTTCGAACAAGCTTTTTTAAATAAGCCCCAGCATGCAAATATTCACCTAAATCACGTACAATAGAACGAATGTATGTTCCTTTTGAACACTCTATTTCAAATTCAATTTCAGGGAAATTCTTAGTCGAAATCTCAAATCGATAAATCACAGCATCACGAACTTTAATATTTAGTGCATCATCTTGAACACCTTGTCTAGCATGAGTATACAAACGCTTTCCATCTAATTTAATCGCAGAATAAATAGGAGGGACCTGTTTAATTGGACCTGTCAATTTAGTTGAAATAACTTCAAGTAGTAGCTCCCTTGAAATATGATCAATTGGAAATTCTTGGTTGAACTCCGTCTCAAGATCAATCGAAGGTGTAGTTTTGCCTAGTACAAGTATCCCCGTATAAGTTTTGGGAAGACTTTGAAAATACTCAATTTTTTTTGTGTGTTTACCGACACAAATAATAAGTAAACCTGTAGCCAAAGGGTCTAGAGTTCCTGCGTGGCCTATTTTTTTGAATCGACCTAAATTCTTCAATTTTCTTACAATATCAAAAGATGTCCAAGTGAGTGGCTTATCTATTAAATAATATTGATTCTCTATGCGTAGATCTTCTATAATTTCATCCATAATGCTAAAAACAGAAGAATACCGGCAATTATTCGATAGTATCCGAAATATTTAAATCCATATTTAGATACAATATTTACCATAAAATGAATGGTAACTAATGCGATTACAAAGCTGACAAAAAAAGCAATACCTAGAATAGGTAGGTGATCCGCATCAATAAACAAAGGAATCTCAGTTCGATAATCAAGAATTTTTTTAGCACAGGCGCCTAATATTGTTGGTATTCCTAAAAGAAAAGAATACTCCACTGCAGCTTGATGACTAAGTCCAGTTAGACGAGCTCCAACAATTGATGCTCCAGATCTAGAGACACCTGGAATCATGGCTAAACATTGAAATAATCCAATCTTGAGAGACTGTAAGCTAGTTAATTCTGATACATCTTCGCTGCATATTTTTTGTTCGACTAGCCAATGGTCAATTTTCACCAAAATATAACCGCCAATTATCCATGAAAAAGCAATAAAATAATAACCTTGAAACATAGATTCAAGCAAATCATCCAAAGCAAGACCAAAAATAACAGCAGGAATAAATGATATGCTCACAAATCGGTAAATATCCAAAGAAGAGGTTAGGCGCTTGAAATACAATAAGGGCACAGCAGATATGGCACCCAGTTGGATAAAAATCGTTAAAAAATTGAGAAAATTACTAACAGGGATTTTTAGAAATAACGCTCCAATAATTAAATGAGCCGTTGAAGATACCGGGAGAAATTCCGTTAACCCTTCTATTATTCCCAAAATTAATGCTTCAAAATAACTAACCATTATTTACGAATTCTGAAAAGTGCAAAAATAGGAATGATTACACCACTCAATACTAATACTGGTCCAAGCGTTATCCCTAAAAACCCAAATCCAAATGGTTCCTTATCTAAGGTCATCACATAAAATCCAATAAACATAATAATAACACCCGTTAATAATATGTAAATACTTTTCGCATCTAAAGGGAAGGCTGCTTTTTGTGTAGTTTTATTCATGATTAATATAGATTTGACCCTGAAATTTTCAGGTATTTATTTAATGCCACAATTGTACTAATTAAACTAAAAAGCACTGCAATGATAAGCGTACCCAACAGTATAATTAACTGATTGGTCATGTTAAATAAATAACTAGCTAATTCCGGTAATTGATTGTTGATGTAAAAGTAAAACACATTGGTTAGTAAATAACCTAATAGAGCACCTAAAAGACCTAGAATAACAGATTTTAACAAATAGGGTTTCATTATAAAGCCGTTCGTCGAACCCAATAATTGCATGGATCTTATTAATGTCCGATTGGCATGAATATTCAATTTAGTATAATTACTAATTTGTAAATAAACAATCAGACCAATTAAAAGCATAAAGATTACAGCTGCGCTGGAAATGATTTTAATTTTAGGTATAATTAAATCTAAATAATTCTCTGGATAGGAGACTTCATAAATGCCTGCTGAATTTCGAAGCTCTGTGGCTAACTTCTCAAAACTTGATTTATTTCTAAATTCAGGCTTAAATTCTAATACAATTGAATTCTTAAATGGATTAACTTCACCCAATAACTCGTCAAAATTTTCATGCGTTGTATTTAGAAAATCTTTAGCAATACTTTGCTTATCGACGAATTGAATTTTAGTACTTTCCAATTCAGAACGTTTTTTCAACACTTGAATAGCAGAATCAATTTGACTGACCTGTAATGAGTCATCTAAATAAACATAAACCTTCATTTGTGATTGAATATTTTCACCCCAGAAGTAAGCTCCACTAAGGAGTTGAAATAACAAAGCAATGATAACCGACAAACAGGCAATAGAAATAACAATAATTTGATTGCTTGCCTGAGCTTTCCCTTTCGAGTAACGCATATTATTTAGTTAATTGATTTAATTGATCTCTTAATCGTGCCGCTTCCTCATAATTTTCTCCTGCCAATGCTTTTTCCAATGATAATTCTAATTCAGCTTTCATTTCACTTATTGATTTCTCTTTTATGTCAATTTCTACATCCTCTTCAGCTTGTATAATTTCCATCGGAATCGCAATTTCATTTAATAATATTTCTGAGATAAGAATATCTGCACTTAATCTTATTCCTAGGGCAATCGAGTCGGAAGGTCTAGCATCTAAGACAAAACTCCCCTCTGGGGAGTTTGCATGAATTTTAGCAAAGAAAACACCATCTTGAAAATCGGAAATTTCTATAAATGAAATTGCAATTGAAGTTTGTTTAATAAAGTTCGCAAACAAATCATGTGTCAAAGGCCTTGCAGGAATAATATCCTCCATATACATAGATATTGACTGAGCCTCAGTAAGACCAATAACCATCGGAAAACCTAAATGATTACCCTTCTCTGCCTGTAAAAATAAAATATAAGAACTTGCCCCAGCAGCACTAGGACTTAATGAAACGACTTGCAATTTGATAAACTCTCCCAATGTATATAAATAAAATACAAAGATAAGCAAACAAATGCCTTCTGAAGCGTCTTTTAAAGATTATTTACAATTTCAGGGATAACATCAAACACATCTCCAACAATACCATAATCTGCATATTTAAAAAATGGTGCCTCGGGATCATTATTTATTACTATGATTGTTTTAGATCCATTAACTCCAGCTAAATGTTGTATTGCCCCTGAAATTCCGCATGCAATATAAAGCTGAGGTGCAATCTTAATTCCTGTTTGGCCCACATGTTCACTATGAGGCCTCCAATTAATATCTGACACAGGTTTTGAACAAGCCGTTGCTGCTCCTAATTTATCTGCCAATGCTTCAATCATCCCCCAATTACTTGGATCTTTCAAACCTCGGCCTGCACCTACCACAAAAGCTGCATCTACAAGATTGGCTCCTTGTGCTACTTTATTTATAGCACTAATTTGAAATGAGACGTTCGTTGGAAGTTCAAATTTAATACACGTTAAAAAAATAGTTTCATTGTGAATTAACTGGGACTCGAAAGCTGCATTAAATTGTAATATACAAGATTTATTTATCGATAAACTTGTTACTGCTTTACCACTAAATATGCTCTGTTGAATCGTTAATTGATCTTCTCCTATACCTACTGTCAATACTTGAGGCACGATTGGTAAATCAGCTTGAATACTAGCATTAGCAAATATAACATCCGTCAAAGTAGACTTATATCCCAAAATAAAATCACACGAATCTGTTTGTATTTTAGAAATCAAATGACCGATTTGATTCTCTGATAAAATTGCCGACTCTGCCAGATGCTGAATTTCAAATAAGGATACATTGGAAAGTCTAGGAATTTCAACTTCATCCACAGAATTAAATGTATACAAGAAAACGAGTTGGTTTTCCTGCTGAATTGATTGTATTAAATGAATGATCTGTAAAGAACGAGGGCTTAATTTCCCCGAATTTATCTCAATAAATGCCGCTATATTTTTCATGATCTTACCTCTTTTTTAATAATGTCAATTAATTCACTTAAGTTTTCGCGCTTAAATAACTGTCCTTTGCGTTTTTGCTCATGGACTTCATCTTTTAAATAAGTTAATCCAAATCCAAATTGAGGTTCCCTAATTACAATATTTTTAGTTCTAGCGGCCATGATACCTCGCATGGATGGAATTTTCCATTCAGCTATTGGTTCCTGACATCCTAAAACAAGAGGAAGAGCACATGTCAACTCGACAGTTCCAACCTTACTCTCCACTTTTAGGTTGCACGCTTTAGAATCCAATAGATCTAATTTCATTACAGGACAAAAATGATTCCATTTCAATAAAGCAGCGGTATATTGATGTACCAAGCCTGTATTATAATCAATGGATTCTTTTCCCATTAAAATTAAATCAACCGGAAATTCTTTAACATAAGCTGCTATTTCTTGAGCAACTTGTCTAGCATCATTGGCCTTTGAATTAATTCGTATGGCAGAATCGGCACCTAGAGCCAAACATTTACGAATAATGACCTCAGCTGATTCTAGACCAACATGTAAGACTATGATTTCAATATTATCTGGATTTGCTTCTTTTATTTCGATGGCACGCGAAAGCGCATAATCTTCATAGGGACCTGTAATCAAAGTCAAACCTTCTAAATTGACAAAATTGTTCGAACTTAAACTTATCTTTGAAGTTGTGTCGGGAACGGCGGAAATACAAACCAATATTTTCATATACATCAAATTGTTATGCAAGCATACTAAATTCTTTCAATTAAGACAATGAATCGACGGGAAATAATTTTAAACGAAATCAAAGAAGATCCAGAAAATCCTTTCAATTATTATTTGTTGGCCATGGAAGAACGAGCAGATGGAAATTTGGAAAATTGCATACATATTTTGGAAACCATTCTATCTAAGCATCCAGATTACCAACCAACTTATTATACCCTAGCAGAAATATTATATTCCCTAGACCAAACGTTGGATGCTACCAAGATTGCTAAACTTGGCATACAAAAAGCAAAAGACCTCCAATTAATGAAGGTCTTGCATGAATTAGAACAATTAATCTTGTTGAATGATTAAGTAAGCAGAACTTCTTCTAAATCTTTTTCAATGACAAGATTTTCAATGATAAATTTTTGACGTTCTGGTGTATTTTTCCCCATGTAATAAGTTAATAATTGGGGAATGGTAAAATCCTTTTCTAAAATTACTGGCTCAATTTTAATATTTTCGCCTATGAACTCTCCAAATTCTTCAGGAGAGATTTCTCCAAGACCCTTAAATCGAGTTATTTCTGGTTTGGGTCCTAATTTATCAATTGCATTTCTACGTTCTTCATCAGAATAACAATAAATTGTTTCCTTTTTATTTCTTACACGGAATAGGGGAGTTTCTAAAATGTAGAGATGTCCATTACGAACTAAATCTGGGAAAAATTGTAAGAAGAACGTCAAAATCAATAAGCGAATATGCATACCATCCACATCAGCATCTGTCGCAATAACAATCTTATTATAGCGTAAATTGTCTAGGCTATCTTCTATATCAAGGGCATGTTGAAGTAAATTAAATTCTTCGTTCTCGTAAACTATTTTTTTTGTAAGACCAAAACTGTTCAAAGGCTTTCCGCGTAAACTAAAAACAGCTTGTGTTTGTACATCCCTAGATTTTGTTATACTACCACTCGCTGAATCGCCCTCCGTAATAAATAAGATTGTTTCTTGACTTACTTCTGATTTTTCATCTGTTAAATGAACTCGACAATCACGTAATTTCTTGTTATGTAAATTGGCTTTTTTAGCACGCTCATTGGCTAACTTTTTGATCCCAGCGATATCTTTTCGCTCACGCTCAGATTGTAATATACGTTTCAACATGGCATCAGCCACTGTTGGATTCTGATGTAAAAAGTTATCCAACTCCGTTTTTACAAAATCACCTACAAAAGTTCGGATAGAAGGAGAAGAGGAATCAGGTGACACATTGGTTGAACCCAGTTTAGTTTTTGTTTGGGATTCGAAAACGGGCTCTTGAACTCGAATAGCAATTGCCCCTACAATACTTGCTCTAACATCGGAAGGGTCGAAGTCTTTCTTGAAAAATTCGCGTACTGTACGAACAATGGCTTCACGAAAAGCAGCTAAATGTGTTCCACCTTGAGTAGTATTTTGGCCATTTACGAAGGAATAATATTCTTCTCCGTATTGATTATTATGCGTAATGGCTAATTCAATGTCATTTCCTTTTAAATGAATTATAGGATATCGATTTTCTTCCGCATTGGTCTTTTTTGATAATAAATCTAATAAACCATTTTGAGAAAAATATTTTTCCCCGTTAAAATTGATCGTCAATCCCGCATTTAGAAATGCGTAATTCCAAAACAAATTATCTAAAAACTGGGGGATAAAATGATAATTTTTGAAAATGGTATTATCTGGTTCAAAACAAATAAATGTTCCGCTTTTACTTGAAGATGATTCCAATCCTTTGGATTCATTAATCAATTCTCCTTTACTGAATTCTGCCCATTTTGATTGACCATCTCGATAAGATTGTACCTTAAAATAATTGGATAGGGCATTCGTAGCTTTGGTACCTACTCCATTTAAACCAACAGATTTTTGGAAGGCACCAGAATCATATTTACCACCCGTATTTATTTTAGAAACACAATCGATAACTTTTCCTAATGGAATTCCCCGACCATAATCTCGAACTTCTACTTTTTGGTCCGAAATTTTTATATCAATTATCTTTCCATTCCCCATCATGTGCTCATCGATGGAATTATCCATGATTTCTTTTACCAGCACATAGATACCATCATCTACCGAGGAACCATCCCCTAATTTACCAATGTACATACCGGGACGTAAACGAATATGTTCTTTCCAATCTAAGGATCGTATACTGTCGTCGTTGTAAATTGGTTCTGCTGTCATACTTTAATATTTTACTAACAAAATTACCAAAGAAATAATAAATTACCTTGCTTTATCTAAATATAATAAAAGGTGGAAATATGAGCTTTTTTAACTTATTTTGTATCCCTTAAAATGAATTTTTGCATGATCAAGAAAATTAATTTTACAACGGTGTTAGCGCTAATCGTAAGTATCAACATCGCATTTGCTCAGTTTCAGGTACCTACTAATTACATGCCAAGTAGTAACCTTAATCAATCAAATGCAACGAATAAACCCGTAACTAATTCAAAAGTTGCAAAACGAGAGATTGTCAATTCAGTTAATCAAAAAAACGAATTAGATAGTTTAGTTAATCAGCGAAAGTCTAACACCTTAGCACAATTAACAACTGAAGAAGATTCAATCAAAAAAGCTAAATTAGCCTTTCAAAATAAAATATTTGGTTTTTCAATTTTCAATAAAAAGTCTGGAGGATTTGAACCAAATCTAAAAATGGCCACACCTAAAAATTATATTTTAGGGCCAGATGATGAGTTAATTATTGATATTAATGGGTATTCTGAGGAACATTATAATTTAACTGTCAATGCAGATGGCTACGTTAAGATAAACAAAGTAGGAAATGTGTATGTTGCAGGATTAACGATTGATGAGGCAAGAAATCGTTTAATCTATAAGTTATCAAGTATCTATATTGGATTAAAGAAGTTCAATGGCCGTACGGATATAAATGGACTTTATGCAAGTGTATCGCTAGGGAATATACGAACAATACAAGTATCCGTGGTCGGGGAGGTGCAATTTCCTGGCACCTATTCTGTCCCTTCATTGGCCCGTGTAATGAATGTTTTGTATTTGGCAGGGGGGCCTACAGAGAATGGAACTTTCCGTGATGCTCAGCTTATTCGTAACAATAAAATTATTGCACATCTAGATCTTTATGAGTTTATCACCCAAGGATTTAGTAAAAGTGACTTAACTGTCCAAGATCAGGACATTATTAAAATAGGCATGTATAAATCACGTATAGAAGTAAAAGGACGTGTAAAACGAAGTGCATATTTTGAACCCCTACCCACAGAGAATTTAGCTTTCATTTTTGAAAATTTTGTCGGTGGATTTGCTGATAATGCTTACAAAGATCTATTAAAAGTTGAACGAATTACCAACACGGAGCGTAAACTAATCGACATTAATTATTCCATTGCAAATTCTTTTATTCCAGCGGATGGAGATATCATAACTGCTGAATCTATAACAGCAAACCACTATGAGAATCGTGTTACTTTGACGGGAGAAGTTTTTAGGCCAGGTGTATTTTCAATAGACAATAAACTTACTTTATCTAATTTGATAAAACGTGCTGGAGGAGTCAAGGAAAGTGCGTTTTTAAGCCGAGTAAATATAAATCGGTTAAATAAAGATTATACTCCATCTATTATTTCAGTAAATCTTTCAGATATATTGAATGGCAAGGCTGAAGACATTTTGTTAACTCGTGAGGATAAAATCACAGTCTTTTCCATTTTAGATTTACGGGAGAGTTATACCGTAACAATTCATGGAGAAATTAATGGAATAAGAGAGGATTTGGGTACGAAGAAGGATAGTAACGATGAAAATAATCTTCAAAATGACGAAAAGGGATCAATCCAAAATGAGTCATCTAGTGAAATTTCCGATAAATTGAAATCTGCTAATACGAGTAATGTTTTGCTAAATCGTCAAGTTAAAATAACAATTCCATATCAAACACATATGTCGGTAGAGGATTTAATTATCAAAGCCGGTGGATTACGCGAATCAGCATCAACGGGTTTAGTTGAAGTTGTCCGACGAAAGAAAAATGAGTTTAACGAAAATCAAGATTATTCTAGTTCTCAAATTGCAGAGGT
This sequence comes from uncultured Aquirufa sp., assembly GCA_964358165.1. Lineage (GTDB taxonomy): Bacteria > Bacteroidota > Bacteroidia > Cytophagales > Spirosomataceae > Aquirufa. The sequence continues at coordinate 95,199 of CAYHOB010000002.1, forward strand.
TTTCAAATTTACAATCTCGAAGGATTTGACAGTAGACAACAACGCATCTAAATTTGAATTAAATCCATTTGATGAAGTATTTGTTCGTTCATCACCTAATTATGAACTCCAACAATTTATCACACTTCAAGGACAAGTTTTATACCCAGGGGTTTATGGCTTAGAGAAAAAGGATGATCGTTTATCTGATTTAATTAAACGTGCAGGTGGACTTAATAAACAAGCCTATCCAGAAGGGGCAAAACTAATTCGTAAAACCGAATTGTCTGAATCTGAGTCCGAATTTAAAAAGAAACAGATAAAAGATTTCAACGATAATTATTCGGGCATAGAAATCAACAACAATGCGGAAGTGAGTGTAAGTAATCACGAGACCATTGGCATCAATTTAGTTGCCGCATTGTCAGAGCCAGGTGGACCAGATGATATTCAAATTATTAGCGGTGATGTCATTAATATTCCAAGAGAACCTCAGACAGTAAAAATCACAGGTGAAGTTTTGTATCCGAATAACGTGAAATATACAGCTTCGAATTCGCTTGGAAGTTACATTTCTAGTGCGGGAGGATTTACTTCAAGTTCGGCAAGAAAACGTGTTTATGTGATTTATTCAAATGGCTCGGTAAAGCGCGCTAAAAATTTCCTATTCATGCGCTTTTACCCTCGTATAGAGAGAGGTTCGGAGATTATAGTTCCTAAGAAACTTAAGTCGACAAATACAAGCCAACAAATTGTTACTTTAGTTTCAGTTTTAACAGGAACTGTAACAAGTATCATCGGTATTATTACATTAATTAAAGCCACCGCAAACTAATTCAACATATGAGCGAAGAAAAGAACGATCAATTTTCTTTAGAGAAGGTCTTAATCAAACTTATTGGCTTTATTCCATTTGTGAAGCGTAATTTGCGTTTTATTGGTATATTTACTTCCATTGGTTTATTGACAGGATTAGGAGTTGAAATTTTCAAAAGTACCAACACATTCAAGAAAACTAAAATTGTATTTGTCCTTGAAAATGAAAGCGGGGAAAACGGTTTAGCTGGATTGGCTTCATCACTTGGATTAGGTGGTGTAAGCTCCGGCAATTCAATCTTTAGTGGCGAAAACTTCAAAGAGTTATTAAAAACCAAAAATATCTATAGAAAAGCAATTTTAACAAAGGTCAAGGTTGGAAATAGGACAGACTATTTTGGCAATTTCTTTCTCGAACGGGCAGATTTAGCGAATCATGAATGGAGTGACCTTCCAGTAGATTTCATAAAATACAGATTCAAAACAGGAAATTTAGATTCGATTTCTGTTCAAGACAAAAATATTATCAATACAATTTCAATGTATTTGAATGATAATACTGATATCTATCTAGATAACCCAAAATCAACATTCCAAACATTAACTGTAGAAACACGAAATGATACACTTACACATGTTTGGGCGCAATTATATTTAAAGACAATTACCGATTATTACATTAATACTAAAACAAAGAAATCAAAAGAACTTTTGGTCATTATGGATAAACGAGTAGATTCACTGCGCTCGGCTTTATATTTTACTCAAGGAAAATTGGCAAATTATAATGATCAAAATCAACAAATAATTTTTCAACGCGCTCGCGTTATAGCAGAACGGTTGCAGATGAATTCTAGCCAACTTCAAGCGCTCTATTTTGAAGCTCTGCGCAACTATGATAATTTGAAATTTTCCTTAGTAAAGGAGTCTCCTTTATTAACTATAATCGAAGATTCAGAATTGCCAATTTTTGCCTTACCATATCGTTGGGGTAAAATTATTTCTATTGGTACCATATTGGGATTTCTTTTAGGTTGTTTCGCAGCTTATATCAGATTTTTATATCGGGTTAATTTTAACTAGACATTAAATGGGATTATATATAAAGTTGTTTTCTGAAATTTTTCGAGAAAGAGAGCTTTTATACATTTTGGCGAAACGAGACATTTCCATTCGTTATAAACAAACTTATTTGGGAATAATATGGGCTATTATAAGGCCTGTATTAACCATGTTGGTTTTTCTTTTTGCCTTCAAAAATGTAGCTAAAATCAATGATATCTCGGGTTTCCCAATTCAGTTAATCATTTTTTCAGGTGTGATTTTCTGGAACTTATTTGCCAATACCTTTCAGGCTGTAAGTAACTCGATTTTAGCTAATCACAATTTGGTTTCCAAGGTGTATTTTCCGAGATTAATTATTGCGTTTTCTTCTATCGCTGTTTCATTATTTGATTTTATCATAGGCTTAATTGTATACATAATATTGAGTTTATTCTTAATTCAAACACTTTCATTTACCTTATTATTATTACCATTTGCTGTTCTCTTACTGCTATTTTTCAGTATTGGATTAGGGCTTCTATTTTGTTCCTTTTCAATCAAATACCGAGATCTATTGCAAATGATACCGTTAATCGTTCAATATGGTTTTTTTGTAAGTCCTATTGTCTATACGGCACAATCTTTGCAAATTTCAAATTGGTTTAATGTATATGCTTTGATTAATCCCCTTGTAGGGATTGTTGAATACGCTAGAACTATTTTGATCCCGAATTACGAGGTTAAATCGGCCGACTTTATTTATCTGTCAATTACAACCTGCATTATTACATTTTTCGTTGGTATTTATGTATTTACGAAAAAGGAAAGTTCTTTTGTAGATTATTTATAAGTGTAAGATGAAAATAGTAGAGGTAAATAATATTACAAAAAAGTATAATCTAAACCGTTTGGCAGAACCGGTTTCAATTCGTAATGGGTTGAAAACACTATTTTCTAAAAAAGAAAAGCCTAACGAATATTATGCTTTAAATGATGTTTCATTTTCAATAAATAAGGGTGACAAACTGGGTATAATTGGTAATAATGGTGCGGGTAAATCGACCTTGTTAAAAATTTTAAGTCGTATCACAAATCCTAGCTCTGGCAATGTCAAAGTAAGTGGTAAAGTTGCCAGTTTACTTGAAGTAGGAACAGGATTTCACCCCGAATTATCTGGTCGTGAAAATATATTCCTAAATGGGGCAATTTTGGGTATGAGTAAGCAGGAAATCAAAGCTCAATTTGATGAGATTGTTGATTTTGCCGGACCGCAAATTTCAAACTTTTTGGATACTCCTGTTAAACGCTATTCTTCAGGAATGTATGTACGCCTTGGCTTTGCTATTTCAGCGCACCTTAACCCTGAAATCTTAATTGTCGACGAAGTTCTAGCTGTTGGAGATGCGGATTTTCAAAAGAAATCTTTAGGTAAAATGAAAGAGGTTGCTGCAAATGAAAAGACCATTTTATTTGTAAGCCACAATTTAACTGCTGTTTCAAATCTATGTAATAAAACCTTACATTTAGAAAAAGGAACTGTTAAGCAAATAGGAGAAACGAGTCAAGTATTAAAAAATTATATGTCGGAAGTACAGTCAAAAAACATGTACTATGAAGCTGAATCATTTGCTTCAGGCATAGGCAATGACTTAGTACGATTAAAATATGCCGAAATTAAACCTGAGCTTGCGAAAGACTTAGATTATTGGACAGTAAATGACCCATTTAATTTACATTTTGAATTTTGGAATACGTTAAATGATGTAGATTTAAACGTAAGTGTTCATTTATATGCAAGTACAGGAGAATGTATTTTCAACATTGGGAATCAGCCCGCGCGATTTAATGAAGGTATAGTTTCCGCAGATATTGCCATTCCTGGCAATTTTTTAAATGATGGGTCATATTATTTATCCATTATGGTTGTCAAAAATTCAAGTATTGTATTAGTCAATTTTGAAGAACTTTTTGAATTTGAAATTGCTGATTATCGAGAAAACACCACATGGTATGGAAAATGGCCAGGCTATGTTCGTCCAAACTTCCCAGTTAAAATGAAACAAGTAACAAGCGAAATCTAAGATATGCTGCATGTAACAAAATCGTTTTTACCGGAAATTAAAGAATATATTTCTTTACTCGAAAAAGTATGGGCAAATGGCCAATTAACAAATGATGGACCTCTTGTACTTGAATTAGAACGAAAACTTGCTGAATTCCTTGAGGTTGAACACTTTTTATATGTATCTAACGGTACAATTGCTTTACAATTAGCAATTAAAGCATTGGCATTGGAAGGTGATGTGATTACAACTCCATTTTCCTATTGTGCTACAACTACTTCATTAATCTGGGAACATTGTAATCCCATTTTTGCTGATATATCGCCTACGAGTTTAACCTGTGAACGAACACAAATTGAACGAGTTTTAACGAATGGTACAAAAGGTATATTAACAACGCATGTTTATGGAAATTGTGCTGATTTAATTGATCAAGAAAAATTAGCATATGATAATCAAATACCCATCATTTACGATGGAGCACATGCTTTTGGCGTCAGACATCAAGGGAAATCAATCTTTAATTACGGAACAATTTCCACTTGCAGCTTTCATGCCACAAAAATTTTTCACACAATAGAAGGAGGAGCCGTAATCACTAAGGATAAGGCTCTAGCTGATAAAATACGAGGAATAAGGAGTTTTGGTCATAAAGGCGATCATTATTTTGCTGCAGGAATCAATGGTAAAAATTCTGAATTTCACGCGGCTATGGGATTGGTTAATCTTAATCATTTTCCACAAATTATGGCACATCGTAAATATGCATCAGAATTATATGAAGCCCACTTACCTGAAGTCATTGAATGTTTAGCATGGAATATTGACAATTCGCGAAATTACAGTTATTTCCCAGTTATATTCCCATCCGAAGAAAGCCTAATAAAGACACTACGAACACTAAATAATGCACAAATTTTTCCACGGCGTTACTTTTATCCGGCGCTCAATGAAATGCCTTATTTAACTTATCAATCATGTCCCATCGCAGAAGATATTGCTAAAAGAATTGTCTGTTTACCTCTTTCAGCTGAGATAAGTTCAGAGGATATATTACGCATTTGTTCAATTATAAGCACCGCTCTATAATAATTGTATATGTTGCTCGTCATATTTATCTCTTTTACCTTGTTTAATTTTCGAGTCGCCTCCAAAGTTTCAAATAAAAACTTTGAAGAAATTCTTCTCACTGGATATATCTTTCAAATTGCTAGCATTATTTGTAGTGGATATATTCTATCAGCTCTGCATATTTGGAATAATGTTATTGCCTGGTCAATACTTCCTTTTATAATTTCCTATTTGATTTACTTATTCTTTAAACAAGGCATTTATTTACCTAAATCCGACTATCAATCTAGTTTTAAGTTGGTAGGTTCTAGTATCCAAAAACTACATGAAGTCTACAAAAACCAACGGAAAACGGAAAAAACACTTTTTGCCATATTATTCATTGGTATACTTGTCATTCTTATTTTGCAATTGTTCTTGTTTTTTTACTTGCCCCCAAACGAGTGGGATAGTATGACTGGACACCTTAATCGGATTCTATATTTTGTTCAGAATCATAGTACCGAACATTTTATCGGAACAAATTGGAATATTGACACATACCCTAAAAGTTTTTCATCCGTCCAGTTTTATCCGTTTCTTATGACCGGATTTAATGAGCATTTTTTTAAACTTCCTAATTTAGTTTCATTCTGGGTTTTAGCTCTTGGGTCCTATGCTATTTTGAAACAATTAACAGTAAATTTTAAATCGAGGGTATTAGTCGCGTGCTTATCCATATTTACACCTATTACGCTTATTCAATCAACATCAACTGATACAGACATTGTATTAGCTAGTTACCTGGTAATTTGTATATATTATATAATTCGCTTCAAAAACACATGGGAGAATTATTATTTGTACTTGTTTTCGTTTGTGTTTGCCATTGGGTTAAGTCATAAAATAACTTGGGTATTTTCTGTTCCTTGTATTGGTGTAATACTTATTTATGTGTGGCTAATGAAGCGACATACATCCTTAACCGCGCATTTGAAGCACTTGTTAATAAGTTCGGTTTTTATATTAATCATTACATTACCAACAGGTTACTTAGCCAATTTAAAACATTACAATCATCCCATCGGGCCAAAAACAGCTACCCAACATCAATCGATCGAACGTGCAGGTAATTTCGAATCACTATTAATTAATGGAAGTAGGAATGTAGTCAGGTATACTTTTGACCTACTTAATTTAGATGGATTACGAAATATCCCAACAGTAGAAAGGATCCAAAATAGAATAAACAATAAAATCAGAATTATCGATCAAAAATTCAACTTAGGCTTAGAACGGGAAACGAAATTCACGATTATCCCTTTTTCATTTAATCGTAAATTTGAATTTGTGAATGGGACTCCTATCTATGGATCAATATTTTTACTAATCTTAATACCATCAATCGTTCTCCTTTTTACAAAAAAGAGCAAACCCATTTATTACTTTTTCTTTGCAGCTTTTCTACTTCACTTCGCAGCATTGGCATTTACGGCTGCCTATGATCCATGGAAAGGGAGATATATGATTAGTTCACTCGTATTCCTTTTGCCCATTTCAAGTCTATTCGTCAATCAATTCGTAGCCAAGAATAAGTTTATGCTTTTAATTTTATTTTATGTTATTATTATTGCATCCGCTTGGTCGACACTACTTTATCATGGAAGAGGAGCCTTCATATCTACGCATAATATGCCAACAATTTGGGGAAAATCGCGCATGGAATCACTAACTATTTCAAGACCAGATATTACAAATGCCTATCGTAATTTTGACCAATTGGTTCCCGAAAATGCTATTGTTGCACTTGCGACGATCAACGATGATTATGAATATCCTTTGTGGGGTAAACGGTTCACAAGAAAATTAATCCCTATAAATCCATTTGAACAAGGGTTACAGCCGATTCCTGCGGAAGCAAATTACCTGTTTTTTAGTAAAAATGTGATAAAACCGCTTCCGACGGATATTCGATTAGGTACGGATACATTGATGACAGAGCGCATAATTGTAAGAGGAGAAGATTATTACTTACGGAAATTGAAGTAGTCAAAAAATGATTAGTGGATTAAATTCGATTACCACTGGTTTTATATCCTTAAGTTTTCATGATACCTTGCATCAAGCAACTATAGCGCATGAATATCAAAGAAAATATTGCAGAGGGTTTACGATCCATCAAAGGAAATCTCCTTAGAACAATTCTAACTGCCCTAATTATATCACTTGGAATTACATCACTTGTTGGGATCTTAACAGCTATCGATGGGATCCAAAGTTCAGTGGACAATAGCTTTTCAGGTCTTGGGGCAAATTCGTTTGACATTCGAAATCGTCCAGCTATGCAAGTAAGGAGGGAAGGTCAACGAGAAAAGCGTTTTAAAAACATCGATTACAGGCAGGCTATTCGCTATAAATATTTATTTATGACGAAAGGAAAAGTGTCATTAAAAACAAGTGTAACCGGCAATGCGATAGCTAAATATGAAAGCAAAAAATCGAACCCCAATGTGCGCCTAATGGGGATAGATGACAATTTTATCGAGCTTAAAGGTTATAAACTTGCTGAGGGTCGAAATTTTTCAAGCAATGAATATACCCAGGCTGTGAATGTGTGTTTCTTAGGAGTAGATGTCATAGATCAATTATTTGAAAAAACGAATCCCTTAAATCGTGAAATTATCGTTAGCGGAATAAAACTAAAGGTTATAGGTGTTTTGGCGAAAAAAGGCAATATGATGGGTGGGGGAGATGACCGTGTCATAATGGTTCCTCTGGAAACAGGTCGGAAAATGGCCATTGGTCGAAATTTGACATTTGATATCACAACCTCTTCAACCAAAGTGAACAATTTAGATGACTTTATGGAAGAAGCACGTGGTGTCATGCGAAAGGTTCGAATGGATCCGATAGGTATGGAAGATTCATTCTCCATCGACCGTTCCGATTCTGTTGCCAAAAGTTTTGAAAGTATCACGTCAAGTTTGCAAATTGGTGGCTTTGTTATCGGTTTTATCACACTTCTTGGTGCCGCCATTGCATTAATGAATATTATGATGGTTTCTGTAACGGAAAGAACTCGAGAGATTGGAATTCGTAAATCATTAGGGGCTACCCCCGCTAGGATACTTCAACAATTTTTAATTGAAGCCATTGTCATTTGTCTATTGGGAGGAATAGGAGGGATTGTACTAGCCATTCCCATTGGTAATTTAATTGCACAAGGTATAAGTTCAGGAAATGCCAGTTTTATTATCCCGTGGTTATGGATGATGGTTGGGATTATTATTTGCGTGTTAGTAGGCTTATTTTCAGGAATTTACCCTGCATTTAAAGCCTCTAAAATGGATCCAGTAGAGGCATTACGCTACGAATAATCATTAAAATATTTAGCAATTACTTGCTAAATCCTGAATAAAGGCATACTTTTGCATTGCAATTGAGCCAATTGGTTTGATTCAATTGCCCAGATGGCGGAATTGGTAGACGCGCTGGTCTCAAACACCCGTGGGTGCAAGCCCGTGCCGGTTCGACTCCGGCTCTGGGTACAAGCCTCTCAAGCAATTGAGAGGCTTTACCTTTTCTAGAGTTTTCGATTGACTAATTCCTTCCAAGCTTCGTAAGCATTCTTTGTTTGTTCTAAATCTGCCTGAATAGGATTGATTGTCTTAATGTGTTTGATATTAGCGACCGCTTCTTCCTCATTTGCATAATACTTAAGGCCTAAACCGGCACCCAAAGCCGCTCCAAAAGCACCGTCCGATTCTAATAAATCTACAGAAACGTTTGAAGCATTGACAATTGTCTGTGCAAAAACATCGCTCAAATACATGTTGGCAAAGCCAGCTTTTAATTTAACCGGATTTATCCCAGCATCGGCCAGCATTTCTATCCCATAAGCCATAGAAAAAGCGATACCTTCCTGAGCCGAACGAATCATTTCGGCACGACCATGCCGATTAAAATCTAGGTGTTCGAAACTACCACCAACTAATTGATTTTGGAAAATACGTTCTGCTCCATTACCAAATGGAACACATAATAAGCCCCTTGATCCAATACTAGTGGAAGCGGCCAATTCATTCATCTGTGAGTAACTTAATTCAGGACTAATCGTTTGCTTTACCCACCGATTCAAAATTCCTGTACCGTTAATGCACATTAATACGCCAATTCGCTTAGCTGATTTCTGGTAATTTACATGAGCAAATGAATTTACACGACTATATTTATCATACTTAAGTTCGTCACTTACTCCATAAACAACACCCGAAGTTCCAGCTGTCGTGGCAATATCACCAGGTTGTAAGACACCTAAGGAAAAAGCATTATTAGGTTGGTCTCCAGCCTTATATGTGACTTGTACCTGCTTATTTAATCCCAAAGATGTTGCAACTTCCGCATCGACGATTCCATGATTAGAAAAAACATCTTGTATATGAGGAAACAAGGATTCTTCGAATCCAAAATAATCCAATAGCGGTTTAGCTAATTTATCATCTTGAAAATCATAAAATATTCCTTCAGAAAGCGCAGACGCTGTTGTCGTAAACTGCTTTGTCAATCGGCCTGCGATGAAATCCCCTGGTAACATGACTTGTTTAATTCGAGCGTATAAGTCAGGTTGATTTGCCTTAACCCAAGCCAATTTTGATGCGGTAAAATTTCCAGGAGAATTCAATAAATTAGTTTGGCAATAGGGATGACCGATTGCTTCAAATGCATTATTTCCAATTTCAACTGCTCTTGAATCACACCAAATAATAGAAGGTCTAACTACTTGCTGGTGTTCATCCAACACAACCAATCCATGCATTTGATAAGAAATACCAATCGCAGCTATATCAATAGACCGATACGTGTTAGAAGCATTCGCTTTTAAAATTGCCTGCTGCACACAAAACCACCAATGCTCGGGATCTTGTTCCGCAAATCCTGGGGCTGGACTTGATATTTCATTTTCAATTTCTGGAAATGAAGTTGAGTAAATTAATTGTTGGTTTGCAGCATCAACTACACTAACTTTAATCGACGATGTACCCACATCGACTCCACACAAAAGCATATTACTAGATTTAGATGTTAAAAATTTTCATACCAAGTTACCAAGTAAATCCTCATTTTAGTCTATCAAATATAAAAATTGAGATAAAAGCGGGTGAAATTTATACGCTGGTAGGTAAAAGTGGTTCTGGCAAAAGTACGGTAGCTCAAATTGTCGTAGGATTGAGTAAAGCACCTGAAGCATCCATTCAAATCCGGCAAAAAGAATTAACATCGGGTCTCGATCGTTTGATTCCACAATTTAAACAAGCAGGTTATGTTCCTCAAGATTTACATTTAAAACCACACCATACGGTCAATGACTATTTGGACATGTTATTTCAGCGCTTGATAGAAACAGAAAGAAATAAAACCATTCGCCAATTTGTCAAAATGTTTCATATCAAACATCTTTTAAACGCAAAAATTATTCAGTTATCGGGAGGAGAGAGACAAAAAATAGCCTTATTAGAAGCAGTAAGTCAACCCATAGAATTCCTTGTATTGGATGAACCTTTTAGCCAATTAGACACTGAACAGAAAATCGAGTTCATTCAAATTATACAAGAACTCGTTAATTACAAACAAATTCCATGTTTACTCATAAGTCACGATTTAGTTGATATCATTAAAATGAGTCATAAACTGGGAATCATAGAAAATGGAAAAATCGTTTTTCAAGGAAATTGGGCTCGTTTTTGGAAATCGAATAATAAAATAGCTATTCGATTAAAAAAGGCAATGTTTAACTGGAAACTTGAAACAGATTCTTTACTTAATAACCTGAAATAGACTTTAATCGCTTTGCGTTTGAATCGGTTTTAAGAATCAATTCATCCAATGTTATTTCATACAAATCAGCTAATTTCTGTGCAATTAACGGAATATACTTAGGAGAGTTTGATTGTCCACGATAGGGCACAGGACTTAGATATGGCGCATCAGTTTCTAACACAATATTTGTTAAAGGAATATCTTTAATTGATTCAAATAGGGTCGTATTTTTATAGGTAATGACACCTCCAATTCCCAACATATATCCTAAGTCCACGAGCGTTTTTGCCTCTCGAGAATCACCTGAAAAACAATGGATTATGCCCCTTAAATCTTTATATTCAGACTTCTTAAGCAAATGCATCAAGTCAGCATACGCCTTCCTACAATGCACATCGATCCACAACCCCTTATCCAAGGCCCAATGGCATTGAGTTTCAAAAGCAATTAGTTGTTCGTTTTTATACGTTGTATCCCAATAATAATCGAGGCCAATTTCTCCAATGGCTAATACCTTACGATCAATTAAGATTTCTTTTAATGAACTTAATTCAGCGTGATAATTTTCTTTTACATAGGTTGGGTGTAATCCTATCATAGGCAAGGCAAAATCTGGAAATGCTTCTGATAATTTAACTAATTGAGTCCAAGATGCTAAATCACAATTGGGAAGCCAAACTTCCGTAACGCCTGCTAATTGAATTTCATTGACTTGCTGTGTGATGTCTGTAGCAAAAATTGGGTCATAAAGATGCGCATGCGTATCAATCATAAAACTTGTGGCTTATAGTTCTGCTGGTAACAATATTCCAATAGGGCAGGTAAAACAATTTTTAATCGAGGAAATGCCTTAACACTGTCATGAAACACCAGGATTGAACCCGGTTTAATATGTTTAATTCCCTCATTAATAATGGATTGTGCAGACAACTCTCGGTTATAATCTCCTGTTAAAAAGGACCACATATAAATAGTCGAGATTAAGGACATATCTTGATAAATCGTTCGATTTATTCGACCATATGGGGGTCTAAATCCGATGGATTTGATCTTCATTTGATTAAAAATCTGTTCGCATGCCTGATAATCTTTAAAATAATCTTCCTTGGAATATTTCCAAGCATTCGCATGATTCATCGAGTGATTTCCTAATTGGTGTCCACTTTGCTTTATCATATCTACAATATCAGCATGAGCGACCATGTTCTTACCAATACAAAAAAATGTTGCTTTCGCGTTGTATTGGGCTAAACAATCCAACACAAAATTGGTAATTTCAGGGGTTGGACCATCATCAAATGTAAAATAGACCGACATCGTATCGTCAATTACAGGTTTAGACCAAACCAGTTTTGGCAAAAGAGCAGGGACGATACGCGGAATTTGATGAATGAACATAAAACAATAATATGACGCAAATTACAAACCTTGGTGCAGAAAAAATAATTCTTGGTATTGACCCTGGGACACGTTATTTGGGATATGGTATCATTCGAATCACAAAAGACAAAGTACATGTCTTACAATATGGTGTCTTAAATCTGACGAAGTACACGACTCAAGGTGCCAAATTCTTAAAAATCCATGAGCGTGTCATGGGCATTGTAGAAGAATTCATGCCAGATGATATAGCAATCGAATCGCCATTTTTTGGCAAAAACATTCAATCGATGTTAAAGTTAGGCCGTGTACAAGGAATGGTTATGTCCATTTCTTTTTCAAAAGGAATTCCCATAACAGAATATGAACCAAAGAAAGTTAAACAATCCGTTACTGGAAATGGAAATGCCTCCAAGGAGCAAGTAGCCAAAATGGTAGAAATCATCAGTGGAATTAAGCTTGATGGGAAATTACATGACGCCACAGATGCACTTGGCATCGCCATTTGTCATCATTTTCACAATAAAAATATCACGTCTTCAGTTAAAGGCACACAAAAGGGATGGGGTGCATTTGTCAACGAGAATCCTGATCGTATCAAATAGTTTTTAATTGTTCTAATAAAGTGTCAAAATCATTGCAAGGAGATAGACATCTGTCTCCAATGCAGACCATGAAATTATATGCTTGCCCTTCAATAGGAATACTAGTTACTTGTAGACTTGATAATGTATCTGCGGATACGTTTTGAACATTGTATTTTAATAATGCCCGCGGATTTTCGATCCATTCAGAATAAATTCGTAACCAATTCGCAAAATATATAGGATTAACTTGTGCTTGTTCTAATACAGCCGCTAATATTTCTTTACCCCTAATTGTTAGATTCGGGTCATTCTTTAAGAATCCTAACCATAAATAGAATTCACAAACCATCGAGTTAGATGAAGGACAAACAGAATCAACAATTTCAAATTTAGGTGCAATCAAGGTGTCATTTTGATTGGAATGAAAATTATACAAAGCATTCTGCTTACTATGATTGCTTTCGATTAACAAATGAATTTCCTCAGCCAAATACAAAAATTTCATATGACCAGTCACTTGATAGGAATTGACTAATGCCAAACCTAAGGCAGCCAAATCATCTAAAAAGGCTACAATCGGTTGATTTACGAATGCAATTTGGTGATAGACTATTTTTGATGTTTGATTTACAAATTGACCAATTACTTGATCCATTAAGGTTAATGCATCGCTCATTAATAGTTTATCTTGGAGCGATTTAGCTGAGTCTAATAATCCTACAACTAACAAAGCATTCCAAGCCAATAATTGTTTTGAATCCGTTGCTGGCCGAATTCGTTTATAACGAATGTTTTTCAACACAGCTAACTCTGATGTAAATTGAGCATTTAGAAATATGTCCTTCTTGAATAAGATATTTAATTTATGCTCCCAATTACCATTTGGCTTGATGCTATATGCCTTGTAAAAGGCTTCATGAGATGAATACGGCAACAATTCATTCAATTCATCAAAGGTCCAAACATAAAACAATCCTTCTACACCTTCACTATCAGCATCAATGGCCGTCCAAAACAATCCATTATCAGCTTTTAATTCGTTGGTAAGAAACTCAATTGTTTGGATAAGTACTTCACGATATAAAGGATTATTAGTTCGTTGGTATGCTTTCGCATAAACCTGTATTAATTGGGCATTATCATAAAGCATTTTTTCAAAATGAGGACAGAACCATTCTGAATCAACTGAATAACGCGAAAAACCACCACCGACTTGATCGAAAATTCCTCCTAAGGCCATTTTCGTTATTTGTAAATCGTTTAAGTCCCCGATACCACCTATGTTTCGAAATTTTGTTGGAATAGATTCCAATAAATGGATTAAAGAAGGAATGGGAAATTTCGGGGATTTGTGCGTTCCACCAAAAATAGGATCTAATCCCTTTGAAATTAACTCCAGCAACGTTGGAATTATTGGAGATAGTTCTTCTAAATTCAGCGGATATAGGCCAATTTGGGCATCTGATAAATTTGCAGCAAAACCATCTGCAGATAGTTGTAATTCAGGCTTATGGTCTAAATAGGCCCGCTGAATTGAGTTCAATAGCTGTAACCAATTTGCTTTAGGAAAATATGTACCCCCATAAAAAGGCTTTTGGTCGGGCATTAAAAACACATTGAGTGGCCAGCCACCCTGTAAACCCATTGCATGGATTGCATCCATATAGATTAAATCAATATCGGGTCTTTCTTCACGATCAACCTTAATGCAAACAAAATGCGCATTCATCAAATCGGCAACTTCTTGATTTTCAAAAGATTCATGTTCCATCACATGACACCAATGACAGGCTGCATATCCAATGCTTAATAGAATGGGTTTATCTTCCTTTATGGCTTTATCCAAAGCAACTGAAGTCCAAGGAAACCATTCCACAGGATTGTTCTTGTGTTGCAATAAATATGGACTTACTTGGTTTTGCAGATGATTCATCAATTAGTTTAAAAATAGATTAGTAAATTTGTACAAATTATTCATATGCCCGAATTTAAATCCTTTGTACTTGATCCAGCCGTAGCTAATTCACCCGAATTATTACATGAATTCCTTCGTGCAGAGTTAGGTACAAATCTATTAAATTCATGTCAGTATCGCATTGAAAAAAAATCAATTGATGCGCGTAGTAGACAAATAAAGGCCAACATTAAGATTGGTTTTTATTCAAAGGATCATGATTTTCAGGTAGATCTTTCGGAACGAATGCGTTTACCTAAACTTGCAGACAATGCCAAACATGCAATTATTATTGGAAGTGGTCCAGCAGGTCTATTTGCTGCCTTAAAACTTATTCGGTCTGGCATAAGACCGATAATATTTGAACGTGGAAATAATGTACGAGACCGCCGGCGGGATTTGGCTGCTATCAATCGCCATAATCTAGTTAATCCTGATAGCAATTATTGTTTCGGAGAAGGTGGAGCGGGAACCTATTCAGATGGGAAATTATATACCCGCAGCACAAAAAGAGGGGATATCGATTCTGTTTTAGAAACCTTTGTCGCATTTGGAGCACATTCAAATATCTTATATGAGGCACACCCGCATATCGGAACGAATAAATTACCCGGAATTATAGAAGGTATCAGACAAGCAATCCTTGAATCTGGAGGGGAGGTTCATTTTAATGCACGAGTTGTCGATTTTATCATTGAAAAAAACAAAATACAAGGAGTAGTATTGGCAAATGGTAAGTCCTTTACGGCAAATCACATATTATTAGCCACTGGACATTCAGCACGTGATATATTTGAATTATTGCATGAAAAACAAATTCACATTGAATCAAAGCCTTTCGCAATTGGAGTACGTATAGAACATACTCAAAAAATGATCGACTCCAGCCAATATAAAATACCTGTACGTCCAGATTATTTACCCCCTGCATCTTTCAGTTTAGTCACTCAAACAAAATTCAAAGGTATACAGCGAGGTGTTTTTTCATTTTGTATGTGTCCTGGAGGATTCATCGTCCCATCAGCCACTGATCAGAATCAAGTTGTTGTCAATGGAATGTCTCCTTCGCGTCGAGATTCTAAGTATGCAAATTCAGGGATTGTTGTCAGTATATTGCCTGAGGACCTAGTTCAATTCAAAGAATTTGGTCCATTAGCCGGCATGCATTTACAGGAACAATTGGAGCAAAAAGCACATCATTTGGTAGGAGGGACCCAACAAGCTATTTCCCAATTAACTGGAGATTTCATTCGACGAAAAACAAGCCACACAAATCATGAAACTTCTTATGTTCCTGGATTACAACCAGGTGAACTCCGTGATTTTTTACCTGATTTTATTGCTGAACCCTTATCACTTGGCCTGCAAGATTTTGACAGAAAGATTCGAAACTTCAGTAGTAATGTTGGGCAGTTAATTGGTTTGGAAAGTAGAACTTCTTCTCCAGTAAAAATACCTAGGGATCAGGTTACGATGGAACACCCAACTATCAAGGGCCTCTATCCTTGTGGTGAAGGAGCCGGATATGCCGGTGGAATCATGTCGGCAGCGCTTGATGGGATTCGGTGTGCAGATGCAATAATTACTAATTTGTAGTTATGGAAAATCCATTTGCACGCTTATTAGAATTACAAACTTCCATTTCAAACAACACTGATTTACAACAAACAGCTAAAAAGGCTGCAGTAGTTGCTATCATAGTAATGGATCCATCGCAAGAAGCTAAAATTGTATTAATTAAGCGAAATGCATACGATGGACACCATAGTGCTCAAATGGCATTTCCTGGCGGTAAAAAAGATGAATCTGATGAGAATCTTAAACAAACTGCCACACGAGAAGTAGAAGAGGAAATAGGAATTCAATTAGATGAGGCTGAATTAATCGAAATGCCACCTTATTGGGTGCATGTTTCCAATTTTTGGATACAGCCTTATTATATTAAGGTGAATAAAAACCTCGAGTACCGCGTGAATAAAAGAGAAATAAATCGTATTTTTGAAATACCTGTAGCTTTTTTAAAACTGCCGGATTCATTGGACTATCATGAACTTCAGTTCATGCAAGAACGATTAATAGCTCCGCGCTTTTATTATGAATCGGAAGAAATATGGGGGGCTACAGCGATAATGTTGTATCAATTAATTCAACAACTAGATTAACAAATACCAATGAGTGAAACGACAGAAGGGGCATTACAGAATCAAATAGCCGTTGCCGGCATGTATGAAAATTGGTTTCTTGAATATGCTTCATACGTTATTTTAGAGCGTGCCGTACCTGCCGTAGAAGATGGACTTAAACCTGTTCAGCGGCGCATCTTACATGCGTTAAAAGAAATGGATGATGGCCGTTTTAATAAGGTGGCAAACGTTATTGGTCAAACCATGCAGTATCATCCGCATGGTGATGCATCTATTAACGATGCATTAGTCAATCTAGGACAAAAGGATTTATTATTTGACTGCCAGGGTAACTGGGGGGATAACCGTACAGGTGATAGTGCTGCTGCGGCTCGTTACATTGAAGTTCGTCTATCAAAATTCGCTAACGATGTCGTTTTTAATAATCAAACTACGCGATGGCAATTGTCCTATGATGGTCGGAAAAAAGAGCCCATCACACTCCCAATAAAATTCCCTTTGTTATTAGCACAAGGTGTAGAAGGAATTGCAGTTGGTCTAGCTACTAAAATCATGCCACATAATTTCTGTGAAATTATTCTAGCATCCATCGATTTACTGAATAATAAGCAAGTCATTTTGTATCCAGATTTCCAATTGGGAGGGATGATTGATATTTCTAATTACAATGACGGTCTACGAGGAGGAAGAATACGTGTTCGAGCAAAGATTGAAGAATTCGACAAGAAAACCCTGTTAATCAAAGAGATACCTTTTGGAACAACGACAACTTCGTTGATTGATTCCATTATTAAAGCAAATGATACAGGTAAAATCAAAATTAAAAAAGTAATAGACAACACGGCAAAAGATGTTGAAATACAAATCCAATTAGCACCCGGTATATCGCCAGATGTAACAATTGATGCACTATATGCATTTACCGATTGTGAAGTATCTATCTCGCCAAATGCCTGTGTTATTGTTGAAGATAAACCCCAATTCATTGGAATCGCTGAGATTCTCCGGGTTAGTACCGATCAGACTGTTGATCTTCTGAAGCAAGAATTAGAAATACGACGCAATGAATTAATGGAGCGTTTATTATTTAGTTCGCTTGAAAAAATATTCATTGAAAACCGCATATATCGAGATATTGAGGAGTGTGAAACTTTCGAATCTGTGATAGAAATGGTCGATAAGGGCTTGGATCCTTATAAAAAAGATTTTTACCGTGAGATCGTAGAAGAGGATATCCTTCGTTTATTAGAAATAAGAATAAAGCGTATTTCGAAGTTTGATAGCTTTAAAGCGGATGAAGCCATGAAGCGCTTATTGGATGAATTGGCAGAAGTAGAGGATAATTTGGCGAACCTGATCCGATATGCGATAGATTACTTTAAACATTTGTTACAGAAATACGGTAAGGGTAGAGAGCGTAAAACTGAAATTAAAAGTTTCAACACGATCACTGCGACCGTCGTTGCGCAGGCAAATCAGAAGTTATATGTTAATCGTGAAGATGGATTTATCGGCTACGGCTTGAAGAAAGATGAATTTGTCATGGATTGCTCGGATATCGACGACATTATTGTGTTCCGGCAAAACGGCACATGTGTTGTCACGAAGGTTCAAGAAAAAGTTTTCGTAGGAAAAGATATTCTATATGTTAGTGTCTTTAAAAAGAATGATGACCGTAAAGTTTACAACCTTGTTTACTTTGATGGGAAAACAGGAGTTTCTTATGTAAAACGCTTTAAGGTAACATCCATTACGCGAGATCGTGAATACCGTATTGTAAGTCAAGATAATAAGTCTAAAATCACTTATTTCTCGGCTAATGAAAATGGGGAAGCAGAGGTCATTAGCATCAATTTAACGGCTAATTGTACAGCTAAAAATAAACAGTTTGATTATGACTTTGCAAAATTGGCGATCAAGGGTCGTGAATCTTTAGGAAATGTTTTGACTAAATATCCTGTTCGTAAAATCATACAAAAGAGCGCAGGGGTTTCTACGTTGGGAGGAGTTGATATTTGGTATGACCCAACAATCGGACGCTTAAATAGAGATCAACATGGTGATCATGTTGGGAATTTCGAACCCAACGATAACATATTGGCCATATACAATTCTGGAAACTACGAATTAACAAATTTTGAATTAACGAATCGTTACCCAGCAGAAGAAATTGCCCTTTTGGTTAAATTTATTCCAAATGAAATTGTATCGGCCATCTATTTTGATGGATCCAATAAGACGCATTTCATTAAACGATTCAAAATAGAAACCTCAACCATTGATAAGAAGTTCTTATTTATTTCGGATCATAAAGCATCTAAATTAATTGCTTCTAGCGTTAATTATGCGCCAAATGTTCAAATAAAGCATAAACCCGATGGGAAAACTTCTGAAATTGAACTTATTCCAATTGATGAATTAGTTGATGTTAGGGGATGGAAGGCCATCGGAAGTAAACTAAATTACCCTAAATTGACAAGTGTTCAATTCATTGATACAGAAGTTATGATGCCAGAAGCTGAGGTCTCCTTTGAAAAGACTGAAGAGAATCTATTAGAGGAACAAATCACGGAAGGCGAGGATACCGAAGAAATTACTAGTCCCCAAGCGGATATTATAGGTAAGGTACCTCCGATCGAAGTAATCCCAGCGGGACAGAAGATTAATTTATTAGATGATACGCTAGAAGCAACGAAGTCAGAAAACAGGGATGAAATTCCAATGGAAATCAAGAATTATTCAGAGGATAACATTTCTAAAGAAGCCAATAAGGGAGAGCAACTCGGATTATTTTAATGATGCAGACAGAATTAAATAACCCAAAAGTTTTAAATGCTTGGGCATTTTATGATTGGGCAAATTCCGTGCATTCGTTAACAATTACGAGCGCCATATTTCCTATATATTATCCATTTGCGGCAGTAAGTTTATCCGGAAATAAAGAGATTGATTTTTTAGGTTTACATGTAAGCAATACTGTCATATTTTCTTATACAGTGTCTTTTGCATTCTTATTGCTAGCATTGTTAATGCCAATACTTTCAGGAATTGCCGATTACAAGGGAAATAAAAAGTCGTTTATGCGTTTTTTTTGTTACCTAGGATCACTCAGTTGTATGAGTTTATTTTTCTTTGAAAAGGGAAATTACTATATAGGAACGTTTGGATTTCTTTTTTCAATCATTGGTTGGGGCGGGAGTATGGTCTTTTATAATTCCTTCTTGCCTGAAATTGCGAGCCCGGATCGATTTGACCAACTGAGTGCCAAAGGATTTACGATGGGGTATATAGGAAGCGTTCTACTATTAATTCAAAATTTAACAATGGTTATGGTTCCACAATGGTATGGTAACCTAGCAGGCGACCTTGCCTCCCGTATCTCATTTTTAAGTGTTGGTATTTGGTGGTTCGTTTTTGCGCAAATACCGTTCCATTATTTACCTGAAGGAAAAAAAAGGATAAATCCCGCAAAAAGTATTTGGTTAGGCGGTTGGCAAGAACTCATGAAGGTTTACCGCGAAGTAATTGAAATAAAGGCCTTAAAGGGTTTTTTGATAAGTTTTTTCCTATTTAATATGGGAGCTCAAACAGTGATGTACTTGGGGGCACTCTTTGGAAGTGAAGAATTACATTTACCCACGGATGCGCTTATCATTACGATTTTACTTATTCAATTGGTCGCTATTCCTGGTGCCTATTTTTGCGCAATATTATCTCAGAAATTTGGCAATATTCAGGCATTAATCGCAATTGTTATTGTTTGGGTTGGCATTTGCGGATTTGCATATACAGTGAATGATCAAATGAACTTTTATCTATTAGCTACTGGAATTGGATTTGTGATGGGGGGAATTCAATCGAATAGTCGGGCCACCTTTGCTAAAATGTGCCCTCCCAATGAACAAGATACAAGTTCTTATTTTAGCTTTTATGATGCTTGTGATCGCCTATCTACCGTACTTGGAACATTTATTTTTGGACTAATTATCCAATTAACAGGGAATATGCGTCTAGGTATTTTAATATTGGGTATTGTCTTTATTGCGAGTATATTTTTTTTAGTAAAACTTCGAGAGACAAAACAACTCCAAGCTATATTGGGATAATAGATCGGTCGGCGATACTTTGCCATTGCAATGGAATATGTGCTAAAATCTCCAATTTCAATGCATTGATAATTGCTTTTCGCGAATACGATTTAGCATGAATGAGTGATACCTCGCGAACTGGAGTGGGTTTAGGGAGTGAATGTACTTTTTCTTTGGATTTTATATCGAGGTATTCAACAAACATTTGCGGAATGATAGTTTGACCAAAACCCAAATCAGCCATGCGAACAATCGTTTCTAAACTTCCTGTTTGATAGGTTAACGAATTTGAAATTTTTGCATTCGCATTCAGATTACAAATTGAATTAATTTGGCTGCTTAAACAATGTCCTTCCTCCAACAACCATAATTTTGATGTATCTAAAATCGAACTTAGTTTAGAACCGTCATCTTCCCAAACATTTGAATACAAGAATAATTCTTCGTAGTAAAGTGGAATTTCAACCAAATTAGTATTCAAGGGCGTTACTAAGATCCCAATATCAATTCGGCCTTCAGCAATTTCATGCTTTATATTATCCGTCGTAGTTTCAGAAACACTGATGGTTAAATTCGGGTATTTCATCTGAAAATCTGCCAAAAAGCGAGGCATTAAATAGGGTGCTATCGTGGGAATAACTCCAATGGCTAAATTTCCACTTACCTGTGTGGACCAACCTTTCGTTAGCGAAAGAATTGATTTACTTTCCGATAAAATGATACGTGCTTTCTCAAGTACCTCTTTTGCTTCCAAGGTAGGCTCAAGAGGTTTAGCTTTCCGATTAAACAATGTCATGTTTAATTCATCTTCCAATTTTTGTACCTGCATACTCAGACTTGGCTGCGAAACACAACAAAAATCAGCAGCTTTTGAAAAACTTTGTAAGTCGGCAAGCGCCACAATGTACTCTAATTGCGTTATCGTCATAGTATAGTTAAAATCTATACAAATATAAATAATATAGATTTGATTGATAATAATTTAGCGACGATATTTGCATGATCATTTAAACGAACAAAAAAAACACTTATACAAATGGCAAATTACATGTTAGGTTTAGGAAGCCAATTTCCTACATTTTCAAAGACTGCAGTTGTTTCTTTAGAGCAAGGGAAAGAATTTGCAACGATTACTTCAGAAGATCACAAGAAAGACGGAAAGTGGTTAGTCATGTTCTGGTGGCCAAAGGATTTTACTTTTGTATGTCCTACAGAAATTGCAGAATTTAATCGTCGTGCTGGAGATTTTGCAGACCGTGATGCTTCATTAATCGGTGCATCTACAGATTCAGAATTTGTACACGCAGCATGGAGAAGAGATCACGATGATCTTCGTGGATTAAAATTCCCAATGTTAGCCGATACATCTAAGAGCCTAGCTGAAGAATTAGGTATTTTAACAGAAGGAGAGAAAGTTGCTTACCGTGTTACCTATATTGCTGACCAAGACGGTATTATCCGTTGGGCTTCTGCAAACGATTTATCTGTTGGCCGTAATGTTGATGAAGTATTACGAGTACTTGATGCTTTACAAACGGATGAGCTTTGTCCATGTAATTGGAAAGCTGGAGACGCAACATTATAATATTCCATTTAAGCCCCAGATTCTCTGGGGCTTATTAAAATAATCAACCATGAGTGAAACTCGAGATAACTTATTGGCAGAGATTAATATCGCTGCCACAGAGTCTTTTGGCCTTTTGGATACGCTCGATGCGGCGGATCACCGATACATCAAAGACTTAAAAATTAATGTTTCCAATGCGTTACGGGCACAAACCTTAACTGAAAAAGAGGCTTATTTGCTAGCACTTGCCGTATCAGTTAACCAAAAGCACATATTAACAATCGCCTCTTTAACGAAGTTAGCTATTGAAAAAGGAGCGACAGAGGCAGAAATCAACGAGATACACGCATTGGTTTCCTTGTTAAATGCAAATAATATCTTTTATCGATTCAAACATTTCGTCGACAAAGAATATTATAATACAGCGCCAGCAGGTATTCGCATGTCAATTATGATGAACCCTGTATTAGGTAAAGAGTTCTTTGAATTAGCGAGTTTGACCGTTTCAGCCATTAATGGTTGTGAAATGTGTGTTAAATCACATGAGCAATCTGTTAAAAATCACGGTGCTACAGAAGCTCGTATTCTAGATGCAATTCGATTAACTTCCATTTTCAAAAGCTTAATCGTTTTATTATAAGCAAAAAGGCTAATTCGTACCTGAATTAGCCTTTTTATTATTTTTTAATTTCCTCAACCATTCGATTTAAATCAAACCGAAAACGGGCAAGTTCTTTAAAGCTTTGCCAACAAACCTGCAACAACTTCATGTGTCTAATAGACACTTCACCTGTTTCACGCTCCTTGTGAAGAACAGGAATATCAAATAATTTTTGACCCGCCTTTTTAGCTAATACAGATAAAAATATGTTAGGTGCAAAGGGTATTGTTTTGGGAAGTGCAGCTAACAATTTCTTCAAATAATTAGTACGTATTAAGCGAAAGGGAATATTCGCATCATGAATATAGGTACCATAAATAAATAACAATGAGAACTTTAATATTCGAGTAATAAGCAAGCGGAAAGGGTCATCATGTCGGACTTCTCGAAAACCTAGTACAAAATCTGAATCATTTCGTTTCTCCCAAAACTTATGAAAATCCCTTGGATCAAATTGATCATCAGAATCTGTTTGAAATACAAAATGTGGATTCATGTCAACAGCCATTTGATAACCATTGTAAATTGCATTTCCATGACCACCGTTCAATTGATGCTTAGCAATTAAATTGGGATATTTGCCTGTTAATTCATCTAAAATCGCACCTGTATTATCACGCGAACCATCATTCATTATTAATAACTTAAACCGGTCTTGTGGTATCGTCTTCGTTATTCCATCAATCCAATTTGGTACTACATCTCGTATACATGCTTCCTCATTATAAGCAGGAATAACAACGACTAATTCTAAATCATTTTGCATTAAATCCGATCTTTATATTTGTTGATGGGCTTTTCAATAAAATACCATGAAACACTTGATAAACTTATGAGTATCGCCAAGCAAATCACAAATTTGTAACATGTAAATTTAACTATTTCTAAATGAAAATCAGGCAGATGGGCATTTAAATAATACCAAATCGTGTTCCCTGAATCATGGTAATAATTCATTACAACATTGTGATACAGATAAATTCCATAAGAGATTTTGCCTAAATAAGATACAATTCGACCCTTCAAAAATGGGCTTAATCTCCAGGTATCCTTTCGGATGGATAAAGCTATTAAGAAAAAAGCCAATACAGCCCCAGAAATACGTTCAAAGGCAACAGACCACAGATTGTCGTGAGGAAAAGTTGATTCGCTAGCAAAATATAGAATAACAAAAAAGAACACTAGACTAAGAATTAATCCGGTCTTTAAAAATTTAAAATCCTGAAAAGATGCTTCTTGATAATGAAATAAATAAGCTAAGAAACCTCCCAAACCAAAACAGTCAAGGGCAGAAAATGGATTAACATACCACCACATCCATTCTGATTCCTTCAACGAATGAGGAGCTATTAAATAAAAACCCATTCTTGTTCCAAATCCGATGACTAACATTCCTAAAAAAAGCCATATATATCGTTTAGGATTTAAAAACAGTATAAAGTAAGGGAATATTAGGTAATACTGTTCTTCGACCGCTAATGACCACAAATGATCCCATATTCCTAACCAAGTTCCCTTTAACATAATGTACAGGTTGGGTAAGTAAAAAATAAGGTAGGGCCACAAATTTTGAATATTCGACAAACCGAAAAGGAACCCGATAAACAGTAGGATAAAATAAATGGGAAAAATTCGCAATGATCGTCGGTATACGAATCGAACAATTTTAGCGAGAGGTGAAGAATGGTTCAAACGGCATTCATCTGCATTTTGAAATAATATACGCGTAATCAAAAAACCACTCAAGACAAAAAATATAACAACACCCAAATGACCTAAAAAGGAAAATGGATTTATTGGAATCAACCAATGATCCAACAAAACTAAGAGAACGGCAACAAATCGGATGCCGTTTAGTTGGTCAAAATACAATTCCTTTTTCTCTATCATTGTGTTACAAAAAAGCTAAACTCAACGCGTCTATTTAAACGTCTTTTCTCTTCATCTGTACTTGTATTCAGTGGCTTCGTTCCTCCCCAACCTTTGGATTGAATGCGAGCCACGTCGACCCCATGACTTATTAAATATTCTCTTACTTGATTTGCTCGTTCGATGGATAACTTCAAATTCTCATCCCAATCACCTTGGTTATCGGTATGACCTTCAATCAACACTTGAAGCCCTTCATTTTCCTTCAAAATCATAACAATTTCATCTAAAGCAGGGTAGGATGCCGTTGAAATATCTGATCTACTCTGCACAAAGCTAAGATTAGGAACTTTAAATTGCTTATTTAATTCAATTGGTAACATGCCAAAAATTTGTGAAGTTTCAACGTATTTTTTTTGATCTCTGTAATCAAAATTCTCTTTTTTAGATACAAATCCTCTAGATTTAATTTCAATGGTAAAAGGCTTTTTGATTGGCCACATAAAGCTAAAATCACCTAAATATGGATCATAATCAATTTGCAATGTGTCTGCTGAGGTTCGTGATCGAACAAGAATTTTAGCCGGAATTTGTGCCTTTGTCAATTGATTTAAAACAGACCCAGAGACTTGAACTAATAGTTGAGGTTTAACTTTTTCAGGAATCTTGATTCGATAGATATCTTCAGCTCCTATTGAATTTTCGACAGAACTAAAATAGGCATAATCGCCTTGAGCGGAAACAGTAAAATACCCATCCCACTGATTCGTATTTACAACTGGTCCTACATTTTCAGGAATAGACCAATTCAACCAAGTATCATCAAGTCTTCTTGTCAAGAAAATGTCATTATTTCCGTAACCTATATGTCCACTAGATGAAAAATACATGGTTTGGCCATCTGGGGCTATAAAAGGAGTACTTTCTGATTCTCCAGAATTGACAACAGAACCAATATTTTTGGGCTCAGTCCAAGTATCGTCTGCCTTTAAAAATGAAACATAAATATCTTTTCCCCCATAAGAATCTTTTGTCTCCGTCGTCATCAACAAAACTTTTCCATTAGGCGCGAGTGTATATTCCGAATATTCAGATTTATTTTTAAAATTTTGAATTCGAATGGGTTTGGGAAAACTCCATTCACCTGTTCGCAAGAGAAAAGATAATGAAACACCTTTCTCCATTTGTCCATCCTTTCCATAAACATTGTTTAACAACATGGTTTTTCCATTGGGAGAAATTCCGCAAACCGCATTATTTTCATCGTTATTGATAGGAGCAGGGAATAATGTCGCTTTATCCCATTGTTTCATTTCATTCAAGTTTGCCACCCAAATATCTTGATTTTTATTTGGGCCTAAATTATTTGGATGTTTCCAACGCGTAAAATAGAGTTTTTTACCATCAGGACTTACCACAGGACATATTTCATTGAATTTTGAATTAATCGCCGTACCTAAGTTTTCTTTGACCAAATAAGCATTCGGATCCACCTCTAATTTAATCCGATCTTCAATCGGAACATCAGTGTCCGAAATGGCAACAGCATCAATTTGCGAATATCCTTGTACACGCAAAGAATTCATGGTGATTTTAATTGATTTGACCTTAAAATTGGTAACAGAATTTAACCGAATCCTAGTCAGCTGGCCATTTGCTTGTGCATATCCCACTGGTAGTTCTTTCAATAGAAATAATCGATTATTTTCATCTAAGGCATCAATTCGCGTAATTGACCCTGAGCCAAAATTCTCAAATATTGCAATTTGCTTAATCACCTTTGCTGTATCAAAAGATACGATGATGAATTCTCCTGCTGGATTGTCTGGAGTTAATGATTGCCAAGCACTTGGACTTGCAGCAAATTTCGGGTATTTACTTGGCCTACCTAATATATGTAAGGCACGATATTCTTTTCCTAACAGAGGATCCGTGTACTCGCTTGAAAACGATAAAACTTTAGTAGCCCATTGCACAGATTGAGCAGATAATTGAATCTGCGTAAAAAGCAAAAAAAAGACTAAAGCTGATCGGAGCATAAAGTTAAGCCAAGGCTACTAAATCTTGAATTGTTGCTTTGGGATCGGCTGAAGCAAAAACAAAACTACCTGCCACTAAGACGTTGGCTCCAGCATGATGCAAAGCTGCTGCATTTATTTGATTTACCCCACCATCAATCTCCAAATAAATATCTTTACCTGTTGAATCAATTAAAGCCTTTAATTGAGTTGTTTTCTGGATCGAATTCGGAATGAATTTTTGTCCTCCGAAACCAGGATTAACTGACATAATTAATGCCAAATCCAAATCTCCAATCACGTCTGTCAAAATCGAAACAGGAGTACCTGGATTAATGGCAACTCCAGCCATACAACCTTCCGCTTTAATTTGTTGAATTGTACGATGTAAATGGGGGCAAGCTTCCGCATGAACAGTAATCATATTTGCTCCACTTGCTGCAAATTGGGCAATGAATCGCTCTGGTTTTTCAATCATTAAGTGACAATCCAAGAATTTAGAAGTATGCTTTCGAACAGCCTCTAATACAGGAAAGCCAAATGAAATATTCGGAACAAAAGCTCCGTCCATGACATCAATGTGAATCCAAGCAGCAGCCGATTCATTTAACATGTTTGTTTCTCGTTCTAAATTGGCAAAATCTGCTGCCAAAATTGAAGGTGCAATGATTAACTTTTCCATTTTACAAAGGTATGAAAAATATTCGCTAAGGTTTATTTCTGATAAGATTAGGATTAACTTTGTTTGCTAATATATTAACATGGACATTCAACAAAAAATGCAAGATTTAGTGGAGCAACTAAACCACTATAACCATGCATATTATCAATTAAATGAAAGTTTGATTTCGGATGAGGCATTTGATAAACTGCTTGCTGAACTCCAAAAACTAGAATTAGAAAATCCACTCTTTGCCCTTCCCAACAGTCCTACTCGCCATGTCGGTGGAAGTATAACCAAAAATTTCAAATCCGTAACACATCAATTTCCCATGCTATCGCTCGGAAATACATACAACGAAGATGATTTACGAGATTTTGATGAACGAATTCAAAAAGCATTGGGGGAAGAGAAATATGAATACATCTGTGAGCTAAAATTTGATGGAGTTGCCTTGTCCTTTTGGTATGAGCATGGTCAATTGATTAAAGGGGTTACCCGTGGGGATGGAACCCGAGGGGATGATATAACTAATAATGTAAAAACTATTCGTAGTATTCCACAGGTCATTCAATCATCTGATTTTCCAAGTACTTTTGAAGTTAGGGGAGAAGGTTATATGCCCATCAGCTCATTTGACAAGATCAATGAAGAAAAAATCGCCAATGGAGATGCTCCACTGGCTAATCCTAGAAATGCGGCATCGGGAACATTTAAATTACAAGATTCAAAAGTCGTAGCACAACGAAATATGGCTTGTTATATTTATGCCTACTTGGGGAATGAAATTCCTTTTCAAACCCATGAAGAGGGATTACAATTGATGAAAAAAAATGGTTTCCCTATTTCAGAAACCTATCGAAAATGCACAAACATCAACGAAGTCCTCCAATACATTAGCGATTGGGAAGATAAACGTCATGACTTACCTTTGAATACGGATGGAATTGTAATTAAAATAAATGATTTAGGCCAACAAGAAAGATTGGGATTTACTGCCAAATCACCTCGTTGGGCCATTGCCTACAAATATCCATCTGAAGTTGCCCATACTCAAATAGAAAGTATTTCGTATCAAGTTGGTCGCACAGGGAATGTAACCCCAGTTGCCAATTTAAAGCCTGTTTATCTTGCAGGAACAGTTATTAAAAGAGCTTCTATTCACAATGCCAATGAAATGGAGCGTTTGGATTTACATGTAAATGATACTGTGTTCATTGAAAAAGGAGGGGAAATAATTCCTAAAATTACGGGAGTAGATGTCACTAAACGCAAAGAGCGTGCAGAAAAATTTGAATTTCCAGCAATTTGTCCTGCTTGTTCACATCAATTAATTCGTATTGAAGGCGAGGCAAATCACTATTGCACAAATGATGCACACTGCCCCCCACAGATAAAGGGCAAAATTGAACACTTTATTCAGCGCAAAGCCTTAAATATAGAAAACTTAGGAACTGAAACAATTGACCTTTTGGTTGATAAAGGTATTATTCAAAACGCAGCTGATCTTTATGATTTAACTGAAACGAGCTTTATTGGTCTGGAAGGGTTTCAAAGTAAATCTATTTCCAATATTCTAACATCTATAGTCAAATCAAAAGAAATTCCATTTAGACAAGTTCTGTTTGGGATTGGTATACGACATGTGGGTGCAACCATAGCAGAAAAATTAGTTCTTGCATTTCATAGCATAGAAAACTTACAATTAGCAAGTTATGAGGAGCTTATTGCAGTTCCCGAAATTGGAGAACGAATTGCATTTAGTTTAATTGAATTTTTCAAAGAGCCAAGCAACCAAGCCTTTATTGAAAAATTAAGAGCCGCTCACGTTCAATTATCTGAAGAAATACAAGAAATAGTCTTTGAAGGGCAAGCCTTAGTCGGAAAAAGTTTCGTAATTTCGGGAGTCTTTGAAAACTTCGAACGAGATGAGCTAAAGGCCAAAATCATAGCAAATGGAGGCAAAGTAGTTTCAAGTATCTCATCAAAACTCGATTACCTAGTTGCAGGAAACAATATGGGACCCGCTAAATTAGAAAAGGCAAATCAATTAAATATTCAAATTTTAAGCGAAGAAGACTTTATCGCACTTCTTTCATAATGTATGCAATCACAACAATTACCTAAATTTCATGGTGTTGCTCCTGCACTCGTTACACCTATGCTCTCTGACCGTTCCATTGACTGGAAAGGTTTAGAAAATCTGGTTAACCACGTAAGTAAGGGGGGGGTTGATTATTTAGTTGTGCAAGGTACAACAGGAGAATCAGCCACAACCACTGCCGATGAAAAGAAGCAAATTTTATCGACCATCCAAAAAAGCAATGATCGTAATCTGCCAATTGTTTATGGAATGGGAGGGAATAATACGGATAGCTTAATTAAACAAATAAAGGACACTGATTTTAGTGGAATTGATGCAATATTATCTGTTTGTCCCTATTACAATAAACCCAGTGCACGCGGTGTTATTGCGCATTACCAAGCAATTGCAGATATATGCCCCGTTCCAATGATTATGTACAACATTCCTGGTAGAACGGGAATAAATATGTCGGCAGAAACAGTTTTGACATTAGCCGAGCATCAAAACATCATTGGAATCAAAGAAGCTTCTTGCATCATCGAACAATGTATGGAAATAGCTTTTCACAAGCCTGAAGATTTTTTATTGATTTCTGGCGATGATGTTCAAGCTGTCCCCATTATTTCCATTGGGGGAGTAGGAGTTATGTCCGTGATTGCGAATGCATTTCCGTCACAATTCACATCCATGATTCATGCCGCTTTAGCCGGCGACTTTAAATCAGCTCAAAAAGAGTTAGCAGCATTCTTAACAATTGACCCCTACTTATACGAAGAAGGTAATCCCGTAGGCGTTAAGAAAATATTAGCTTTAAAAGGTTTAATGACTGGTCAGGTTCGAATGCCACTTGCGGAAGGATCAGAAGCGTTAAGTAAGAAATTAGAACAAATTATCCAACAAGTAAAATTATCCAACTAATGTTTGTACACGTCGTTAATTTTTGGTTAAAAAAAGGTTTATCCGAAGCAGATATTCTAAAATTTGAAGCTGGTGTAAGTTCGCTTGCTGAAGTAGATACGGTAGACGTATTTAGTGTAGGAAAACCGGCAAAAACGGATCGTCCTGTGATTGATCGTTCATATGATTATTGTTTATTAACCACTTTCGAGGAAGAATCGGGACATGACGTTTATCAAACTCACCCAATTCATTTAAAATTCATCGAAGATTGTGCATCACTTTGGGAAAAAGTATTGATCTATGATTCAGAAAGCATTTAAGTTCGGAATAGGCTTCCTACTAGTAGGATCAATGATTGGTTGCTCTAAACACGTGCAACCCTCAACCTATTATAGCCCTAATTATAAGGACGGAGGTACCGAACGCCACGATGGCCTTGGTTTTGAAATACCTGTCAAATATGCGATTGATATCTTTTATTTCAATGAACAACCGAAGCAAAGCTTTGCCGTCATAGAGCCAATTAGCTTTTCTGATGAAGTACCTTTATCAGATGATCAAACGCAAAATGGCAAAATGCTGAATAGAGGTATTCACCAAAACAAGAAAAAAGAAATACTTGACAAAATGGTCGCAAAAGCCGAAGAACTTGGAGCATCGGCTTTAATGGATATTAAATATCAAGTATATACAACAAAAGATGCAAATGGCTACACATTTAGTGGTACAGCGATTCGTTATGTGTTGAAGTAAGGTATAATACATCAAAATTTGACAAGAGTACTTGTCCACGAGCATCCAAGAAATTCACTTGGATGCTTTTTATTTTTCTCGCCTTAAATGTTAAAATTCGTTTATTTCCGATGGTGCTTCCCAACAAACGCTCTCTATTTCCCGCCTCATCTATTAACGTGACTTCAAACCGCTTAACTCTTTGGCCTAATGCGATGGGTTCCTGAAGCATAACTGCATTAAGTAATATTGCCTTGGGTGCCTTCCAGGTAATTTCTGGTTTATTATCAGCTAAATTAGCAGCCCAAAAACTACTTCGATTATTATCCAAAATGAACGAAATTCCATGTCCCTTTGAATATGACGATGCGCTTATGCGATCCTCTTTGTTACGCAAACTAGTCAAGCCACGTTGCATTAATACTTTTAATCCCATTAATGAAGCAGAATCATTTGCATGAATTAAGCCGCGCGTATCCACGGGTATATTAATTAACAAATTAGCATTACGTCCCACAGAAGCCACATAAATTCGCATTAAGGAATCTGCCGACTTAACTTTATCATCTTGATCTGGATGATAATACCAACCTGGTCGTAAACTTACATCTACCTCAGGCCCAACCCAATGACTTCCATTTTCCTGACCTTGTTTATAATCATCAAATTTTGGATAACCTGGATAAATTTCGTCTTTATTGATGGGAGACCACATGGTTTCGTAAGAATAACCTCGTTCGTTGCCTACCCAACGGATATCAGGACCATTGTCAGAAAATTGAACTGCTTGCGGCTGGTATTTATGGACCATCGAATGAAATAATTTCCAATCATATACTTGCTTCTTTCCACTAGGACCTTCTCCGTTTGCCCCATCATACCAAAACTCAAAAATTGGACCGTAATTGGTCAACAACTCTTCTTGCATTTTAGCATATACTTGATTGTAGCCTTCTGTTCCATAAGCAGGATGGAAGCGGTCCCACGGAGACAAATAGATACCTAATTTTAACCCATAACGCTTGCAAGCAGTTGACAATTCGCGAACAACATCTCCTTTTCCATTTTTCCACGGGGATTTGACAACCGAATGTTCCGTAAACTTGGAAGGATACAGAGCAAATCCATCATGGTGTTTGGCAGTTAATATTAAGCCTTTCATTCCAGCGGCCTTTGCAATTCGCGCCCATTGATCACAATCAAGTGCACTTGGATTAAATAAACGAGGATCTTCTTTCCCTTCTCCCCATTCTACATTTGTGAATGTATTCATGTTGAAATGCACAAAGCCGTAATACTCTAATTCTTGCCAAGCTAATTGTTTAGCAGAAGGAATTGGGAATATGGGTTTTATGGTTTGAGCGAAAAGCGTTGTAACTAAAACAAAAGTTAACAAACCGGTTGATAAGAACTTGTTCATATACGATAACACATTGTTGATAAAATAGTACATCAAAATAAAAACTGAATATAACTTAAAATAATCAAAAAATAATTCAATTATTTAATTCCGTCATGCTTAAAATTTATATAAAACACGGTAAATTGACCAAACTTTTGACTTTACCTCTAAACGATTTAACATGGCTTTACCCCAATCAGATCAAGACACGGTCAGTGTCTCTTCCGAAGGCAAAAATAATTACACGATTCCTTTAATTCTGGTCACAAGCTTATTCTTCCTTTGGGGGTTAGCGAATAGTTTAAACGGAACTTTAGTTAAACAGTTTCAAACGGCATTAGATTTACAGCGCTGGCAAGCAAATATCGTTGAAACAGCATTCTATTTTGGCTATTTTGTTATGGCATTGCCTGCCGGAGTGGTCATGCGGAAGTATGGATACAAAATGGGAATACTCCTCGGATTAATTTTATATGCTGCTGGTGCTTTTCTATTTTATCCTGCAGCAGATGTTCGAGCATATTCTTTTTTCTTGCTTGCCTTATTTATGATAGCGAGCGGAATTGCATTTTTAGAAACAGCAGCCAACTTATATGTGACCGTTTTAGGGGATCCAGCTAAAGGGGATTTTCGTTTGAATTTTGCGCAATCATTTAATGGAATGAGCATTATTTTGGGCCCCGTGATAGGAGGATTCTTTATTTTCTCTGATAAAGAATATAGTAGAGAAGCATTGGCAGCAATGCCGATTGTTGAATCAGAGGCCATTCGTGCCGCACATGCCGCATCCGTACAAACTCCTTACTTATTGATTGCATGTGTTGTAACTTTTGTGGCCATACTTTTTGCATTCACTAAAATGCCTGAGTTAAAGTCTAATGTGGAAAAAACATCAAATGTTTCCATTCGAGAATTATTAACACACAAACACCTCGTACTAGGAATTATCGCTCAATTTCTAAATGTCGGTGCACAAGTAACACTTTGGGGAAATTTTGTTGATTTAAAATTAGACTATGCTCCTGAAACGAATTTATGGATTGTTGAAAAAATTTATCAGATCTCTGCAGATATGTCGGCAACCCAAATGGCCAGCTTTCATGCTTCATTTGCCTTTATTCTATTTCTATTGGGAAGGTTTCTCGGTACATTCTTAATGGGCAGATACAAATCGAACCTCATATTAGGCGTTTATGCAATTGGTGCCGTTGCCTCGCTGGTTATCGCGATGCTAGCGGGAGGAATCATGGCAGTCGTTGCCATCATGTTTGTATACTTTTGTCAGTCAATCATGTTTCCTACAATTTTTGCTCTATCATGTAAAAACTTAGGAGAGGGGTCAAAATTGGCCTCATCCTTAATCATCATGTCAATCGTGGGCGGTGCTATTCTACCTCCTTTGGCAGCAACTTTATTTAAAATCAATACCAATGTTGCTTTAGCAATACCGATGTTTTGTTTCGCATACATCGTATATTATGCATATAAAGGATCAATAATTAAAACAAATGAATAAGTATCTGTTAATTTTAGATTTAGTTGATGAGGCTGAATCCATTAAACAATATGAAGCTTACCATCAGCAGATTCCTGGAGAAATCGATCAAAGCATTCGGCAGGCAGGAATTGTTTCGATGGAAATATATCGTTTCGGGAATCGATTGATCATGGAAATGGTCACGAACGAAACATTTTCGTTTGAGAATAAAGCAAAACTTGATGCTGAAAATCCGGCTGTTCAAGCATGGGAAAAAATGATGGATAAGTTCCAACAACGAATACCAGGTTCAAAAATCCATGAAAAATGGGTCTTAACAACAAAAATATTTAGCCTAAATTAAACCTATGTCACAGTTATTTTTACAAATTAATCCTTCTGACAATCTTCTCGTAGCTTTACAAGACCTTAAAGCAGGAACAATTATTCACCATGCTGGAAATGAAATTCACTTACAGGATGACATCGCAGCTAAACATAAATTTACAACAGAGGCTATAGACAAAGAAGGAAAAGCTTTTATGTATGGCGTGTTAGTAGGGCATGCAAGTCAAGATATTCCAAAAGGAGGCTTAATACATACTTTTAATTTACATCATGCCTCGCAAGACTTCGTTGGCAAACAAAAAGATTATACTTGGACAAGTCCTGATATCAGCAAATTTCAACATCGCACATTTAACGGATTCCATCGCGCAGATGGTCAAGTGGGCACACAAAATTATTGGCTGGTTATTCCCCTCGTATTTTGTGAAAACAGAAATATTGAATTACTAAAAAATGCATTTGTGCAAGGGCTTGGCTTTCAGAAGAATGATTCAATCACGAATCAAGTAATTCATTTAAAAAAACAATATGAGGCTGGGGAAAAACTAAGATTGGATGTAAGTTCATCCGAAGTCATGATTGGTAAAAGTCCCTTATTCCCCCATGTTGATGGCATAAAATTCTTAACTCATGAAAGTGGGTGCGGAGAGAATCAAGATGATTCGATGAATCTATGTGCATTATTAGCGGGTTATTGTGTTAATCCAAATGTAGGTGGCATTACGGTTTTAAGTTTAGGGTGCCAACATTCTCAAATCGAGGTATTTAAGCAAAAATTAAGCGAAAAAGATGCTCATTTCAATAAGCCCATTCATTTCTTTGAGCAACAACAAGACGAAGGAAGTGGCGTAGAAAACTTACTGAATGAAGTTGTACTAAAAACCTTTGAAGGATTAATTGAAATCAATAAAATTGAACGTAAACCGGCTCCACTATCTGCCTTACGCGTAGGAGTAAAATGTGGGGGATCTGATGGATTTTCAGGTATTTCGGCGAATCCAGCAATTGGACATACAGCTGATATACTCGTTGGGCTAGGTGGAACCGTCATGATAGCGGAATTTCCTGAACTTTGTGGAGTTGAACAAGAACTTCAAAATAGATCTGTTAATACGGAAGTTGCAGACAATTTTGGAAAAATGATGCGCGAATATGCCAAAAGGGCCGCTGCCGTTGGCGCTGGTTTCGACATGAATCCATCCCCTGGAAATATCAAAGACGGATTAATAACGGATGCGATTAAATCAGCAGGCGCCGCAAAAAAAGCGGGATCTTCTCCGATCGTTGACGCATTAGGATATGGTCAATATGCAACGAAAACCGGATTAAACCTTGTTTGTACGCCTGGAAATGATGTATTAGCAACTACGGGGATGGCAGGTGCAGGAGCAACAATACAATTATTCACAACGGGTTTAGGTACCCCTACAGGCAATCCGATTAGCCCAATGGTAAAATTGTCAACCAATACCCGCTTAGCCGAAAAACTACCAGAAATCATAGATATCGATTGCGGTCCCATTATTCGTGGCGAAAAAACGGTTGAAGAAATGGGAGAGGAAGTAATGGAGTATATCATTAAATTAGCATCTGGAGAAATTACCACAAAAGCGATGGATTTGGGACAGGATGATTTTATGTTTTGGAGGAGAGGGGTTTCTTTGTAAATGTTTGAGGTAAGAAGTAAGAGGTAAGAGGTAAGAATTAAGAGCTATCCATCGGACTTCGGACTGACAACTAGAGACTGATTATTTAAAACCCTAGACTTTAGCCTAGGGATCCCCAGACTAAAGTCTGGGCTAATAAAAGTCTAGTTATTAGCCTTCGGACTAGTGACTGGTGAGTAGCGACTAAACACATTATTCCATGAAATTTTCATTAAAAGGTAAAAAAGTAGTTGTAACAGGTGGTTGCTCGGGAATTGGGGAATCAATAGCCGAGTTGTTTCAACAGCAAGGAGCAGAGGTTCATGTAATCGATTTAACTACACCTTCGAAAGTCCCAAATTTAAAAATTAATTATCATCAAGCAGATATAACAGATTTTGAGGTTGTCGAACAAATTGCCACGCGTATTTCCCCCATCGATATTCTCATCAATAATGCGGGGATTCCGCAGATTGGGAACTTAGAAAAAACGCAACCTGCAGACTTTCAGCGCATATTCGATGTAAATGTAAAAGGAGCATACCATTGCATGTTAGCCTTTATTCCCTTCATGGTAACCAATAAATCAGGCGTAATTCTGAACATGGCATCCGTTGCAGCCTCCGTTGGGATTCCAGATCGGTTTGGGTATTCCATGACAAAAGGGGCCATTCGATCCATGACCTTATCCATTGCAAAAGACTACATTTCGCACGGAATTAGATGTAATTGTATTTCACCCGGAAGGGTTCATACACCGTTTGTTGACGGATTTATTGCTAAAAATTACCCCGACAATCAAGCAGAAATGTTTGAGAAATTATCTAAAACTCAACCCATGGGTCGAATGGCTAAACCAAACGAAATTGCTAATTTAGCCCTATATTTATGTTCAGATGAGGCTTCCTTTATAACAGGATGTGATTATCCCATTGACGGTGGATTTATTTACTTAAACAATTAAAACCTATGAAAACGAAAATTTTATCAATCATTCTTTTACTCAGTTTGAGCCTAAGCTCATTCAAAACAGCAGAAAACCCTACGCGCATCGTCTTTTTTGGCGATTCCATCACACAAGCCGGTGTAGGTAAAACAGGCTATATTACCAAAATGGCCGAAATGTTGGGAACCCTGGGTTTAGCGAGTAAATATGAATTAATCGGAGCAGGAATTGGAGGAAATAAAATATATGATTTATACCTACGCCACGAAGAAGATGTTCTAGCAAAGAATCCCAACGTCGTTATTATCTATGTAGGCATAAATGATGTTTGGCACAAGACAAGTTCGAGAACGGGAACAGATGCCGACAAATTTGAAAAGTTCTACAACGCTTTAATTAAGCGACTACAAAAAGCTAATATTCAGGTAGTTATATGCACACCAACGGTCATTGGAGAAAAATTTGATGCGACGAATGAAAACGATGGAGACCTAAATGCATATTCGAATATCATCCGCAAAATAGCTTCTGACAATCAATGTAAATTGATCGATTTGCGTAAAATTTTCTTAGGATACGAGGAAAAAAACAACATCGAAAACAAGACATCAGGTATTTTAACTACCGATCGCGTACATTTAAATGAGGCGGGAAATCAATTCCTTGCCGAAACCATGTGGGAAACCATCAAATCTTTATAGTCCATGCAATTAGTAAGAATAGGAGCGTTTGAGAAAGAAAAGCCTGCCGTTTTAATTGGCAATCGATATTTTGATGTATCAGAACATATTACCGATTACAATGAAGCCTTTTTTGCGAATGACGGTTTAACCAAACTTGCACACGTTTTAGCGACAAAAGATTTGCCAGAAATTTCAAATCCTTCTCGCATCGGTTCATGTATAGCTCGTCCTTCTAAAATCATTTGTGTAGGACTCAATTATGCCGACCATGCGCGTGAAACTGGTGCTGAGATTCCGAAAGAACCCATCTTATTCTTTAAAAGTACAACGGCTTTATGTGGCCCAAATGATTCAGTTATTATTCCAAAAGGTTCTACAAAAACGGATTGGGAAGTTGAATTAGCCATTGTAATTGGCAAAAAAGCTCAATATGTGACAGAATCAAGAGCATACGATTATGTTGCTGGCTACTGTTTACATAATGATTATTCTGAAAGAGAATATCAATTAGAAAGAGGAGGTAATTGGTCGAAGGGGAAAGGTTGTGATACATTTGCCCCTTTGGGACCCATGTTAGTGACAAAAGATGAAATAGATGACGTGCATCAACTTTCTATGTGGTTAGATGTCAATGGTAAACGATTCCAAACTTCAAATACAGACCAATTGATCTTTAAAGTACCACAAATAGTGTCTTATATTTCACAATTTATGACATTATTACCTGGAGATGTCATTTCTACGGGAACACCTCATGGAGTGGGACTAGGGTTTAAACCTCCCATTTATCTACAAGCTGGTGACGTTGTCACATTAGGTATGGATGAATTAGGCGTTCAAAAACAGACTGCAATCGCCTATTCAAAATGATTGATGCCCATCAACACTTCTGGAATTACGATG
Organism: uncultured Aquirufa sp.; assembly: GCA_964358165.1. Classification (GTDB taxonomy): domain Bacteria; phylum Bacteroidota; class Bacteroidia; order Cytophagales; family Spirosomataceae; genus Aquirufa. The sequence goes on from CAYHOB010000002.1 coordinate 134,020, forward strand.
CCGAACGTGATACGTGGATAACAGATGATATGGTCGCGATTCAAAAGGATTTCTATCCTGATGTAACGTTATTTCATTCCAAAGGCATTAATGCTTGTGTTGCCGTTCAAGCATCATCAACTGAAGAAGAAACCTTATTTTTATTAGCGTTAGCTGAACAATCAGATTTTATTCAAGGTGTAGTAGGGTGGGTCGATTTACAACAAGACAATATTGAAGATCGACTTGCCTATTTTTCACAATTTGAGGCGCTAAAAGGATTTAGACATATTGTACAGGGTGAAAAAAATCCCGACTTTTTAAAAGAAAAAGCATTCTTAAGAGGCGTTCGTGCATTAGATGCTTTCGATTATACATATGACCTGCTCATAATGCCACATCAATTAGCAGCAGGAGTTGAATTTTGCCAACAATTGGATCAAAAGATTATTTTGGATCATTTGGCTAAGCCACCAATTAAATCAGGCGATTTAAGGTTGTGGAAAAACGAAATAAGTGCATTCAAAGAATTGGAACACGTTTCAGCGAAAATATCTGGCTTAATCACGGAAGCCGATTGGCAAACTTGGAATCCAGCGCAAATAATTAATACGATTCATGTGGCTTTAGAGGTATTTGGCCCAGATCGTTTATTATTTGGAACCGATTATCCCGTAGTAAAACTAGCCGGTGAATTAGATCAATGGATCGAGGTTTACCGATCAGGCATCAATTCATTAAGTGATTCTGAGCAAGCAAAATTGAATGAACTAAATTGTAAAAACTTTTACGCATTGGATTAATATGAATCTAGGACTCAAAGAAAAAGTAATTATTGTAACCGGAGGGGCCAAAGGAATCGGTGCAGGAATCAGCCAGGCTTTAGGGTTAGAGTCGGCCATGGTGGCTATTGTTGGTCGAAATATGGCCGACAATCAAGCTTGCATCGATCTTATACATGCAACGGGTGGACAGGCTTTTTCCTTTGTTGCCGAATTAACAAAACCCGAAGAATGTACCAGGGTAATACAAGAAATTGCAGATACTTTTGGGCGAATTGATGGATTAGTCAATAATGCGGGAGTAAATGATGGTGTAGGTTTGGCAAATGGAAATTATGAAAAGTTCATGCAATCCTTGCACGCTAATTTGATTCATTATTACCTTTTGGCACAAGCCTGTTTACCTTATTTAATCAAGAGCAAAGGCGCGATTGTGAACATCGGTTCCAAAACAGCTGAAACGGGACAAGGCAGAACTTCTGCTTATGCTGCCGCAAATGGCGGCAGAAACGCATTAACGCGAGAATGGGCTGTAGAATTATTACCTCATAATATCCGAGTAAACGCGGTTATTGTCGCAGAATGTTATACTCCATTGTATGAAAAATGGATTCAAACATTGGATAATCCCAAAGAAAAACTAGCTGAGATTGAAGCTAAGATCCCTTTAGGAAATCGGATGACGACAGCAGATGAAATAGGGGCAATGGTTGCCTTTTTATTATCCCCGAAATCAAGCCATACGACAGGCCAACTCATTCATGTAGATGGCGGCTATGTTCATTTAGATCGAGCACTATGATTAATTACGCCCACATAGAAAGTCCAGGACTATTAGTTAATCCAGAAACTGTCCAACATAACATTCAATGGGTTCTTAAGCAGGTGGATAATAATCCCGATCGATTACGCCCGCATATTAAAACGCATAAAACCCGTGAAGTCAATCAATTATTATTGGCTGCTGGAATTACAAAATTCAAAGCTGCAACCATTTCGGAGGCCGAATTACTCGCATTAGATGAGGCTCCCGATGTGTTATTGTCGATGCAACCCACAGGAACTACATTAACACGTTTTGTTAAACTCTGCAATAAATACCCTAAGACATCCTTTGCCTGTTTATTAGATGATGAACAGGCGGCGAATGCATTAAATTCGGTAGCGGATAATCAACGTGTGTATGTCGATTTGAACATGGGCATGAATCGTACAGGGATTAAACCCGAAGATTCCTTACCATTAATTCAACGAATTCAAACATTACCAAACTTAATACTTGTTGGCCTGCATGCTTACGATGGCCATATTCGTGACCTCGACCTAGAAGTCCGTAAGCAACACATTAAAGACGATTTCCAAACTTTTTATTCCCTTTTATCCAAGGTACCGGAAGATTTAGAACTTGTCGTAGGTGGAACTCCAAGTTTTTTAATTCATCGACATAATCCCCATTATGTTTGTAGCCCAGGAACATTTGTGTTTTTTGATACTGGATATGCCAACTTGTTTCCAGAAAATAGCCTAAAAATAGCTGTTGAGGTAATCGGTCGGGTGATTTCAATTCCTACCGATCACACAGTTACCATTGATGTAGGTCATAAATCGGTAGCGGCTGAAAATAGCATCGAAAACCGACTGAAGTTCATCGATCATCCGGAGTGGAAATTGATTAGCCAAAGTGAAGAGCACGGCGTCATCGAAGTAGGCGATAGTTCAACATTAAGAATCGGCGATATTGTTCGCATGTATCCTTACCATATTTGTCCCACAGTAGCTTTGCATCAGTATTTGCAGGTTGGCGATGGTCATGTTTGGAAAGTAGTAGCACGAGATCGTAAACTAACCATATAAGATGTTTATTATAGACGCACATTTGGATTTAAGCATGAATGCGCTCGAATGGAATCGCGATTTGCGCGCAACTATTCAGGAGATCAATGCACGTGAGCAGCATTTAACTGATAAACCCGACCGCGGTTTAGCAACTGTTTCCTTGGATGAATTAAGAAAAGGAAATATCGGTTTAGTTGTGGCTACTCAAATTGCTCGTTTTGTAGAACGAACTAGTGATTTACCTGGTTGGCATTCCCCAGAACAAGCCTGGGCTCAGACACAAGGGCAATTAGCTTATTACAAAGCGCTTGAAAAGTCGGGCGATTTACGTCCCATACGAAATCTGCCTGAATTGTATGCGCATTTAGCCGTTTGGCCGAGTGATCAAAAAACGATTGGCTATATTTTAAGCCTCGAAGGGGCAGATTCAATCGTCTCGGTGGAATATTTAGAAGTTGCACATGAATCAGGATTACGCGCATTAGGACCTGCTCATTATGGTCCGGGCCGCTATGCCCAGGGGACAAATTCTACAGGTGGTTTAGGGCCAAATGGCAAAGACCTCCTTCGTAAAATGGAAGAATTAAATATCATATTAGATGCGACACATTTATGTGATGATAGTTTTGAGGAAGCCTTGGAACATTTTAATGGACATATTTGGGCTAGTCATCATAATTGTCGGGCCCTTGTCAACCACAATAGGCAATTCACAGACGAACAATTCAAAAAGCTCATACAACGTGGAGCTGTAATAGGAATGCCAATGGATGCTTGGATGATGGTTCCCAATTGGGAAAAGGGAAAATCAACTCCAAAATCCATGGGGGTTACCTTAAATACGATGATTGACCACCTAACACATATCTGTGAATTAGCTGGAAATACGGATCATGTGGGTTTAGGAACTGACTTGGATGGAGGATTTGGAAAGGAACAATGCCCGGCTGACATCGAGACAATTGCCGACTTACAAAAAATACCTGATTTATTACTGAAACGTGGTTTTACCGCTGATGATATCAAGAAGATTTGTCACCAAAATTGGCTGAATTTCTTAGAGAAAGCCTGGGCCTAATGCCTGGGAGGTGGGCTAATGGATGTCCAGCCACCATCAACTACTAAGGTTTGTCCCGTAATGTGTTTACTCTGTTCGGATAAAAAGAATAGGGTAGTATCCGCAATATCACTGACATCTGCTGCTTTGCCTAAAGGAGTGATTTCAGCCCAATCATGTTGGTATTCCGTGTTTTTCAAAGTACGCTCCGTAATCGTTGCTCCAGGAGAAACTGCGTTAATGCGTATCTGAAAAGGGGATAGGTCAATGACCAAATTCTGTACTAATTGATTTAATGCGGCCTTGGTCATGCCATAAGCAGCTAAATCAGGATGTGCTTGGTGTCCAGTCACGGAAGACATCACCACAATAGAACCGGAAAGATTGTGATCCTTTAAAAATCGCGCAACCGTTTGAATTAAAAAGAAGGTTCCCGAAAGATTTACACGTAAAATCTGATCCATCGATGCCTTAGTATAAGTCCAGAAATCGCCAAAAGTGGTAATACCTGCATTACAAACAAGCCCAGCCAGTTCGCCGGGACTTGATTGTAATACTTTAGCTAATTCTGTTAAAAAAGCCTCAGAAGCTGCATCTGCTTGAATACCGATAAACTTATTTAAGCCTAATTGTTTCAACTTTTTGCTCGCTTCGTCAAATACTTGTGCATCAAGCTCATTCCAAATCACAAAATGCCCTTGGACCAACAATTGTTTGACCAATTCGAAACCAATTCCTTGGCCAGCACCCGTGATGACGAACTTTTTCATTAATGCGAATCTCTTGTTACGATAGAACCAGAACCACCTTTTAAGAAATCAAAGTCGGCCCCTTGATCAGCTTGTTCAACGTGGTCGATAAATAAACCTACATATCCACGCGGCATTGATGGAGGTGTAAAAGGCTGTGCAATTTTACGTTTGACCAATTCTTCCTCTGAAACTTCCCAGTTGATAGAACGATTCTCCACATCCAATGCAATGAAGTCTCCATTCTGAACCCAATTTAATGGTCCTCCTGCAGCCGATTCTGGGGAAATATGTAAAATAACTGTACCAAACCCTGTACCACTCATCCGGCCATCCGAAATCCGTACCATATCCTTAACTCCTTTTTCAAGTAATTTCTTCGGAATTCCCATATTACCCACCTCGGCCATCCCTGGGTAACCTTTGGGACCTACATTTTTCAGTACCATCACGGACGATTCATCAATTTCCAATTCAGGAGAATCAATGCGTGCATGGTAATCCTCAATATTTTCAAATACAACTGCCTTCCCTCGGTGTTTGAATAATTCTGAAGAAGCAGCAGATGGCTTTAATACAGCACCATTAGGAGCTAAATTACCACGAACAACGGCTATCCCTGAATCGGGTTTAAAGGGTTCAGCAAACGTCGAGATAATGGAAGGATCGTAAATCGGAGTATCCGTAATATTTTCTCCAACTGTCTTACCGTTGACCGTTATGCTACTTGTATGTAAATGTTCCTTCATTTGATTCATCAATGCTGGCAATCCACCTGCATAGTATAAATCCTCCATAAAATGAGCACCTGAAGGCTGAATATTAGCTAACAAAGGAATATTCAATGAAAACTTATCAAAATCATCTAAATGTAAATCAACACCTATGCGACCTGCAATGGCCAACAAGTGAATTACAAAATTTGTAGAACCTCCGGTTGCGGCATTCACTCGAATCGCATTTTCAAAGGCTTGGCGGGTTAATACTTGAGACAATTTCAAATCCTCATTCACCATTTCCACAATACGCCTTCCTGAATGTTGTGCCAAAACCTTTCTTCGTACATCAGCCGCAGGAATCGCAGCATTTTGAGGTAAACTTAAACCCAACGCTTCCACCATGGTTGCCATCGTTGAAGCAGTTCCCATGACAGCACAATGTCCCGGTGTACGAGCCATACAGGCCTCTGCCTCGATAAATTCCTTTTGAGATAATTCACCCAATTTATAAGCTTCGGCAAAACGCCAAACATCCGATGTCCCAATTTCCTTTCCCTTAAACTTTCCCTTCATCATGGGGCCACCTGAAATAACCAAGGTTGGCAAATCAACACTACATGCACCCATCACGAGGGAGGGGGTCGTTTTATCACAACCACACATTAAAACAACTCCATCAATGGGATTAGCACGAATTGATTCCTCAACATCCATACTGGCCAAATTACGATAAAGCATCGCAGTGGGCTTAATCAAAGTTTCTCCTAAGGACATCACTGGAAATTCAACAGGAAATCCACCTGCTTCAATAATCCCCTTTTTTACAAATTCAGCTAATTCCCTGAAATGTGCGTTACAAGGCGTCAACTCAGACCATGTATTACAAATCCCGATGACAGGTTTTCCTTGAAAATAATCATCAGGAATACCTTGGTTTTTCATCCAAGCACGGTAAATAAAGCCATCCTTTCCAGTTTTTCCAAACCATTGTTGGGAGCGTAAATTCGGTTTCATAATTTATTCTAGGTCTATTGTTTTCTTTAATACAAAACTATGGTCTTTACCAAACTGATAAAAACAAACCCGTCGGCCTGATTCAACATCAGCATAGGGGTCATTGGTAAATTTAAATTGTCTGGCTATGGTGGACTTATCAAAATACAAGGAATCCGCCCCAACATATCCAAAAGCTTGACTACCTTTCAAGGTAGGAAAATTAATTCGTTTGATGTGTCCTGATTTAATTTCTAAAGCAAATATTTCAACCTGTTTACTTGATTTAATCCCTAAAAGCCAACATTCCGGCACATCATCTCCATTCAAATCGGCCAACAAAACTTGGCGCAATGTTAATTGATTCAAGGAGTATTGGCCAACAAGGCGATTGCTTTTACTAATAACAATATTTCCATTTTCCAATCTAGCTTCAAAATCTTCAAATAAAGCACTCATAGGGCTTGTTCGGGAAATCTGAAGGGTGTCTAACAATTCTTTGCGCAATAATGAATCAGAATGTTCTGCAAGTGTTAATTGATCTTGCAGGCTAACCTGCACGGCTTCTTCCTCCGAATTTGTCACAAAATAGAGCAAGAAAACCAAGGTGGCTAATAATACAATAAACAATAATGATTTAATGAGACGCATGAACGACACTTTCTATGATTTCAATCGCTTTCATGAGCGTAACACGTGGACAGGCAAAATTTAAACGAACAAAATCGCCTCCCTTAAATTGATCACCCCGCAAAACATGCAACCCTGCTTCAAATAAACGCTTTTGAAGATCGCCATGCAATTGCGCATCAAAACCTATCCAAGCTAAATAAGTAGCTTCTAATGGTAACATCTTGATGCCGGGCAACTGATTCATGGCATTGAGCAACAAATCATGATTTGAACGTAAATAGGGCAGAAGCGAATCCATCCAATCCGAAGGCATCGCATATGTGGCTAACATGACTTCGATACTGTGTCGAGAAAGCATTGGGAAGAATCCAAATGTCTTCTTTTGGAAAGCTAATCGAGTGGCAGCATCTGGAATAATAGCTACAGCTCCTCCCAATCCAGCCGTATTATAGGCTTTAGACGTAGCAAAAAATGAAATTTCGCTTTGGATGCATGTATGCTTTACGGCCGTATTAATCTTTAAATCTGCATGAATCTCATCTGAGATAATCATACAATCATATTGCTTGCACAATGATTTAATTCGAAGAATCTCATCAGCCGTAAAAACTGTTCCACCAGGATTATGTGGATTGCAAAACAAAAATACCTTTGGCCCCTTTTTTAATGCTTTTTCGAATGCCTCAAAATCATAGGTCCAACGGCCCGCTACTTCAATCATTGGAAAAGTATGTAGGGGATGCCCCAACCAGCCAGAAACTAAATGAAAAGGATGATAAACGGGAACAGCCGTCAAAATACCATCATTTGGGGATGAAAATGCAGCACAAGCAGCCGTAATTCCCGGTACAATTCCAGGAATCCAAACTTGCCAGTCTAATTGGGTTTCCCAACCATAATCTTTGGCAATTTTCTGTTGGGCCGCAACCTGCAAAGATTCAGGCACAATCGAATAGCCTAAAATTTTATGATCCGTAATGGAATCTAAGGCAGCAATAATTTCTTCAGCAACTGGAAAATCCATATCTGCCACAGGCATCGGTATCATATCCCGGTCTCCATAGCTCACATTATCCCACTTATAACTAAAGGTATTATTTCGGTCGATGACCCGGTCAAAATCGTATTTTTTCATTCATTAAAAATAGGGCGAAAAACACAAATTCCAATGAATTTTCGATGAGATTTTAAGTAATCCTGTAAACTTTGGTCGGAAAGAACAACTTGCATTTTCTCTTGAGATGCATGTAATAAATGAATGGAGTTTCCTTGTTTCACCAACATTCCAGTATGTAAAAAATCTAAATGTGGGTTAGGTGAGACAAATGCGACAATATCTCCAGATTTTATCAATGGAAGCAAATAAGGCAAGTCGGCAACATCCGTATATTGAAATGTTCGTTTGGCTAATACTTTTTCTCTATTTTGTAAAAGCTCTATATTAATAGTAGAACGCTGTTTCGATTTCAAATAGCTGGATAGAAAAGAATAATCCTTTTTCAAAACACGCGTATGTAATGGATCAGATATCAAAGAAAATCCCAAGGCATGCATTGCATCGGAGAAGTAATGGAATCGTTTTTCATACTGAATCGTGTCTCCTGAATAACGAACATGTCGTAATGCGTTCAAATAATTCGAATCAACGCCTTTCGAGTATTGAATAGCCAAACTATTTTCCAAAAAGGTGACACAATCGAATGCGTCTAAGGAAGCTATTAATTGCTCAGGATTTGCTGTTGAAAGCATATTGGCACGATAGGGAACTCCTAAAAAGCGCTTTCCAATTTGAACAAAGGAATCTCCTGGATTTTGACCGAATGAAGTCAAAAAACTCAAAAATAAACTAATAAAAATTAATTTTCTTTGATCCATAATACACTCACAGCACCCATCAAGAAAAATACTCCAGCCATAACAATCGCATAAATCGCCTCTCCACCATATACATACTTGACAATAGAACCGCCTATTATCCCATTAACAATCTGGGGAATCGTGATGAAGAAATTAAAAATACCCATATAAACGCCCATTTTAGCTAAAGGGATTGAACCTGCTAAAATTGCATAGGGCATAGCTAAAATACTAGCCCAAGCCATACCTACACCCACCATACTTAAAATTAAAAGCGTTGGATCTTGAATAAAATATATCGATATCAAACCTAATCCACCCGCAACCAACGAAATCGCATGGGTAGCTTTATTACCCATTAATTGCGCAATTTTGGGTAAAAATGCAGCATATATGGCAGATACTCCACTATAGACACCAAAAATAATTCCTACCCAGTTGGCAGCATCTTGAAACGCTGTTGAACTATGATCATCTGAAGCCACGCCATACACATGGTGAGCGATTGCAGGAGTTGAAAAAACCCACATGGAAAATAGACCAAACCAAGAGAAGAATTGCACCAAACCTAATTGACGCATTGTATTAGGCATTTCTTTGATGTAACGAAAAACCGAAAATAAGGTATCATCTTGACCCTCCTCTTGAAATCCCATGGATTCTCGTTCTGTAGGCGAATACTCTTTGGTCGTAATAATCGTCCATAGGATAGCAATCAAAAATACGGTACCGCCCACATAAAAAGAATACACCACATTATCCGGAATTTGGCCTGGCGCTGCATCTTTAGCCAATCCTACCCATTCCCCAAAAATATAGGGCAACCAAGATCCTACTACCGCCCCAATTCCAATTAAAAAGGTTTGTACCGAGAATCCCAAAGTGCTTTGCTCATCAGGCAAATTATCCGCTACCAGGGCTCGGAATGGTTCCATAGATACATTAAATGAGGCATCCATCATCATTAAGATACCCGCACCCACGATCATCGGGGGTAAAAAACCAGCCAATGCTCCTGCATGAGGAAAAAAGAAAAGGGCAGAAGCCGCTAATATCGCACCGGATAAAAAGAAGGGCTTCCTCCGACCAAGAAAATTCCAAGTCCGATCTGAATAGAATCCGATAATCGGCTGAATGATCATACCGGTAAGGGGGGCCGCCAACCAAAACCATGATAATTGTTCAACATCCGCTCCAAAACTCTGAAGAATACGTGAGGCATTCCCATTCTGTAAGGCAAATCCAAATTGAATACCTAAAAATCCAACACTCATGTTGATAATTTGGGTAATAGAAAGTTTAGGTTTTGTAAAGCCTTTCATAGAATTAGAGTTTAATGATTATTGCACTGTTTGCTGGAATTGCAATCGTATTTCCACTCACAGTGGCCTTAGCTGAATGAAAAGGAGGTAGATATGCATGTTGCATTTGTAACTTGATTTTATCCAAATGCATCATATCCTTCGCTAAATCAGGGATTGTTACATCAAACGAATAATCTTGCTTTGAATCAAAATTACAGATAATAAGTAAGCGTTCATTTTTTGTGTAACGCAAAAAGGAATAGACTTTTTTACTCGGATAGGAATCAGATTGGGCATATTGCAAATCGAAGAATGCTCCATAAGCAATTGCATCTGACTGTACAACGCGCTTAAATAAATCCTGATAAAAAGTATCAATTAGCTTTTCGTCTGCATTTAATGCCCCACCATCGAATTTACCTCCATTCATCCATCGTTGATGAGTTTCTACTCGCCAAAAATCAAACATGGAACTCCGATCATCCGCTTCATTATAGCCTTCAATCTCATTTGCCTTTTCCCCAAACTCTTGCCCCATATAGACCATTAATGGACCATCATGTAAACTCGCAGTGATAACCATACCAGGAATTGATGACCAAAAATTATTGGCCGCAAATGCAGGCGTATTCAATCGATGCTCATCGTGATTCTCTAAGAAACGTAACATGTGATTCGCAAAATCACCCGATTCATTCTGCCAAACGCGTGTGATATCCGCACAAGTTGCCTCAGGCTTTTGTTCCATTAGTCGGCGAACGGCATCGTATAAACCCACTTTATCGTATAAATAGTCAAAGCCCCCTTTAAATATATAATCACGGTAACGATCCGGTTGGTAAATCTCCGCTATGAAAATTATTTTCGGATTTTGCTTTTTTATTTTGCTTATCGCATAGGTCCAAAACTCGACAGGCACCATTTCGGCCATGTCACAACGAAATCCATCAACTCCTAAATCCGTCCAATAGGAGAGAACCTCATGCATCTGAGACCACGTATTTGGAATGGGATCAAAATGGGTTGTATTGCCATGTTGTAAATCAACACCATAATTCAACTTGACTGTTTCAAACCAATCGTTAATTGACGGTTGGGATGAAAACACATTGTTACCGCTAACCTTAGCCGGAATTTCTGTATAAGGGATTGTTACTGGGACAGGAGGATGAACACCTTCTGGAACAGAAAATTGAGTACCAGGTAAATAATAAAAATTATTATTGGCATCAAAGGCTACATCATGTTTGTCGTTCACCCCAAAGTCGACAACCCCCTTAGGTTTCTGGTCGGAGGAGTATTGTCGGGCCAAATGATTTGGAACAAAATCGATTATTAATTGAAGTCCATTCGCATGAATGCGTTTCAACATGTCTTTGAACTCATCCATACGTTTAGCCGGATTTTCAGCTAAGAATGGATTGACATCGTAATAATCTTTGATAGCAAATGGAGAGCCTGCACGACCTTTCACAACAGATGGGTGATCCAAAGGAGAACCATAAGCCGTAAAATCTTCCATGGTGGCATGTTCGATAAGTCCCGTTGCATATAAATGGGTAATCCCTTTCTTACCTAAAGCTTTCAAAGCAACATCTGAAACATCTTTGAATTTGGTCACACCATTATCCTTATAGGAGCCATTGCGGACTAAATCGGTTTGTTTGTTTCCCCAGAGGTGAAACATCATTTGATAGACTACAAATTTTTCAGACGTAGAATTGATTGACATAGGCGATTGAGAAAACATATGTGACGAAAGACACAAGCAAGTTAAAACAGAAAAGATAAAAGAGGTTATTGGGCGCATAGTTAAAATAAACAGCCTAGCACAGCTAAAAAGGCTTTCTTGGCATGTGTAAATGTAATAATTTTGGTACTTGAATTTATACAGAAAAGCTAAATTTTACCACAAATGATTTACAAGGCATGCCTATTTGATCTTGACGGAGTTCTCGTTGATACAGCTATTTACCATTTTCAAGCATGGAAAAACTTGGGGAAACAATTCGCTTATGAATTAACTGAGGAACAAAACGAACAGCTTAAAGGAGTCTCTCGCGTTGAATCATTGAATAAAATTTTGAATTGGGCGAACTATTCAGCAACACAAGAAGAAAAAAACACTTGGCTTATTGAAAAAAATGAGGAATACCTCCGACTAATTTCAAATATGAATCCCAGTGAAATTTTACCAGGAGTTTTAGATTTCCTTCAACAGATTAAAAGTTTGGGATATAAAATCGCCTTAGGTTCAGCTAGTAAAAATGCGGAAATCATTCTAGAAAAAACGGGATTGATGCCTTGGTTTGATTTAATCATTGATGGTAATAAAGTGAGTAAGAGCAAACCCGATCCGGAAGTTTTTTTAAAAGGAGCGGAAGGCTTAGGATTACAGCCTGAGGTATGTATTGTTTTTGAAGATGCACAAGCGGGCGTGGAAGCAGCCAAAGCTGGAAATATGAAAGCCATCGGAATAGGGGAGCCTGAAACATTGTCATTAGCCGACAAAATCATTCCAAATTTCATTGGAGTAAAAGCAGCTGAATTATTACAATTTTAAGAAACAGCGTAGCACAGAAATTACAAAAACGGACAAAATTCTAATTTTGTAAATGATTCGATATATTACCTAATAGCCCAATGAAACAATACTTAAAATTAGATGAATGGAAAATCATCGAAGATCAATTTCATCCTGAGTATAATGAAATCACAGAATCCATTTTCTCTTTAGGAAATGGCCGAATGGGGCAAAGGGGGTCTTTTGAAGAAACTTATTCGGGTAAATCACTACAAGGAAATTACGTAGCAGGAGTTTATTATCCAGATAAAACACGTGTTGGTTGGTGGAAAAATGGCTATCCAGAATATTTTGCTAAGGTATTAAATGCCGCAAATTGGAATGGCCTTGAAATCAAAATTGGAGATGAAATTGTTGATCTTAACCATTGCAAAATAAATGCATTTTACCGTGAATTAAACATGAAAGAGGGTTACATCCTTCGTACATGTTCCATTAATTTAGCTTCCGGTAAATCAATCGAAATTAAATCGATTCGATTGAATAGTATGGCAGATGACGAATCCGGTGCTATTTCGTATCAAGTTAAAGCCTTGAATTTCACAGATACAATTCAAGTAAAAGCGTTTGTTGATGGCGATATAAAGAATAAAGATTCCAACTACGATGAAAAGTTTTGGGATGAAGTACAAGTAGGCGCAAGCGAAAACACTTCATTTGTATGGTCAAAAACGAAGAAAACAGGGTTTGAGGTTGTAACAGGCCAACAAATTCAATTGAAACTAAACGACAAAAAACTTTCTATAGATGCCCAAACGGCAACAAGAGAGAAGTATAGCGAACTTAATTACCAAATTCCTGTTCAAGAAGGTGATACGTTAACAATATTCAAGTATGCAGTAAATTTAAGTTCTGAAAATCATCCAAAAGATGATTTGCTAACACGCGCTCAAGCTTATTTAAAAAGGATTAGCCAAAAAGGCTTTGAAAAAATGCTTGAAGAGCAAGCAGCTGCCTGGGCTGCCAAATGGGCAATTAATGATATTGTAATAAAAGGAGATGTTTCGGCCCAACAAGGAATTCGATTTAATATTTTCCAATTAAATCAAACCTATACGGGGGCAGATGATCGATTAAACATAGGTCCTAAAGGATTTACCGGTGAAAAATACGGCGGATCTACCTATTGGGATACAGAAGCCTATTGTATTCCTTTTTATTTATCGACTGCTCCACAAGAAGTATCAAAAAATTTATTGATTTACCGGTGGAAACAACTCGATCGTGCCATAGAAAATGCAGGGAAACTTGGTTTTAATCAGGGTGCAGCATTATACCCGATGGTTACCATGAATGGGGAAGAGTGCCACAACGAATGGGAAATCACTTTTGAGGAAATTCACCGTAATGGGGCAATTGCTTATGCAATCAAGGATTATGTGGATTATACGAATGATCGTAAACATTTAGTTGAATACGGCTGGGAAGTTTTAATCGGCATTGCTCGTTTCTGGGCTCAGCGTGTAAACTGGTCGGAAAACCAACAAAAATATGTGATGCTTGGTGTTACGGGTCCAAACGAATATGAGAATAACGTAAATAATAACTTTTACACGAATTATTTCGCTGTTTGGTGCTTGAAATATACGCTTGAGGTGTTGAAAGAAATTCAAGAAAATTACCCGAACGAAGCGAAAGATAAATTAAGCAAGACTAGTTTTGTATCGAGTGAAATTGAGCAATTTCAACACATCATCCAAAACATGTATTTCCCTCGAGATGAAAAACGAGGAATCTATTTACAACAAGATGGATTTTTAGATAAAGTGATTGCTCCAGTAGATACGATTCCTGCAGGCCAACGACCTATCAACCAAAACTGGTCTTGGGATCGCATATTGCGTTCTTGTTACATCAAGCAAGCAGATGTACTACAAGGCATGTATTTCTTTGAGAATGACTTCACGAAAGATGAAATCGAACGTAATTATGATTTCTATGAGCCTTTAACGGTCCATGAATCATCTTTGAGCCCATGTGTTCATAATATTTTAGCTGCCAAATTAGGGAAAGAAGATAAGTCATACGAATTCTATACTCGCGCTGCACGCTTAGACTTGGATGATTATAATAATGATACAGAAGATGGATGCCATATTACAAGTATGGCAGGGACTTGGATGTCCATTGTAAAAGGCTTTGGAGGCATGACGCTCGTAGATCATCAATTGAATTTTGATCCATTCTTACCTAAACAATGGAATGAATATGCCTTCAAGATTAATTTCCGAGCCAATCAATTAGCGATTAAAATTCATAAACAAGGAATTGAAATTGAGAACCTATCGGAACAGCCAATTACCTTACAAGTTAAAGGGAAATCCTATACGATAGCAGGAAATAGCAAACAAGCTATATAAGTAAAAAGGTCAGCTTCGAGGCTGACCTTTTTTTTATATCATATCGATATCGGGTGTCGACCGATCATTCAAGGGAACACCAGCTCTTTCTTTCCGTGCAATACGCGAATACAATCCAATTTCCTGTGAAAAGATAAAAGTGAACAATAATTTCACAAAAGAGGTATGGTACTTCAAGTTTTCGTAAAACTCTGGAGCAGCAGACTTTAATTTTGGTAAATTATTCCAAGGCACAGAAGGCATATCGTGGTGCTCATTGTGGTAGCCGACATTCATATTAATGCCATTCAAAGGACCATAATAACTATACGTTTCTTGATTTTTATCTAAAACCAAATAATGTTCTTGAATCCAACGGGCACCCAAGGGATGCAAACCCACAGAAAATAAGAAACTTAATCCCATGTAAGCGAGTGCGGGCCAACCCCAGAAATAGACAATGACGCTATCAAAAGCCAACTGGGCAATAATGTTCATAATAACTCCTCGATCAAAAACAGCCAATTCAATACAGCGAATAGTACGAATACCCTGAAAGAATGGGTAAAGCATCAACCAAAGAACTTTGCCGATAAAATAGTTATTAATCAATTTAGCTTCCCAATAATCGGGTAAATCAGCGTCTAATTCATGTACCCCTTGAAAAGCATGGTGCTTCAAATGGTAATTTTTAAACGAAATAGCCGTAGGGAATAGGGAAGGGAAGTTAGCAATAATTCCAGCCGCAACATTCATCCAATTCTTTTTAAAGATCAAATTATGGGCAGATTCATGTATACAAACAAACAAAGTATGTGTAGGAAAAGCGCCCACTAACCAAGCTATCCCAATGATCCAGGTCCAAGATGCATCCTTCAAATAATAGGCAAGAGAAAGTTGAATACCTACACTGACCAAGATCCACAAAAAGGTCATTGGATTCTTACTAATAAGTTTTTTAACCTCTGGATGTTTTTTAATTATTTCGCGAGTCCGTTGGCGATGAGGCTCTGAACCTTCTACCCAAGTAAAATCATTTGCATTTGACATTTTGATCGCATTTAGAATTGTAAAGATACATCAAAGCCCAATTTACTGACGAAATTATTCGAATTATATTTAATTGTGACAATATGTCATAATATGTCAGTTGGCAATCTAATGGCACTATCCTTGTTATAAAGGGAGAAAAAATAATTAAAAATATCATGGGAAAAATTATTGGAATTGACTTAGGTACCACCAACTCATGTGTGGCGGTTATGGAAGGAAATGAGGCAGTGGTTATCGCTAACTCAGAAGGAAGAAGAACGACTCCATCCATTGTAGCATTTTTGGAAAATGGCGAGCGTAAAGTGGGAGATCCTGCCAAAAGACAAGCCATTACGAACCCTCAAAACACGATTTCATCTGTTAAGCGTTTTATGGGTAAAAAGTTTTCTGAGGTAAGTTCAGAATTGAAAACCATTTCATATCAAGTTGAACAAGGAAGCAACGATACTCCACGTGTTCGCATCGGTGATCGATTATATACGCCTCAAGAAATCTCTGCACAGATTTTAACGAAAATGAAGCAAACGGCTGAAGATTACATTGGCCAAACAGTAACTGAAGCAGTTATCACTGTTCCTGCTTATTTCAATGATGCAGAACGTCAAGCAACGAAAGAAGCTGGACAAATCGCGGGATTGGAAGTTAAGCGTATCATCAACGAACCTACAGCAGCAGCTTTAGCTTACGGAGTAGACAAGGGTGGTAAAGACATGAAAATTGCAGTCTTTGACTTAGGTGGTGGAACGTTTGACGTATCTATCTTAGAATTAGGAGACGGTGTTTTTGAAGTTAAATCGACAGATGGCGATACACACTTAGGTGGTGATGACTTCGACCAAGTTATCATTAACTGGTTGGCCGAAGAGTTCATCTCTGACGAAAATATCGACTTGCGTAAAGATCCAATGGCTTTACAACGCTTGAAAGAAGCAGCCGAGAAAGCAAAAATTGAATTAAGTTCAGGAGCTTCTACGGAAATCAACTTGCCATATATCATGCCCGTTGACGGTATTCCAAAACACTTAGTTCGCTCATTGACACGTGCTAAATTTGAGCAATTAGCGGATAGCTTAATCCAACGTACGTTGGAGCCATGTAAGCGTGCCATGAAAAATGCCGGTTACACGAATGCTGATATCGATGAAGTAATTTTAGTAGGAGGATCTACGCGTATTCCTCGTATTCAGGATGAAGTAGAGAAATTCTTTGGTAAAAAGCCTTCAAAAGGAGTTAATCCAGACGAAGTTGTTGCTATCGGAGCAGCGATTCAAGGAGGAGTGTTAACAGGTGAAGTAAAAGATGTGCTTTTACTAGACGTTACACCTTTATCATTAGGAATTGAAACGATGGGTGGTGTTTTCACAAAATTGATTGAGGCCAACACAACGATTCCAACAAAAAAATCTGAAACATTCTCAACGGCAGCTGATAACCAACCATCCGTAGAATTGAATGTTTTACAAGGTGAGCGCCCAATGGCGAAAGACAATCGTTCATTAGGCCGATTCCACTTAGATGGTTTACCTCCAGCACAACGTGGAGTACCGCAAATCGAAGTTACTTTTGATATCGATGCGAATGGTATCTTGAATGTGTCTGCAAAGGACAAAGGAACAGGAAAAGAGCAGAAAATTCGTATTGAGGCGTCAAGTGGTTTGACAGATGAGGATATCGAAAAAATGCGTAATGAAGCGAAAGCAAATGAGGCATCGGATAAATTAGAGAAAGAACGTGTTGAAAAAATCAACCAAGCGGATGCGTTAATTTTCCAATCTGACAAGCAATTGAAAGAATACGGAGAAAAATTATCCGAAGGCAACAAAACAGCCATTGAATCAGCATTGACTGAATTGAAAGCTGCTCATGCATCACAAGATGTTGCGGCAATCGATACGGGTCTTGAGAAATTAAACGCAGCCTGGACTGCAGCATCTCAAGAAATGTATGCGGCTGGAGCTACAGAAGGTGGCGAAGGAGCACAAACAGCAGATGCTACGGCAGATGGTGGGGCTGAAGATGTCGCTTTTGAAGAAGTAAAATAAGCATAAGCTTAAACTAAAAGCCCGACCCTCACGGATCGGGCTTTTTTTATGCCATATCAATTACCTCTTAATTCTTAACTCTTAATTCTTACCTCCCTACAATTCCATCCCACAAGCGTTTTCTCACTTGCAAAGATTCGATAGCCGCAGTTGTCGCCCGACTCCATTTCTCAACATCATCTCCACATAGTTCCTCCATCATACGATAAGCTAATTGACTGTGATGATCACCATCAATCTCGATATGGCGTTCTAAATAATAAACTAAAGTTTCAATTTGGGCCGGAGCATCTTGCTTTAATTGGTCTACAATTTTTTGAAACATTCCCGGTATTAAATCCTCCCGACCAAAGGTGAAAATAGCAGCAATCTCCTCAATGGGGCGTTTCGAAATCGCTTCAAAAGTAAAGGATAAAAAATGCTTTAATGAAGCATCTAAAGCTGAATTTGAAATGCGTTGAATTACTTCATCCACGGTTTGGGCCTGCAAAAAAGTATTCAAAATAGGAGGGACTTCGATTGAAAGTTCCTGCATCGCACGTAAATACAATTCAAAGTGACTAGTAACATGACCATTTTGATCTACATCTGATTCCTCTCCTAGTACAATCTCGTTAATCAAAAAACGTACATCGGCTGATCCTTTGGGAACCCAGGGTTGTGTAATACATGTCAATTCTGCTTGCAACTTTTTTACAAGTGACATAAAATCCCACACAGCAAAAACATGATGTTGCATAAATACTGCAAGATCTGATGGTGTTTGAATAAATGAGTTGATGGAATGTTGGTAAAGAGCTTGTTGATAAGGTTTAATTTGTTCTCTTAGGCTGTTAATTGGGCTCATGTTAATGAATAGTTGATGCTCTAAATTTTAATCGCTGGCCGTCTCGTTTATTTTGAACTGCCAAAATCTCAGCGGCGACAGCTAAAGCGATTTCATCAGGCCCTTCAGCTCCGATGTCTAAACCTACTGGTGTAGATATATCAGAAACTAACGGAAAGTCTAATTGTTTGATTAGACGATCAAATCGTTTAGTAGGACCTAGAATTCCCACATATTGAAAGGATTGATCACGAACATGTTGATTAAGAAAAGATACATCTCGGTCAAAATCGTGCGTCATCAGCAGCAAATAATCACTTGAACGTAACTCGTAATCAACATCCCAGTCATAATATGCAACTACACGATCTTTGAGATCTTTACGCATTTTAGCCGAATTTCCAACCCAATGAACTTCCCAGGCTAAACTCAAACATAATTCAATCATACTGCAGGCATCAAATTGATTCCCGACCACCCAAATTCGAGTTCTCACAGGTAAGTATTCCGTGAATACTTGTAGCTTTTCATCCCAACCAGTCACGGAATTCTCCACATTCGAAATTGCTAAAGAATGATCAGTCCATTGAGAACGGATAAACCCTGGTTTTGCAGAGGCAAGTTGATCAATTAACAGAACCATCGTCCGTTCAATGTTTTCTCGGATGGGGTCGATTACGATTTCAATTAAACCTTGACATCCTAAGCCAACACCCAATTGAAATGGGTCATCCTCACGCGTATCGTAGGTAATTCGTTTAATTCTTTGTTGTACCATAGCTAATTGCGCCTTTTTCAACAAATCACCTTCTAAACAACCTCCACTAATACCTCCCCACCAATTCCCATTTGCGTCAATCAACATACGTGCACCCGGCCGACGATAAGCCGAACCATCTACATGTACAACCGTGGCTAAGGCAATTGCCTCTCCAGCCTTCAACAGGACTTGTAGTTGGGCTAATATGACTAATAATTCTTTCATCTAGATGCCAATTGATTATTTAAATAATTAATCAAGAAATCAATGTCAGACTCTTGTGTCAAATAACTCAAAGAAATCCGAATGGTTGCTAAAGCCAGCGCATCTGCATGCCCATGGGCTTTCATTACATGAGAAGGCAATTGAGATTTGGCATTACAAGCTGACCCATTAGAAACAGCAATGAATGGTATTTTAAGAAACATTTCTTCCCAATCCATATCAGGAATAGATAAACTCAATATGTGTGGAACTGATTGATTATCAGCTGAATTAAGAACGTAATCTACAAGTAGTCCTTGAAGTACATTATCTTTTTGAAGTTGAATCTTAGGAAGTTCAGCTAAGAGGATTGGCATCAGACTAAAACAGGCAGCCAAGGCTACAATTTGTTGGACCGCTAAAGTACCGGGACGTAAGCTACGCTCTTGTCCACCCCCAAAAGTCAAGGCATGGAGGGTTTTGTTTGATGAATTAATTAAGCCACCAATTCCTTTGGGTCCAAAAATTTTATGACCAGAAAAACTAATCAAATCCGGCAAATCCGGACAAAGCTGTAAATCAATTTTCCCCAATGCTTGCGTGGCATCTGAGTGAAAACAAATACCCTGTTCCTTGCACATTTTTGAGATTGTCAAAAAGTCTGTCAGATTCCCAGTTTCATTGTTGACCATCATCAATGAAACAAGTAAGGTATTTGGTTGAATGGCCGCCTGAACAGAATTAGGCTCAATAATACCCAAGGAATTGGGTTTTAAATAGCTAACAACCCAACCTATTTTTTCTAATTCTTGAAATACTTGAAGAACTGACTTATGCTCGATTGTAGAGGTAATCAAATGACCAGGCTCTTTATCTTTCAAATAACCAAGAATTGCTAAATTATTCGACTCAGTAGCACCTGAGGTGAAAGTAAGCTGGCGCCCTGCAACGCCAAAATATGCACCAATTTGCTTTCTAGCTTTTTCTACAGCTTCATCTGCTGCCCAGCCGTAATAATGCTGACTTGATCCAGCATTACCAAATTCCTCGGTAAAATACGGCATCATTGCTTTCAGCACATCTGGATGTACCGGAGTGGTAGCAGCATAATCGAAATAAATAGGCTTTTTCAATGTTATACGAATTGATAACAAAGATAGAAGATAAAAAAAAAGTCCCGAATAAATCGGGACTTTCATTTGCTAACTAAGCTAGTTTTTTAATAACTGCTTTGAAAGCCTCTGGGTGATTCATTGCTAAATCAGCTAAAACCTTACGGTTTAAAGCCATACCCGACTTATTATATTTACCCATGAAAGCTGAATAAGACATACCTTCTTGGCGAGCTGCTGCGTTAATACGTTGAATCCAAAGTCCGCGAAAATCTCTTTTCTTAACTTTACGATCGCGGTATGCATATTGCAAACCTTTCTCTACTTTGTTTTTTGCTACAGTCCAAACGTTTTTTCCGCGACCGTAAAATCCTTTCGCTAACTTAAGGATTTTCTTTCTTCTAGCTCTTGAGGCTACGTGATTGACACTTCTTGGCATAATTTTTTGTTTTTTGAAAAAAGGCGAATCTCTCGATTACTTATTTTGCCTACTTTCTGGTTTAACAATAACTAAACTGATAATTAAAGAACTAACATTAAGTTAACGCGATCTCTATCAGCAGATGAAACTAAAGTTGCGTGAACTAAATTACGCTTTTGTTTCGTTGTTTTTTTAGTAAGGATATGGCTATGAAAAGCATGCTTACGCTTAATCTTACCAGTTCCCGTTACTTTGAAGCGTTTCTTAGCTCCAGAGTTGGTTTTAATTTTTGGCATTCTTTGAATTATTAAATGTAAAAATTGGAACGCAAAAGTAATGAAATTACCTTAAAATTCCACTCAAATAGTAAAATTATTTCTTCGCCACTTTAGGGGAAAAGATAATGCTCATACGCTTACCCTCTAACTTAGGCATATCGTCTGGCTTACCCACATCTTCCAATCCTTTGGCAAAATTAAGCAACAGCATTTCGCCACGCTCTTTGAATACAATAGTACGGCCAACAAAGTGAACATAAGCTTTCACTTTAGCACCTTCTTTTAGGAAGTTGACAGCATGTTTCAACTTAAAGTTGAAATCGTGCTCATCCGTATTAGGACCGAATCGGATTTCTTTAATAACAGTCTTGGTAGCGTTGGCTTTAATTTCCTTCTGCTTTTTCTTTTGATCGTACTTAAACTTCGCATAATCAATTACCTTACAAACAGGAGGGACAGCTTTGGGAGAAATTTCAACCAAATCCAAGTTTTGAGACTCCGCTATTGCTAAAGCTTTCGCAAAAGGATAAACACCAATCTCAATGTTTTCACCTACTAATCGAACTTCTTCAACACCGCGAATCAATTGATTAATTCGATACGGTTCCTCTTCTCGCTTATTTCCTCGGTAATTGTTGTTGGGGCGTAAAGCCATAAATTATAATTTGGTTTAAATAAAAATCACTTCGAAGCTAATTTAAAAAGCGCGTAAAAGCAAACAAATATCGGTCTTACGCTTAAATTATCAGTTTATTCTAATTGGAATAGGAATGTTGGTTAATTTCTTCACCTGCTAATGCCATAAAGGCATCTAGGGTCATCATTCCCAAATCTCCTTCCCCTTTTTTACGAATACTGACCATTCCTTCCGCTTGCTCTTTTTCACCCACAATGATCATGAAAGGAACTTTGCCAACTTCCGCATCTCGAATTTTGCGACCCATTTTCTCATTCCGATGATCTACATAACCTCGCAAATCACGCTCTTGAAGTCGCAAATAAACCTCATTTGCATAATCCTCAAATTTCTCTGAGATAGGCAATACAGCTAATTGATCTGGCGATAACCAAAGCGGGAAATTTCCTGCTGTATTCTCAATTAATATAGCGACAAAACGCTCCAATGAACCAAATGGCGCCCGGTGAATCATCACAGGACGGTGCTTTTGGTTATCAGAACCCGTATATTCCAATTCAAAACGCTGAGGTAATTGGTAATCTACCTGAATCGTTCCGAGTTGCCATTTACGACCCAGCGCATCACGCACCATAAAATCCAATTTAGGACCATAGAATGCAGCCTCGCCATATGCAATAACCGTAGGCAATCCTTTCAATTCTGCCGTTTTGATAATCGCCTGTTCAGCACGATCCCAATCTTCATCATTTCCAATGTATTTTTCGTGGTTTTCACGATCACGCAATGAAACTTGTGCAGAATACTCATCGAAGCCCAATGCCTTAAATACATAAAGCACCAAATCAATCACTTTCATAAACTCTTCTTCTACCTGGTCTGGCCGACAGAAGATATGTGCGTCATCTTGCGTAAACCCACGAACACGCGTTAAGCCGTGTAATTCTCCTGATTGTTCATAGCGATAAACCGTGCCGAATTCCGCTAATCGAAGTGGCAAGTCCTTGTAAGAACGTGGTTTCGTTTTATATATCTCGCAGTGATGCGGGCAATTCATTGGCTTCAATAAATACTCTTCTCCCTCATCGGGCGTGAGAATTGGTTGGAATGAATCCTTCCCATATTTCGCATAATGACCTGATGTCACATACAATTCTTTACTTCCAATATGAGGCGTAACTACCGGCGAATAACCCGCACGAACCTGCGCACGCTTTAAGAAATTCTCTAAACGCTCACGTAAAATAGTTCCTTTGGGCAACCACAAAGGGAGACCCATTCCTACCTTTTCAGAAAAAGCAAACAACTCTAATTCTTTTCCTAATTTTCGGTGGTCCCTGCGTTTAGCTTCTTCTAATAAGAATAAATACTCTTCCAACTCCTTCGCTTTCGGGAAGGTAATTGCATAAATACGCGTCATTTGCTTGCGCTTCTCATCTCCACGCCAATACGCCCCAGCAACACTTAATAACTTAACTGATTTAATAAAGCCTGTTGTAGGAATGTGTGGCCCCCGACACAAATCAGTGAAATTCCCTTGTGTATAGAAAGTGATTGAACCATCAGCTAAGCCTTCCAACAACTCTAATTTATATTCATCATCTTTCTCTGTAAAATAGGCAATCGCATCCGATTTAGACACCGACTTGCGCATGTACTCGCTCTTCTGACGAGCCAATTCAACCATCTTATCTTCGATTTCTTTGAATTGATCAGAACCAAATTCTTTCCCCCCTAAATCGATGTCATAATAGAATCCGTGCTCAATCGCAGGACCAATACCAAATTTAGTTCCAGGATACAAGGCCTCGATGGCCTCTGCCATTAAGTGGGCAGATGAATGCCAAAACGTCTTTTTCCCTTCCTCGTCATTCCAGGTCAACAACTGTAAGCTAGCATCTGAATCAATTGCCGTTGATGCATCAACTACCTCATCATTTAATTTAGCAGCTAATACATTACGAGCTAAACCCTCTGAAATTGACAAAGCAACTTCCATCGGTGTAACGCCTTTTGCAAACTCACGAACCTGACCGTCGGGAAAAGATATCTTAATCATATAAAAAAATTTTTGCAAAGGTACGAATTTACCCGCATTATAAGCTTGAATAACCGGGAAAATTATGGTACAATTTGTTGTGTTGAATCTAGCATGGTATTCACTGAGTCCGTTTTTTTTCCCACCAATTGTGCATGTAAAACAGAAAAACGCCCATCATTAACATATACCTTCCTAATAGAATCCAAAAGTGCAATACTTTTCGTTTTTTCACCCCGATTTAAGGCCACTAAGACTTTCAGATAAAGAACATCCCGCACGACAAGAACATTGGACAAAATAGGAGCTAACGTTTGTTCAATCAAATCATACTGCTTCCTGTCCAAATAAAAATAAGCCAGTTGTAATCGCATTCCAACATGTTGTGGCAACCAAGCAATACTTTGCTTAAAGACTTTTTCTGCTTGACCAAATTGTCCGACATGAACCAAAAACTGCCCCCAACTAAACATCAAATATGGATCAAGTGGGTATTTCTTCAATTCTCCTAAAATTTGCTTTTGATAGACAATATTAGGAATATGACCCAACTGATAGGAAAAATAGGCATGCCCTAAATCAGGATGTTGAACATCTACAAATCGAATTGACTGCAAGGCCCCTAAACTATCTGAATGATAATTTCGCCTTAAGAACTCCATAAACATTTTCCCAGATTCTGGAATACCCGCTTTATCTAATTTCTTCAAATAAAGATACCCTAGTTTTTTTTCATGATTAGCCAAGTATAATTCAGACAAAATCTCATATAATTTGGATGAAGCCAATCCACTGGACTCAACTAATTTCGCATCTTCAATCGCTTCTGCAATCAAACCAACATGAGCCTTAATTTGTGCTGACAATAAAAGAAAATTTACATCACCAGGAATTTGATTTAATGCTTGTTCGATGTCGGCTTCTGCTTTTTGATAAGCTCGCATATCAAAATATGCTTTCGCCCTTAGGTAATAAAGATTTGCCCCATCTTGGTTTTCCAACAAATTGGTCAAATAAGCTACAATCAATTCAGGTTTCTGTGCTTTTTGAAAAATAGCAGTTGGGGGGATCGTTTCGCCCTTCGTATCCTGTTCCTTTTGACACGCAAAAAACAACAATGAAGCAATAAAAAGTATAACAATTCGATTTGTCAAAATCCTATATCGATTACCAATGGAACAAATGCCCAAGTTTTATTTGCAGAAACATACATCGCTCGAACGCCTAATTCAAAACTTTGTGAAAATCGAAATGCATGAAACTGGGCTGACAAATCTACGCCGAATGAATGAAAGGATTGTGTTTTTGCATTCAAATTATCTTTCCCTAAGCCTAAATCTCCAAATAAATTCCCTTTCAATCTAGTCACATATAAAACTCTGCCTAAATTAATATCGGTGTTCAAGATTGGAAAACGGTAATCGATTCCCATCGTCGAGATACGATTAAATGCCGTATATAAATATCCACGAGGAAAATAAACAGAACTTGAAAATTGATAATTTCCTGCCATTTCTTGTTGGTATGCATAGTGCAATAAGACCCCATCATGCTTAAAAATTCCAGGTAAATAAACTTGAACTTGTATGTTCCATAGTTCATCGTGAAGTGTTTGTTTGAATGGCATTCCATTCCAATTTGCTTGAAAAACGACTCCTTTTCGAGCCTGTACATCCCATAAACTTTTACTGAGCAATTTGCTATA
Source organism: uncultured Aquirufa sp. (assembly GCA_964358165.1). Lineage (GTDB taxonomy): Bacteria > Bacteroidota > Bacteroidia > Cytophagales > Spirosomataceae > Aquirufa. The sequence continues at coordinate 159,928 of CAYHOB010000002.1, forward strand.
ATAAACTTGATGTTTCAGAAAACTATAATTCCCATTAAATGGCTCAGTATAATAGCGTTTACTTAAATCATACCCTCGAACCTGCAAAAAGCCAATATTCGAACTAAATTGCAAAAACTCTTGATAAGCACTGTGGGTTAAATTTAAAGGAACCCGAATTCCGACATCCCAATTCTGTTGTTTCCATTGATCAGTTCGTAAACTATCGAAAGGCGTTTTGTTATCAACAAAGAGTTGCGTCTGACGATCGCTACGTTGATAATTGAAATCAAGGATTGGAAACCAAGCCTGATAGGAGAGGCGAGCAAATGGTGCAAATGTCTTTTCGTTCATGCCATACCGAACACCTACAGCTGCTTGTAGATTGTTGAGTACATCGCGAGAAATGACACTATATTCTAATTGATTTCCTGTAGAACTCAAAACGGGTCCCCAAGTAAAAGGATTAATTAAATTCCATTTAGAAACCTCTTTAACTGGATAAATAACATGGGATGTATCCTTTTCCGGTTCGAATCGTTGAACAATCAAATCCAACTTCTTAGGTGTCAACGGCACATGCATAATTTTATGACCAGAAGCTGAATAGGCTGAATAGATGACCGAATCTGATCTAAAAACTGCATTATATCCTCCAAATTGTTCATCTGTCAATAATTCGAATTGCTGATTTTTCCAATTGAAACGAGCAATTTGGTCAAATCGTCCAGCTGGAAAGTTTAGGTAAATCCAATCGCCTGAAAGATAGGGATGTGCAATGTTGTGCTGCCCAAAATCACCTCGAAAAACTTCCTTCTTGTTTTGATAATCCCAAATACAAACCGATTTATTACCTCCCTTTTTAAGAATATAAACCAAAAACCCCGAATGACTAAGTCGCGGTTGTAGAAATTGTTCTCCCGGCAAGGCAACACGTTCTGCAATTGATTTACGCTGCTCGCGATCATAAACTTTCAGGGAAGTTTGACCATTCTCTTTGATATGAATAATCGAAATGAATTTGGAATCAGGGGAAATACTTGGGCTAATCAACTTTTCATTCGGATTCCAAAATGTTTTTAGTCCAGATTTTAAGTCATAAAAGACTACTCTGGCTTGTTGCTTCTGACCCCAACGTGGATGAAAAACGAGTTCTGACCAAACGACAAAATCTGAAGATGCACTCAACATCGATGCATCAATCATAGGTCCCAAATTAGTTAATCGGCGCTCTTTCCCATTTTGAATTTCCACCAACTGCTTAATATCAGAAAATCCACTTTTCATAGCAATGATGCGCCCCTCTGATATATAATTAGGATACTGGTATTGCGTAAAACCCTTTTGTTTTAAGTCGATAGGCTGTTTTTCATCAGCTAATTTAGAGAGGACTTTTGTTGAATATTGATCAATCGATACACCCGCGATTTTCTTAAACTGATTCGAAAAGGCAAATAAACCTGGATGATTTAATGTTGTTTGCCAAAGCTTAGGAATAAAATCAGCACCAAAATCTTGCGTCATTTGTTGGCTTAAATATTGCCCAAAAACATAATGATTGGGCACCATTTGTCGATAGGATTTGCCCATCATTTTTGAATAGTTTGGAATACCATACATGTTCAAATAAGCTTTCAAAGGCAACTTGAATTGCGGAATGGATGAACGCCCCATTCCATTCAATCGAGATTCTGTTTCTACCGCATCACCCTCCCAAAGCCAGTTGGGGACCAACAAATTACTGTAAACTGCTTGACCATACGAACCGAAGAATCCATGCACCCAATTCGCTAATCCTTGCCGAGCAGCATTATTTTGATGCACATGTCGCATTTCATGGCTCACGAGGAGAGGCATCCAATCATTCGTACCTAATAATGCAGGATCCTGAGTCGATGTTGTTAAAAATTCCGCACGAGGAGCTACAAGGCTGACGAAACCATTTGAAATTAATCCTTGATTTTGAAGAATGACAGAAAATCGATGTCTGATTTTTGGAAAACCTGAACCAATTTTCTTCCAATTCGATTCCAAATCATTTGCTGTTCGTTGGGCAACTGAATCATAACCGGCAGGGAAAAGGATATCCGCAGGTACATTATTCAGTGAAATACGATTAAATTTCAATGTAAATGGATTTTGATCTAAAACAGCATTTTGCCCAGATGAAATAAACTGACAACTGAGAAAAAAACAAAAAAGTAGTCTTCTTAAAACCACTTCAAAACTTGTCCGATTAACCATTTAGTACGAAACGTGTAGGGAGGATAAAAGAATCGCAAGGCATTAGTCTTTTGAATGAGTACAGCTTTTGCATTTGAAAATTCTAAAAAACCAAATTTGCCTCCCGAATTACCAATTCCTGAATTGTTCACCCCACCAAATGGTAAAAAAGAATGACCAAATTGAATCAAACAATCATTGACAACACTTGAACCGGCTGATGTATTCTGTAAAATATAATCTGTGAAGGCTTTATCTTCCGAAAAGACATAAAGCGCCAAAGGCTTTTCTTCTTTACTTAGGTGACTAATAATTTCCTCGTCGGAACGGTAAGTTAGTACAGGCAAAATTGGCCCAAATATCTCTTCCTGCATAATCGCCATGTCCATGGTACATTGACTTAAAACAGTCGGACTGATGAAATTCGTCTCTGGATTCAATTCCCCACCAAAAATCACTTTGGCTCCTTTTTCCTTCGCATCATCCAGTAATCGCACAATGCGATCAAAATGTCTCCTATTCACGATTCTTGCGTAGTCATTACTTTGCTCAATTCCCTTAGAATCCGCATTATAAAATGCCTGAATGGCATTTTCTAGACCAGCTAAAAACTGGAAATGCACTTTCTCATGTACAAAAACATAATCAGGGGCAATACAGGTTTGGCCATTATTCAAAAACTTACCCCAAGCAATTTTTTGAACGATACTATTCATCTCTGCACTCGGGCCCACAATGGCTGGGGATTTACCTCCTAACTCCAAGGTAATAGAAGTTAAATGCTTTGCGGCAGCTGCCATAACTACTTTGCCAATTGCTGGACTACCGGTAAAAAAGATATGATCGAACTTCTGTTCCAACAAATAAGTAGAAACCTGCGCGTCTCCCTCTACACAAAATACCTCCGAGGGATCATATAAAGTATTTATCATTTTTTTGATAAAGGCCGAAGTATGTTCGCTTAATTCAGAGGGTTTCAAAATAATCGCATTTCCTGCCGCTATGGCATGCACTAATGGATTGATGGACAAATTAAAAGGATAGTTCCAGGGTGCTATTACCAGACAAAGACCTTTAGGTTCATATTGAATATGCCCTTGAGTTCCTAAAAGCAAGAGGGGAGTGGAAACCTTTTGTGGCTTCATCCAGGATCTTACATGCTTAATCATGTGATCAATTTCCCGTTTTACTCCCAAAAGTTCCGCGATAATTACCTCAGAACTCGGTTTACGGAAATCCTGAAACAGCGCATCAAAAAGTTCTTGTTGGTGGGCCAACATATATTTCTGCAAATGGCGTAATTTTTCAATCCGTTCATCTGCACTCGAATTTTTCAAACGAAGTAGAGATGATTTTTGCAAAAACAGAACCTCTTGAATTCTTTCTTCCATGGATTGATTCATGTGCCTTCTATTTATTTATATGGTAAATAAATCACGTAATTTATCTTCAATTAAATCAAAATATCCCTTATTACCAGAAGGTCTAAACCAAGTATTGCCTGCCACATACCATTTCCCATCGCCAGGATAAACGGCAAATTGTGTTTGAGCTTTCAACTCTTCGACTCCATTTTCAAAAATAAATTCTCCAATAAACAAAACCTGCATCAATTCTTGTAATTCCATCCATTGATCGGTGAAGCGAACAGGGCCATTATCCCCTCCAGAACGGTAAGTATATTTTAAGTCGAAAAAGGACATTTCGCCTTCAATTCGAGTCCATTCTCCATCTGCATCTGTAAATTGAAATCCTAAATAGAGTGGCATTTCATTTCCGGCAACTTCCAAAATTGCTTGCATAAATTCCTGCAACAAAGTATCCTCTACTTCTAAGCTGATCGGTACAGCAGTGCTTGTATCAGCGGCTTCCAACGTTATAAAAGGTTCTTCATCTCGTGGATTGCAAGATCCTGATTGGAATAATAAAAAAGCAGTCTCCAAACGGTTGCGCCAAGCAATTGACAAATTACCAGACCAAGCAAAGTTATCTTCTACATTTAATCCTTCTGCTAAAAGTTCTTCTCGTGAAAAATCATCCCGGTCGATGTATTGAATGGTAACCTCAACACGCGGATTATCAGACAAAAAATCCTCAAAGATAAATGCCGCCTCTAAATGGTAAGGGGCGGGAACATTATTGGGACTCTCGTAAAACAACTGAAATTTCTTTTCTAAGCGGGCTGGTTTCATATTTTGGAATTAAGATACAAAGCTACGGATTTCAATCTATCTATTTTCCCGGAAGCAGTAAATTGAAAACTTGTCAATTGAATAAATTGTTTGGGTAATTCCCAGGATTCAAAATTAGTACGCAAAAGGCCTTGAATCGCCCTTTGGCTTTCAATTGACCAGGCTCCCGTATAAAATAAAGTAACCTGTTGGCCATATACCTTATCAGGAAGTGCTTCAACGAAGAATTCCAAGGGCTGGCCTTGTTGGCCGCTAATAAATTTCTCTAAATGTTCTGGATGAATTTTTCTGCCTGCGGAATTTATGACCCGATCAAAACGACCATTTAATTCAAAAGTTGAAGCCGTTAAAAGTGTTACAATATCATTGGTTTGCACCCAACCATTTCCAGTAACAAGACCCTTTACTTTTAGACAATCTCTCGGATCAATATCGATTTCAATAGAATCCAGGGTTTGAAAAAACTTTTGTCCTAAAGTCCTGAAGGCTACATGAGAGACTGTTTCAGTCATTCCGTAGGTCTCAAAAATAGGAAAAGGCAAATCCTTAGAAGAAGCAATTAAATCAGTAGATAGAGCCGCTCCACCTAATAAAATACCTTTGGCCTGAGAGAAAAATAAACTTAAATCTATTTGAGATTCCAGCATTGCATGCCATTGATTGGGTACAAAGGAAGCTAAAGATATGGACAAAGGTGCTATTCCAATCAACGGGTTGGAAGAGGGATCAACAAGACATACGCGCAAATCCAATACGAAAGCACGCACAATCACCATGGCACCTGCGATATATTGCATAGGTAAACAAGCTAAAGCCATGTCTTTGGGATTCAATTTCAACCAATTACCTGTTGATTGGGCGGAGGAAATCATTGCTGCTCGTTCTACCCAAATCGGTTTTGGTTTTCCCGTAGATCCCGAAGTATGAAACAAAAATGCGGATTGCCCACTTTTCCATTGAAGACAGAATGCGAACACCTCTCGTTCGAAATCCGAAGAGGGCGAAAACAATTCATCAGAAAGGGGAGAAAATACCTGCATAATTCAACAAATCATTCCAAAATTAACCAAACATTCTCTAATTTCGTGAGTTAATAGAAGGTTAATCAAATAACCTTGCTAAGATGAAAGAAGATCCATTTATAAATCCGATTAATCCTGACAAAGTAGCTCAAAATCCGGGCCTACTTCCTTATGCCCATACGGCAGGTGGAGCTGTCATTAAACCGGAAGATACTGGAAAAACAAAAGGGAGAAGTATTTTAGCGATGCGCCAGCAAACGGATCGTCAAATGAACCAACTTTACGAGCAAATGGAAGTTTTAGCGAAACAGGCAAAATTATTAGCCGACCGTAAAGAAATTTCAGAACGCATTTATGATGCAGCTATGGGCTATGAGCCCATCATTTCAGAAACTTATTACATGTACGAAAAAGAAGATGGTACTGACCTACTATCATTAGTAGCCCCACATGAATGGGGCCGTTCTTTCAAATACAGTCGATATTTAGCTAAAGTAATTTTATTAGCTGACCATACTTGGGATGTTACCTACAACGAAGAATCTAACCAATAAATTATGACGTCAAATTTGCCGTGGAACACAATTAAGGAATACAAAGATATTTTATTCCAACAATACAAGGGGATAGCTAAAATCTCAATCAATCGTCCGCATAAACACAATGCATTTACGCCATTGACCGTACAGGAAATGTCAGAGGCCATGGAAATGGCCAGACAAGACACTTCTATTGGAGTTATCATCTTAACAGGTGAGGGTGGAAAAGCGTTTTGTTCGGGTGGAGACCAGAGCGTACGAGGTGATGGTGGTTATGTTGGAGATGATTTCGTCCCACGTCTAAATGTTTTGGATTTACAGCGCCAAATTAGAACGATTCCTAAACCTGTCGTTGCCATGGTTGCCGGTTGGGCGATCGGAGGAGGTCATGTTTTGCATGTAATATGTGATTTATCCATTGCCGCTGAAAATGCTCGTTTCGGACAGACTGGACCAAATGTAGGTTCTTTTGATGGTGGTTTTGGAGCCTCTTATTTAGCTCGGGTTGTTGGCCAAAAGAAAGCACGTGAAATTTGGTTATTATGTGATCAATATGATGCTGCAGATGCACTTCAAATGGGTTTAGTTAATAAAGTTGTATCCTTGGAGGAATTAGAGGCAACAACCGTTGCTTGGTGTGAGAAAATATTGGAAAAAAGTCCTTTGGCATTGCGCATGTTGAAATCGGCATTTAATGCTGAATTAGACGGACAGGCGGGAATTCAAGAATTAGCTGGCAATGCGACCCTTTTGTATTACCTATCAGATGAAGCCAAAGAAGGCAAAAATGCATTCTTAGAAAAGCGTAAACCCGACTTCTCAAAATTCCCTAAATTTCCTTAAGTATGAATTATTGGCTCGTAAAATCGGAACCATTCAAATATTCTTGGGATGATTTCGTTAAAGAAGGGAAGTCTGTTTGGGACGGCGTACGTAATTATCAAGCACGCAATAACTTGAAGGCCATGCAAAAGGGCGATTGGGTATTTTTTTACCATTCGAACGAAGGCATGGAGATCGTAGGTTTAGCCGAAGTAAGCAAGGAGTTTTATCAGGATCCTACGACGGAAAACCCGAACTGGGTCGTTGTGGAGCTAAAGCCGGTTAAGAAATTTGCTAAACCAGTTACGCTAAAAACAATAAAGGCGGACGACCGACTAAGCTCGCTCGCATTGGTTAAACATTCGAGATTATCTGTATCGCCCGTTCAGAAAACAGAATTCGACATCATACTAAGTTTAACAGAATAATATGAAAAAGGCTTTTTTGATTCTTATTGTGGTCCTTACAGGCATTTTCAAAGGAAATGGACAAGTGAATCAGCGCGTTGAATTCCCCCAAGAATCAAATCAAGTGGAGACTTTCACGATTCCCATAGGGAAGAATGGTGTGATCTTATTAAGCCAACTGAACAAACAAGCCTTCAATTTACGAAAGTTTTCAACAAACCTAGAACAGGTTTGGTCAACCAATGCGAACATCGATTCCAATCAGGATTATGTTACCCATAGTTATGACGGGGATGATTTGTACCTATTATTTAGTCGATTTAAGAGCAATTCATACGTTGTATTTCGTGTGAATACAGAAAATGGAAAAGTTGATAAATATCAAATCATTTCTGTCGATCGAATTGAAATTTCAAATTTTAAAGCCCTAAACGCGTCCTTATTTATAGCGGGAATGGTTAATTCACAACCAGTCATCTTGTTTACAAATCTGGATGAAAAAAAGACGAGAATTCTCCCAGCCATTGTAAAAGGCCAAGCAGAAATTCAATCGATGGATTTGGATACGGCCTATCAACAAATCAATGTTACTTACTCGGTAGGCAAAAAGGCCAAAGATTATCAGCTAATCCTCAAATCTTTTGACGAAGATGGAAATCAAGTCAGCCAGGTTTTAATGAAACCGAATGAAGAATATGCCATGATGAATGCTAAATCTGCACAAATAAATGATTCCTTGCAAGTCATTGTTGGCACCTATGGTCACAAAACTTCCATCGGTTCATCCAAGGGACCAAGTTCACAAGGACTCTATTTTCAATCGTTTTTAGATGGCGAATTAGTAAATTCTAGTTATACGAGTTTTACAAAATTTACTAATTTTTTCAATTTCTTAAGTCCTAAACAAATAGAACGCCAGGCAAAAAAAATTAAAGATAAAGAGGAAAAAGGGGAGGATTTACGTTTGGATTACCGTTTGCTCATGCATGACATCATTCGAAAAGGAGATCATTACCTTGTTGTCGCAGAAGCCTTTTATCCTGATTATAAATACGCAAATTTTGGTCCTTATGGCGGCGGTTATTTCCCAGGAATGACGACCATGAGTGGATTTTATTCACCATGGAGTATGTTGTATAATCCTTATCGCTGGGGCTATGGCAATTATGGACTCTACTCTCCATTTTCAAGTTATTATAGCCCTTGGGGGTATCGAGGATATAATTATTATGGGAACCAACAACAATTTGATGGTTGGGTATATACACATGCTGTCATAGCAGAATTAGATGCTCAAGGGAATTTACTCTGGGATCATTGTATTTCGCTCCATGATTTAAAGGAACCAAAACTCATTCGAAAGATAAAAACTTCTGTTCAAGATGATCAAATCATTTTGAGTTATAGCAAGGATAATCAAATCGTCACGAAAATTATTCAGCATCAAGGAGCGAAAGAATCAGAAAACACGCTATCTATCGAAACTAATTTAGCTGGAGATCGAGTTAAAAAATCTGCTGATTCCGATTTGACCTATTGGTATAGTACCTATTTTTTAGCCTCCGGTACGCAAAATATAGTTAATCAAACAGAAGGAAAACGTAGCGTTTTCTATTTAAACAAAATTCAATTTAAGCCTTAATGCATATCAAGCACCAGTCCATCGCCATCGAAACACCTCAAAACTGGGGAAAAAGCTACGAATTAATTGATTCGGGCGGATTTGAAAAATTAGAGCAGTTTGGCGAATTTGTCGTACGTAGGCCAGAACCACAGGCTTTATGGTCTAAATCGCTTTCTGAAGAATTTTGGACACTAAAAGCGAATGCACATTTTAAGAAAGAAAAAGGGAGTACAGAGCGTGGAATTTGGGATATAAAAAAGGGAGTCCCTGATAAATGGTTCATTCCATACCAATCTGAAAAATTAGACTTAAAGTTAAAAATTAGCTTGTCTTCATTTAAGCATGTAGGATTATTTCCAGAGCAAGCATCCAACTGGGAATTTTTAGCAAAAAACATTCCCTTATTAAGTAACCCGAAGCCGAAGATATTGAATCTCTTTGCCTATACAGGAGGGGCAAGTTTAGTTTGCCGACAAATGGGAGCCGATGTTACGCACGTTGACTCCGTAAAACCAGTATTATCTTGGGCAAGAGAAAACATGGAAGTTTCGCAATTGGATTCCATCCGTTGGATGGCTGAAGATGCCTTAAAATTTGTCAAAAGAGAAGCAAGAAGAGGTAATTTCTATCAAGGAGTTCTATTAGATCCACCTGCCTATGGTAGAGGTCCAGATGGAGAAAAGTGGGTTTTGGAAGAGCAAATTGATGACATGCTCCGTTCGGTGAAGGAAATTCTTGATCCCAAAGAACATATTCTACTAACGAATGTCTATTCTTTAGGTTTTTCAACTTTGGTAGTCGAAAATCTTGTTAACGGAATTTTCAATGTACCGGAAACAGCAGAATCAGGAGAATTATACTTGAACGACCAATACGACAAAAAACTCCCATTGGGAGTTTTCCATCGCTTTTTATATAAGGCTTAGTTTTTCGGATAAATAACACCTTTGGCAGCTAATAAGGTGTTTTTCATTAAGGAAACAATGGTCATAGGACCAACGCCTTTAGGTACAGGTGTGATGTAGGAACAAATTGGGAAAACCGATTCGAAATTCACATCACCCTTCAAGGCAAATCCTGATTTTTTGCTGGCATCTTCTACGCGTGTTAAACCCACATCGATAACCACAGCTCCAGGCTTAACATGCGCGGCGGTAATAAATTCCGGTTTACCTAATGCCGCAATGATGATATCAGCCTGTAAACACATTTCCTCTAAATTTGCTGTCCGTGAATGGGTCAACGTAACTGTACAATTACCTTGTGGATGATTACGTTGCATCAGAATTGACATCGGCAAACCAACGATTTGACTACGACCTACTACAACACAATGTTTCCCTGCAGTTTCAATTTTATAGTACGCTAATAAGTCTAATACACCTTGCGGAGTTGCTGAAATATAAGCAGGAAGCCCTTTGGCCATTCTTCCAATATTTATGGGATGAAAGCCATCCACATCCTTAGAAGGATGAATGGTTTCCATCACACGGTCTGGATTGATGTGATTTGGCAATGGCAATTGAACAATTAGACCATCCATATCCGGATTATTATTCACATCAGAAACTGCTTGTAATAAATCCGCTTCTGAAATAGATGGATCAAAACGCAAAAGGGTAGAAGTGAATCCTAATTCCTCACAAGATTTAACTTTATTTGCCACATAGGTTTCGGATGCACCATTATTGCCAACTAATATGGCAACTAAATGAGGAGCACGCTTACCTGCAGCAACCAATTCTTGAACCTCTTTTGCTATGGACGCTTTCATGGATTCCGCGACCATTTTTCCATCAATAATCTGACTCATATATTATTTTTTTCTTGTTGTCTTTTTAGGAGCAGGTGCTGCATCACCCAAGGCGATACAATCTTCTAATGTTAAGCTAGCAGGATCTTGATCTTTGGGAATCTTCACATTCCGCTTACCTATTTGAATATAAGGCCCATACATGCCATTGACAACCTTTATCGTCGCGTTTTCTGGGAATTCCTTAATAATCTTATTTGCTTCGGAATTACGCTTTGCCAAAATCAATTCAATGGCACGCTCCTGCGTCAATGTGGCCAAATTGTCCGTTTTACTTAACGAAATATATTTGCCATTGTGCTTGACATAAGGACCAAAACGGCCTTTACCCGTTTCAATCAATTGATCTTCAAAATAGCCCAAACCTGCGGACTCTGCGGCCTTTTGAGCTGCTTGCATGACCAAAACTGCTTGATCTAATTCAATCGTAAAGGGATCATTAGGTTCTGGGAGACTTGTAAATTTACCATCGTATTTAATATATGGACCTAATTTACCCGCTCCAATCACAACAGGTTTGTCATCTAAAATTCCAATTTCACGTGGTAATTTAGGTCTAGCTAATAATGCAATCGCATCCTCTAAACTCAAGGTTGCAATCGAATGATGCTTAGCTAAATTGGCAAACACCGGTTTATCCTCCTCACCCGATTCCCCCAATTGAACAAATGGACCAAACTTTCCTAAACGAACTGATATTTTCTTGCCAGTCTCAGGATCAATTCCCAATTCGCGGCCACCCCCTACAGAGCTACGGGCGATTCCTTTACTGTCTTCAATGGTTTTATGAAATGAGCCATAAAAATCCTTCATCAATTTAACCCATGGCAATTTTCCTTGTGCTATGTGGTCAAATTCATTCTCCATTTCTGCGGTGAATGTATAATCGACTACTTCTTGAAAATTCTCTACGAGAAAATCCGTCACAAGGGTTCCAATATGGGTTGGGAATAATTTTGATTTCTCCGCCCCAACCATTTCAGTCGATTTCACACCTGCAATTTCATCATCCTTCAATGTCCATGTTTGGTATGCTCTTTCTTTCCCAGGGCGATCCTCTTTCTCCACATAAGCACGCTTAATGATGGTTGAAATCGTAGGGGCATAGGTTGAAGGACGCCCGATTCCCTTTTCTTCCAACGCCTTAACTAAACTTGCTTCCGTATAGCGAGGGGCAGGGCGAGAAAAGCGTTCCTGTGCTTTTAATTCATCTAATTGTAGGATTTGGCCCACGGACAAAGGAGGCAACATATCCTTGTTTTCATCCTCGTCTTCCTCATCTTTCCCTTCTAAATAGGCCTTTAAGAAACCCTCAAAAGCAATGACTTCACCTTGTGCAACAAGGACTTCGCTAGTGGTTGAAATCTCAATTTGAGCGGTTGTTCTTTCTAATTGCGCATCAGACATTTGCGAAGCAATGGAACGCTTCCAAATTAACTCATATAATTTACGTTCTCTCGAATCACCTGATAAGGTTGACATGCCAAAATCCGTCGGCCGAATGGCTTCGTGAGCTTCTTGTGCGCTATCCGATTTGGTTTTAAACTGACGAGCATGGTGGAATTTTTCTCCATAATTGGATTCAATTGCAGCTTTTGCTTTGTCGCGTGCTTCTTGTGAAAGCATGGTAGAATCCGTACGCATATAAGATATACGACCAGATTCATATAATTTCTGTGCGATGGACATCGTCGTAGCAACGGCATATCCTAATTTACGTGAAGCTTCTTGTTGTAAGGTAGAAGTTGTAAATGGGGGAGCAGGGGTCTTTTTTGCGGGTTTTGTTTCTAAACTCTTAATCGAGAAAGTAGCACCCACACATTTTTTCAAGAACTCCAGGGCATCACCCTCTTTGGCAAAATTCTTAGCCAATTCTGCTTTCAATACCTTTTTACCAGGCAGATCAAATAAAGCACTTACTTTAAATGTTGCGATACTCGCATGGTGCTCAATTTCACGCTCGCGCTCCACAATTAAGCGTACAGCGACAGATTGTACCCGCCCTGCAGATAATCCTTTCTGAACCTTTGACCAAAGTACCGGAGAAAGTTCAAAACCGATCAAACGATCCATGATTCGGCGAGCCTGCTGAGCATTTACTAAATCCATATCAATGGCACGAGGTTGCTCGATTGCCTTTAAAATGGCCGATTTCGTAATCTCACGAAAAACGATACGCTTCGTATTATCCTTTAAATTTAAGGCTTCCTTTAAGTGCCATGAAATAGCTTCTCCCTCACGGTCGTCGTCCGTTGCTAACCAAACCTCCTCAGCTGACTTAACTAAACTTTTCAGCTCTGAAATTACCTTGGTCTTATCCGGGGAAACCACATAAGTAGGGGTAAAATCATTTTCCACATCGATGACCTTATCCCCTTTGGTAGGTAAATCCCGCACATGACCGAATGAAGATTTTACGATAAAATCCTTACCCAAATAACCTTCAATTGTTTTTGCTTTTGCGGGGGACTCAACTATGACCAAATTTTTTGCCATCAGATAAATGTTTCAGGTTAATTTTTCGAAATGACCTCAAATATAGGTGCTTAAAATGTATTTGTTTACAATTACAGCGAAAGCACCAAAAAAAATCTAAATATTTATATTAATCAGGAATATTACCAATTCGAATTCGCGAATTTATGTTGACCCGGAAACCAATGTAATTAAATTGTCCATTGGAGAAATTGGTAATAGCCTCCAAGCGCAACACTTTGATCACTCCATCCAAGCCATATCCTAACTCTTGATAAAACAAATTCTGCTTAGGTAAATAAACGGCATTCGCAATCAACAATTCCTTTACATAGGCTTTCTTGGTCCCCAACAAGGGTTTCAGCCAAAGATTAGAAAACTGAAATTGCGATAAGGCTTCTACGTAATTCCCAGAAGTACTATAGGAATAGTGATTGACATTCAATCGCTGATTCGCCCCCGTTGTAAAATTTTGATAGTAACCAATTAAACGATGAGAGGCCAACATATCACCCGTCTGTATCAGATTAAGTCCTCCATTAAAATGTTTATAGTCCAAGAAATATTCGGGGGAATGTCCAAAAAAGGTTCCCGCATTCAATACAAATCCAGATTTCGCCCAAGGTGATAGAGCTAAATTCTGGACATAGGAGAACTCGAGCATTTGAAAATCAACTTGGGATCCGAGAAAATTAGGCCACCCAGCACGGTATTTTACCTGAATAAGTGGTGATGAGCCCCAATCACTTTGACGGGTGGAATTAAGATACGATTGTGTCAAAAATGGTCGAAAACCAACCGAAAATTGTGTAATAAAAGCGTTATTTCGATCAAATCCTTCCTGTAAACTCTCTACGTTCGTTGGGTTATTGCTACTAAACGTCCGATTCAAATAATTATACCAATAATAATCTGTCGTGTTATTCATTTGCGACCTGATCGCGGATTCTGCTAGGGCCTTTATATAGACCCGGGAGGAAAATCGTTTCGTCAAGGATACATTCCAAAATTCCTTTCGGTAAATTTTCATGGGGTTGTTTTTCAATAACAAAGTAGATAATGAATTCATCTCAGGTGAAATGGTATTATCCGGATTGTATTGGGCCACAAAATCTCCATGCGAGGCTGAAATATCAAGGCTTTCCGACTTGTATCGCAATTTCATATATCCCGTGTTACGATTGAGGCCAAACGACCTTCTTCCTAGAAATTCAGCTTCCAACATGTGATAGCGAGCCCAACGTTTTCTGAATATGATTCCTGAATTAGCGACAAAGCCTTCAACCGTATTAAAATTCGAATCGAAAACAGGCGATTTATAATAGATTTCAAAGGGATAATAATCGGTATGCTTTTGACCAAAATAAAAGGATTTACTAAAAACTAATTGGTCGATCCGAAATGGATTTTTTTGTAAGGTATCAAAATAGGCAACACTTGAAGAATCTAATGGGACAGGAAAAAATCCATTATTGATTAACTGTTTTTTCTCCCCAGGAATAATTTTAACCGAATCAATTGAGCTTAGTGCTGATTGAGGCCTTTGTTTCCATTGTCTGATTAAACCTTGGTGAAAGTTGGCTAATAGTTGGCTCGCAAAAGTTTCATCAAAAGCTCGATCCGAGATGTTGAGTACTTCTTTTATCGAATCCGGTTTCTCAAAATCACGTACACCGGGTTGCCAAAATTGAATTTCGCTCTTTACCTTTTCTTCAATTTCATATTCACCCGTAATTCCTAATACCCCTCCTCGTACTTGAAAGCGAGCAGAATAGGGCAACCAATTTTCATATTTATATTGATTTTGAATGTGGATTTGATAATCAATCGCATCCGATTCGACACTACCTTCAAACCCGACAAACATTCCTTCTTGACTCAACGTTAAAATACCTGAAAATAAACGATCCGCCTTCATTTTAGGACTGATCGTAAATTGATATACCGCTTGACCTTGTAAAAGAAAAGTTTGTTTGAATGTAAACTGATAATAAATTCTAGCTTGATAATTTAAAGGTGAAACACATTGGGTGCCTACGAAATCTTGATAAAAATCTGACCAAAAAAATAGGGTAGGGCGCGGGTATTTAATTTGATTCCCTTGAACAGATTTAACTTCATGAATCAATTGATTCATCGCACCCAAATAAACATGCGAATTCGTTTGTTTTCCATACCATTGACCAATCTTAATTCCTTCCAATTTCTGAAGCCTTTGTTTTCCTAGATTCGGAAAATGATCAAAACGCCCTTTCTCTGAAATTTCAACATCGAATTGCAAGTGCCTGATTTGGGCAACATGGGAAGGTGCTTTGGCGATAGCTAAGTCAACAACTGCCTGAAAGTCATTCATTTGTGCCAGCAACAAATGCGGTACACAAAAAAGAAAAATGAAAAACAAACGATAGATAACTTTCAAATTAATAGGTATAATCAGCTACCAAAGCTGCCAAAAACATTATTTAATAGGGAAACGATTGCCAAATTTCAATAAATTATAATTGAAAGGAAATCAGAGTCCTCAAAATTGGCAATTTTCAAGCGAATCTATTAATTTTGCGAGCAATTTCTTATATAAAAATTATTAACATGGCCTTTGACATTGAAATGATTAAAGCTGTTTACGAAAGAATGCCAGCTCGCATTGCAGCAGCTCGTGCATTAACAGGTAAACCGCTTACGTTAACTGAAAAAATCCTTTACAGCCATTTATGGGAAGGAACACCAACTACTGCATTTGCGCGTGGAAACTCTTATGTGGATTTCGCACCAGATCGCGTAGCTATGCAAGATGCAACGGCTCAAATGGCCTTGTTGCAATTTATGCAAGCGGGTCGCCCACAAGTCGCAGTACCTTCAACGGTACACTGTGATCACTTAATTGAAGCAAAAGTAGCTTCAACGACCGATTTAGCAGTAGCTGTAGATAAAAATAAAGAGGTTTACGATTTCTTGTCATCGGTTTCAGATAAATATGGTATTGGTTTCTGGAAGCCAGGAGCTGGTATTATTCACCAGGTTGTTTTAGAAAATTATGCATTCCCAGGTGGAATGATGATTGGAACTGACTCACATACAGTAAATGCTGGAGGTTTGGGTATGATCGCAATCGGTGTCGGCGGTGCTGATGCTTGTGATGTGATGGCTGGTTTAGCATGGGAGCTTAAATTTCCAAAATTAATCGGCGTTAAATTAACAGGAAAATTAAACGGTTGGACGGCACCTAAAGATGTTATCTTGAAAGTAGCGGGCATTTTGACTGTTAAAGGCGGAACAGGTTGTGTCGTTGAGTACTTCGGTGAAGGAGCTACTTCGATGTCATGTACTGGTAAAGGAACGATCTGTAACATGGGTGCTGAAATTGGTGCAACAACATCAACTTTTGGATACGATGATTCGATGGCTCGTTATTTACAATCAACTGGCCGTGCAGATGTTGCAGCGATGGCAGATCAAGTTCGCGAGCATTTAACAGCTGATCCTGAGGTATATGCAAACCCAGAAAAATACTTCGATCAAGTGATTGAAATTGATTTAGATACCTTAGAACCACATTTAAACGGTCCTTTCACACCGGATTTGGCTACACCAATCTCTAAAATGAAAGAAATAGCTGAGAAAAATGGCTGGCCTACTAAGGTGGAAGTTGGTTTAATTGGTTCATGTACAAACTCCTCTTACGAAGATATTGCACGTGCGGCTTCTTTAGCTAAGCAAGTGGCTGCCAAAGGTTTGAAAACCAAAGCACAATTTACCATCACACCCGGTTCTGAATTAGTTCGTTATACAATTGAGCGTGATGGCTTCATCGATACCTTCAACACCATTGGTGCTACAGTATTCTCGAACGCCTGTGGACCTTGTATCGGTCAGTGGGCTCGTCCAGGAGCTGAAAAGGGGGAGAAGAACACCATTGTTCACTCATTCAACAGAAACTTTGCGAAACGTGCGGATGGAAATCCAAACACATATGCTTTCGTTGCGTCACCGGAAATCGTTACAGCCTTAGCAATTGCGGGTGATTTAACATTCAATCCTTTGACAGATACGTTAACAAATGATAAGGGAGAGCAGGTGAAATTGGATGCACCGACAGGAGATGAATTACCACAAAAAGGATTCGCTGCTGAAGATGCGGGCTATCAAGCGCCAGCCGAAGATGGTTCAGGAGTTCAAGTAAAAGTTTCTCCGACATCCGATCGTTTGCAATTATTGGATCCATTTGCAGCTTGGGAAGGCTCTGATTTGACAGGATTAAAATTGTTGATCAAAGCAAAAGGTAAGTGTACAACTGACCATATCTCGATGGCTGGACCCTGGTTGAAGTACCGTGGACACTTGGATAACATCTCAAACAACATGTTAATCGGTGCTGTCAATTTCTTCAATGAGAAAACAGACAACGTTAAAAATCAATTAACAGGTGAATATGGACCGGTACCAGCGACCCAACGGGCATATAAAGCAGCGGGTATTGGAACAATTGTAGTAGGAGATACCAATTATGGTGAAGGATCATCTCGTGAGCATGCGGCCATGGAGCCACGTCACTTAGGAGTTCGTGCTGTTTTAGTTAAATCATTTGCTCGTATTCACGAAACGAACTTGAAAAAACAGGGTATGCTTGGCTTAACATTCGCCAATGAAGCAGACTATGATAAGATTCAAGAAAATGATACCATCAATATTCTAGGCTTAGGATCATTTGCTCCAGAGAAATCATTAACGATTGAATTGGTTCATGCAGATGGAACAAAAGATAGTTTTGCTGTTAACCATACATACAATGCACAACAAATTGAATGGTTCAAAGCAGGAGGCGCATTGAACATTATTCGTGCATCAGTAAAATAGATTTGATTTAAGGCGTAAAATGTCTAATTTTGCGCCTTAATTTTTATAATTAAGCCCTTACAATAAATAACATGGCAGCGATTAACGCAGTTAAAATTTTCTCTGGTTCGGCGTCAAATTACTTAGCAAAAGAAATTGCAAAGTATTATGGCAAGGATTTAGGTGCAGTTACCACATTACGATTTTCAGATGGTGAAATGTCACCAAGCTTTGATGAATCGGTTCGCGGCTGTGATGTATTTATCATTCAGTCTACATTTCCTACGGCAGATAACTTAATGGAATTGTTATTGATGATTGATGCAGCTCGTAGAGCTTCAGCACACTATGTGACTGCAGTAATTCCTTATTTTGGTTATTCACGTCAAGATCGTAAGGATCGCCCACGTGTTGGAATTGGAGCAAAATTAATTGGCAACTTATTGACTGCTGCTGGAGCAGACCGTTTAATGACGATTGACCTGCATGCGGGTCAAATTCAAGGATTCATGGATTTTCCAGTAGATCACTTAGAAGGAAATGCCATATTTGTTCCTTACTTGAAATCATTGAATTTAAAAAATATCGTATTTGCTTCACCCGATGTGGGGGGCGTAGTACGTACGCGTAACATGGCCAAATTCTTCAATGCAGAAATGGTTATTTGCGATAAACACCGGAAACGTGCTAATGAAATTGCATCCATGCAATTAATTGGTGATGTGAAAGGTGCGGATGTAGTCTTAGTCGATGACTTAATTGATACGGGAGGTACCTTGTGTAAGGCCGCTCAATTAATCATGGATAAAGGGGCTAATTCAGTTCGCGCGGTGGTAACTCACCCCGTTTTATCAGGAAAAGCATATGAGAACATTTCTAATTCTGTTTTAGCAGAATTATTAGTGACTGATACAATTCCTCAAAAACAATCGTGCGACAAAATAAAGGTATTATCAGTTGCTGAGTTATTTGCCAAAGCAATTGGTCGTATCCGTGATCACGAGTCTATCAGTTCATTATTTATTAAATATTAATTTCAACCGTTTTCAGGGGATAGCCTTCGAGCGAAAGACTGAAAACACTAACAAAAACAAAATGAAAAAGTTAGAAATCGTAGGGTATAAGCGCGCTACATTAGGTACAAAAGGTTCTAAAGATTTACGTGCAGAGGCACTAGCTCCATGCGTATTGTATGGTGGTAAAGAGCAATTGCATTTCGCAGTTCCAATGATCTTGTTCCGCGAGTTATTATATTCTGCAGATGTATACGAAGTAGAATTGAACATCGAAGGTGATATTCACCGTGCAATCTTGCAAGACGCTCAATACCACCCAGTAAATGAAATGATTCTTCACGTTGATTTCTTGGAAATCACTGCTGAAAAGCCAATCAAAATTGATGTCCCAGTTAAAATCATTGGAAACTCTCCAGGTGTTATCAAAGGGGGTAAAATGGTACAAAAATTACGTAAAGTATCTTTACGTGGTTTAGTAGCTAACATTCCTGATTTTGTAACGGCTGATATCTCTGGCCTAGATTTAGGTCAAACAGTGAAAGTTAATAAGTTGAAAGTTGAAGGTTGCGAAATCCTAAACCCTGCTTCTAACCCAGTTGCTACAATTGATATCCCAAGAGCATTAAGAGGTAAATTAACTGCTTAATTCTCCTTGAGGATTTTCTGATAGAACAAAAAAAAGCCATCCGTCGGTTGACGGATGGCTTTTTTGATGTCAATTCGTTGAGCGAATCGATTATCGATGCGCGATTACTTTAACGATAGGCGCAGGCGACTTAACACTCGAATGTGCAGGACTTTTACCTACGTGAATGTATGGAGCAATGACTAGGGAAACGATGGACATCAATTTAATTAAGATGTTCATCGAAGGACCAGAAGTATCTTTAAATGGATCTCCTACAGTATCCCCAGTAACAGCAGCTTTATGAGGCTCAGAACCTTTCTTGAATGTTTGACCATCGATCAAAACTCCCTTTTCAAATGACTTCTTCGCGTTATCCCAAGCACCACCAGCATTTGATTGGAAAATACCCATTAAAACACCAGAAACTGTTACACCAGCCAATAATCCTCCTAATACTTCAGGTCCCATAGTAAAACCTACAATCACGGGAACTGTCAAGGCAATAGCTCCAGGAAGTATCATCTGACGAATTGATGCTTCAGTCGAAATTGCCACACATTTTTCATATTCTGGCTTCGCTTTATATTCCATAATTCCTGGAATCTCACGGAATTGACGACGAACTTCGTTGACCATTTCCATAGCAGCTTTTCCAACAGCTGAAATACACAAGGCTGAGAAAATGAATGGAATCATTCCGCCAACAAATAAACCAGCTAAAACATCTGCTTTATAAATATCAATGGCATCTATACCAGCAATTCCCACAAACGCAGCAAATAAAGCTAAAGATGTCAATGCAGCAGATGCAATCGCAAATCCCTTACCCGTAGCAGCTGTTGTATTTCCTACAGCATCTAAATTATCTGTACGATCACGTACTTCTGAAGGTAATTGAGACATCTCAGCAATTCCTCCTGCATTATCTGCAATTGGACCAAACGCATCAATAGCTAATTGCATTGCAGTTGTTGCCATCATACCTGCTGCTGCAATAGAAACACCATAAATTCCAGCAAAATGATAGGATGCAATAATACCTGCTGCTAAAACCAAAATAGGTAAAACAGTAGATTCCATTCCCACAGCCAGGCCCCCTATAATATTGGTAGCATGTCCCGTACCCGATTTTTGTACAATCGAATCAACCGGACGTTTACCCATTGCTGTGTAATATTCCGTGATAATCGACATCAAAGTTCCAACAACTAAGCCTACGATAATTGCATAAAACACATCCATTGCCGAAAATGTTGTACCACGAAGTGTTAAGCTTTCTGGTAAAATATTGGTTACCAAGAAATATGAGGTTACAAACGTAATTGCAATTGAAGTATAATTACCTAAGTTCAAGGCATTCTGAACAGAATCTGTTTCTTTTGAAATACGTACAAAGAAAGTTGAAACCAAAGAAGCAATTAAACCTACACCCGCGATTAACATGGGTAAAAGAACAGGAGAGAAGCCCCCATAATTATCGGTCACATCAATTTCTTGTCCCAATACCATGGTTGCTAGAATTGTAGCTACATAAGAACCAAATAAGTCAGCTCCCATCCCTGCTACATCACCCACGTTATCTCCTACGTTATCAGCTATGGTTGCCGGATTACGAACATCATCTTCTGGAATTCCTGCTTCTACTTTACCAACTAAGTCGGCTCCTACATCAGCAGCTTTCGTATATATACCACCACCTACACGAGCAAAAAGTGCAATTGATTCTGCTCCTAATGAAAATCCAGCCAAAACTTCAATTGCCGTTTTCATTTCAACAGATGTCAAGGCTTGACCTTCAGCAAATATTTGATAGAAAGCAATAAATAATCCACCTAGACCCAAAATTGCTAAACCAGCAACTCCCATTCCCATAACAGAACCACCCGTAAAGGAAACATTCAACGCTTTAGCTAGGGATGTACGCGCCGCCTCTGCTGTACGGACATTGGCCTTAGTCGCAACAATCATTCCAATGTATCCTGCAGTTGCAGAAAATATGGCTCCAATTAAAAATGCAACAGCAATTAAAGGTGAAGAATGTATGGGATTATCAATGCTTCCTTCCTGAGAACCCAACCATGCCAATAATATGGCTGTTGGAATAGCAAAATAGGCTAAAATTCGCCATTCGGCTTTTAAAAATGCGATTGCACCATCAGCAATATAGCCTGAAAGTTCCTGCATCTTGTCATTTCCCGCATCCTGTTTAGATACCCAACTAAATTTCCATGCTGTATACAGCAATCCTACTAATCCAAAAGCAGGCACTAAGTAAACAATTTGATTCATAAATAATGATTTAGATAATTTCAAAAAAATTTAGTACAATTAATAGAATTTGAAGCATATTTCCAACTAGAAAGGCATAGTTAATGAAATTTTCCATTGTGATGGTACCCAATTTCCTAAGGGTTTTGCAACCTCTACACCAAATGCCCTAAATATTCCCTGCAAAGAGTATGCCATTTCGTAATAGCCATTTTGCAAATTCATCCCTTCTTTTTGCAAGGTACTGAATCGAATATGTTCTCTCAACCCATATAAATAAAACCAATGACTTTGTGTATACAAAAGTTTCCGAGGACTCCATTTAGCATGCAAAACAAGTGATCGATTAGGCGTACTAAATTGATACATGGGCAAAGTACTAAAGCTATATGGTAAACTAGACACAAGATTTATCTCATTCCCATTAAAATGTGTAAAATCCATCAATATGCGCGGCTTAACAATAAAGTCATCATAACGTAGCTGATAGGCCAATTGTCCTAAACGATTCAAATTAAGCGTTTGGTCTATTTGTAGGCCTATTTTAGAAAAACCAAAATCACCCCATACAACTTCAGATTCTAATTGCATTTTAAAATTATTGGTTGACCGATCCTCACGACGAACTTGATTTATCAACCGCCAAGAAGATCCAGGTTTCCAAATCAAATTTGCACCAATACTCCATTGGTCGTGTGTGGTAAATCGGGGATCTGCTAATTCATCTACATCTGGATAGTTTTCCTTAATAGGATTTTGTTGATTATTCCAACCGTGACTAATCACATTGAATAAAGGACTTCGATTGCGATATTCTAAGTGCGTGGACAGTTGAAGGGAGGCTTTTGCTTGAAACTGGTAAAAAATACGGGCAAAATCCTTTTGGTACCAATACAAATAACTTTTTGAAGAGTATAAGACAAAACTCGAATTAATCGTCATCGGCAAGGTTTTTGCAGTACTCATATTCGCAACTACTGAACCTAGGCTTACATTGAATAAACTTCTCCCTTCATTTGCCCTCCGGTCAAAATAGACATCCCCATTCAATGCTTTTCTTTGGAAACCCACGTGTAGATTGGCGCCCAATTTCCAATATTCGGTTTTGCTTAGTTGACGATTAAATGTAAAATTCCGATTCAAATATATTCCATCGATTGGGGAAAAACCAAAACCAAACAAACCGATAGTGAATGAATTCCCTAAGCCATTCTTCTCATAATTATAGCGCTTGGCAAGTAATAAATGCGCGAATTTGAACCTAGGCAATGAACTTATGGAATCCTTTGAAATTTTAGCACGCTCCAAAACATATAAACTATCCGCCTCTTTAAATCCTATTATTTCAGACTCTGTCAAAGGTACCTCACGTTCTTCATTCCAAAATTCCGCTGAATGTGTTGATGACAAAGAGTCTATCGTCATTTCATAAACACCACTGATTCCTTCTTTGGCCAATGAGTCAACTTTAATTTCTTCTTTGGAAACTTGTTTTAAAACCTTTTTTAATTTCTTTCGTGTAATCTCTCCTGAGAAAGCCTCTTTCGCGTCTCGAATCTTTGATCGATCTATTTCCTTAGCTAAGGCATGATTCAACCTTTCCTCAATAATTTGTGGTTTGACCACAAAATTAGGATTGACCTGAATTTGGTAGGACTTCATTTGCGTAATGTAATTAATAGATGCTCCGAAGCCCAACAATTGCATATTGGCCCGCATCTCGTAATTTATTGGCATCCATACCCCTTGAAATTCAGCATTTTGTTGGCTCAAGGTAAAATTCCCAGAATCATTTTTGAAATGAAATCTCAAGGAATAAATACTCCAAGTATCCTCAACAACCAAAAGTTCACCCTCAAACAAATCAACCGAAAAGGACTTGGGGCGAACCTGAATTTTACTTATCGTTTGCCCCCCTTGTACAAAACTCCCCAAATAACTAAACTGATAAAATTGAAATGACTGTGGAGCCAAAGGTGAAATCAAGGCTCCCCAAACCTTAGGTTGGTAAAAATTAGTCTGCGTTGCCCTTAAATTAGGCGCATCCACACCTTTCATCGCCAGAGGTAGATTACTTCGGTTCGATATCACGCGTTCATGTACTTGATTAGGACGTTTATAAATTACTTGATTGATTCCTTCCAAAACGTAAGTCCGCCCCACTTTAATTCCGGCATCCTTCTCCATTTGTTTACCTATGGTCAATGCCGCTAATTTAGAGATAGAAGTTATTTTTCCTCCTCCCTTCACATAAGCTTTCGCCTGGTATCCATTCAGCTCCTTCAAGTGAAAAGGTGCCATCGAAATCATCCTGCGCATGATACCAATAGCAGGATCTTCTTTTAATGCTCGAATATTTACTTCTTCAAGAGAAACAGCCTGTTCCTTCATCTCAATGACAATATCCTGCTTTTGCTCCCCAACTGCAAGGTCCAACTCAATCGATTTTGGCGCATAACCTACATGTCTAAATATCAATTTATTATTTCCCGCTTTTAATCGAATCTCAAAATACCCGTCTTCATTTGCCAAGGTTCCTTGATTGGTATTTTCGATCCAAATGGATGTGAAAGCTAATGCCTCCTTGCGCGTATCAATCACTTTGCCTCGAAGCGATTGGGCGAATAGGGGAATAGGCATTATGATTAGGAGTATTAGTAGTTTCATGTTGCAAGATTCGAAGATTAAAGGAATACACCATGTTAAAAACTGATAATTTGACAAAAGGCTGTAAATTTGAAAAATGATGGAATTTACTCACCGACAGCTCTTTCAAAAACACATGGCGCCTACATCCGATGCCCCTTTGGCTTTGGAAATAAAATCGGCTGAGCATATCTATTTAACGGATATTTCGGATAAAAAATACATTGACTTAATTTCGGGTATTGCCGTTTCAAATGTAGGACATCGTAATCCAGAAGTCATACAAGCCATCAAAGATCAATTAGATCAATACATGCATTTAATGGTCTATGGGGAATACATTCAAAGTCCTCAAGTCCTTTTAGCAGAGGCTTTAGCAAAATCCACGAAGACAGACAGCTTAAACCAGGTCTATTTTACCAATTCGGGTGCGGAAGCCGTGGAAGGCGCAATGAAATTAGCCAAGCGTTATACGAAACGACGCGAAATCATTGCCTGTCACAAGGCCTATCATGGTGCTACACAGGGAGCCTTA
Source organism: uncultured Aquirufa sp. (assembly GCA_964358165.1). Lineage (GTDB taxonomy): Bacteria > Bacteroidota > Bacteroidia > Cytophagales > Spirosomataceae > Aquirufa. The sequence continues at coordinate 184,950 of CAYHOB010000002.1, forward strand.
TCTTTGGCCGGGGATGAACATTTTAAAAATAGCTTCCGACCGCTATTACCCGATGTAAGGCATATTCAACATGGGGATTTTGCCGACTTGCAAGATATTACAACGAAAACCGCAGCGATTTTTATTGAAATAGTAGGAGGGGAGGCTGGAATACGAACTGCCTCCAAAAGCTACTTTCAAGCACTAAGGGCCCGATGTACGGAAGTTGGCTGCCTTTTAGTCCTCGATGAAATTCAAACGGGTTTTGGAAGAACTGGCACATTTTGGGCATTTCAGGCGATGGATATTGTTCCTGATATATTACTCAGTGCAAAAGGTATGGGAGGGGGAATGCCCATTGGAGCTTTTATGGCAAATGAATCCCTGATGCAAACCTTGTCTTATGCGCCTGTTTTGGGGCATATTACGACCTTTGGTGGACATCCCGTTTCCTGTGCAGCTTCATTAGCAACATTGAAATTCATTCTTAATAATCAATTGCTTGATGAAGTTGACGCCAAACATCAACTGTTTAAGGAATTACTCATACATCCCATCATCAAAGAATTTAGAGGGGCAGGGCTAATGATAGCCGTGGAGATGCAAGATTTTAAAACGGTAAAGGCCGTGATAGATGAATGCATCATCAATGGATTAATCACCGACTGGTTTTTATTCTGTGATAATTCACTGCGTATCGCTCCGCCATTAGTTATTACACATGAAGAAATAAAAATGGCTTGCAACATCTTGTTACAAGCCATGAATAAAGTCTATAAAAACTAATTAAGCGTGCTTCAACAAAGTTTCAGATAATACTGATTTAGGAATATTTCCTCCTACTAAGCGCTCAACCATTTCTCCATTTTTAAATACCATCAAGGTCGGAATTGAACGAATTCCCAAAGAAGCTGGTACTGCTGAATTCGCATCTACATTCATTTTGGCAACAATTGCTTGCCCTTCTACATCTCCAGCCAATTCTTCAACGATTGGTCCAATCATTTTACATGGTCCACACCATTCTGCCCAAAAATCAACTAATACTGGTGTTGGTCCACTAATTAATTCTTTAAAGTTGGCATCCGTTGCCTCTACATATTTTCCCATTTTCATTTTATTTTTAAAATTCAAATTTATAACAATTCAGGAATAAGAATAAGTTCCCAACAATTTATTTATGAAATTAGTCTAAAACCCACTTTTTCCAAGTCAACTAAATCAGCAATCAACGATTTACAAATTCGGATCTGCATTTTTCTTGATAAAAAATCCATTTGCAATTGCTCCTCTTCATCAAATACTTCTATAACCAATTTTTTATTGCCTTTGTTTCGATCTAAAACATCAAATAAATTATCCATAAGGGCAGGAGTCAAATGTTTAAGATGTAAAGAAAGTTTCATTTCTTTAGTACGTTCTTCCAAAACTTCAGATAATAACTCAATAGACTGAATTTTAAAGACCATCTGCTCCATGTAACGGTTCTTTTGTTGGTATGATCCCTGTAAAAACAACATCCGATCTTGACCGATAAATCGCTCAAATTCAATGTAATCCTTCCCAAATAGTGCAAATTCGTAATTTCCCGAATAGTCTTCCAGCGTGAAAATCATAAATTGATTCCCATTGGCTGATGTGCGCACATTGACCTTGGTAACAATCCCAGCAACAGATTGAACCGCTCCCGGTTTAGAATCCAATTGCGATACAGTCGAATTTGTAAAATTTTGAATTTCCACACGATACTCATCCAGTGGATGCCCCGAAATGTACACACCTACTACTTCTTTTTCATTCTTCAGCTGTTCCATGACGGACCAAACCTCCGAAACAGGAAGACGAGGTTTTGCGATATCGTTCCCAGTTCCTGCACCTAAATCCCCAAACAAAGATTGTGTGGCTTCCGCCTTTAATTCAGCCATACGAGAAGCATAGCGAACAATTTTGTCAATGAAAGTGCTGCCATCATCCATCGCAAAATAATGTGAACGCTGCACTTCAACGAAACAATCAAATGCCCCAGCAAGTGCCAAGGATTCCATGCTACGTTTATTCACTTGTCTTACATTGACCCGAGAAACAAAATCATAAATATCCTTATACTCGCCATTTTTTGTTCGTTCTTCTACAATGGCGTCTACCGCCGCATCACCTACGCCTTTAATAGCACCTAGACCAAAACGAATATGCCCCTTTTTATTGACTGCAAAAGAACGGGATGATTCATTCACATCAGGAACTAATAAAGGAATTCCCATCCGCTTACATTCATCCATGAAGAAAGTGATCTTTTCAATATTCCCCAAAGAATTCGAAAGTACAGCAGCCATGAACTCGGACGGATAATTCGCCTTTAAAAAGCCTGTTTGATAGGCCACTAAACCATAACAGGTTGAATGCGACTTATTGAAGGCATATTGGGCAAAAGCTTCCCAGTCGGTCCATATCTTCTCCAATTTAGGCGCTGGGTGGTTATTTGCTTGACCACCTTCCATGAACTGGCCCTTCATTTTATCAATGGTCGCCTTATCCTTTTTTCCCATGGCCTTCCTAAGAACATCGGCATCTCCCTTTGTGAAATTGGCTATCTTTTGCGAAAGCAACATCACCTGTTCCTGGTAAACCGTAATGCCATAGGTATCATTTAAATACTCCTCCATGACAGGTAAGTCGTATTCAATGGCTTCCCGACCGTGTTTTCGAGCAATGTAATTGGGAATATAGACCATTGGTCCTGGACGGAACAAGGCATTCATGGCAATCAAATCAGAGAATTGATCGGGCTTTAAATCACGTAAATGCTTCTGCATACCCGGTGATTCAAATTGGAAAGTTCCATTGGTCTCTGCACGCTGATATAGCTCAAATGTCTTCTGGTCGTCCAAAGGCAAATCATCCAACACGATCGTCTCCCCATGATTTTGCTTAATCAAACGAACGGCTTCCTTTAAAATAGATAGGGTCTTTAAGCCCAAAAAGTCCATCTTAATTACTCCCGCATTCTCAATAACAGATCCATCGTACTGCGTAATCAACAAGGCTACATCTTTTGAGGCGGCCACGGGCAAAATATCTGTTAAATCAGATGGAGCAATGATAATTCCTGCCGCATGAATCCCCGTTCCTCGAACAGAACCTTCCAAGACCAAAGCATTTTCAATGACCGTAGCAGGTAATCCCCCTGATTCTTTGATCTGGCGCAATTGTTTCACTTGTTCGATTTCTTCGGAATTCAAACCTTCTTTATCGGCCAAACTTTTATCTCCATTCAATGGAGCATTAAAAATACGATCAAGGGTAATTTTCGGTTTATCGGGGACTAATTTGGCTAATGCATTCGATTCAGATAAGGGAAGGTCCAACACACGCGCAACGTCTTTTATCGACATTTTAGCCGCCATGGTACCATAAGTCGCGATGTGAGCCACCTGGTTCTTACCGTATTTATCTACTACATAATCGATCACTTTTTGTCGGCCTTCATCATCAAAGTCTGTATCAATATCAGGCAAAGACTTTCGATCAGGATTCAAGAAACGCTCAAAAAGGAGATTGTATTTGATTGGGTCAATGTTGGTAATTCCCAAACAATAGGCAACCACCGAACCTGCAGCAGATCCACGACCGGGGCCAACATATACTCCTAAATCACGACCAGCTTGAATGAAATCGGCTACAATCAAAAAGTAACCTGCAAATCCCATCGTTCGAATTGTATATAACTCAAATCGTAAACGCTCTTCTACAATTTGGTCAATATCCACATAGCGTTTTTTGGCGCCCTCCATGGTGAGATGCTCCAAATAATCATCCTGCGATTGGAAATTCGTCGGAATTTGAAAATTGGGAAGCATCACATCTTTCGTCAATTTCAAGGTTTCAACCTTTCCTACAACCTCATTCGTATTATCAATTGCCTCAGGAATATGTGACCAAAGCTTGGACATTTCCTCCGTTGTCTTGAAATAAAACTGGTCATTATAAAATGCAAAACGTTTTCCTTTCAACTCAGAACCGTCTTCAATATCCTTATAGGTAGGCGTGGCTTGTTTTTCTCCGGTGTTTATACATAAAAGAATGTCATGCGCATTGGCATCTTTCTGGTCCAAATAGTGACTGTCATTGGAGGCAATCACTTTCACATTGTATTTCTTGGCAAACTTTAACAAAACCTCATTAACTGTCTGTTGCTCAGGTATATGGTGATTTTGAACTTCAATGTAATAATCTTCTCCAAATAAATCCAACCACCATTTAAACTCTTTTTCGGCCTCTTCCTCTCCTGAGCGTAAGATCGCTTGAGGTACCGATGCCCCCAAACAACATGTTGTTGCAATCAGACCCTTGTGATATTTTAAAACTAATTCCTTATCGATACGGGGATATTTGGAGTACATCCCTTCCATAAAACCCAAAGAACATAATTTGACTAAATTTTGATAGCCTTCTGGATTCTTTGCCAAAAACAATTGATGATAACGCTTATCCTTTTGTTCTTTGGTAAAACTCTGTTTGTGTCGGTCCGTTACTAAATAAAACTCACACCCCACAATAGGTTTAACTCCATGTTTTCCTGCTTCAGCTACAAATTGAAATACTCCGAACATATTTCCATGGTCGGTAATCGCAACGGCAGGCATATTATCGGCTTTGGCCTTCTTAAACATCGAAGAAATCTTCGATGCACCATCCAATAATGAAAACTGCGAATGATTATGTAAATGCGAGAATTGCATATATTAATGGATATTAAAAAGGTTCTTTATCGAAAAATGTTGTGTTCAAAAAATCCAAAAAAGGCTTCATCACTTTGGAATCTGCCATTAACAGAGAGATAAAATCGGGCTGAATAACTTGCTCATCGCTGTAATGTTTCCAGTAAAACAATTGCTTCCGCCGTAAATAAGAGGCATCCTCAGGAGAGGGGTCAAAACCCTTGGGAACTTTTTGGAGCATTTCTCCTTCAGCTGTACCAAAAGTGGAAGAAAAGTGTGGTGATTCTACGATTCGACGCAAGGCGGCACCATTATAATCAACTTCTTGCCTATATTTTCCCATTTGCTCGGGTGAAGGATTATACATCCCACCACCTAAAAACGACTTTCCTCCTGGCTCGATATGCAAATAATAATCCATAAATCCCGAACGTCGACCACCTTCTGAGAAACTCGCGGAAAACCAGGTTTTATATGGATCTTTGTTTTTAGAAAACCGTACATCGCGGTAAATACGATAGGAGCAATGTTTCCTTTCAACTCCGACCATATTCTCGAATGCACTGTAGGAAACGATGAGCGAATCAATCAGGGAGTCAAATTTTCCTTTCTCCAATTCATAAACCACTTTATTAGCCGCAAACCATTCCCTCGAATTATTCGATTTCAAATCAGACAAAAAGGTTAAAAGACCAGGGGAGATGGACATGAAAAAGTAATATAAATTAGGTAAACGAAATTAGCGAAAAATACGCAGAAAGCACTCGAGGTAAACTCACATTTTGCTGACAAAAAATATATTGGGAGAATTGAATGAATTTCGTGATTTTTGTAAAATTTTTTATTGATTTATGCGCATTTTAACTGGTATTCAATCTTCAGGAAAACCTCATTTAGGCAATATTTTAGGGGCGATTATGCCTGCCATCGACCTTTCCAAAAAGCCTGGCAACGAATCTTTTTTATTTATCGCCGACTTGCATACATTGACAAGCCTTCGTGATGGCGATCAAATTCGTGCAAATACATTATCCATCGCAGCTGCATGGCTTGCGTTTGGTTTCGATACCGAAAAGAATTTTTTTTATCGGCAATCTAAATTGGCTAGTTATCACACCGAGATCATGTGGTATTTGAATTGCCTTACCCCTTTTCCAATGCTTGCCAATGCACATAGCTTCAAAGACAAATCAAGTCAAATGGCTAATGTCAATGCAGGTTTATTTACATATCCCGTTTTACAAGCGGCCGATATCGTGTTATATGATGCAGAATTAATTCCGGTGGGAAAAGACCAGCGCCAACATATCGAAATGACTCGCGACATAGCAGGGGCATTTAATCGAATGGCTGATAAACCTATTTTTGTCATTCCAGAGGCCTACATTAACGAATCTGTCATGACGATTCCCGGTATTGATGGTAATAAAATGAGTAAATCGCTGAATAATTACATAGACATTTTCTTACCCGAGAAGGATTTATTCAAACAAATCAAGAAAATCGAATCAGATTCAACACCTTTGGATGAACCCAAGGATCCCGATAATGACATAACGTTTAAATTATTCCAACTCATTGCTACACCAGAACAAACGACTGAAATGCGTCAATTGTATTTAGCAGGAGGCTATGGATATGGACACGCGAAACAAGCTTTACATGGATTGATGTTGGAGTTTTTCAAAGAAGCCCGCGAAAAATTCGAATATTACATTAACAACCCTCAGATCATTGAAGAAAAATTAGAAATGGGTGAGAGAAAAGTTGAACCCATCGCAGCAGCAACACTTGCACGGGTTCGTGAGGTCTTTAAATTTTAAATGATGTTTCCAACTTGGGATGACACCTACTTCAGATTAATTAATGAATCTCATACGGAATTCTTGGATTCTGTTATGATTTTTATGTCCAACAAATTTGTTTGGATTCCCTTGTATGCGCTATTAGTCTGGCAAATTTATCAAGCAAATCAAAAGGCGATAAAGGCTGCGCTTGTCTATATCGTTTTATCGATTATTTGGGCTGATCAAATCTCTTCTGGCATTTTAAAACCCTTAGTCAAACGATTACGACCTAGCCATGTAGAATCATTTCAGTCGTGGATTCACACACCCAATGGGGCAGGGGGATTATATGGATTTTGCTCTTCCCATGCAGCAAATGCTTTTGCTGTAGCTATTTGCTTTTTTCTTTTAACCAAAAACAAAGCCAAAAGCATACCCTTAGTTATTTGGGCAGCAATCGTATCAGTTAGCCGAATTTACCTGGGGGTTCATTATCCTTTAGATGTCATTACAGGTGCATTTGTTGGCATATCAGGCGCCATAATACTCAAATACCTCGTTTACGATAAATTAACTAAGAATTCATAAGTATTCACACCATCTGCAAAATCATCTAACGCGGGCATTTGTGCTTGACCAAAAGGAATAGCATTTGACCCTACCACACATTGAATCTTCTCTTCTTGCTTGTTTATCCAAGCCTGAAGCTCGTCAGCCGATGAATATCGATGGACATGTAAAACTCCAACAGGGGAGACCAGCGCTTCATTTTCAGTCACAATTAAATTACCCAAATCAAAATGGGGCACTTGATTTAACAAGAGTAATGTCTTGTGATATTGATAATTATTAGAATACTTCGTGTGGTCTAATACCCATTCCACTTGACTCAATTCATCAAATAATGGTATTAAGTCAAAGGTAATAGGGACTGCTATTGTTGATACATTCCGACACCCCAAACCATAATAGGTAAATATATCTCCGGCAAGGCCTTCAAAATCAGCTTTTGTTTCTCCTCCAGACAAAATAGCAATGGAACTTCTGTTCTTCCGTATGATGTGCGGAATTTTGGCAAAATAATTCGAAAAATAGGAAGATGAGAAATCGGATCCTGTTGCGATGACTGCATCTACCGCTGGTAGACGCTCGACAACATCAATTAAAAAAGATGAATCAATCGATCGAATAGCTTCGATATACAATTGCATCAAGGCCTTATCTTGTGAACTTAATTTAACCACAACCTGATGCCCAGCGGCAAGTGACATCAATAAATCATGCAGGCCAACAGCAGGTAAATTCCCAGAAAGTATTAGACCAATGCGCTGGACTGTATGAGATGGAGATCCGTATTTTTCGAAAAATGCTTCCCAAACGTCAGCATCTAAAAATTGCTTATCAATCGCTTCCATGGCGTTACGAATTAAAATATCCGAAAACCAAGCATTCTCATTTTTGGCCCTTTCTGTAAATAGTTCAATTTTTTCTTTGTTTGATGAATCCTTAAAATAAGCATCCAAACCAAAAATTAAAGATATAAATCGTTCATTCATCATGATCAAAGGGCTATTATTCAAATTACGTAGCTACAAAGTTCTTAAAATTTTAGAATACTCTGCATAAATTATATACTATTCAAAACTTCTTATGTAAATTGCACAAAATTTTTAATACTTGTTATGGCTATTATCATTACAGACGAATGTATTAACTGTGGAGCATGCGAACCGGAGTGCCCGAATACAGCAATTTATGAAGGTGGAGTAGAATGGACATGGGCCGGAGGAACCGCTTTAACCGAAGTTGAATTAGAAGATGGATCAACCATGGATGCTAAATCACCCATTGAACCCGTTTCTGAAGAATTCTATTATATAGTACCTGATAAATGTACAGAATGTACAGGATTCCATGAAGAACCACAATGTGCTGCTGTTTGTCCAGTAGATTGTTGCGTACCAGATCCAGATCACGAAGAAGATAAAGAAACACTTGAAGCAAAGAAAGCATGGTTACATGCTGAGGCATAATAATATTTCATATATCTCAAAAAGAGCTCATCAATCGATGAGCTCTTTTTTTTGTCCAATTAGGAATTGAAAAACTATATTCTTGCAACTTGTATTATTTTAATTTTATAAAATATCGCGTTTAATTATTTACTTGTTTGTTTGTCATTTTTGTAAAATGTTACAAAAGAGGTTTAAAAAATCACTTAATTTTTAAATATTTTTGAATATTTATTAAAAATAGGTTTAAATATTTCCTAAAACACTTGCATGGTATTTTATTTTATCCAATCTTTGAATTGTAATCAAGCATTTATAACCCTTTATTCAATTCCGCCATGAAGAAAACAATCCTAACAGCCATTTTCGCAGCTACAGCATTTTGTGGATTTTCCCAAGAAAAGGAAGCCGAGTCCCCGAAGTTTACATTTTCGGGATACATTGATTCGTACTATATGTTGAATTTCAACGACCCAATAAATCGGAGCAATTTGGGAGCATCTGGATACGAAAGAGCATTCGATCAAAAATCAAATCAATTCTCACTAGGTCTTGTGCAAACAAAATTCGGTTACGCAACGAAGAATTCTGACGTTGTGGTTGACTTAACTTTTGGACCTAATGCTGATTTAGGTCAGTATGGAAACGTTATTGGACCTTTGGGTGCTGGTAAGGCTTCAACTGCACTTGCAATTAAGCAGGCATATTTTAATTGGAAAGCCTCTGACAAATTAACCTTAACGGTAGGTCAGTTTGGAACACATATTGGATACGAAGTAATCGACGCGCCAATTAACTACAACTACTCACTTTCAAATTTATTTAACAATGGCCCATTTTATCACATCGGAGCTAAAGCGAATTATGCGTTTAGCGACAAATTTTCTGCCATGGTTGGATTGGTCAACAATGTGGATAATCTAAATGATAACAATTCATCTAAAGGCTTAATCTATCAAGTATTTACATCTCCAGCAGCCGGCTGGAATGTATATGTTAATGGAATCACTTCAAATGAATCAGCTCCAATAACATCAGGAAAAGATGATTCAGGTAGCTACAACCTATTGGACTTAACTACTTCATACCAAATCACGCCTAAATACTTAGTAGGATTAAATGCCGCTTACGGATCACAGACAGGTGATTTCCAAGGTGGTGGAAACGTAGGTGACAACAAGACATGGGGTGGGGTTGCTTTATATTCCAACTATGCATTTACGGATAAATTTAGCGTAGGTGGCCGTTATGAAGTATTCGATAACACAGCAGGCGCACGCGCATTACGTGCGGCAGATGGTTCAGGAACAGATGTTAGCTCATTAACACTAACGGCGACATTTACAGCTGCCGAAGGTCATTTATTAATCAAACCCGAGTTGCGTTCTGATTCTTATAAAACTGCCCAATTCGTTGACGGTGATGGGAAAGAGCAAAAATCTCAAACAACCCTAGGTCTTCATTTTATTTATAAGTTTTAAAATTCACCATTATTCACTCTTTAATCAGTACGAACATGACTTCACAAAAACCAACATGGATTCCGCTACTTGTATTAGTAGCCCTCGCAGTACTTGCATTATTTACGACCTCTGTACCGGGCGCAATGCCAACAGAAGGATTAGACACCGGTGATACGGCTTGGATGATTGTAGCATCTGGTTTGGTATTATTAATGACACCAGGATTAGCTTATTTCTACGGTGGCATGGTAAATCACAAAAACGTGATTTCGACGATGTTACAATCATTCATTGCTATGGGTGTAATTTCAGTTATCTGGATTGTCTTTGGCTTTTCTTTAGCATTTGGAGACTCACTAGGTGGTTGGATTGGTGACCCTCGAACATTCTTTATGTTCAATGGTGTATTTGATCATAAGCTTTCTTTGGGTTCATCAGACCAATTGAAATTCACAATACCTTTTGCGCTATTTGCATTTTTCCAAATGAAATTCGCTGTAATTACGCCGGCACTAATTTCTGGAGCGCTGGCTGAGCGTATCAACTTTCGGGCATTTGTTTTGTTTATGGTTTTATTTTGCGTGTTTGTTTATGCACCCTTAGCACACTGGACATGGCATCCAGACGGATTCCTTTTTAACTTAGGTGTACTTGATTTTGCCGGTGGAACCGTTGTTCACATGTCGGCAGGCTGGGCTGCATTAGCTGGCGCCTTGTATTTACGTCGTCGTAAATCACATATCGAATCAAACATTTTGCCACCAGCTAACATTCCATATGTATTATTGGGAACAGGATTATTGTGGTTCGGATGGTTTGGCTTTAATGCTGGATCAGCACTAGGTGCCAATGGATTAGCAGTAACAGCATTCGCTACAACACACGTAGCAGCAGCTGCAGCAGGTTTATCTTGGATCCTATTTGATGTAACCCGAGGTAAAAAAGTATCGGCCTTAGGTTTCTGTATTGGTGCTGTAGTTGGATTAGTAGCCATTACTCCTGCCTCAGGTTTTGTTACAGTTCCAGTTGCAATATTCATCGGCGTAATAGCAGCGATTGTATCGAACGTTGCAGCACATTGGAGAGCAAGTTCAAACTTAGATGATACATTAGATGTATTTCCTTGCCATGGTTTAGGAGGTATGGTAGGCATGTTGATGACAGGAATCTTCGCTACAACTGCTGTTAACGCTGCTGTGGCAGAACAAGGTTTATTCTACGGAGAAACGGCATTATTCTTTAAGCATTTATTAGCCTTAGCAATTGTTTCTGCATTCGCTTTTGGTTTGTCTTACTTATTGTTAATCATTACAGATAAAATAATCCCATTGCGTGTTAACGAAGAAGAAGAAAGACTAGGATTAGACATCTCACAACACGACGAATCGATTGCAGATTAGTCCAAAAAACAGAGCCGCAAGTAATGGTTCTTGTGGTTTTGTTTCAATCAAAAAGCCGGCGACTATTAGTTGCTGGCTTTTTTGTTTAAATGAGGTAAGAGGTAAGACCCACATGGTACCTTCGGACACCGACTACTGCCCCCTTCGGACTTCGGACTCTGGACTACCGACTAGCGACTAGTGACTAGCGACTGATTACTGACAACTGAATCCCTCGAACTCCGGACTAGCGACTAGCGACTAGTGACTAGTGACTGATTACTGACTACTGAAACCTCCGGTCTACGGACTAGCGACTAGCGACTAGCAACACTTCCCCCTTTACGTCACCAGATTCCGCAATAGACTTATACCGAACCGGCTGAATTGTATTAATCATTAATGGGTCATAAGGCGCCATAACACGCACATAGTTTTCAGAGAAACCCTCCATCCAACCCTGATCATTGGATTCTTCAAACAATACCGTTCCCGTTTTATTAATTTGGCTTTCGTAAAAAGCATGACGCTTTTTATCCGAAAGTATATGGAGCATTTTTGATCGTTCAGATTTTTGCATGCCATCAACCTTAGGTAGTATATCGACCGCATAGGTATTAGGGCGCTCGGAATAAGGGAAAACATGTAAATAGGAAACATCCAATGCATTGATAAACTGGAAGGTTTCTAAAAATAATTCAGAACTTTCACCTGGATGCCCAACAATCACATCAACACCAATACAGGCATTTGGCATAACAGATTTAACCAAATCCACACGATCTTGATACAATTCTCGTTGGTAGCGACGCTTCATTAATCGCAAAACCGTGTTTGATCCTGATTGCAAAGGGATATGAAAATGAGGAACAAATCGCTTAGAAGTTGCTAAGAAGCCAATCATCTCAGGCGTCAATAGATTGGGTTCAATACTCGAGATCCGAAACCGTTCAATGGAAGAATACGCATCGATGGCTTTCACTAAATCAAAAAAGGTTTCAACACGCTTTCCATGTTGTATCCCAAAATCACCAATATTCACACCCGTTAATACAACTTCCTTCACTCCATTCGACGCAATTTCTTCGATCAATTGCAAAACCTTTTCGATTGAATCAGAACGCGATTGTCCACGAGCTAAAGGAATCGTACAATAGGAGCAAGGATAATCACAGCCATCCTGAACTTTCAAAAAAGTACGTGTCCGATCATTCACACTGTAGGAAGCATGGTAATCCAAATCAAAGCGAATTTCAGATGCAATTAATTTAGGTAAATCGGAAACAATCCGATCTAAATAGGGGGGAATCAAGTCAGGTAATTGGAATTTTTCATTTGCTCCCAAAACCAAATCAACTCCTGGAATCGAGGCAATTTCTGCTGGCTTTAATTGAGCGTAACAACCAATAATAACGACAGCAGCTGCCGGATTAATTTTTTTAGCCTCCCGAACAACTTTTTTGCATTTCTTATCCGCTTGCTCGGTAACACTACAGGTATTAATGACAAAAAGGTCAGGATTATCTTGAAACTCTGCCCGCATAAAACCCAAAGGTTCAAGTGACCGGGCAATTGAGCTTGATTCAGCAAAATTCAACTTACAACCGAGTGTATAAAAAGCGACCTTTTTCATTTATCAAATTAAGGACACAAAATAAAACAAAAATGGCGGGAAAACCCGCCATTTTCAATCATAAAGTATATAAATGCTAGATTAAAACAGATTAAATTTTCGCAGTTTTCACCGTTTTAATGATACGAGCTGCTACTTTATATGGATCTGCAGCTGAATTTGGACGACGATCTTCTAACCATCCTTTCCATCCTTTTTCTACAACTGCGATCGGAATACGAATTGAAGCTCCGCGATCTGATACACCATAAGAGAAATCATGGATCGAAGCAGTCTCGTGCTTACCCGTTAATCGCATGTGATTATCAGCACCATAGACTTCGATATGTTCTTTTACAAATGGTTCGAATGATTGACAAATCACATCATACGTTTCTTGTTTTCCTGCTGTACGCAATGCTGTATTAGAGAAGTTGGCATGCATACCTGATCCATTCCAATCCAACTCACCCAAAGGCTTACAGTGCCAATTAATTGCTACACCATATTTCTCACCCAAACGCTCCAATAAATAACGTCCTAACCAGATTTCATCACCTGCTTGTTTCGCACCTTTTGCAAACATTTGGAACTCCCATTGACCTGCAGCAACTTCTGCATTAATTCCTTCGATATTTAAACCTGCATCAATACACAAGTCCATATGCTCTTCAATAATTTCACGACCATAAGCATTTTTAGCACCTACTGAACAATAATAAGGTCCTTGAGGCTCTGGAAATCCATTTGCTGGAAAACCCAAAGGCTTATTTGTTTCTGGATCCCATAGGAAATATTCTTGCTCGAAACCAAACCAGAAATCATTATCATCATCTTCAATCGTTGCACGACCATTTGTTACGTGTGGTGTGCCATCCGCGTTCAATACTTCACACATTACTAAATATCCATCACGACGTGCTGGATCAGGACAAACATAAACTGGCTTTAACAAACAATCAGAAGAACCACCTTCAGCCTGTTGAGTAGATGAACCATCAAAAGACCACATATCTAGATCTTCTAATTTTCCACTAAAATTGTTCTCGATTTTTGTCTTAGAACGTAAACTCTGAGTTGGCTTGTTGCCATCCAACCAAATGTACTCCAATTTTGATTTAGCCATGATATTTAAACTTGATTTTGTAACAAAAATACTTTTTTCGGTAATTGTAGAGCAAAAATAATCCTCTTTTTGTAAAAAACAATTGTTTTTCTCAAATAATAACACAAATACAATCCTTAATTTTGCAATAATTCAAAAAATCCAAATTAAAATCGGAAAATTGAATAGCAAAATTCCATTTTACGCATTTTTTATCCCAGCACAATTCGTTACTTTTACTTAAGCAATTAAATAAAAAAGACAATGGCAATCACTCGCTTTAAAGCTTTAGAATTGGCCCAATCTAGAACTGGGACTATCGTAAAATTACCCACTGAGAAAGTCTCAGATTACTATGGTAGCATGACCTTCAGTGACGACGTCATGCGTTCATTATTATCTCCTGAAGCCTATTTAAAGATTAATACGGCTATACAAACGGGATCAAAAATCGATCGAGACGCAGCCGATGAAGTAGCAGCCGCGATGAAATCATGGGCAATCTCAAAAGGTGCAACACACTATACACATTGGTTTCAGCCGTTAACAGGAACAACTGCAGAAAAGCATGATTCCTTTTTTGATATTGATTTAAGCAATGGTAAAGCCGTTGAAAAATTCAAAGGTTCTGCCTTGGTTCAACAGGAACCGGATGCATCTTCCTTTCCAAATGGAGGAATCCGTTCTACCTTCGAGGCGCGCGGATATACTGGCTGGGATCCATCATCACCAGCTTTCATTATGGAAAATGCTGCAGGAACTGCTACATTATGTATTCCTTCTGTTTTTGTATCATACACTGGTGAAGCTTTGGACTATAAAACACCTTTGTTAAAATCAATCGAGTTGGTTGACAAAGCTGCTACCGCTGTAATTAAGGAATTTTTTAACCGCGATGTTAGCAAAGTAATCCCAACGCTGGGAGCCGAACAAGAATATTTTGTCGTTGATGAAGCCTTATTTAATGCTCGGCCAGATTTAGTCATGGCCGGTCGAACTGTATTCGGTCACGCTCCAGCTAAAGGCCAACAATTGGAAGACCATTATTTTGGTTCCATTCCGAACCGCGTTAACGCATTCATGGTTGACTTTGAAATTGAGGCATTGAAATTAGGAATGCCAGTTAGAACCCGACACAATGAAGTAGCTCCAGCGCAATTTGAAGTTGCTCCGACTTTTGAAGAGGCCAACTTGGCTTGTGATCATAATGCACTTTTAATGGACTTAATGTCCAAAGTTGCCTCCAAGCATAAGCTCAAAGTTCTTTTCCATGAAAAACCTTTTGCGGGCATCAATGGATCAGGTAAACATAATAACTGGGCATTAGCTACGGACACAGGGATTAATTTATTAGCACCTTCATCAAAGCCAAAAGAAAACTTGCGTTTTCTAACTTTCTTTGTCAATACCTTAAAGGCTGTTCATGATCAGGCGGATTTATTACGCGCATCGATTGCATCAGCTGGAAATGAACACCGTTTAGGTGCGAATGAGGCTCCTCCAGCCATTGTGTCAGCATTCCTTGGAAGTACGATGAGCCAGGTCTTGGATGACATGGAAAACATGGATGCGATGGATGAAATCCAATTGGAAAAGGGTGATAATGTCTATTTGAAATTGGGTATCAACAAAATCCCAGCCTTAATTCTGGATAATACAGATCGAAATAGAACATCTCCTTTTGCCTTTACAGGTAATAAATTTGAATTCCGCGCAGTAGGTTCTTCAGCTAATTCAGCAGCTCCAATGACTGTTTTAAATACAATCGTAGCCGACCAATTAATTAAATTCCGAAAAGAAGTCGAGGAGGTTTTAGAAAAAGGAGTGAAGAAGGAATTGGCGATTATGGAGGTTTTGAAACGTTATGTGAAAGAATCTAAAAACATTCGTTTTGAAGGAAATGGGTATTCTGATGAATGGGTAGAAGAAGCCGCACGCCGTGGATTATCTAATTTAAAAACAACACCAGAAGCTTTAGCCGTCTATGCACGCCCAGCTTCCATCGAATTATTTACCAAATATGGTATTTACTCAAAAGAGGAAATGCATGCTCGCCACGAAATTGAATTAGAAAACTATGTGAAGAAAATTCAAATTGAATCTCGTGTAATAGGAGATATGGCTATTAATCACATCGTTTCAACATCCTTAAAATACCAAACCCAATTGGTCGAAAATGTTAAGGGTCAAAAAGAAATTGGTATCGATCCACAATATTTTGCTCCAACAATTGAAATGATTAAAAAAATCTCCGAGTACACTTCTTCCATTGTTCGATTACAAAACGAAATGACAGAAGCAAGAAAAGAGGCTAATAATGTAGAAGAATTGGAAGCAAGAGCTACATTATATGGAACAAAAGTCAAAGGTTTCTTCGAAGAAATTCGTTACGCAGTTGACAAACTCGAATTAATTATCGACGACGATGAGTGGCCATTACCGAAATACCGTGAATTATTACTAATCAAATAATCTTACATGACAACGCAAGCAAACCCTGGTTTTTCGAAGGAGGAAATCCAACAACTAAAAGACCAGTGTGTACAGGCTAAAAAGCCTTTCATCGTTATTGAGGATGATGATTTACCAACAGGCAATGAGAAAGAAATGGTCCACATTCAATTTGTGGGCCAGTTCAACAAGCAAGAGGTGATTTATGATGCCATACTTTGCACTTTGCAATTACATTATGCAAGTGCCATCTATGAGGCGGCTGAACAAGAAGCCATTCATCATTTCCCATTATATGTTCCTATTGAAAATAGGGACGAGACCCATGTAGAGAACGAATCGTTAGATGAGGAAGTTGAAGTGATGATTCTAGAAATCATTGATGAACTTGAGGAAAACGATGAAATTAAAGTGAATGAATACATTGAAATTGACGAAGACTTTGAATATGGAATCGGCTTAGAAGTAGCATTGTATGTGCCATCCTTAGAAGATGAAGTTATCGAAAAGTTTATCAGTGATTTTAATGGTGGTACCCTTTCTTTGGATCCATCTCGTTTTTCATTCCGTTCAGAAGATCCCGAATAATACATGAGTAAATATGTATTTTTTGCACCCAACCCGACTAGCATAGCTTTCCTTAATGAAGAAGAATCCTTTCATGCTTGTCGGGTTTTGCGTTTACGAAATAACGATAAAATTCGAATCTTAGATGGGGTTGGAGGGCTATACGAAGCCGTAATTGATGTAATTGATGCTAAAAAAACATCTTTTATTAAACTTACATTAGTAGAAAAACAAGATAAACCCCCATTTCAAATTCACCTTTTCGTTGCCCCAACAAAGCAAATGGAACGAATGGAATGGATGGTTGAAAAATGTTGTGAATTCGGGATTCATCGAATCGGTTTTTTTACATCGAAAAACTCGGAGCGTAAAGAAATCAAACTAAATCGCTTAGAGAAGATCGCGATCGCTGCATTAAAACAATCTAAGAATCTATTTTTACCTAAAATTCAAGCAATTGCTCCATTAAAACAAGTCGTCGAATCCATTGATTTAGATTCAAGTATTCATATACTATTTGCCCACATAAGTGATCAACCTGTTCTAACACTTGGGAAACTTATTAAATTGAACCAATCATATTTCGTATTTATAGGGCCAGAAGGCGATTTTACTAATGAAGAAACGACAATGTTTCTTGCAAATAATTTTACGCCATTTAGTTTAGGCAAAGCAATTTTACGAACTGAAACTGCCTGTATTGCTGTGACTCATGCGATTCAATTTTTACATGATTAACGAAAAATGATTAAAATCAGAAAAGTATTCCTTTGAATTGCTCAAAGTGGAACATTTCATACGTAAATTTGCACCTTGAAACTTTAAATTATATTTATGCAATTAGTACTTCCAGCATTTTTTATTCATTGGTACGTTTCCTTATTTAGTCAGACTTTCTTTTTACATCGATATTCAGCTCATAAAATGTTTTTAATGAGCAAGTTTTGGGAGAAATTCTTCTATTTCTTAACCTATTTATCTCAAGGTTCATCTTTTTTAAGCCCACGTGCCTATGCAATTTTACACCGCATGCACCACGCATTTTCAGATACACCGAAAGACCCGCATTCACCGATGTTTTCTAGTAATGTTTTTACTATGATGTGGAAAACAAAAGACATCTACAATGCGGTTTTAAATCGCAAGCAAAAAGTTGAAGAGCGCTTTGAACACGATTATCCTGTTTCTAAAACAATCGAACGCATTGGCGATTCTTGGATTTCGCGTATCGGTTGGGGTGTCGCTTATGCCTCTTTTTACATCATAGCATTCATTTATTTTGATATGCATTGGGCATTTTTCTTCTTATTACCTGTACATTTTTTGATGGGACCAGTACATGGTGCTATCGTCAATTGGTCAGGTCATAAATACGGATACCAAAATTATGATAACCACGATCATTCTAGAAATTCATTAGTATTTGATGTGGTTATGATGGGAGAGTTGTTCCAAAATAATCACCACAAACTACCCAATCGAGTGAATTTTGCTACGAAATGGTTTGAGTTTGACCCAACTTATCCTTTGATCAAATTATTAACTTGGTTACGCGTCATACGTCCAAACCTAAAAGATCCAGAATCTAAGTTTTAGTAAAAAAAAAGGCTATCGAAATGATAGCCTTTTTTTTATAGATCTAAATCGATTTTAAATCGTTCCAAATAGTCTGAAACGCGCTTCAAAAATCCACCACCTAATGAACCATCAACAACACGGTGGTCATACGAGTGTGAAATGAACATCTTCTGCCGAATGGCAATTTGATCTTCTCCATTGGGCCCAGTAATAACAGCAGGCTTCTTTTCTATCACCCCAAAAGCCATAATTGCCACCTGTGGCTGAACGATAATGGGAGTACCCATTAAATTCCCGAATCCACCAATGTTTGAAATCGTATAGGTTCCTCCTTCTAAATCAGCAGGAGTTAACTTGTTTTTGCGTGCACGGTTAGATAAGTCATTCACTTTTTGGGTTAACTCAACAAGAGATAGCTCATCAACGTTGTGAATAACAGGGACGATTAAATTGCCATTTGGCAAGGCAACAGCCATACCGATGTTGATTTGCTTGTGTTGCACAATGTAATTCCCTTCCACGGAAATATTAATGCCTGGAAAATCTTTAATAGCCTGAGCGGTGGCCATAAATAGGAGTGGTGTATAGGTAATGGGCTCCTTGAATTTTTCTAAAAACTTCGCCTTATTTTGCTCCCTCCATTGAACTAAATTGGTAATGTCTGCCTCCAAAAATGAAGTAACATGAGGCGAGATGCGTTTTGAATCGGACATGCGTTCCGAAATCATTTTACGCATACGATCCATTTCAATAACTTCATCTCCTGGTAAACGCAATCCTGGGCCTTGACTCAAAGTCCCAGAAGCAACCATTCGCTTCGAATTCCGAAGGGCAATAAAATTCAATACATCCTTTTTAGTCACCCGACCATCCATACCAGAACCCCGTATCTCACTCAATTCTCGTTGAGAAACTTTTTCTTGTTGGCATATTTGCTTAATCAGTGGCGAAACCCAAGGATTTGACTTATCTGTACTCGTATCAATGTTTTGACCCAAGCTTAATTCTGTCAATGAAGCTAAATCGGGTTCAGGATGAAATACATCAGAAGCATCAAACGATTTCTTCTCAACAGGTACATCTTCATTCGCATCAATGATACAAATAGCCTTGCCAATGGTCGCAACTTGGCCCACTGGTACTAAAATTTGCTTTAAATAACCTGACAAGGGCGATGGAACTTCCGTATCTATTTTATCGGTTGCCACCTCAAGAATAAATTCATCCGCTTCCACGTAATCCCCTGGCTGTTTCAACCAGTTGAGAACGGTCGCTTCCATGATACTTTCACCCATTTTGGGCATAATGATTTCTGTGATTGCCATATTATTCTGCCAAATCGTTTAATAAATATCTGCGTAGCAAATTAATTGCTGTTAATGAACTCAAATGAATGTTTTGGATTCGGGTTCCCCCTTGGGTCAATTTACGTGCAATAACCCCTTCGGGGTGTGCCAATGCGATCCAAATGGTGCCAACCGGCTTGTCTTCCGTTCCACCATCAGGTCCTGCTATACCTGAAGTGGCTAATGCATAAGTAGTACCTAATTGCTTTCTTGCTCCAGCTGCCATCGCCATAACGCAAGTATCACTCACGGCACCGTCTAAATCTAATATTTCTTGCGAAACACCTAATTGATTCACTTTCACTTCATTCGCATAACTGACAATACCGCCTTGAAAATAGGCAGAACTTCCCGAATGTTGGGTGAATTGATGCGCCAAATACCCACCCGTACAGCTTTCCGCAACGGATAAGGTTGCCTGTTTTTCTATAAGCAATTGACCAACTACCCTTGCTAATTCATCGTTTTCTCGCCCAAAAACATAACTTTGTATTAATGGCATTACCTTGTTGAACGCATCATCAATCGCAGCATTCAACTGTTCTTTATCTTCTCCGAAACCTGTTAATCGAAGTTTAACAATTCCAAGTGAGGGTAAATAGGCCAAATGCAAATGAGAAGGTAATTGTAATTCCCAATCTTGAATTAAATCCGACAAATAGGATTCGCCAATGCCAACAACCTTCCGAATTTGATGTACGATCACTGGAAGTTTAAAGTGAGTTGATATACGAGGCAAAATCTCCGTTTCCATGATTGCCTTCATCTCAAAGGGAACTCCCGGCATGGATACCCAGATAGTATCCTGTTCATTAAACCACATGGCAGGAGCTGTTCCTTGTTTATTGGGAATAAAAGTGCATTTGGTAGGCAACAAGGCTTGGTCGCGATTGATGTCACTTAATTCCCGACCACGTTTTGCAAAAAAATCAGTCACATCAGCTAAGGCACCTGGATGATAGGCTAGGGGACATTGAAAGAAATCAGCTAATATATTTTTCGTCAAATCATCTTTCGTTGGGCCTAAACCACCCGTAATAAACACAATATCAGCGCGCTGTTGTGCTTCGACAAGAATTTGAACAATTTCATCACGCTGATCACCTACAGAGGATTTTCGGATCGTTTTGACACCAATTTTATCGAGTTCCAAGCTAATCCATTGGGAATTTGTATCCAGGATTTGACCGTAAAGAATCTCATCGCCAATGGTAATTATTTCTGCTCGTACCATTAAGTTTTCTTACTTTTGTACGAAAATACGATTTAATTCGATTGGAAGCACACGGATGAATCGAAAAACAAAGAGCCAAAATGAAACATTCTGAAATCAATTTCAAAATTCAATTAGATGACAATAACATTCCTGATCAAATCTCCTGGTCGGCGACTGATAATCCCAATGAAGGTATTGAAGAGACCAAAGCCATTTTGGTCGCTACTTGGGATCCCTATCATAAAGGAACATTGACTTTACCTTTGTGGACAAAGGATATGGAAACCTTGGATATGAAGCGTTTTTTTATTGAAATCATGGGAACTGTCGGAGATGCTGCCTTGCAAGCAACAGGGGATTCAGAATTTGCATTAGAAGTTGAACAAGTTTGCAAAAAGCTATCCCAAAACCTAAAGAAAGAAATCACCGCGGCTTCTAAGGGCCAATAAAAAAATCATATGCGTTCGATCAAATTCATTCTATTCTTTTCGCTCTTTGCTTCAAGCGGATTCGCACAAAAAGGAATTAACTTCCTGAAAACGAACAATTTAAACACAGCAATTACTGCAGCAAAACAGCAAAACAAATTGTTGTTTGTCGAAGTGTATGCACCGGACTGCCATATTTGCAATTCCTTTAAAGGTACCTTCGCTCAACCACAAGTAGGAGCGCTTTATAATGCTAAATTTGTTAGTTATCAATTGGATATACGAAAACCGGAAAGCCAACGAATCCTTCAGCAATTAAAAGTGATTATTAATGCAACACCAACTTTTTTGTATTTCGAACCCAAAACCATGAAACTTGTCCAAGCCAAGGCTTTTGGTGAACGAGAGAATTCCATTTTAAATGTAAATAGCATCGGACAAAAAGCCACAAATCCAGCTGAACAGGCAGGTAATTTTGCCGCAAAATTTAAGTCTGGAGATCGAGGATTTGCTTTCCTATTAAACTATGCGCAATTCGCACGTTTAACCGCTGATACACTTACAAACATCAAAGTAGTCAATGAATTAGTAAAAGTGATGCCAAGCAATCAATACATCAGTCAAAGCGCCTTGAACATCATTCAAATGGTCATGATGAACAATAACAACAGCTTGTTTGACTATTTCGTTGGTCATTTAGCTCAGTATAATCGAATTGCAGAGCCGGGCTTAGTAAAAATGATTTATGAAAATGTATTTCAAATTGTCATGACAAGCTCACAAGTAAATAAATTAACAGGCGCAGAATTGAAGCGCATGAAGGACCAAATGGTGAAATGCGAAATAGATCAGGGATCCATAATTCGAAGAACATGGATGGCAGAGAGTACACTTTTATTCAAGCAGAAAAAAGCGATGGCAGCGATCAAGGTGATTGAAAATCTAATCCAAGCACTTCCAAGTGCACCCGGTCCCAAAGAATATCAATATTTGTGCGATTTCGTGAAATCTAAAACCAAAGACAAAGCTGCAATCAAATTCGCGCAAACGAATTGGTGTAAATTTGGATTACGCTAATTAGCGCAGGAATGCGCGGTAAAGCATAACTAAAATGCATATCAAAAACATCACAATTGATATTTTGTTAATCATATGCATAGCGCGAATGTTTAAATTCGTCGTTACACCCGCTTTAGGCTTTTGAAATACGCGAATAAAATACGTAAACACTTCGCCTATTTTAAATTGTTCTTTTAATCTGCTCATTTTAGTTTGTTTGTTGGGGCTCGCGCCAATTACCATCTTCTTTTATCAATTGAATCAATTCATCAACGGCTAAATCAGCCTGAACGGATTTCTTCACTACGGTTTGGCCACGATAAAGTGCAATCTTATCTTTTCCTATACCGACATATCCATAATCTGCATCTGCCATTTCACCTGGGCCATTTACGATGCAACCCATAATGCCAATTTTGATTCCCTTTAAGTGGTCAGTGACTTGTCGAATTTTTGCCGTTGTTTCTTGTAAATCAAATAACGTACGTCCACAAGAGGGGCAGGAGATGTATTCTGTCTTTGAGATTCGTACTCGACTTGCTTGCAAGATACCGAAAGCAGTTGCATTCAAAAGAGCATTTTTATCCTGCATATATGGCATAGATAACATTACCCCATCCCCAAAACCATCAATTAATAATCCCCCCACGTCTGTCGGCGCAAATAATTGTATTTGATTTTCATCAACATTGGGATAGGCAATTTTAATGATGACAGGCAATTGAATCCCATGTTGCAACAATTCAAAAAAGCTCCTACGCAAAGCAGCCATTTGATGTGCATTGCTCGAATGAAGGACCAAAACTACATTTATAAGCTTGGATAAAACAAAAGGATTTAATTCTTCTGCCTCGATTGAAACAAAATTCAAAATGGGGTGTGATGTGCTGTTGGTACACCATTCTTCCCAAGTAAACAAAGGAAAAACATGTGCATTCCCATCCCAAAAATCAAAATTTACAATTTGCTTAAGTCCGTTTGGCAACATGAAATCGACCGCATGTTTACCCGTATAAATATAATCAGCACCTAAATCATTCATCACCCATTTGTCGGGTTCAGAAAGATAAAAATGCCCAATAGACTTTAAATCTTCTATATGAATGTGATTCAACTGAGAAAAATCAGCAATGACACGCGGTACTTGATGACCACCAAAATTAGCCAATTCAATGGTTTTTCTGCGCTCATGCGCAAACGGGTTGATTGGCGATACAAATGGTTTTTCTATAAGTACTGGCTCAATCGGTGTACTTTGAGAACTTCTAAATTGGTATCGACGTACCAATTCCTGTGCAACCGGAATTTCAAACTCAGGGTCCTCAGTTAAAGAGACACGAATTGTATCTCCTAATCCATCTTCTAAAAGCGTTCCAATCCCTACGGCTGATTTAATCCGACCATCTTCGCCTTCACCCGCCTCGGTTACCCCAAGATGCATGGGATATGCCTTAAAACCCCCATCAGCTAATTTCTTACTTAACAACCGATAAGCCTCCACCATCACTTGAGTATTGGAAGATTTCATCGAAAGAACGATGTTTGAATATTTTTCATCTTCACAAATTCGCAAAAATTCCAAGGCAGATTCTACCATACCCAAGGGTGTATCACCATAGCGACTTAATATACGATCTGATAAAGACCCGTGATTGGTTCCAATACGCATCGCAGTACCATATTCCTTGCATATCTTCACCAATGGCAAAAACTTCTCACGAATACGATCTAATTCCGCTTGGTAGGAAATGTCAGTATATTCAATCGTTTCAAAGCGTTTTTTATCTGCGTAGTTTCCAGGGTTAATCCGTACTTTTTCAACAATACGCGCTGCCAATTCAGCAGCATTAGGCGTAAAATGAATGTCGGCAACTAAGGGTGTATGATAACCCCGCGCACGAAGTCCTTGTCGAATTAATTCTAAATTTTGAGCTTCTTTAACAGATGGAGCGGTGATACGAACTAATTCGCATCCTGCATCAATCATTCTAATAGATTGCTCGATTGAACCTTTGGTATCCATGGTATCAACCGTCGTCATGGATTGAATCCGTATGGGAAAATCTGAACCCATGTACAAATCTCCAATTTGCACGGGAATCGTTTCTCGCCGTTGATAAGACCAAAGTGATGGAGCATACTGATTGCCATCAGTAATCAAATGAGCATTAGGAGATTCAATGAGTCGAGCCATGTAACAAAAATACAAAGAAAAGCCCCATCTGCCAATGGAAAGATGGGGCTTCATTTAATTTATCTTTCAATTACCATGAACTCTTTTTATGTCCAATTGTTGCATAAAAAAGGATAAATAAATAACATGGAATCATAATTGCATAGGCTAATTGTGTATCACCTAGTCGATCGGCAATAGAACCATAAACCAAAGGAATTAAGGCTCCACCTGAAATCATCATGATAATTAGGGCAGAACCAATTTTGGTAAATCTCCCTAAACCCTTTAAGGCTAAAGGCCACAATGCTGGCCACATCAAGGCATTTGCTAATCCTAACATCGCGATGCATAATACGGATAGATAGCCATCTAATAGGACAGCGCCAATTGAAAATAAGATTCCCAATAGAGCAGAATAGTTTAAGGCTTTTTGTTGGCTTAAGTATTTTGGGATAAAGAAAATCCCCACAATATAACCGGCCAACATCCCATAAAGGGTATAACTTGTGAATGATTTTGCGATGTCCATACTAAATCCCTTAGAAACGCCATAGTTGATAATCGTATCACCAGCCATTACTTCGCAACCTACGTATAAGAAGAAAGCAACTAGTCCAAAGACTAAATTGGGATAGGCCCAAACACTCGCTTTCGTTGCACCTTTTTCTTCAACTGTTTCTTCTGCTTCTACTTCAGGAAGGCTTGACAAACGCACCCAAAGAGCTAAGGCAACCAAAATGACTGTCATAATACCATAAGGCATAATGACAGTTTCCAATTTTGCTGGGCCGGCTGCTGAAGACAATAACAAGCCTCCAAAAATCACCTGACTTAAAATACCGGCAATTTTATTGCAGATACCCATGACCGAAATTCGTTGGGCCGCAGATTCAGATGGCCCTAAGATCGTCACATAAGGATTAGAAGCCGTCTGAAGCAAAGCCAAACCGGTTCCTATGACAAATAGACCTAACAAAAACAAGGGATAATTTTCTGCCTGTGCCGCGGGAATGAAAAGTAGGGTACCTACTGCCATCGCTAATAGGCCAAAAGACATACCGTTTTTGAATCCCGTTTTAGCTAAAACCCAAGAAGAAGGAATCGCCATAACAAAATAGGAGATAAAAAAGGCAGAGGTCACTAAGAGTGATTGAAAATTATTCAATTGAAAAGCCTCTTTGAAAAAAGCAATTAGAACTGAATTTACCCAGGTAACAAAACCGAATACAAAAAAGAGTATTCCGATTATGATTAAAGGGCCATTGGATTGTTTAGCGTTTGTCATAAGTTTAGTATTGGTCGTTTAAAGCAAATATTGGTTTGTTTGTTTTCCATTTTCCACGGGTGAAATCAGGAATTTGGATAGGAGAGGAGCCTTTGGCAATGGATTCTTCTGAGAGTGGAGAAATTGCGGACCAAGCGGCGGCATCATAGACGTCCATTGGGGGAGCAACCTTAGCTTTTACCGATTCGATAAATGCGCGTAAGACAAAATAATCGATTCCTCCATGTCCTGCATTTTCGGCATCCACTGCGTGAGTTTTCCACAATGGGTGATCATACTGCTCTTGATAGGGCTTAAAATCCTCCCAACGATGTGCTTTGGCTGAAACACCTTCTAAATAAATAGATTTGTTATCTTCCATCCAAAGACCTTTTGTTCCTTGAACTCGGAAACCTAATGAATAAGGTCGGGGAAGATTTGTATCATGCGTAATTAAGATCGTTTCACCATTTTGGCATTTGATCATGGTTTGAACTATATCGCCACATTTAAAATTGACCTTCGTATTTGGATGATCTTTACCTCCTTTTCCCTCGATATAATCATGTAAACCCATGGCTGGAGATGCCATGGAAGTCAAATAGGCAAATTGATTTCCCCGATTGATATTTAACATTTCAGCAACGGGTCCTAAGCCATGCGTAGGATATAGGTCTCCATTTCGATCGATGGAATGTTGGGTACGCCATTTAGCCTCCGAAAATCCTTTGGAACCAAACTCAACTCCGCCACCATAGGCTTGTTTCCCATCATTAAACTTAACCTCTCTTAAATCATGCTGGTAACCACATTGAACGTGCGAGAGTGAACCAAACATCCCTTGTCGCACCATATTTAAGGTTGCTAAAACATCCCTACGGTAACAAACATTTTCCAAGATCATGCAGTGGGAACCCGTTTTTTCAAACATATTCACCAAATCCCAAGATTCTTGTAAAGTGACTGTTGCTGAAACTTCCAGCCCGGCATATTTACCTTGTTTCATGACTTCTAAGGCCATAGGAACATGCCATTCCCAAGGCGTAGCAATAACGACCCCGTCAATATCGGCTCGTTTAGCTAAGTTCTCAAAATCATGATCTCCCTGTTGATATGCTACAGCTGGCTTTCTACCTTTATCCGTTAGCATCTTTTGGGCGATAAGAATCGCCGCAGGGTCAATATCACAGATTGCCACAATCTCCACATCTTCACGATACAAAGCCATCTCTAAGTGATTTCGTCCACGGAGCCCAACTCCGATGAAACCTAAACGCACTTTTGTTTGTTGTACTTTTCGTGAATAAGCTAATTGAGGCATAAAGGCTGCCCCTGAAGTATAAATGAGTGATTGAGCGATAAAGTTTCTTCGCTTCATAAGTTGAATTATATAGGTTTTTAGATGTTGAAATTGAAATTTAATGAAATTACTCTAGTAAATTTACAAGATTAATAAAAAAATGAGCGAGCTACCTAAAGTTAGTATTTTCCGCAAAGAACATTTCAATGCTGCCCATCGGTTACATAATACTGATTGGAGTGATGAGAAAAACAAGGAAATTTTCGGTTTGTGTAACAATCCGAACTACCATGGACACAATTATGAATTAATTATTCAAGTTATTGGAACAATTAATCAAGAAACAGGTTATGTCATTGATACGAAGGTTTTGTCTGATTTAGTACAACGAGAAGTTTGTAAAAAATTTGACCATCGAAATTTAAATTTAGATGTACCCGAATTCGCCCAATTAAATCCTACTGCTGAAAATATTGCTGTAGTGATTTATAATAAATTAAGACCCCATATTGCCACCGAATTAGATTTAAAAATCAAATTGTATGAAACAGAAAGAAATTTCGTTGAATTCCCTGCTTATTGATACAGACCGTTTCTTGTTGACCGACGAAGAAATTGGAGATAATCATGTAGCCACCTCAATCGAAACACCGATGCGGGAGGATGCCTTTTTACTTTCTGATGCAGAAAAGATTGCAAAGATTGAATCTCATTTTCGGGAGATTATGTTGACTTTAGGTTTAGATTTAAATGATGATTCGCTACGTGGTACTCCAAAGCGTGTTGCTAAGATGTATGTGGAAGAAATATTCAATGGATTAAATCCTGCTAATGAACCACAAATCGCCTTATTTGAGAATAAATTCGGATATAACGAAATGCTTATCGAGAAAAACATCAGTTTTTATTCGAATTGCGAGCATCACTTTGTTCCTATTGTCGGAAGAACCCACATTGCCTATATTTCATCTGGTCAGGTTATCGGCTTATCAAAACTAAACCGAATTGTTCAATATTTTGCAAAACGCCCACAAGTTCAAGAACGGTTGACAATGCAAATTGCCAGATTTCTTCAAAAGGTATTGAAAACGGAACATATTGCGGTTTTCATTGATGCGAAACACCTTTGCGTTTCTTCTCGTGGCGTAAAGGATGATGCAACATCTACGATAACATCTTTTTACGGAGGTAAATTTCAGGAAGAAAAGACAAAACGTGAATTTTTAGATTCACTACATAGCTAATTTGACTTTGGGAACTTTTATTATAATCGGCGCAAGCCATGGAATCGGTGCAGCTACTGCAGATAAAATGCTCTCCGCTGGTCATCGGGTTATTAATATTGCACGAACAACAAATGCTTCCTGTGAAAATCATATTTGGGATGCTCGTTCTGAAGATAATTTACCAATTATCGATGGTCCTATTGCCGGAATCGTCTATTGCCCCGGCAGTATTGTTTTAAAGCCTTTTCATCGATTTAGTCAAGAAGATTTCAAATCAGACTTCCAATTAAATGTTTTGGGAGCTGTGAAAACGATTCAAGCATATCTTCCGAATCTAAAGCAAAATGGGGGAGGTTCGATCGTATTATTTAGCACGGTAGCAGTTCAAACAGGTATGGGTTTTCATGCATCAATTGCAAGTTCTAAAGGTGCTATTGAGGGTTTAACTCGATCGTTAGCAGCAGAATTAGCAGGTCAACAAATTAGAGTAAATGCGATTGCTCCGTCTTTAACCAATACACCATTAGCTGCTGGATTATTAAATAGTCCTGAGAAAATTGAAGCTGGAGGTAAACGTCACCCGCTCGGACGGGTAGGTGAGTCAAGTGATGTCGCGAATTTAACCGCTTTTTTATTGTCTCCAGAAAATACTTGGATAACCGGCCAAATAATTGGTGTGGATGGAGGAATGGGAAGTCTAAAGACTGCTTAAAGATTATTGTAGTGCTTTTGATTCATGGCCATATTTTTCGAAGTCCATTCAATTTTTTTAGCGAATGCCTTCGTGCGTATCGGACAATCTGCAATTTCACAATGGGAACAGCAGGCATCTAGACATGGATCAACATGTACAAAAAATTCAATTTCGGTTGGTAATACTTGCCCCATCGTAACTTCAAAATCATGTATTTCATCGTGCACATGATTTAAATCCCAATACCGTGGTAATGTTAGGTGACAATCAATATGCAAATCACCCCCATATTGTTGGATCCGCAAATTGTGAAGATCTATCCAAGTTGCTTTTTGATGTTGGGTTATCCAATCAATTACCTTATTGAATACGGCCGGATTTGTTTCATCCATTAATGCAGCTACAGATTCACGAATAATCCGAAGACCTTGCCAACACATCAACAACGCAAAAACAATCGAAGCAACCGCATCTACCCAAATCCATTGTGTAAAAAATGTTAGCCCTAATGCAAAAACGATTAAAAGACCATTATAAGCGTCTAAGGTCAAATGCTTGCCATCAGCAACTAGAGTAGGAGAATGGGAGGATTTCCCCAAACGAACTAAATAAAAGCCTAACAGGCCATTCAAAATAGCAGAGCCTAAGGAAATATACATACCTAAATCCAAACGCTCTAATTGTGGGGACGCAATTAAATGTTGGGATGCATGAAGAAAAATATAAGCTGATGCTAATAAAATAAGTACACCTTCTAATCCTGAAGCAAAAAATTCAATTTTACCATGCCCATAGGGATGATTTAAATCTCGGGGTAAGGAGGCCAAATAAACAGAATAATACGCAAAAGCTGCGGCTACGACATTGATGATGGATTCTAAGGCATCTGTTAAAATCGCAGTAGACCCACTGAGGTAATAGGCATAAAACTTAGCTGTCATGATCAGCAAACTCAATAAAAACGAAAAAAGGATAAGCCGTTGTTTCATGCGCATAAAATCTAAACAAAGATAGTATTTTTGTTGGATGGAACAGGAAGCAAACCCTTGGAAAACAACACGAATTACGCAAGCCTACGAAAATGAATGGATCCGTTTAGAACATCACGATGTGATTAAACCGAATGGAGAACCCGGTATTTACGGTAAAGTGCATTTCAAAAATACAGCCATTGCTATTCTGCCTATCGACTCCGATGGAAATACTTATTTAGTAGGCCAATATCGCTATACTATCGACGCCTATTCTTGGGAATTACCAGAAGGAGGATGTCAAAATGAGGCTGCCATTGACGCAGCTAAACGCGAATTAAAGGAAGAAACAGGCTTAATCGCATCTAAATGGACTTTATTAGGCGAGAATTATCTTTCAAATTCAGTCACCGATGAGAGGGCCATCATGTATATCGCCGAAGATTTAAGAATGTCAGCAGCAGAACCCGAAGAAACAGAGCTATTACAAATAAAAAAAATCCCCATACAAGAAGCCATTCAAATGGCCCTACATGGGGAAATTAAAGATATATTAACAATTACAACCTTATTAACTTATGCTTTAAAGGTCCCAGGATTGCATCTCTCGTAATTCATCATAATCTGTCAAATCGTATTTAATCGGGACAATACTTACGTAATTTTCCTCCAAAGCATCTAAATCCGTATTGTGACCTTTGTCGAAATGCTCGATATCGCCATCCATCCAATAATACGATTGACCATAGGGATCTTTGCGCTCTGCAAATCGTTCTCTGTAAACTGCATCCGCTTGTTTAACAACCTTTATTCCTTTGGGAGCTTCATCTGATTTAGCTGGAAAGTTTACATTCAAGGTTAATCCTTGTGGAAGACCATGTACTAAAACTTGTTTGCTTATCTTAATAATATAATCATGGCAATGACTAAAATCCGCATCTGCCTTGAAATCACATAAGGAGAAGCCAATAGCTGGAATTCCTTCCATGGCAGCTTCTATGGCTGCCGACATGGTTCCTGAATACAGGACAGAAATGGATGCATTCGAACCGTGATTAATTCCTGATACCACTAAATCAATGTTTCGATCCTTCAAAATCAAGTGTTTACCTATTTTCACACAATCCGCTGGCGTTCCCGAACACTTATAAGACTTGATGTTTGTACCAAAATCTTTAGTTTCCGTTACACGTAATGGGACCCCCATCGTAATGGCGTGACCCATGCCAGACTGGTGCGTATCAGGTGCAATAACGACCACTTCACCCATTTCCGACATAATTTCAGTTAATACACGGATTCCTTTGGCAGAGATAGAATCATCATTGGCAATTAAAATAAGTGGCTTCATAGATTGTATATTTGTAAGCAATTTACAAATTTGTGCCATTATTTAAGTCTATGAATTTCCGAAAAGCTTGCATTTCTGACATCTCGATTATCCAACAAATTGCTGAAAAAACCTGGCGGCCCACCTATGGTCATATATTGTCAGAGGAACAAACGCTGTATATGTTGGACATGATGTATGCGAGTGACGTTTTACAGAAACAAATTGAATCGTCGATTGATTATTATTTGGTCGAACAAACGAATCAAATCATGGGCTACTTTTCCATCGAAATGACTGAACCAAGTCACATGAAATTGCATAAAATCTATTTAGATCCCCATCAACAATCAAAAGGCGCGGGTAGCGAGATTATACAATTCATCAAACAAATAGCCACGAAAGCGGGAGTTGAGCAGATTGAATTGAATGTCAACAAATACAATTCAGCCGTACATTTTTACGAAAAAATGGGGTTTATCCGAGCAAAGGAAATGGTCTTGAATATTGGTAATGGCTACGTAATGGATGATTATGTTATGCAATTGACCCTAGCGCCAGTTCAATAAGTTTCCTCATTTGCCCCTCGGGATCTGCTGAAAATTCATTCGTAATCCGATTCGCTAAAATCGCATTCAACGAAATCATTTCATGTCCTAATGTTGATGCGAAGGCATAATAAGCGGCTGTTTCCATTTCAATATTGGTTATCGGATGGCCATCAAACGCAATTCGGGATACATCATGTAGAAAATTGGGTAACACAGCATTCATCCGGACGGTTCGCCCTTGTGGTGCATAAAATCCGGGAGCTGTTAAGGTATATCCACGCAAGGGAATTGAATGAAACTGCTCTAGGAGATTGGAGCTTGCCAAAGCGCCATAAAGCGGGAGAGGATATTGAAGGGATTTGCTCCAAGTATTTAATGCATTTGTTGCCAACATATTTTCACCCGTAAAATCATAAAATTGGGCTAAATTATCAAAACCAATAGCCGCCTCCGAAATCAAAAATGAATCCACAGGAATAGCCTCTTGAATACTACCCGAAGTACCTAAACGAATTAATTTCAATGATTTTGGAACAGGTTTTGCCAAACGAGACTCGAAATCAATATTAACCAAGGCATCCAATTCATTCAAAACAATTTCCACATTATCGGCTCCAATTCCGCTAGAAATAGCACCAATTCGTTTCCCATTAATCTCCCCAAAATGACTAACAAATTCCCTTTTATGAATTTTGATATCAATGCGATCAAAATAGTGAGAAACTTTTGGAACACGCTCAGGGTCGCCAACTAATATAATTTGATTAGTCAGTTGATCTGGTCGAATTGCTAAGTGGTAGGAGCTACCATCAGGATTAATAATTAAGTCGGTGGGTGAGAAATAGGTCATACGCGAAATTATTGATAATTTTCGAAATCAAAACATATTATGTCCCGTAGCAAGATTGAAGTACATGAATCCATGATGCGTTTATTGACGGAGAAGCTCACACAAGCTCGATTGGATTTTGCATTGGCCAAAGAATCCCGTGACTCTGATACAAAGAGTAGTGCAGGAGATAAATATGAAACTGGCCGTGAAATGATGCAACGTGAAATGGATAAGTTAAGCGCCAGTATTGATACTTACCAAAAACAATTGGTCAGTATGCAAGCCATCCCAGCCACGAAACCACAGAATCGCGTTGGGATAGGAAGTTTGATTGAAACCAATTTTGAAACGTATTATCTATCCATAGGTCTGGGAGCCATCCCATACGGCACCGAGATCGTTTATGCTATATCACCCGAATCGCCCCTCGGAGAACTCCTGAAGGGGAAAAGGGAAGGAGATAGCCTCGAATTACGCGGTCGAAAAATCACAATAAATCATCTCTCATGAAAAATGCCCATTACTTTTATTTGCTATTATCCATCGTAGGGGGAGGAATTACAGCCTATTTTGTTTTGATTGGAATACAAGAAAATCAAGGACACTTTGATGTGATTTCTTTCGTTCAAAGTACTTGGACGATGAATCCTTATGCAAAAAGTTTGAGTTGTGATTTTTGGACTGGCGCTATAGCTGGGACCTTTTTTATGTTGGTCGAAGGAATCCGTATCAAAATCAAATACCTTTATGTCTATTTATTGGCCACCGTGCTGATCGGATTTGCGTTTGCATTTCCCTTATTTTTATTTGTTAGACATCGTAAATTAGCCTAAATCATGGAAGAATATATCAATACATTTCCCGAAGCCACTCAGAAAATTTTACGTGAAGTTCGCGATGCGATACGTTCCGTGGTTCCAGAAGGGACGGAGGAAACGATGGCTTACGGAATGCCCACATTTAAATACAAGAAGAATTTAGTTCATTTCGCCGCGTGGAATAATCATCTAGGATTTTATCCAACACCCAAGCCTTTGGTCGTTTTTCAAGAGCGATTAAGTGACTACGAAGGCTCAAAAGGAGCTGTTAAATTTCCATATCATTTACCTATGCCCTTGGAATTGATTAAGGACATTACGCGATTCCGTATCGAGGAAGTAAGTAAATAAAAAATGGCTCAAGATTGAGCCATTTTCTTCTTTTCGATTTTTTCATTTCTGCCAAAGGATTTGAATCCTAATTCGGGCGAGTAACCGACCGAATTTTTAGAATAATATCCTTTTTCATTGAAAGGGCGTTTCCTAGGATGTTCTTTGCATTCCGTCGAGCAAGCCCCATCCATTTCTTTCAAACAAGATGGACAAATAGCTAAATGCTCGTTACATTCAGGATTCGCACAATTGACCATGTGATCAGATGCCTCATGACAAACATAGCATTTCGAAATAACCTCGGGATTAACTGAGTTAACGGATGTAGCAACCCGATTATCAAAAACATAGCAAGACCCATCAAAATCTTCGCCACCCTCTTCTAAACCATATTTAATGATTCCGCCGTGCAATTGATACACATTCGTGAAACCTTTGTCTAGTAAATAAGCAGATGCTTTCTCGCATTTGATTCCACCTGTACAATAAGTTATGACCTTTTTATCTTTCAGATGTTCAATTTCTTGGACGTGATTGGGTAAATCACGAAGATTCTCCATATCAAAGGTATAAGCTCCTTTAAAGCGGCCTAATTCATGTTCGTAATTCGAACGCATATCAACCAACACTACATCAGGATCGTTTTTCAACATCTCTTTGAATTCATTCGGCTTGAGGTGTTTCCCCGTTTTTACGCGCGGGTCTACAGGTAGATCGGAATGAACCATTTCTGCTTTTACGCGAACATGCAATTTATTAAAGGTATGAGCTTCATGGGATTCAACTTTGAAATCAAAATCTGTTCCAGCAAAAATGGGGTCATTTTCTAACCACTTCATGTAGGCCTCGCAGTCGGCCTTAAGACCCGATACTGTACCATTTAAGCCTTCAGAGGCCACAATGATACGACCTAAGATGTTGTTTTCGATGCAAAAAAGATGGTGTTTCACTCGATACTCCTCTGGATTTGGGATTGGAGTATAGTTATAGTAAAGTAATACACTGTAAGGTTTCATTTTCAATATGATTTACAGATTAAACAAAAAATTTAGTGACGATGGGGAGATTCGAACTCCCATACCTAAAGCGGCACTACCACCTCAAAGTAGCGTGTCTACCAATTTCACCACATCGCCAAAAACGGTTAGTAAAATTACCAAATATTTACTTACTTGCCAACAATTCAATCATTCAAAAATATCAAGTAATGGCTTTAGAACTAAGCGGAAAACTTATTAAAAAAATGTCTGAGGTTACAGGAACAGGCAGAAACGGAACAAACTGGATCAAACAAGAGTTTGTTTTGGAGACACAAGATCAATATCCTAAAAAAGTTTGTATGTCGGTTTGGGGCGATAAGACCCAAGATTTGGCTCCCATTCAAGAGGGCGAAATTGTGAAAGTGCAATTCAATGTGGAATCAAGAGAATATAATGAGCGCTGGTACACGGAAATTCGTGCTTACCGTTTAGATCGTTCGGGTGCAGCAGCACCGGCTCCTGCACAAGATAATACAGGTTGGGCTCCTTCAGCTGCAGCAGCTCCTACAAGTGCCGCACCAGCAAATAACTTTCCTCCATTAGCGGCGGAAAGTGGTGATGATTTGCCATTCTAAGAGGTAAGAGGTAAGAGGTAAGAGGTAAGAGGTAAGAGGTAAGAGTTTGGCCTATATTTAGGCTAATTCTTACCTCTTATTATTTTGAAAAAATAGATAAACTACCGTTATAGTAATCCTATCCTCTAAATTTCATTTTTAAATGATACTTATAATTCTTAATTCTTAGCTCTTAATTCTTAATTGAATGTCGCTTCCATGGCTTGATGAACAATATCTGCCTCAATAAAAGTATCTCCAAAAGGTTCAAAACCTAATTGACGATACAAGGGCATTACCTCTACTTGCGCGTGTAAATAAAAATGGGAATTAAGTGGATAGGCTTTTTTAGCCTCATGGATTAAATGTTTAATCAATTGGCTTGCATATCCTTTTCCTCGATAATCCTTTAGCGTTGCAATTCGTTCTATTTTAACGCCTTTTCCCGTTTTACGAAATCGACCCGTTGCGACCGATTGTTCATTTTCCAATACTAGATAATGGATCGCTTGTGCATCCAATTCGTCAAATTCCTCCGATGGCAAGCACTTTTGTTCATGGACGAAAACTTCCGTTCGTATTTCGAATACCTGCGCTATAAGTTCCGAAGTATCAGCCTGAATGATTTTACTTTTCATGCTTTCCATAGGCTTCAATAATTTTACGAACCAGGCGGTGACGCACGACATCCGAGCCATCTAACTCAACAAACGAGATTCCATTGATCCCACTTAAGATACGCTCAGCCTCACCTAAACCAGACGTTTGATTCTTAGGTAAATCTACCTGTGATTTATCCCCTGTAATTATTGTCTTGGATTGAATACCCATCCGAGTCAAAAACATCTTCATCTGCATGGAAGTTGTATTTTGTGCCTCATCCAACAGGATAAATGCCTTATTCAACGTTCGACCACGCATGTAAGCTAATGGAGCAATTTCAATCGTTCGATTTTCCAGATAAAATTTCAATTTTTCAGCCGGAATCATATCATCTAATGCATCATAAATTGGTCGCAAATAGGGATCAATCTTTTCTTTTAAATCTCCAGGCAGGAAACCAAGGTTTTCTCCCGCCTCAACAGCAGGCCGGGTAATAATAATTTTCTTAACTTCTTTATTCTTAAGCGCTTTCACTGCCAAGGCAACAGCCGTATAGGTCTTTCCAGTACCAGCGGGCCCAATTGCAAAGACGATGTCATTGCTTGAAGCTGCATCAACTAACTTTCGCTGATTGGGCGTTTTGGCCTTTATAACGATCCCTTTATTCCCAAACAACAAGACATCTTTATCCTCAACCCAGGGTGTTTCTATTTCTTCCCCCGTTGGATTCAAAATCGACTCAATATAAGCCTTCATGTGTACGGCAGTAAAAGCGTTGTGCTTATTCAAATGCTGAATACATTGATTGACGATCGCTTCAACTAAAGCCATTTGATCATCCGAACCTCGAATGATTAATTGGTCTCCGCGAGCGATAATTTTGGTCTGCGGAAAAGCATCCGCTAATAGCTGAAAATTGGAATTTGAAACTCCTAAAAATTCAATCAGGGAGATGTCCGACAAGGAAATTATTTTCTCTAACAAGTAGGCAAGATTTATAAGTGTAATGAAAGTACTAAAATAGAAAAAGATTGAAATTTTATCTCACCAACAAGGTGATATTTTTGATAAAAAATTGTAAAATTGTACTTATGGATTCGAATAACACATCGCAAACTTTTAACAAGGGCAAACAAGGCTTTAATACCTCTAATCGGTCAAATATGCCTCAAAGGCTAAGTGATATGGGATTAGGTAAATTACCTCCACAGGCTGTTGATTTAGAGGAAGCATTATTGGGCGCTTTAATGCTCGAAAAGGAGCCTTTGGCGAACGTTATCGAATTACTAAAACCCGATAGTTTTTACAAGGAGGCGCATACCAAAATATTTGGTGCGATTCAGGCATTATTTCAGCAATCTCAACCGGTCGATTTATTAACAGTCAATAATCAACTAAAATCAACGGGAGATTTAGAAAAAGCTGGAGGGACCGCATATCTGGCTCAATTAACTTCCCGGGTTAGTTCAACTTCTAACGTTGAGTTTCACGCCCGTATTATCATTGAGCAATACATCAAACGCCAATTAATTCATGTTTCGTCCGAAATTCAGCGATTATCGTATGAAGAC
This sequence comes from uncultured Aquirufa sp., assembly GCA_964358165.1. GTDB lineage: Bacteria > Bacteroidota > Bacteroidia > Cytophagales > Spirosomataceae > Aquirufa. The sequence goes on from CAYHOB010000002.1 coordinate 222,913, forward strand.
ACGACGGATGTGTTCCAAATTTTGGATCGCATGGAACAGGAATTATTTACAATTGCCGAATCCAATATTCGAAAGAATTATGAGAGTATGTCCGACATACTTTTAAAGGCTGTTGCGGAATTAGAAGAAAAGCAGCAACAAAAAAGTGGCATGACGGGTATTCCGTCAGGCTTTACTGATTTGGATCGTTTGACATCTGGTTGGCAAAAACAAGAATTAATTATCATTGCAGCACGTCCCGGTATGGGTAAAACGGCATTTGTCGTTTCTGCTTGTCGGAACGCAGCTGTGGAATGGGGGCATGCGGTGGCATTATTCTCGCTAGAAATGAGTGCGGTACAATTAGTGAATCGTATTATTTCAGCAGAAGCCGAAATTGAGGCGGAAAAGATTCGTAAAGGAAAATTAGAGCCACATGAATGGCAACAATTGCATACCAAAATCAAACGCTTATATGAAGCTCCAATTTTTGTAGATGATACACCGGCATTATCTATTCTTGAATTACGTGCCAAATGTCGTCGTTTAAAGGCGCAAAAAGACATTAAATTAATCGTCATCGACTATTTGCAGTTGATGACTGGCGATAACACTGGAAAAGGCGTTTCTGGTAACAGAGAGCAAGAAATTGCCCAAATTTCGCGTGCCTTAAAACAGTTAGCCAAAGAGTTGGACGTTCCTGTCATTGCACTTTCCCAATTGAATCGTTCTACGGAAACACGTGGAGGAAATAAGAAACCACAATTATCTGACCTTCGTGAATCAGGAGCCATTGAGCAAGATGCCGATCAGGTAATGTTCATTTACCGACCAGAATATTACCAAATTACAGCAGACGAAAATGGAAACTCACTTGCTGGAATGGGAGAGATTATCATGGCCAAAAACCGTTCTGGTTCTTTGGACAGTGTTTGGCTGAAATTCATTGGTAAATTTACCAAATACTGTGACCTTGATTTTCAACCCTTTGGGGGCGCCGAAGGAGGGGATAGCTTTAACTTGAGCAATCTCGGTGACCAAACATCCAATTTTGAACAAGGGGGAGGGGATTCTGTATTTAAAGGAAGTAAGATGAACTTACCTCCAGAGGATTTTGATCCGTTGAATAGCCCTTTTTGAGTTAAGAGGTAAGAATTAAGATGTAAGAGGTAAGAATTTGGCCATAATTAAGGCTAATTCTTACCTCTTTTATTTGAATTTAGTAGAATAAATTCCTTCCACAGTTACTCTTAATTCTTAACTCTTACCTCTTAACTCTCAATCTAACAATATTCTCCACATGATGCGTCTGTGGGAACATATCCACGGGGTGAACGACATCCACTTCATAAGCGACATCCAATAAGGCTAGATCACGAGCCTGAGTTGCCGGATTGCAACTTACGTAAACGATCTTTTTCGGCATCACAGCTAAAATTTGATTCACCACATCCAAATCCATTCCAGCTCGTGGAGGATCTGTAATAATGACATCTGGAGCTCCATGAATCGAAATAAATTCGGTCGTTAATACCTTTTTCATATCGCCAGCGAAGAATGTGGCATTCTTGATTCCATTCAATTCAGCATTTATTCGCGCATCTTCAACGGCCATTTCAACATATTCTAGCCCGACAACCTTGGACGCATGTTTAGCCAAAAATAAACCAATGGTTCCAGTACCCGTATAAAGGTCATAAACAACTTCATCCCCTTGGAGGTCGGCATATTCACGCACCAATTGATATAATTTCAAAGCCTGCTTGGCATTCGTTTGAAAAAATGATTTAGGACCTATTTGAAACTGCAAATCTTCCATTGTTTCAATCATGAAAGGTTTTCCATGATAGCAAACAACTTCCAAATCATGAAAGGTGTCGTTCCCTTTTTGATTGACAACATAGTTTAAGGAGGTGATCATCGGAAAAGTCGATTTCAAATATTCCATGACCAATTTGATTTCTTCCTCAGTCGCATAAGCAAACTGTACCGTTACCATCCATTCGTCAGTAACGGTATTTCGAATAATCAAATTACGTAATGCCCCTTCTTTTTGGTTTTTTAATTCATAATAAGATATGCCATTCGCATCCGAAAAATCGCGCAATCCGTTTCGAATAGCATTGGATGGATCTGGTTGTAAATAACAGTGATCCACGGGCAATATTTTATCAAAGCGGCCTGGCACGTGAAATCCCAAGGCATTCATCGATCCTAAATCTGCACTTCCAATTTCATCCTCAGTCAACCAACGTGCACAAGAGAAGGTAAATTCCAATTTATTGCGATAGTAATAGGTCTCCTCAGAACCAAGAATCGGCTGAAATTCAGGTAATTTAATTTTGGCAATTCGCGTCAAATTATCTTTTACCTGTTGGGCCTTAAATGCCGTTTGAGATGCATAAGAAACATGTTGCCATTTACATCCCCCGCAAATACCAAAATGGCTACATGCTACTTCAGTACGATGTATTGAAAGTGCTTGAATGTTAATCGCTTGTGCTTGTTTGAAACTTTTCTTCGACTTCAAAATACGTAAGTCGGCAAAATCACCTGGGGCGACTGCACCCTGCACAAAAATAACTTCATCGTTTACTTTGGCGATACATTTTGCTTCGGCGGCAAAATCCAAAATTGCAATTTGTTCCAACACCACTGGGGCTTTCTTTTCTTTTTTCTTACTCATGCTGTTAAAAATGTGCACAAAAATACGGCTTTATGTGGGCAAGCCAACCAATTCAAGATAAAACCTTACCTTCGTATTGAAATTAATTCGCATGAAGAATCAAGTCGTTATTATCACAGGGGCTAGCTCTGGAATTGGAAAAGCTTTGGCATTTGAATTTGGTCGGCAAGGAGCCCTTGTCATTATTACCGGACGAAATCAGACAAATCTAAACGCTGCTGCAGAGGAATTACAGGCCGCTAACATTCGCCATCATGCGATTGTTTGTGATAGTAGTTCAGAGGAACAAACACGCACGATGATTCAAGAAGTCGTTTCAAAATTTGGACGTATTGATTTGTTAATAAATAATGCAGGAATATCCATGCGCTCCATGTTTGAAACGGTTAATCTTCAGGTATTAAAGCAGGTAATGGATATTAATTTTTGGGGAACAGTTTATGCGACCCATGCGGCATTACCTCATTTAAAGAAAAGCAAAGGAGGAATCATTGGTATTTCATCGATCGCTGGATACAGAGGCTTACCTGTTCGAACGGGGTATTCAGCTTCAAAATTTGCCATGAATGGATTTTTTGAGGCCTTGCGAACCGAATTAATTGGAACAGGGATACATGTATTAACCGCTTGTCCAGGCTTTACAGCTTCCAACATCCGCAATACGTCATTGACGGCAGATGGAAGTATCGCAGGTGAGACGATGCGAGCGGAGGAAAAAATGATGACTGCTGAAGAGGTAGCACTTGAAATCCGAAAAGCCTATCATGCTAAAAAGAAAACATTGGTTTTGACCTTTCAAGGCAAATTAACTGTCTTTCTAAATAAATGGCTGAACAGCTTTATGGACAATTTGGTTTACAATACACTTAAAAAGGAAAAAGACAGTCCTTTAAAATAAAAAGCCCTGCCAGACAGAATCCAGCAGGTGCTTGTACCAATTTAACTTACCACTCTATATTATACTTTGATCGTTAGCAAATCGAGTTGACTTGAATAATCCAACATCATTGATTCAAAATAATCTTTTGCATGATCAAATTCTGTTATCAGTTGATTAAAATACGCTCTATCAAAAACGAGAAATGTTGACTTTTCGGTCGTCATAGCGGTACAAGTATATTTCCCACCATGCATTGCTTCGTCTATGCCAATGAAAATAGGCTTGTTATTTATTACCAAGCGCTTATTTTCATTAGGCCATTCAAGTAAAATAGAACCACATTGTAAGTAAAATACGAATTCTGCCTTTTGACCTTGTCGGAACAAAAATTCATCTGCGAGATATTTAATCTCGATCCCACTAGCCAATACCTTTTTTCCTGTTTCCAACAATTGTTTCATCGACGTCATTTTGACAATTCAAATGTAGATGTTTTTACTTAAGAGAATTATGACAATCATCAGTTTATCAGGTGTCTTTTGTCACCTACATTTTGCTAATTATTGAGCATATTTGTGGATATTATGCATGCATTTCTATGGTTGAGTTAGAAAATCCTCTTGTTGAGACACAAACAACTTGCTTTCATTGTGGTGAAATCTGCCAAGATGATATAAAGCATTTCGACAATAAGAATTTTTGCTGCCATGGGTGCGAGCAAGTATACCAATTATTAACAGATAATGCTTTAGGTGAATATTATACCTGTGATATCAACCCAGGCAAGTCGCCATCCACCCAAAATTTTGATTTCTTAAATCATTCTCACTTTCGGGATCAATTGATTAGTTTTTCAAATAAGGGAATTTCCAAAGTTCATTTCCACTTACCAGCTATTCATTGCCGTTCTTGTTTATATCTGTTGGAAAATTTATGTCGAATTGAACCAGCCGTCGTAAAATCAAATTTAAACTTTGGTAAAAAGGAATTAACTATTTGGTTCAACGAGGAAAAAATTGATTTGGGAAGCCTAGCAAGTTTGTTGGCTCGACTAGGGTATGAACCTTTAATTGATTCCGGGGAGGGACAAACCCAACAAAAGCAGCGGACAAGCCAACAAAATCAATTGTTTTTAAAATTAGGTATTGCGGGTTTTTGTGCCGGAAATGCCATGTTATTCAGTTTCCCTGAATATTTAGGCATAGAGGCGGGTAGTTTAAAAAACTTATTTGGCTATATCAATATCGTATTAGGCACGGTAGCGGTCTTTTATTCGGGATCGGAATATTTTTCCAATGTCTGGTCGCATTTGAAATTAAAAAAGCTAACGATTGAACTACCCATTTTGTTGGGAATTTTAGTAGGCTATTTACGCAGTGTTTATGAGGTTTTTTCACATACTGGGGCTGGATACATTGATTCTGTCTCGGGTTTACTATTTTTCCTTTTAATCGGAAAATGGTTCCAACAAAAATCATTTGATTTTCTATCTTTTGAACGAAACTACAAGGCTTATTTCCCTTTAGTTATCAGTAAATTAATACAGGGCAAAGAACAAACATGTCCCCTGCAAGAAATCGAAGTAGGCGATCATTTGATTATACGAAATCAAGAAATAATCCCGGCGGATGCCCTATTAATCCATGGTAGAAGTCAGATGGATTATAGCTTTGTTACTGGAGAAAGTGAATACATTTCGCTTGAACCAGGAAATTCCATGTACGCTGGCGGTAGGCACCACGGGGAACTGATTGAAATTGAAATCAAGAAAGCTCTTAATCAAAGCCATCTGACCCAATTGTGGGAACAGCAGGCATTCAAAGATCCCAACCATAAGACTGAAAACTGGGAAAACTTTGCTAATAAGGTTGGGATGTATTTCACAGTCATTTTATTGAGTCTTGCGGCAGTAGTAGGGATCTATTGGTTTCAACACGACCCGAATAAATGGCAAAATGCGGTAGTTAGTGTTTTAGTCATAGCGTGTCCTTGTGCCTTGGCAATTTCTTATCCATTCGCTTTAGGTCATGGTATTCGCTGGATGGCAAAATTCAATTTCTTTATCAAAGATATTCAAGCCTTTGAAAGGATGTCACAGGTAGACACGATCGTATTTGACAAGACTGGTACTTTGACTTTACATCAAGACGAAAAACCAATTTTCCATTTAATTCGCGATTTGAGCGAATGGGAATACGACACGCTGTTTTCCATGGTCAATCAATCAACCCATCCGCTATCCAGACAATTAACGAAATACTTACGTTCAGAAAATTTAGGCAAATCGATTTCCTTGGACTCCATTCAAGAAATACCAGGAAAAGGAATTGAGGGATATCGGGAAGGAATGATGTTCCAAATTGGTCATGCCCGATTTACAGGACACTCCTTAATTAAAGAGCAGGATTTTATCCGATCTGAGAGTCAATTATTTATTCGAATCGGGGGTGAACGAGTAGGATACATTGAATTTCCTTGGGAAAATCGACAAGGCATCGAATACATGATTCATGCGCTGCAAGCTAACTATGACGTCTATCTCTTGTCAGGAGATAAACAAAGTCATGCCGGCACTTTATTAGATTGGTTTCCTGATTCATCTCATTATCAGTTTGAATGCAGCCCGATGGACAAAATGGCATTTATTCAATACTTGCAATCCCAAGGGAAGCAAGTGGCCATGGTAGGGGACGGGTTAAACGATGCAGGGGCATTAAAACAGGCACATGTAGGAATTGCTATATCTGAAGATCATTTACATTTTACCCCGTCGAGTGATGCCATATTACAAGGAAAGCAAGTAGTTCATTTACCTATCTTTTTCAAGTTCGCTAAATTTGGACTTCAGCTGATTAAAGCAAGCTTTTTGTTATCCTTGGTTTATAATCTTTTCGGTCTTAGTTATGCGGTTCAAGGTACACTTTCTCCATTGATTGCCGCCATATTAATGCCTGTTAATTCACTGAGTATGCTCTTAATTGCGAATATTGGAATGAATTTAAAAGGGGGAAGTTTAAAATCATATTTAGAAAACATAAAAAGGTGACAAAGGTCATTATTTATTTCGGCCAAAAGCGTGAATTTTGACAAGAAAATAAGGTGTATATGGAGATTATGTATGTCATGATTGGATTGAGTTTACTGATGGCCATTGGTTTTTTAGTCGCTTTTATTTGGTCGATTCGTTCTGGCCAACAAGATGATTTAATTACACCCAGTATGCGCATATTATTAGAAGAAAAAGAGTACAAAAACAACAAATAACGCTTATGAGCACAAAAACTACTACGTTAGAACAGTTTTCTTATGACAATAAGACCGTTCGCAACTTCGCCATTGCCACGATCATTTGGGGGGTCGTAGGTATGTTGGTCGGCGTAATTATCGCCACCCAACTATTTGAACCCGCTGCAAATATTACTCAGTATGGCTCATTTGGTCGTATTCGTCCCTTACATACGAATGCGGTTATTTTTGCGTTTGTAGGAAATGCCATTTTCGCTGGTGTTTATTATTCGTTACAACGTTTACTAAAAGCGCGTATGTTTAGTGATTTTTTATCCAATCTTCATTTTTGGGGTTGGCAATTAATCATTGTTGCAGCTGCAGTAACATTACCTTTAGGTATTACGACTTCTCATGAATATGCAGAATTAGAATGGCCAATTGACATTGCAATTACCTTGATATGGGTTGCATTTGGGGTGAATATGTTTGGTACGATTTTTAAAAGAAGAGAACGTCACTTATATGTTGCTATTTGGTTCTACATTGCAACATTCATCACAGTAGCCGTATTGCATTTAACGAATTCGATGCAATTGCCTATTTCCGCATTTAAATCATACTACGTGTATGCAGGAGTTCAAGATGCCTTGATCCAATGGTGGTATGGTCATAATGCAGTTGCATTTTTCTTGACTACTCCTTTCCTTGGCTTGATGTATTACTTTTTGCCAAAAATGGCAAACCGTCCGGTATATTCGTACCGATTATCAATCCTACACTTTTGGGCGTTGATTTTCATTTATATCTGGGCTGGACCTCACCATTTGTTGTATTCAAGTTTACCGGATTGGGCACAATCATTGGGTGTCGTTTTCTCAATTATGTTGATCGCTCCATCTTGGGGAGGTATGATTAATGGACTATTGACATTGCGTGGCGCATGGGATCAAGTACGTGAAAATACGCTTTTGAAGTTCATGGTCGTAGGTATTACGTGTTATGGTATGGCAACCTTTGAAGGTCCGATGTTGAGTTTGAAAAACATCAATGCAATTGCGCATTTTACCGACTGGATCGTAGCACACGTTCATGTAGGAGCATTGGGGTGGAATGGTTTCTTAATATTTGCAATGTTATACTGGTTAGTTCCACGCATTTTCCAAACGCAATTATATTCAGAAAAATTAGTTAAAATTCACTTCTGGATTGGAACCATTGGTATCGCTTTATATGCCATTCCGATGTATATCTCTGGTTTTACACAGGGTATGATGTGGAAGCAATTTACTGCAGAAGGAACATTACAATATGGGAACTTCTTAGATACAACACTCCAATTATTACCGATGCACATGATGCGTGCGGTAGGTGGAACCTTGTTTTTAACAGGAGCTATCATCATGGCGTACAACTTGTTTAAAACGATGGCTCAGGGTTCTTTATTAGCTGATGAAGCTGCAGAAGCTGCGCCACTAGAGGTTGATGAGAAACCAGAAGTAGGAGCACACTGGCATCGTTGGATCGAGCGTAGGCCAATTCAATTACTTGTTGCATCATTAATCATGATTTTAATAGGATCTTTGGTTGAGTTAGTTCCAACATTCATGGTGAAATCCAATGTTCCAACGATTGAGGCTGTTCAACCTTATACTTCCTTGGAATTAGAGGGACGTGATATTTATATCCGTGAGGGTTGCGTAGGTTGTCACTCACAATTGGTTAGACCCTTCCGTTCTGAGACGGAGCGTTATGGAGAATTCTCCAAATCAGGTGAATTTGTATATGATCACCCTTTCTTATGGGGATCAAAGCGTACTGGACCTGATTTGCATCGCGAAGGTGGAAAGTATCCAGATTCTTGGCACTACCACCACATGCGTGAACCACAATCGATGTCTCCAGGATCTATCATGCCAGCTTACGATTGGTTGTATGAGCAAAGCTTAAATACAGCTCAAACGCAAGACAAATTGAAGGCTATGAAGAAATTGGGTGTTCCTTACGATGATGCACAAATTAAAAATGCTGTTGAAGATTTAACGAAGCAATCGAAAGAAATTCAAGCACGTTTGGCTGAAGAAAAAATCAAAGTGAGCGCAGACAAAGAGATTATTGCTTTGATTGCATACTTACAACGTTTAGGAACTGACATTACTAAAAAATAAGACTATGTTCAAGCAATTTATTTCAAATATCCCTGGAGCAGACTCCTATATGATATTTTCGCTAATAACCTTTATGGTATTTTTCACAGCGGTGGGCATTTACATGTTTTGGATGGATCGAAAACATGTAGATCGGATGAAAAACCTTCCCTTTGAGAAATAAAGAAATCGAACAATAGACTTTAAAATTGAATATTATGGCTTTAACTTTTATGGAAATATGGCTGATTAGTTTGATCTTTTTAACAGGGATCATCATTATGGTTGTAACCTTGCAACTTAATTCAGCATTAAAAAAATTAGCAAAAAATTCCAATGCACCTGTTGAAGAAGAATTGTCATGGTGGGAAAAGTTCAAAGGCTTGAAGCCTTTGGAGCAAGAGCGAGAATTAGTGATGGAACATACCTACGATGGTATCGCAGAGTTGGATAATCCGACGCCACCTTGGTTTATGTATTTGTTTTATTTGACGATTATCTTCGGGGTAATTTATGGTGCTTATTACCATGTTTACCAAGATGGTCATATTCAGGATGCCGAATATAAAACGGAAGTAGCCGCTGCAGAAAAAGCACGTGAGGCCTATATGAAACAATTCGCAAATTCTGTTAATGAGGACAATGTAACTGCATCAACAGCCGCAAAAGATTTAACAGAAGGATCACAGATTTATACAACAAATTGTGTAGCTTGTCATGGTGATAAAGGCCAAGGAGGCGTGGGTCCCAACTTAACAGATAAGTTTTGGATTCATGGAGGTGGAATAAAAGATTTGTTTAAAACCATTACGCATGGTATTCCTGAAAAAGGGATGATTGCTTGGGAGAAAACGTTAAATCCACTTCAAATTCAAAAAGTATCTTCGTATATTTTAACTTTACAAGGAACTAATCCTCCAGGAGCCAAAGAACCACAAGGAGAAGAAGTTAAATAAACCTTAAACAATATACGTATGAAAAAGAATGTAGGTAAAATGGATCGAATTGTCCGAATCGCAATAGCAGTTGCTTTGTCTATTTTGGCATATTCAAAAATTATTCCGAGTGATTTCGCGCTTGGAGTTTACATCGTATCTATTATTATTGCCCTCACCGGTTTCATTAGATTTTGTCCTATTTACAAAATCTTACACAAGAGTACCTGCCGGGAGGAACCTCCACATTTCAGTTAATTATTAAAGGTCCGGTACAAAAATCGGACCTTCTTTTTTATGTCAAATTTCAATATCGAAAATGATGATTTCCGTAATCATCTCTACAATCAAACCAAAGACGGAAAGCGCCTTTGGATATATCCTGGTCGGGTCATTGGTCAATTATATAAATTAAGAAGCTATTTTTCTTATTTATTGTTAACCTTATTGTTTGGTCTTCCTTGGTTAGAGCACAAGGGGCAACCCATTTTTCTATTTAATGTAATCGAACGCAAGTTTATCTTTTGGGGAGTTCCTTTCTTTCCACAGGACTTTCATTTAGTTGCTCTCGGTTTAGTCAGTTTTCTAATTTTCATAAGCCTATTTACGGTACTTTTTGGTCGAATCTGGTGCGGATGGGCATGTCCTCAAACCATTTTTATGGAAATGCTTTTCCGTAAGATTGAATATTGGATCGAAGGGGATGATAAGGCACAGCGCAGATTGAATGAATCTCCTTGGACAAACGAGAAAATCCTCAAAAAGGGGAGTAAGCATACTTTATTTGTATTACTGGCCTTTGCGATTTCGAATACCTTTTTAATGTACCTCATCGGCAAACAAGAGTGGTTACAAATTGTAATGGGAAATCCCATTGAACACATCACAGGATTGGCGGCTATGCTAATTTTTACAGCCGTTTTCTATTTTGTATTCGCACGATTTCGGGAAATGGTTTGTATGGTTATTTGTCCCTATGGTAGATTACAAGGTGTATTATTGGATAATAATTCAATTTTGGTTCAATATGACCATGTCCGAGGAGAACCAAGAGGTAAAGTAAGTAAAACAGCGAGTAGGGGTGATTGCATCGATTGTCATTGGTGTGTTCGAGTTTGTCCAACGGGTATCGATATTCGCAATGGAAGTAACCAACTCGAATGCATCGGATGTACTGCCTGTATCGACGCTTGTGATGCCGTGATGGAGAAAATAGACAAACCTCAGGGTTTGATTCGATATGATTCATTAAATGGGGTTAATTCGGGAACAAAACTAAAATTCACTACACGTATTGTCGCCTATTCAGGAGTTCTAGTATTGATTTTGGGGATTTTAGTCTTTATGTTGGCCACCCGCAAAAATTGGGAAACAACATTATTAAGAACCCCTGGCATGACATTCCAAGTAGATGAAAAATTGCATACTGTCAGCAATATCTATAATTTAGCCATTCTCAATAAATCGATGGATGACCAGCAATTTTCTGTACATGTTGATAAGCCATTAGAACTTATTTGGATAGGTAAGGGGATAGGAAAGATTGAAAAGGGGAAGCAGATTAAATCTGAGTTTTTCATTAAAACAAAAATTGGTGCTTGGAAACAAGGAGAGAAAATTCCGATTCATATTCAAAATGATCAAGGAAAAGAGGAAACATTAAAAACTAGCTTTATTCAACCAGATGAGTGATAATCAAAAAAAAGGCTTTCATTGGGGCCACGGAATCATTGTAACTTTCATTCTTTTTGGAGCGTTCATGGCCTATTTTTACATCAATATGTCCCATGAAAATATCGAATTGGTGGGGGAAAACTATTATGCGGATGGTCAAGCATACCAGGAAAAAATTAACTTGCAAAATCAAGTGATCCCACCGGAACATCAGATTCAAGTCAAATCCATTGCAAATGATCAGTTTGTCCTTGTACAATTGCCAGCGGGCTGTGAATCTGCTCGTGTACAATTTTTCCGTCCATCCAATTCGAAACAAGATAAAACAGTTTCATGGAAAAAGGGAAGCAATTTAAACTGGACATTTTCAACATCCTTTTTGGTAGGCGGGCCTTGGAAAAGAACGATCAACTGGACTATTGCAGGTAAAAACTATTTACAAGAGGATCGAATTGTTATTGTCTCCAACGAATGAATTCCTGGTATTATGCGTTCTTTATCGGTTTAGCTGGCAGTTGGCATTGCGCCATCATGTGCGGACCGATAATGCAGCAGATTGAGCAACGAAGCCAGCAGCCCGGTCGACTTTTTATCTATACTTTAGGCCGATTATCGATTTATGCCCTGTTGGGATTCTTAGTAGCTAAAATGGGCTCAATCTGGCTTTTCCCAGCTTGGTGGCATGTTTATTACCTGTTTGCAGGAGTCCTATTAATTTTACTTTTAAAAAAGAAAATCAGTGATAATTTATTGAAATTCTTACATCAGCATGTAGGAAAATTCTTCATTCAAATTGGGAAAAAGCTCGGCTTATTCGGGTATTTTTTCTTAGGTATGAGTAATGGTTTGTTGCCTTGTGGGTTGGTTTTGGGCGGATTGAGCATTGCCTTGTTGCAATCAACTGCTTGGTTGGGGGCATTGAGTATGATCTCTTTTGGGATAGCGACATTACCAGCATTGAAATTGAGCCTTTGGGGTATTCACAAAATCACTCAATATAATGCGATGTTCCAATATTTAGGTTGGGGAGTAGCTTGTTTTTTATTATTTCGTGGTGCTTGGGGAATTGCAATGACGCATTCCGCTTATTTACAGCATTCACCTTTAAGCCCGATTATTTGCCACCCGTTTCCTTAATATTTCAAATTTGCGAGTGCTTCGGGTTTAAGAATAGTCATTTCGGCACCTTTGACGTCGATTAAACCTTCTTTTTTGAAATCACTTAAGGTTCTTATGACTGATTCTGTGGCTGTACCAACACGAGAAGCGAGATCCTCGCGGGATAAACGCATGCTGATGGGACCCATTTCACTTGACCCATACGTTTTCACTAATTCAACCAATGCTTGTGCAACCCGCTTTCGTAAGGATTGATAGGCCATAGAGAATAAAATCGATTCATTTTTTAGTAGATACCCTGTCAGGGCTTTACGGAAATGAATTTCAATGTGAATATTCTCATTCAATTTTTGTTTGAAATCACGAACAGGAATGCTCAAAATTTGAACTTCCTCTAGCGCCTCCGCGGATTCCCGATATAATTGATTCTCTAAAATATCAACAAATCCAAAAAACTCACCTGGCTTAACAAAAGAGGTTATAAAATATTTGCCTTCCCGATTTGTGTGATAGGTTTTAATTTTGCCTTTTACTAAATAATACAAGCGATTCGGAGAATCTCCTTCTGCATAAATGATGGCTTTTTTGGTTAAATTTTGTTGCTTTTTATCCGCCTCCACATGCTCAAAATCCAAAAATGCAAGCGCCTCCTCAGCAAAAGCAAGGTCGGCCTGATTTGTTTGTGATTCAGGCGTATATTCTGGCCTTTGTTTCTTCAAACGCGATTCAATGGCTTTTAAAAGCTCTACCTCTTGAAATGGTTTGGTTAAATAGTCATCAGCACCCATCTCCATTCCTTTGCGCATATCCGCACGATCTGTTTTGGCCGTTAGAAAAATAAAGGGAATACGTGCTAATTCAGGTTGATTTGAAAATACTTGCAAAACACCGAAACCATCCAAATTGGGCATCATGATGTCACAAATCACGACATTGGGCAAAATACTTTTGGCTAATCGAACCCCTTCGATTCCATCAGAAGCCGTTTCTACCTGATAACCGGATAATTCTAATAGTTCGGCCGTATTCTCACGAATATCGACATTGTCTTCAATGATGAGTATTTTAGTTTGCATAGTTTAATCGGGGTATTTGTATTGTCAATGTAGTTCCTAATCCCATTTCACTTCTTAATTTCAATTCGCCACCCAACAGACGCATGTAGCGATCCATCAGATGAAGCCCTAATCCAGTTCCTGGAATGACATTTGCATTGCCTCCGCGGAAGAATCGTTCAAATAAATGTTTTTGATCAGCTTCACTAATTCCGATGCCCTGATCAATAATTTCAATAAATAAGTCTTGCTGATGCAAAGAAGCCTTCAAAAAAACATCTTTTTGAGAGAATTTTAAGGCATTTGATAGTCCATTCAACAGCACTTTGCGCAACATCGATGTATCGGAAACAAAATCATACAGGTTGGATTCTATCGTCAAGTTGATGTGCTGGCCTGGTCTACGCATACCATCCACTTCAGTCACTAAATCGGTTAAAAATTCCTCCACCATAATCATATCGGGGCGGACTTCTACCTTTCCAGATTCTAATTTACCCACGGATAGAAACTCTTCGAGTATTTCAGTTAAATGGGCCACCGATGACTTAATTCGCTGAATATGTTGGCTTCTTTTAGGTTGATCCGCAGACTGACTGTATTTTTCAATCAGCGAAGCCGATGAAAGAATAGAGGTTAAAGGGGTTCTAAATTCGTGGGATGCCATGGAAACAAAACGAGTTTTCAAATCCCCTAATTCAATTTCTTTTTGAAGGGAATGTTCTAATTCTTTCGTTTGGAGTTCCAGTTGCTCTAATGTATTCTGCAAGGCTTGCGTGCGGGCCTCAACTTCGGCTTCAAGCGTTTCGTTCAATTGATTGATTTCTTGATTACGTAAAATCAATTCCATTTCAACTTTTCTTTTGAGGGTCACATCACTGACGAAGGCAATATAAAACATTTGCTCATCTGTCTTAAAATGGCTCAAAGAAATTTCGATAGGGAAGAGGGATTCGTCTTTGCGTTTGGCTTTTAGCTCTAAGCCAACTCCCATGGGGCGAGAGACAGGCTTATGATTAATTTTACTCAAATGGCCTTCATGCTGACCTTTTAGGTGATTAGGGATAAGAATAGAAATATTTTGACCCAATAATTCTTCCCCAGAATAACCAAAAAGTTTTTGAGCGTAATCATTTGATAAAATCATTTCGAATGAAGCATTCGTCACAATGATACCGATGGCGGCTTCATGAAAAATGGCTTCAAAATGTTTGGGTTCCGAAAATATGTTCGTAGACATCAGCATAAATTGAATACTAATTTAATCATAAATAGGAGGAAGGCCAACAAAAAAAAGCTAACTCTCTTTGAGAATTAGCTTTAAACAATCCTAGTTCTAAAAATGTCAAAATATTACAATTCTTTAATCAATATCAGAGTGGTTGGAGATCCATTTTGCGTAACATGTAATATGTATTGCCCCGCACGAAGATTAACAAGATTAGGGATTTCAATTTCTTTAATCATTGAAGTGAGTGTATTCTCAATAATTTTATTTCCACTTATATCAAAAAGTGAAATTTGAGTTTGACTAACTACTACATCTGAAAATGAAATCTTTACATGATCATAAAATGGATTAGGATATGCGGTAAATGTAATGATAGGTTCTTGGGGCTGTTTCGTGGTGCTTATATAATTAATGGGTTGCGTTTTATTTATGACTCCTATACCGGGCTGTTTAAAACCCTGTCTAACGGATAGATTGCCATTCTGATAGGTTCCAGCAACACTGGTTTGCCCTATCACATGCGAAAAATACCGACCGTTTAACATTTGGGTTGCGCCCCCAGCGCTTAAAGTTGAATTTACCAACTTTTGGGCGCGGGAGCTTAAACCTATTATTAAACATAAAACACAGAGAGTAAAGTTTTTATTCATCATGATTATTAGTAGTAATAATAGAATTCAACATTACCTGGATTTCCATTGGAACCTAAGGTAACACTCACCGTAGTTCCTGAAATTGATACTCTGGAAGCTTTAATTTTAGCTCCAGTATTATCATATACTTTAATCAACGTGCCCGCAAGTGGTGTGTTTGCTAAAGTAAATACATGCACATTTCCAGAAGAAGATGTTTCCGTCAGCGATTCAACTATTTCCTGAGCCCAAACAGCACCAGTTGAAGTTCTTATATATATATTTCCGTCTGAGCCTGAGGTAGGCGTTGTGAAACTATTTGCTGAAACAGCACGATCAACATAAGCAGTCGTTGCGATTTGGGTCGAATTTGTATTAGCAGCTGCCGTAGGGGCAAGAGGAGTCCCAGTTAATATAGGTGATACCAAAGGTGCTTTAGCCAAGAGACTGTTGTCAACATAGGCTTTGTTGACCT
Source organism: uncultured Aquirufa sp. (assembly GCA_964358165.1). Lineage (GTDB taxonomy): Bacteria > Bacteroidota > Bacteroidia > Cytophagales > Spirosomataceae > Aquirufa. The sequence continues at coordinate 238,951 of CAYHOB010000002.1, forward strand.
TAGCCGACAAACCGCCTTTTACAAAGGCAGTTGAAGCTATACTTGAGG
>CAYHOB010000003.1:0-220427 GCA_964358165.1 uncultured Aquirufa sp.
AGCGGTGGGCTCTTACCCCACCTTTTCACCCTTACCCCGAAAGGCGGTAATTTTCTGTGGCACTAGCTGTAGAACCTTGCGATCCCCCTTCCTGTTAAGAAGCACGGCGCTCTATGTTGTTCGGACTTTCCTCTTTAAAAAAGCGATAAGATGGTCTATTTTCTCCCTGCAAAAGTACGACTATTTTCTTAGCTCCCAATTTCCAGCTATTTCGCCCGTTATACCTATGCCTTTTTGTGAAAAAGTCAACTGACGCAGAATTACCTGGCCATGCTGCAAGCCCAAACCCCAGGTGTTTTGATTTAATAAGCTTGGCACCTCATTTGCCGACCAAATATATGAGCCCAAGAACCGCGTAACTTTGCGTTTGAAGTGTCCACGCATGAAAAACGGAACACCTTCCAAGGATAGCGCTTGAAGGCTTAAACCAATGTGAGATGAATCGTGTAACATAGGAACGACGACCAATTTGGTTTTCGCTCGCCGACTACCATATCCTGATAATTGAGCATGAAGGCCATTCGAATCACCATGCAACTGCAATTGGTTTTCCTTTAAATGTAAGGATTGAACTAATAATGTGTTGAGTTTATCAAAGCTTAGCATCACTTGAAAAGGCAAAGCTTGACTTTGAGATTTCATTTCAAGCCAGCGATTAGGCTGATTGCCCAAAGAATCACCCACATGCAAAGCAGTACGAACTAACAATTTGCCTACTAAGCCCTCTGTATTAAATCGAACATCATGCAAATCTACATCCGCTGATTGAAGTGTCATAAGACCGATAGGACTCGCATATTGCATATTGACTTGATTCAATAAGTCAGCAATTGCATTTGGTTTGACTGCCTGATTTAAGCGGTTTATGACATGAGCTTGCATCTCCGGCAATTGGCGTTGCACCAAAGGGTCAACAATTCCATGAACTTGCACCGGGAAACCCAAAACGCGCATTTCTGGTTTGGCCATCCATTCATAATTCAAACGCAAAGATTCAATTCGATGATGATTAATATCCTGCCAATTCCAATCAAAATCAATGAACAGCTTGGTTTTTGCCTGAATTAATCCCGTATTAATTCCAGCAATATTGGGCCGAGCCTCTACGTTGACAGGCAATTGCAATCCAATATTCCCCTTGTTTCCAACGAGAATTTGAGGCTTTTGTAAAAGCATTAATCGCAAAGGAAAATCCATACCAGATTGATTTTTCGAATCGAACAACACCTTTCCCGGGGCGAGTTGCAAATATGAATAAAGACTATCGTAGCGCATGGAAAAATCCATGGAAATCGTCTGAGGACGAACAATAGGTAAGCTTTCTTGATAGCGAGCTGGCGTACCCAATACAGGTAATTGTTGCTTACAAGCAACAAAAAATAACGAAATAACTAACAGGTATAAATAGCGCATAAATAAAAAGCCCCAATCGTGCCAAAGCAAAATTGAGGCTAGCTATGTAATAAAATAAGATTAAGTTAAAAGACCTCCATTTACTTGAATAGTTTGACCCGTTACATAAGAAGACATAGCTGAACCTAAAAACAAACAAACATTAGCAACTTCTGCCGCTTCTCCTCCACGTTTTAAAGGGATTGATTTTTTCCATTCATCTACAGTCGCCTCATTTAATTCACCTGTCATTTCGGTTTCAATAAATCCAGGAGCGATGGCATTACAACGAATATTTCGTGAACCTAATTCAAGCGCCACCGACTTCGTAAATCCAATAATACCGGCTTTCGAAGCAGCATAATTTGCTTGGCCCGCATTACCTTTAACGCCTACAATTGAAGTCATATTAACAATCGAACCCGATTTAGCCTTCATCATTGGTTTAATAACGGCTTTGGTCAAATTGAAGACAGATTTCAAATTGACACGAATAACTTCGTCCCATTGCTCCTCCGTCATACGCATCAATAAACCATCTCGAGTAATACCTGCGTTATTAATCAGTACATCTATTTGTCCAAAATCAGCTACGACAGCATTGACTAATTCCTCAGCCGCATCGAACATAGATGCATCCGAGCGATAACCCTTAGCCTTAATTCCATAAGCCTCTAATTCCTTCACTAATGCCTCACCTTTTTCTACAGAAGACAAATAGGTAAACGCTACGTGAGCTCCTGCTTTAGCAAATTGATTTGCTATGGCTCGTCCAATTCCACGAGATGCTCCGGTTACTAAAACGACTTTTCCTTGTACTAATTGCATGTAATAAATGATTAATGTATATTATTTCTTCTTTCTAATCAATGTTAAGACTTCACTTTCAGCTACAAAATCAGCTTCAATAACCTCCCCCTCTGCTAATTCTCCTTTTAAAATTTCTTCTGCTAATGGGTCCTCCAAATACTTTTGAATCGCACGATTCAACGGTCTTGCCCCATATTGAGGATCATAACCTTTGTCGGCAATAAAATCTTTGGCTTTTTCAGTCAATTCAACCGCAAAACCTAAATTAGCCAAGCGTGTCATCAATTTAACCAAAAGTAAATCAATGATTTTATGTAAATCAGTGCGTTCTAATGAATTAAATACAATAATATCGTCTAACCGATTTATAAATTCAGGAGCAAAGGCCTTTTTCAACGCATTTTGAATGGTCAATTTTGCCTGCTCGTCCATGTTATCAACACGTGATTTCGTTGAAAATCCGATTCCTGACCCAAAATCCTTTAAATCACGAGCACCTATATTCGAAGTCATGATAATAATCGTATTTCGAAAATCAACCCGACGACCTAAACCATCAGTTAAAATACCGTCATCCAAAACCTGTAGCAGTAAATTGAACACATCTGGGTGAGCTTTCTCTATTTCATCCAACAAGACAACAGAATATGGCTTACGACGAACCTTCTCCGTTAATTGACCCCCTTCTTCATATCCAACATATCCCGGAGGCGCTCCAACTAAACGAGATACACTGAATTTCTCCATGTATTCACTCATGTCGATACGTACCAAAGAATCTTCCTTGTCAAACAAATAAGTCGCCAACACTTTGGCCATTTCAGTTTTACCTACGCCTGTTGGGCCCAAGAAAATAAATGATCCAATGGGTTTATTCGGATCTTTTAGGCCAACACGCGTTCGCTGGATCGCTTTTACCAATTTCTTCACCGCATCTCCTTGACCAATCACATGTTTAGTCAATTCTTGCTCCATTTGAAGTAATTTCTCCCCTTCTTTTGCTGCCACACGATTAACTGGAATACCTGTCATTTGGGCGATAACCTCTGCGACATGTTCCTCAGTAACAGTAAATTTCTGCTTTTTAGATTCTTCCTCCCAATTTGTCTTCGCCAAATCCAATTGATCAATCAATTTCTTTTCACGATCACGTAATTGCGCAGCTTCTTCGTACTTCTGGGATTTAACAACCTGATTTTTCTCCTTCTTAACAACCTCAATTTGATTCTCTAAAGCTACGATATCAGCAGGAACTTGGATATTGGAAATATGCACTCGGGCACCGACCTCATCCATCACATCAATTGCCTTGTCAGGCAAGAAACGATCGGAAATATAGCGATCAGACAATTTAACAGCAGATTCAATGGAATCTTGCGTATAAATTACATGGTGATGCTCTTCGTATTTATCTTTGATATTATTTAAAATCTCAATGGTTTCATCTACCGTAGTGGCATCTACCATCACCGTTTGAAATCGACGAGCTAAGGCTCCATCTTTCTCGATGTATTGTCGGTATTCATCCAAGGTTGTCGCACCGATAACTTGAATATCCCCACGCGCCAAGGCTGGTTTAAACATATTCGATGCATCTAAAGAACCCGAAGCTCCTCCAGCACCTACAATGGTATGCAATTCATCGATGAACAAGATAACATCTGTCGATTTCTCTAATTCATTCATGACCGCCTTCATTCGCTCTTCGAATTGACCGCGGTATTTCGTACCAGCTACTAAAGAAGCTATATCTAACGTGACAACTCGTTTTCCAAACAGCACACGAGAAACCTTCTTTTGAATAATACGAAGGGCTAAACCTTCTGCAATAGCAGTTTTACCTACTCCAGGCTCTCCGATTAAAATTGGATTATTCTTTTTCCGGCGAGATAATATTTGTGCAACACGCTCAATTTCTTTTTCGCGACCAACGATTGGATCTAGTTTCCCTTGTTCTGCGATCTTGGTTAAATCACGTCCAAAATTATCTAATACAGGAGTTTTACTCTTTTCTCCCGCTTTAGCTGTGGATGACCCAGAAGAACTTCCAGTAGAACCAGCATTCGAACCACCAAACAGGCGATTGTCGTCATCCGAGTCATCCGTATCAGAAGATGCCTTCGGAGAATTCTCTTGAGAACTACTGGATTGAAATTCCACCATTTCCTTAATTAGGTCATAGTGAACTTGGTATTTTTCCAAAATTTGAGTGGCCACATTATCCTCATCGCGCAAAATTGCCATCAACAAATGCTCTGTTCCAACCAAATTTGTCTTGAAATATTTAGCCTCCAAATAGGTTAAGCGTAAAACTTTCTCAGCTTGTTTTGTTAATGGAATATTCAACATGCTCTGCTTATCAAAGCTAGAACGACTTGTTGACGCCGTTGAATGCTCAATGCTCTGACGCAATTGATCCAACGAAACCCCCGATTTATGTAATAATTCAATGCCCGGTCCTTCTCCATCACGAATGATACCCAACATCAAATGTTCGGTACCAATGTAATCATGTCCTAATCGCAAAGCCTCTTCTCGAGCCAATGAAATCACTTCCTTCACCTTATTTGAAAACTTAGCCTCCATAATTCCCTATTTAATAATATTCAAAACGCACCTAAGCCATTATTTGTTCAAACTCTTTTGTAAAACTTCTCGTGACTCAATTCCGTAATTCATAATCAAATCTAAAACGGAAAGATTCGCAACAAATTCCGTGCCAAAACATTGTCTATAAGCTACTGGAACATAAATTTCACGCATGTTAAATTCTTTTTTCGAATCAATTACATTCCAAAAGGAATTGTCAGCGGTCTCATTAAACGACTCAGTTAAACTAAATTGAGGCTTTTTTTGCAAAAACCGAGCAATTATATTCAAAAATTGAATATTTAAATCTACTAAAAATTTACTTTTTTTCGCAAATATCTGGTCTATAAATGGTTCCACATGTTCAAAAAATGGAGCCTTGCCATAAGCTGCCTGTATGGCACCCTTGTGTCTTCGAATCCAATCCTGTGAATAATCAATTTGAACATCTTTGGTCAATTGTTTACCAGAAGAACTTTGAATAATAGGGATACTTAATAATTCCACCCCATTTGCTCCTAAAATATAGGTACGGTTGCGAAAAGTCTGTTTAGGAAAATTTTCAAAAACCTCAAATTCGATTTGATGTTCATCAAAAATTAAGGCGCAATATTCTAACGAAGGTAAATACTGAATATCAATGTGCATTCGAAAAAATAAGTGGATATTTGCAAAAATAGCAGATATAAGCGATTAACACGACAAACCAGCCATGATGTTTTTTTACAAGCTTTTAGGCCGCATGCCACTTTCCTTTTTATATACACTTGCAACTGGTGTAAAATGGGTCTTTTATTTTATCATTGCTTATCGAAAAGACGTAATCACGAAGAATATCTCTAAGGCTTTCCCCTCGCTTAATCCCAAGCAAATCAAGGCCTTAACCTTCAAATTTTATGGCTATTTAACCGATCAGTTGGTTGAATTTTTCTATGGGGTTTCGATTCGAAAAGAAGAAATGTTAGACCGTGTTCAAATGGTCAACGAGCATTTTATTTCTGATTATTTACAGGCCGGAACACCCGTGGTATTAGTTGCTGGGCATCAAGGAAATTGGGAATGGGCGATACACCGACTCGCTTTATCGAATAATTTATATGATGTTGTTTATCAAAAACTTAACAATCCTGCATTTAACCAATTTACAATGGAGGTAAGGAGTCGGTTCCCAGGTGTAACCTTATTAGAAAAAAGAGAATCCATATTAGCCACGAGGGATAGAAAAAACATTGCCAGAGGAATATGTTTGGCGGCTGACCAGGCTCCACAAAAACCTGAATCTGCTTATTGGACCTCTTTTTTAAACCAAGATACGGCCTTCTTTACAGGTATGGAGCGATTTGCACGCGATTACAATTATCCTGTCGTATTTGTCGAATTAATCCGGAAGGAAAGAGGAAAATACATCATGAGTTTCGAACCTATTGCAGATCCAGACTACACAGAATTACCTAAAGGAGCAATAATCGAACGATTTGCGCGCAGGTTAGAGAAATCTATTATTCAATATCCTGAACAATATTTGTGGTCGCATCGCCGCTGGAAACACAATAAGCCCGATGCGTCACTTATTAAATGGTAATTAATCAAAATCGCTAACATCTCCTGCTCCAGTTCGGATGATTTCAACTACATCTTCTGACAAATCCAATACGGATGAAGGAAAATGTCCCCCATATCCCCCATCTAACACAAGATCAACTTGATTTTCGTAACGATCGAAAATTAAACTTGGATCGGTATATTCCTCCACGGCTAAACTAGCTTGTGGCAAAGTGGTTGTCAAAATCGGATGCCCTAATTGGGTTACAATATCAAGTATAGGCTGAAAATCAGGAATACGAATACCCACAGTTTTCTTTCCTTGAACTAAGACAGATGGAACCTTTGAACTCGCGGGCAATACAAAGGTATATGGTCCTGGTAAATAACGTTTTAAGATCTTAAAAGCAAAGTCACTCACTTTGGCAAAATTCGCAATCGAACTAAGATCGGAACAGATAAAACTAAAACGATTTTTGGATGGTTTAATCTGTTTGATTTCACAAATACGATTTATAGCTTGTTGGCTCTGAATCGAACAACCTATCGCATACATAGTATCTGTCGGGTAAATAATCACCCCACCCTTTTCTAGCACCTTAACAACATAATCGATTAATTCCTGTGAATTATTACGATCATATACTTTCCTTATTTCAGCAGCCATATTAAAAATTTAAAAAGAAATCAGAGCCCTGTTGCTCATCTTCCAATTCCTCCATTTTAACCTGATCGATACTTGCATTAATTTCGAATCCAACGATTAATATTAACGCAACAAAATACAGCCAAACCATCAAGGCAATCAAGGACCCAATCGAACCATACACCTTATGATAGCTAGCAAAATTTACTAAATAATACGAAAACAGATTCGAAATCAGAATCGTTAGCACCGAAGCAGTAATACAACCCGCATTAAAAAACTTCCACCGTTTGTGGATAGCAGGCGCGTAATAGTAAATCAACGAAATCGTAAAAAAGAAAACCGAAAACGTGACAAAATAGGTAAGAACTTTAGTTAAATAAAAAGTGAAATTAAACTCTAAAATATCAGCCTTCGCTAAATATTTAACTACAATATTACCCAAAATGAACACCAAAAAGGAGGTAATCAACACGAAGGTCAACAAAAAATTAAGGCCAACCGCTACCAAACGTTCCTTAATAAACCCTCTGTTTTCACTGGTCTTATACGTCAAATTAAATGAACGCATCAGGGCCATAATACCACTTGTACTGGCGTATAAGGCAAAAATAAATCCAAAAGAAAGCACACCACCCCTTTTCTTATTGACAATCTCAGTAATTAATTCTGTCAAATCACTTTGTAAGTTTTTAGGTACCGTAGCTTTTATGAAACTGATCATCTTAAAATCTAGATGTTCAACGGGCAAATAAGGCAATAATGAAAAGAGAAAAATGATGGTTGGGAAAACAGCCAACGTAAAATTATATGCTACCGCAGCTGCACGCACATCAATATCAAATTGAAAAATCTTCTGATATAGAATAGAAATGATGCGAACGAGCACATAATGCTCCTCATATTCACCCCAAATCTGCTTCAATTCTTTCAGTAAATTTTTCCTCATAATGGGTAATACGGTTTTAATGCACTGATGATAAATTCAGGTGCTTTAATCACCTTCTTCGTCGCTAAATTCATAAAAACCAATGTTGTCTTACCTTCATTAATTAATTCCCCAGCTTCATTTTTTATGCGATAAGAAAATACAATTTTCGCAGATGGTAACATATCTACTTGGCAAATAATTGTCAATTCATCATCGTATAAACCTGGGGCATGAAATTTTGTGTAATGTTCAAATACGGGTAGTCCAATGCCATTATCTTCTAAGGATTTATAACTAACACCTAAACTACGCAAAGTTTCAACACGGGCAATTTCATATAGGCGTGCATAATTACCATAATAAACGTATCCCATTTGATCAGTATCAGCATAACAAACTCGGTATTTAACAGCGTGTGAATACATCTTAGTTGATTTTATGAGCATCTAATGCCGACTGATATTTAGCTGCATTAACTAAATGTTCCGGATAAGTTTTGGCAAAATTGTGAAAGCCAGAAAAGTCTTCCTTCGCACAAAAATAAAGGTAATCATGTTTCTCTAAGTTCAAGACCTTATCGATAACATCTACTGGCGGAATGGATATAGGCCCTGGAGGTAAACCCGCATTTCGGTACGTATTATAAGGCGAATTGATCGCTGTATATTTCCCCGTCACGCGTTTGATTGTAAAATCTTTCCAGGCAAAAACAATCGTTGGATCTGCTTGAAGTGGCATACCCGTACGAAAACGGTTCCAATAAACACCTGCAATACGTGCTTGTTCAGCAGATTCTTTACTCTCCCCATAGACAATGGAGGCTAATATACCCACTTGGATGGGCGTCATCCCTAAGGCTGCCGCTTGTGCTTGACGGTTATCATTCCAAAAGTGCTTATTAGCCTTCTGCATTTTTTTCATAAAATCCTCAAAGGAGGAGGTCCAAAATACCTCATAGGTATCCGGAATAAACAAACAGGCAATCGTTTCGGGACTATATCCATATTGGGCAGTGATTGCACTCGAATCCAACATCTTGAATATAAAGGTCGAATCATAGGGCAATTGCTTGCTTAATTTGCCGGCAATTTCCTCCTTTAATCTAAAGTTATTAATCGTAATTCGGAGTGCATCTTGTCGGCCATTTCGCATCTTGCGCAACAATTCCCAGTTTCCAGATTCTGGGCCAACTACATAGCGTCCGGGTTTCACTTTAGCTGAAACGCCTAGAACTTTAGCTAAAAATCGAAAACTCAATTTATCCCGAACAATATCGTGCTTATCTAAGCTATCGATCAAGGTATTGAAATCGGCTCCCTTGGGAATCAATATGGCATAAGAATTTCCTTTCACGTTAAAATTAGGCGTTTTGAATATTTGCCAAACGTAATAGGAAAACATCGCTGTCACCAAGGAAAATACGAGAATGAAAATTTTGATTTTTTTATTTGAAACCATCTTAAGCTATGTTAAAATCTAATGTAAATCGGCTAGCTAAGCCTTTAAGATCAGCAATTACAGGATCCAATAAAGGAATCCCATCGACCATACGTATTATTTCTAATTCTCTCTCTGGATCCCCAGGTATGATTACTTTTTGACCTTCAACTGCATCCGCAGCACGAAAGCGTTGAATCCACTTGTCCATATCTGCCTTAAAAGCATCCGCAGGCCTAAATGCATCAATCCGCATGGCACCCAAAAAATGCCCCGTACCATTCCCCACCGTTTCTCCAGCTTGCATAAAGCCTGCCGTAGCAAAAGGCGGAACCCATGGACCAAAATTTGCCCCAGAGAGCACACCAGACAAAATATCAACAATCGCACCTAAGGCATATCCTTTATGTGATCCATGTTCCCGATCACCGCCTAAAGGTAATAATGCCCCCCCATTTTTTATAGCATATGCATCTTGACATATGTTTCCATCCTTATCCTGTACCCAACCCAAAGGAGTATCTAAACCTTTCCGTTGGAGAATTTCCAATTTACCGTAAGCCACCGCCGTTGAGGCAAAATCAGCCAAAAATGCTGGCTCATGCATGGCTGGAATACCTACAGCAATGGGATTTGTACCCAATAACTTCTCCCGAGAAAAAGTAGGAGTAACTAAGGGAGCAGCATGTGTCATGGCCCAACCAATCATGTCCTTTTCTACGGCCTTCATGGCATGATAACCCGCAATACCAAAATGATTAGAATTCTGAACGGCTACCCAGCCCGTTCCTGCATTCGCTGCTTTTTCCGTTGCAATTTCCATTGCCTTGGGAGCGACAACGAGTCCCAAACCGCGGTCACCATCGACTAATGCAGTCGATGGGCTTTCATGTAATATTTGAATTTGGGGCTTGGGATTTAGTCTCCCATGATCATATAAACGCACATAACCTGCTAAACGAGCCACGCCATGCGAATCAATTCCACGAGCATCAGCTGATACCAATACATGGGCTGCCAATTCTGCATCTTGCTCTGAACAACCAATAGATTCAAAAACAGAACTGACAAAAGCACCCAGTTTTTTATAGTCTACTTCCATAACTAAATTAAACAACAAAGATAAAAATAAGAATTGGGAAAAATTTATCAAATTTGTTCTAAAATCATCAACAAATGGAAATCAACCAATGGGTAAACTCAGCTTGGTTCTGGGTAGGACTAATTATTTTAGCCGTCATCATTCGCGACGTATTAATTCAAAAAAGCCACACATTAACACATAATTTCCCAATTGTAGGCCATTTTCGCTATTGGCTTGAACGCATCGGACCCGAGCTTCGCCAATATATCGTTGCAAACAATCGAGAGGAATTACCCTTTAATCGGCAAGAACGTTCTTGGATCTATGCATCTTCCAAAAACCAAAACAACCTTCAAGGTTTTGGAACAGATCAGGACTTTAATTCACCCGGTTATATTTTCATCAAAAATGCCATGATGGGATATAATCCACCAGCTAATCATCCCAGCAAAAAAAATCCAGGCGTATTACCGGCTAATAAAGTAATTGGCCTATATCATCAAAGAAAACGCCCCTATCGCCCCTATTCCGTGGTCAATATTTCAGGTATGAGCTACGGATCACTTTCCGCCAAAGCCATCGAATCCTTAAACAAAGGGGCACAATTAGCGGGCTGCTACCATAATACCGGAGAAGGATCTTTATCACCTTATCATCAATTTGGAGCAGATGTAGTTTTAAACATTGGAACTGCATATTTTGGTGTTAGAGAATTAGATGGAAACTTTTCCATGCAGAAGTTGAAAGAAAAAGTTGAAGAAAATCCTCAACTTAGAGCAATCGAATTAAAGCTATCACAAGGTGCTAAACCCGGCAAGGGAGGAATGTTGCCCGGATCAAAAATCAACAAAGAAATTGCTGAAATTCGCCACATTCCCTTAGGTAAAGACGCCATTTCACCCGCGTTTCATTCCGAATTTAGTACCGTGCCAGAAATGGTCGAATTTATTGAATCTATGGCAAATGAAACAGGAATCCCTGTGGGAATTAAATCGGCCGTGGGAAAATTAGAACAATGGGAGGAATTAGCCGCCTATATGTCGAAAACAGGCAAAGGGCCAGATTTTATCACCATTGATGGCGGAGAAGGCGGAACTGGAGCCGCACCACACGCCTTTGCAGACCATGTTTCCATGCCTTTCACTTTTGGATTTGCCAAAGTTTATCAGATTTTTCAACGACACGATTTGACGGATAAAATCTATTTCATCGCATCAGGCAAATTGGGATTTCCTGAAAAAGCCTTATTAGCCTTTGCCATGGGAGCAGATTCAATCAACATTGCCCGGGAGGCAATGATGTCAATCGGTTGTATTCAGGCACAAAAATGTCATACGAATCATTGTCCTACAGGTATTGCCACCTCAAAAAAATGGCTTCAAGCTGGAATTGATGTTACTTTGAAAAGTGAGCGCTATTATCATTATCATTATACCTTAGTGAAAGAAATAGGTGAAATCACCCATGCATGTGGATATGAACACCCCTGCCAAATGACCACCGACGATATTGAATTATCGATGGGTGATAACAACCGGACAATGACTTTGTCAAAAGCATACGGATATCACAAAACACCGATTGCTTATGATAATTTCAATGATTTAATCCAGTGTCCACATTTAGGAGGAGCAAATGCACGAAATCGTTTGGCAGGATAGACCTGTTGATTGAAGATAAACGATTATCTTTGCACCCATGTTATCAATATCCAATCTAAATTTCTATTTCGGTAGTCGGGCCCTCTATGATGGAGCCAATCTTCACATCAAACCTAAAGCAAAAATTGGCCTCATTGGGGCGAATGGAACAGGTAAATCAACTTTACTGCGCTTAATTTCAGGTGAATACACGCCAGATGGTGGAAATATCTCCAAATCAGGTGACTGTACCATTGGTTTCTTGAATCAAGATTTGCTTTCCTACCAAACAGATGATAGTATCTTGGAAGTAGCGATGCAGGCTTTTGGGCGCCAATTAGAATTACAAAAGGAAATAGATCAAGTCTTACATAAAATGGAAACAAATTATGAAGACAAGGATGTGGATCTTCTAGCTAGATTGCAAGAGGAATTTGAGCGATTAGATGGGTACACAATACAATCTAAAACCGAAGAAATTCTGGAAGGCTTAGGCTTTAACACAAATGATTTAACTAGACCCTTACGCCTTTTCTCTGGAGGATGGCGAATGCGGGTGATGTTGGCAAAATTACTATTACAAAAACCTTCCCTACTATTACTGGATGAGCCGACCAACCACTTGGACTTACCATCGATTGAGTGGGTTGAAAATTACATTCATGATTATGAAGGTGCAATCGTAGTGGTATCGCACGACCGTTATTTCTTAGATCGTACGATTGACCATATTGCTGAAGTATCAGGTGCCAAAATCACCCTATATCCTGGCAATTATTCATATTATACAGAGGAAAAATCCTTACGAAACGAAATACAAAAGGGCGCATTTGAAAACCAGCAAGCTCAAATTCGTCAAACAGAACGTTTCATTGAACGATTTAAGGCAAAGGCCTCTAAGTCTCGTCAAGTGCAATCTCGCGTGAAAGCATTAGAAAAAATAGATATCATTGATGACGTAATCGACGAAAAGGCAAAGGTTAATTTCAAGTTTAATTTTGGAACAGAACCTGGCCGCTTCATCTTATTTTTAGAAAATATCTCAAAGGCCTACGGCGAGAAGGTTATCTTAAAAAGCACTTCTGCAACGATTAATCGGGGAGATAAAATTGCCTTAATCGGAGCCAATGGAAAGGGTAAATCTACCTTATTGCGTGTCATATCAGGTACGGAAGAAATTGAAGGAGAGCGTAGAACGGGGCATAATGTGATTGAATCGTTCTTTGCCCAACATCAATTAGAAAGTTTAAATGTAGACAATACCTTAATAGATGAATTAAAGGCTACCGGTACGACCAAAACAGAAATGGAATTGAGGAGTGTCTTGGGTTGCTTTTTGTTCTCAGGTGAGGAAGTGTTTAAAAAGATTAAAGTACTTTCTGGGGGTGAAAAATCCCGTGTGGCATTGGCGAAAGTATTAATATCGGAGGCCAACTTCCTATTACTCGATGAGCCAACCAATCACTTGGATATGCAATCGGTCAATATCTTGATTCAGGCACTTCAGCAATATGAAGGAACTTATGTGGTTGTATCGCACGATCGATATTTTGTATCTCATATCGCGAATAAGATTTGGTACATTGAAGATCATGAAATCAAGGAATATCCTGGCTCATTTGATGAATATGAGACATGGATGGCCAGTAGACCAACAATACAAACGACAGTTAATGCTAGCAAAGCGAAACCTAAACCTGAATTAGCGCCCGTAGAGCACAAACCCGTCAATCAAAATACGGAAAAGGCCATCGAAAAACTTGAGAAGTCCATCATGGAATTGGAACAAGAAATCGAGAAAATTGAATTAGAAATGGCAAACGTAGCTGCAGCATCGAAATTTGATGCCTTGAAAGAATTGGAAGCAAAACGCCATGCTGTACAAGTTAAACTAGAAGAAATAACGACCGAATGGGAGTTATTAATCGGCTAATATGCGCGCCCCAATCCTTATTTTACTGATTATTTCTCAAATAAGTGCATTCGGGCAATTTAAGAATCGTATTTTTGAAAGACAAATTCAGAGCGTTTATTTAAGCCAACAATTACCACATGAGGTCATTCAGGCACAGCCTGCCTATGATATCAATAATCAGGGAAATTGGACCTTAAATTTTGATGACCTATCATTAGTGAATCGAAATTCCCTCTATTTTAGGGTCATTCACTGCCAGTCGGATTGGAGTTCATCTCCCCTTTCCGATATTGAATTCTTACAGGACTTCAATGATATCCCTGTCCGAGATTCACAGGCCTCTATGGGAACAAAAGTTCCCTATCGACATTATCAATTAGCCTTACCACGCGTAAAAGTACCTGGAAATTATGTCGTCATGCTGTATAATCGAGCAAAACGAGATACTATCTTAACGCAACGCTATTGTGTATATTCACAAGAAGTAAGCATTGCTGCACCGGTGCGTTTTGGTCGAAACAATGCGCTTAGGTCAAGTCATCAAAACTTAGAAATACGCCTTAAATACCCGAGCAATTTCATGCTTAATGCAGCAGAAGATCTAAAAATCTATGTAAAGCAAAACGAAAATATAAAGAATCAATTGCCTAAAATGCCCGCGGGAATTATTAATCCGATGGAGCAATCCATCAACTTCCCAACCTATGAAAATGAACAAGCCATTGCCGGTGGGAATGAATATCGCTTAATAGACCTGCGTAGTACACAACAGAAATTGAGTTTCATTGATTATTGGATTGTGAAGGAGAAAGAAACACAAGTTATTACCCAGTTGGAAAGCCCGCAAGGGAATTATGCCTATATCCAACGAAATGATACGAATGGAGCTTATGTAATTGAAAATTACGAAAATCCATCCAATCCACTCTATGCTGATTATGTGATGTGTACATTCCGGCTAAAGGCTGCTAAACAAAGTGAAGCCATCTATGTCTGTGGAGCTTTTAATCAGTATCAACATCAGCTGGAAAATGAAATGCATTACAACGAACAATTAGGCATCTATGAGGCGAGTATTCGTTTAAAGCAAGGTATTTACAATTATCGCTTTGAAACAAAATTCCCTTCCAATTACTTAGAAGGGAATTATGCTCAAACCGAAAATAGCTATGAAATCATGGTTTATATTCGGAAACCCGGTAAACGATATGATGAATTAATTGGCTATCAAAAGGTAAACTCGATCAATTAGACATTGAATCTGAAGTGCATGATGTCACCATCATGTACGATGTAATCTTTTCCTTCAACACTTAACTTTCCCGCTTCCTTACAAGCCGATTCACTTTTGTATGTTTGGTAATCGGCAAATTTAATTACTTCTGCGCGAATAAATCCACGTTCAAAATCCGTATGAATAACACCAGCGGCTTGTGGGGCTTTCCATCCTTTTTGAATGGTCCAGGCCCGCACTTCTTGAACACCTGCAGTGAAATATGTAATCAAATTAAGCAAGGCATACGAACTACGTATTAATTTACTTAAACCTGATTCAGTCAAACCATATTCGTCTAGAAACATTTGACGTTCCTCTAGATCTTCAATTTCTGAAATTTGCGATTCCAAAGCAGCACAAACGACAATAACCTCTGCTTGTTCAGCAGTTACATTCGCTCGTAAAGTATCCACAAATGCATTCCCTCCTGCAGCTAAAGAAGCCTCATCGACATTGGCAACATAAATGACTGGCTTGTCTGTTAATAAACATAAATCACCTATAACAGCTTCACGCAAGTCGGCATCCATCACCACCGTACGTGCTGATTTACCTTCTTCCAGAGTAGCTTTGAACTGTTGCAAAGCAGCAAATTCTTGCTTGGCTTTTGCATCTCCATTTTTCGCTGCACGTTCTGTTTTTTGTATTTTCTTATCAATAGATTCCAAATCTTTCAATTGCAATTCCATGTCGATGATTTCTTTATCAGAAATCGGATTAACACGGCCCTCCACGTGAATAATATTCTCGTCTTCAAAACAACGAACAACGTGAATGATCGCATCGACTTCACGAATATTAGCTAAGAATTTATTCCCTAATCCAGCACCTTGCGAAGCTCCTTTCACTAAACCAGCGATGTCAGTAAATTCAATCACTGTAGGCAAAATGCGATTGGGCTTAACAAACTCTGCCAATACATTTAAACGCTCATCTGGTACGGTTACAATACCAACATTGGGTTCAATCGTACAAAAAGGGTAGTTGGCAGCTTCTGCCTTGTTTGATGATATCGCACTAAATAAAGTTGATTTTCCTACGTTAGGCAAGCCAACAATTCCACAAGTTAATCCCATATATAAATTTAATAGGCTGCAAAAATACGGCTAAAAATGAAAAAAGCCTCCGATTTCTCAGAGGCTTTTCAAAAATACTGAAATATATTATTCCCATTTAAGGTCTGTACCGCCAAATTCGTCTTCATCACGATTAAACTGAGCGAAATCTACATCAGGCATCAATTCCGTTTTTACGTGATTAACTGCCTCGTTTAAGCCTTCTACAAACTTGTCAAAATCTTCTTTGTACAGGAACATTTTATGTTTTTCGTAAACAAACCCATCTTCTTTTTGATGACGACGACTTTCCGTAATCGTAATGTAATAATCTTGTGAACGTGTAGATTTTACATCAAAAAAATAAGTTCGTTTACCTGCCCGGATTCGTTTTGAAAACAATTCTTCTCTATCTCTTTCTTCCACTGTAATTGTAAATTAGGTTTGACAATGTGTAAATCTACTATTATTTCTTATTCACTCAAAAATATTGACTGCTTTTTCGGCCCTAATAAGAAGATATTCTTGTATTATTCTACTAATATTTTTAATTCCCACAATAAAAGTCAAACTTTGAAATGATTTACAGATCATTTTTATGCACACCATTCGAGTCATCTTACTAGTAATCAGTTGTCTGAGGTCCTTCCAGGGGATTTCTCAGGAACTAGGTGATGAAAGTTATGGCATTGCATCTTTTTATTCAAACTCCTTCTACAACAAACGAACTGCAAATCAAGAATTACTGCGAAAAACCGAATATACAGCAGCACATCGACTATTTCCGTTCAACACATTAGTAGAAGTAACAAACATCTACAATAAACAAAGTGTCGTTGTTCGAATTAATGATCGAGGACCCTATAAACGTGGTCGAATAATTGATTTAACAGAAGCTGCAGCTAAAAAAATAAATTTAAGAAAGGTTGGCTTGGCCAAAGTAAAAATTAAAATTATCGGTTTTGAAAATGAATTGATGCTCATTCCCTACCAACAATTAGAATTAGAAACCACGCCAAAATTCAGTAAAAAATTCTATCAAAAAACGCGTCTCAAATACAAGAAGAAATACCGCATCAAGCCGAAAATCAAGAATAAGCGATACCTCCAAAAAGGAAAGAAACCTAAAAGTAAAATGAAAATTCAGCGCTAATTAGTTGTGCTTACTTTCATAGAATTTCAAAAAATCTTGAATTTTGTCAACAGGAATTCGTTTTCCAATGATGTTTTTAGATTTATCCAAAATATAAACTACCGGAGTTGAATAGGCATCAAAGGTCTTCTGGAAATCAGTATAATATTCCTCTTTCCCAGATTTTGCATTCATATGGATATCAATTCCATTCTTCCAGTTTTGAATTTTAAACTCTTCAATGAATTTCTTCCAGAGCACTTTATCTCGAACGATACAAGCGGCAAATACAGTTATATTTTTGGCTTTGAAATAAGCATCTTGTTTCAATAATTTTGGTGTTTCTTCTTTGCAATGACTACAATCGGGATCATAAATAAATAAGATCGTATAATTCGCTTGAATAGAGTTTGTCGTTACTAATTTACCCGCCGGGTCTGTAAGAAACATTTCTGGGATACGCTTTCCTATGAGTAATGGTTTGATAATGGCCACACGCTCCTTCATCTTGCGCACGGTAGTAGTATCCCATAAATTTGGCTCTCCTATGTAATATTTTTCCGCTAAATGAACGAATGCTCCATCTGTACCAACAACATTGTGATTTTCATAGGTACTTGCAATTTTATAAACTACATACTTTCGCATAGCTTCATTCTTAATTCCTCCAATTAATTGGTCGGCATCCTTAGCTATCGAATCCGATTCTTGAACAACTAAATCTTCAAAATATTTATCAATTTTCTTTTGCAAGAAAGGAGTTCTAATAAATCGTTCATCATTTAAATCAACATTGTCGAAGTAATGCTTTTTGTAATACGTAAATTGAAATTTAAAGAGATCACTGCTGTCTTTTACCGTTTTTATAACTTTGGGATATTTGGGAATTTCAGGCTCTAGACTCGCCTGAATTAATTTAGAAACAAATAATTTCGAATGATCTTTTATCCATTTCTTTTGAATAACAGCCATCTCTGAACGAATTTGCTCAGGTTTTCTATTAGGTTGCATAGCCAAATATGCCGTAGACATATCTTTTTGAAATGCGTAAAATGCTTCATTTTCAGGGCTTTGTTGAACTTTCATCTGACCTACCACATCCATTGTATCTGTTTCAAAAGAAAATTTGGCATTCCCGATCACTAAATCGAAATACTTATTTTTATTAAACGAAACTAAATACAACCCTTCATCTAGAGCCTCTTGGCCTTGAAAAACAAAATTTCCTATGCTATCAACTTGGGCAGTATCCTTGATTACTTGTTGGCTCGCACCAAAATAATGCGCTAAATACACTTCGGTATTCCGCAAACCTTTGATTTTTCCCTTAATTTCAAAAGCTGAATCTTGAGCTTTTGCCCCTAAACTCACAAATAAAAGAAACAATAACGATGGCAGTACTTTCATAAATTTTAGGCTAATTTTAAGAATCTTAATTTCAAAAATACAATGTTTTTTACGCTATCTAAAATTATTGATTTTTTACTTTTGCCAATTTGTTGGATTATTTTGCTGGCCTGTATCGCGCTATTTAGCAAAAGCACTAAAATCAAAAAATTATCGGGGATTCTATTAATTGCTTTTCTGCTTTTAGGTACAAATACCTTTTTTGTTAATACTCTATTCTCAGCTTATGAAATGCCTCAAACCCAAGTGAAAAAACATCACTCATTCGCTATTATTTTGGGTGGAGGAATGATACGGGCCAACCAAGAAGACCCTGAACGCATCAACATTGCCGAAAGCGCTGATCGCTTCATACAACCCGTATTATTGTATAAGCAAGGTAAAGTTGACCGCATTCTAATCACCGGAGGAAACACCTCCATAGGAAATCTAAGAATAGACGAGAGCAATGAAACACTACAATTGAAACGACTGCTTATCGCCTTAGGAATACCATCCGATAAAATTATTATAGAGACGAGGGCTAAAAACACGCATGAAAATGCCTTGTATAGTAAAATATTACTTGATTCCTTAGCAATCAAAGATTCGGTATTGTTAGTTACGTCTGCCTACCACATGCGCCGTTCCGTTGCCTGCTTTGCTAAACAAGGGATTCAGGTGATACCTTATGTTGTCGATAACAAAAAAAAGGACACCCAATTAGGTATCCTTGATTGTATTATCCCCGCTGAACGGGAATTATTTAAGCTATCATATTTGCTTAGAGAAATGTTTGGATTCGTCATCTATCGAATCATGGGATATGCCTAGGTAGATAAAATCTCAACCATCCGAATCAAATCCTCTGAAACAGGTTTCTTTTTGGTAATGGTATCATGGAATGGCGTATAAACTAATTGATTATTAATTACACCTGCCATCACATTTTTTTCTCCACGCAATAATCCTTCTAGCGCACCTAATCCTAAACGAGAAGCTAAAATACGGTCATAGGCAGTTGGAATACCACCTCGCTGAATATGACCCAAAGTAGTTACACGTATGTCGATTTTACTCCCCATTTTATCTCGAATCTTATTGGCAACAACTTGTGCATTACCTTCTTCATCACCTTCCGCTACGACAACAATGGATGATGATTTTTGCTTAGCAAAACCATTATTCAAAATCGTAATAATCTCGTCAACGGGTGTTAAATTTTCAGGAATCATCAACGCTTCCGCCCCCCCTGCAATACCACATTGAACCGCAATATAACCAGAGTCACGACCCATAACTTCAATAAAGAAAACACGATCATGTGAATCTGCTGTATCACGAATCTTATCGATTGCATCCAAAGCTGTATTCACAGCCGTATCAAAACCTATCGTATAATCAGTTCCGTATAAATCATTATCAATGGTACCAGGAGCACCTACGGTAGGAATTTTAAATTCATTAAAGAAAATCTCAGCACCGGTAAAAGTTCCATTACCACCAATGGCAACTAAACCTTCAATCCCTAATTCCTGTAATTTTTCGTATGCTTTTTGACGGCCTTCAGCAGTCATAAACTCTTTCGAACGAGCCGATTTCAAAATTGTACCGCCACGTTGAATGATGTTACTGACCGACTGTGAATTTAATGGGATGATATCCCCTTTGATCATTCCGTTATATCCACGAATAATTCCATAAACTTCAACTCCATGATATGCAGCGCCACGTACAATCGCACGAATACACGCATTCATTCCGGGAGCGTCACCACCTGAGGTAAATACTGCTATTTTCTTCATCAATCTATTTTTTAATACATGTTACCATGAAAATCTATCAAAAATACGATTTTAATCGTTTAATCCATAAAAATAGCCTAGATTTTGAATCGTTTTTTTATGAAATTCATCTATAAAGTTTCGTAATTTGCAGGAATTAAAAAATGCTTAATATGCCAACAACAGCTAACGAATTCTTATATAGTTATTTAAACAATGCTAGCCCAACGGGCTTTGAATCATCAGGCCAACAAATTTGGTTGGACTATTTAAAACCCTACATCGACGAAAAAATCATAGATACATACGGCACCGCTGTGGGGGTAATTAACCCAGGCCAACCGTATAAAGTGGTTATTGAAGCCCATGCAGATGAAATCTCATGGTTTGTAAATTACATTGACGATAATGGTTATTTATTTCTTCGTCGGAACGGTGGATCGGATGCATTAATCGCACCATCCATGCGTGCAAATATTCATACCAAAGACAAAGTCGTAAAAGGTATATTCGGTTGGCCTGCCATCCATGTACGTGATCTTGCCAAAGACAAGGCCCCTTCCATTGATGATATTTTCATCGATTGTGGCGCGGCCAACAAGAAAGAAGTGGAAGAAATGGGCATTCACGTGGGTACAGTTGTAACCTTCGAAGATGGACTTACAGAATTAAACCAAAAATATTTAGTTGGCCGTGCCCTAGATAACCGTATTGGGGGCTATATGATTGCACAAGTTGCCCGCAGACTGAAAGAAAATAACATCCAATTGCCATTTACCCTATATGTGGTCAATTCAGTACAAGAGGAAATAGGACTTCGGGGTGCGGAGATGATTGTACGCCGACTAAAACCAGATTTGGCATTGATCACGGATGTGACGCATGACACGCAATCTCCGATGTACAATAAGAAAACACAAGGTGATATGTCTTGTGGAAAAGGCCCTGTCATTTGTTATGGTCCGGCGGTTCAAAATAATGTCCGTGATTTCATCATTGATATTGCCAAAGAAAATAACATTGATTTTCAACGTCAGGCAGTGTCTAGATCAACGGGAACAGATACGGATTCATTTGCTTATGCAACGGAAGGTGTGGCATCAGCTTTGATTTCCTTGCCTTTAAAATACATGCACACAACTGTAGAGACCATTGCCAAAAGTGATATGGAAGCGGTCATTGAATTAATTTACCAATCCTTGTTGAAGGTGAAGGGGAATGAAGATTGGAGGTATTTTAGTTAGTCCGAAGTCGCTAGTCTCTAGTCGTTAGTCACAGATATATAATCAAATTAGAATTGTTTTTCAATTTGAAGTTTTCTGTTTCAAAACTAGTGACTAGCGACTAGTGACTAGTGACTATCACCTGCCTACTGTTCCAAATACCTCGCAAAAAACTCCCAGGTCCGCAACATCTGATCGATTCGTTGGCGGTTATTTCCCGCGCGCGTAATCTCATGCGAAGCCCCTGGGTGGCGAACATACTCGACAGTTCTGCCCATTTGCTTCAAACTTTTGTATAACATCTCACTCTGTATCACCCCCGTCCGTAAGTCATTTTCTCCATGAAATATGATCAGCGGCGTATTAATATTGGCGACATAAGTCATAGGAGACTCCCGATCTAAAACAGCTCTTGTAGCCTTTTCCCAAGGATAGCCACCAAAATAATTGGGAACTAATCGCCACGCATTACCTTCCCCAAAGAATGTTGACAATTCATAAACTCCTCGCTGGGCTGCGGCAACTTTAAAACGATTCGTATGGCCAACAATCCAAGCAACTAAATAACCCGCATAAGAACCTCCGGTTACAGCTAATCTCGTAGTATCTGCCCAACCTTCTTTAATCGCCAAATCTGTGGCCTGCATCACGTCCGACATGGGACCAGCACCCCAATCTTTCATATTACTTGCCATAAACGAGGTACCATATCCCCCACTCCCGCGAGGATTACAATACACAATGCCATAGCCTTTCGCCGCATAATACTGAAATTCATGCCACATACTTGCTTCTCCCGTGCCCCACATCGCTGTAGGTCCTCCATGAATTTCTACCACTAAAGGATACTTTTGTCCAGCAACATATCCAATAGGCTTCATGACCCAATAGTCGATCGTTTGGCCTAATTTATTGACAAATGTATGCTTATCTGCTTTTGTAATCGATTTTTGAGTTACCCAAGAAGCGTTAAAATCACTTATTGCCATTTCCTTGCCAGCTTTCCATACATATAATTCAGATGGATTGTTAATCGACGTTTTGGTATAAATCAGTTGGTCATTTACAACATCAAAGCCTAAAACTCCATCCGCGGCTGAACTAAAGACCTTCATTTCCTTTGTGGCCAACGAATATTCCCAAATAGGAACGCCACCCTGGTCTTGCGGTGTAAGAAACAATGACTGATCATCCATAGACCATTTAACTTGTGTTATCACACGATCGATATCCACAATTTGAAGCTGCCCTGAATTCAAATTCATCACCTTCAAAACCGGATTGGAAACACCTGTCGTTTTGGATTCAAAAAAGGCTACTTGGTCACCCTTATTATTAATATTTAAATTCGAAAAACGATGGCCCGACTTAATTAATACGGATTTATAAGTTTTAGATTCCAGATCAAAACGAACAATTTGACTTTCCAATACCTTATCAGGATGTGTCAAACTATCCGCTGGAAGAATTACTAAAAACTCCTTAGCATTTACTGGCACCCAATCTGCCCAGCGGTGTGAAGGATTATTAATCGCAACAGGCTTTGCGCCTGGAATTAAAGACAAAGCATATACACTTGTCATTTGAATCTCCCCAGTTGTTGCCATTTCCTCCTGAAATTGCAGACGATTAATCACCTTTGCCTTCTTATCGTGCTCATTTTGGGCCAAATAAGCTCGAACCTCGTCTATTGTTCCATTGGGATTAGCCTTCGCTTTTGAAACAAACTCTTGATTTGAGATATTCGGCTTTTCTAAAGTCCAGGAAGGAATCAAATGCTTAGGATTCGATAGCTCAAAAGAATATAAGTCTTTTAAGGATGTACTTGTTTGATAAAATAAACGACTATCAAACTTGGAAATCGAAGGATTTTGAACAGGAGACCTTGAATTTGTCAAAGCTAATGGCTCACCTCCAGCCAAACTTAATTGATACACCTGGGATTTATTCCCCATATCTCGCGTAAAAAGAATGGATTGACCATCTGGCGCCCAATTTGCACCACCAATGGAATGTTTCCCCGCTGTCATGGCGCGAGATGTATTGGATTTCAAATCCCCAACATACAAATGCGTCTGGTAAACAAAATCTCCTTTGACATCTGGATCATCCACGATCGAAGTCACTGTAAATAAATACTTTTGGCCATCCGGAGAAAAAATGGGTCTCCCCAAAGTCTTAATTTTCAACAAATCAGTAACCTGAATGTTGGTTTGACCAAAAGCACCAATAGAAATAATAAGAAAAAGTAAAAGTGTCCGCATCATAAAAAAATAAGGCTTACGATAAATTTCGCAAGCCTTAAATTTAGAAAATTAAAATTAAAATGATTAAATCAATTTAAGTATTTCTTCTCCAATCGCATTCGTTCCTAAAATCATCGATTTGTCTGTTGACGCATCTGCGATATCTCCTGTACGGAAACCTTTCTTCAGCACTTGGTCTACTGCACTAATCACAGCCTCAGATTCCGCTTTCATACCAAAAGAAATATCTAATAACAAGGCCACTGACAATACAGAAGCCATCGGATTTGCTAAGCCTTTTCCTGTGATATCGTGTGCAGAACCATGAATTGGCTCATAAACACCCGTTCCATCACCAATCGAAGCAGATGCTAACATACCCATAGAACCTGCAATTTGAGAAGCCTCATCTGTTAAAATATCGCCAAACAAATTAGCCGTTACAACCACGTCGAAACGTTTTGGATCCTTAATCAATAACATGGCAGTTGCATCAACGAACTGATATTCGACCGTTACGTCTGGGTATTCTAAAGCTAATTTTTGAATAACTTCACGCCATAAACGAGAGGATTCTAATACGTTAGCCTTATCTACAGAAACCAAATGTTTTTTACGTGTGCGCGCAGCCTCGAAAGCTTTGCGACCAATTCGTTCCACCTCATAACTGCTATATTCTGCAACATCATAAGCGGTATCGCCATTGTTTTTACGTCCTTTTTCACCGAAATAAATATCCCCCGTTAATTCACGGAAAAACAAAATATCTGCACCCCTTAAAATTTCAGGCTTAATGCTTGAAGCGGACAATAACTCATCAAACAATTTGATTGGACGTAAGTTGGCATATAACCCCAACTCCTTACGCATTTTCAATAAACCTTGCTCTGGACGAACCTTTGCTGATGGATCATTGTCATATTTGGGATGCCCAACCGCACCAAATAACACAGCATCAGATGCCTTCATTTTCACGAGGGTTTCTTCTGGAAGTGCATCACCCGTTGCCTCAATCGCCACGTGACCAATTAATGCTTCGTCATATGTAAAATCGTGGCCGAATTTAGCCGCAATTTTCTCTAATACTTTTTTACCTACTTCAGTTACTTCTTGTCCAATTCCATCACCTGGAACAATCAGGATATGCTTTTTTGCCATGATATGTTTATTAAATCAAATTCAACATCTTTTGTGTCGCCTTGATGGCTGACACCGTTTGGTCACAATCCAAACCTCTCGTTATTAATTCTTTTCCCCCATAAGACCAGGTAATAATCGTCTCGCACAAGGCATCCGACTCACCCCCTGGTGGGATTCGTACCGCGTAATCGGTCAATTGAGCCAACTTTTGGCCATTCTTTTCAAAAACCAAAGCCAATGCATGCATAAATGCATCATATTGTCCATCCCCTTGAGCATGAACCTCAAAAATCTCCCCATCTACCGAAATCTTCAGCGTGACGGAAGGACGCAAATCTTTGGAATGCGTTAATACATAATTTAACACCTGTACGCGCTCCTCGATGGCATCGGAATCCAAGACATCTGAAATGATATAGGGCAAATCATTTTGCGTGACAACCTCTTTGCGGTCACCTAATTCAATAATTCGCTGAGTAACTTTCTTTAAATCCTCGTCCGATAACTGAATGCCCAATGCGGCTAAATTATTCTCAATATTCGCCTTCCCTGAGGTTTTGCCCAACGCATATTTACGTTCACGACCAAAACGCTCTGGCATCAACTCATTGAAATACAAATTGTTCTTTTTATCACCATCCGCATGAATTCCTGCGGTTTGAGTAAAGACGTTTTCGCCAACTACCGGTTTATTGGCCGGAATGCGGAAACCAGAAAATGTCTCCACTAATTTACTAACTGAGTAAAGTGACTTTTCGCAAACGGACGTTTTAACATCCTTTTGATAATCATTTAATACCGCAATAACGGATGCCAAAGGAGCATTTCCAGCTCTTTCTCCCATGCCATTCACCGTTAAATGCAAGCCATGAATACCGTTTCGAACCGCCTCCAAGGCATTGGCTGTTCCTAAATCATAATCGTTGTGCGCATGAAAATCAAAATGCGTATTCGGATAACGAGTTACTAATTCCTTGATATATTCCCCCGTTTCCCAATAGGTTAATACGCCTAGGGTGTCAGGCAATAAGATACGCTTAACGGGTAATTGAGTAATAAAATCCAAATAACGAAGCACATAATCCTTCGAATTACGCATTCCATTACTCCAATCTTCTAAATATACATTGACCTTCAGTCCTTTGGAATTGGCCAATTCAATTGTTGCTTGAATTTCGGCAAAATGTTGTTCAGGTGTTTTCTTTAACTGATGCTGCAAATGGTTCAGAGACCCTTTAGTTAGCAAATTCATTACTTTGGCACCTGCATCCAACATCCATTGCACGGAAGTTCCTCCATCCACGAAAGTTAATACCTCCACACATTCAAGAAATCCGGCCTTTTCAGCCCAAGAAGTGATTTTTTTAACGGCTTGAAACTCCCCTTCTGAAACCCGAGCAGATGCAATCTCAATGCGATCGACCTTTAATTCAGTCAAAAGCAATTGAGCAATCGTTAATTTTTCAGAAGCCGAGAATGATACACCACTGGTCTGTTCGCCATCCCGTAACGTGGTGTCCATGATTTCAATATGCCGCATATTATTTAGCGATTAGTTGCGAAAGAAGCAATTTCAGACTTCATCGCTTGTAAGTAATCGATGTCATCAAAACCGTTCAACAAATTATGCTTTTTATACCCATTGATCGCAAACGATTCGGATGAGCCCGTGGCAGAAATAGTAATCAATTGTGTATTTAAATCCACAACCAATTCAGAATTGGGATCTTTTTCGATTGCAGTAAAGATCTCATGCAAAAATTCAGGAGAAACCTGAACAGGTAAAATACCTACGTTGATTGCATTTCCACGAAAAATATCCGCAAAAAATGATGAAACCACACAACGAAAACCATAATCGTAGATTGCCCAAGCAGCATGCTCACGTGAGGATCCTGAACCGAAATTCTTGCCTCCTACTAAAATCTTTCCTGAATATGTTGGGTTATTTAATACGAAATCAGCTTTAGGCTGATCGTTCTTATCATAACGCCAATCTCTAAATAAATTATCACCAAACCCCTTGCGCTCTGTTGCTTTCAAGAAACGTGCAGGGATGATTTGGTCTGTATCAACGTTCTCGATAGGCATCGGAACAGCTGAACTTTTCAAAACACTAAAACTATCGTAAGCCATATTGCTTTTGGTTAAATCTTATAAAAAATCTCTTGGATCTGTTACAACCCCGGTAATTGCAGCTGCGGCAGCTACTAATGGACTCGCCAATAAAGTTCGAGAACCTGGACCTTGACGACCTTCGAAGTTACGATTCGATGTACTCACCGCATATTTTCCAGCAGGAATCTTATCATCGTTCATCGCTAGACAAGCCGAACATCCTGGTTGGCGCAACACAAATCCCGCCTCTGTCAAAATATCCAGAATACCTTCTTCCTTAATTTGGGCCTCTACAATATGAGAACCTGGAACAACCCAAGCCGTCACGTGATCCGCCTTTTTATGTCCCTTTATGATCGAAGCAAAGGCTCTAAAGTCTTCAATACGACCATTCGTGCAAGAACCAATAAATACATAATCAACCTTCTTACCGATCATCGAATCATCTTCCGCAAAACCCATGTAATCCAATGATTTCTCATAGGTTGCGACACCGCCTTCTACATCGGCAGCTTTAGGAATATGTTTCGAGATACCAATACCCATTCCAGGATTGGTTCCATACGTAATCATGGGTTCAATATCTGCAGCAGAAAAATTGATTTCGACATCAAATTTCGCACCAACATCCGTCTTTAAGGTTTTCCAATAGGCCAATTGTGTATCCCAATCGGCTCCCTTAGGTGCCAATGGACGTCCATGGATATAATCAAATGTTGTTTGATCAGGAGCAATCATTCCACCCCGAGCACCCATTTCAATACTTAAATTACAAACGGTCATACGACCTTCCATGGTCATATTTTCAAATACATCACCCGCATATTCCACGAAATAACCCGTCGCACCTGATGTAGTCAATTTCGAAATAATGTATAATGCCACGTCTTTCGAAGTAACCCCTTTTCCTAATTGCCCATTCACATTGATGCGCATTTTCTTAGGTTTCGGCTGCATAATACATTGAGATGATAAGACCATCTCCACCTCGGAAGTACCGATACCAAAGGCAATCGCACCAAAAGCACCGTGTGTTGATGTATGTGAATCACCACAAACAATCGTAAAACCAGGAAGTGTAATTCCATTTTCTGGCCCTACCACATGCACGATACCGTTCTTAGGATCACCTAAACCCCAGTGAGAAATACCGTATTTCGCTGAATTGGTAGCTAATTGTTGTAATTGATTCGCCGATAAAGGATCTTCAACCGGCAAATGTTGGTTGATCGTTGGCGTATTGTGATCCGCCGTAGCAAACGTACGTTCCGGATACATCACCCCAATTCCACGTTGTTCCAAACCTAAAAAGGCTACAGGACTCGTTACTTCATGGATAAAGTGACGATCGATAAAGAAAACATCCGGACCATCTTCGATTTTCCGAACCACATGGGAATCCCACACTTTATCAAATAAGGTTGTTGGAGAATTGCTCATTCGTATAATTTAAATATTAAAGCGCTTTCAATAAAATTAAGCTACAAAAATGTTGATTTTTTTGCAATTATGCAAAGGAAAGTGGGCGCCAAATTGAAAATACACCAAATAAAATTTGGTAAATACCAAAGATTACAAAGAAGAACGAGGTATATAGGAAAAAGGATTTTCAATCTTTGTGCGAGCATTCGATTTTACCAAATCTGCTGCCAACTCCCCCATTTTTACAAAATCAGTTGAAATCGTTGAAATCCCATCGAACAACAAACGCTTAATAGGCGTTTCATTGTATGAAATCAAGCCCACATTTTTTCCGAGTTGCAGGCCTTGTTCCTTGATTTGATCTAAAATGGAAATTAAATCATCTTCCATGACAGTAATGTAGGCTGTTCCCTTTTCTGGTTGGGCCTGTTTTGAAACCTTAAAATCAAAGGCATAGTCCCGACAAAAGTTCTCAAAGCCTTTTACAATTCCCTTGGGATAGTAACTAGACTCAGGAAAGACTAATTGAATTGTTTGATATTTTGCCAAAGCATCTTTTGCTTGCACCAAAGTTTCGTAAATATCACGTTCAAAATTCTCATAGACTGCCCCATAAGAACCCTGAATTCCAGGTAATAACTTATCAACTAGGATAAGCTTTTCCTTCGGCAGGGAATTAATAAAATCGACCGCAATGGAATCTCCTTCCATGAAATGAGGGATAACAACAATATGCGAATAGTCCAATTCCCTATTACTGACTATCCGCTTAAAAAGATTAAAATCATTATTGTAAATATAGAAGTCAATACCGGCCAAATCGCCCATAGAGGCCACAAATGAATCGTAAATGATTTTTTTATGGACTGACAACTTATTGAATAACAAGAAGATACGAAAATTCGCCGGGACGCTGCCGGCGCTAATGAAAAAACCCTTCCCACGAACAGATTCCACGATCCCCATAGACTTCAAATAATTATATCCTTTCTCAACAGTTATACGAGAAATATAATGTTCAAAGCTCAATTCATTGATCGACGGCAACACATCCCCCTGCTTAATTTTCCCAGCCTGAATACCTTCAATGATGGAATTGGCCAACTGCCTATACTTAGGCGTGGAGGAAAACTCATCTATTTTAATCAAGCGCAGCACCTTATTCTGAAATTGAATTACCTAAGCCGACAATTAACACTGAAACCAAAATAACAACAATACCTGTAATCACGGTACGCATTGTTTGGGAAGAAACACCCTTCCATTCCTTGAAGTAGATACCCCAAAAATTAGACGTCAAAATAATTGTTGCCATGTGTAAAATCCACGAACTGGCTCCATTTCCTAATTTACTCTCCCCCATGCCATAAAAAAAGAATTGCAAAAACCAGGTTGTTCCCGCCACTGCAGCAAATGTATAATTCATTTTCAAGGGTGCTGATGCGTTCGCATAATCACCAAAAGACTTATTTTTAAAATTCAAATACATACAATACACGAAATTGGTCAAGAATCCTCCCCACAAAACAACAATGAAAATGACATTATTTTGAAACAAAGGATCACAACCATTTGCCACTGCGGCACCAGCCATGTCTTTCCCAGCCTCTATACCAAAATTAAAACAGGCACTACATAGTCCTGAAATCGTCGCAACAATCAAGCCCTTCGTTAAGCTAAACTCTTTAATCGTTTCCTGCTTTTGCTCCTGCGACAATTCATTCTCCTTCATCATCCCAGCTTTTCCACACAAATAAATACCAAAAACACAAACTAGAATTCCCAACAAAACAATTTGGCCACCCGTACTTCCTGCTATATGCGAAATCGTATCACCTGAAACTCCAGCAAATTCCCGGTAAATGGGCGGAACCAAAGCACCAAAAATACTACATAAACTCAAAGCAATGGACATCCCTAAGGACATCCCTAAATAACGCATGGCTAATCCAAAAGTCAGACCACCTATTCCCCACAAAACACCAAACGTAAAGGTCCAGAAAAACACATCCGAATCTACTTGTTGAATGATCCCCATGAAATTCGGTATCGTCATATAGGCCGCCACAATGGGTACAATTAACCACGAAAACACACCACCTACTAACCAGGCGCTTTCCCAAGACCACACATGAATCTTACGATATGGGATGTAAAATGACCCAGAGGCAAAACCACCAAGCGAATGAAAGAGTAATCCTAAAATAGCACCCATATTTTTATTAGTTAATTGTAAATTGATATGTACCAGAACCTACTCGAACGCGATCTACCATCATTTCAACGCCATCCATGGCGCGTTTGTTCTTACCAAAATCAGGTAACACAATGGTTGCATTAGTATTAACAGGCACAACTACTTGAAGCGTAAATACCCCAGAATCTAATCGCCAATCCGAAGATATTTTTCCATAGGGTGTTTCTAGACTGGTTTTGGCGAATGTCAAAGCTCCTCCTAATTCAGGCTTAATTACACTTTCCTTATACCCTGCACCATCAAATTCTTGCGTATCAATTCCACCGATTGTCCGATACATCCAATCCCCCACGGCACCATATGCATAATGATTAAAGGAGGTCATACCTGGGTCTTGAAAAGTTGAGTCTGGTTTCATCGAGTCCCAACGTTCCCAAATTGTCGTTGCCCCATGCGCCTTAATTGGATACAACCAGGACGGATAAGTATCTTGTAATAATAATTTATAGGCCACATCATTCCGACCAAAACGTGTCAAGACAGGATTCAAAAAGGGGGTTCCCAAAAAGCCTGTTGTTAAATGATATTTATAACTTTTAATATTGATTACCAAACGCTCCAAAGCTGCCGCTCGCAAGGATTCTGGAATCATATCAAATTGAAGCGCTAAAATATAAGCCGTTTGTGTCTCTGAAATCAAGCGTCCATTCGATGTCATAAATTCCTTTTGGAATTGTAATCTAATTCGCTCTAATAATCGCTCCCATTCGGCATAATCATCTGTTTTACCCAAAATTCGAGCCGTTTTAATCATTAATTGCGTATTGTAAGCAAAGAAACACTGCGCAACTAAATAATTGTCGGTAACGGCCGACTTCTGTCCAATCATTCCTTTGGAGTCATCTACACGGTAAGAAAGCCAATCGGCAAATTGAAAACCCGTATTCCATAAATCATTTTTCGCTGCACCCCGAACATAATTCAAATAAGCCTTCATGCTTTCGTATTGATTTACGAGAACTTGTCGGTCCCCATACGTCGTATATACATTATAAGGAATAATGATGCTCGCATCCGACCAACCTGCTGCGCCAACTTGCGCATTTTCTTTACCCATAGTAGTCCTGGTCAAAACGTCTGGAATCACAAAAGGAACTGCACCATTGGGCGCTTGATCAGCCTGAACATCTATCAACCATTTGGCAAAAAACTGATTTACATTAAAATTAAAGGCAGCTGTCCGGGAAAAAACTTCCGCATCACCTGTCCATCCTAAACGCTCATCTCGTTGGGGACAATCCGTCGGAACATCTAAAAAATTACCTTTTTGACCCCAGCGAATATTCGATTGCAATTGATTCAACAGTGGATTACTCGTTTCAAAAGAACCCGTTGACGCCATATCAGAATGCAGGGCAATTCCAGTAAAATCAGCAGGAACTACCTCATAACCTTCCACTTGCACATAACGAAATCCAAAGAAGGTAAAATGTGGTTCAATGATTTCGGGATTACCCGACAAGGTATAGATAGCCTGAGCTTTGGCAGAACGCAAATTCGCAAAATATGGCTCCCCCGTTTTATCAAGCATTTCCACATGCGAGAATTTAACCTGTTGGCCCGAATGCCCATGCGCCTTAAACTTAACCCAACCCACAATATTTTGGCCAAAATCTAAAATTACTTTCCCCGACTTCGTATGCAAAACACGCTTAACAGCAATTTGTTCTTGTTTGCGAATCGGCTCGTTAATCTGGGCTTTTAGAACATCAAAAGACGCTTTTGTTTCGATAACAGGCGTCCAATGAACAACATTATTGCGTAAATCTTGCACCTCTCCATCGTATATTTCAGAGGACACGATTGAACTTAAACCGGCCTTCCATGAACCATCTGAAACAATGGTTTCAGCGCTACCGTCTGTGTAGATTAGCTCCAATTGACTTAACAAAGCCGTTTGATTGCCATAAAAATTCTTATTATTCTCCCAAGCAATGCGGGTACGAAACCAACCTGAACCAACTAAAACATCCAATTTATTCTCCCCTTTCTTTATATCGGCCGTTAAATCATAGACTTGGTATTGTAAATGCTTATTGTAACTGGTCCAACCCGGTGTCAAATAGGCATCCCCTACGCGCTTTCCATTGATGGACGCTTCATATAAACCACGAGATGTAATAAATAATCGGGCTTGTCGGACAGACTTAGCTGCTACAAAACTTTTAGTAAAAATTGGAACAGGGCCAGCCTCCTTATCAGCTGGGATACCCGAACTAATCCATTTGGCTTTCCAGTCAGCCACATTTAAAAAAGCCGTTGAGAAGCTTGATTTCGAAACAACACTTGCTTTTCCCGCTTGATCCCAAACTTGGACAGCAACATGATATTGCCGATTAGATTCCAAAGCAAGGCCAGCATAGGGAACAAAAATGGATTGATTTGACATGACCTTTCCTGAATTCCAAACAATTTTAGATCCCGATTTTACCTGAATCGAATAAGCTTGTTGGGCCACATTACGTTGATTTGATGCTAATTTCCAAGAAAAACGCGGAGCTACCGAAGCAATTCCTTGCGGATTAATTTGATTCTCAACGAAAACAGATTGAATGGATACTTGGCCTACCAAAGCAAATTGCAACATAAAAAAGAGCAACAGCAGGCAGTTCTGCAACAGAATTTTCATAAATTTCAAGGTTTAGATAGTATAGCAATCTACAAATGTAAGTTGACAAATTAAAACAACCGTCCTAGTCCCCCATAGGAAAGTTTAAACCTTTGACTATGAAAGCATTTTATATTATTGCCATCAGTTTCTTGTTTTTCGGATGGTCAACAGAAACGGACCAGGATTGGTCGGAATATTTAGGTGGCCCAGACCGCAATCATTATTCCCCATTGACACAAATCAATGAAAGTAATGTGGCCCAATTAAAAATTGCTTGGACTTATGCACTTCCGGATTCGGGCCAAATGCAGGCCAATCCCATTACCGTAAATGGCATACTTTACAGTGTGAGTGCTTCCGTGCAGGCCTTTGCCTTGGATGCAGCAACGGGGAAGGAAATTTGGCGATTTGGTGATCCTTTAAAAAACTGGGCTAGTACTTCGCGGGGTTTAGCTTATGCAAAAGGGCGTATTTTATACACGGCAGGGCCAAATCTTTGGGCTTTAGATGCCCAAACAGGCAAAGCCATTGAGAGCTTTGGGGATCATGGAAAGGTAGATTTACACACGGGTCTTCCAAAAATCGCACAAGACAAATTCGTCATTTCAAACACACCAGGAACCATTGTAGGGGATGTAATCATCATGCCCGTTCGCCTTTCCGAAGGGGCTGATGCGGCACCGGGCGACATCCGAGCATTCAATATTTACACAGGTAAAATTGCTTGGACCTTTCACACCATTCCTTATCCAGGTGAAAAAGGATATGGGACCTTTCCAAAAGATGCCTATCAAAATACCTATACGGGAGCTGCGAATAACTGGGCAGGAATGGCTGTTGACAAAAAAAGAGGAATCGTTTATGTTCCAACAGGATCTGCGGGATATGATTTTTGGGGAGGGAATCGGAAGGGGCAAAATTTATATGCCAATTGCCTCTTAGCTTTAGATGCAAAAACGGGAAAACGTCTTTGGCATTTTCAAACTACTCACCATGATATTTGGGATCGCGATTTACCTGCGCCACCTAATTTGATTACGGTAAACCGAAATGGTAAACGAATCGATGCTGTTGCACAAATCACGAAACAGGGCTTTGTATTTATTTTCGATCGAGTGACTGGAAAACCCTTATTTAACATCATCGAAAAATCCGTTGCCAAATCAGGATTACCTGGCGAACACGTTTGGCCCACTCAACCATTCCCCGTATTACCAAAACCCTATGCACGTTTATCGAACGAAATCAATGTAAACGATGTAAGTCCTTATGCCAAAAACAGGAACGAGCTGTCGGCCCAACTAGCTAAACTCAAACGTGCTTGGTATGCTGCCCCCAGCGAACAAGGCACCTTAATTCTACCCGGATTTGATGGAGGTGGCGAATGGGGAGGTGCTGGCGCAGATTCTGAAAAGGGAATCATATACATCAATAGTAATGAAATGGGCTGGGTCCAAAAGATGGTCAAAAACAAAGCTAGTAATGTAAATACAGGTGAAGGTTTATACCTACAAAATTGTGCGAATTGCCATGGAGCAGACCGCAAGGGCAATCCTGGTTCCGGCTATCCTAATTTATTGGGTATAGAAAAAAAACAGAAGTTGAGTTACATCGCCCAACTCATCAAACAAGGCAAAGGGATGATGCCGGGCTTCGGGCACTTAAGTCCAGAAAAACAAAATGCAATTGCAACCTACATTCAAGGATTAATACCCAAGGAAATCGAATCAACAACTTCAGCCATCCAAATTCCTTATCAAATGACAGGCTATAATAAATTCTTAGATCAAGATGGCCTACCCGGTTTGAGTACACCTTGGGGAACACTTAATGCGATCGATATGAATACAGGAAAATACCTATGGAAAATTCCATTCGGTTCAGAACCAGCATTAGTCAATCAAGGCATAAAAGATAATACGGGAGGTGAAAATTATGGAGGCCCCATCCTAACGAAAAGTGGGTTGCTGATCATAGCCGCAACGAAAGATGCCACCTTACGTATATACCAAAGTGCAACAGGAAAACACCTGGCCTCTTATCCGCTACCCTTTGCTTCATTTGCAACTCCATCAACCTATATGGTTAATGGAAAACAGTACATTGTCGTGACATGCGGCGGAACGAAATTGGGGACTCCAAAGGGGAATGTGGTTATGGCGCTTTCCTTGTAGAGACGTGATACTTCGCGTCTGTAAAAAACAAAAAAAACCTAAGCTTCAGCCTAGGGAATCGATGTTTCGCATCTCAAAATTGGCAATAATTAAAGCTTTGACAAAGAGGCTTCGCGAAATCGCGTCTCTACAAAACAAATATAACCCTGGGCTTCAGCCTAGGGAATCGATGCTTCGCATCTCAAAATTGGTAATAATTAAAGCTTTGCCAAAGAAGATTAGCACAATCGTATTTAGTCCCCAGACTGAAGTCAGGGGTTATAAAACTACATCCATAGGGATGAATTAGTACACAAACTTGTCCGAATTTCGAAAAGTAGGACATACTCAAGCCAAAATAAAATACCTCTTGCAAATACTATGTTAATTTTGAATTATGGAAAATTTCCATGCAATCAAGATTGAATAGAAATGATTAAAAAAATCTACTTAATAGCATTACTAAGTATCGTAAGCCTGCAAATTCAGGCACAACATTGGAAATGGACTGTCGGCCTAAATAGTACCGAATACCAATATAA
This sequence comes from uncultured Aquirufa sp., assembly GCA_964358165.1. Lineage (GTDB taxonomy): Bacteria > Bacteroidota > Bacteroidia > Cytophagales > Spirosomataceae > Aquirufa. The sequence continues at coordinate 36,332 of CAYHOB010000003.1, forward strand.
AAGTTCGACGGGAGATGTCATCGATTACATCAAACCGCTTGGTGGGATGCATGCTTCTTTTCGATTCAACAAAGAATTGATTGACACAACAGACTTGATTTCGAAGTTCTCTAAGACAGCGATATTTTTCGGAAATCATCAGAAACTGGCGAAAATTGCCAGTTTGTTCCGTTATGAATTAGGATTGAATATAAATCAATTCAATGCCACGGGGGATATTCAAAACATCATTCTCAATTACCAGACCAATTTTGTTGGTCTTCATGCCGCCTTTGGCCCCGAGGTAAAAGTTTACAAAGGATTTTCCATAGCACTTCAAGGTAATTTGGGAGCCCAAAAGCTCTTCACCGGTGTTCAATCGCAAATAAGTACGAACAAAAACATCAATTATAATTTGGCGGATAATGAAAATTTCAACCCCATACATGTTATGCTAGGCTATAACATTGAAGTCCACAAGTTATTAACCGAAAAAACCTCTGTATTCATTTCCTATCAAAAAAACAGCACATTACACGGCTGGTCGGCAGGAAAACCAAGTTTAAACTTTACTCCCACAACACTAAGTATTGGCCTTAAAATCTCAAAATTCTAAGGTTTAGTTTCCAATAAGTTCTTTAAATACATCCCACTAACCCGGGTTTAATACGATGAAAAAAACAATTCTATTACTTGTCCTACAATTAAGTTTATTGGCAGCTTTTGGCCAGAAAAAGGGACTGAATTACCAAGCAGTTATCCTGGACCCCAATACCATTGAGGTACCCGGTATTGCCGTAACGGGCCAACCACTATCTAATGGAAAAGTTTGGATTCGGTTTACATTAAAGTCATCTGCGGGGGTCGATTACGAAGAAATCCAACAAACTAAGACGGATGAGTTTGGTCTCATTTCGTTGACTGTTGGAAATGGAACTACCACCCTTTCCAATTCTAGCTTAGCAAGTGGAATTAGTAAATTTAGTTCCTTCGATTCCATCGTTTGGGATTCAGAATTGAAATCTTTGTTGGTAGCCGTCAACTTCGACGGGGGATCAAAATTCACAGTCGTAAGTAATCAAAATTTAAATTTCACGCCCTACGCCCTGTATGCAGAGACGGTGGATTATAAAAACGTACGTGACTCCCCTAAAAACCTCAGTCAATTCAACAATGATTCAGGCTATTTGATACCAAAAGATTTAGATCCATTGAAGACTAATATTGCGACAAATGCGAAAGCAATTGCAGACAATCAATCAACAAACGAAGGAAAATTTCTTGTTGTCAATCAATCCATCGAGGCATTGGATAAGCAGGTTAAGACAGATATAACGAACATCAACAATACCTTAACCGATCACGATAACCGAATCAATTCAACAAATACCAAATTAACCAATACGACTAATACGTTGACTTCGCAGATTGGATATGTTCAAAACATCACAGAATCAACCGCAACTACGGTCAGTAATTTAAGTGGTACGTACGAATCTGCAGCAAACAAATCTGCCGCGACAGACCTAGGTGGAGGCTCTCCGTCTGATGTTTTATTCCCTACACAACGGGCTGCGAAATCGTATGTTGATAATGCAGTAAGCATTGCCGTTGCTTCGGGAGCTCCTGATGCGACCACTTTATCTTCAGGAAAAGTGCAATTGACCGGCGACCTAGGTGGGACGGCCACCAACCCAACAGTTCCTGGATTAGCGAACAAGGAAAATGTAAGCAATAAATCAACAAGTGTTTCCACAGATGCGGCTTCAGATACGAAATACCCTTCTGTTCATGCCGTTAAAACCTATGTGGACCAAGCGACACAAGGTATTGCACTTCAAGCTGCCGTTGACGCAAAAGCAGATAGAAACTCCCCCATTTTTACTGGTACACCTTCACTTCCTACGGGAACTACGGCGGTGACTCAAAGTTCAGGAAACAACACGACAGCCTTAGCAACGACTGCTTTTGTACAAGGACTTATTGCCTCTGCAACCATCGTTGATGCAGACGCAACGACGAAAGGTAAACTTCAATTAACGGGAGACTTAGGCGGAACAGCTGCATCTCCAACGGTACCGGGTTTGGCCAATAAAGAAAACGTTTCAAATAAGTCTACAACCACAACATTAGGAACTAGCGATACCTATTATCCGACTCAAAATGCGGTAAAAGTTTATGTTGACAACCAGGTTGCTTCCGCTACGATCGCTGATGCAGATGCTTTAACAAAAGGTAAGATTCAATTAGCTGGTGATTTAACAGGAACTGCTGCATCACCTAGCATTGCAACAGGGGCGATTACAAGTACAAAAATTGCTGATGGAACCATTGCAACGGCAGATATTGCCAGCAATGCTATTACAACAGCGAAAATAACGGATGCCAATGTAACCGACGCTAAAATTGCTGGAGTATCAGGATCTAAAGTAACGGGTAATATTAGTGGAAATGCCGCAAACGTAACTGGAACGGTAGCTGTTGCGAATGGAGGTACAGGTGCAACAACGGCAAGTGCTGCATTAACAAATCTAGGAGCGCAAGCATCAGCAAACTTATCGACAGATATGACAGCAGATGCTGCTTCGACAACTAAATATCCAGCTGTAAGTACAATCAAGGACTATGTCGATAATTCAGTTGCTGCAGCAACCATTGCTGATGCCACAACAAGCTTAAAAGGTAAAATTCAATTAGGAGGAGATTTGGCAGGAACTAATACTTCAGCTGCCGCTCCTGTCATTAGTGATAATGCCATCACAACGGTAAAAATTAATGCGAGTGCGGTTACGACGGCTAAAATTGCTGATGCTAATGTAACAACAGGTAAATTGGCCGACAATGCTGTTACCACAGTGAAAATTACAGATGCCAATGTAACGACGGGTAAATTGGCCGACAATGCTGTTACCACAGCGAAAATTACAGATGCCAATGTAACGACAGGTAAATTGGCCGATAATGCTGTTACCACAGTGAAAATTACAGATGCCAATGTAACAACAGGTAAATTGGCCGATAATGCTGTTACAACAGCGAAAATTACAGATGCCAATGTAACAACAGGTAAATTGGCCGATAATGCTGTTACCACAGCGAAAATTACAGATGCCAATGTAACAACAGGTAAATTGGCCAACGGAAGCGTGACAACCGCAAAAATCGCAGATGCCTCCATTACCAATGCAAAAATAGCGGAAACTATAAGCATCGCAAACGGTGGTACAGGTGCTACCACTGCCAATGCAGCATTAACATCGTTGGGAGCACAAGCTACGGCAAACCTATCTACAAACATGACGGCCGATTCAGCATCCACAACGAAATACCCATCCGTAAAAACCATCAAAAATTATGTTGATGCAAGTGTGGTCTCAGCTACCCCTGATGCAGATGCTTCTACCAAAGGTAAAATCCAATTAGCCGGAGACTTGACTGGAACAGCTGCGTCACCAGCCATTGCAGCAAGTGCTGTAACGACAGCTAAAATTAATGATGGAGCTGTAACGAGCGCCAAAATTGCGGATGGTACGATTGTGAATGCAGATATCAATGCATCTGCCGCCATTGCTGATTCCAAATTAGCGACCATTGCTACTTCTGGAAAGGTAAGCAATTCAGCTACCACAGCAACTAATGCTAATACTGCATCAGCCATCGTAGCGCGTGATGCGAATGGTGATTTTACAGCAGGAACAATCACTGCGAATTTAACGGGACTGGCCAGCAAAGCCAGCAACATCAATGGCGGAACTTTGGGAGCTCTCCCCTATCAATCTGCTGCAAATACAACTTCGCTTTTAACAGGATCCACTTCAACAACAAAACAATTTTTAACACAAACCGGAACGGGATCTGCATCAGCAGCTCCGGCTTGGGGCTCTCCAGTAACTTCTGATATCTCTGATTTGGGAACGGGGGTTGGAGCCTTTTTAGCGACGCCTTCATCTGCCAACTTAGCAACTGCGGTGACAAATGAAACGGGATCAGGCGTTTTGGTATTCGCATCCTCACCTACATTAGTAACTCCTACATTAGGAGTAGCATCGGCAACGAGCGTTGGTTTTGCGGGTTCAACTTCAGGAACTGCCACTTTAGCCGCACCAGCGGTAGCCGGTAATACGACCATCACATTACCAGGTGCAACAGGAACATTGGCAACTTTGGCAGGAACGGAAACTTTGACCAATAAAACCTTAACATCTCCTACGTTAACGGCACCTGCATTAGGAACTCCTGCATCAGGAGTATTAACAAATGCAACGGGATTGCCCTTAACAACCGGGGTAACAGGAACATTGCCAATTGCAAACGGTGGTACAGGAGCAACGACTGCTTCGGCAGCATTGACTGCTTTAGGAGCTCAATCCACAGCTAATTTATCAACAGATATGACAGCAGATGCTGGTTCATTAACCAAATATCCTTCAGTAAGTACAATCAAAGGATATGTGGATGCAAGCATCTCTTCGGGAGCTCCAGATGCAACGACAACCGTGAAAGGTAAAATCCAGTTGGCCGGTGACCTGACAGGAACTGCAGCATCCCCAGCCATCGCAGCGAATGCAATTACAACAGCTAAAATTGCCAGTGCAGCCGTAACATCAGCTAAAATTGCAGATAGTACGATTGTCAATATTGATATTAGTCCTTCGGCAGCCATTGCGGATACAAAATTAGCGACAATTGCTACAGCTGGAAAGGTTAGCAACTCTGCAACAACAGCAACGAATGCCAACACCGCTTCGGCAATTGTGGCACGAGATGCCAATGGCGATTTCACGGCTGGAACAATAACGGCCAATGTAACGGGTTTAGCTAGCAAGGCAACGAACATCAATGGTGGGGCTATCGGAGCCATTCCTTACCAAAGCGCGGCTAATACGACTTCCCTATTAACAGGAAACACAGCTGCCACGAAGAAATTCTTAACCCAAACAGGTGATGGAACTGCAGCCGCAGCTCCGGTTTGGGCAGGCGTTGCTGTTTCCGATATCTCGGGAACTTTGCCTGTGGCGAATGGGGGTACAGGAGTAACGACTGTGGCGGCCAACTTGGTTTTCGCGGGACCAACTTCTGGTGCGAGTGCTGCGGCACCTAGCTTCCGTACTTTGGTGGCTGCAGATTTACCTTCGGGATCGACCAACTATGTAATCAATGGAACTACGCAGCAAGCGAGTACGGATTTCAATATCAGCGGATCTGGAACGATCGGTACAACTTTAGCCGTAACGGGTAATACAACAATCGGTGGTACGGCTACCATCACAGGAGCTACCACATTATCCGCATTAACAGCAACGAAAGGCGTATTTACAGATGCTTCGAAGCGTTTGACAAGCACGGGAACATTAGGCACTGATCAGGGTGGTACAGGTATGACTTCTTTCAATAGTGGTGGTGCCATGTATGCAACGAGTACTTCAGCATTAACCACAGGTACTTTACCAACGAGTGCCGGGGGTACCGGTTTAACTACTTATACAAGTGGGGGGGGCTCTATACACAACGAGTACGACAGCGATTACTTCTGGAACACTTCCGATTAGTGCCGGTGGTACAGGATCTACGACACAAAACTTTGTTGATTTATCCACAGCCCAAACAGTTGCGGGAGCTAAAACATTTTCTTCAACCATTAATGGTTCGATTTCAGGGAATGCAGCAACAGTCACAAACGGGGTTTATACTACGAATAAAATTAGTGCCTTATCGGCAACAACGTCAGCTGAATTAGCAGGTGTAATTAGCAATGAAACTGGATCTGGTGCATTAGTATTTGGCACATCGCCTACTTTGGTAACTCCAACCTTGGGTGTTGCAGATGCGACATCCGTTAGCTTTGCAGGTGCTACTTCAGGAACCGCAACAATTGCTGCCCCAGCTGTGGCAGGTACAGGAACCGCAATTACTTTGCCTGGAGTATCGGGTACTTTGGCAACCTTAGCCGGAACGGAAACCTTGACCAATAAAACCTTAACATCTCCTACCTTCACGGCTCCCGCATTAGGTACACCTGCATCAGGTACTTTAACGAATGCAACGGGATTGCCCTTATCAACGGGGGTAACAGGAACCTTGCCGATTGCCAATGGAGGTACGGGAGCAACCACTCAAGTGGCAGCTTTCGATTCACTTTCTCCTATGACAACTGCAGGTGATATTATTTATGGTGGAACGAGTGGATCAGGAACCCGGTTAGCTAAAGGTACGAATGGCCAAGTATTGTCCTTAGCAAGTGGTATTCCCGCTTGGACGTCATTACCATCAAGTGGTGTTACAACTTTGGCTGCCATCGGAACTGTTCCAAATGCAAATGGGGCTAGTATTTCATCGACGACTTTAAACCTTCAACCGGCAAATGCTACTTATGGCGGAGTTGTCACAACAGCAGCTCAGACCTTTGCAGGAGCAAAAACATTCAACAATAATGTGGAAGTTGTAGCCGATCTACTTACAACGGGAACATCTAGTGCTTATAGTAACACTAATTATGCCGATAAAAATGCACTAGTATTCCATAATTATAATGAAGTTGGGGTTGGTAATCTAGTTAGTCTTGTAGCAACTGGAGCATCAACAGGAAACTGGAACTCCAATATCAACTTCTTAACCCGGCCTGGAGGTGGTGTTCCCACAGAAGCTATGCGAATTTCAAGTCAAGGCAGAGTAGGTATAGGAAATGCAGCTCCTGCCTATACTCTTGATGTCACGGGTACTTCAAGAATAACTGGGCTTACAACTTTAACAAATACAACTACTTCCACTTCAACCACAACAGGTGCATTAACCGTTGGTGGTGGTGCCGGTATCGCAGGTACCATGTTTGTTGGAGGAGACGTGGACCTTACATCGGCCACAACATCCACTTCAACCACAACAGGTGCCTTAACTGTTGCCGGTGGAACGGGTATCGGAGGAACGATGTTTGTGGGCGGAGATGCTGACTTTACATCTGCTTCAGCTGCGACAAGTACTTCCACAGGAGCCTTAGTCGTAACGGGCGGTGTAGGTATTGGAAAATCATTTTATGCGGCAGAAGATTCCTATATTAATGGAGTGAGAATTGGCCGGGGAGGTGGATCAATTGAAAAAAACACAGCTGTTGGTTTAAATGCGATGGGGGCAACTGCCACAGGAGCTGAAAATACAGCAGTTGGAAATCAAGCATTAAATGTACTTACATCAGGTGTCAGCAACGTAGCAATAGGATCACAATCTTCGAAAGCTGTTACGACAGGTATTGAAAACGTTGCAATTGGATATCAATCGTTAATGGGTGCAACCAATGCCTCCGATAATACCGCAATTGGAAGTTATGCATTACAAAGTTTATCAAATACAACCACCAATGACAGAAATACTGCGATTGGAACAGGTGCATTAGCTTATTTATTAGCCGGCCAATACAATGCAACATTAGGTCAAGCCACTTTGTTTAACATTACCTCAGGTTCAAGTAATGTTGCCATTGGTCGTTATGCAGGAATTGTTAATAGTATATCATCTAATGTTACAGCAGCCAATCAAAGTGTTTTAATTGGTGCTGAAACAAAACCCTTGAATTCAACAAGTACCAATGAAATCATCATTGGTTATGGTGCCGTGGGATTAGGAGCAAATTCGACGATGATCGGTAATTCCAGTATTACCACTGCTAAAATTTATGGTGCATTAAATCTTCCAAATAATACCACATCAACCTCTACTTCAACGGGTGCCCTTGTCGTAACCGGAGGCGTGGGAATTGGTGGAGCTGTCAACATCGGCGGAACCATTAAAATTGCTGGTGGTACACCGGGTGAAGGAAAAGTATTGGTCTCTGACGCGAATGGTTTGGCATCTTGGTCATCAAATAGCCAGGGAGGTGTTTCCTCTGTTTCAGCCTCTAGTACCATCGCGGCAACCGACAACTTTAATTTCCTTGTATTCTCAGGATCAACAGCATCACAAACCATTACATTACCAAGTGCGGTAACCGTTGGGGCTGGTCGGGAAATCACGGTTAAGAATATCGCAAGTGTTTCCGTAGCTGTTGCAGCCACTGCAGGCTACTTAATTTCGGATAGTACGACAACGACTGCGACAGGTTTAAACATCGGTATTGAACCATCTAATAATTGGATTAAGGCCGTTTCGAATGGTACCAACTGGATTATCTTACGTGCCTTGTTCTAAATATTTCAAATTGGGATGTTCTTCATCCCAATTCGAAACTTAATTAAACTTGTCAGCCTACAACAAACGATGAAAATATCGATTAACATAAAGCATATTCTATTCTTCATTTTTCTTTCTGGAAAAATGTTTGGACAAACGGGTATAGGTACATCTGCTCCCGTGAATAAGTTTGAAGTAGTCACCACATCGGCAGACCCAGCTAGTTCGGGTGCGACGGCCAATGGCAATTTGCGCCTCGGTCCTTCTTCTGGATCACATGTTATGGATTTTGGTTTAAGTAGTAGTTCGACATACGGTTGGTTACAAATGCGATCGAAGTTGGCCTACGGAACCTTCTATAATTTAGCCATCAATCCTTTAGGTGGGTTTGTTGGCATAGGTACCTCCACTCCTACTGCACGCCTACAAGTAGCTGGTGATATCATCGCAAACTCCATCGCGGGTTCATCCGATGCGCGTTTTAAAACCAATATCACGCCTATTCTACATCCATTGGCCAAGGTATTGCAATTGCGAGGCGTCAACTTTGATTGGGACCAAAAACAATTCCCACAAAGATCCTTCTCCAGCCAACGTGCCCTTGGATTCATCGCACAGGAAGTAGAGAAAGTCGTACCCGAAGTCGTACAAACCGAGCAAACAACCGAAGGATATAAATCCGTGCAATACGATAAAGTCGTTGCATTGTTAGTTGAGGCCATTAAGGAACAACAGAGGCAGATCGACCAACTGAAGAAGGAAATCAAAAAAATCCGTCGGAAGCATTAAGATGAAACGATATCTATTCCTTTGCTGCCTGATTTGGTCCTTTTCATCCTTGGGTCAAATGATTACAAGCCCGGCTCCCATGACAATCGAAGCGAATGCAACGAATGTTGATGCCGGAGACTTTGTGGTCAATTGGGCAAATAATACAGAGCAAATATTAATCAGTTTAAGTTTGGAATACCAGAGTGGGGCAACGCTCAGTTTTCCAACAACAACGGGACTCACTAAAAATTATGGCTATAATACTTGGTTGAATGTGACGAGCATTGTATTCTATGGAACTAGGGATTACGTCAACGCGGCACTGGCTGCCATGACTATTTCGATGGGTTCAGTTAAAACCGCGGTAAAAATCAATATCCAAGCGGCTACAAATGATGCGACACTTTATTACAATCCTACCAATAATCATTATTATAAATTTGTGAGTGGTGCAGTAACTTATACCGCTGCGAAATCGGGTGCCAGTGCTCAAGCCACTTTTCGAGGAAAAACGCCCTATTTAGCGACAATTACTTCACAGTCGGAGAATGATTTTATCAGCAGTAAAGTTTCACAAACGAATGTATGGATTGCTCTATCGGATGTAGTATCAGAAGGATATTGGACACTAGATGCGGGGCCAGAATCAGGAACTATTATAAAAACTCAAAATGGTCAAACGACAGGAAATTTACCAGGATATTATAATAATTGGTGCGCTGGTGAACCGAATAACTTCAACGGAGTAGAAGATGTAGGAGTTGCCAAGTGGGGGGGCGCAACTTGTTGGAATGATCTACCCGTAGATTATTACAGTAGCATTGGCGGTTATCTAGTAGAATACAGCGCCGACTTTCCCGCGGGCTCAGACTATACTGGCGTGTATAATAGTTATGCAGTCCACAACAATGATTTGGCCTATTCGCTAAGTTCAACATCTACCCTATCAAATACGGCCATTTCCAATCTACCAAATGCCTTTGGTGGATTGCAAATCAATGCAGGAAATATCTACACTCCAAGCAGTAATACCAATTACCAATCAAATAAGATTGTATTCAGCGGTACAGGGAAAATGGTTTTAACAGATGCCACGACTAAATGGACGGCAGGTACATCCAGTATTGATGAAACATTTATTCATAGCCCATCTACAAACTCAAATCCTACGTATTGGTCTGTTTCAAGTACATGGGTAAATGATACATTTTACGAGAATGCTCCATTTCCTAATACAATTAACCCCTATCACTTTACACCTTGGATAAACTCTCCTCAAGCTTGGTCGGCAGGTGCCAATGACGGAAATCAATACATTATTTTAAATTATGATGTTCCGGCATATATCACGGGCATCGTCGTTCAAGGCAGACGCGATATGGCACAATATGTAACAGCAGCCAATATCGATGTCAGTCTAGATGGGATTACGTGGAGAAATGTGCTTACAAATGCAAGTATTAATTCGAATAATACGGAAGGTGTTACCGTCCTTTTTCCAACAGTTGAATATGCCAAATATGTAAAGTTATTGCCAACTACTATTTCTAGCCATACTTCCTTACGAATGGGATTGCTCATCAAAAGCAATAAACTAGTTAAGGAAGGCCAAGTATTGCGCTTAGATGCAACAAATCCTATTTCCTACAAGGGAACGGGGACTGCATGGAATGATCTTTCTGGGAATGGCAATCATGGAACGCTATTGAATTCACCCACTTATTATCCCAATGATCGCGGGTATTTTGCATTCAATGGTTCGACACAAAGTGTGAGTGGGCCGGCTATTACCACAACCAGTGGAAATAACTCCCGGACGGTGATGGTTTGGTACAAATCAAGCGCCAATGCCAATACTCACTTACTTGACAAAGGAGCAGTTAATTCGGATGATGCTGGAGAACAATTGGTCGTTGTCTATACTGGTGGTGCTGGTAGTAGTGGGATGAGCTATCCTCCAACGAACAATGGAGGAGTTGCTTTAGCCTTTTGGGGAAATGATGTATTTTGCCCAATTGCATCTGCTACCGTTTTCGATGGAAAATGGCATTTTATTGCCTATACCTATGACAATAGTAATCACTCGGTTCGAATCTGTTTTGATGGCAACTTTCCTTCAACCGGCTATTACTGGAATATAAATAGTTGGTCCACAAAAACTGCTCAACCTTTTGTATTAGCCCGTAATATCAATACAACAAACAATCCTTATTTAGTTGGACAAACCCGACAAGCCTTCTGGGGATTAGGCGGCACATTCGCAAATGCAAGCATACCCTTTGTCCAAATATACAATCGTGCACTTTCTGAAGCTGAAATATTAGTCAATTACAATGCAACCAAAAGTACCTATGGCAAATAAAATCTTTGGTCTTTTCATGTTAATACTCTTTGGCTTTACGTTACAAGGCCAAACGGGTATCGGTACCCAAACTCCTGCAACTAAACTCCATATTAAATCCAATGGACCGATTTTACGTTTGGAGGGTTCAGATCATGCTTATTTAGAATTATTTCCACAAGGAGCTAGTACGCGCTATGCATATCTTGGTTATCCTTCTGCCTACTCAACATCCTTAACCTTTATGAATCACTATTCAACGGGCCCGATCGTATTTGGGACGAATAGTGGGAATAAGATGTGGCTGAATTCAGATGGGAAATTAGGCATAGGTACTTCAAGTCCGACAACTATCTTTCATATTGAGAATGGGAATACCTTTGGGGAGCCAGCATCCACTTCAAGCCCAAGTATCTATGTTTTTAATACAAACAATGCATCTTCATTGGCTCATTCTTCCATCAATGTACGGACTGCTGGTCTTAATGGTGGAAAGCCATTCTATAGCTTAGATATTGCGAGCAATTTTGGATATAGCATGGGAATCAATAATCCTTCAGATCAATTTATCATAAATTCCACATGGAATTTTGATTTATCTAACGCAGGCAATAATGCCCTCATTATTAATCAAACAGGTCAATCGCGCGTTCAAATACCAACGGATGGTGGAAATATAGCCTCTGGTTGGCCAGCTGGTTGGGGTGGCGGCTTAAATACCTTTGACATCAATTGTGCAGGAATCTATTATTCAACACTAGCCGCTCGTTCTGACCGTCGCCTTAAAAACACGATTGTTGGCCTAGATTCAAGCAACATCTCAAAAGTCTTACAACTCAGACCTGTATCTTATTTTTGGAATGATCAAGGTGATAATCATCATAAACAATATGGATTCATCGCACAAGAGATCGAGGAGCTTTTTCCTGATATGGTTTCAACGGCAAGCGATAGTATGCAAACGAAATCGGTCAACTACCAAGCATTGCATGCGCTATCAATTAGCGTGATCCAAGCCCAACAAAAAGAAATAGATGCATTGAAGCAAAAACAAATTGAATTAGAAAATCGCTTAATTTTAATCGAATCTAAACTCCGATGAAGAGTCTCATTTTCCTTTTTTGCTGTATGACGCTGACTTCTTGGGCCCAAACGGGCATAGGGACAAGCACGCCTCATGCATCAGCTAAATTGGAAGTGAGCGCAAGCAATAAGGGTTTCTTACCCCCTCGCATTGGTTTGAGTAGTACAACAGATGTCACGACGATTCCTTCTCCTGCAACAGGTTTAGTTATTTACAATACCGCCACCGCAGGTACTTCCCCCGACAATGTATTGCCGGGCTATTATTATTGGAATGGAAGTTCATGGAATAACCTCGTTAAAAAAAGCAACTTGCCTACCATGAATGGATTTGTTCCTAATTGGGCACAAAGCAATGCAAGTTCTGTGACCAAGAGTGCAGTAGGTGATATTGTTGTGAGTCAGAGCATCTCGACTTCGGGAAAACCCGTTCAAATTATTGCCACGGGAGACATAAACCCAATTAATGTATCCAGCTGGGTCATTTTACAATTATTCCGAGATGGAACAGCCATCGGTAAGAGGATACAAGCGGAATCATCCGATATCAACGAGAACATACCCTATGCGATAAATTTTATCGATAGCCCCGCGGCCGGAACTTATACTTATTCAGTTAAAATTTACAATATCCCAGCTGGACATAGTTTTCAATTTGGAGAATCTGATGGAAATCACATTACCTTGTTGGAGCTAGGCACTTGGAGTGAAGGAAACATTTCGGTTAGCAAAGGAGGAACGGGCAGTACTGGATTTATGAATGGATCTGTTTTATATAGTAATGGATCTGTGCTGACTCAGAATAATGCCAATTTATTTTGGGACAATACCAACCAACGGCTTGGCATAGGAACCTCCTCTCCAACACAAAAACTGGAGGTAAACGGTCCATTCAAGGTAAATGGAAAAATTACACTTTCAGATGCCAGCGGGAATGTAGCAGCAAAGTCATCAGGTTTTGCAGATGCAGGTGTTCCTGTTGTTCTGGATGATATTCAGGTTCAATTGGCAACATCTGGGAATAGGAGTTTGCTAATAAAAACTACCGGAACTAGTTTTACTTCTATAATTTCAGCCCACGGTACTCACAATGGCTATACGGGGACTCCACGTTATACCTATTTTTCCGACGTAACACAAACAATCAACTCAACCTTTAATTACCTAGGATGGCAATGGAATTATACCGGAGGAGGTGATACGGCAATTTATTATATGAGTGATTTTACTAATTTGCGCTTCTATCGCATCACCCTAATGATTGGTTTTGGCTATTTGGGCAATATGATTTCCATTGAAAAACTCGTCTAATGAAACACATTTTATCTTTTCTTGTTTTTCTTTTTGCTACTTGGAATACTTATGCCCAAACGGGAATCGGCACATCTACCCCAGATGCTTCCGCCAAATTAGAGGTAAGTGCGAGTAATAAGGGATTCTTACCCCCACGTGTAGCCTTAAGTAGCACAACAGATGTCGCAACCATTCCTTCACCCGCTTCGGGTTTGCTCATCTTCAATACTGCCACAGCAGGTACATCGCCTAATAATGTATTGCCTGGTTATTATTATTGGGATGGGAGCATTTGGAATAATTTAGTCAACCAAAGCGCCTTAAATGCCTTCAGTGGCTATAATCCCAATTGGGCACAAACAAGTGCGAGTGCTGTGACTAAAAATGCCGTGGGGGATATCATCATGAGTCAGTCCATTACGACCTCAGGAAGACCCATTCAAATAATTGCCACGGGGGATGCTAATCCACTTCAAGCTACCGGTTGGGTCATTTTACAAATCTATCGGGATGGAACAGCCATCGGTAAAAAAGTACAAGCTGAATCCTCAGCTGCCAACGAAAACGTACCCTATGCGATTAATTTCATAGATAGTCCTGCGGCAGGCACCTATACTTATTCGGTTAAAATTACCGCCATAAAGTCTGGTTATAGTTTTAATTTTGGAGAATCCGATGGAAATAATTTAACTCTGTTGGAGTTAGGCGCCTGGAGCGCCGGAACGATGCCCCTGAGTAAAGGAGGAACGGGAAGTGCTAGTTTTTCGAATGGATCCGTGGTGTTTAGCAATGGGACGGAACTGACACAGAATAATGCCAACTTATATTGGGACAATACGAATCAGCGACTGGGAGTTGGAACCTCCTCCCCGACTCAAAAACTCGAAGTAAATGGTCAAGTCAAAGTAAATGGAAAAATCACGCTTTCGGATGCATCTGGAAATGTGACCGTCAAATCCGCTGGCTTTGTCAATGCAGGGGTATCCGTTGTATTGGATGATATTGAAGTTCAGGTAACAACCAGTGGAAGTAGGAGTTTGCAAATCAAAACAACGGGAACAAGCTTTTCAGCCTTAATTTCGGGATATACAACCTACGATGGGGCTTTCGGAACTAATTTATATACCTATTTTTCAGATGTGTCTCAAACGATAACAACCTCTTTTTTTAGCCTTGGCGTTTCTTGGAACTTTAGAGCTGCTGGGGATACAGCTATTTATTATCTTCGTGATCAAACTAATGGACGATTCTATCGGATTACCTTAATGATCGGTTCGGCTTATACGAACAACATGATTTCCATTGAAAAACTAATTTAAATGAAATATATCATCATTTTATTATTTTTATTGTTTACTTCTTGGTCTTTGAATGCCCAAACGGGTATCGGTACCACCACACCAGATGCTTCCGCGAAATTTGAAGTTAATTCTACCAGCAAGGGTTTTTTAACTCCACGGATGACCGCTACTCAGCGTGCAGCCATCACATCCCCAGCCAATGGCTTATTGGTCTATCAAACGGATGGAACTGTCGGGTTTTATGTCAATACCGGAACTTCGGCCTCTCCTACCTGGATACGCTTGATCAATGATTGGACGAAAACAGGGAATGACATTGCCTATACGAGCGGTAATATCAGTACGACGGGAAACATGACAGGGGGATCTTCTTCCACATCAAAATTAGCTGGATTTGGTGCTACCATTTCGTCTAAATCTGCTGGTTATACTTTAGTTGCTACTGACAATGGGACAATTATCAATTTCACGAGTGCTTCCGCTGTCACATTAACCATTCCAACAGGTCTTCCGGATGGATTCAATTGCATGGTGGTCCAACAAGGAACGGGGCAGGTCACTTTGGCAGGATCCGGATTAACGCCAATTAGTCGGAACTCCTATACCAAAATGATTGGCCAATACGCCTTAGCAACCGTTTTACACATGGGAAGTAATGTTGTCATTATTTCGGGGGAATTAAGTAATTAAGTATGCGGATTGGAATCATTTTATTGTTCTTGCTAAGTTTTTATTGTGCAAAGGCTCAATTCTTTGCACCCGCCTATCCGAATTCCATCAACAAAAACAACCTGATTGTCGATTACGATTTTAGCCAAGCCGTTACGTATCCGGGGACAGGAACAGCGGTCACGGCTACAAATGGCTCTCCACTCTCGGCGACGATGGTCAATTCCCCGACCTATTTTGCTGATCCGGGTTACCTCAAATTCGTCGCGGCAAGTAGTCAACACCTGTTGATGGGGGACTTTAAAAATTATTACCCCCCTACTTCCGGTTCAACTCGTTCGGGGGTATTTACCGTCAGTCTTTGGTTTAATCCAACTGCCACAAATGGTGTGGTATTAGCGGATATAGGACAAACAGCAATCGCACAAGATTACCACACATCTGATATTGAAATGGTGAATGGTTATTTAAAGTTTTCCGTTTGGCCAAAATCTACCCTCATAACAACAGCATCAACAGTTTCACTCAATGTTTGGCATCACGTCGTATTGACTTATACAGGAACTCAGGTCATCGCCTATTTGGATGGTGGTTTAGTTGGCACAGCAACCTATACTCGTTCTGGCCCCGCAATGTATTCATTAACATCCTCACAATATTTTGCAGTCGCTGCCCGTGATGGGACCCATATGGGTTCAGGCGCCTATGGTAGTTTTTTGCTCGGGGATTTGAAATACTTCGCCGCAGCTCTTTCTGCTTCTGAAGTTAGTCGCTTATATGCAGACGAAGAGCCCAATTATGACTTGGTTTTGATGTTTGACGCAGGCAATACGGCCTCCTATCCCGGGACAGGGACAACCTGGTATGATATATCCGGTGCTGCCAAAACTGCAACCAATACGGCAGGAGTCACGACTTCCACATCAGGGGGAGGAAGTTTATATTACAATGGATCTACGAGTACATATACTGATTTTTCCTTTGATTTAAATGGAGCCAGTGAATTAACAATCGAAATGTGGGTTTATTGGAATGCTTCTGTCAATGGTATGTTCTTTGGCTTTAATCTGTATGACGTTTGGACAAATGGAGGAGCCTTAGGCTTTAACACAGCAAATGCTGACCTTTATGGAATTTCAGCTGCCCAAGTAAGCTCACTTGGGTTGATTTCGAGTTGGAAACACTATGTGTTTGTCATGAGTAGTACGTCCATGACAGCCAATAAAATCTACATCAATGGCGTAAGCCAATCCCTCTCACAAATATATGCTAGTACTTACCCGGCTAATTTGGGATTCAATGCCGGTGCAGGTCGTATAGGACTGTGGCGAGCAAATACCACTTTTCCAAATCAAATGCATGTTGGGAGTTTTAAAATATATGACCGTGAGATTACGCAAACGGAAATAACAAATAAATTCGATAGAACGAAGGCTAGATATGGATATTAAGAGGTAAGAGGTAAGAGGTAAGCGTTAGGAATCGAATTGTAGAGACGCGACAATCGCGTCTAATTCTGTGGCAAACCTTAAGAATACCAAAATTTGAGGCAATCAGGCGCCGAGTTCCCCAGGTTAAAACCTGTTTTATAACCCTAGCATAGGGAAAAGACGCCAGGTATGGTGTCTCTACATTTTCCATCACACGAAAGCTTGTGTCAGAAATTCCATCCACTGACAATCCAAATTTCACAAATCAGGCTTAAAAGATTTCATTAATTCGACTAAATAGGCAACACTATCGATGGACATACCGTTGTACATGGAAGCACGAAATCCGCCAACTACATGATATCCTTTGATTCCTACTACATTATTATTTGTCAAATAGGCTAAAAATTGCGCATCCATCTCGGTTGAAAGTGTCCTAAAACAAGCATTTAACAAGGAACGATCCTCTTTTTGAGCGAAACCTACAAACAAGGGATTTCGGTCGATTTCGGCATATAACAAGGCCGACTTTTCTCGGCTACGTCTTTGCATTTCTACTAATCCTCCCTGTTTTTTGATCCAACGGAGCATGAGTAAAGCTACATAAACGGGAAAAGATGGAATTGTATGATAGAGCGAGTGGTTTTCAATATGTGTTCGATAATTGAAAATCGTTGGAATTTTGCGATCCAATTGGCCCGGCAAATGTTTCGTATTGACCAAAACACATGTGATCCCCGCAATCCCAAAATTCTTTTGAGCAGAGGCAAAAATGACTCCAAATGAGTCCACATCCAAGGGTTTACTTAAGAAGTCCGAAGTCATGTCGGCGACCAAAGGAATATTTACTTCCGGATAGGTATGGTATTGAATTCCTTCGATGGTTTCATTGGATACCACGTGTAGGTATTTGGCCTCTTTCGGAATTTGCCAATGCTTTGGAATCCGATCATATTTAGTATCTGCTGATGAGGCCAATACATGTACCCCAGCTAATTCACGGGCGGCGTCAATGGATCGTTGGGCCCAAAAACCCGTATCGACAATGGCCATGGAATCCTGTAGGCCTAAGAGATTCAAGGGTGCAACGGCCAACTGACTACTTGCTCCACCCGGCAACCAAAGCACTTCGAAATAATCAGGTAATTGATATAATTCTTTAACGAGGGCTGTCGCTTCTTCAATGATTGAGACAAATTCGGGAGCCCGGTGACTCAATTCGGCGACACTTATTCCTGAATGTTCAAAATCAAGCATCGCTTCGGAGGCTTGTATAATTACTTCTTCGGGTAAAGTAGCGGGACCGGGACTAAAATTATGTTTACGCATACTACGAAAATAGCAAAATATCGCTAAACTGCGTAAGAATTGCATAAAATCAACTAAAACCATGAATCTCGTTTCAAAAATTCAACGATTTTGGAAATCCGTAGGACCCGGATTAGTCACGGGGGCGAGCGATGACGATCCATCAGGTATAGCAACCTATTCACAGGCAGGAGCGCAATTTGGATTAATGACCCTTTGGACTACCATCATAACCATACCATTGATGGCAGCGATCCAACAAATGTGTGCACGCATCGGATTGGTCACTTCGCATGGCTTAACGGGAACTTTGAAAAATCACTATTCAAAACCCCTACTTTACATTATGTTATTGTTTAGTACACCTGCGATTATCATGAATATTGGTGCGGATATTGCAGGCATGGGAGCTGTCGGAAACTTATTGTTTCCCAAAATTGATGCGACTTATTTTAGTGTGCTATTTACCATGCTATTACTTGGTTTAATCATATACCTCCCCTATCAAAAGATTGCCAAAACGCTCAAATACCTCTGCGTAGTCATGTTGGTCTATTTTGTTGTTCCATTTTTATATAAACAAGACTTGAGTCAAATACTTCGTTCGACCTTCATTCCAAACATCGAATTCACCAAAGAATATTTGGCTATTTTGGTCGGTATCTTAGGCACGACCATTTCACCCTATTTATTTTTCTGGCAAGCATCTGTGGAAGTGGAAGAAATGCAGCACAAGAAAAAGCATTTGATCGTTAATAAGCGGATTATTCATGCGATGGAGCAAGATGTAGACTTTGGAATGGGCTTTTCGGGTATCGTGATGTATTTCATCATATTAACGACAGGAACCGTATTGTATGGAGCGGGCATTCACCAAATCGATACAGTAGAACAAGCTGCGTTGGCATTAAAACCCTTGGCTGGCGATTTGGCCTACGTCTTATTTGCTGTGGGCGTTATCGGAACTGGCCTAATCGCTATCCCCGTTTTAAGTGGGTCTTTGTCTTATATATATTCCGAAACCTTCGGTTGGGAACAAGGATTGGACAAAAAATTCCATGAGGCCAAAGGCTTTTATGTCATCATCATGATTTCTTTATTATTGGGATTATCCATGAATTACATTGGCATCTCCCCCATTAAAGCCTTGATTTACACGGCCATTCTGTATGGAGTAACAGCACCGGTTCTCATCGGAATTATTCTACACATTTCGAATAATAAGTCCATCATGGGCGAATACACAAACACACGTTATTTAAATGTGATGGGAATAATTGCCCTCGTGTTGATGGCGGTAGCTGCGATAGCTTTGGGAGTGTTATATCTATAGATAATTTACAGTAGAGACGCGATGGATTTATAACCCCAGGTTTTAACCTGGGGCTCATATGCGAAATACCAAGCATCCATATCCCTCCCCAGACTGAAGTCTGGGGCTATAAATTAAATAACCCCAGGTTTTAACCTGGGGTCCAGACGCGAGTTCGTGTATCTACAGACCAATGTCTAAAGACCAAGGTCTAAAGTCTAAAGTCCAATAGACCATAAAAAAACACCCACCTTTTCAGATGAGTGTCTTTGTGGACCAGCATGGGCTCGAACCATGGACCCCCTGATTATGAGTCAGATGCTCTAACCAACTGAGCTACAAGTCCACATTAGATTTCGCTAATGTGATGCAAAATTAATTAATTATTGCTTTCGAACTAATTTGGAGTGAATATTTTCTAAATTTAAGACTTGAAAAAACGCTAGCACGTTAAACATGTTTCCTACTAAAATTATCAATGATCCGATTTACGGATTCATTAAGATTAATAACCCTTTCATACTCAAACTGATCGACCATCCGTTCGTCCAGCGATTGAAGCGTATCAAACAATTGGGTTTAGCTGAATTTGTTTATCCAGGCGCGCATCATACGCGCTTTCATCATGCCCTCGGCGCCATGCACCTCATGGACGAGGCATTGAACAACCTCAAAGCAAAGGGATACAAAATTTCGGAGGATGAAATGGAAGCAGCCGAAATTGCCATTCTCCTTCATGACATCGGCCATGGGCCTTTTTCACATGTATTAGAATATACCTTATTGAATCATGTGCACCATGAAGAAATTTCCAACCTCATCATGGAGAAATTGAACCTTCATTTTGACGGCCGATTGACTTTAGCGATTTCCATGTTTGACGGATCTTATCCTCGAAAATTCTTTCACCAATTAATCTCGAGTCAATTGGACGTGGATCGTTTAGATTACCTTTCACGCGACTCATTTTATACCGGAGTACGTGAAGGATTTATCGGCTCAGAACGATTATTAAGCATGTTGGACCTACAAGATGAGAATCTTGTCATGCAAGAAAAAGGGATCTATTCAATTGAAAACTTTTTAATGGCTCGAAGATTGATGTATTGGCAAGTATATTTGCACAAAACAGCCATTTCAGCTGAAACGATGCTGATTCAAATTCTTCGTAGAGCGAAAGATTTAATCAACCAAGGTCATAAATTAAGCTGCTCAAAAGCCCTGATGCTATTTCTAAAAAAAGAATATACCTGGGAGGAGTTCAAGGCGGATGCCAACTTATTGATTGCCTTCACAGATCTAGATGATCATGATGTATGGGCAGCCATAAAGACTTGGAAGGATGCCGATGACAAAATCCTAAGCCTACTTTGTACCCATTTCTTGAGTCGGAGATTGTTTACTTGTAAGCTTGGGAGCCAACCACTTCCCAAATCCAAACGAACAGAAATAGCGGATGAAATTAAATCGACGCTTCAAATTACTGATGAGGAATTATCCTACTTTGTGATTGAAGGGTCGACTAGTAATTCAGCTTATGTCCAAGGAGATAACACGATTAAGATCGTCGATAAACTAGGTCAAGTGGTCGAGTTAACAGAGGCTTCTGACCTCCCTACGATCCAAGCGCTAAGTAAGATTGTAAAAAAATACTATTTTTGTTGCCCAAAGAGCGTATATTTGCAAGGTGTATTGAACACACAAGCATCCTAAATTCGACATATTCTATATGAAGTTTACCGTTGACCAAATAGCGACCATGATTCAAGGAGCAGTAGAAGGCGACGGAAAACAATTCATTTCGAATTTTGATAAAATTGAAGAAGGCAAATCAGGAAGTATCTCTTTCCTGTCCAATCCTAAATACGAAGCTTATTTATACGATACAGATGCCACTGCAGTCATTGTTTCGACTGATTTAGCATTGAAATCACCCATCAAAACGACATTGATTCGCGTAAAAGAGCCTTACGTCGCATTCACCATCTTGTTACAAAAATACCAAGAATTAACGGCTGAACGCGAAACAGGGATTTCTCAACATGCCATCATAGAAAATGGCGTCAAATTAGGCGAATCTATCTTCGTTGGCCGTTTTACCAGTATAGACTCTCATTCAAGCATTGGTCATTCGACGAGTATTTACAATCATGTAAGTGTAGGCAAAAACGTACAAATTGGCGATAATTGTATTATTTATCCTGGTGTTGTCATTTACAAGGATACCATCATCGGCAACAATGTTGTCATTCACGCCAATGCGGTGATTGGTGCAGATGGATTTGGACATGCCCCACAAGCCGATGGAACCTATAAAGCGATTCCACAATTAGGAAATGTGATTATCGAAGATGACGTAAGTATTGGCGCAAATGCAACAATCGATCGTGCAACGATGGGTTCTACCTTTATACGTAAAGGCGTTAAATTAGACAATTTGGTTCAGATTGCCCACAATGTGGAAGTGGGCGCTAATACCGCCATCGCCGCACAAACGGGTGTTTCTGGTTCTACCAAAATTGGAGAAAATTGCCTGATCGGTGGACAAGTTGGCATTGCTGGCCATATCAGTATTGCACCAAGAACGATTATTACGGGACAATCAGGTGTCACAAAATCAATCAAAACCCCTGGCCAAACCATGGGTGGTTTTCCTGCAACCAACAATGTTGATAATTTAAAACGTAGCGCATTAATCCGACAATTGCCGGAGCTATTTGAAAAGATTAATAAAATTAAATAAGAGTACCCTTTCTTATGAATAATAAGCAACATACAATTTCAAAATCAGTCACGCTTTCCGGAGTCGGCTTGCATACGGGTGTAATTGCCAATATGACTTTCTTACCTGCTGCGGCAAACCATGGTATTAAATTTCAGCGT
Organism: uncultured Aquirufa sp.; assembly: GCA_964358165.1. Classification (GTDB taxonomy): domain Bacteria; phylum Bacteroidota; class Bacteroidia; order Cytophagales; family Spirosomataceae; genus Aquirufa. Next base: position 58,862 of record CAYHOB010000003.1, read on the forward strand.
ATCGATTTACCCGGCCAACCGATTGCAGATGCTGATGTCGACTACGTAGTAGACACATCGCGCGGAACGACGATTGAGCACAATGGAGCACGCATAAACACGGTTGAACACGTTTTAGCAGCTTTAGTAGGCCTTGAAATTGATAATATTCTGATTCAATTAGATGGCCCGGAACCCCCGATCATGGATGGTTCTTCCATTAAATTTGTTGAAGCTTTAAAAGATGCAGAACCCGTTGAACAAGAAGCACACCGTAAATTCTTTGAATTAACAGAAGAGGTACGATTCAAGGATTTAGATAAGGGCATTGAATTAGCTGCTTTGCCGCTAAATGATTACCGCATCGCCGTGATGGTCGATTATAATTCGAAATTTTTATCAAGCCAGCACGCAAATTTGAGTCATGTGTCTCAATTTGAAAAAGACTTTTCGATGTGTAGAACCTTCTGTTTTGTACACGAACTGGAAGCATTATACAAAGCAGGTTTAATCAAAGGAGGTGATTTAAATAATGCCATTGTAATTGCCGACAGAGATTATTCGGAAACTGAATTAGCCCATTTATCTGAAGTTTTAGGAAAGCCAAAAGTTTCCATTTCGAAAGAAGTAGGCATTTTGAATAATACCAACTTGCATTTCAACAATGAAATGGCTCGCCACAAATTGTTGGACGTAATGGGGGATTTAGCCTTAGTAGGTAGACCGATCAAAGCACAGATTTTAGCATCACGTCCTGGACATGCTTCCAATGTAGAATTGGCAAAGAAAATCAAGAAATTGATGTTGGAGACAGAAAAAAACAATGTTCCTGTTTACGATCCAAAACAACCTCCTATCTGTTCGCATGAGCGCATTTATGAGTTATTGCCACACCGTTATCCATTCCAAATGATTGATAAAATCATTTACTTAGATGATAATAGCGTTGTGGGCGTGAAAAATGTCACCATGAATGAGAACTATTTCATGGGCCACTTTCCCAATAATCCAGTCATGCCGGGCGTCATGCAAGTGGAAGCCATGGCACAAACTGGCGGAATCTTAGTATTAAGTTCAGTACCTGATCCAGAAAATTATTGGCCATACTTAGTCGGTATTGAAAACTGCCGTTTCCGTAAAAGTGTCATTCCTGGAGATACCGTTATTTTCAAATGTGAATTAACGTCACCCATTCGTCGGGGAATCGCTAAAATGATTGGCAAGGCTTATGTTGCTGGTCAAGTTGTTTGTGAAGCTGAAATGACGGCTAGTTTAGTTAGAAAATCTTAGGAATTTGATCATGAGTCAAGCACTTTCAGTAATACATCCCAATGCCAAAATAGCTGCAAATGTCAGCATTGACCCTTTTTCGGTTATACATGAAGATGTAGAAATTGGAGAAGGAACTTGGATTGGTTCCAATGTAACTATTTTCCCTGGAGCGAGAATTGGAAAAAATGTACGCATTTTTCCTGGGGCTGTTATTTCAGCGATTCCACAAGATTTAAAATTTGGAGGAGAAATTACCACCGCAGAAATTGGTGATAATACAACTATACGTGAATGTGCAACAATCAATCGCGGGACTTCTGATAAACAAAAAACGGTCATCGGGAAAAATTGCCTAATCATGGCCTACGTCCATGTTGCTCATGATTGTGTGATTGGCGATCATTGTATATTAGCAAATGCTGTTCAAATGGCTGGTCATGTAACTGTAGGAGATTTTGCAATCATCGGTGGTTCGTCAGCAATTCATCAATTCGCATCCATAGGCCGCCATGTCATGATTTCTGGCGGATCATTAGTACGTAAAGACGTCCCTCCTTTCACCAAAGCAGGTCGTGAACCATTGAGTTATGCTGGTATTAATTCTGTTGGATTACGCAGACGCGAATTCAATGATGAACAAGTAGCTGAAATTCAAGAAATCTACCGTTACGTCTATCTAAAAGGCCTAAATAACCAAGAGGCATTGAATCAAATCGAATCCAATATTCCAAAATCCGCACACCGAGATGAAATCATTGATTTTATCCGAAATTCGGAACGCGGAATAATGAAAGGATAATTCTCCCATGAAGATCATTGCCACAGGTATTCATAAAAAATTCCGCCAAGAATGGGTCTTCAAATCATTGAATTATACTTTTGAGTCCGGAAATTCCTATGCAATCGTAGGCCCAAATGGTGCAGGAAAATCTACCCTGCTAAAAACCTTAGCTCAATACAGCTTGCCTAACAAAGGAAGCGTTGAATTTGAGGGTACAACAGAAGATGTCCATCAGCAAATAAGTTTTGCAGCTCCTTATTCCGAATTAATTGAAGAATTTACTTTGCCTGAATTATTGAATTTTTTAATTCAAATCAAGTTTCTTGATGCCCGTTGGAATTTCCCAACTTTTTCTTCATTCATTGACCTTTATCCTTCTGAATTTAAATTCATCAAGAACTTTTCATCTGGAATGCGTCAAAAAGTCAAATTAGGTGTCGCCTTGGCATCTGATCGACCAATCTTGTGTTTGGATGAACCTACCTCAAATCTTGATGAGTCGGCTAAGAACTGGTTTTATCAAGTTTTGGAAGGCCAGCGCCACAAATTAATCCTTATTGCATCAAACGAACAAGCAGAAATTAATTTGTGTACGAATCGACTCGCAATTGCCGATTATAAATCTTAAGAATATTTCAGGTCTAAACGTAGGCGTATCAGGCCGATTAAGGCTAAACAGACGCCTAAATAATAGAAAACACTACTCCCATCGATGACCCCCTTACTCATTTGTTGGTAATGTGAATACACCGACCACGTTTCTAGGGCTGATACTTCTTGTAAGCCTTGCCAACAAACAAAATTAAAAATCAACCCTAAGACAAAAGCGAGGGATTGTTTGGAAACCAGGGCCGAAGCTAACATTGACAAACAGATGAATACGGCACAAAGTAATACTAAACCGACATAAGAGCCTGTGATGAGCGACGCATCGTAATTCCCTGTAGGATTACCCAATTGGCCTATAGAATAAACGAATATACCCGTAGGGATTAAGATAATAAACACGAGTAACAGAGTCCCTATTAGTTTACCTAACACAATCGAATTCATGGAAATAGGTAAGGTCCGCAACAAATCAAAGGTGCGCATCTCAAATTCCTCTGCGAAAGTTCGCATGGAAATAGCTGGAATAAAAAAAAGGAAAAACCAAGGACTCAAGTCGAAGAATACCTGCATTTCAGCAAAACCGTAATCTAAAATATTTCCATCCAACCACCACAAATAAATACTCATTAGGACGTAAAAGGCCGTCATAATTCCTAAACCAAGAAAGGAACTAAAAAATTGACTCAACTCTTTTCGAATGATCGCTAGCATACTTATTCGTCAAACATCGGTTTCTCGCGTTTCATGATACCCGAAACAACAAGACCTAAAACGAATAAAATAAGGACAGAAAAGAAGACGATGGTAATAAATTGGATTCCTGGCCCCAACATCATTTTGGTAATTTTCTCTGCTTCTTGAATTTGGCTTTCCGTAAGCCCTTGATCTTCTAGGCGTTGGCGTGCTAAATCCATTTGCTTTTGAATAACAGCATCGTCAATAAATTGAATATAAATGTAATTGAAACCTCCAGCCACAATACCCCAAATTCCACCTAAAAGCGTGGAACTACCTAATCCCTCACCGTAACTTAAAAATCCTGCTTGCTGAGTACGAATTTCCTTCAATGCTAAAAATAAAACAGTCACATTGATTAAGAAGGTTACCAAAAAAGAAACCCATCCTAAGGTCTCAGAAAAATCTTCTGCCAATCCCGAATATTGGGTAATTACAGAAAACAAAAAACCCAATAATCCACCGATAATTCCCCATTTTACAAGGATTAGGCTATTCGAAGTTGAAGTTGTTTCCATCTTTATTGTTTATAATACAGTGAAATTAACAAATTTGGCAAAAATGCAAGAAATAGCTTTTGACTAAACTCATCTCGTGCAATACTAAAGGCATTTATGCCTTGAATACCTTGCATCAACTGAAAATAATAATCCTTCCCCTCCTGTTGAATGATGACATCTTTGTACTCCCCTAACTCATTTACACTCAAACGAATATAATCCTGTAAAACATCTAATCCCAAAACTGAATTGTAAAAATAATACAATGACAAAGCACCTATAATCGCCGTAATAAATACGAATATATATTGGTATAAAAATAACTTTAAAAAATGAACTGATGCACCCCGATTGGCTCCAACCCAGTTTTTGGCCAAATAAACTTGAGCTAATAATACAATCACAAATGATGGGGCTTTCTTACCTGCCAACGGAATAATATCATTCACAGTTAATACATAGCAATAAGCAGCCATTAAAAGTACACAAATAAGGCTAACCCAGATTAATCGCGGCAATTGTCCTATCATCTCTTTCATTCTATCCTTGATACAAAATTTGATCCCCTTTAATAACGTGTGTTACACGTGTAGCAAAGGTTTCTCCGAGGAAACAAGAATTCTTTGATTTGCCTACAATATCACTCTGTTGATAAACATCATCCACACCTTTCTCAAATACAATCCCTTGCACCGAAGTTCCCACTTCAAGTACAGGCAAAACGACACCTAACAAAGCAGCTGGTTTGTGCGTAATATAATCCAAACTATTTTTCAATCCACGTTTCGAAGCTGCATCAACAAAGGCAATCAAAAGGGTTTCTAGGCCGATCGTACCAAAATCCGCATGATCAAACTCTAAGGCCTTCGATTCGAATTCTACTGGATGATGATCTGAAACAATCACATCGATTACACCAGAAATTAATCCTTTCCACAATGCATCCAAATCCGAAGAAGCTCTAAATGGAGGAAATACTTTCTTATTCGTATCAAAGTCGGCAATCGCTTCTTCCGAATAAATCAATTGATGAACCGCTACATCCGCAGTCACGGGTAATCCTTCATTTTTAGCTGCTTGAATTAATTCTACACTCTCAGCTGAAGAAATGCATGCGAAATGGAGGCGAAAGTCCTTATGCACTAAGCCAAAGGCATTCGCGCGAACATATCGCAATAAATCCAAATCCCGTTGAATGCTCATGCTTTCGCTCAAAATAGGAATCCCCTTTAGGCCCAACAAAGTACTTTGTAATCCCTCATGAATCTGTCCATATAATGATAATGCCTCAGTATCTGGCCGACTAACTATCGTAACAGGCAAGGTTTGCATATATTGAAGGCTTTTGGCCATCAAATCTACAGCCTGCAAAGATCCCGCACCATGACCGAACCATTTTGCACCTGCACGATGTAAATCAAATAAATCCGTAAAATTCTCCCCTTTATTATCCAAACTCAATGGAGCCATGGAATGAAAGGAAACATTTCCTGATTTTTGGTTAATGAATCGAATCGCGTCAGCTTGTTGGGGCACGGGTGAGCCTGTAGGCAACAACAACATATCCAACACCCCACCTTTCCGTGCGGAATGACTTAAACTCTCCCAATCCTCGCGGTGTTCTCCGCCAGGCAAGGTATTATGTACCCGAAGATCCACAAGACTTGGAGACCAATGTAATTGTCTGCCTGAAATGACTACATCCGCTTTTTCATGAATGGAAGGAGCAATTTGAATCCATTGACCATTTTCGGCCAATAAATCTAATGACTTCCCGTAAAAGCTAGAGCGAGAATCTTCAACAAAAACTGATTTAATTAAAATCCGCATGTTCTGTATAATCTAAAAAAAAACCCTGATAGCAGGGTTTCAAAAATCAATGTCCAACAAAAGCTTGATAGGTTGTTACATCCATCAATTGATCAATGTCGCCTAAATCACTAGGCTTCATTTTAACAACCCAACCTTCTCCGTAAGGATCTGAGTTAACTAACTCAGGGCTTGTATTTAAATTCGTATTGAACTCGATAACTTCTCCAGCCACGGGTAAGAATAAATCTGAAACCGTCTTTACTGCTTCTACTGTACCAAAAACAGCATCTTGTGCGATACGCTTACCTACTGTTTCCACCTCTACAAAAATAATATCCCCTAATTCACTTTGGGCAAAGTCTGTAATACCTACAACCGCAACATCTCCCTCAATCTTAATCCATTCGTGTTCTTTCGTGTACTTTAATTCTGCTGGAAAATTCATATGTTCGTATTTTTTTGCTTGCAAAGGTCACGAAATTCAGGCTTGATTGCAAAAGATTTAACGGAATTATTCTAAACTGTATCGGATTTGAAAACCTCCTGCCACCGTCGAACGATAAAAAGAATTGGAAACCAATGGGTTATTCATCATTTTATCAAAATAGGCGGTAACCGATAATTTATCACTCACCGAATAACTAATCTGCGGTCTAAACTGGAAATTCACAAAACCTTGCGTGACTACGGTTTCTGCATCCAATTTCCTTTGTAATGTTCGCGTATCGCGAATCGTTAAATTCATATTGAAACGCAAATCATTTGGCAATCGAACTGACCGACCGTTTATCTTAAATGGAATCAACATATTGGCTTTGGTAAAACCAACAGCAAAGGTCAAATCTTTATTGGCAACTTCTGCCACCTGTGAATTCGCTAAATTCAATCCCACACTACGATCCTGATTGTATTCAAAGCGCAAGGAAACCCGACTCTTCGTAATCGCATTCACCCCTATCAATGGCGAGAACCGTTCCGTGAACGAAATCGTACTCATCACATAAACCGGAATCAAGGTATGTGTTTCGGCATCAAAACGAGACGAAAGTGGATATAAAAGACTATTCAAGGTTAGGTTTTGGAAATCATTCACAAATTGGCCGTATTCCAAAGAGGACACAAAATTACCTACACTATAAGTACTCGAATACATGTGCGTTATCGTGAAAGAACTGAACTTCTTTGTAATGCCAGGGAATAAATTCAAGCCATTATAATCCACTTTCCAGTTTGGCAATGGAATATCATAAAAGGGCGAATACTTCACATCATTCGCAGAAACGCCTGAATACGCTGCAAAAAAAGCAGGGATTAACACATCCTGTGAATTCTTATTATACATTCCTTCCGCAACTTTGGTCCGATTTAAACGAGACATCAAAACCTCTCGATTCGAACGAAACTCTTCGAAAACCACAGCTGGATCCTTAAACGCAGTCATGAAAGACAAAAAAGACATGGAATAATTCCCTGAACGCAACGGACTCTGACTTCTAAACGGACCTCCCATTTCCGTCGGCCTGAAAAATTCCTGGTAATTATCTCCCTTATTATAGTTCCCTTCTACCTGAATGCGTAAATCTTTATTAGGTTCTAATTGAGTTGAATAACTAAATTTTTGTTGGCGTAATTGTGTAAATGGTACATTCTGAACAATACTCTTCGACAACCACCCATTTTCCGCAGCTGTAAACCGAATTTGATCACTCTGACCACCACTCACAAAATCCAATCCTGGTGCACCCCAATTCCCATTCATACCTAATCGGCCAGGCGAAGGATTAAAGCCGGGTAAGGTGGTAGACTCCTGCATGGAATAATTCACCTGAATTCCGCGTAAAGTAAGTAATAAACGCGCCACAGATTTTAAGGCATTTTTAGGAGCAATGATAATCTCCTCGTCATCACCTGGATTTCGTGCGACATCTTTGGTCACTGTATTACTGGAATTCACCCAGCGTAGTGCACGAATCCGATTATATAAGGAAACAAAATCCACTTTGCCATTGATAGATCTTTCCCGCGTATTCTTAATGATATTACCAAATGGAATATCTAGTGAATCCTTGATATTAAATGAATTGGCAAAATAATTATAACCAATCCGGTGCGTATAATCTGCATTCATCCAATCCGTTAAGGGCAATTTCTGCAATGGCAAACGCCAAACCAAACCAGCTTGTTGGTCGAATTCCTTCGCTCTACCCAATGCACGAACATTGATCAAGACAGAATCACGTTTCGCCTGCGTATCCAAATCACCAAATGGTTCATCAATAATCGAATTAACGTTTGCAGAATAATTGACGATCATGCTCTTCGTAAGATTCCAATTTAAAGCATACTGCCGATTAAAGAACCAGTATTTTTCAAATTGAGGCGCCACTCCTTCCGTCGTCAATTGTTGGTTTCGCAATTGGGTCTTGACAAAACTTCGATCCATTTCCGCCCGTACCGTAATGGATGTGGGTATGATATTCACATTCAAATCGCGCAAAAGGGCTATCCATTGAGAATTCGAATTCATGCGTCCGAAAGGCTCCCAAAAACCTGCAGAAGATGAATAACTATATAAAACACTTCCTCTTTGGCTTAATTGTCGGTAAGTCTCCGTCAAGGTATTCGTCCGAATCATCTCAGAATACGCATAACTAAAAGTAAAATTCGACAAGTCCCAAACATAGGCATGCTTAGCCAAAGAAGATCGAACTTTTCGGACATTGGTAAAATTGAATCCTTGTCGCTCCGTATTATCTTCCACTAATTTCAAGTAATCCGCGCGCTTTGCCTGGGTAGTAAATTTACTTATTGCATCAGCGAGGAAGATATCCGGATCAAGTGGATCAAATTGTGGAGCTACATTCCTGCGATCATAGGAAATATAAAAAGGGATTTTGAATCCCCATTTCTGAGGCAAAAATTTATCCAAATTTAAATTGGCCGTAATGCCGTATTCCTTTGTATTGTCACGTGAACGATCAGAAATTTTCGATTGCACACCTCCAAAACCATAGTTTCTAAAACTGCCATTCAGCGTGATTTGACCTAAATCTGCCAATTTAATTCCCATCTTTCCTAAGGCAGCCGCTCCCGAAGTCTGATCAAATCCCGAGGCACGCAATTCATTGACCCACACACAGAAAGACTTATTTTGACCATCCTTAGCTGTATTCCGAACGCCAATCATCAAGATCATTGACGCACTTTGATCCGGTCGGCCCATTACAGTTACCCGATAAGTTTTTCCGGTAGATGAAACCATGTTGAGCGTAAATCGATCATTTAATGATTTGCCAAGTCGGTCACGCTCAATTTTTGCCTGCTTCAACAGATCAAATTCAACATCAAACTCATTATCCTGTGGCCAAATCTCAATATCTAAACTTTGACCTTTCTGAGTTTGGCGTAAACCCGTTTGTTCAACTTCGTAATAATTATCGGTTAAATCAGTACCAATTCGCATAAATGCAGAAACCTGCCCATCTACTTGATCTGGACTTTGCATAGAAACAAACATACGCAGGCGCTTGTAATTAATAAAATCAAACGACGAATTCTTAAAAACTCCCCGCGCATCACCTGGCCGTAAATTATCCACACATAAGCTCATGGATTGCTCATTCAATCGCGCATTATTAATGGTTGTCACATCTTGATCCCGAACAAATCCGGGAGGTACCACATACGGAATCGTATTAGCACCCTTGCTCGCAGGTCCATTTTCCTCTATATTGACAGATGAAATACGGAACTTAGCATCATAGGATTCCGGAATTTCTTGCCCATTGCGCTGATCTAAATTTCCGGTAAACTTACGATAGGAATAACCGGATAATTGCAATTGCGCGAAGCGTAAAACCACCGGATCTTGAAATTGACTCAACAACATACGGAAGAAACGTATGGATTTGAAACTCGAAATTTCTCCCGCAGGCGTCGTATAATTACGTTTATCTTTAATCGGAATGCGGAATAAATACCAATCCACACCCCCATCATTTACTTTATCAACCACAAAACCTTGCCCTACCGCTAAACCACCTGGCTTTAAATCCACCTCATATTGGTAATAAGCTTCCACCTCATTCACCGTATTGTCATTATTCAAATCCTCCCGGTCAGGCATCATGGAATTAGCTTCCGTCACATTTGAATTACTTGGGTTATCTGTTGTAGGTGAATTATTTTCAATTCCCATGTAGTTCTTATATCGCTCAATCATACTCCCTGTGGAGTTGTATGCATTACTCAAATAATGCACAAAGTCATCTCCAGCTGGGTCAGCTTGAATTGCGGCAACAGCTTTTGCATCCGTCACGCGTGATTTCGCTTGAGTTAAATATTCAGCAAAATAAGTCGATTCGGAAATCGAACTATTCTCATTCACCTGACTCGGTAAACCGTCTAATCCAATGTCTTGTTGGCCTCTACCTCCTTGATTATCAAATGCATTAATGACAAATTGCCGTTTCGGTGCTAATCCCCAATTCGTTTTCTCCACATTTTGCGAGCCACCTGAAACAATCTTTTCTCCAGCTGGTATTCCATTTTCAAAGTTGGAGAATCCATCAGGAATAAAATCTTCCGAAACATCTCCCAAATGGAATATCAATTTACCCCCCGTCGTATTGTTCTTATTAAATACACCATCACGAATTTTCCCGCCCTCTCCTGAAACAAATGGATCCATCAACCAGAACTCTATCTGTTCCACATTGGCATTATCAAAATCAGTATCCGAGGTAATCGCACGGGTAATGGCACCAAAATTATTTTTAGGATTAGGTAGCAATCCTTGTGCAGTCAGATTCGGATTGAAGTTATAAATACCGCGTTCAGAAGGGAAATAGGCTACATCTAATACGCCTAAAGGTAAGTTTGTAATATTATTAGCGAAGTCCTTATTCGGGAATAAGCCTTTTGGGGTAACTACTCGCTCATAGGCGTAAGTGTTTACCTTCGCTGGGTCTAAGCCAGGAACATCCATGGAAAACCCACCCTGACCATATAGACTGGCATCGACGTTATACGCTGAAATTTTTGCCCGTCGGAAATTCGAGCTCAAATCACGTGGGTTCGATAAAACAAAATCCTTTGGTGTAGAAGCCGGACGCCATAAGGTGGGTTGTGAACTTAAATTAAATACGACACGGGCCGACTCGAAATCATCGATAAACGCATTCCCCTGCACGCGATCATTAACATTTGGAATTAACTTGGCAAACTCACCCTGAAAATCAATCACGGATGTTTCCTTGGTCGAAATGATGGGAAGCGCATCAATCATCCGCGTTAATGCATTTGATTTCTTCAAAATACTGGCATCAAATCCTATCAAGGTATTATTTACCGGTTCGTTTCCGATAGAAACCCGACGCAAAAATGCGGGAGGCGTCTCACTCATACTTTGTACGGTGGCACCCAAATGGATATCCTGACCTAGATTATAATCCAAACGCGTTCCTAATAAGGTGCGAACCTGATTCGTAAATAAATCCGGTTTTTCGTAACAGACTTTTAATTCCCTACCTGATTGAAATACGCCTTCGTTCAGAATCTTTACTTTCCCTGACTGTCCTTCAACAATGTAATCAGAACCTGCAACTAAGGCTTGGCCACCCGCTGAAACAGTCACCGACTTAGGTTCTACGCCAAAAGGCAAGGAAATATCTCCACCTACACCTGCTTGAAAATTACCTTTTATAAAAAACTTATTTTTCGATGCTTGTTGGAGTGCATCCGTCTGGGTCGAACGGTACAATTTATCAAACACATATTTCTCAACTAAATTCGCCTCTGAAGCCGTGAAATGCTTCTTTAAACTAGACCCAAAAGGTTCTAAAACCGGAAAGATGATCTTTCCATTTTTTGAATCAATCGTAATATCCTCGATGTAATCAAAATTTCCATCAGGTTGTGGATCCCCAGCAAAATTCAATTTATCTAAACCTAGCACTTTCACCAAGGGAATATCTTTGACTTTTTCACCCTCAATTAAGTTCGAGTTATCAATTCCTGTCGCATCATCTTTGTAAATCAATCGCAACTGAAAATTCTGTTTACTCAATCCATTTGAATTCAATGAATAAATATTCTTCATCATCAAATCCCACATTGGATGTTGCAGGTGATTCCGAATCGTGGATGATTTCAGCATTTTCAAAATCAACACCTCATTATCTTGTCGGGCCTGATAATCCTCCGTCAACTCCCCTACCTTATATTTCCGACCATTAAAGGTATATTCATAAGCAACGGCCAAGACCTCATCATTACGTAAAGGAGCAACTAAGGAGATATAACCCAACTGAGAATTAAATTTGAATTCCCGCTCATTTAATCGTTTTGCACCTTTTAGCATATCAAAATCCGTTCCTCTTTGCAAGGCATACGCAGATTCTAATTGGTAAGACGCTTGATCCGATTTTCTAATTTGCGCATCAGAGGTCAATTTGGCGTATAGGCCATTATTTTTGTTATCAACCGTTTGACCGGCTACGATGGGCTGCAAAACGGCCTTTCCCCGACTGTATGGATTTGATTCTCCTAAATCTGACAAGGCCACTAGGTTACGCAAAGTCTCGGTACTTTGCGTACGATTAGTCACATAAACTTCAACACGCGTAATGGTAATTCCACTCGTAATAACAGGAAGATTCTGCAAGGAACGCTCGTAGTTATTTCGGAAAAAAGTCGCTAAAAAGAAATGACGATTCTCATCATATTGATCTGCACGCAATTCAAATGATCTTCCCTGTGAACCACCTTTCATGGTGATGCAATCTTGTTTGGATCGTTGCTGGGCAGCGACTACGGTCACATCCAAATTTCCGAAACGCAACAAGGTTTTTAAACCAAATAAATTCTGAACGCCTGGAATTAATTGAGAATTCAAGGTCCAAGAGGTATTTCCTGCCTCAATATTTTGCAAAATATCTTCCTCTTGCGTCTTCCAATTCAACTTTAATTGATTTTGGAAATTGAAACTCGCCTTCGTATCAAAGTTGGCATTCAAATTCAATTTATCCCCAATCTTTCCTTGGAAATTGATTTGCGCCTGCTCGTTGAAAAACAAATTTCCCACATAACGCAATTGTACAGGAATGGCTGGATTATCTACATATTGACCTTGATATCCAATATCCAACAATAAACTACCATTCGGTTTGAAATAGACTTCTGAACCTCCGAATATCCGATCAATTGCCGGTGGCAATTCAATTTTAGGAAATAATCCCCTAGATTGAACACTACTTGACCCATCTAAACTCTTTGAATAAGCATTCCAAAAACTCCTATTGACCAAACTATTTTGTTGGAGGCTATAATCCGAAAAACTCTGACGATGAATAGGACCGAGCGAAAAATCACCTAATCTGCGTTCTTGAAACACATTTTCACCAGAAATACGTGTGGAGGATTGAACCTGCGGAATTGAATAAATGGCAAAGGGTGACTTTTTCTTTCCCGAAACAAGATTCGATTTTTTTAAAGAATAGCGCGGTTTCTTACCACTTTTCTGGATAATATGCGCAGAATCCAACAAAACTTCTTGAGCAAACATATCCCAAGAACCGCTAAATGCCAACAAGCTCGCAAAAGCTAAAAGGACAGTTCTATGGAAAATTCGTTGCAAAAACATTCAGGAAGATTAAAAATAACTTAACGCAAAGCGAGTTTAATTAATTGTTCTACATTCGAATCAGGATTTGCTTTTAGCAATTGATCTAAATTCTTTTCAGCCGCAACACGAGGAATACCCAAAGTAACTAATGCCGCTAATGCTTCTTGTTTGATACCAAAAGATGCGTCGTGGGATGCAGCACCCGCCTCAACAAACAAAGTATCTTTCTTGCACTTATCCTTTAATTCCAAGATAACCCGTTGAGCCGTCTTCGAACCAATACCTTTGATGGATTGAATTAAACCTATGTTCTCATTCATAATCGCCGAACGAATCTCACTTGAAGAAAACGAGGAAAGCATGACTAAAGCCGTGCTTAATCCTACACCGGAAACAGAAACTAAATCCAAAAACAAGTATTTCTCATCCATGGAATGAAAACCAACCAAGGTATGAGAGTCCTCTTTTATCTGCAGATGTGTAAATAATTGCACATTTTCGTTGCCTTCTTTCAAAGCATCATACGTTTGCAATGAAATCTTAACCTCGTAACCTACACCCTGCACATCGATGATGACATGTGTACGATCTTTATGAGCCAATTTACCTTTTAAATATGCGATCATGTTAGGAAATTCGTAAACGCATACCTGGACGTAAAGTCGCTGAGGCATGCATTCGATTAAGTTTTTTCAATTTTGTAACCGTCAAACCCTGATAACGTTCAGCAATTCCAGATAGTGTATCTCCAGATCGAACTTTATGAAAACGGATTTTGGCTTTTTTAATTTTTGTCCGGAAAATAGGTTCACTGGCAAATTGTGATGAATCCATTGACTTTTGGATCACTTTTTCCTGAATCCGTGCAAAATATACTAATGATTTCCCGCGCTTGATTCGATTCGTTTTTAAGTGATTCAAATGCTTTAATTCCAAAACACTTACATGTAAAATTCGAGCCACATCATATAATGATTGCCCTCTTTTAACTTTATAATGGCGCTTGACTAATTTATCTACATACAAAGCCGACAAACTATCCGACTGCTTTTGATTGACAAAAGCAGAAGAATCTAAAATGGATTGTCGGTTTAATTTAAAATATTCGAAACGTGAACTTGGAATATGAACAACAACCGTCTTTTTATCATTCGGGATGGTTATTCCAATTATATGTGGATTTATTAACTGAAAAGTATCTATGTGGATAGATGCGAATTGCTTCAATCGATTTAAATTCAAATATCCTTTCACTTGAATCGTATCAAAAGGAATCTTTTGCGCCCATTTCTCAGCATGAATAGCATAATCATCATGGTAATTCATCATGTAATCCATGGCAATAAACTGAGGAACATAAGCTCGTGTCTGCTTAGGTAAGCAATTGTAAATCCCCCAAAAATCACTCTTTCCACACTTTCTTATTGCTCTTTTAACATTCCCTGGTCCTGTATTATAAGCTGCTAATGCCAAATGCCAATCCCCGAAAACACGATATAGTTGCTTCAAATACTTACACGCAGCCTCTGTCGCTTTTTCCGGATCAAATCGCTCATCCACTACCCCATCTACCCGCAATCCAAAATCCCCACGAGCCGTATAGGGCATAAATTGCCACAAACCACCTGCTCCTTTATTACTTAAAGCGCGCGGTTCTAGTCCAGACTCAATTAATGATAAATATTTTAGTTCCTCTGGAAGATTATATTGCTTGAGATATTTCTCGTAAATAGGAAAATACAAATCGCGTTTTTCCAACATGCGTTGCGTGAATTCTGCCTTTCGAAAGGCAAAATATTCCACAAATTGATGGGTCTGAAAATTATAATTTAATGGGATTATATTTTGAAGGCCCTTCAATCGAGTGGAAACGATAGTTGGATCGATCATGAATGCCGTAGGCAATCCTTGTTCGACAAGAGCTAATGAATCAATCGCATCTAAATCATCCGTAGGAAAATAATTCTTTGAGACATTCATTTCTTGAGCAGCGGGCATAGATGCCGTAATTTGCCCCCAACCAGGGGAAGCAAACAGCACCAAAACCCAAAAACTCAAAAACTTTTTCAACATCTATTGGAATAATTTAGCAAAATCAATTAATCCTTGCTCATCAAAAGCCTTACCAGTCACCTGAAAACCAATAGGTAAACCCACTGAATCAGTTCCCATCGGAATAGATAATGCAGGCAATCCAGTAATATTAGCTTGAACGGTAAACAAATCCCCTAAATACATTTGCAATGGATCCAAGGTTTTTTCTCCCATTTTATATGCCGTAGATGATGTAGTAGGTGAAATAATAAAATCCACCTCGTCTAGAATTGCTAAGGTCCTTTCTTGAATCAATCGTCTAACTTGTTGGGCTTTCGTATAATACGCATCATAATAGTCGGCACTTAATACAAAAGTACCCAACATAATACGTCGTTTTACTTCCTCGCCAAATGCCTCATCACGAGTCTTTTTATACAATTCCATCAAATCTTTTGCATCTGCGGTACGATGTCCAAACTTAACTCCATCAAAACGAGCTAAATTAGAGCTAGCCTCTGCAGTCGTCAAGACATAATAAGTTGGCAATAATTGCTCGATATAAGGGAAATCGACAGACACGACCTCATAGCCCTTTTGCTTCAAAATCTCCAATTGTACGAAAAAAGCATCACGTATCTCTACTTGTAAACTCGGATGCTCAACAATTTCTTTCATGTAGGCTACTTTTTTCTTAGTAGGAAAGGTGACATCAATATCATCTACCACCGTACTATCGTAACCATCTTTTCCCTCAATCGTCTGTAAAACTAGCGCTAAATCTTCCACGAAGTGACCCATAGGTCCAATCGTATCGAAAGATGAAGCGTAGGCAATGAGTCCCCAACGAGATACACGACCGTAGGTAGGTTTCAAGCCCATAATTCCGCAAAAAGCAGCTGGCATCCGAATCGATCCACCTGTATCTGTTCCTAAAGAAACTTGGCACATTCCTGCTTGAACTGCTACTGCTGATCCTCCAGAACTCCCTCCTGCGACATGTTCGGTGTTTGCAAAATTCAATACCGGACCAAAAGAGGAATTCTCATTCGTAGAGCCCATACCAAATTCATCACAATTTTGTCGGCCAATGATAATCGCATCTGCATCCAATAAACGCTGAACTGCGGTTGCAGAGAATGTCGATTTAAAGCCATTCAAAATCTGACTTCCCGCTTGGCTTGGGTGATCGGCATAACAAAGTAGATCTTTGATTCCGACAACTAGTCCTGCAAGCGGCCCCGCATTTCCTTGCTTTATCTTAGCATCCACTTCATGCGCTCTTGCTAAGGCTTCCTGCTCATAAACCGTTAGAAATGCATTCAATTGAGCATTATAGGCAGCTATTCGGTCTAAATGACCTTGCACAATATCCACACATGTAAGCTTACCAGCCAATAAATCTCGACGTATTTCCGAGTAGGCAACAGGAACTAAATTCATCAAAAAAAGGGATTCTTTTTAAACACAAAAGCATAGTTGGCTTTCACCAACTATGCATTGAAAACATAAACGAGAAAACTATTTCTTCGTTTCGTCTAATTCTTTGTTAATCTGATCTTTAACTTCATTCTTTGCATCTTGGAATTCACGAATACCTTTTCCAAGTCCACGCATTAATTCAGGTAACTTCTTGCCACCAAAAAACAACAAGATCGCTAAGCCAATTAATAATAATTCACCGCCACCTAAACCATTCAAAAACAATAATATACTTGAGATGTTCATTGTAGTCTAATTTTTAATTTTGTAAATATATTCAATAGTCATTAATAATCCTTATGCAGGCGTTAAACATTCACATGTTTTTCAAATTCATCTAATTCATTTTTTATCGATTTCCCAACCCATAATACCACGGCTAAATCATCCGTAAATCCAACCAATGGCAATACATCTGGAATGAAATCAAAAGGAGAAATAAAGTAAATCAATACCGCCACTATTTTTACTAACGTAATAGCGGGCAATTTCTTATATGTACCTGCTACATAAGCTTTAATTAATTCACTAAACAAAACGATGTAATGATTCAAAAGCCTAACCACCGAAATATTACTCGATGCCGCAATTTCTTGCACCTTAATTAATGACTTTTGTAATAGGCCCAGCAAACCTAATCTATCATTCATGAAAACAGCTTCCGCTTTTTCCATCGCCTTTTCAAAATAATGTGACGAAATAATTCGATCAATAAAGCTTTTCTCTGTTCCCATTTTCACTAATTAATCCTTAAATATACTAAAATGCTTCTA
Source organism: uncultured Aquirufa sp. (assembly GCA_964358165.1). GTDB lineage: Bacteria > Bacteroidota > Bacteroidia > Cytophagales > Spirosomataceae > Aquirufa. The sequence goes on from CAYHOB010000003.1 coordinate 76,463, forward strand.
ATTTCAAGTCGGCTCTATCCTTATAAATATTGATTTTAAAAAGAACAACGAAAATTGACGATTATGTCTTATTTTTGCAGCGATTTTAGTATAATCATTCCTAAAAATAAAAACAATGAAAATCACCGTAGTAGGAGCAGGTGCCGTAGGTGCAACTTGTGCTGACAACATCGCTAGAAAAGAATTAGCAGATGAACTAGTATTATTAGATATCAAAGAAGGTATTGCGGAAGGTAAAACCCTTGATATGTTCCAAACAGCCTCTTTATTAGGTTTTGATACAAAATTAGTTGGCTCAACAAACGATTATTCAAAAACAGCCAATTCAGATGTTGTTGTAATTACTTCAGGTCTACCTCGTAAGCCGGGTATGACACGTGAAGAGTTAATCGGAGTTAATGCGGGTATCGTTAAGAGTGTCGTAGAAAACATTCTTAAATTCTCTAAAAACCCAATTATTGTCATCATATCTAATCCAATGGATACCATGACATATTTAGCTAAATCTGTTGCAGGTTTAGACAAACACCGCATCATCGGTATGGGAGGAACGTTGGATTCTGCTCGTTTCAAATGCTATTTAGCTAAAGCGATGGACGTTTCTATCAACGATATTCACGGAACGGTCATTGGTGGACACGGTGACACGACAATGATTCCATTAAAACGTTTGGCAACTTACAATGGTGTTCCAGTAAGTCAATTCTTGGATGCTGAGACATTAGACAAAGTAGCTGCAGACACCATGGTAGGTGGTGCAACCTTGACTGGTTTATTAGGAACATCTGCTTGGTATGCTCCAGGTGCTGCTGGTGCTGCATTAGTTGAGGCAATCGTACGCGATGAGAAAAAAATCATGTCTTGCTGTGTATCACTTGACGGCGAATATGGTCAATCAGATATCTGCCTAGGCGTTCCTGTCGTATTAGGTAAAAACGGATGGGAGAAAATCGTTGATTATAAATTAACAGAAGATGAGCAAGCTGCATTCAACAAATCTGCTGAAGCGGTTCGTAACATGAACGCTGTATTATCGACTTTATCTCTTTAATTCAACGTTTGATAAATGAAAAAGCCATCCGTCTAGTTGACGGATGGCTTTTTTTTGTGCTATTATTTTGACCTTATTGCTATGACAGGATCCATCTTTGCCGCTACCCAGGCAGGGATAATTCCCGACAAAACGCCAATAAAACTAGAAATAAACAATCCAGTCAGGATATTGCTAGCTGTTAAACTCAGCGGTAATGCTTCCTGCGGAATTAAAGTAATCAACACCACGAAGCCAATCCCGACTACTCCACCAATCAAACTTAAAAAAACAGCTTCAAACAAAAACTGACATAGAATAAAATAATTCTTTGCTCCCAAAGATTTCTGAATACCAATAATGTTTGTACGTTCCTTAACCGACACAAACATGATGTTGGCAATTCCAAAACCACCCACTAATAAAGAAAAACCAGCAATCAGCGCTCCCGCAATATTCAAAGCAGCAAAGATTCCATCAAAAAATGCCTGTAACCCATCCAACCGATTAACCGAAAAATTCTCTTCTTGTTTAGGTTTGATGGAACGTAAACTACGCATCATTCCCGTAATCTCGCCTTCTAATGCAGCTTGCCCCACATCTTCCTTAAATGCTTTAATGGCAATATCTGGAGCAGGCTTATCCTTTTGAAATACTGCGGCAAAGGTTGTATAGGGAATTATCACCTTTTCATCTGGCGTACCGCCAAAATTCAACATATCATCCCCCTTCTTTTCGATTACCCCAATCACCAAGAATTTAATCCCATTGACTTTGATGATCTCCCCTACTGCCGACCGGCCATCGACCAACGTTTCGGCAATTTTTGCTCCTACGATGCAGACAAACAAACCATTATCAGATTCGATTGGCAGAAAATAACGACCATCTTGAATGGGAGTACTTGTAATTTGGTTATACTCATAAGAGGCCCCCGTCATATTGGCATCAATGCTATTACTTCCTCTACTCACATTTGCCGTCCGACCACCATCCATGATTGCAATAGCTTCCGCGTTCTCTAGATGATCTTTCAAGTATTTAAATTCCGTGTATTTCATCTCTGGCCGATTTAAATATTTCCACCAAGGATAATTATTTTGCATCAACCATGGCCATTTACCCACATATAAAACGCCCGAGCCCGCAAAGGAATCAATCTCATTACGAATTTTATTATTCAAAGAATCGACTGCTGTAAAAACAGCTACGATGGCAAAAATACCTACACTGACGCCTAATAATGACAAAGTTGTACGCATCACATTGGATCGCAGCGCTTGATAGGCAAACAAAAAACTCTCGTAAACTTGACGTAAAAAGAACATAGATTTCAGTTTGAATTCAAATTTACAATTATTCACGAAAGGAATTCGCGCATTCGGATGAAATGCACACTAGAAACTTTGAGTGGTAATATGTTGGTAAGATTGGATTTTGTAATTTTAAAATTCAATTCGAAGATACATGCATTGGAGTAAGCGGGACATCGAGCAATTACGCATTCATTTTGAGGGAGAACTCTTTTTCAATGATTCGCAAACCAGTCGGCTTACCAAGCGTCTATATGCTACAGATGCCTCTGTTTATGAAGTATTGCCACAGGCTGTCGCGATCCCGGCTAACTCAAAGGACATCAAACGTCTTCTACAATTTGCCACAAATCATAAAAGCAATATCATTCCTCGGGGAGCCGGCACCTCATTAGCCGGTCAGGTTGTAGGGGATGGGATTGTCATGGAGATTTCGGCAAACATGGCCAAAATCATCCAATTGAATAAAAAAGAACATTCCGTTTGGGTGGAACCAGGCATTATCCGTGACGATTTAAATAAGCATTTAGCTTCCTCCGACTTATTTTTTGGCCCAGAAACGTCCACAGCAAATCGGGCACTGATTGGGGGAATGATTGGGAACAATTCTTGTGGATTGCATTCAATTGTATGGGGGTCAACGCGCGACCATTTAATAGAAACTAGAGCTTGGCTATCCGATGGAACCGAAATTCATACCGAAGCGCTAAGTATCGATGCTTTTTATAAAAAAACTTCATTAACAAATTTAGAAGGCAAGATTTACCGCGAATTGCATCGCATGCTTAATAATCCTGAAGTTCAAACGCTAATCCGAAACTCATTTCCAAAATCAGAGATTAAGCGAAGAAATACGGGTTATGCACTCGATGCGCTCATCGAAATGCAACCTTTTAACCCGGAGGGTTCACCCTTTAATCTTTCTGCCTTAATCGCAGGATCCGAAGGTACTTTAGCTGTTGTACATGCAGCAAAATTAAATTTATTAAACAAACCTGAACCCTTTGTTGGGCTACTTTGCTTACACTGCCACAGCCTACAAGATGCCCTTCAGGCAAACATACTAGCACTAAACAACAATCCTACGGCATCGGAATTAGTAGATGATTTCATTCTATCATTTACTGAACATCATCCCAACTTCAAAGAAGACCGTAGTTTTATCGAAGGAAAACCTGCAGCTATTTTGATGGTTGAATTCCGGTCAGCAAGTCAAGCTAGTCTCGATGAGACTATGCAACAGTGCATCACAACTATTCGCAATGCCTCTTTGGCTTATGCTTTTCCTGTATTATATGGTGAAGAAATCAATAAAGGTTGGGATATTCGCAAAGCGGGATTGGGCCTCATTCGGAATCAAACAGGTAGCAAACAGCCAGTCAATCTCATCGAAGATTGTGCGGTATCCCCTCAAGATTTACCTGCTTATGTTGCAGAAATCCAAGCCTTATTAGCAAAAAACAACGTACAAGCCGCCTACTATGCGCATGCGGGTGCAGGCGAATTACATATCGAACCCTTTTTAGATATTCATAGTCCTCAGGGCAAGACCCTATTCCGTTCACTATTGAGTGAAACTGTTGAAATATTAAAGAAATATCGAGGATCCTTAAGTGGCGAACACGGTGATGGCCGTTTACGCGGCGAATTCATTCCTCAAATTATGGGTGATGAGATTTACCAATTATTCGTTGAAACAAAGCAATTATTTGACCCACAAAATCTCTTAAATCCAGGCAAAATAGTCAACTCACCGCCCATGGATGAAGCTTTTCGTCGAAAAGAAAATGCTAAACCACAAACCTATTATTTTCATTATCCAGAAACAGAAAGTCCATTGGGCCTCGCTGAAAAATGCTCTGGATCTGGCGATTGCAAGAAATCAGCATTATCGGGTGGAACCATGTGTCCAAGCTTCATGGCCTCACAAAAAGAACAGGATAGTACTCGTGGAAGAGCCAATACATTACGCCAACTCATCACATCAATTGGTCAAGAAGCCTATTCGAATCCTGAATTATTAGAGGTTTTGGATCTTTGCCTTTCCTGCAAAGGATGCCAAACGGAATGTCCTTCCGGAGTCGATATGGCTAAGTTGAAGGCAGAATCACTCCAGCAACATTACGATAAACAGGGAACACCCTGGCGGACAAAATTGATTGGACACTTTCCTAGCCTACAAAAATTGGCCAGCCATGTTGCTCCTTTATACAATTTACTCATCAATTTCCCCGGAAGTTCAATTTTGCTGAAATCTGCGATGGGATTTTCATGGAACCGAAGCCTTCCCGAAGTACATTATACCACGCTGGAGAAATGGCATAATCGCTACCAGAAGCGTATTAATCAAGATCAATTTCCACATGGATTTGTGTATTTATTTGCGGACGAATTCACGAATTACAATGACGTCGAACTAGGTAAAAAAACCGTTTTATTATTAAATGAATTAGGTTACGGAGTTAAAATCCCGAACCAAATCATTAGTGGAAGGACCTATATTTCAAAAGGCATGCTCGCCTTCGCGAAGAAGTTGGCGAATACGAATGTTGGCCTTTTAGACGGACTAATCTCAGAAGAACATCCCTTCATCGGAATTGAACCCAGTGCCATATTAAGCTTCCGAGATGAGGTTCCTAATTTGGTGGATGAAGACCTGCGAGAGGCTGCAAATTCCTTGAAATCAAATTGCCTATTAATAGATGAATTTCTATTAAAGGAAATCAAAAGTGGCCGTATTAAACAGAATCAATTCACCGACAAGCCTGAATTAATCGTCTTGCATGGACATTGTCATCAAAAGTCCATTGCAGGAATCAGTAGCACGCAGCAAGTATTGAACTTTCCAGTCAACTACGAAGTTGAATTACTACCTACGGGATGTTGTGGGATGGCGGGATCCTTTGGCTTTGAGAAAAAGCATTATAAATTATCCCAACAAATAGCCAAATTAGTCTTATACCCCCGACTTTTAGCTGCGAAAAATAAGACCATCATTGCAATGAATGGAACATCTTGTAGACATCAAATAAAAGACGGAATCGATAAAGAAGGCTTCCATACAGCCGAAATTATGTACCAAGCATTAGCTCAAAAGCAAATTAAACCATGATCCAATACAACATATCTATTTTTGTAGAAAACAGCATCGAGGCACAAGCTATCAAGGCATTAACCATGCACATCGTTCCTGAATTAAATGCTTGGGACTTTATTGAACAGGTTCATGTATTTGAAATTAGCTCACATCAAGAACCAGATTCAAAAGGATTTTCGATTCAATGCCTTATTCCTGCTTCCGAAGAACGTCGCAAAGAATCCATCGAGAGTTTAATCTCGAATTTCTTTTTAGCGGAATTCCCGAATCAATTTGTTTACTTCCCAAGTCAACTAAAACGACTTTAGGCCCAGCGAATAGGTTCCTCGCCTTGAGAAATCAAAAAATCATTTGTTCGAGAAAAAGGCTTCGTTCCAAACCAGCCACCACGATTTGCGGATAAGGGGGAAGGATGTGCCGATTTAATCACGAAGTGTTTCGTTGAATCAATCATTGATGCAATTTTTTGGGCATGATTGCCCCATAACAAAAATACTAAGGGCTTTTCATGGGAATTTAGTGCATTCATTACTTCCTTCGTAAATGATGCCCAAGCAAATCCTGCATGAGAACCGGCCTCACCAGCCCTTACAGTCAGTGACGTATTTAATAGGAGAACTCCCTGGCTTGCCCAGTCGCTTAAATCTCCGGATGTACGCATTATACCCAAGTCAGTAAACAATTCCTTGAAAATATTTTTTAAAGATGGAGGCAAAGTAATTCCCTCTGGTACGGAGAAACTTAAACCATGCGCCTGTCCAACGCCATGATAGGGATCTTGACCTATCAGCACAACGCGGGTTTGTCCGAATGGACAACGGTTAAATGCTTCAAATAAATGAGGTATTGGCGGATAAACGAGTTCTTCTTGATAGGCATGCGCTACCTGACGGGAAAGGCTTTGAAAAATTTCGGTTTCAAAGGTAGATTTCAACGCGGTTTTCCAATCATTGTGCAGTAAATCCTGTAATTTTAACATTTCATTTGCCATAGCATCAGACTCATGTCTCTAATTAATTCGCCAGAAATATCAATTGAGGTAATTGCTTCTCATATTCCCGATATGGAGATTCAAAAACCCTATCAATACTTCTTTAGTTACCAAATTACAATCTTAAATCGGTCCTCGCAACCCGTTCAACTCGTAAGTCGTTATTGGCAAATACTAGACGGTGGATTACAGCAGGAAATCGTCAAAGGTTTGGGGGTGGTAGGCCAACAACCCATCTTAGAACCTAACACTTCGTTTACGTATACATCAGGTTGTCCGCTAATGGCAGAATTCGGGAAAATGAGTGGGCATTATACCTTTTTAAATTTAGCTAACCAAGAAACATTTCAAGTGGAAATTCCTGCATTTTCACTTACAACAACTTTCTCCCAAAACTAATGTTGAACAGAATCGCATTTAATTGGAAGGCCCAAACGGCCCACGGATTACACTCCCCTTTCGTTTATGACTTATACACGCAGGTAATCGATCCGATATACCAACAAAAACCCATGGACCTGATAGAGTCCATGATTCATGGAATAGGTAGGCATTTACAATTAGCCGCGGGGAAATTACATGTCATTGATTTTAGAAAATTACGTGAAGCTGAATTAGCACAAATCGAAGAAATCATGTCGGATCCCAGCAATCTGTTAATCTGTACCTACATACACCATTCGAAAGAAACGCTTCAAAATTGGTCTTTCTTGGCGTCCAAGCAACAAGCCATTCACAGCATTGAATTAATTGAAATGGGTATCATTTCACTAAACCCCACAGCGCCCAAACAGTATTTTAGGCTAAAAAAATCATAAAAAAAGGGGCAACCTTTCGGTTGCCCCTTAAGAAAAAAAAAAAAAAATTAAACTGGCTTAGCTATTTCAACTAAAACACGCTTTCCTTTAATCTGCGCACCTGCCATTTTATCAATTACCTGTTTAGCATATTCTTTCGGAACGTCTACATAGGTATGTTTATTTTCAATTTGAATTTGTCCTAAGGCATTTCCTGGAATACCAGTCTCGCCTGCAAATGCTCCTACGATATTGGAAGGAGATATTTTCTCATTAAATCCGATGTTGACAAACATACGAACCATGTTTTCATCGCTACGGTAAGGTTTTCCTTCGCGATCCATACGAGGTCCTCGTGGGCCACGATCCCGCTCGCCACCTCTTTCGAAACGACCACCACGATCACCGCCACCACGAGAATCACGATCAAAACGACCACCACCGCGACGATCTCCACCGCCACGTGAATCACGATCACGGTAACTTCCGCCTCGCTCCTCACGGCCGTATTTGCGAGATTGACGTTCTAGTTCTCCTTCAAGATTCTCATCACCGAACTCATTCTTTTGAATTCCCATGTTCATCTTCACTAGGGCAGCTACAATTTGCTCTGTTGAGAAGCCTGCATGCTGTAAATTTTCCAATGAATCAGAGAATACTTCCAAATCACCTTCGTTGATTGTTGCAGCCACACGCTCAATGAACATGCCTTTCTTGATACCTACAACATCTGTGAAAGATGGGATAACACCTTTGTCAATTTTAACTTTGGTATAGTTCATGATTTCACGCAAACGATTGCGCTCAGAACCTACAACCAAGGTAAATGCCTTACCGAATTTTCCAGCACGACCTGTACGACCGATACGGTGTACATAATATTCTTCATCTAATGGAATATCGTAATTGATAACCGCATCCACATTGTCAACGTCCAATCCACGCGCTGCCACGTCCGTAGCGACCAAGATATTCACATTTCCATTACGGAAACGATTCATTACTTGGGTACGCTGGCTTTGGCGTAAATCACCGTGTAAGCCTTCTGCAGCATAGCCACGAGAAACTAATTCTTCTACAACCTCATCGACACGTTTCTTCTGATTACAGAAGATCAACATCAATTTCAAGGCGTAAAAATCAATTAAACGTGTTGTAACCTCCATCTTCGCACGACCTTTCACATCGAAATACAATTGCTCGATGTTCACGTTCGTGATTTCGTTTTTAACAACTTTAACTAATTTGGGTTCTGTCAAATAACGACTTGTCAAGGCCATGATTGGTTTAGACATGGTTGCCGAGAACAAAACAGTTTGACGCTCGTTTGGCATTTCTTGTAAGATACTTTCAATATCCTCCCGGAATCCCATATCCAACATCTCATCTGCTTCATCCAATACGATCATGGATGCTTGCTGAAGTTTTAACGCCCGACGCTCAATTAAGTCAATCACACGACCAGGAGTACCTACAACGATGTTGGCCCCTGCCTTCAAAGACTTAATTTGACGATCGATTGAGTCACCCCCATAAACCGTGGTCACCCAAACACCTTTCGTGAATTTCGATAATTTCTTCATTTCTTCCGAAACTTGAACCGCTAACTCACGCGTAGGACATAAAATAATCGCTTGTACGAATTTCTCAAATGGAACGATGTGTTCGATCATCGGAATTCCAAAGGCTGCGGTTTTACCCGTTCCTGTTTGTGCTTGCCCGATAACATCGCGGCCCTCTAAAACGTAGGGAATTGCTTCTGATTGAATGGGGGAAGCAAACTCAAAACCCATTTCTTTTACTGCTTCTTGGATACCTTCCGACAAAGGAAGACTATCAAAGCGAATTTTTTCACTCATGATTGTTATGTTTAATTATGATGCCCTCACACATCCGTAATCAAACCTAATAGCCCTTTATAGTTCAGAAAAGGGATTTACAATCACTTGTAAACGATTTATGCGGATGCATTTGTACTAATATGACACAAAAGTACGCATACAAACAACAGAAAGCAAACGAATTGTATTATTTTAATAATGGCTTCTTAGCAATCGCAAAGATAACCCCTTTGGCATCTGTTGATTTCACCTCAATCCGAGCAGGAGAAAGCCCCTCACCTACCAAACGATTCTTAATCACAAAGCCACGCTTCAACGATGCACGCTCATCTTTTTCCGCATTAACCAAAATTTTAAGCGACGCTTCTTTATAACGATTCAAGCCTTCGGCGGTACGTTTAAAAATATAATCAACAGGCTTGTCTAACAAATCTGTTTGTTGATTAAAAACAAACTCATTCGCCACTAATTCTATCGGTTCCGTTTGTGTTGAGTCAGACAAATATTGATGCAGAGAAACCAAAACCGAATTTTTAGGTACATCGAATGCCGTACCTTTGGGCCAAACTAGACTTGTTAAAGAATCCGCACGCAATTTCGTTGAGTCTAATACGGCACGCGTTAAACTATCATTTAATTTACTGAGACTATCGATCGGAATAATTTCCTCTGTCTCCGCGATTACATCCTCAGATTCTGAAGAGCGAAAAGCCGTGTACCAAATCACACCACCACCTAACACCAAGATGATGAGCATATAAACGAAGGTATTCAAGGTCAAATTTTCTAATAAACCACCTTCACTTAGAGGTTCCTGTTCATCGGAATAGGTCAACAAGGCTCCAGTATCTACTCGAAGAATATCAGATAATAATAAAATCTCCGAAACACCTAATTGTATCTTGGCTGGACAAAGGACATAAAACTGCTGCTTTAAGGCTAAAAAATATTCACCATAGGCTTTCCAATCTTTCAAAGCATTGTATTCCTCTTGCTTTAAACGATAGCCGTACAAACCAAAAAACAAGGTTAACCCTTTAAGTATTGCTGAACTCTTTGCCCCCATTTCACGGGACAATAACATGGCAATCGCACTTTTTTTGTCAGGAATCAAAATACCCATCATGCCCTCTCCATAACTCAAAATCAAATCCTCATCAAATTTCCGCTTGTCTTCCGATAAGAACGCCTCGATATCAGAAATAGGTGCTGATTTCTGCAAAATAAAGTTGTAGAGTGCATTGAAACGAATACGATTACGCACAAGTTTCAATAAACTACCCAAAATAATCGACTCCCAAACGGGATACAATTCCTCCACCTTTTCAAGTGGCTCGTTGAGATAGCTAGCGAGTCGATTTAAAATAATCGACTTTTCTTCTGCATTAATTACGTAAAACGATTGATTCATAGGATGTAAAATTACAAGGACTGAACGGATTTCATACAATAAGTATCCGCTTATTTTTTAAATATTAACGCGGCATTCATTACCTTTGTTTTATGAAAAAAGTATTGTTTATTGACCGGGATGGAACGATTATTCACGAACCCATCACAGACCAACAAGTTGATAGCTATGAGAAATTAGCTTTTCTTCCCAATGCCATTTCGAATTTGAAGAAAATCACCCAAGAATTAGATTACGAATTGGTGATGGTGACAAACCAAGATGGACTAGGAACGAATTCATTTCCAGAAGATACTTTTTGGCCGGCTCACAATAAAATGCTTGAAATTTTAGCTAGTGAAGGCATTAAATTCGAAGCTATTCACATCGACAGAAGCTTTCCGGCAGAAAACCTTCCCACGCGCAAACCAGGTATTGGAATGCTTGGAGCATATTTTTCAGGCGACTATGATTTAGCTAACTCCTTTGTCTTGGGAGATCGTGAGACTGATGTTCAATTAGCAAAAAATTTAGGGGCCAAAGGTATTTTCATCAGCTCGCAGTCTATTTCATCTGAATTAAGCGAGCATTTAGCTTTGACTTGTTCGGGTTGGGATGATATCTATCGCTTTTTAAAACTTCCTGCACGAAAAGTAATTCACCAACGAAATACGCACGAGACCAAAATTCAAATTGAATTAAACTTAGATGGAAGCGGTCAAGCTGCAAATCAAACCGGGTTGGGATTTTTTGATCACATGCTCGATCAAATTGCCAAACATGCAAATGTCGATTTAGCGGTGAAGGTGCAAGGGGATTTACATATCGATGAGCATCACACCATTGAAGATACAGGAATCGCGCTCGGAGAGGCCTTTACATTAGCGCTAGGAGATAAACGAGGAATAAATCGCTACGGATTCTTATTACCTATGGACGAATGCCTAGCGCAAGTGGCATTAGACTTTTCAGGTAGGAATTGGTTAGTCTGGGAAGCAAACTTTAAACGAGAGATGATTGGTGAAATGCCAACCGAAATGTTTTCCCACTTTTTCAAATCCTTTTCAGATGCAGCTAAATGTAATTTAAACATTCAGGCAAGTGGTGAAAACGAACACCATAAAATCGAAGCAATTTTCAAAGCATTTGCAAAAACGATTCGCATGGCCGTAGAAAGAGACATAAAAAATTTAAATTCTTTGCCAAGTACCAAAGGATTACTCTAAACAAATTGTTAATTTTGCACAAATAATTAAATACTATGGGATATTCAGGAGCAGCATTTTTTATCATTTTGTTCGCAATTTCAATCTTTGTTGGAGCAAAACTTCAAAAAATCTACAAAGAAAGAGGTAAATAATTCCTCTTTCTTTGTTTACAACCAGCCCTCATCTGCGAAACTCACATAGGTGCTCGCGTTAATAATGAGGTGATCAGTAACAAGCATATCCACGCTTTTTGCCGCATCAAGCATACGATTTGTCAATTGTTTATCTGCCTCACTGGGCTTCAAATGACCAGAAGGATGATTGTGAGCAAGAATTAAACTACTCGCATGTAAATGGATGGCCGACTTTAATATAAGCTTAATATCTACGACCGTTCCAGCTATCCCTCCCCGACTTATACATTCCTTCTTAATCATGCGCGCCGCACGATTGAGGTAAATCACCCAAAATTCTTCATGTACCAAATCGGCTAAGTGTGATTTCAACAAATCATAGGCATCTGCAGATTGCCGAATGCGACCTACAGTAACATTAGCCGTAAAATCCATACGCCTACGACCTAATTCCATCGCAGCAATCAAAACGGCAGCCTTTGCGGCTCCAATGCCCTTAATTTTACAATATTCAGGAATTCCCCAGCGGCTTAGCATTGCCAAATCACCATCAACCTGCCGCAACATTTCACGCGCCAAATCCAAGGCTGAATGATCCCGAATTCCAGTGCCTATCAAAATGGCTAAAACCTCTTCAATCCGAAGTGTTTCTCTTCCTTTCGAAAATAGTATTTCACGCGGACGATCCGAAGCTAATAAATCTTGAATTTTCTGATAGGTCATCTACGAATGTACTGCCTATAAACAAGAAAACCCCGCACGAAGCGAGGTTTACCAAGTACCTGATAATAAGGAATTAAGCAGCGATTTTATTCGCCAACTTAGCTAATTTTGATTTTTGATTAGCCGCCTTATTTTTATGAATGATGTTCTTCTTTGCTAATTTATCCAACGCAGAAGACACTTGCTTGAACAAGTCAGATACAATTGCCTTATCCGTAGTCAATCTCAATTTCTTGATCAATGTACGAGTAGATTTGTGTTGGTAACGATTGCGCAAACGCTTTGATTCATTTGCCCGAATACGCTTTAGTGCTGATTTATGATTTGCCATCTTTAAAAAAATTCTCTTTTCTGTAAAATTGAATTGCAAAAGTAAACAAAAGGTTTAGAATTTACAACACCATTACTAAAAAATACAGCATGAAATATATACTTTTTATACTTCTCACAAGTTCAAATGCATATGCTTATACTCCATGGGGATTTTACGCACACAAAAAAATAAATAAACTGGCAATTTACACACTCCCCTCTCCCCTAATTAATTTTTATAAAAGACATACTGCTGAACTAGAAAGCTTTGCGGTATTACCAGACCAGAGGCGACATAGTTTGGATCAAGAAGCTGCCCGGCACTACATTGACCTCGACAGATACGCCCAAACTACGATCAAATACATGACCTGGGAAAATGCAATCGGGCGCTATTCAGAAGATTCGTTACAAAAACATGGCATTGTTCCTTGGAATATCCAAAACTTTTATCTTCAATTAAAATATGCCTTCCTTAAACGAGATACGCTCCGTATGATTAAACTTTCAGCAGAATTAGGGCATTATGTGGCCGATGCGCATGTCCCATTGCATACAACATCAAATTATGATGGCCAATTGAGCAATCAAGTGGGCATTCATAGCTTTTGGGAGTCAAAAATTCCTGAACTTGTCCAGGAGCAGCTGGATAATTGGGTTGGTCCAGCAACTTACGTTCCCAACGTATTGACAGCTTCCTGGGATTGGGTATATGAATCGAATCAAATGATACCTGATTTACTATTAGCTGAGCGGCAGATAAGCCAACAAATACCTGATTCAAAAAAATACATGCATGGACAAAAAGGAAAGGTTTTAGAAAAATTATATACCCCATATTACATTGCTGCTTACCATAAGCAATTGAATAATCAAGTAGAAATAAGGTATCAATCGGCGATAAAACAAATCGGGAACCTTTGGTATTCAGCATGGTTGGAGGCAGGAGAACCTGATTTCAAATAATTTTGTGCAATTTTGCAGCATGAATACATCGAATTATGTCCAACTAAAGCACGGGAAGGACGCCCCGGTTAAACGATTTCATCCATGGATATTCTCTGGAGCCATTGTCAAACAAAGTCCCAATCTACAAGATGGTGATTGGGTAAATGTATATAGCAGTAGAGAAGAATTTCTAGGTACCGGTCATTTTCACAACGGAAGTATTGCCGTGAAAATCATTTCTTTTCAAGCGATTGAATCTAAAGCAAGCTTTTGGGAAAAGCGCATCCAAAATGCTTGGGATCTCCGCTGCTTATTACCCTTGAAAGATACGAATGCTTTTCGCCTTATTCATGGTGAAGGGGATGGTTGCCCTGGTCTAATTATGGATTTATACAAGGATGTGCTCGTTTTTCAAGCACATACCATTGGAATGCACCGCGATCGCGATGAAATTGTCGAGGCAATTAAAAATGTATTGGGCAAAAAAATCAAAGCTATTTACGATAAGAGCAAGGAAACATTGCCAACCGAATATGCTCAATCTTGTACAAACGGTTTTGTTTTTGGGGAGGTAAAGGTTCCCTATACAGTAAAAGAAAATGGCATTTCATTTTCCATCAACTGGATCACGGGGCAGAAAACTGGCTTCTTTATAGACCAAAGGGAAAACCGAGCTTTATTAGCCAAATATGCGGAAGGCAAATCCGTATTAAACACCTTTTGTTATTCAGGTGGCTTCTCTCTTTATGCGTTAAAAGCAGGAGCTGCTTTAGTCATCTCCTTAGACGCATCTGCGAAAGCCATTGATCTTGTGAATGCCAATATTGACTTGAATGAAATGCAATCGCTCAATCACCAAGCCATTGTAGGAGAAACTCTCCCTTATTTAAAGGCAAATGAGGATGAATTTGATATTATTGTATTAGATCCTCCTGCTTTCGCCAAATCGATGAATGCGAAACACAAAGCTTTGCAGGGCTATCAGAAAATCAATGAATTGGCATTAAGAAAAATCAAGAAAAACGGACTACTATTCACCTATTCTTGCTCTCAGGTGATTACCCGCGACTTATTCTATAATATGCTTGTGGCGGCAGGTATAGCTGTTGGGAGAGAGATTCAAGTCATTCATCAAATGACCCAATCACCTGATCATCCAATCAACCTTTTCCATCCGGAAAGCAATTACCTAAAAGGATTTGTATTAAAGGTTTTATAACAAAAGAGGCGCTGATATCACAGCGCCTCTTTCATTTAATTGACAAATCGGAAAATTCGATTCCAGCGGATCTTGTCAAGTGAAAATAAGGATTTATTGGCATCTATGGACATCCAGATAAATACGGCCTTGCCTACAATGTGATCAGCAGGAACAAATCCCCAGAAACGAGAGTCGGCAGAATTGTGACGATTATCTCCCATCATGAAATAATAATCTTGCTTAAAAGTATAGGAACTCATCGTTTGCCCATTCTTCATTAACTTATCCCCCGATAAAACGATATCCGTATTTCCTTCGTATTTGATAATGGCTTCTTGGTACAATTTGACATTTTTACGATCCAATTGAACTGTCCAACCCTTTGCTGGTATTTTCAAGGGGCCATAAAAATCACGATTCCATTTGAAATCAATCGTATCATGTGGAAACATATCAATAAATGTCAATCCCTTGGGGTCTTTAAAAGCCTCTAAATCGAAAGACTTAGCCCAAGGCAATGCGTTGATTTCATCGACATGCTTTTTAGAGGTGTTCATTTTGTAACCGGCTAATTGATTCGTGGAATCTGCTAATGGCAGCCAATCAGCGGAATCATAACTAGCATCCGGGGAATTACGAATACCGTATTCGGCAAAAAATGTTTCATCCAAATTTTCCTTCGTCTTCATAAAAACAGGATGTTGCATCCGCTCAGGATTCGCCATCGCTTGATTGTTCACAAAAACCTGTTGGTCCCTTACCTCCAAAACATCTCCAGGTGTTGCCACACAACGTTTCACATAAAATGTCCGCAAGTCCAAGGGGGCATCGCCATCTTCTTCAAAATTAGGTACATTGAATACAACGGCATCACCTTGTTTAACCTTAGAAAAACCTGGTAAACGGTAAGTAGGCAATTGCAACCAAGACAAATAAGATGGCAAATTCGTAAACCAGATCTTTTGATGTGTCAAAGGTAATTGCAAGGGGGTTTTAGGCGTACGAACACCATAATGCATCTTGCTAACAAATAAAAAATCACCAACCATCAATGAACTTTCCATCGAGGGAGTGGGAATTGTATAGGCCTCAAACAAGAAAAAGCGGATTAATGTAGCGGCTACAACAGCAAACACGACAGAATCCAACCATTCTCGGAATGGTGATTTTTGCTTGGGCTTTGAATTTTGGCTTGGTTTCATGAATTCTTATGTAAGTATTTATCAATTAATTCTTGTGATGGCTTATAAATATATGGATGTGGAAATCCATTTTCAATAAACGAGGGATCTTCCATGTTGGTATATCGAAAATGACATGACCATCGAATTTCATCGTTACTAATCACACCCGATTCGTGCACGAGCAAGGTAGAAAAAATGGCAATATCACCTAATTTCATTGCTTTCTGCACTTTTGGAAAAGAGCTCCGATCGAAATCAACTTCGGCAAAGCCATTTTCGATCCGATCAGTCAAAGGTCCTAATTTATGTGAACCCGGGTAAAAAATCACAGGCCCATGCGCTAATTCTAAATCCATCAATGGTAACCAAACAACAACGGAATCGTCGGAGGCCAACATGGATGTCCAATCCTGATGCAAAGGCGTTTTATAAAAATGTTCGGATTTGGCAAGAGATGGATGGTTGAAAAACAACACGGGGCGCGTACACATGAGCGGATGCGCAAGGCCTAAATCCTTCAAAATAGCAATTAAATCGGGATTAACGGCCAACTGATATAACTCAATTAATCCACTCTGAATCATTTTGCCACAAGCAATAAAATCATCCAGGTGATTTTCAAAAAGACTTTGCATCTGTGTCAAATAATCCCCTTGAATACCAAAACGATTAAATTGAATTTCAAAAACAGCTTTTGCTGAATCTTGAATTTGTTTAATTAATTGCGCGTCAAAAAAGCCTGGCAAAATAATTAATCCCTGATCCTGTAACTCCTTCTTTAATGCTAAGCGATCCATACTCGATTATTTTAAAAGATCTTCCATTCCTAGCACCCCCTTCTTATCCTTCACCCATTCTGCCGCAATAACAGCGCCTAATGCAAAGCCTTCCCGACTGAATGCCTCATGCGTCATTTCAATTTGGTCAACTTTTGAGATGTATTTAACCGTGTGCGTGCCTGGAATAATTGATTCACGCTGAGACCAAATAGCTACTTCATTTGCTGATGGAATCTCATTGTTTACCCATTTTGTTTTCGAAGCGTATGCCTCTATTATCCCCTCTGCAATCGTAATTGCCGTACCAGATGGGGAATCCTTCTTCTCTAAATGGTGAATTTCATTCGTATAAATATCATAATCCGGATGACCAGCCATCAAAGCTGCCAAGGTTTTATTCATCTTAAAGAATAAATTCACCCCGATTGAGTAATTAGATGCGTAAAAAAAAGTCGATTGGTACTTTGCCGTAGCCGCCTCAACCTGCGCCTTTTGCTCAAGCCAACCCGTCGTACCACAAACAACTGGAATCTGTTTTTCAATACAAGTCATAATATTAGCAAAAGCAGAAGCTGGATTAGAAAACTCAATCGCTACATCAACATCTTGCTTACTTAATTGGCCTAATTCGGCTTGATTATCAACATCGATGCGCGAAACAATTTGATGGCCTCTTTCTACCGCTAGACGCTCAATCTCCTTGCCCATTTTCCCATATCCAATTAATACAATTCTCATAAACTTCATTTTTTAAAATTAAACGATAAGCTCAATCCGGACACCAAACCTTGTGATAAAGGGTCGATTTCCATGATTGGTTTTACCCGTAGGCTTAAATCATCTGACACATCAAATGTCTTTAAATGTGCACTTACATTGGCATCGACCACATTCAAAGCCCACGCTAAGGCCATCCCAATGTACGTATAATCTCGATTTCGCCGAAAACCATCATTGATTCGTTTCAATTGGTTTACATCCAAATCTCGTGTTACTCCATCTTCATAAGGTACTGCCACCGTTGCCGGAGGAATATAATTTGGATCTTCTGGATGCGTAGAGACTACGTAATAGTATTCTCTATATTTCGAATAGCGAACTTGATTATAATTTGCAATCATGCCCAAAGTAATAAAAGCACCCGCCACGAATGGTAATTTCCAATATTGCCTATTGTACAATTGCCCCCATCCTGGAATCATTAAGGACTTTAAGGTTGCCTGACGCGGAATAATTTTATAAGGAACTTTCATTGCCTTCACGGAATCATTTTTCACTAAATTCAAAGAATCCAAAGAACCAGCATAACCTATATGGCAGAAAACAAACAAACAATAAAAGCACATCAATCGAATACGCATAGCCTACGAACGAATAGCTTCAAGGACCTTCAATAATTCATCTTTCGACTTAAACGATATTTTCATTTCGCCCTTTCCTTGTTCATTCATTTTCAATGATACGGGGGCATGAAAGAAGTCGGTCAATGAACGTTGCCATTGACTTATTTCGCGTAGGTCAACGTTTGGTTTAGCTCCTTCAGTCGTATTTATAGCAGGTGTTGCCGACTGCCTGACCGCATCTTCCAGTCGGCGCACAGACCATTCTTCTGATATTGTCTTTAAAAACAATTGTTGTTGGACTTCGAGGTTTTCAACTGAAATCAAACAACGAGCATGCCCCATCGAAATTTTATTATCACGGATAGCCACTTGAATATGTGGGGGCAATTTCAACAAACGCATGTAATTTGTTACTGTGGAGCGATTTTTCCCAACACGCGCACCTAAATCCTCTTGACGTAAATCACACTCTTCCATCAATCGCTTATAAGAAAGCGCAATCTCAATGGCATTTAAATTTTCGCGTTGAATATTCTCAATCAACGCCATTTCAATCATTTGCTGATCATTCGCCGTACGAACATAAGCAGGAATACGAACCAAACCTGCCATTTTCGAAGCCTGTAAACGTCGCTCACCCGAAATCAATTGAAATTTACGTGGAGCCACTTTACGAACCGTGATTGGCTGAATTATCCCTTGTATACGAATAGATTCCGCCAAATCTTGTAAAGCCGATTGTTCAAAATGTTCACGCGGCTGATATGGATTTGTTTCTATGAATTCCAACGGAATCTCCTCCATCAAATTTACACCATCCAATCCACCTAAGTTTTCAGCCCCTTGACGTGCAGAACTTTGAAGATTCTCAGAATCTTCCAATAAAGCGCCCAATCCTCTACCTAATCCGATCCGCTTCTTATTTGCTTCTTGCTTAGTGCTCATGTATTGCTATATCAAATGGTTTGTAAAAGGCCATTTTTTAGGATAATCTCCTTGGCTAAATTTAAATAACTAATGGCCCCTTTACTGTCTGCATCATGCAAAATGGCTGGGATACCATAACTCGGAGATTCCGACAAGCGGATATTTCGAGGAATGATGGTTTCAAAAACCATGTTTTTAAAATGGGAATTAACCTCATTAACAACCTGATTAGATAAGCGCAAGCGCAAATCATACATGGTCAATAATATTCCCTCAATAACTAATCCGGGATTGAGTCGAGATTGAATAATTTTAATTGTATTCAATAATTTCCCCAACCCTTCCAAGGCATAATATTCGCATTGAACTGGTATAATAACCGAATCCGCAGCCGTTAAACTATTAATCGTAATTAATCCTAATGAAGGCGAACAGTCCATGATGATAAAATCATACTGGTCTTTAATTCCAGCCAATGCTTCCTTCATTTTGCCTTCTCGATTCGTCAAATTAATCATCTCAATCTCTGCACCAACCAAGTCAATATGCGAAGGAATGATATCTAAAAAGGGTACTTCTGTTGCTAAAATACTTTCACTTACAGTAGCAATTCCAACCATGCATTCATAAATACTCCGACTTACTTCTTTGGGATTAAAACCAAGACCCGAAGTAGAGTTAGCTTGTGGATCCGCATCAATTAAAAGGGTTTTAAATTCCAATGCAGCTAAACTTGCAGCAAGATTAATTGCCGTCGTTGTTTTTCCAACACCACCCTTTTGATTTGCAATTGCGATAATCTTACCCATGAATGATTTGAATTAATTTTTCGGTAACGAATTGAACCAACAATATTACGAAAAAGGTTTCACATCTTTTTTCAAATCGGCCCAACACATGCCGAAATTTTATCATTCAAGTATTGCTTGATTTAAACAAAGATATTTTATCTTGCCCATCGATTATCAACAACCTATACATGACACAAAATTCTACTGCACACCCAAAAGGTTTATATGTACTTTACTCCACGGAGATGTGGGAAAGATTCAATTTTTATGGCATGCGGGCCATACTTTCTCTATTTCTCGTTAATGCATTAGCATTCAAGCAAAATGAGGCATCCATTTTATATGGTGGATTTTTAGGATTAAGCTATCTAACACCCATGTTAGGGGGCTATGTTTCCGATCGTTTTCTTGGAAATCGAAACTGCATCATTTTAGGCGGTTTGGTCATGTCGATCGGCCAATTGTTTCTCTTTGGTTCCGCAAGCACCTTTTTGACCAATTTACCCCTGGCCAATATACTGATGTGGATAGGTCTACTCTTTCTAATTCTTGGAAATGGCTTTTTCAAGCCCAACATTTCCTCCATGGTAGGCTCATTATATCCCAAAGGAGATAATCGCTTAGATTCAGCCTTCACCATATTTTACATGGGAATCAATACGGGGGCATTTTTGGGAATGCTCATTTGTCCCTTGGTGGGCGACATCAAAGTAGATGGCGTTCGAGATATTGAAGCATTCAAATGGGGATTTTTAGCTGCTGGATCTGCCATGTTATTTGGCACCATCTTATTTTATTTTTTAAAGAACAAATACATCGTTTCACCTACTGGAAAAGCTGTGGGTTTAAAACCTCAATTTAACGATACGGGAAAGCTAAACGAAGAATCTGAAAAGGCTGAGTTTTCTACGAAATCCATCCTGAGTACTTGTGTGCTATTTGTGGTATTAGTACTCGGCATTCACGCATATATCGTTACAGCCGAAGCAAATCCCATTAGAGACTGGATTTATCCAATCATTTATGCCGCGGGAATTAGTTTGGCATTTTTGATTATGACAGATAAAACATTGACCAAAGTCGAGCGTGATCGCATCTGGGTGATGTATATCATCGCGTTCTTTGTTATGTTTTTCTGGTCGGCCTTCGAACAAGCAGGATCATCCTTAACATTTATTGCTGACCAACAAACCGATTTAAACTTCTTCGGCATTGAGCTTCCTCCAAGTTCCGTTCAAAACGCAAACTCCATATTCATCATCCTTTTAGCACTTCCTTTTAGTTACTTATGGGTTCGTCTACAAAAAATGGGAATAGACCCCAATTCACCTACTAAACAAGCGATTGGATTATTGCTCTTAGCAATTGGCTATTTTATCATCGCAAATCAGGTAAAAGATTTAGGCTCCCAAAAATTAGGCGTCGTTTGGTTTTTTGTGATGTACTTATTCCATACAATGGGTGAGTTATGTTTATCTCCAATCGGTTTATCACTCGTTTCTAAACTAGCACCTAAGCGCTTTTCATCCTTACTCATGGGTGTTTGGTTTATTGCTAATGCGGCTGGCTATGCATTAGCAGGTACATTAGGCGCATTATTACCTCCCACAACGCAAGAAGCAGGAGTAGCTTTGCCGAGTTTCTTAGGATTCGAAATTCATAACTTATATGAATTCTTTATGGTATTTGTCACTTTGGCTGGATTGGCAGCCATATTGTTATATATTTTAGCAACTGGTCCTTTAAAAAGAATGATGCATGGCATCAAATAATAGATATTATGCACGGTCCCGATCATCATTTACACGAAAAACATCTAAAAAGCTCGGATTTCATCACTGACATGGTAATAGGCATGTCGGACGGCTTAACAGTACCCTTTGCCTTAGCTGCAGGATTGTCGGGTGCCGTAGATTCGGCTTCAATCGTAACTACAGCAGGAATTGCAGAAATAGTTGCTGGTTCCATTGCCATGGGATTAGGAGGATATTTAGCTGGACAAACCGAACATGAGCATTATGAATCGGAATTAAAGAGAGAATATGAAGAAGTCGAACGCGTTCCTGAACGTGAAAAAGAGGAGATTCGCGAAGTATTCGAAGATTATGGTTTAAGCCCCGAAGCACAAGAAATCGTCGTTGAAGCCATCTCTAAGGACAAAGACAAATGGGTTGACTTCATGATGCGTTTCGAATTAGGACTCGAAAGACCTCACCCAAATCGGGCCAGAAATTCGGCATTAACGATAGGCATCTCCTATATTATCGGCGGATTCATTCCCTTGCTCCCCTATTTTTATGTGGAACACCCTGTCGATGGATTGAAATATTCAGCTGCAATAACCATTCTAGCCCTATTAATATTCGGTTATTTTAAAAGCAAAGTAACTGGACAAAATCCTATAATCGGATCTTTAAAGGTTACATCCATTGGAGCTGCTGCTGCAACGGCAGCCTTTTTAGTTGCAAAACTATTTCAATAACCCAAAGCCGTATCATCCCCTCTTGAATCTGCCCCTCCCTGGTATTTCCCATCAGGGAGGAGTAAAATTCCTTCTACTAAGCCGATAGTTCCAGAAGGAGCCAATTCATACAATTTAGATTTCAATCGGCCTATTTGCCCTTCATCAAATCGTTTAGCCTCAAAACGTGTTAGATCAGGTAACCACTGGTGATGAAATCTCGGATATTCCACAGCCGCTTGCATATTCATACCAAAAACCAGGGTATTTAACATGACCTGGAATACACTCGTTATGATGGTTGACCCGCCTGGTGTTCCCACGACTAATTTCAGCCGATTACCTTCTGTTACAATGGTGGGAGTCATACTTGACAACATGCGTTTACGTGGTTGGATTTCATTGGCTTTGGAGCCCACTAAGCCGTATAAATTAGGCACTCCTGCTTTAGCACTGAAATCATCCATTTCATCATTTAACAAGAAGCCAGCACCGCCAACAAAAACCTTGCTCCCATAGGAGTTATTTAAGGTTGTCGTAATGGATACTGCATTCCCCGCTTGATCAACAATGGAATAATGTGTTGTTTCAGGGCTTTCGTAGCCTGTGAATTCACCCGCTACCACATCAGAACTCTTGGTTGCTTGATCGAATCGCATCGAACTCATCCGCTCAGATAAATATTGAGGATCCAATAATCCACTGACTGGTACTTTGACAAAATCGGGATCACCTAACCATTTTGCGCGATCTGCATAGACGCGACGTTCAGCTTCAATCATTACTTGTATGGTAGAATCTGATTGTACTCCCCAGCGTGCTAATGGGAAAGGACTAATCATGTTAAACAATTGCCCTATTGCCAATCCCCCACTAGATGGGGGTGGCATACCAATTATAGTAAAGTTTTCATATTGACTGACAAGGGGCTTACGCCAAATTGCCCGATAAGATTTTAGGTCTCGATGTGTAATCAAACCACCTTGTCGCTCCATTTCTTTAACAAGAAAATCAGCCGTTGCCCCCCGATAAAATCCGCGTGCTTTTTTTGCTAAAATTCTTTCTAATGTAAATGCTAAATCTTTTTGAATAAATAATTCTCCAGGCACCCATTGTGTACTATCTTCCTTGACCATATAAGCCCTTCCCGGATTATAACGCATAAAATCCAGACGATTACGATTCAATCCACGAGCTTCTTTTTCAGTAAGTAGAACACCTTGCCTAGCAAGAGCAATTGCTGGTTGCACTAATTCTGCCCAGGCTAGTTTACCAAAACGCCTATGCATTGCTTGCATCCCAGCGACAGCACCTGGAACGCCAACTGAATGAATCCCGACAAAACTCTTTCCTGGAATCACTTGGCCCAAAGAATCTACATACATATCCCGAGAACCAGCTAATGGAGCCATTTCACGAAAATCCAAAGTATAAGCTTTTCCTTTGGCAGAACGGTAAACCAAAAATCCCCCTCCGCCAATATTCCCAGCTGCGGGATGACACACCGCGAGCGCAAAATTGACAGCAACAGCTGCATCAATCGCATTCCCTCCTTTCTTTAATATTTCGAGACCAATCTGACTGGCGGCGGGATGCGTACTAACTACCATCCCATTCGTTCCTTCCACTATTGGCTTAATTGTTTGTTGGCTAAAAGCTGAAAAAGAGAAACCAAGAACAATTAATAAACATATTCGATTCATAAGAAAATTGCATTTTTGATGAAGGGGCATTTTATTAAAGCCAAAGCGAATTAAAGTAAATATTTCCTCAAAACCTCAATTCAATTACATTGTGATAATAAAAATTTAAAATTACCTTTGTCTTACGTATATAGTATTTACCAACCAAAACGCAATTTAAAGTGGATATTTTCGAGAAAGTTGTCAAAAATATGGGACCGATTGGCGCCCATGCACATTATTCCCACCATTATTTCTCTTTTCCTAAACTTACCGGCGAATTAGGCCCACGCATGACTTTCATGGGGAAGGAAATGTTGAATTGGTCATTGAACAACTATTTAGGATTAGCCAATCATCCAGAAGTGCGTAAGGCAGATGCAGATGCGGCAGCAAAATATGGCTTAGCCTATCCAATGGGTGCACGTATGATGTCGGGAAATACTGACGAACATGAAGAATTCGAAAGACAATTAGCCGAATTTGTTGGCAAAGAAGATGCGTTCCTATTGAATTATGGCTATCAAGGTGTCATGTCGATTATTGAATGTATGGTAGATCACCGTGACATCATTGTATATGATGCCGAGTCACATGCATGCTTAATTGATGGAATTCGACTTCATAAAGCTAAAATGGGAGATTACTATAAATTCAATCACAATGACATGGATTCATTGCGCAAGAATTTAGCGCGTGCAACTAAGAAAACACAAGAAACCGGTGGTGGAATTTTAGTCATCACTGAGGGAGTTTTTGGTATGTCAGGTAAAGTTGGGTCACTCGATAAGATTGTTGAGATGAAAAAAGATTTCAATTTCCGACTATTAGTAGATGATGCACACGGTTTTGGTACTATGGGTGCAAATGGACGAGGTGTAGGCGAACATTTAAATTGTACAGAGGGAATTGATTTATACTTCTCCACATTTGCGAAGTCGATGGCGGCGATTGGTGCGTTTGTTGCGGCGCCTAAAGACATTATCATGTATTTGAAATACAATATGCGTTCTCAAACTTATGCGAAAGCATTGCCTATGCCATTTGTCATAGGAGGAATGAAGCGCCTAGAATTAATTAAGAAACATCCTGAATTACGTGAGCAATTATGGGCTAATGTTCGTGCATTACAAAAAGGATTGATCGAAAAAGGATTTGATATCGGAGAAACAACTTCCCCAGTTACACCTGTTTTCTTACATGGCGATTATGATATCAATGCCGTAACAAAACTTGTCCGTGATTTGCGCGAAAATATGGGTATTTTCTGTAGTATCGTCGTTTATCCAGTCGTTCCCAAGGGACAAATCATGTTGCGTATCATTCCGACATCCTCACATACCTTAGAAGATATCGACTATACCACAAACTGTTTCGCCGAAGTTCAAAATCGCTTAAAATCGGGCTTTTACAAGGATTAATATTGATTAAAAGGTCGATTTTGACTTTTTTTTCACTTTTTGAACTTTTTTTTGGCTTTTTTATGAAAAATAATTTGCGAGCTATTCAAATTTTACTAAATTTCGCCTTATAAACGCTTCAAACAGCGAATAAAGACAATCTAATTTTTTAAAACCTAAAAATTCAAAGTATTATGAGCAGATTTGCACAAGTAAAGGACCTAATTTTATCTTTAGAAGGTGATTTCGAAAAATTCTATGACAAAGGAAACCAGGCAGCTGGAACTCGCGTTAGAGGAGGTCTTCAACAATTGAAAACATTGGCTCAAGAAATCCGTACTGAAGTTCAAGAGAAAAAGAACGCAGCAAAATAGTTTGCGAGATTTCTAAGCAATAAAAGGGGCCCGAAATAATCGGGCTTTTTTTATGTTCAATTTGATTAAAATAAAGTCGCATGCATGACGGATGCGATTCCATCCACCATCAATTTCCCTCGTTCCATTTCAAATACATTTGTTTTAATTTCAGCAGTATGTTTCAATTCGTTAACTGATTCCACCTCAAATTTTGCCTGATAAGTTTGCCCAACAAACAAAGGACGCTTAAACTCCGAAACCTGCTTTAAATAAACACTTCCAGATCCAGGGAATTCCATTCCCATAACCCTTGAGAATACGCTTGCAATCAAAGCGCCGTGGATAATGGGCCTTTTAAATGGTGTAGTCGCTGCAAAAGCCTCGTCCCAATGTAAAGGATTAAAATCTCCCGATATTTTACAGAAATCATTTACCTGCTCCTGAGTAAATGAAAATTCAATTTCGTAGCAATCGCCTACTTTGATCATATTATTGTACATTATTTACTAAAATGAGGGTAAATTGCATAAAAATCACCGCATGGTTTATTTTATATACAATCCCAACGCTGGCAACAAAAGTAATAGATATCGACAAAAGTTGATAAATAACCTGCAAAAGATTCCAAACTCGCAGTTAGTCCTCACAGAATACCCGAACCATGCGAAAGAAATAGTTAGCGAATTAATAAGTCAAAATCCAACAAAAATCATTGCAATAGGAGGCGATGGAACCATTAATGAAATTGGAAATGCCATGAAAGGTACTTCCATTCCAATGGGCATCATTCCTTTAG
Organism: uncultured Aquirufa sp.; assembly: GCA_964358165.1. Lineage (GTDB taxonomy): Bacteria > Bacteroidota > Bacteroidia > Cytophagales > Spirosomataceae > Aquirufa. Next base: position 103,167 of record CAYHOB010000003.1, read on the forward strand.
GTTCAGGAAATGGTTTAGCCAGACATTTAAACATCCCATTGAACATAAAAAAAGCACTAATTATTGCCATGCAAGGTAGAGCCGACTTCATTGATGTTCTAGCTTGGAACAACCGTGCATTCTTTTGTACTGCTGGTATCGGATTTGATGCCTATGTAGCTGCACTATTTCATAAAGGAAAAGGCCGGGGATTTTTCAATTACATCAAAGCAACTTTCCAAGCGCTCAATACCTACAAACCTGTTGAGATTTCATTTAATCATGTGTCCAAACAAAGTTATTTTTCATTTACAATTGCAAATGCCAATCAATTTGGAAACAACGCCTATATCTCACCCCTTTCAAACCTACAAGATACTCTTTTTGAAATAGTTAAAATAAAAAATGGAAATTTATGGCAAAAAGGCCAACTTGGAATTAGCCTATTTTCCAAATCGATTCATATGCATCCATTAGTTGAAGTTGTTCAAGCAAAATCGATTAAAGTGCAATGCGACATAGGCGTTTATTATCACTTAGATGGCGAATGCCTTCAAACAAGTTCAAAAGAAATCAACATCGAAATTCTTCCTGAAAAATTATTAATCATTCACCCATAGTAAAACGACAACATTACACATAAAATCCTAAATATCAACTACTTACAAATATATCGAAAAAACTATTTTATTCACAGTTTATTTCAAATACGATTTTTATTCAAAATATTTTTGATTTTTTTTATTTGATTTTTTCAAGTAGAAAGCCCTTAGAGCGGCTGTATTGTTGAACAATTTTTAGGTCCAAATTTTACCTTACCTTTTTTCAACAAAATATTTTTTTTCGAATTTGCAACACCCCCGAATTTTACTATTTTTGTCTCCCCGCTCAATAAAAACTTTTTAGTTTTTAGTAGTACCCAACCATTACAAATAAATATTATAAAAAAGGTCCAGCCATTCTCTAATCGAATAGCTTCACCCAAGAAATTGTTGACTTAAAAAAATAAAAACGCGTACAAATTAGATGCATAACGAGGTAAAAGAATTGTGGAAAAAATGTTTGGAAATTATCCGGGGGGATATTTCTGAACAGCAATTTTCGACCTGGTTTAGCCCTATCGTTCCACTTCGTTTTATCAACAATACCTTAACGATTCAGGTACCCTCTCAATTTTTTTATGAATGGCTTGAAGAAAACTTCGTCAGTACATTACGAAAAGCTATTGATCAAACCGTAGGGAAGCGCGGGATGCTCGAATATTCGATTGTTGTAGATAATGGTGACAGAAAGAATCCTCCTTTGGCATTTAACTTACCCACATTTAACCAACAAGTTCCCAATCCGAATTCGTATCGCAATGAAACGACTGCCACTCCAGTTCAAGCGCAACGAAACCCATTTCAATTCAAAGATTTAGATTCATTAGAATTAGACTCCTATTTAATTCCAAAATATACATTTGAAAAGTTTATTGAAGGAGATTGCAACCGCTTAGGACGTGCAGCAGGTATGGCCGTGGCAAACAAACCTGGATTAACTTCATTTAACCCCTTAATGATTTATGGAGGAGTTGGATTAGGTAAGACACATTTAATTCAAGCTATCGGAAATGATATTAAAAATCAATTTCCAGATAAATTTGTGCTTTATGTTTCGACAGAAAAATTCACGAATCAGTTTGTCAATGCTATTCGAAACAATTCCATTGAGACATTTACTAATTTCTATTTACAGGTTGACGTATTGATCATCGACGATGTTCAATTCTTATCTGGAAAAGAGAAAACCCAAGAGACATTCTTCAACATTTTCAATCACTTACATCAATCAGGCAAACAAATCATTTTATCCTCCGACCGTGCACCACGTGATCTCGCGGGAATGGAAGATCGCCTATTAAGTCGATTCAAATGGGGATTAACGGCTGATTTACAACAACCCGATTTCGAAACTCGTATTGCTATTATTCAAAAGAAATTACAAGACGATGGCATTCAAATCAATTTTGATGTATTAGAATATCTTGCACATTCCATTCAAACGAACGTGCGTGAACTTGAGGGTGTTATTATTTCCTTAATGGCTCAGGCATCGCTCACTCGAAAGGAAATTGACCTTGAACTTGCAAAATCAACGCTTAAAAGCATTGTTAACGATCAAGAAAAAGAATTAAGCGTAGATAATATCTTAGAAGCCATTACTTCCCATTTCGATGTAGATATGGAACTACTTACAGGTAAATGCCGGAAGAAAGAAACCGTGTTTCCACGTCAAGTAGCCATGTATATGCTGAAAGAATTAACTAATCTCCCATTGAAATCCATTGGGTATCATTTTGGTGGCCGCGACCATAGTACAGTCATTCATGCGGTTCAATCTATTTCAGAAGCCATGGAAACAGACAAGTCTGTTGAAAAGACCGTTCGAAAATTATTTAATCGATTCAACATCGCATTAAACTAAAAAGGGACTAAAGCTTCTGCTTCAATATATTATTAAACAAAAAAAGAGGCAAAAGCCTCTTTTTTTTATACACAAACACTAAAATTTATTACTCAGCTGCAACTGCCTCTTTATCTAATAAAGCCCCATCGTCACCTTTCACTTTTTCTTTAATCTTAGCTTCAAGCTCATCCATAAGTTCTGGATTATCCTTAATTAGATCTTTTACAGCATCACGTCCCTGTCCTAAACGATTCCCGTTGTAGGAGAACCAAGAACCCGATTTATCAATCACACCTAAATCAACACCCAAATCCAAGATTTCTCCTGCCTTAGAAATACCTTCTCCATACATGATATCAAATTCAACCACTTTGAATGGAGGTGCTAATTTATTTTTAACCACTTTAACACGTGTCCGATTACCTGTGATTGAATCAGCTGATTCCTTAATTTGACCAGCCCGACGGATATCCAAACGAACTGATGCATAAAATTTTAAGGCATTTCCACCCGTAGTCGTCTCAGGACTACCAAACATGACACCAATCTTATCACGTAATTGATTGATGAAAATACAGCAACATCCTGTTTTATTAATCGTACCTGTCAACTTACGTAATGCCTGTGACATCAAACGAGCTTGTAAACCCATTTTCGAATCACCCATCTCCCCTTCTATCTCCGCTTTAGGTACTAATGCCGCTACCGAGTCGATGACAATGATATCAATTGCCCCTGAACTAATTAAATGTTCTGCAATCTCTAACGCTTGTTCTCCATTATCTGGCTGAGAAATCAATAAATTCTCTGTATCAATTCCTAATTTCTCAGCATATGAACGATCGAATGCATGCTCAGCATCCACAAATGCAGCAATTCCTCCGGCTTTCTGAGCTTCTGCAATACAATGCAATGTTAATGTTGTCTTACCGGAAGATTCTGGGCCATAAATTTCAACAACACGTCCACGCGGAACACCGCCAATCCCCAATGCTAAATCCAATCCCAATGAACCTGTGGAAATAACTGGCACATCCATCACTTTACTATCTGATAAGCGCATCACCGTCCCCTTGCCGTATGCTTTATCTAATTTTTCCAAGGTAGTCTGAAGCGCCTTTAATTTTTCAGCTGCTAAGCCTTGTGCGCCATCCGATTGTTTTGCCATGTTATATTTATTGATAATTTTGAATGTTCTAAAAATGCCTAAATTTACCCTTTGATAAATCCTAACAAAAATAGTTAATTGACACTAAACTTTAATCAAATAAGTTGATAATCTCAACATGGATTTGTCAGTAAAATTCAAACTAAACTAATTCAAAAACTACGCCCTTGCTCTCATTGAAAACATATCTAAAATTCTTTTCAAATATTTTGGGGATATATGGGCTAATTTTGTCACTGAACTTTCAAATTCATGCCCAAGAAAATGCCCTATTACTTGCTGGGGAACAACTCAATTATCGGATTCATTTAGGCTTTATTGAAGCTGCAACAGCTACTGTTACGAGTAGTAACACGATGACCCACATCAATAATCACGCTTGTAGGAAAGTTGAAATTCTTGGTCAAACTGTCGCTTGGTTAAAGTTTTTTTCTCCAGTTGAAGATTACTGGTCGGCCTATTTAGACGTAAATACCCTCATGCCCATAAAAACTGAAATGCGTAAAAGGGAGGGTAGATACAAGAAACAAGAACAGGTCTATTTTTCGCAAGATTCAGGCCAAGCAAAAATTCATTCGCCACAAAATACGCCGATAGATAAACTTATTTCCATTAGCCCAAAGACATTGGACCTCATAGGGGGCTATTTTTATTTACGGAACAAAGAGCTCTCCAACATGAATATCGGAGAAAAATTAAGTTCCAAAGTCCTCGTTGACGGGACGATTTATGAAATTTGGTTTATTGTGAAAGGTTTTGAAACGGTCAACAGTGATATAGGTCCCTTAAAATGCATTCGAACATCCCTCGTTCTTCCCAAAAATAACCTATTTAAAGATGAGGATGCCATACGCTTGTGGATTAGTCGGGACAAATATCAAATCCCACTAAAAATGGAAGTAAATTTAAAAATAGGGTTTCTGTCCATCGATTTAATTGATTACAAAATCCAAGGGAAAAAGATTTATTGACGATTCAAAGCCTTTTTATAGGCCGCCAAAACTCGTATTCTGGCATATTCATGATTCACAATCGGTTGAGGATAACCTAATTCTTGAAACTCCGGAACCCATTTTCGAATGTATGCTAATTCCTTATCAAACTTTTGAGTTTGTAAAGTAGGGTTGAATATACGAAAATAAGGCGCAGCATCACATCCGCAGCCTGCAGCCCATTGCCAACCTCCATTATTTGCCGCAAAATCAAAATCCAATAATTTCTTAGCAAAATAAGCCTCGCCCCAGCGCCAATCGATCAATAAATGTTTGACCAGAAAACTAGCTACAATCATTCGAACACGATTGTGCATAAAACCCGTTGCATTCAATTCTCGCATTCCAGCATCAACAATTGGGTACCCCGTTTGACCTACGCACCAAGCCTCAAATTCAAGCTCGTTATTTCGCCATTCCATGAGATCATATTCTTTTCGGAAGGCATGTCCTTCCGAAACATGTGGAAAATGATGTAATATAGAAAAGTAAAAATCGCGCCAGATTAATTCATTTAACCAAGTTTCTGATAAATCTACTGCCCGTTTGACCAATGAGCGTATGGAAAGAGTTCCAAATCGTAAATGCACCGATAAACGAGAAGTCGCCCCTTTTGCCGGAAAATCTCTTTGGTCCTGATAGTCCAGAATCAATTCTGATGAAACGCTTTTGATTGGAAATTCTATACCCGAAACTTCAAATCCTAAACTTTTTAATGAAGGCAAATCTTGCTGAATTGACACATAATTTTGAAGACTTCCCGATGGAAACAATGAAAAGTGTTGCTGGGAAAGCTTCTCTTTCCACTTTCGAGCAAAAGGAGTAAATACGGTATAAGGAGTATTTTGACCGCTTAAGACCTCATCCTTTTCAAAGATAACCTGATCTTTATATGAATAAAATTGTATTGAATTTTGCCCTGCCCATTGTTTAATGTGTTCATCTCGTTCACGTGCATATTTCTCATAATCGTGGTTACAGTATATGGCTTGAATATCAAATTGTTCCACTAAACTTTTAAAAGCTTCAAGTGGGTTTAAATGAAGTACCCGAATGGATGAACCAACGGAAAGCAATTTTTCTTGTAAATCCTGGAGGGCAGATAAAATAAATTCAACGCGGGCATCGGCTTTTGAAGAAAGCCTCAATAAGATATTGGGATCAAAAATGAAGACAGGTAAAACAGGCCATGGACCCTTTAATGCCTGATATAATCCATGATTATCTTCTAAACGCAAATCGCGTCTAAACCAAAATACAGATATTTTCTGTTTCACTGAGCTATGTTTTTTAACTTAACAAGCCACAATCTTAATTGTTTGAAAAATATGTCTTGACAAGCCCCCCTTGAAAAGTGTATATTTGCAAATTCAATTCTTATGCCAAAAGTAGAAATCCTTTTAGCAGCATTTAACATAAACCCATCCGAATGAAATTATCTGAATTCAGATTTGATTTACCCCAAAGCTTAATCGCTTTAAATCCAACCGATAACCGTGAAGATGCACGTATGATGGTGGTGAACCGTAAAGAAAAAACGATTGAACATAAGAAATTTACTGATATCGTCGATTACTTTGGCGATGGCGATGTTTTAGTTACGAATAACACAAAAGTATTCCCTGCGCGTCTTTATGGAAATAAAGAGAAAACTGGTGCTCAAATTGAGGTATTCTTGCTTCGCGAATTAAATCGCGAACACCGCCTTTGGGATGTATTAGTTGATCCTGCTCGTAAAATTCGAGTTGGCAACAAATTATATTTTGGAGATTCTGACCTTGTTGCAGAGGTTATTGACAATACCACTTCACGTGGAAGAACAATTCGCTTTCTATATGATGGCGATCACGAAGCGTTGATGCAAGCGATTCACGAATTGGGTGAGACTCCCCTTCCGGATGAAATTCGTTTCAAACGTGCCGCAACTGAAGATGATCGCGAGCGTTTTCAAACCATTTATGCGGAACATGTAGGTGCAGTTGCTGCCCCAACAGCAGGACTTCACTTTTCAAAAATTGTTATGAAACGCATGGAATTGAATGGTGTTCAATTCTCTCCAATCACTTTGCACGTAGGTTTGGGTACTTTCCGCCAAGTGGACGTAGAGGACTTAACTAAACACAAAACTGATTCAGAACATTTCATGATTGACCCACAAACCTGTACCTATGTTAACAACGCAATTGATAACAAAAAGCAAGTTTTAGCAATCGGAACTACCGTAATGAAGGCTTTAGAATCCTCTGTTTCTGCGAGTGGACATTTAAAACCAATCAATAGCTGGACAGATAAATTCATCTTCCCACCATATGAATTCAAGATTCCTACGGCTCTATTGACCAATTTCCATTTACCTGAATCGATTTTATTAATGATGGCTTCGGCATTTGGCGGATATGATTTAATCCAAGAGGCCTACAAGCAGGCGATTAAGGAGAAATACCGTTTCTTCAGTTATGGCGACGTGATGTTAATCATCTAAATTTAAAAAGGGTTTGTTTTGAGAAAAATAGCAATCATTGTAGCGGGAGGTTCTGGTCAGCGAATGAACAGCGCCGTCGCGAAACAGTTTTTGCTACTTCAAAACAAACCCATTTTATTTCATACGCTTCGTGCCTTTAAGTCCGCAGATCCCAGCACAGAACTTCGCGTAGTCCTTCCAGAAAATCAAATCAGTTACTGGAATTCACTCTGTGAAAAATTCCCAGAAATAAGGATAGAAACCCCGCACCAAGTAATAATAGGCGGTGAAACCCGTTTTCACTCGAGTAAAAATGGAATCGACTCCATTGATACTTCAGAAGAATGCCTAGTAGCAATTCATGATGGAGTAAGGCCGTTAATTTTGCCTGAAACAATTAATCAAGCCTTCAAAATGGCAGAGAAAAAAGGGAATTGCGTTGTTTCTGTTTCAAGCAAAGATTCGATACGACTGTGGGATGCGCGTGCGAATGTATACAAATCTGTGCTACGCAATGAGGTAAAAATCATACAAACACCCCAGATTTTCGAAATTAATTCCCTCAAAAAAGCTTTCAAACAGGCCTATTCTCCCCTTTTTACAGACGATGCGAGTGTCTTAGAGGCGAATGGAGAAAGCATATATTTGATGGAAGGAGAATATTCCAACTTAAAAATTACTACCCCAGAAGATTTATTGGTGGCAGAATCGATATTACAACCTAAGTAAACCTATGAATAAGACCTGGAATTGGATTGCAAATCAAATTTTGGCCTATAAAGTAGCAATATTAATTGCAGTAAGTGCTTTGACCGTTGCATTGGTCTTTGAAGCAAGCCAAATACAACTGAGTTATGAACTAGCGAAAATCCTACCAAAATCAGATAAACGATTTCAATTATATGAATCGTTTAAACAGAAATATGGCGAAGATGGCAACATCATGGTTATCGGGCTTGAAAACCCCGATTTATTCACGCCCAAAGAATTTGATGCCTGGAACAAATTATACCGTGATGTTAAAAATCAAGCTGGAATAAAATCCATATTGGCATTACCCAATTTACCTGTGCTCTATTTGGATAGTACAGCACATCAATTCAAATCGAAATTAGCCTACGATGGTGATTCAACTAGCTCGCAAATCGCATTAGATTCGTTAAAATCCACTTTAGGAAATTTACCCATTTACCGTAATTTCCTATATACGGAAGATCTAAAGGTTCACATGATGTTAATTACCTTGGATCAAAAGACGATTAATAATAAAAACAGAATCCAATTAGTTAGAAATATTAAAAAGTTAGGGGATGAATATGCCAAAAAATCCAAACATCCCATTCACTTCTCTGGAATGCCCTTTATTCGGACGGAATTAACGGCACAAGTAACTAACGAGCTTGTCTTATTTTTAGGCTTAGCCATCTTAATAACCTCCTTGATTCTATTCTATTTTTTCAGATCGATTCAAGTTGTTTTCTTTGCACTCATTGTCATCTTGATAGGTATAGTCGCATCGTTAGCGACTATCGTTATTTTCGGCTTTAAAATCACTTTATTATCAGGCTTGATACCTCCGTTAATTGTGGTCATAGGTGTGCCAAATGCCATCTTCTTATTAAACAAATACCACGAAACCTACCTGATAACGCAAAACAAAGAGGCTTCGCTGATTGAAAGTACGAGCACGGTAGGTCGGACCTTGTTTTTGGCCAACCTAACGACATCCATCGGTTTTGGCGTTTTTGCCTTTACTGGTTCTGCCCTATTGGTCGAATTTGGAATCGTGGCCGCGCTGAATGTCATGTTGACATTTTTAATTTCCTTATTACTCATTCCTATTTTCTTCAGTTACCTAAATCCTCCCAAACCAAAGGATTTAGCACATTTTGAGTCAAAACGAATTAATCTACTGTTGACAAAGATCGAAACGTGGGTTTTCGGTCATCGAAAATTCATTTACGGAATTATTGCAGCTATTTTAGTCGTTTCCGTTTATGGCCTAACTAAAATTGAGGCCGTTGGTTACATCGTTGACGACCTACCTCGTGACAATGCCATTTATACTGATTTAAAGTTTATTGAGAAACACTTCAAGGGCGTCATGCCATTTGAGGTATCTATAGATGCGCATGAACCAGGCAGAGCTTTAACTCCCGAAATCTTGGCAAAAATGAAGCGAACAGAAAAACTGTTAGCAAAATACCCAGAATTCACACAAGGCCTATCTTTACTCACTGCAACTAAATATCTATACCAAGTATACCGAGGTGGTCATCCGAAATATTATACCTTACCTGGAATAGATGAGTTAGCAAAACTCAAAGAGTACAACAGTAGCCTTGACGGAAAGAACAACCTATTCAATGGCTTTTTAGATAAAGAAAAACGCTTTACTCGCATCAGTTTTCAGATGGCTGATGTAGGGACTGTTCGTACGAAGCAACTTTTCGATGAGATCCAACCTAAAATCGATAGTATTTTCCGCAGTGATGTAGAATCTGGAGAAATATTGCCTGCTTCAGATAAACGCGTTTACGATGCCAAAGTCACTGGGAATTCTGTTATCTATGCGTTTCAAACAGAATATCTTCAAAAGAACTTAATCGAAAGTACATTTACCGCCATTTTCCTTATTTGTATGCTCATGGGATTTTTGTTTAAGAGTTGGAAAATGATCATCATCTCCACATTACCGAGCTTAATTCCATTAATCATTACGGCAGGTTTAATGGGGTATTTCCACATTGCATTAAAACCAAGTACCATTCTAATCTTCTCCATTGCCTTTGGTATTTCCAGCGATGGAACCATATATTTCTTGACACGTTACAAAGAGGAGTGGTTGAAAAATGCCAAAAATGTAAAATTAGCCGTTCAAATTACCATTCAAAAAACGGGTGTTTCCATGTTTTACACTGCGATGATACTGTTTTTTGGTTTCTTTATTTTTACGGCTTCAACCTTTAAAGGGACACAAGCTTTAGGCGTTTTAGTATCCATCACATTATTGATGGCCATGATCTGCAATTTGATTTTATTACCCGCATTTCTCATGGGGATGAATAAAAAAGAAATCGAAGATTTAATCGAAGAGGTATAATGGAGGAAAAGAAATCCATATACACGCTTCAATTTTGGCTTTTAAGCCTCAGTAATTTTCTATTTTCTGCGAGTTTCTCAATGATTATCCCTGAATTGCCCGATTACCTGGCGAGCATGGGCGGCAAAGAATACATCGGTTATACGATTGCCTTATTTACGCTGACCGCGGGATTAAGTCGGCCTTTTTCGGGTAAACTCACCGACCACATCGGACGTGTGCCTGTCATGGCGTTCGGTTCGATTGTTTGTTTTATCTGTGGTGGACTTTATCCGCTGATTCACACCGTACAAGGATTTTTATTTTTGAGGTTCTTACATGGCATGTCTACGGGTACAAAACCCACAGCCACAGCTGCTTATGTCGCGGACATCATCCCGGAAAATAGAAGAGGCGAAGCACAAGGAGGCTTGGGTATTTTTACCGCCACTGGAATGTCCATGGGCCCAGCCATAGGTAGTTATTTGGCTTCTGCGTATGGACTCCGAGAAATGTTTTGGATTTCATCTTTGTTTGCTTTGTTTTCCATCCTCATCCTCATGCGCATGAAGGAAACATTACCACCCGCCATGAAATCTAAATTCTCTTGGAAATTATTTAAGATATCCTGGACAGATGTATTTGAGCCTCATATTCTTCCTGTTTTTTGGGTCATGCTTTTCGTTTCCTTTTCTTCAGGGGTAGTTATTACCTTATTGCCCGACATCTCCAAAAACATCGGATGGCATAATAAGGGTCTCTATTTCACGATTTATACGATCGCTTCCATCTTAGTCAGAATCTTTTTTTCGAAGACTTCCGACCAGTATGGCCGAATTCCAGTGCTAATTGTATCTTCTATAATTTTAGCCGCTTCCATGGGCGTGATGCTCATACAACTGAATACTTACACCGTTATCTTGTCGGCCGTTTTATTTGGGTTTTCTTGGGGTTTCAATACACCCACATTGGCCGCATGGACTACAGACTTAGCCAATAAAAATCACATGGGACGTGCGATGGCAACCATGTACATAGCATTAGAGGTTGGCATTGGTTTAGGTGCATTCTTTGCCGGTATGATTTACAAAGGACTTCAAGAACGTATTCCTGTCCCTTTTGCCATATCTAGTATTTTGGCAATCATCGCATTTTTCCTATTGTTGAATTATCACAAAAACTGGCAAAATAATGGACTTTAATGACTATTTAATCAGCAAAAACATTGCTCCCGCTCCATTTAAAGATTCTGCAATAGACTTATATTTGATTTGGGAAATGGCATTTAAGCAAATGCATGAAAACAGCTTTACGAATCAATACAAGTTTCAATTGAATAAAATCCGTCGTAAATACCCGCTAAAAACCGAATTTTAAGCGTTTATATTTTGCACTTTTCTAATTTATTGCTACATTATTCAAATAAACAATACATTGGTTTAATTGAAAGATACAAATCGTAGAAATTTGTATTCAGAAATTTTTAACAAAAGATATGCAAGCAAGTGATTTAGAAAATCTGTTTCCCAAGGCAGCAGATATCCCCAAAGAATTTGATTTAACACAACCCATCGAACAACGTGAGTATTTAGTCAATGGAGAGATGCGTAAATGGTCGGGCAAAACACAAGATGTTTGGTCTCCTATTTATGTTCAAACGGCAAATGGCTTCGAACAAAAACGCATTGGATCTTATCCAATAACCGATGCGACAGATGCCATGGAAGTTTTATATGCTGGCGTAAAGGCATACTCCAATGGACGTGGCGAATGGCCCTCGATGTCAGTAAGCCAACGAATTGAATGTGTTGAAAAATTCACTCAAAAGATGATTCAAAAGCGTGATGAGGTAGTAAAACTTCTCATGTGGGAAATCGGTAAATCTTTAGGGGATTCACAAAAAGAATTTGATCGTACTGTTCAATACATCTATGATACAATTGGTGCATTGAAAGACATTGATCGTACATCTTCAACATTCTTAATTGAAGACGGGATTATTGGTCAGGTGCGTCGTTCTCCTTTAGGAGTTGTATTGTGTATGGGACCATTTAACTATCCCTTAAATGAAACCTTTACAACCCTTATTCCTGCATTAATCATGGGTAATACTGTGCTTTTCAAACCACCGAAACACGGCACTTTATTGCACTACCCCTTATTAGAGGCATTCAAAGATTCATTCCCAGCAGGTGTGATCAATACGCTTTATGGTCGGGGAAATTCAATCATCCCACAATTGATGGAATCAGGCAAAATTGATGTGTTAACCTTAATTGGTTCTTCCAAAGTTGCGGATAAATTGAAAAAAATGCACCCGAAAGTGAATCGTTTACGTGCTATCTTAGGCCTAGATGCTAAGAATGCGGCGATTGTAACCGAAAGTGCACAATTGGATGTAGCTATCAATGAATGTTTATTGGGCTCACTTTCGTTTAATGGACAGCGTTGTACGGCGGTGAAAATCATATTCGTTCACAAATCATTAGCAGAAGCTTTCAACAAAGGATTAGCTGAGAAAATTGAAGCATTAAAAATTGGCATGATGTGGGAACCTGGCGTTCAAATCACTCCCCTTCCAGAACCAAACAAACCTGCGTATTTGAAAGAATTGATTGAGGATGCCAAATTACACGGAGCAAAGGTGGTGAATAAGCATGGTGGTGAAAACTTCAAATCTTTATTCTTCCCAGCATTATTATATCCTGTGAACAATAAAATGAAGGTTTGGCATGAAGAACAATTTGGCCCTGTGGTTCCTGTAGTTCCATTTGAAGATATTTCAACACCAATCGATTACATTCATGAATCGTCGCATGGCCAACAAGTTGCCATTTTCGGAACAGATGTAAATCAAATTTCAGCGCTAATAGACGAAACCGTGAACCAAGTTTCTCGTGTGAATATCAATGCACAATGCCAGCGAGGACCTGATTCATTCCCATTCACGGGTCGTAAAGATTCAGCAGAAGGAACTTTGTCGGTAACAGCCGCATTACGTTCATTCTCAATCCGTACGGTCGTTGCAACGAAATCAAACCAATTGAACAAGGATTTAGTAAATCAGATTGTAGAAAACCAACAATCGAATTTCCTTTCAACCCGGTTTATTCTTTAATATTCTGTTAAAAACGAAAAATGCCTCGATTTTCATCGAGGCATTTTTTTTATGCAATCTTGTAAATATTACAATTTAGCGCGCTGTGCTTTTACTGTTGAATCCGAAATGTATTCATCATAGGTCATTAATTTATCCAAGTATCCATTAGCACCTAATTCGATGACACGATTCGCAACCGTATCGGTCAATTGGTGATCATGGCAAGTGAATAAAATAGTCCCTGTGAATTCAACCATCCCATTATTTAAGGCAGTAATCGATTCCAAATCAAGGTGATTGGTAGGCTCATCGAAAATACAAACATTTGCCCCAGACAACATCATGCGAGAGAACATGCAACGTTGTTTTTCTCCTCCAGAAATTACAGTCGATTTTTTCAATGCCTCTTCACCAGAAAATAACATACGGCCTAAGAAACCCCGAATAAAGCTTTCGTCTTTTTCATCCGAATATTGACGTAACCAATCCACTAAATTCATGGAATCATCCTTGAAAAAGGAAGCATTATCGTTTGGCAAATAGGTTTGAGTCGTGGTAACCCCCCATTTAAATTCGCCTGTCGTCGGCTTCGCCTCTCCCATCAAAATATCAAATAAGGCCGTAATCGCCAAAGAGTCTTTCGCCAAGAAAGCGACTTTATCTCCTTTGTTGATTGTGAAAGATACATTTGTAAATAAAGGAACGCCCTCTTCCGTGCTTGCCGACAAGTTTTCAACGCTTAATAGTTGGTCCCCAGCTTCACGCTCCGGTTTGAAATTAATGAAAGGATATTTACGAGAAGAAGGCTTAATATCATCAACTTGTAATTTATCCAACATTTTTTGTCGGGATGTCGCTTGTTTCGACTTCGCCACGTTAGCGGAGAAACGACGGATAAATTCTTCTAATTCTTTCCGTTTTTCATCTGTTTTCTTATTCTGGTCTTGACGTTGACGCGCAGCTAACTGAGATGATTCATACCAAAAAGTATATGTTCCTCCAAACATTTGAATTTTACCAAAATCTAAATCGGCGATGTGCGTACACACATTATCCAAGAAGTGACGATCGTGCGATACAACAATCACCGTATTTTTGAAGTTTTGCAAGAAGCCTTCTAGCCAAAGAATTGAATCGATGTCCAAGTTGTTAGTAGGCTCATCCAATAAAAGTATATCTGGATTACCGAAAAGAGCTTGGGCCAAAAGTACCTTCACTTTTTCAGAACCATTTAAATCACGCAATAAGGTATAATGAATGTCTTCTTTAATACCAAGGCCACTTAATAAGGTAGCCGCTTCTGATTCTGCTTCCCATCCGTTTAATTCGGCAAATTCCGCCTCTAAATCCGCCGCTTTGTTTCCATCTGCTTCCGTGAAGTCTTCCTTCATGTAGATCGCATCCTTTTCAAGCATGATATCATACAAGCGCTTATTTCCCATGATAACCGTTTGAAGTACCGGAAACTCTTCGAATTCAAAGTGATTTTGCTTCAAAATCGACATACGTTCACCTGGATTCATGGAAACATTTCCCGTCTGAGATTCAATCTCACCAGATAAAATCTTCAAAAAAGTAGATTTACCTGCTCCGTTTGCACCAATTAAACCGTAACAATTGCCCTCGGTAAACTTGATATTAACTTCTTCAAACAAGACTCTTTTCCCAAAGCGAAGGGAAACATTCGATACTGATAACATACGAATTGGATTAAATAAGGCGCAAAATTACGCATTTTGAGGCTAGAAAAAAATTCTATTTTTTATCTATTGTCCTATTTTTTTTGCAATTTCGGGCACTTCTCAAGAAAATGGCCTTGCAAACAAATATTCAAAGTAATCCAATACAATCGATCACGAACTTGCCATTGCAGGTGAGTGAAGAGGGTATCCGATTTCAAGAAGCAAGCATTATTCCCTGGAAACAAGCGAGTACCAGCAATTCAATAGACCTAGGCTTTGATTTTGCACAAGTTCAAAAACTTGAAGTGGACGTTATTCATCCAGCCTTTTTGCTATTGCCTGATGCCTACCACGATCCCCTTTATCGGATCGCATTTTTAGAAAAAGCCTTAGGTGAGCATTGCATGCATGGCAATGAATTACATGAACAAGCATGTTCCATGGTGGATTCAACCTTGTTGTATTTAATACCAAGTGTTTGGAAGGATCAATTAGCCTTCCTTTTTCCCTTAGCAACGATTCAATACACACATCTTTTAGGCAACGAACTCAATAAGTCAAAACTGTATATTCATCCACGGATTCAGGTGTACTTACAAGAGAAGCATGCATATGTTATGTATTTCCAGCATGGAAAACTCCAACTCATTAATGTCTTCCCATTTGAACACGAATTAGCATTAGCCTATTATTTACATTCAATTCGTGATACATTTGACATTCATTGGAATCCTGAGAGTATTCGAATACAAGGTCCAGAAGCCTTAGACCCAAAACTTATTGCTGATTTAATCCGATTGAATATCCCCCTAACATGAAAAGAACGGCATTTTTCCCAGGTTCCTTTGACCCATTTACCAAAGGGCATGAAGATATTGTCTTACGAGCCCTGACATTATTTGATGAAATCGTGATTGGTATTGGACAAAATTCCAACAAACAACGCTATTTCAATTTAGAAAAAATGAAAGGCTATATTGAGCAAACATTTGAAGGAAAACCTGTACGCGTTGTTACATATCAGAATTTGACAGCCAATGTGGCCAAAGAGGTAGGAGCTAAATTTATTATCAGGGGATTAAGGAATACAACAGATTTTGAATATGAGAATTCAATTTCACAGGTAAATCGCCACATTAATGAAGAATTAGAGACGGTGTTTTTAATAACCTCTCCGCATCTTGCTCCCATTAGCTCTACAATTATTCGAGATTTACATCGATACGGAAGTAAAATCGACCAATATTTACCCTATACGTTAGAGGGGATTTGAGTTTCTTGGAACTTAATCATCACGTATCGAATGGAAGAATAAGTATCCGAAATCGCCTTATTCATGGCCGATGAAGATAACCACTCGACTTTTTCAATATTTTCTTCTGCCTGAGGAATGAGTTCCGACGTATGCTTGCTACGCATGGAATACCATTTTGTTTTCTTTAGGATCCGCTGGTTTTTCTGAGAATAGGTATGAAAAGTCGTGCAAACCTTATCTACAAGCGTAGCTTTCACATTACATTCTTCCTCAACTTCCCGGACAGCAGCCTGTTTAAACTTCTCATATTTCTCGAGTTTCCCTTTGGGCAAATCCCATTTACCTAATCGATATATCCACAATACTTCATCTGCTTCATTTTGAACGACACCACCAGCCGCCTCTATGACCGTATAAAGTGAACAAATCTTTTCTTTTAAGGCCTGCTTAATGTTGGTCAAAATATACAGGGAATGAAAGTCAAAAGGCTTCTTCCCGTGCAATTCTTCAATGATTTTTGCCATTTGATCGACACCTACATTCAATAGACAGGTATGCCCTGTGAAATCGGCAATTTTAACGGGCTTTAATCTAGCATCTATGATCACATCAAAATCCTCCATGGGAGGATAGCTATGTTTTTTCTTTCGATTAATTAATTTGATCGGACGATCGTCGATAAAAATGATCATTGGAGAAATTTAATTTTGGCAAAAATAGAATTAAATAACGATAAGATAAGCCGAAAAACCTATTTTTGTAATTATATACTAGAAACGATATCGCATGTCTAATTTAACCATTTCTCAGGAAGTCGCCCATCATTTATTACGCATCAAAGCTATACAATTACGTCCAAACCAACCATTCACATGGGCTTCTGGCTGGAAATCACCCATTTATTGCGACAATCGAATCTCATTATCTGACCCTGAGGCAAGAACCTATATTAAAAACAGCCTTTCCGCCGTGATAAAAGGCTATTTTAAGGATGTCGATGTTATTGCTGGCGTTGCAACAGCCGGAATTGCACAAGGTGCACTTGTTGCTGATTATTTAGATTTACCCTTCTGTTACGTACGTCCGGAACCCAAAAAGCATGGCATGGGAAATCAAATCGAAGGATTTGTTAAAGCGGGCCAAAAAGCCGTTTTAATTGAAGATCTAATCTCCACTGGAGGTAGTTCATTAAAAGCGGCGGAAGCTCTTCAGCAAGCTGGTGTTGAGGTTTTAGGGATGGCTGCTATTTTCACTTATGGATTTGGTATTGCTGACGAGAATTTCCAAAATTCAGGAATTCCATTGGTCACATTGTCCAATTACGATGTTTTAGTCGAAGAGGCAATCAAATTGAACTACATTTCAGATACTCAATTAGTAACATTACAAGATTGGCGCGTGAACCCAAGTACTTGGGGGCTTTAATCTTTAATCCGATAAATATATCCAGGTAAGGCTTTGACCATCCCCTGGAATTCTAAATTAATCAAGGTGATCGCAATTTCGGTCACCTTTTTTTGTAGTTTCCAAGCCAACTCGTCTAAAGGCATTTCTCCATTTTTAGCCAACAAGGCCATCAATTCCGTCTCAGGTTCTGTCAATCGAGACCAACTCAATTGCTTGCTAGGTTTAATGTTATTAAGTGAATTACCCCAATTCATTTGCTCACATAATTGAGCATAATCCGTGTAAATAATCGCCTTATTTTTCTGTATCAATCGATTACACCCCTCTGAAAATAATTTATCAAGATTTCCAGGTATAGCAAACACCTCGCGATGGTAATTATTTGCGTAATCTGCCGTAATGAGTGCCCCTCCTTTTTCTGCGGCTTCAACGACCACTGTTGCATCAGTCATCCCAGCAATAATTCGATTGCGCAATGGAAAAAACCTTGGGTCTGGTTTTTCGTGCAAAGGATATTCAGATAATATCCCACCGTTCATCAAAAGACGATCTAAATATTTCTTATGCTTGGAAGGATATATGTGATTAAAACCTCCTGCTAAAACAGCGACGTTCGGTATTTGAAGCTCGATACACGTTTTATGAACCTCGACATCAATTCCATAGGCTAAGCCGCTTACAAATGTAATTTCTGTGCCCAAGGAATCCGCCAGCAACCTCGAGGTCATCCGTTTTCCATAATCAGTTGCTTTGCGGGTTCCAACGACGGCCAACATACACGCAGCATTTAAGTCGACGAGACCTTGTTGGTACAAGATGATCGGTGCATCATAAATCTGTTTTAATCGGTCCGGATAATCTTGATCTAAATAGAACAGAACTCGAACATTCGATTTTTCACATGCGAGCAAAATTTGCTCCGCTTCATTCAAAATATGTTGCTGAAAAACCGATTCAGCTAACACGGGACCGATGTGGGGGATCTTTTGTAAATCAGTACGATTTGCAGTAAATATGGATGATGCCTTGTCAAAATATGACATCAGTCGGCGAGCATTCACCACTCCAATTTGTGGAATGCGAGACAAGGCAATTTGGTAAAACAATTCTGTTGGCATCGATTATTATTTCGAGCCAATTAACGGTAGTTTTACTTAATACCCTCAGAAATAACTTGTAAAAATTGACGAATATCAAGTAGTTGGTCTATCACCGCTTGATTCGGATTTTTAGGAGCACCATTTTTTTTGATGGCCAACTTAGCTCCATCGATTGTCAAACCTTGCTTGTCGATAAGATCTACCAAAATGGAAATTTTCTCAATGTCAACCGGTGTATATTTCCTTATTCCTTTTCCCGTTCTTTTGGGTAGTAAATGGGGAAATTGAGTTTCCCAATAACGTAATTTAGACGTATTCACCTTGAAAAGGCTCGCAACTTCTGAGATGGAATAATATTGCTTGTCTAAATTCATAAAAGCCACTATTTGGTTCAAAAATTCAGCAAAAAAAACTAATTTTGTGATTCTTGTTTGAACAAAAATAAACAAGCAAGCGAATTAATCCAACCCATTACCAAAATAAGCGCATGACTTCACCGGAGATCCGCCAGCAGTTTTTAGATTTCTTTCAATCCAAAGGACACCTAATCGTTCCTTCCGCGCCTTTGGTGGCGAAGAATGACCCAACTCTTTTGTTTAATAACTCCGGGATGGCTCAGTTCAAGGATTTTTTCTTAGGCAACGGAACTCCCCCATCCAAGCGCATCGCAGATACTCAAAAATGTTTGCGTGTTTCTGGTAAGCATAATGACTTGGAAGATGTTGGATTCGATACATACCACCATACCATGTTTGAGATGTTGGGCAACTGGTCGTTTGGAGATTATTTTAAGCAAGAGGCATTAACCTGGTCTTGGGAATTATTAACGGAAGTATTTAAACTTCCTAAAGACCGCATTTATGTGTCTGTATTTGAAGGAGATAAAAAAGACGGTGTACCTTTTGATCAAGAGGCATTTGATATTTGGAAGGCTATTGTAGGAGAAGATCGCATCATTTATGGAAATAAGAAAGATAATTTCTGGGAGATGGGCGAAACAGGACCATGTGGTCCTTGTTCTGAAATACACATCGATTTACGTGATGCCGCTGAAGTAGCGAAAGTCTCTGGAAAATCATTAGTCAATGCGGACCATCCGCAGGTTGTGGAGATTTGGAACAACGTATTTATGCAATTTGAGCGTATGGCGGATGGTTCTTTAGTTCCCTTGCCTAACAAACATGTTGATACAGGAATGGGCTTTGAACGCCTTTGCATGGCGATACAAGGCAAACAATCCAATTATGACACGGACGTTTTCCAAGGAACGATTCAATACTTAGCCCAAAAAGCTGGGAAGAAATATGGGGATGACAAATGGTCCGATATAGCAATGCGCGTCATTGCTGACCACATTCGTGCTATTGCCTTCTGTATCGCGGATGGTCAATTACCATCAAATGCGAAAGCGGGATATGTAATCCGTCGTATTTTACGTCGGGCCGTTCGTTATGGATATACCTATTTAGGATTTAAAGAGCCTTTCATGCATGAATTGGTTCCTTTATTAGCGAAACAGTTTGAGGGTGTTTTTGATGAATTGATTGCACAGGAAGCATTCGTAGCCAAAGTGATTTATGAGGAAGAAGTTTCTTTCTTACGAACACTTTCCACGGGCTTGATTCGTTTAGATAAGTTGATGGAAGACTGCCAAGGCAAAATTCTTTCCGGAGACGATGTGTTTGAATTAAACGATACTTATGGCTTCCCCGTTGACTTAACGGCATTAATTGCTCGAGAAAAAGGCTTGGATATTGATGAGGCTGGATTTAACAAAGCTTTACAAGCCCAAAAAGATCGTTCGCGTAAGGATGCAGGAGCCAGCGCTGAAGATTGGATGATCGTTCGCGAAGGGGAGGAAGTTTCCTTTGTGGGTTATGATGAAACACAAACAACGACTCAGGTTTTAAAATATCAAAAAGTCCAAAACAAAGGAGGAGTCCAATACAAAGTTGTTTTAGAAACTACTCCATTCTATGCAGAATCCGGTGGTCAAATAGGCGATACAGGAAGTCTTACCTTTAAGACTTCAGGAATCACGCTTCAAGTTTTGGATACTAAAAAAGAAAATGATCTAATCGTTCATTTTTTAAGTGATGCACGCATTGAACAAGTTGCAGCAGATTCAGAAGTATTCGCTCAAATCGATGTTAATCGTCGCAGAACGATTACGCAGAACCACTCAGCTACCCACTTACTGCAAGCAGCGCTACAAGAAGTATTAGGCAAACATGTGGCTCAAAAAGGTTCATTGGTCAATGAGGCCTTATTACGTTTCGACTTCTCTCATTTCCAAAAAGTGACCGACGAAGAAATCTTAAAGATTGAACAAATCGTGAATGCCAAAATTGCGGAAAATATACCTTTGCTGGAAGAACGAAATGTACCAATCGCCCAAGCGAAAGACAAAGGTGCCATGGCCTTATTTGGGGAAAAATATGGGGAATTTGTCCGCGTAATAACCTTCGACAAAAACTATTCAGTTGAACTTTGTGGAGGAACACATGTTCCTGCTACTGGTGAAATTGGATTATGCAAGATCATTACTGAAACTTCTGTGGCTACGGGTGTTCGTCGGATTGAGGCGATTACATCCCAACAAGCTTATGCACTTTTAAGTGAACAAGAAGCACTTTTAACTGAATTAAATGCTTTATTAAAGGCGCCCAAAGACCTCGTTAAAGCGGTTGCAACATTAATTGAACAAAGCAATCAATTGCACAAGACGGTTCAGGCCTATCAGGCAAATGAAATTTCTGGCTTGAAAGCGGAATTGTTGAAGCAAATTAATACCAATTCGGATGTGCCAGCGATCATCCAACAAGTTAACATTCCCAATGCAGATGCATTGAAAAATTTGGCATTTGATTTACAGACAGAGGTTGGTCGCTTATTCTGTTTATTGGTTGCCGAAATAGAAGGTAAGGCATGTTTGGCATTAGCCATTTCTAAAGATTTGGTGGAGACCAAATCCTTGAACGCAGGTACAATCGTTCGCGAATTGGCCAAAGAAGTTCAAGGTGGTGGCGGTGGCCAGGCCTTTTTAGCAACAGCGGGTGGTCAAAACCCTGCAGGATTAAGCAAAGTAATCGAATTAGCTCAAAACTATTTATAGGATGTATCCATCCATTCCCTATGTATCCTTTGCAGAAGTATCTGAAAAGATGGATACATGGGGAAGCTTAGGCATTCCATTCGTATTTTATATTAATTACGATGGGACGCAGGCATGGGCAGGCTCAAATGATGAAGCTAAGGCACTCGGAATATATTTCGCCATTCGAAAAAAGGCGCAAGCACAAACGGATGATTTTGAATTTACGAAAACCCCTATTTCATTCGAGTCCTATTTAGAAAAATTCGAACGGGTTCAAAGGAGCTTGCATTATGGAGACAGCTTTCTAGTTAATTTGACTGCAGAAACGCCGATCGAAACGAATGCAAGTTTGGAGAACATTTTCACACATGCTCAAGCAGCATATAAGCTTTTCGTGTGGGATTATTTTGTCGTTTTTTCACCTGAATGTTTCGTTCAAATTAGAGATCAGAAAATTTATTCCTATCCGATGAAAGGCACTTCATCGGCCACAAAACAAGGACCTGAAATTTTACAGAATGACCCCAAAGAACAGGCTGAACACGCAACTATTGTCGATTTAATCCGGAATGACCTTAGTCAGATTGCATTTCCAATTTACGTGGACAAATACAAATACATCGAAGAAATTAAAACCCATGAAGGGAATCTTTGGCAAATGTCATCGGTCATTTCAGGCGATTTGCTTCCCAAATACCATGGAAAAATTGGCCAAATTCTTCAAGCACTTTTACCTGCTGGTTCGATTACTGGTGCACCTAAACCTTCGACAATCTCCCTAATCCAACAAGCCGAAGGATATGATCGAGGATTTTACACGGGAATTATGGGCGAATATGATGGCCAAAATTTAGATACTGGCGTGATGATCCGATTTATCGAACAAAGCGGCCAACAAAAAACATTCAAATCTGGAGGTGGAATAACAGTGTATGCAGACCCTCAAAAAGAATATGAAGAATTAATTCAAAAAGTATATCTCCCCTTTTAGCTATGTTCTCATTTTTAGAAACTATTTGTATTTCCAACGGACAGGCCCAGCATGTCGACTACCACCAAATGCGGGTTAATGAAACATTTGACACCTTTTTCCCGGAATGGGAACCGTTTAATGTATGGGAAGAGATTGAGAAAGTTGACTTACCTAAAGAAGGAATTCACCGATTCCGCATAACGTACACAGAGGACCCACAAATAATTGAAGTATTACCCTACAAACCGAAAATCGTCAAAACATTTGCTTTAGTTGATAGTGGAGAAATTGATTACGGGTTCAAATGGGCAGAAAGGGGATTTTTCCAACAAATATTAGATGCACATCCAGAAAGGGATGAAGTCATTTTTCATAAAGATGGCATCATCCAGGACTGCACATTTGCCAATCTCGCCTTTCTAAAGGACGGTGTTTGGTATACTCCAGAAGCGCCTATGCATTGGGGAACGACCCGCGCACGCTTATTGGTAGAAGATCAAGTAGAAGAAACTGATATTTTAATTTCAGAATTAGACCAATACGAACGTATTTGCCTCATTAATGTTTTTCGTCCCTTATCCTTGGAAAACTCGATTGCCATCTCCGATGCAATTGTGTAATTTCACACCATGAGTAGCACCAAGAGTCCAGCTTTTTTATTGCATCAAAAATTCCCCTTTGAACCGACTCCTTCTCAGGCCGAATTATTCAATAAATTAAGCACATTCATTCTGAATGAGGACGAATGGGCACCTTTGACATTTATCATTCGCGGCTATGCGGGTACTGGAAAAACAACGGTTATCTCGACGCTCATCAAGATTCTAGGAAGTTTTTCGTATAAAACTCAATTATTGGCGCCGACAGGTCGGGCAGCGAAGGTCATGGCGAATTATTCCAAGAAAAAGGCATACACGATACACAAAAAGATTTACCGACAAGTCAGCAGTCCCAATTCGGGTGCTTTGGTTTTTCAGCGGATGAATAATTATGCCACCAATACGGTTTTTATCGTAGATGAGGCATCCATGATTACAGATGAATCCGAATTTGGCCAAAACAGTTTATTGACTGATCTAATTGAATACGTTTTTACGAATCCCGAAAATGGACACACGGGAAATAAATTAATATTCGTGGGTGACACAGCCCAACTACCACCCGTTGGGAAGAGCCTCTCTCCTGCCCTTTCCAAAGAATATGTGTCGGGAGAATTTCATATGGACGTCATGGACCACGAGTTAATTGATGTCATGCGACAAGATATCCATTCGGGGATACTTTATAATGCAACAAATTTGCGCGGTTTGCTGGCACATAATTCGACAGCCATTCAATTTAATACGGCCTCTTTCAAAGATTTCTTTCGAATGACAGGAGAAAAAATGGAAGATGGAATGCATTATGCCTATCGAAAATTTGGGAAAGAGGATACGATTGTTTTGACTCGTTCGAATAAAAGTGCGGTGCAGTTTAATGAATTTGTTCGAAGGACAATCCTATACCAAGAAGACGAAATTTCTTCTGGAGACTTGCTGATGATTGTGCGCAATAATTACCATTGGTTAGATGAAGATTCCCCAGCAGGTTTTTTGGCCAATGGTGATTTTGTAGAGGTATTGAAAATCAAAAAGGAAGAAGAAATGCATGGATTTCGATTCATGCATGTCGCTTTGCGCTTATGCGATTACGAAGAGCATCCTGAAATCGAGGCTAAAATTCTTTTGGACACATTACATTCTGCCGAATCAGCATTGGGAAAAGAGGGTAATAAAAAACTGTATGACTCTGTTTGCGAGGATTATGCACATATTACGAAGAAGAAGGAACGCCTTGAGGCGATACGAAAAGACCCATATTTGAATGCTTTACAGGTCAAATTTGCCTATGCCCTCACAACACATAAATCACAAGGTGGACAATGGAAAGCAGTATTTGTAGATCAAGGTTATTTAAAAGAAGATCAAGTCGATGCCGAATATATTCGTTGGCTCTATACTGCCATTACTCGTGCAACGCATGAATTATTTCTCGTGAATTTTCATGAACGCTTTTTCTAAAGTTTTGAGTTGACAAACGACTCGCGATCAGCATCCTGCAATGGATTTTCTTCATAATGAATAAGCAACTCTTCTAGGATAGATTTGATTTCACCCAATTTTTGCTCTCCAATTACCTGGAACAACTCTTGTTCAACTTTGTTTCGACACAAATTTAACGCCTCCAAAAATGCCTGCCCCTCTTGAGTTAATTGGAGTAAGGTTGCACGTTGATCCTGTGGATGTTGGATAATCGTCAATAATCCTTTATTCTCCAATTCATGAACTAATTTACTGATGGCCTGCTTAGAAACATTGACCTTTTTTACGATTTCAGAAGCCTTAATTCCTTCGGCCTTAATTTGCATCATCACCATGATATGACCAACCTTAAATCCATGGTAACCCATTTCTGCCAAATAATGAACATTTAAGGTTCGAATCACCCGATATGACTTCGCAAAAAGTCGGGTTAAATACCATTGAGATTTTTCCACTGAAGAATTCATGGACAAATTTAGCTAATTTATTTAGTCAACCAAATTGACTTTATTGAAAAAACGCTTAGCTTTGCATCAAATTAGACCAGATGACTGACACTCCGAAACCAAAAAAAAACTTACCTAAAATCATTTTAGGTGCCATCGTAATCGTGGGAGCAATTTATGCTTACACTAAATACCAACATGCAACTACGCATGAAGAAACCGATAACGCACAAATTGAAACTTATTTTGTTCCCATTTTACCTCGTGTAGCTGGTTTTGTTAAAGCCGTTCATGTACATGATTATGAGCAAGTGAAACAAGGCACCGTTTTGGTAGAAATCGATTCAGAGGAAGCTAAATTAGCGTTAACTGAAATGGAGGTTGATTTAGAGCAAGCGCGTATCGATGTGACGAGTGCGAAGGCCAACTTATTGAGTTTGCAAAAGGCTATTTTGGCACAACAAGCACAGGTTAAAACAGCGGATTATTTAAAGTCGAAAGCTGAGCGTGATTTGAATCGCAATAGTGAGTTAGAGAAGGCTAAAGCGATTACACACCAACAATACCTTGACGCTAAGGATCAAGTTGAATTGGCCAACATTAAATATTACGGAGCGATCGATGAAATCACAAGTACAAAATCGAAATTAGCTATACAGGAATCGGCAGTCAAGCGAGCAGAAAATTTAGTAAAGAATAAGGAAGTTAAGGTTGCCCAACAAAAATTGAAATTAGGTTATTATCAAGTATTAGCACCCGTTTCGGGTAAAATAGGTAAGAAAGCCATTGAACCGGGCCAGTTTATACAAGTGTCACAACCCTTGATGACGATTGTGGATAATAATACATTCTGGGTTGTTGCGAATTTTAAAGAGACACAGGTACAACATTTACGTGCAGGTATGGGTGTGGATTTAACTATAGATGCATTCCCGAATGAAAAGATCAAAGGAAAAGTCGTTTCCATTTCGGAATCAACAGGTGCAAAAACATCCTTATTGCCACCAGACAATGCTTCTGGAAACTTTGTTAAAGTAACTCAACGGATTCCAGTCAAAATCGAAATTTTCGATTTGGCCAAATACAAATCCATGTTACGTGCAGGAATGTCGCTGGAGGTTTCAATCCCATTGAACTAATTCTATGGAGCGCCCGAAAGGATTTGCCAAAGTTATTATAGTCCTAACCACCATCACGGCTGCCGTCATGGAGTTGCTGGACACAACCATTGTCAATGTGGCCTTGAATCAGATTTCAGGAGCCTTAGGGGCAACGATTGAAGATATCGCATGGGTAATTACCAGTTATGCGATAGCCAATGTGGTTATTATTCCGATGACTGGATTCTTAGGAGAATACTTTGGTCGGAAAAACTACTACCTCGGTTCCATGATTCTATTCGGAATTGCCTCCTATTTCTGTGGCATGAGTGAGGGATTATGGGAACTTGTTTTCTGGCGATTTATCCAAGGCATCGGTGGGGGTGCGCTTTTATCCACCTCTCAAGCGATCTTATTCGATGCATTTGAACCAGAGGAGCGCCCAATGGCATCTGGATTTTTTGGCATGGGAATCATCTTAGGCCCATCCTTAGGACCCGTATTAGGGGGTTATTGGGTCGACAATTTTCATTGGTCGAACATTTTCCTTGTTAATATTCCCATTTGTGTCATCGCAGTGATATTAACACTTGTATACATCGACCGAAAGGAAGGAGAAGGAGCAAATCGTAGGAATATGCAAATTGATTATCCTGGCATATTATTCCTCATGGTGGCCGTTGGAGGCCTACAATTTATGTTGGAAAAAGGTGAATCAGAAGATTGGTTTAACTCGAAACTAATAAACATCTGCGCTTTCTTATTTGTGGGAGGGCTTGTGGCCTTCATTTATCGCGAATTAAATACGAAACATCCTGTTGTCAACATTCGAATCTTCCAAAACCAAACCTTCGCGATGAGTTCCATCTTTACGCTTGTAGGTGGTTTTGGTCTTTTTACTTCGGTATTTGTTTATCCGATCATGGTCCAACGAATCAATGGGCTAACACCTACCGAAACGGGCTTATCTTTAATGGTTCCAACATTTTTGGGTGTATTCTTATTTCCGGTCATTGGTCGAGCCTTATCAAAAGGAGCTAAACCCCTACCCTTCATGGTCTTCGGGATTTTGATCTACATTGTTTTTGGGTTTATCGGTGGAGAATCCACGAGTGAAATGGGACGATGGGACTTTTTCCCCATGCAAATGCTGCGTGTTATTGGGGTTTCCTGTTTACAAATGCCTTTGATTAATCAAGCTGTTGCTGGCTTAAAGCCCAATGAATACGCGTCAGGTATTTCATTGACCAATATGATACGCCAACTAGGAGGAGCCTTTGGAATTGCAGTAGCAAATAATTATGCCACGACTAGGGCGGCCCAGCATCGTACAGATTTATTAGCGAATGTAACGGCTGAAAACCCATTGTTTCAACAGCGTTTTCAGGGCATCTCGCAAACTCTAGCCCAGAAAACGGGAGAGTTTCATAAGGCAGGAGAAATGGCCTATCGCCAAATAGATATGATCGTTACTAAACAGGCCTATTATTTAGCTTATTTGGATACATTCCGGTTGGTATCCATCATATTCATCTTGATTTTCCCGTTCGTGTTCTTGATCAAAACGCCTAAGAAAAATAAAAAAGAAATAGAAAAAATATTAAAAGCCAGTGAAGAGGCTCATTAATGCTATGAAGAAAATTGCCATTTTGATTTTTGCAACATTCAGTTTACAAGCTCAAACCAATTCAGAGTTATCTACTTTGGTGAAGAAGGCCTTGGACTATGCACCCGCGCTAAAGGCGCAAAAAACACAATTGCGCATCGGAGACACCAAGACATTAATACAACAATCTCTGGATAAGCCTACCATTGCTTATGAAGCAGGCATTACACGTGTAGATCCCGTTTCAAAAGCGACGTTTGCCATGAATGGAGTACCTGCTGTGTTACAGTTCCAGCCTAACATGAATTACAATACGAATTTTGTAGCAAGTCAAATGCTATATGATTGGGGGAAAAACAAAATTGCAATTGAAAAAAGCCAATTAGAAACACAAGTCTTCAAAACTCAAATTGACCAGAGTGCATTTGGTTTGGCTTATCAAATAGCTACGGTTTACCATCAAATTCTATTCTTGCAGAATGTTGCACAGATTCAAAAATCTGAATTGGTCCGTATCAAATCTCAATCAGCAATCGTAGAGCAGCAATTGAAACTGGGAGAAGCCTTGCAATTGGATGCGATGAGCCTTCGGATTCGTATTCAAAACCAGGAAACTAAGATTGGTGAAACCGATACCCAACTAAACAAATTGATTGATTACTTAGATACCCACACTGGGCAGACAGCAAAAAACTTCATCAAACCCATTCAAACGAGTATTCAATCCACAGAAGTGATTAGCAATAATCCTATTTTTGCAACATTAAATGCAGAAAATGCGGTTCTCCAGAATGAAATCAATTTGCAAGAAAAGGCGAGTGCCCCTACGCTTTCGGGTGCAGCAAGCATTGGTCTTCGCAATGGGTATTTGCCTCGAATAAATGGGGAAGTTCCTGCCATTTCAGATGATTTCAAACTCAATACAACGCTGGGACTAAAATTAAATGTACCAATATATTCAGGAAAACGCGCTTCATTACAGAAAAGTATTGCTCAAATTCAACAGGAACGCATTGCATTTCAAAAGGAAGATGCTCATACGAAATTAGCTTTCGAAGTTCGCCAAGGAGAAGCAAATACGAAGACAATTTTAGCAAAATTGGCAACGCAGCGCCAATTAATTGAACAAGCCAAATACGCTTACTCTTTAGGCGAAGCACGTTATAAAGAAGGTACAATAAAGCAATTGGAATTAGACCAAATTCAAAATACGTTGGAAGAAGCCCAATTGCAGGAGGAAAATTTCAAATTGCAATTGAACCTCCAACAATTGGACTTATTGAAAACAAAGGGTGTAAAATTCTGGGAATTATAAGTTGAAGAGTGCCGCTAATCTGGGCTCAATCAATTTTCCATCTGTAATCGTGAGGCCTTTATTCAGGGCCTCGTTTTTTTGACAAGCAGCTTCCCAACCCTGGTTCGCGATTAATAAGGCATAAGGCAAAGTTGCTTGCGTTAATGCTTGTGTGGAGGTTTGGGGGACAGCACCGGGCATATTAGCTACACAGTAATGTTGGATTCCATCCACCGTATAAACTGGATTTTCGTGTGTTGTTGGATGACAAGTTTCAATACACCCACCTTGATCCACGGCCACATCGACCAAAACAGTTCCAGGCTGCATGTGTTTTAAATCCTTTTGTTTGATCAGGTGTGGGGCTTTCGCCCCGTGTAATAAAACGGCGCCAATAACTAAATCTACCTGAGAAAGATGCTCCTGAATAGCTAATTCAGTAGAGTATTGAGTATAAACATTCGCAGGCATGACATCACTTAAATAGCGCAAACGAACTAAGTTGGTATCCATTATGGTCACATGCGCACCTAAACCCGCGGCCATCTTAGCAGCCTGAGTTCCTACGACACCGCCCCCTAAAATCAGAACATTCGCCGGTTTAACACCGGGAACACCTCCAAGCATTTTCCCTTTTCCTCCTTGCGGTTTTCCTAAAAAATAGGCTCCTACTTGGATAGCCATCCGGCCAGCAACTTCAGACATGGGAGTCAACAAAGGAAGACTTCTGTCGGGCAATTCAACGGTTTCATAAGCAATACAAGTTGCCCTCGCCTGAATCATGGCTTCCGTTAATTCCTTTGATGCGGCAAAATGGAAATACGTAAATAAGATTTGGCCCGGTTTAATCAACGAATATTCCATAGCTAGAGGCTCTTTTACCTTAATAATCATATCCCCCATTTCATAAATGGCTTCAGCAGTAGGTAAAATAGATGCACCCACTTGCGCATAGGAACCATCAGAGAACCCTGAACCCAAACCTGCGTTTGCTTCAATAAAAACTTCGTGGCCGGCCTTAATCAAACTTTGGGCACCAGCAGGAGTTAAACCAACACGAAACTCTTGCTTCTTTATCTCTTTCGGAACGGCGATTTTCATAATTTCTGGGGTTAAAAAAAGAACGGCCAACGAAAAATTCCGCTGGCCGTTACCTTTGATGAAGTATAATACACTACAAATATAATAGACGCAATAAATATTTTGGATATTACCCAATAAATAAGAAATATTTTCTACATAAATTTACAATTACAATAATATTTACCAAAACAAAGTAAAATATTAGTGATAAACCGAAAACTTTA
This sequence comes from uncultured Aquirufa sp., assembly GCA_964358165.1. GTDB lineage: Bacteria > Bacteroidota > Bacteroidia > Cytophagales > Spirosomataceae > Aquirufa. The sequence continues at coordinate 133,745 of CAYHOB010000003.1, forward strand.
TGGCAAAAAATCAACAATTAGATGAGCTGGATATTAAAATATTGAAAATAATTCAAGAAAACAGCCAAAAAACGCTTAAAGAGATTGCAGAGCAAGTTAATCTCTCCTTAAGCCCTACCCATGATCGAGTCAAACGATTAGAGTCTGATGGGTATATTCAAGGATATGTGGGTTTATTAAACCGGAAAAAATTGAATTTGGGTTTATTAGTCCATTGCCAGGTTACCTTGGAAAAACAAAATAGCCGAAACTTTCGCGAATTCGAAGATGCCATTCGAGAGTTCCCAGAAATCACTTCATGTCATCTTGTTTCGGGGAACTTTGATTATTATTTAAATGTTGTTAGCTCCGATGTAGAAAGATACAATCAATTTTTTCAGGAAAAATTAGCTGTTTTGCCTTCCATCGCACACATTAGTACAATATTTGTATTGGATGAAATTAAACAAACAACGGCTTTGCCTATTTAAATTTGTATCTTTGTTAATCTTATGGGATCGACCGGTTTTGACAGCTTATGTAGGTCGGTTGTAAGCACGTCGGGAGTTGGAGGCATTTCCTGTATAAAAAACCTTCGAATTATAGCTGGCAATACTTCGTATGCCATGGCTGCTTAGTCTGATAGACTAACCAATTGCCATCGTTCCACCCCGGCCAAACTCTGCCGCTAGGGAATCTGGAGCGTCGACCATGCAGAGTCGATGAATGTGATTTCGCTAAACATTCATTAGTATCCAGCGAATAAGTGTTCAATAAGGTCTGATTTGAACCTGTTGGGCATCGAAAATTGATCAAATCTAAACGTGTAGAAAGCTTCCGGTTTCGAGGTTTGGACGAGGGTTCGAATCCCTCCGATTCCACAAAAAAAAGCCCCTGTTGAAGGGGCTTTTTTGATTTTAACTAGGTAATAACAAGATTATTAAACTCGCAATAAATAGCGTGCACCAGTGATAGGCTAAATTAATTCCGGTCAGTTTCCAACTCTTATTTTCCCAGGTTGTTGCTCCGATGTGCGTAGGTACATAATATCCCAACCAAGTAAAAAAGGAAGATGAACATGCTGTGGCTAGTAAACCCATGTTTTCCATTCCTGGAAAACTCTTCCAAACAAAAATGTCATTTGCCATCACATAAGCCATTAGAAAATTACCGATAACCATCATCAGCATTCCCTTCAACATTACGGATTTGTCTGGTGTGGCGGACATATCCATTTTCATTTCTTTAGCCCAGGCTTTTCCAAAAAGCGGACCGTACCAAAGCCAACCCAAAATAAAATTGGCCGAAAGAGCTAATAAAATAGCCACAAAATTTAGTTTTACTTCCATTATGATAGGGTTTAAATTGTTTAAAAAGTCAGTAGACTGTCATCAGTCGCTAGTCTGGAGTCCGGAGTCCGAAGTGGCTAGTTGTCAGTCATCAGTCGCTAGTCATCAGTCGCTAGTCATCAGTCGCTAGTCTGGAGTCCGAAATCATTCTTAATTCTTACCTCTTACCTCTTACCTCTTACCTCTTAACTCTAAATTCTTAACTCTTAATTAATATGCTATTTACCCATATAACGACTCAACCAAAAACCACATAAGCCCCAACCAACAATCGCATCGATCAATTGTGCTCTCAAATCAAAAACGGGATACCAAATGTGCTCTGTATAGGAAATATTACTAAAGGCGATAAAGCCAACAACAATGCTTAATGTAAATATCGTCTTACTTGAAGGGACCTTTAAACGGTTGATAATCCAAATCAACAAAAAAGCTAATAGGATATTCACGGCCAAGCCTCGCAACATATTTGATGTCATATCGATATCATAAGACTTATAAAATCGAACCATTGCCCAAGGTTTCCCTTGAATGGACTTCGTGAATGATTCCATTTCTTCCATGGACAACTCATTCTGCATTCGTGGCAAAATATAGCCTCCAGGCTCCTTCAGGTGTGTTTTTATTGCTATCAAAACAGAATCTTGGCCGGCTGAAAATTTCTGGTTTGGCTCATGTAAATTAAAAGCCATGTGTGATAATGCCTGCCAAATAAAGATAATTAAGCCACCTACGAGTGCTCCTAGTAGATTCTTTTTCATGAGATATATTTTTAGTTATCGGCAAAAATAGAATATTAGTTCTATTCAAACTAAAAAATATCCAATTATTTTCAAAAGCCTTCCACTTTCACGGTCCAGTTGGTAGGAAAGCCAACAAACTGATTATCACCCATTTGACCCATCGCCATCCAAGCCAAAGTAGTCAACAACCCTCCATTTCCAGGTAAATACAAACGCAAACGCTTATCCTGGTAATTATGCCCATTGATTAAGTAGCGATTCTTTTCTTGAGGCATCAATAATAAATCAATCGCTTGATTTGAATCTTTAAGCCGCACCGCAGTCATGGCCATCAAGGGATAATCCCAACCCCATGTACTTGACCAATTCCAAGTTGACAAAACCTTGTTAAGTGTTTGACGCATTTTATTTGAATCGGTCGTTGGCAAACCTGACACCATGCCCATAGCACCTAAAACTGCCGGATGATCTGAAATCATGCGTGAATTTTGATAGCCATCTCCTATTCCTTCTGCTGCTTGGTAGATACCCTCATATTCAGGCAATTTTGGAAAATGAGATAAGGCATGCGCCCATTCCTTATTGGGAGCCAAGCCCAGTTGCAGTCGCCATGCTTGCGCCTTCATTAAACCTTGATACCAATAGGCTAATTCCAAAGGAGCATTATAAGTACTAGCGTAAGGCAAAGATTCCTGTGCTGGGATAAATCCTGGTCCTAATTGATATTCCTTTTTATCCTTATTCCAAACCAATAAGGCGAACATGCCTTCGGCTGTTTCATTAATCAAATAAAAATAGCGCTTCCGAAATGCCATGGGCTTATTTTTAGCTAATAAATCCAACAGTTCAATCAAATGCGGCTGCTGCCATAATAAAAAAGAACCCACAGAAGATGGAGACTCCCCTCCTTCAGGATCCGTCATTTTCTGCCAACGAACTCCAGCTAAACCTTGTCGGCCAGCCAATGCTTTCGCTCCCTTAAAATTCTTTACATACCAGGGAAAGGACTTCTCCAACAAATCGTGTTTAGCCCAATAACCAAAATGCATCACATGCCACCACGTCATTTCCAAATGCGGTCTGCCATACCACGAATTATAGGTCAATCCTGTTTCTTGTGGCGGTTCAGCACCCGTCGATTGAATCTTTGTCAAATACATGGACAAAACCATCCGACGTTCCAATTCCTGAGCACGAACATCAGAAACTTGTCCAAAATCAATCATCCCTCCCGAATTCCAATACTGCGAATAATGCGATCGATTTCTGGTTTGAGCTTGAGCAAAACCAACAGGCTTATTTTTCCCAAAACCAATTTGAACGTGAACTTCATCACTCGCATTCGAAACAATTTCGTAACGATGTGGCGAGATCATTTGAGCCTTCAGGCCTACATCAGCTCGAAAAAAGGTTGAATAATTTAAGTTGTCCAATGAGTGCTTAACCTCCATTTGTTTGGAATTTAACCGAAGCAATTCACTCGAATGACCTGCCAACTGATAATTAACTCCCTCATCTAAAAAAGTTTGGCTTGGAAATGGAAAATCCACATAAAAGCGCAATTGGCCTGATTTCAGTAGTGCCGATTTCACACGCACATGCACATCATCGGCTTGTTGGGATGCAAAAGTCAGCACTCGAACCGCTACTCCTTCCACCTCAAAATAAGATTCAATTTCTCCTGTATAAGGATTTAGGCATTGGGAAATTTTATCCAAATCCGATAATCCCATTAATTTTCCCGCTTTGGAGTATATACGAAATCCAACATGTCCTACATGTACCCGATGCGGATTTTGTCGAAAGTACTCTGTTGCTGAATCTTTGCGTGCATTTTGATGTCCTTGCAAGGCGTAAGAAACATTTCTTCCTCCGTACAAGGCATCCCGATAAGTTTCAGATCGTTTAAAATTTGAAGTATTCGGAAAAGCGTGCCATCCCCAGGTACTTTGTGTCCCTAAAGGAATCCCTTTGGCATAATCATGTGGAAAAGTTTGAAGTCCCGTGACATCAACTGTAAACGCAAATGAGCCATTACCTACCGACAGGGCAGCTAATGTATCTACTTTCGTAAGCCGAACTTGATTGCGCTCAACCACTGCTTTCCGATCAATCTTTTGCCCAAGACTGATAAATGAAATCAGCAAAAAAACCAGTAATAGCATATTAATTGGCTTTGATTAGCTCGGATCCTGCCAATAAAAAACAACCTAAGCCAAAATCCTCAAAATTAGGAATATGATCAAAACCCACCGGTTGGGAATCTTTAGGCTCCTTACCCGTTCCTTGCACATAACCTAAAAAACCATTCGGATGAACACTGATTGACATCCCCTTCCATGCCTGATCAATTATTGGTTGATATTGTTTAGCAGGCAAAATTCCTTGTCGAACACCCCAAGCCATGCCATAAACAAACAAAGAGGTACCTGTTAACTCCGGTCCCCCATAATTAGATGGGTCCTTCAAGCTGACATTCCAGAATCCATCCGTGCGTTGCAAGGGAGGCAATGCCTGGGAAAGAGCAATAAAATCCGCCAAATATTCCGCCCGATGCGGATCATTTTTAGGCAATAAATCTAACGTGCGAACAAGTGCCGCATATACCCAAGCACTTCCGCGCGACCAATAACAATGCTCACCGTTAGGTTCTTTGTAGGGAGGGACAAAGTCCTTATCTCGCCACCAAAGCTTTTCAGCCGGGTTATACAATCCCTTTCCGCCATGTTTGTATTTCGTAAATGCATACATCTCGTACATCTTTTCAAAATAACGGGAATCCTGATAAATTACCCCCAATCGCGTAAAAACGGGCATACTCATCTGTAAACAATCAATCCAGGACCAATCATCCGACTTTTCAGAAGCTACCATGTAATCAATATTTTCCTTGATTGATTTAATTCGAATAGAATCACGGTTCATTAAAAACAAATCCATGTACACTTGACCACAAGCCTGGTTATCCGCATTTCTCGTTTTTAATCCATCTCGTAAAGTCCAATGATGAAATTCGCCCCAATCAACCATATACTTCAAATCAGATTCCTTGGGATCAAGTTTATAAATTTCCATCAATCCTTCGTAATAAACCGCCCGTGTCCAAATATTAGAGGGACGAGTCTTATCAGGACTTACAATGACTTGACCAACATCCGGCCATTTTTGTTGGAAATACTGATTGGCCAAATGCATTTTTTGCAGGACTTCCTTCTTATTTGGTTTTGCAATTGCGATGCATAGGGGCATCAAAAGCAATAAAAGCAGATTTTTATACATCTTAATCAAAGTAAAAAACGGATGGGATATCAATGGCAACTGGCGAATTGTCGGGGTGGGTCAACATAATATCCCGCATAAATTTCCACCACTTGCGCATCACCGGGTGATCCGGCAGATTGTCTAATAATTCTAAATCAGGTGCTTCTAAATAGGCAAAAAGAGTCAAGGTCTTCTCATCTAGAAAGATGGAATAATGTTGAATGCCAACAGATTTAAGTAGTTCAGCCAAATCAGGCCAAATTTCATCGTGTCTTTTTTTGTATTCTGCCTCGAATCCAGGAAGCAAAAACATTTTGAAGGCTTTTCTTTGCATGGAATATCATTTCCATACAAAGACAATACAAGCCATATTTTACTGATTAATTTGCTCTTCAAATGCTAACAGCGCAGCATCATCAAAATTTAAATGTGTCACAAAGCGAATGTGCTGTGGACCAAATGTTACGCAACGAATTCCCTTTAACTTTAATGCGGCCACTTGGTCGCTCGCTTGAATTCCATCTTTTAGTCGGACGATGACAATATTCGTCACAACGGGCAAAATATGGTCTACCCAAGGCAATGGGGCACAAATCATAGCAATAGCTGCTGCGCGTGCATGATCATCTTTCAAGCGGTCAATCTGATTTTCCAAGGCATAAATCCCAGCTGCAGCCAAAATTCCTGCTTGACGCCATCCACCCCCTAACCGCTTCCGAACACGTCGGGCCTTTTTGATAAAATCAGCGGAGCCAACTAACACAGAGCCGATGGGAGCGCCTAAACCTTTAGACAAACAAATGGAAATGGTATCAAACCAGGCACCAAATTGACGTGGTGTTTGACCCGTTACGGCCATGGCATTGAATATTCGAGCTCCGTCAAGATGAAATGGAATATTAACATTTCTACAATAATCGGAAATCTCTTGCAAGGATTCTGAGCTATAAACACTTCCTCCTCCTTTGTTCACGGTATTTTCTAAACTGACCAAACGGCTTTCACAGAAATGAATGTCATCTTGAGAAATGGCTGAGGCAATTTGGGAAACGTTCAATCGGCCTAAATCACCCTTTAGCAATTTGACCGAAGCGCCTGCATTGGCCATAATTCCTCCACCTTCGTATAAATAGATGTGGGATAATTCATCACAAATCACTTCTTGCCCCTTTCTCACATGGACAGAAATGGCAATTTGATTACTCAATGTTCCAGAAACGCAAAACAGCGCCGCCTCTTTTCCGAACATCTTAGCAACCATACCCTCCAGGGCATTAACGGAAGGATCCTCCCCAAATACATCATCCCCTAGAAGAGCTTGATACATCGCCTCGCGCATTCCAGGTGTAGGTAAAGTAAATGTATCACTACGTAATTCGATTTCCATGTTAAAACTGTTTAAGAAAAGATAGTTTAGTTAAAAAAGTTTGCTCGTGTTGATTTGGCAAATTAGCCGCCGAATAATTCATTTGATTAAAGACTAAATAGACATAGGACAAGGGCTGATATTCCCATGCAAACCGCAAATTCAAGGCATTTAAGTCATCAGTCGTATTCTTTTGATAAAACCCAATTAGCTGAACGCGCGGATTCAATGCAAAGCGCGATTCCAACATAAGCAGATTAACTTGTTTGTTTTCCGCTCGATCACCCACAGCACCGAATGAACTTTGTTGAAATGTTGCCCCAAAATTAACATGAGGAATGGGGGCAATTCGCGTCTTCAATTCCAAAAACTTCAAATGTCCATTGTAATATCCTCCCAACTCATAATTAGCACTGAAAAAATATTTGCCGCTGGGATCATTGGCTAACATCAAACCACCTCGTGTATAACGAAAGGAACCCGGTGAAATTTGAATCCCGACTGGACTAAAAGGTTCTTCCAAATTTTGCACACTTGTTTCAACATAAGAACCGATCGTTCCACCATTTTGAAGGTTAAGCCAAAATGGGCCCGTCAATATTCGTTGTTCAATTAAATGACCCGTTTTTAAACTGTGGTATAATTCTGTGTAAATACCCGGTGTCCAACTGCGCACAAATGCTGGAAGCCAAGGTTTCCGAACGTTAAATTCGATTCCTTGGGAATTTGAAATGATGTTTCTCCGTGCTACAAATCCCATGGCCGGATTGTATTGTTCCGTAACAATGGTATGTGTCCAATAAGCAGTCGTTACATTCCCCCGATAAATTAATTGTGCATATTCTGCTAAGCCAGATTCACTTCGTTTTACATCTTGTGTATTAGATATCATTCCACTGAATGAAAATACATCACTGAAGCGTACAAATCCATCCACAGAACTCGTTGTTTGTTGGTTCGTAGGCGAGGCCTTTGTCGTCAAAATACCACCAATCCGACTATTTTTCCCTACATTTTCTGAATACCGGGCCACTCCAAAATTCGTAAATGGATCCCCATCTCCCTCACCTTGACGCATGATGATTGCACCCACATTCCGTTTTTCAGAACGATACACAAAACGAGAACCCGCAATAATAGGTATCGCTTGTGCCTGGGCATCTAATCCGATCGACCGACTAAAAAAGGGCTGAATGTACATATTTCCTCCAATCACCTGATCAATAGGTGCCAATCCGGAAGAGAATAGGGATGCATTTTCCAAAAAGAATTGTCGGCGCTCTGGAAAAAACACCGAAAACCTGGAAATATTATTGACTTGTCGGTCTACATCCGCCTGTGCGAAATCAGTATTAAATGTAAAATCTACGATGGATGTAGGACTTATTGCCCATTTAACTTCGCCGCCCAACTTAAATAAAGTACCCGAATTCTCATTGGAGTCATGAGTATTCGATAGCAAATAAGGAATAAAACGAATATTACTTGCCGTTGGCGGTGGCGGAATAATGCCCACTAATTTCCCTGCATAATCCATGCGCAAAGGACTCATGGAACGGGGATGCGCAGACCACACACTTAATTCATTACTTGAGCGTCTAACACGAAAAAAATTAATTCCCCAATCTTGCGATTGATCTTTTTGCGTTTTGGGATAACGAAGTGTTTGCCAGGGGATGGCGAATTCAGCTACCCATGCTGTATCGCTTCGATGAGTCCGAACCCGATACAAACCGTCCCAGTTAATATCAAATTGGCGATCATCAAATGACAATAAATCGCGCTGAGCACCATAGGCATTCGACTGTAAGACTAAGGCATTCCGTTTATCTTGAAAACCATCGATAGCAATGCCAAATAGATCATTTTCTACGAATTCATAATCCCGTTTTAAATTGGGTGCACGAAATTTATTACGACCGATTGTGTCATGTAAAATGGCCCCTACATAAAGAAATTGATGATTATATACGACACGAACCTCTGTTTGGAAACTAGCTTTATTACCCTGAAAAGGCTCAACTTGAAAATCTAAATAAGTTACGGGAGCCTTTTTCCAAATTGCCTCATCTAACTGGCCATCAGCTTTTAAGGTCTCATCCATGTGAAGGGGATGATATTCAATCGGTTTCTCCGCCGGCGAAAAAACGTTTTGCGCTGATAGCGTGGAACTGACCAACAAACAAATGAAGATCTTTTTAAACATGGATTGATGAAGTAATACACAAAGGTAATAAATACCTTTCATGTACTAAATCCATTATATTACCGGTTTTAAGCGAAATGCTAAGGCAATTATTCGAATGGCAATCGGCAATAATGGGAATAGCAATGTCCATGATTCTGTTAGACACCAAACAAATCCAATACAAGCCAGAAGAGCCATGAATTGATTGTATTTCTTCCAACCAGGATTTTTTGCAAACCAAAATACCAAAGGAAATTGAAGCGGAAATAATACCAATGAGGCTGGATTCCAACCCATCACCATGTGATCCGTACCCACGGCAAGAAAAAACAAAAACAATCCTAATAGGCCATAGGTCGAATAAAGAATCACATCATACAGGTAGGTTCCTTTTGGCCTCTTAATCGAAATGAATAGTGAAATCAAACTTAAAATTATCAGAAAAGTAAATGGGCCAAACCAATTAAATCCAGATTTCATCTCATCAGGAGCTTGGTAGAGGGCTAAGGGTTCATCGGCAAACGGGTTACCTGCTCGTTTAGCAAATTTCGTTGCGATAAAGAAATTATCCGGCAAATAACAGGATTGTGAGGCTGTGGCTGAAACATTGGCAGGAATGCCTAATGCAAGATTCATCCCGAGTGCCTCCCACGAGTTGGCCATCAAATAATCATTCATCCAATCCCGGTAAGACTTTCCATGCAATTGGTTGTAGGAATTCCATGCATACGCTTTTCCCGAAACAGCTTCCACCTGATCTCGAATTCGCGTCGCACAATTATCGTAAAAAAACTTATACGAATACGCCCGATTTTCGGGCAGAAGGTTGGTTTCTAATGCATTAAAAATTCGATTCTTTTCTTGAGGACTTAAATGCAATACTTGCATATTGACCGTCCGATGCTCGACCTGACCATAGTAATCTAAGATGGTTTGCATGGAATTAACGGAAATCGTGTAAGGCAGCGTACCTTTTAGGAATTTCCAATAGAAATATTCGGTATTAAAATCGAAAGTCCCGTAGCTGTACACGCGATCCACCCCATTGACAGGATCCTGAATCCAAATAGATGAATGACCGAAAACCGAATACAAATCCTTTCCCGGCGCTATGGTAATTAAGGAAACTTCCGCCTGCGGACTCAATTGTGCTTGAAGTCCAAAGGAAACCAACAAAAAGAAGATGATTTTTTTCATACTAGTTACCAGCAATGACAATGACAATTTCCCCTCGGACTTTATCGGGATGTGTCATAAAATAGTCTAAAACCTCTTGTGCAGTACCACGAACCATTTGCTCATGCATTTTACTTAACTCGCGAGCTACCATGATTGAACGCTCAGCCCCTACAAATTCCACAATTTGTTCCAAGGCCTTTAAAAGTCGATGCGGAGATTCATACAACACCGTCGTACGATCTTCTTCTGCGATGGCTTTCCAACGGGTTTGTCGGCCTTTTTTATGCGGCAAAAAACCCTCAAACACAAATCGATCAATTGGAAATCCTGAATTGACTAAAGCGGGAATGACCGCCGTTGCACCCGGTAAGGTTTCTACTTCGATGCCTTGTTCGACACAGGCCTTGACTAATAAAAAACCCGGATCAGAAATACCAGGTGTTCCTGCATCCGAAATGAGCGCTAAGGATTTTCCTTCTTTCAATAGTTTCACGATGCCCGCAACACCTGCATGTTCATTATGCGCATGGTGGGCGTATAGGGGTTTTGAAATATTCAGGTGTTTCAATAAGGAACCCGATGTACGTGTATCTTCCGCTAAAATGGCATCAACTTCACCCAACACACGAATGGCACGGAGTGTAATATCTTCTAAATTGCCAATAGGCGTAGGTACCAAGTATAATTTCATATTCGAATTTAGCCAAAATTGCTAGAAACAAAAAAAGCGAAACTTGCGTTTCGCTTCTGTAGAGAGTGAGGGATTCGAACCCCCGGACCTGTAACAGTCAACAGTTTTCAAGACTGCCGCAATCGACCACTCTGCCAACTCTCTGTCTCGTAATGAGATTGCAAAAGTAAGTGCTTTTTGGACATTTTACAAATCTGTTCTCAAAAAAATTAGAGATTTTTTAACACAAAATCGCTTTTCTCCTGAAAATCAAGGCTATCCGGAATCCAAGTAATGTCATCACCCCCCCTTTCCATCTTACGGAAATAGGTCATTTGGCGTTTGGCAAACTGATGAATTGCTACTTCTAAGCCTTGCTCGAAACGCTCTTGAGTGATGTCACCCATTAAATAATTTAGTGTCCATTTATATTCTAAACCCATCCAAGCCAAATCTTCCTTGGAAACTCCTCGATCCAATAAGCCCTTGACTTCTTCAACCAAACCTGCCTCCAAACGTTGCTTAAGTCGTTTCGAGATTCGATCTCTACGAATATCCAAAGTAGGATTTAGCCCAAAAATCTGAAAATCAATTTGATAATTAAGTGGCTTATTCAAAAAATCAGGAACCCTAGAAAATTCAAATTGCTGTATCAATGATTCCAAATATAGCCCCGTTCCTCCACATACAATGGGGAATTTACCTCGTCTTGATATGTCTTGAATCGCATCAATCGCTTCTTTTTGAAAATGAGCAACCGAATATACATCTCCGATACCATGATTATCAATTAGGTGATAAGGCACGGAACCATATTCTTCCAAATCCTTTCCTGTACCAATATCCATTCCTTGGTAAATTTGTCTAGAATCAGCAGAAACAATTTCTCCTCCTAGCTGATTAGCTAAATCGACAGCTAAGGCGGTCTTCCCACTGGCAGTAGGCCCCAAAATAACCAAAACCTTAGTTTTCATAGATAAATCGTAATTTCAAATTACCTGGGCTTGAGGCATCCGCCTCCTTAAATTCAGATACGAAGCTCCGCTTGCCGGCTGTACATTTAAAATACAGGAGACCCGTTTTTGATACGATCTTGAATCCACAGGCTAAAAAACCTTTACCTGAATTCCAAGCTAAATCAATGTAGGTCATGACATGATGAACGGGTTCTATTAAAGAATAAGCCTGTAAAAATTTTGTAATCCCTCCTATCAATCGAATCGATGGTAAAGTCGCTAATTTAATGAGCTCCCCAGATAATAGTCCTTCCCAACCTAATTCCTTCATTACCATGGGTTTTCCAAAAATTGCAACGGCCATTAAAGGACTTCCCTCCCATTCAAATTCACTTTGAATTCCTCTAAAGAGACGATGGGGTGGAACGATGCAACCTAAGTAAGTTTGACCTTTGGAAAAACCCAATACATGATTTGCATCCATAAATGCCCGAGCAGCTTCAGCAGAAATAGAAACAATGCGTGTATCCCGACCAAAAACGGATTTTGATTTATTGATTCGAGCGATAATTAATTGTTCCAGTCGAATTGGATTTGCTAGGTAACTATCTTCCCAGATTTGTAAACAAGAATTAAATTTAGAAATCCAAGTTTCCCATGATTCCTCCGTATGTCCTTGCATGCAATCGGAAGCCAAAATCAAGACCTCGGTATGGCTTTGAAGGTGCACATAATATTCCGGCACATCTGATTGAGACACAAATTGCTTTGACTCCAGAAAGGTTATGATGGATTGCTGAAACATTTTCCGATAAATACATACAAAGATACAGTAGAAAGGGGCGTATTTTTGCTTTGTCAACAAAAAACAATACGAATATGGATTATCGATTTGAGGCGAGTAGAAAGGAAGTTTCAACATTTACAAATCAAGAAATTAGGGATAATTTCTTAATAGAACGCATATTTTCAGCAGATCACATCAATTTAACCTACACCATTTATGATCGCATGATCATTGGTGGAGCAATGCCCGTATTCAATACCTTACATCTACCAAATCCTGAAAAACTGCGCGCAGAATACTTTTTGGAGCGCCGGGAATTAGGTGTCATCAACTTGGGAGGAAAAGGGACAGTAACAACTGATGGAGTCGATTTCACCATCGACAAATTAGGGGCCGTGTATGTTGGCCGAGGAACAAAGGAAGTAAGTTTCCGCTCCGCATCTAGCGAAAATCCTGCCCAATTCTATATATTATCTGCACCGGCCCATGCTGTTTTTCCATGTGCCAAAATGGACAAAGAACTGGTGCAAGTTGCGGTATTAGGCAGTTTAGAGACGTCAAATCACCGTAGCATCTATAAATATATTCATAACGATGGCATTCAATCATGCCAATTGGTCATGGGGCTAACTATATTAGAACCGGGTTCTGTTTGGAATACGATGCCCGCACATGTCCATGATCGTCGGATGGAGGCATATTTATATTTTGATGTGGCCCCAGAACATGCCGTTTTACACTTAATGGGTGAGACAAACGAAACCAAGCACATTTGGGTACACAATCATCAAGCAGTTATTTCCCCACCATGGTCGATTCACAGTGGTTCCGGAACGAAAAACTATTCTTTTGTTTGGGGTATGGCAGGTGAAAATAAGGATTACACCGATATGGATTTTGCAGAAATCTCAGATTTACGATAATATGAAAAAATCAATTTTAATAATCCTCCTCATTGTAGGGGGATTTGTTTTGAATGGACAAACCTATTCCGAAAGAATGTCGGCCAGCATCATGCATACACATGCCGACTCCATTTCAGTCAAAGCTGGTAAACCCGCTGGCTGGGATTATGAGCAAGGACTCATCCTGAAAGCGATGGAAAAAATGTACCAAAGAACGGGAGATGCGAAATACTTCTACTACATCAAAAAGAACATTGATCGTTTTGTGGATGAGCAGGGAAATATACGCACCTACCATTTCAATGATTTCAACTCAGACAACATCACTACTGGTCGGATGTTATTGTATTTATATCAGGAATTAGGAGATATTCGTTACAAAAAAGCGGCCGATAAGCTACGCGCGCAAATTGCAGCGCAACCGCGTGATGCTGATGGAGGTTTTTGGCATAAGCAACGCTACCCCAATCAAATGTGGTTGGACGGTTTATATATGCTAGAGCCATTCTATGCAGAATATAGTGCGATTATGAATGAAGATAATTGGGCCGACATCGTCAAGCAGTTTGAATTGATGTTTAAAGGCTCATTGGATTCGAAAACAGGATTATTACTTCATGCTTACGACCAGGCTCGCGTACAACCTTGGGCGGATAAGAAAACGGGACATTCTCCCAATTTTTGGGGACGATCGATGGGTTGGTTTGCGATGGCATTAGTGGATGTATTGGATTATATGCCAAAGAATCATCCTTCGCGATCAATTTTACTCAAACAATTACAATCCTTATCAGCTGCTTTAGTCAAAATTCAAGATCCGGCAACAGGACTTTGGTATCAAGTACCTAATTTCCCTGGACGAAAAGGAAACTATTTAGAGGCATCATCGAGCAATATGTTCATTTATGCATTTGCCAAAGGTGTTCGCAAAGGCTATCTAGCTTCTTCTTACTTAGCTGCAGCACAAAAGGCTTATGCGGGTGCATTAAAGAATTTCATTACGACGGATGCAACGGGTTACATACATTTGGAAAAAACAGTGAGTGTGGGTGGACTCGGTGGAACACCCTATCGCGATGGATCCTATGCCTATTATTTAAGCGAGCCGCTACGTCAGGATGATTTAAAGGGTGTAGGACCATTTATCTTGGCATCTTTAGAAATGGAAATTGCGAAAGAGTTATCCATCGGAAAAGGAAAAAAGGTCGTTTTGGATTATTACTATAATCATGAAACCAAAAATGGCCGACGATTTCACTATACCTGGGAGGACAGAAAAGATTCAGGCTTTCACCTCTGGGGAATTCAATTCGAACAATTAGGTGCCTCACTGGACAGCTTGGGAGTTTCTCCAACACGAGAAAATCTAAAAGGGGCTTCTGTATACATTATTGTGGACCCTGATTCTCCCAAAGAAACAGCAAAACCCAATTACATGGATGCGAAGGCCGCGGATGAAATTGAGGCATGGGTCAAGGCAGGTGGAAATTTGATATTATTGGCCAATGATACCACCAACTGTGAAATTCCGAAATTCAATGTCTTAGCCCGTCGGTTTGGCATTGAATTCGTTGCGCCCAATTTAAACTTTGTTCAAGGGCGAAATTGGGAACAAGGAACCGTGTTAATCGAACCTGGAAATATTATTTTTGAACCCATCAAAAAGGTTTACATCAAAGAAATCACCACGCTCAAATTGTCCGGTTCAGCGAAAGCTGTTGCCACTTTACAGGGATATCCGGTGATGGCTGTCGCAACAGTAGGGAAAGGAAAAGTCTTTGCTTTAGGGGATCCCTGGTTGTACAATGAATACACCGACAACCGTAGAACACCGCTCGAATATGAGAACTTCTTAGCCGCGAAAAAATTAGCTGAATTTATGTTAAAGAATTAAAAAAATAGCCCGGTTATCCGGGCTTTTTTTATCAGTTTATTTGGCTAAAATGTGATCATTTCATCCTAGCTTTGGCAATCCTCCAAGGTTTGCCAAAGCTAAGTGGGGGAAAATCATCAAGGAAATTGAAATCCCGTCATCTTTTCTAGCTTGTCTTTAGAAACTCGGTAAGTATTCCAATTCTTATTCACCTGATGTTCATTTGGGAAGAGCACATAAAACGCATCTGTGGGGGTATAAACTGCTTTCCAACAAAACCTAGGGATAGGTACTCCAGAAACTAAGCGGCCCTTTGAACCAATCCCACCCGAATAGATTAATAAGGATTGTCCTTTTTTGACAGCAAGTTTCCGACAATAAGCCTCCAAAAATTTGAAGGGACCACGGTTTAATTCTCGAGTTTGAGGAATAATGTTCGACATCAAAAATGTTTCCTCGTTCAAATATTCTGAAGCAGTACGGTCTTCCGAATTACATAAATGCCCACGATCATACCCAGATTCACGATAATCCTTTTCATCCACAATCTTAAAACCACGAGGGAAATTATCATCCTGGCGAAATCGATCAGAGCGATCTATGGGACCCACATCGGAAGCTTTCAACGTCCATCCAACCCAATTAGCTCGCCCCTCTGCCCCATTGTATGACATCACGTAGCCTTTTTTAACGGCCAAATAATTCGTCGTAGAAGCCGTCGAGGCACCCGAAATATTGGGCACCCCGATGGGCAAAAACGAAAAAACAAAAATCAGAAGATTTAAAATCATTTACGATGACTAAACAACCAAGACAATAAATCAGCTTGTTTAAATGCATTCTCCCATGAATTATGGTTGACACCCGCATATTCGGAATAGCGTACTTCTACACCCTGATCTTGCACAGCTTTCACTAATTCACGTGAGTGACGAACAGGAACAACAATATCGGCATCACCGTGGTGGATCCATAAAGGAACACGTTTGGCATATTTAGCAACATACGATAAATCGGCCCCTCCACAAATTGGATTTGCCGCCGCAAACATCTTTGGGTTTCTGGAAACAGCTTCCATCGTGCCCATTCCTCCCATGGATAAGCCCATGATATAAGTACGCTTTTTATCGTGCTTCGTCGATTTTACTAAATCAATAACGGCCTGCAGTGGCCAATTAATCGGCGCTGAATAATCGAACACAAAAGTCGTAGGAACGGTTGACCGATTAATCTTCACAGATGACCAATACGATTCTTTCGGACATTGTGGAAAAATAACAATGGCTGGAAAATTAATTCGATTCAACGAATCCAAGAATACATTTTTACCATATTTCATTTGTGCCTCATTATCCGTACCGCGTTCACCGGCACCATGCAAAACGACCACTAAAGGGTATTTATTTCCAGGTTTATAGTCCTTTGGCAGTAGTATTTGATAGGGTAAATTCTGTCCTTCTTTTGTCGTAAAAGACTTTTTTTCGAACGAATTTTGCCCTTGGCTAACAAAAGCAACGAAAAGCAATACGATTAATTTCTTGATCATTTTTTCACACGTTTAATCATGTCGGCAACTGTCAAATCAATGGTTCTTCCCATGGCTTTATTTCCTCGATAAGTAATAATTTTCATCACAGTAGCATCTTTGGGAACCGTCACAGAACCTTTAGCTTCTGGGTAAAACTGATCTGGAAAGGAATGATCAAAACTATAATGAATCGTCAAACCTGAAATTTCCGTACTTAATTGCACAACTATTTCACCGTTTACATTGCGTTTCACATCGATAATCGGTTCATACATACTCGGCGCATATTTCTTCTGAGCGACATCAAAACGCGCCATATGTGCTTCTACGCGTCCAACGAAATTATCCCAATTACGATTCGCGGGCTCCGACCACAATGCCTCGGCAACGGCGAAAGAACGCGGATAAGTCATGTATTGCAAATGACGGTAATTAAATAATTGCTCAGACCATAAATTCGCCTGACCACCTTTGACTAATTTGGCATCTACACCCGCTGGAACGGGATTAAAAGCATACGAATCACGTAGACGAAGGATTTTGTACACAGGAGGTTCGATGGCTTTGTCCCCTTGCATCAAGTCAATGTACACATGGTTGTTAGGTGTCATCACAACTTCATGACCATCCTTGGCAGCCTGAATACCCCCATCCATACCACGCCATGACATGACAGCAGTATTTTTAGGTAATCCGCCCCCTTCCAGAATTTCATCCCAGCCCATCATGCGTTTTCCTTTGGAAGTGATTATTTTCTCCAATTTGCGAACAAAATGCGCTTGAACTTCTTGCGAATTCTTAAGTCCTAATTCTTTTCGCATGGCCAATATTTGTGGATTTTTATCCCAATAGTTCTTAGGACATTCATCGCCCCCCATGTGGATGTATTCAAATGGAAATAAACTCGACACTTCACCCATCACCTTATCCAAGAAAGTATATACTTTCTCGTTGGCCGGACATAATGTATTATCCTGTAACGCCTCCGGATGTCCATGAGACCAATCGATGAAAGGTTCACCGGAAATAACCTGATAATTCACTGCTTCGGGAGTACATGAAAGTTCAGGATATGATGCAATAGCTGCCATCGAGTGACCAGGCACATCAATTTCTGGCATGATATTCACGAAACGCTCTTGACCGTACTTAATTAATTCTTTGATATCCTCTTGGGTATAAAAACCACCATAAGTGCGCGGCTCATCCGGAAGCGGTTTTGAAAAACTGGTAAAGTGGCCCTCTTTTTTTACATTCCAAGCCCCTTTATTAGTCAAATTAGGCAATGATTTGATTTCAAGTCGCCAACCTTCGTCATCTGTTAAGTGAAAGTGTAAGACATTGTACTTATAAGCAACCATTTCATCGATGAAACGTTTTACTTCCTCTTTGGTAAAGAAATGCCTCGCAACATCGAGCATCATCCCGCGCCATGCGAAACGAGGGGTATCCGTGATGTTAGCATAGGGAACTTTCCAAACAACACCAGAAACAGCCTGCGTTGATTCGATCTCTTTGGGTAACAATTGGAGTAAGGTTTGAATGCCGTAAAATAATCCGGCAGGTTTATTCGCCGAAATTTGTACACCTTTAACATCCGAAATAAGCTGATAACCCTCATTTCCCAAAGCAGGGTCAGGTGTCGTATTCAATCTAAAACGAATGGCCGCTAAAGAAGCTACCGAACTTTGATCATACAACCATTGTACTTTCCTCCCGGCAATACGGGTCAATTTATCAGTTAAATTGGCGTAGGAAGTGGTTAACGCGTCATTTTTAGGTCCTGCCAGTATAAGGGATTTATTCAAGGCATAGGCCCCTTTGGGATAATTCGCTTTTGAAGGAACGGGAATAAGTGCTGGATTTTGGGCGAAAACACCCACAGACATCAAACAGGTGAGGCCTAATAAGCTAAATGTTTTAAGCATGTTGAATAGGTTTTTATAGATTATTAAAGTTCAAGTAAAATGCGATAAATTCCAAATCGTTTTTTATTTTTGCGTTGATAAGCATTATATACTAAATACAAAACCATGAATGAATCTGCTACCCTTGCTGCTCAGCAAGCGGAATTAACACACGCAATTGATACGGTTTGGGTGGCACTTTGTGCAGCGCTCATTTTTCAAATGGAGGGAGGATTTGCCTTATTAGAGGCGGGATTTGTTCGTTCGAAAAACGCCGTAAGTATAATTGCCAAAGTCATGATTGACATTATGTTTGGTGGGATTGCCTTCTATTTAGTAGGCTTTGGAATTGCCTATGGGCAATCAAATGGCTATTGGGCATTTGATACCGGCATCATGGAAGGTGACTTAGGATTAGGATTAACCATTTCAAATTCCCTTTTTTGGTTTATTCAAATGGGATTTGCTGTGGCAGCAATTTCAATTGTTTCTGGAGGTGTGGCCGAGCGCATGAAGATGTGGTCCTATGCAGTTTATGTAACGATTTTCAGCGCATGTATGTATCCAATGGCTGCGAATTGGGTTTGGAACCCTAATGGCTGGTTGGCCTTACGCGGCTTCAACGACTTCGCGGGATCTGCAGCCATACATGCTATGGGCGGTTTTGCGGCCTTGGCAGGAGCTATCGTGTTGGGACCGCGTATAGGAAAATATAACGAAGATGGCACGGCAAATGCCATTCCGGGTCACAATTTAACTTTGTCGGCCGTAGGAGCTTTTATCCTTTGGTTTGGTTGGTTTGGATTCAACCCAGGCTCTACATTAGGGGCCGTTGGAAAATGGGATTTAATCGGTTCGGTAGCTACAAATACCTTCTTGGCATCTGCTGCGGGCGGTATTGCTACGATATTGTATACCTTTATGCGCTACAAAAAAGTGGATATTACCATGGTAATCAATGGGGTATTAGCTGGCTTAGTTGCCATTACGGCAGGTTGTAACGTAGTTAGTCCAGATTCAGCTTTAATCATCGGTTTCATCGCCGGAACAATTGTTGATATAGCGGTTGTGGTGGTTGATAAAATGAAAGTAGATGATCCCGTTGGAGCCGTAGCTGTACATGGAGTAAATGGTTTCTTTGGTACGATTGCCGTAGGTTTATTTTCTCAAAAAAATGGCCTTTTCATCACAGGAGAAAGTGCACAGTTCATCACCCAATTAATTGGGGTATCTGTAATTTCTATTTTCTCTTTTGGTTTAACGTATACCATCTTTGTGGCCTTGAAGAAGACAATGGGAATTCGTTTAAGTCATAAAGCAGAATCTGCGGGCATCGATGCCGTTGAGTTTGGAGTAGAAGCATATACAACATTTGAATAATAGCTAAACAATAACGATATGAAAAAGGTAGAAGCCATAGTAAAACCATCGAAATTAAAAGCTATTCAGAAGGGCTTAATCGATGCCAATATTCCATGCATGACCGTCGTTCCTGTTCGTGGGGCGGGGCTCCAACAGGGTTATTCGGAAATATACAGAGGTACCGAAAAATCTATGATTTTGTTACCCAAGGTTATGATCATCTGTGTGGTCAGCGATGAAAATCTCGAAAAATGTTTGGATGTCATCCTGGATAATGCCTCTGAGGGAAATACGGGAGATGGAAAAATCTTCGTTTACGATGTTCAGGATGCGATTCGAATCAGGACGAGAACGAGGGGGATTGAGGCGATTAGGTAAAGAGTCACTAGTCGTCAGTCACTAGTCGTCAGTCGCTAGTCGTCAGTCGCTAGTCATCAGTCGCTAGTCGTCAGTCGCTAGTCGTCAGTCGCTAGTCATCAGTCCGAAGTCCGAAGTCCGAAAGTAATCGTATTTGATTAAATAAAGGTCTAGAGTCAGTCAGAAATGATTTGATTCTAGACCTTTTTTTAGGGCAAAAGTTTCTGCTCATATAAACAAATCATGCTTCACAAAAACTTGACAAAAAATATAACTAAAAATTTAGTCAAAAAACTTTGTAACTAAATATTTAGTTATACATTTGACCCAAGCAAAAGAAAATCATGAAAAAACTCACACAAGCTGAAGAACAAATTATGCAGGTCATTTGGAACCTGCCAAACGGTGGCTTTTTAAAGGACATCATCGAACTCCTGCCTGAACCCAAAGCGCATTCCAACACCATCGCAACCCTATTGAAAATTCTGGTTGAAAAGGATTTTGTCGGGATCACGAACCCGAATAGAAATAATCGCTATTTCGCAAAAATCAGCAAATCGGCATACTCTGGCCAACGCATGGCGGGCTTAACGGAATCCTTTTTCGAGGGTTCTTATTCCAATGTCGTTTCATTTTTAGTGGACAAAAATCAAATGTCAATCGAAGATTTAGAAATCTTGATCCAACAATTAAAATCGAAACAAAATGACTAGCACCGCCATATTCCTTTACGCCATCAAGTCGATTGCCTTGTCAGGTATTTGTTTTGGCTATTATAGCATGTTTCTAAAAAACACATTACTACATCAATACAACCGATTTTTTCTGTTGGCAACCCTTCTACTCAGTTTATTGGGCCCCCTGGTCCAACTGGACATCTTACAAGTAAATGAAGAACAAGCGGCAGGGATTGGTCAAACAATCCTTTACTTGAATACGATTCAACTCTCCTCCCAAGCTGAACAGACCGATTGGAACAAAATTGCTTTGGTGATCACGGCAGGAATATCCTTGCTTCTCGTAGCATACCTCATTTGGGGAATTATTCGCATCTACCAAATCAAACGGGCACATCCATTAAAATCCAATCAGGGCATCCAAATCATCGAAACGAATCTAGAAAACGCTCCATTTTCCTTTCTAAATCTCTTGTTTTGGAAGCAAAGCATCGACCTAAACAGCGAACATGGTCAAAAAATCTTCCTGCATGAATTGGCCCACATTCGTCAAAAACATACGTATGACCGATTAATTTGCCAATTGGCCGCTTCGATTGTTTGGTTCAATCCTTTTCATTGGCTCATCCAAAAAGAACTACAAAACATCCACGAATTCATCGCTGATCGCGAAGCAATTCAAGATGGAAATATCCAAACATTTGCCCAAATGCTACTCCAAACACACTATGGCAACGAATTTTTAAATCCAAGTCATTCATTTTTTTATTCATCGCTAAAACGCAGAATTATGTTATTAACAACCTCACAAAACCCGAAATTTGCTTACCTAAGACGCGTCGCCGTTTTACCCATAGCAGCAATAGCTTTATTGATTAGCTCCATGCAGATCAATGCCCAAACAAAGAAAGCCGAGAAAGCTAGTAAATCAGATTTCCTTGTCAGTATTCAGCCAGATTCGACAACATTCTCGGATCCTAAAACTGGTAAGAAAGTTTTTGCTGTAGCTACGCGAGATATGCCACCTCCACCAGCTCCTATAGGCGCTCCCAATCCTCCACCAGTCCCCGATCATAAAAACAAGATCATTAAGTTGGTTTCTGTGGACACTACGCATTTTGAATCGATATCAATTCCATTTGAAAAAATCAAACAGCTTATTGTAATTGATGGCGTCATTACCTCGAATTTTGATTTGAATTCAATCAATCCAAATACGATACAATCCATGAACGTCCTCAAGGGCGAAAATGCCTTAACGAAATATGCTGAAAAAGGTGCTAATGGCGTGATAGAAATAATCACAAAAAAACCCTAGTAATAAAACTTTTGATTAATGAAAGAATAAAAAAATGCCAATCGAATTCCGATTGGCATTTTTTGTTTGGAGTGAATTGATCTTTACTTTCCTATACAAAACTTCCCAAAAATATTCTTCAACAAATCATCATTCGAAATCTGCCCCGTAATCTCACCTAAATCATACAGCGAATAGCGCAAATCTTGGGCAATTAAATCACCTGTTAAACCCTTTTTTAGGCCTCTCAATACAGATTCCAACGTTTCCTGGGTTTGCAATAAATGCTGGTAATGCCGTAAATTTGTCACCAAGGTTCCACCGGTCGAAACCTGATCCAATCCCACCACATCCAATAAGGCCTTTTCCAAATCCGCCAATCCTTCCTTGTTCTTGGCAGATAAACAGATTAGCTCTGGCAACTCGTGTACGATTGCCTGCAATGCTTCTGCCGAAACCTGATCCTTTTTATTTAATATTAATATGACTGGAATGTCTAATTCCCCTAAATCCCGAATCCCTTCCTGAATCGACAAGGCCGTCTCCGTCGTCGCATCGGCCATGTAAATGACTACCTGCGCCTTCTTGACCCAGGCCTGCGTCCGCTTCACCCCCATCGCCTCAATGACATCCACCGTTTCGCGCAATCCTGCTGTATCAATCAATCGAAACTTAATCCCCCCCAATACCCACGCATCTTCTAAACTATCCCGCGTCGTTCCCGCAATGTCAGATACAATGGCTCGTTCCTCGTTCAACAAAGCATTCAACAAGGTGGACTTCCCCGCATTTGGTTTTCCTACGATAACCGTGGCCACGCCGTGTTTGATCGCATTCCCCGCGCGAAAACTAGCAACTAAGGGACGGATGGCGAGCAACAACTTATTCACCAATTCCTCCAAATCCTTCCGATCTGCGAATTCCACATCTTCCTCACCGAAATCCAATTCTAATTCGATTAATGAGGCAAAATGAATCAATTGCTCACGCAAGGCTGCTAATTCATTCGAAAATCCTCCACGCAATTGATGTAAGGCCGCTGCCTGTGCCGCAGCTGAATCTGCCGCAATCACATCTGCTACTGCTTCCGCCTGTGCTAGATCAAAGGCACCATGCATGAAGGCACGCTGCGTAAATTCGCCTGCCCGTGCTAATCGCGCTCCCTTCTCTACAAATAATTGAATAATACTCTCCTGAATAAAGGGAGAACCGTGACACGAAATCTCCACCACATCCTCTTTGGTATAACTTTTCGGGGCAATATATAAACTAACCACCACCTCATCATATACCCGACCGGCTTCCTCGATCCGACCGTAATGTATCGTGTGAGATGCCTGTTTCGTAAGGTCTTTAGGTTTAAAAACAGCATTGACGATGGGAATCGCATCAGGGCCCGACAAGCGGATTACCCCAATAGCTCCCACCCCAGCGGGTGTTGCCAACGCCACAATCGTGTCTTGAAATAACATTATAACAAATTTTGAAGCTTCATCGCGACCGACATATCACCGGAAATCTTCACTTTTCCCGTCATCACAGCCATCATCGGATTCAATTCCCCCTTCAATAAAGCCGTGAAATTTTCCTCCGTCGCAGCAATCGTGCAATCAGCATCCACATTTTCATTGGTCACCGTTCCATCCGAATTCACCACAATAATACCCGAAGGAAAAGCAAATTTAAAAGATACGCCCATGCCTCCCTTTTGGGCAGCTAATGCGCTAATACGTTCGTTGATTTCTTGAAATGTCATTTTGTGTCTTTTAAAACACAAAACTAACACTTAAATCTCCCGATGACAAATAACCTTGAAGTCACAGAATTGACAGGATTCCACATCAGACGTCTTCTCAAATGCCTGTGTTCGATCCAAAATTTTATCCACCCAGGCTTGAATCAATTGTACGGATTCGGAGATAAAGCCTTCCATGTTTTGCCCCTCAGTAAACCATAGGCCCAATTTAGGTACCGTTTGAACCCCAGCACCTAAATTCCGAAAAGAAATTATTCCAGGTTCAATGACTAAGGTCCTCCAATCCAATCCTTCGAACAAAGGCATTTCCTGTTTCGCGACAACCTCAGTCAATAAAAATTTATATAGCCACAATTGCAATAACTTCCCTTTTAAATCTTCAGAGACTAATTCTTCCGCTAAACCTTGCGAACCGATTGTCAAATCCTTCGTTTCAACCTTACCCGTTTTGTAATCAATGATGCGATAGACACCATCCACACGATCCAGTCGGTCGACACGACCCTTTATTTTCACATGAAATGCCGCCCCCTCAAAATTCACTGGAACGAGGGTGTTTAAATCCATTTCCGTATCCAACAATTGAACTCGGCCTGTATTCCAGGTTCGCTCTGACGCATAATAATTCGTCAAAATTGTTTTGGCTACTTCCTTCAATACATAATTGAATCCTTTCTCCATCTCAAAAACACCTTCACGGGATTGAATTTCCTCCATGGCTTGATCCAACAAATCATCTAAATGATCGATTCGTTCCTCCACATCAGCTTGATCTACCCATCCTTTATGTGAATCAAGAATCGCTTTATCCACATTCTCCAGCACCTTATGAATCCATGTACCAAACACATCTGCACCTAATTCCTCCTCATATTGTTTCTCCTTGCGTAAATCCAACACATAACTGTAATAATATTGTAGACTACAATTCGCGAATTGCGCCATCGCAGAGGGTGATAAACCGCGTGTTTCTAATTTGGACTTTAACAAATTTATGAGCTCTTCTGACTTTTCAATTCGATGCAAATCGCTCATCGCTTCATGCGCTTCCAATTCGAAATTGACCTGCGGTTCAGTCCAAACCAATTTGGGATTTTGCTTCACCCAATCCAAAAGCAATTGCTTGATAAATCGGCTCATTTCCTTCACACTCGACTTCTCAGAAGCTTGAACGTAAATTAATTCAATCTGCTTGGGCCTTTGAAGCAAACGATGAAAATGATATGAAGTCACCGCATCCGCTTGGGTAAACGTAGGCAAATCGAAGGTATTCATCTGCGCAATATCCAAGGGAATTAAGCTTTCCCGTTTACGCGTTCCTGGCAAACTTCCCTCATTCAAAGACAGAACGATCACTCGGTCAAAATCCAAGGTTCGGGTCTCCAACAAGCCCATGACATGCAGCGTACGATTCTTCTGTTCAGCCACCTCAAAGGTCAATTTTTGCTGCTGGACTAAGTTCAACAGCAACTTAAAACCAACCTTAATCGATACCTCATCAACCTGCGGAATAACATCTTTCAAATTATCAATCACCCGACGCGCTTGTGTCATCGCCTGCGCATCCGCTCCCCAATCTTGCTTCGGCATCTCTTTTAAAATATGCTCAAATGCATCAGAAGTTTGGGCTAAAATAGCAGGAAATGAACCAGGCTTAATCAATGTTATGACATCGGGCAACGTTTGTAAGGCACGAATTGATTCAAACGTAACATATAAATCCGTTGAGCCTGCTAATGCTTGCCAATCCCGATTCAAGTCTTTGGAGGCCTTTTTAGATCGTCCATTGATGTAATATTGCATCGTGGCATGTTGCATCAAATTCTTGAACATCGCCACAGGAATGCGCGTTTGGTCAGCCCGCTTATGTATTTCCCCTAACAAGGTAATAAACGAATACACGGGGGTCTTCTTCAATGAATACCCCATGGTAATGTTCAGTCGGTCCTTAAATTCTCCCACAAATAGCAAAACCTGATCCAGCAGGCATTCATCCCCCAAAACTAGCGCCACTTGTTCCTCGGCACCATATTGTGCCTGCCAATTTCGAATCAATTCCATCGCGACAAAAACCTGTGCACTCGGATTCGCGACACCTAAAACCTCTACTTCCTTCGCTTCCTCAGCGAAATGATTTTCCATCCATTGGAAATTATTCTTTGCCAAAAACTTGGTAGAGCCAGCATCTGAATAATTTCTAAGCCAATTACCCGCACGATGAAACGAATTCTTCACGTAATAGGCATCCGCGTCCCACAGCGTTTCCGCTAAATCTTGTTTCAATAAAGCACGAATAATTTCCTCCTCCCCTTTGGACAAGGCATTAAAGCCAACAAAATAGATTTTCTTGTATTGTTTGGCTAAGGTCTTATTTGCCTCCAATCGTGCGGCCAAATCCCGATAAGCCATACCCCGATAAACCAAACCTCGATCCTTTAATCGCGCTTGCAATCGACCATAGACCTCCAATAAATGATCATATAATTTGAAATAGGCCTGCGTATGTTGGGTAATGTATTTGCCCGTATTCGCTTCCCCATATTCCGCCCCCCAGCGTTCCAAGGATTTCACTTCCGATAGAAATGAAAATATCTGATACGGCTCCACTAAATACATATCGAGCGTATCAAAATCCTTCAGCATCATTTGTCCCCAGCCCATAAATCGGTCGAAATCCACCAAAGGATCCACTTCTTTGAAACAATTATATGCCTCAAACAATAATTCGATGGGATCGATCAGACTCGAATCCGTCATTTTGAGGGCAAATTCCTCAATGGTCATGAAATCGGGTGCCAAAAAGGGGCGATCACTCAAGTAAGCTAATTCTTTTTTAAGGTATAAGACAGCACGTTGCGAGGGCATAACCACCGCAACTTCCTGCATTTCATCGATACCATGTTGGGCCCATAAATGCTCGGCCGTCTTCCTTAAAAATGTCTTCATTTACGCTAAATTCCCCTTTTTCATTTCTCTCACCGCATAATCAACCGCACGCGCCGTCAAGGCCATATAAGTCAAGGACGGGTTTTGCGTTGAGGTAGAGGTCATACATGCTCCATCCGTCACGAAAACATTTTTCACTTCATGCATCTGATTCCACTTATTCAACATGGATGTTTTTGGATCAGCACCCATCCGAACGCCTCCCATTTCATGTATATCCAGTCCCGGTGCTTGCTTCGTATCACGTGTACGGATATTCTTGAATCCAGCTTTGTGATACATTTCCGAGAACTGATCAATAAAATCTTGAACCATTTTATCATCATTCTCATCATAAGAAACATCCATGTGCATAATTGGCAACCCATGCGCATCCTTCTTAATCGGATCTAAACGGATCTGATTACTTTCTTTCGGAATGGTTTCTCCCATCATGTGCGATCCTGCATACCAATTCGCATTCAATTTGGGATTCAATAAGGAATGTTTCAAGCTTTCCCCTAAAGACTCACGATCTGCATGAGTTCCCCGACCAGCACTCATGCCCGCCGCATAACCCCGCAAGAAATTCGTCTCCTGCTTGTATAAGTTACGGAATCGTGGCACATATCCTGAAGTAGGCCGCGCACCCTCCGTTTTTGTATCTAAATAGCCCTCATATTCCGCCGAAAGCGATGCCCGGTAATTATGAAAGGCGATGTATTTCCCTAATACGCCACTGTCATTGCCTAATCCATTCGGGAAACGATGTGATGTTGAATTCAATAATAAGGCATTCGTATTCAATGCAGCTGCCGTTACAAAAATAACTTTAGCATAATATTCAACCATTTCATTCGTATGGGCATCGATTACTCGAACACCCGTAGCCCGACCTTTTTTCTCATCATAAATGATGGA
This sequence comes from uncultured Aquirufa sp., assembly GCA_964358165.1. GTDB lineage: Bacteria > Bacteroidota > Bacteroidia > Cytophagales > Spirosomataceae > Aquirufa. The sequence continues at coordinate 161,731 of CAYHOB010000003.1, forward strand.
CTCAACGATTGAATCGGGACGCAATGTCATATTTCCTGTTTTGGCAGCCCACGGCAAAGTCGAAGCATTCGAACTAAAATAACCTCCATAAGGACAACCACGCTGACATAAATTACGACTCATGCAACGTCCTCGGCCTTGTTGGTAGTGAATTTCGCGTGGCTCCGACAAATGTGCACATCGAGCTACAATGACATGTCGGTCATTGTAATGTTTTTTCATTTCCGTTTGGAAATGCTTTTCCACACAAGTCAACTCGTAGGCTGGTAAGAAATCGCCATCAGGCAATGAATCCAAGCCATCCTTATTGCCTGAAATACCTGCAAAATGCTCCACATACGAATACCATGGATCAATGTCCTTATAATTTATCGGCCATGGCGTCGCAAATCCATCACGTGCCGGACCATCAAAATCCAATTGAGACCAACGCTGCGTTTGACGCGCCCAAAGCAAAGACTTACCTCCCACTTGATAACCCCGAATCCAATCAAAGGGCTTATCTTGTTCATAAGGGTGCTCAGCATCTTTCACCATAAAATGCTTCGCATCTTCTCGAAATGCATAACATTTACTCACAATCGGATTAGCCGCAATTTCTTCATTTGTTAAACGCCCCCGATGTTCAAATTCCCACGGACTCATCAAAGTCGTTGGATAATCTTCATTATGTGTCACCTTACGGCCTCTTTCAAGCACCAAGGTCTTAATTCCTTTATCACAAAATTCTTTGGCTGCCCATCCTCCCGCAATTCCAGAACCGATTACAATCGCACCGTAAGTACGCTTCTCTGCATGTTTTAAAATTTCCATCGCTTATTTGTTAACCGGCACGCAAGGATTCCAAAATCCTGGCGCCATTTGATAATTTAAATGATTGACCATAACATACTCACTCGTTACATAGCCTTGAATCGTTAAACCCTTCAAGGTTGTCATTGCTTTCTGCGCATCCACACCGTGTTTTCCATGTTCCAAATCGAACAAAAAGGCCTCCAAGCCTGGTCCATTCGACTGTTGGAAATCCCCTTTATATAAAGTTGGAATTTGTGTTAAAACAGCTCGGAAACTCGTTTGGGCATTGGGCTCATAACAATCTTTCAACATCGTTTTCACAAATACAGGGACGCCCAAACTAAGAGCCCCAGGAATCGTAGATTCAGGAATAATTCCTCCAATTAAACGATTCAGGACATCCTCTTCAGCAAGGCTGAGGGCCATTGAAATAGGTTTGGATTTGGCCGACAAATCATAATAAGCTACGGTCCCAAGGGCGGCCAATGTCATCCCTTTTAACCAAGCACGGCGACTCGACATTTTCATGTTTGATAGGTTTTTGAATACCCTACAAACTTATCAAAAATTAATCAAATAAAAGCCACTTTACCCCATAGGCAAAGCCCCGACTCATGGCAGGATACAGATATGCCGAATAATAATTATCGGTCAATAAACCCTGTGTCGCATTCGCCATCTTGAAAAACAAACGCACCCGATTAATCCGCAAAGAAACATAGGGATCCACCTGTACGAACGCAGGTAATTCATATCGATTTTGAAGATGATATTGTTGGATAGCTGGTTGGTACGCGTCCCCATAATAGGCCGACTGCCCGATCACATCCAATCCAAACTGCATATAAAGCAATTTCTTATATTGGACATTCAAAGCCAAATTTGCATTAGCCACCAAATTAGGCATTCGCATCACATTTGGCCCCGTTTGTGTATTCGCATGCACATTCGCTTGCCATTCAAAGCGACCACAATCCCCTCCCAATGCCACAGATGTGCGGAAAACAGCAATCGCCTCCTTTGCTTGCGTGGCTGTCGCTAAGCTGTCATAATACACCCAAGAACCAATACGCTGAATCGTCACGGATGGTTTCAAGTAAAAATGCTTCGTTTTCAACGTTATTCCTCCAGCTAATTGATCGAATTCAATGTTCTTAAAATCATTCTTCCAGTGATATGAGGTGTTATAAACCCATTGATTCGCTAAGCTTGGACTCACCGAAGTACGCTGATAAGATGCCCAAAACCAAGGTGACATCAGCTGTGCCTTCAATAAATAATCTGAGCCAAGTAGATACTCCCCTTCTGCTTGAAAATCGATATTTTTGCCAATTTGTTGGCGTAACCATAAACCCGCATAATTTTCCAATCGGTCTAAGGTCGTTTCAATCAAAGGATTATATGCCGACCAATAGCGTTGCTTGACATGCGCACGGTAAGTAAATTGACGGAAAATCCCTTTGATGCCCGTTTTATGACTGTAAGATCGCCACTGATTTTCGTTATAAAGCGAATCGCTTTCAGGCGCTTGAATGTAATTGATGTAGGTACGCGGATAAAAACCAGCAGCTAAATTTGTCTGAAAGGCCAAATCCCGAAACTTAGCTTTACGTGTTTCTGCATCTAATTGTTGGAATAATTGTAATCCCTTAAATCCGATGAATTCGTGATACAAATGCAATTTTAGAAATTGGTCATTCGATTGGGATTTTGAATCCGTTAATAATGCCGTATTGTCAATGTATTTCAAGGCGGCAGCAGGTGTTTGGCCCTCGGTTAATTTAATCCCACCCTGATCATTCGTACCCTGATCGAAGTAATTGATATGTCCCAGTAAACGATAACGCTTATTTCGTGAAATGAGATTCGTATGTAGTAAAAGTCCCCATTGGCCAGTTAAACTTTGGTCACCTGATTTAAAGGCTGCGTCAGTTAAATTCTTATCCGCAACCAAACGCTGCACTTCCACCCCCACATTCCACAAGGAATCCACGTTACGCGCAAAGGCAAAATTCAAATTTGTTTGCCCACCAGCTCCCAAATTATAAGTTACATCCGAATAAGGCGATTTGGTTTGATAATAGCGAATCTGATCCGACTGAAATGCATAGGGAATATATGCCTGATATCCCATTTGAGTACCTAAAGCTTTCGGTGCTTGCGTAAAAATATCCCGATAGGCAGTACCTTGGTTCCCTAAATTTGTTGATAAAAAACCATCCCGTTCTTGATATAAATACCGGTGTAATAAGCTTAAAGAAGTATCTATCTGCCGCTTAACAACTTCACTATTTACAGCATCCGATTCCAAGAAATAATGTACCGTATGGGGCCCATAAATCTGTTTAGTTGAATCATCCAAAGCAGCACGCCCGGACTTATTGGACGCTTGTTGGGCCCCTTTCTTTTGCATCTTGGGATCAGGAAATCCTGCATTCGCTGGATCATAGGCCTCCGTTTGCCCAGAGGTAAACTGGCCATATCCTCGCAAAGCAAGGAATAATAAAACAGTAAGGAGATAAATTGACCGCATTTTCACAGCGCAAAGGTAATTAATTATTGTTTAGCGCTTGAGGCTTTGTCTAAGCCAGGACCAAAATTCTGATTCATTGGAAACAAATTCCATCTGCATAGGCAAATAATAAAGTTTTTCAGCCAAGGTCGGAAATTCACTTAAATGCTCTTGAAAACGCATAAAATCCTTGTGTGTAGTTAAAATAGCCGTGTCAATGGGACATTGCTTTGCGATGTAATCCCAGTATTGGAAATCAGCTTGGCTGAAATTATAATGATCTGCGTAGGATTCTTGATTGAGAATATCACCGAGCTGCTTTGCCTGTTTAAAAAAAGGCATTGGGTCGGCAATACCGGCCACTAGGTGCCAATGCTTGATGTTTGTTACATATGGGCCAACCGGATGACCATAGCTAACTCGCGTATAAAAAACAGGCAATCCAAACGATTCGAATGCCGTTTTTTTCGTCTCTGAAAGCGTATCTGGGCACCGATTAACTACAATGGCTTGCGCACGCTTGACTCCTTGAATCGATTCCCGCAGTCGGCCATTAGGCAACATTTTATCGGTAAAAAAAGGCTTATCATACGTTGTACAAATCAAATTCAGCTCCCCTTGAATGGCACGATGCTGAAAGGCATCGTCTAAAAATAAGGTATCTACGTCATTTTGCACCTTCTCCACACCGACAACCCGTTTTTCACAAACAACTACCGTGATCTGCGGCATTTGCTTTTTATAGGCTAGGGGTTCATCACCCACCTCAGAAGCCGTTGAATGTATTTCAACGCGTTTAAATCCTTTCGTTTTACGGCCATAGCCCCTGCTCAAAATCCCAATACGTTCTTGAAATGGCCAATGTTGAACTAAATATGCCACAAATGGACTTTTGCCAGTTCCGCCTACCGCTAAATTACCAATCACGATAGTCGTAGGCTTTTCAAAATGCTTTGAATCCAAAAATCCGCGATCATATAGATAATTGCGGAAGGCGGTCATCATCCCAAAAAGCTTGGATAACCAATAAAATGCAAAGCGTTTAATCATTCCTTAAAACTACTAAATAAACAATTCAATAGAAAATAATAACTTGCAGGCATGATTCAAATGAAATCTCATAAGCTCCACTTCCATTTTGAAGCAGGTACCTCCCGCGGTGTTTTGACACAAAAAACAAGTTACTTTATTCAAATTTCTCAAGATGGTCGAACGGGAATCGGTGAGGCAGGTCCTCTTCGGGGCTTAAGTCCGGAGTTTGAAGAGGATTGCTCAGTGAGTTTTCAAACAATCCTTCATAACTTACCTAAACTACCGGAATCGCTCGAAGCAATACCCGTTTTCCTTGAAAACATCCCATTCCAATATCCTTCTTTACGCATGGCCTTAGAAATGGCCTTGTTGGATTGGATGCAAGAGGGAAATGGTCAGTATTTTGAAAATGCTTTTTCAACAAAAGAAATACCTATACCCATCAATGGTTTAATTTGGATGGGGAATACGGCATTTATGCGAGAGCAAATCGATGCGAAATTAGCCGCAGGTTATAACTGCTTAAAATTAAAAATTGGCGCCATCGATTTTGAACAAGAGATTGAAATAGTAAAAGAAATCAGATCACGCTATACTTCGAATGATTTAAGCATTCGGGTAGATGCTAATGGAGCATTTAAAGCGAAAGAAGCAATGGAAAAACTCGAGCGACTCGCTGCTTTTGATTTACATTCCATCGAACAACCCATTCAGTCGGGGCAATGGGAAGAAATGCATAACTTATGTGAACAAAACATTATTCCAATTGCATTAGATGAAGAATTGATAGGAATTGAAAATAGGAAAGAATTACTCGAAGTCATTAAGCCACCTTATATCATTTTGAAACCAAGTTTATTGGGTGGATTTCATGCGACTAAACAGTGGATTGAAGCAGCTGAGGCCCAAGGAATCTCGTGGTGGATCACATCTGCACTGGAATCAAACATTGGTTTACAGGCCATTGCTCAGTTTACTGCATCCTTTAATAATCCCTTACCACAAGGACTAGGAACGGGTCAATTGTACACGAATAATTTTGAAAGTGGACTTTATATCCAACAAGGCAATATTTTTCAAAAATCGGGGGTTCAAAGAGCCACGCCTTTTGACTAAAAGCCCTATCTTTGTTCAGCAAAAATTAAAAATCAACATGAATACGATTGACCAGGCAATGATTGCCATCTTAGAGCAACGATTGAAATTAAGTAAATTGTCATATTCCGATGAAACCTACGATGACGTAGAGGAATTATTGCATGATTTGGAAGATGATTTCAATGAAAAATATGGTGACCAATTAGAAGAAATCCTGGAAAAAGTTCACCTAAAGCATTGCCCTGAATCAGATGTATTGTTGCCTACGGCCTACTTAGCAAAGAAATTTGTGGAAACAGCAGATGGAGAAGTTGAAATCAGCAAAAAAGAAGGAGTAGAAGTAGAATGGATCAAAGATCCGGCCGCTGCTGCTAGATTAGTCTTATTACCCTCTCCTACACGCGTCCTACTCATGACACCCAAAGGACTCGAAATTGTTTGGGAAGAAACGAAATAAACAAAAAAGGTGAGGAACAACATCCTCACCTTTTTTTATGCTAACCAATCAATTCCTATTTTCAATAAGTCCAGGGTTTGTTTTCCTTCCGGATAGCCCTCCGCGTCATACATATATTCCCATGCTGCCAAAGGTGGTAAACTCATTAAGATCGATTCTGTCCGACCATTTGTCTCCAAACCAAACTTGGTACCTCGGTCGTGTACCAAATTAAATTCAACGTAACGGCCTCGACGTAATAATTGGAAATTACGCTCTTGCTCATTAACAGGTTTATCCGCATTCGTTTGCATCAAATGGCTGTAAATCGGGACAAAGGATTCCCCGACCGACTTCACAAAATCAAAGGTCTTCGCTTTATCCTCTTTTAGGTAGTCGAAAAATATGCCGCCAATTCCGCGGGTTTCGTTGCGATGGGTATTGAAAAAATAATCATCCGCCCAGGTCTTGTACTTGGCATAAACATCCGCCCCGAAACCATCGCAAGATGCCTTCACTTGTTGGTGAAACCACTTCGCCTGTTCCGGAATAATGATATGGGGTGTCAAATCAATTCCGCCTCCAAACCATGATTGACCATTACTTAATTCAAAATAGCGAACATTCATGTGGATGATGGGAACCCATGCGCTAATTGGATGCATGACAATGGAAACGCCCGTTGCAAAGAATTCAACTTCTTCAGTCACATTTAAGCTTGTGACCATTTTAGGATGCAAGGGTCCTGAAACGGCTGAGAAATTCACACCCGCCTTTTCTAAAATCGAACCATTTTCAATCAAACGGGTTCTTCCTCCGCCTCCTTCTGGACGCGTCCAAAGGTCTTCTCGGAATTTTCCCTTTCCATCGGCTGCTTCAATTCCAAGACAAATACGATCTTGCAGATCGCGAAAATAGGCTTCTGTTTGCTCTTTATTCATATTAATTAGGTACCGAAGTAATCGAATCGGAAGTCGATTCTGGTTCTCCCATTAAGGCGTTTAATGAGTCTAATTCCGAATCAGAGACTTGTAACGAATCGGGCAATATGCTCGTTCCTCCTCCACAATCAAAATCTTTCTTCACAACACGTTTATCCAATTTATCAAATGGGGTCGGTTTATACATGGCCAACAAAGGATCTTTGACCACCTTAATCATAAATCGTTTGTAAATCGGCATGGCTGTTTTTGATCCTTCTCCCAAGGCACCGGAACGGAAGTGAATCGATCGGTCATCTCCCCCAACCCAAACACCGGAAATCAGGTTTTGTGTCATCCCGATGAACCACCCATCCGAATGATTCGAAGTCGTACCCGTTTTACCCGCAAAATTATGTGCATAACGATTATTGCCTTCGGGTAATAATACCGCACCGTCTCCCCACAAGAGTGAACTAGCTGTACCTCCTTCGTGAATAACACCCTCCAACATATAGCGAATTAATTGTGCAGATTCTTTTTTGATAACCCGTTCAGCTTGTGGTTCAAAGTTGACAAGCACCTTTCCGTTTTGATCTTTAATTTCAGTTACCAACATGGGGTCCACGTGGATACCTTCATTGACAAAGGCTGAATATGCCCCGATCATTTCATAAAGCGAAACATCAATCGAACCCAAACCAATCGAAGCGACTGCCTTTAAAGGGCTTTTGATACCCATCTTTTTGGCATAATACGCCACCGTATCAGGTCCTACAAACTCATTTGTTAATCGGGCCGTCACGGTATTCACGGATTTAGCCAATGCTCGTTTTAAAGGCATCATGCTATAAGAAAATGTCCCATCCGCATTGTGCGGGCTCCATATTTTTTTCTCACCATTTTCTTCGATTTCCAATGAGTAGGGAGAATCCTCCACGGTAAAGCAAGGCGCCAAATCACGTGGCCCATCAATCGCAGCCGTATAAACAAAGGGCTTAAAAGTTGAACCCGCTTGCCGTTTACTTTGCTTTACGTGATCATATTTAAAATATTTAAAATCTAAACCGCCTACCCAAGCTTTGATATGCCCCGTATATGGATCCATCGTCATCATCCCAGCTTGCAAGAATCGCTTATAATAATTGATCGAATCAATCGCACTCATCGTCTGCTCTTCTTCCCCGAGCGTATTCCGAGAGTAAACCCACATCTTGCGTTTCACATTTTTCATTTGATACCAAACGGAATCCATATTATTTGGATATCGACGAACCAAAGCCTTGTAATATTCCGTCCGCTTTGCAACAGAATCAATAAATCCCGGAATCTCCTTTCCCGTTTCGTCAACCCAGGGATTTTGGCCAGTCCAATGATTATCAAATGATTTTTGTGTACTACGCATCCCTTCTTCGACGGCTTCCTCCGCATGCAATTGCAATCGAGAATCAATCGTCGTCATGATTTTCAAGCCATCGCGATAAAGATCAATTTCCATATCATTCGCTTTCGCCCAGTCTTGAATAAATTTTGCAACAGCCACTTTGAAATAATTACCTGTTCCATCATAAGGAGATTCCTCATTTTCGTGAAGAACAATTGGCATAGGCGCTAATGAATCATACTCACTCTGCTTGAGGTAACCCGCTTTCACCATTTGAGATAAAACAACATTCCGGCGCTTCCAGGCTTTATTTTCTGCCAAAGGCTTGCCGTCATAACGCTTCGGATTGTAGGTAGTTGTCGCTTTCTGAAGTCCGACCAAAATCGCTGCTTCTTGAATAGTTAAGCTATCTGCCGAAGTATTAAAATAGGTTTTTGCTGCTACTTTAATCCCATAGGCATTATTTCCATAATCCACTGTATTCAAATACCAAAGTATGATTTCATCTTTCGTATAAAAACGCTCTAGTTTAATAGCTGTGACCCATTCTTTAGTCTTATAAATCAACTTACTCAATCCTGGTATATAACCCAAAAGCCCCGTTTTTGTGAAGCTTTTCTTTGTACGCGTTTTAAATAAATTCTTAGCTAATTGTTGGGAAATTGTACTTCCGCCCCCACGATCACCGCCTTTTATTATGCCTACAGCCACTCCTGCCCAGGCTTGAAAGTCGATCCCGGTGTGCTCATAAAAACGGGAGTCCTCTGTCGCTACGAGTGCTTTTACGAGGTAGGGAGAAATTAATTTATAATCACGAATCGGAGTACGGTTTTCAGCAAAATATTTGCCTAATAATACACCATCCGCAGAATAAATTTCTGATGCTTGAGATAATTTGGGATTTTGCAAATCATCAACGCTTGGCATTTGACCTGTCAACCAAAATATATTCGTTTCAATGACGAACAAATAAATCAACGTGTATAAAACCGCTTTGCCTGCTATTCGCCAAATTCGAACAATCGGTTTATAATAAGGGGAATTTTTATCGACTCTTGCATCATAATACGCTTGAACTTGAGCACGTTTCTCGGCATATAAGCCTAAAACTTGATTACACACATCCTCCAAACGCTTATATTGCTTTTGTCCCAAAAGCTTTCGAGCACCCTTTACTAGCATGCTCCACAGGAATAGTAGACCCTGATTTAATTTGGATTTACTAAGCGAATAGATCTGTTGAATCTTTTGGAACATAATTTATTCAGTTTCTAATTTTTCTAAGATATTCATTAAATCCGTAAAATCCCGAAAACCTGGACGATCTTCATCTCCAGCTAGGAGGCCAATTCCTTTGATCGAGCTTTGTTCAATCCATTCATCTAGGTCAGATTCAGGAATTTCCAATCCCAATATAATCGGATATTGCGCTGACCAAATTTCCACAGAACCTTCCATGCCTTGCAGTGATTCGGGACTATCTCCCACCAATAAAAATTGGCTCACATAAGGTGCAGAGGCTGCAAAAACAGCAGGCAGGTTATCTGTATCAATGTTGACACGTAATATCTTAGGAATCGTAATATCTTGAATGGCGACTAAATTAACCTTTGTATCGATTTCTAAATAATCAGGCTGATACTCAGCTACTTTGGCCTTAATTTCTTCCGCCTGATGCGTAGAAAACTCCCCCACAATCTGAACTCCCGCTAACCAATTTCGTATTTCCGTAAATTTTTCCAAGTGAATTTGTTCCAGAGGGAAACCTAACAAATCGACACCCATCCCAGCACAATAGCGTGCATCAGACAAGTTGGTAATGGCAGAAACTTTAACGAGAGTTTTTAACATAGGGTTTTTTCATGCTTAGACGCAAGAACAAAACTACGCTTTCAGGAAAATATATCCTAACTTGCAGGAAATTTTCGGCAGGCCTTGAACCTGTAATAGAATATGAAATCAAAAGGAAGAGTATTAGTCGCTATGAGCGGCGGAATCGACAGCTCAGTCGCAGCTGTTTTGTTACACGAACAAGGATATGAGGTCATCGGGATGACCATGAAAACCTGGGACTATGCAAGTTCTGGTGGAGATAAAAAGGAAACAGGCTGTTGCTCTTTGGATTCAATCAATGATGCCAGACATATTGCGGTTTCCTTAGGATTCCCACATTATATTTTAGATATCCGCGAAGAATTTGGCGATTCAGTTATCGATTATTTCACGCAGGAATATGTAGATGGGCGGACCCCAAATCCCTGTGTCATGTGCAATACGCATATCAAATGGGATGCCTTGTTACGTAGGGCAGACCAATTAGGTTGCGAATTCATTGCGACGGGGCATTATGCACAAATTCGTGAAGAAGGCGGTCGGCATGTGATTTCCAAAGGTGTAGATGTTCTAAAAGATCAAAGTTATGTACTTTGGGGCGTTTCGCAATCGAGTTTGGCTCGCACCATTCTACCTTTAGGAGGACTCACAAAAGCGCGCATTCGGGATATGGCCACTGAACGCGGATTTGTAGACTTAGTCAATAAGTCGGAAAGCTACGAGATTTGTTTTGTACCCGACAATGATTACCGAGGATTCTTGAAGCGACGTTTACCAGAATTAGAAGAACAAGTCGCTGGCGGAAATTTTGTGGATGTTAATGGAAAGGTCATTGGAAAACACGAAGGCTATCCTTTTTACACGGTTGGTCAAAGAAAAGGTTTAGGCAAGGCTTTTGGTTTTCCAGCCTATGTGATTGAAATCCGCAAGGAAAGTAATGAGGTGGTTATAGGCCAAATCGAGGATTTGAATCGGTCGGGTATGTGGGTAGGCCAATTAAACTTGCAAAAATATGCAGAAATTCCCGCCGAAGGCCTTGAGACTCTAACAAAGGTTCGCTATAAGGATGCGGGGACGGATGCTGTTATTCATCAGTTTTCTGATAAAATCAAAGTGGATTTTCATGAAGCCGTGAGTGGCATAGCACCCGGTCAGGCGGCTGTTTTCTATGAAGGAGACGATGTTGTAGGAGGTGGATGGATCTTGAAATCGTACCAACAGGGGTCCGTATTTGAAAATTATCAGTCTTTTGAAGTAAAAAAGGATTAAATTGAGGTACGCAACGGCGTCCCATATACCCCGCCAGCGTAAAAAGTAAAATTATAGCAATTTAGCTTCCTCTGCGGTTAATTTTACCTTAATTCGTGGCATTTGAATGACTTCCATGTCAAATATCCGCGCACCTTCAATCTTAAATCGAAGCGCTGTCTGTTCTGCATGAAAACCATGCTGGCCTGCAGCTCCTGGGTTCAAAAAAAGCATATTATTTCGCTTCGCATCCCGTTTAACTTGCAGAATGTGCGAATGACCACAAACAAAAATCATGGGCAATCCCTTCGAAAATGCCTCTAAGGCATCGGGCTTGTAATTTGAGGGGGCACCGGCAATATGAGTCATCGCAACGGTAACATCCTCCACCCGAAAACACTTTATTTTGGGATACATATTTCGAATTGTACGGTCGTCGATGTTTCCATAAACGCCTGCGATAGGTTTTCCGTAGGCAGCTAATTTATCTGCTAATTCGACAGAACCCCAGTCCCCTCCATGCCAGATTTGGTCACATTCCTTCAAGTGCTCATCTAACCGAGGATCCAAATAACTATGCGTATCCGAAAGCAATAAAACCTTTACCATGCTTATTCAGCTTGTTTTCCTTTGATTGAAATCAATTTATTCGTTGAAATCAATTCATTTTTCTTCCAAATCACTTTTTCCTGATTCAAGGCATTCACCACCTGCGCATCTTGTTTGACCCAAGCAGGTGAACCGGCATCTTTCCAGGCAGAATACCAAAAAGAAGCTACGCGTGATGATGCCAATAACATGCGATCCGGAATCGTGGCACCTAATTTTGCTCCATATGACTGAATAAAAGCTTTCGTATAGTAACGTTGTTTCCGACCGTATTTCTCTACCATTTCGAAAGATCCATCATCTCCTAAGGAAGCGCGAACCTCTTTCTCTGCGGCAAACACCGCAGGTAGCATAGCATGGGATTCCAATAAAATTTGAAAGATGAAATCTTGCGGCTTCGCAATGTATTGAACTCCTGAAACCTGATTCAGTGCATAGCCGTGTAATTGTGCTTCTGGCACGAGGCTTTCCCACAAAACATGCATGCCTTTTTGACCAGTCAGTTGACCATCATGGTTACGTGTCGTATGCAAAGGAACGTGCGCATCAGCAACATAATGCCCTAAATCTGCCGCATAAAATAAAACTGAATCGCGCTTCTCTGCTTTAAAAGATTCAACCAAACGGCCATACACACGAACAACTTCCCAAGGAACCAAACCTTCTTTTCGCAAACTATCTAAACCATATTTAGCCACAGCCTGCTTAAAATCGTGCGGAATGGAGGTCTTATAATCCTTACCAAAAATAGGGGCATCCATATCCAAATAATGCTTTGCATCCTCCAGTTTGTCATCTTTACGTCTCAAATCAGGTCGAACGGATTGATGGACCAAATAGTCTTGGTTCGCATAAAAATAGCCGGCCAACTCATCTGGCAATTGGTAAATCGAAATTTGCTGCAAGGTTTTATGCGCTAAAAAGCCCCAAGAAGCACATATAATCAGAACTAAAACACTAATTTTTTTCATGAGTTGAGTTGACGAAGGATTTTGGCGTACGGCCATATTGTTTTTTAAATGCACGGGTAAAATAAGCTGGGTCATTAAATCCCACTTGGTAAGCTATTTCCGAAACGTTTAAACTAGTAGTTTCTAATAAAATCTTGGCTTGTTGAAGTCGAATCGACCGAATAAATTCATTTCCAGCCAAAGAAGTTAATGTCTTCAATTTGCGATATAACTGCATTTTACTCATATCAAGTCGCCTTTCAAGGTCCTCCACATCAAAATCAGGATCACTTAAATGCTCAATAATAAGTTGCGTGGCTTTCACCAAAAATGCATCTTCAAAAATAGGCATTTTCCCTTCGCTTAATTCCTGTTGGATCATTTGTTTCTGCCAATTTTTGCGAAGTCGCTCTTTGGCCTCCAACAAGGTATTAACCCTTATTTCAAGGATATCAGCGTTAAATGGTTTACTGACAAAATCATCCGCACCCGATTGCATCCCCTCTATTTGGCTCTCTTGGGAACTTTTTGATGTCAAAATAACGATCGGAATATGATTTGTTTTTGCGTTTTGACGAAGGGCTCTACATAAATTGATTCCACTCATTCCCGGCATCATCCAGTCGGTAATCACCAAATCAGGCAAATAGGTATTCGCCTTTTCTAAACCATCCTCACCCCGGTCTGCATAGATAACTTGAAATCGAGATTCAAAAATCCCACCAATGAATTCCCGCATTTCAGCATGATCATCAACGACCAACAAGATAGGTTTTTCCTTTTCAATTGCACTCACATTTGGCAATTCCAACGTAATAGCCTTGTTTTGGGCAATGTCACTAACCCACGATTGATCAAAAGCCTCTAATTCCACAGGGAAATTTAAGCTAAACGCACTACCCTCACCTAAATGACTTTTGACTTGAATATCTCCCCGATGAAGCAGCATCAACTCTTTACAAAGCGACAAGCCTACTCCTGTTCCTACCATTTGAACGGCATCTGGAATTTGATAAAAGCGATCAAAAACATGAGGCAAATTTGCGGCAGATATTCCCCGACCGGTATCTATTACCCGTAATGTAACTCGGCGAGTATGCGTTTCTGTCCCTTTAAAAACTTGATCCAATTCTAATACTACTCCTATTTTTCCATCTTCTGGAGTATGTTTAAAGGCATTTGACAATAAATTACTCAAACATTTCTCTAAAATATCTGCATCATAATAAACCCAAAGCGATTCAACCGGAAATTCATATTTAAGTTTGATTTGTTTTTGTTGGGCATAACTCTCAAATCCTTGTAAAATATGAGCAAGTTGAGTTATCATGTCATGTTTCGCAATGACCGGATGTTGTTTCCCCGCCTCAATTTTTGATAAATCAAGCAATTGGTTAATCAAACGCAATAATTTCTGTGCATTTTGATGAATGGATTGCAAACGTCCCACTTGTTCTTTGGGCATCGAAGCATTTTTTAAGAAATACTTCTCGATGGGACTAATAATCAAGGTTAATGGTGTCCTCAATTCATGTGAAATATTCGTAAAAAAGGAGGTTTTAATCTGCTCCAATTCCCGGATACGTTCCTTTTCAATTTCTTTTAAGCGAATGTCGGTCTTAAATTCCTCTCGAATTTGAATTTCACGCATGAAACCATATACGACCACAGCTAGTGCCAAGGCATACAATAAATAAGCCCACCAAGTCCGATACCATGGTGGCAAAACCTCGATGCGCAATTCAACGGGATTTTCTCCCCAAACGCCATCTGAATTCGTCGCCTTCACCTTAAATACATAAGATCCAGGACTTAAGTTGGTATAGGTCGCTGTCCGCTGCGTACCAACAAAATTCCATTCTTTATCAAACCCCTCTAAATAATAGGCATATCGATTATTTTTTGGCCTTTGGTATTCCAAGGCCACAAAATCCAAGCTAAATACCGATTGATCGGGTTGAAGTACTAGGGTCTTCAAATCCGGCAAATCAACTGTTAATGGCGAATTTTCAGCACCCACAAGTACTGATTTATTGAATATTTTAAGTCCAGTCAAATACACATTTGGCACATCCAAACGCATCCGCAAACTATCTGATTTTACATAGTTTAAGCCATTAACCCCTCCAAAAAACAACCAACCATTTTTGTTTTTGGCATGAGCCGTGATGATAAATTCTTTTCCTTGTAAACCATCTACATCATCATAATTGACAAATTTGAAATTCTTCGCATTCATTTTCGAAATACCACCGTTTGTCGTCAGCCATAAATCTCCCTTCTTATCCTCCTCCATGCCACGTAAGGTATTACTTCCTAGCCCGTCGGCAACGGTAAACACACGAAAACCTTTGCCAGCTCCTAGATACAAGTGCAATCCTCCTCCGTTCGTTAATACCCAAATCCGTTTTTGACGATCCTGATTAATGCAAGTAATGTGATTGTATTTAAGGCTGGTGGGGGAATTATTACGTTCCAAGTGTTCCACTTTTTTTGAAAACGGATTATATACATATACGCCATTAACTGTGGTACCGACCCAGATTAAACCATCTGAACTCTTAAGGATGCTATTGATATTTTGATTCCTTAATACTTTCGCACTAAAATCGCCGAATGGATTATAATAACGCTTTTCTTTCAAATCAAAAGCTAATAAGCCTTTGGTTTGAGTCCCTAAGAGCAATCGATTTTGGTCTAACTCAATAGAAGTTAAATTCGTCCCAGCCTCTCCGATTCGATAGGGATAGGACTTCAAATCACTTGGAGGACTAAAATGATACAATCCTTTGCCCCATACACCTACCCAAACGGAACCGTCCGACATGGCTTGCAATAGATTGACATCAAAACCCGTCGTTACATTGAGTTTATTAATTAAGGCTTGGTTAATCATATGCTCCACCTTGCCCGTTTTATGATCAAAAAAGGATAACCCGACATTGCTACCGACCCATACCCCACGTTCATTCCCAGCGCTCAAAGTGGTCACTTTATTACTCAATAATCCTTGAAATGTATTGGGTTTATAACGCAGTACGGAAAACCTCGATTTTTGAAAAAAACTAATATTCAATCCTGCTTCCCAGGTCCCTATCCAGGTATTTTTATTTGAATCAGTTAACATACTCATGACTGAAAAAGAACTGATTCCTAAATCAGGATCTGGATTTGAAGGGATGTGACGAACTTGCTTAAAATCTTCCCCTTTTAAGGTGTAAACCCCATTATCAGTACCAATCCATAAATTTTCCGTAGCATCACGTACCAAAGAGGTCACAATGTTTTGTCGGCTTAATGGTTCCGCCGACTGGTAAAAAACATTTTTAAATTGTTGATTCTGCGTATTGAATCTATAAATCCCCTTGCCTTCTGTACCTATGAGCATATCGCCATTTTTCGCCTCAAACAATGCCCGAACCCTGAAATTACTTGCGTAAGTTTTACCTGAATAATCAAAGGGGATAAAATTATGTTTGCCCACATACGAAATCAATTGGCCTGTTCGAGTTCCCATCCAAATGGAGCCATTTGAATGTTTATACAAGCGAACAACATCTTTAATCAAAGGATTCTTCAACTCGGATTCTTCTGGTAAATAGGTGTTTTTTTGCGAATCAAAAACCAATAAACCTACACCGAGAACAGAAGCAAATACGCGATGTTTCCCCACATTTAAGAGGGAAGAAATTGTCAATGAAGAAAAATCAATACCTTTAGGACCATGCGTAAAACGTGTAATTTTCCCGGTCTTTAAATCAAGTTTATTTAAACCTGAACTTCTAGCAGCTACCCACAAATTCCCGTCCGTATCTTCAAGGACAGTTGAAATATCGCTGCCACTCAGGGTATTGGAATCTCCCGGATCATGACGATAGACGACAAAGGAATGACCATCATATCGGTTTAAACCATCCGCGGTTGCAAACCACAAAAAGCCCCTCCGATCTTGAATGATTTTAATGATTGTGCTTTGAGATAATCCTGATACTGTACTTAGTCGTTCAAACCGTTGCGCAACTTGTCCCTTAGTCATTTGACTCAGGCTAAGTAGAAAAAAAAGCAATAGGTGTTTCAAAGATGGTCTCATACGAATAGCTAAAATAGAAAATATTTGACAGAGTTCTTGCGGATTTATGCGGTCGTAAGCGATAATAATCTAAGTACATGTATATCAAACGACCTTTTTTGCAAGATATATCCATGTATTTGTAAGATTTGTCCCATTTCATATAAGAACCGACGAGTAAATTTGTACTGCTTTAAAATTGAAGCATTTGAGTTATTCAGGTAAAGTCATGGTCAAAACATTTATTTCATTTTCTGCTAAGAATGCCGACAATAAGTTGCCGAAATACCAACAACTCATTAACTCGTTACTACGAGATATTGAGATGGGAGAACTTAAACCCGGTGAACGATTACCTTCCATCAATGAAGCGTCTGAGGAATGCTATTTATCGCGAGATACTGTTGAACGCGCCTATACGGAATTGCACAAAATGGGGGTTATCACATCCATTTTTCGCAAAGGTTATTTTATTTCAGATGCCAAAGTAAAATCAAAAACCAAAGTCTTGTTTTTGGTTGGCAAAATTACAAATACCAACAAAGTCGTTTTCGATTCATTTTGTGAATCTTTAGGTAAAAACGTCATGGTTGACATTTATACTTATCAATACAAAACCAGTCAATTTCAGGAGATTATGTCTCAGCAATTGGGCAATTACCATTATTATGTTATCATGCCCCATTTGATTGAGGAAGAGGAGGAGAATATTAAATGTCTAAAAAAGATATCGGGAGATCGATTGATTTTATTGGATCAAAACTTTAATAGCATTTCGCATGCACACGCAAGTATCGTGACTCAGCCGAAAGCGCAATTAATTGCTTTATTAGAAAACCAACTAAACCTGTTTAATAAGTACCATTCATTTAAATTAGTTGTCTCGGAAGAAGATTATTTCGACCCCGCACTAATCAATGGATGTAGTGAATTCTGCGAATCCCATGGATTGGATTTTCAAGTATTGGATGGCCTCGAAACGGATGATGTGCGTGATGGGGTAATTTATTTCACCCTAGACGACCAAGATTTGGTTCGGGCCATCAAATACGCAGAAGCAAATCAATTAGAAATAGGAAAACAAGTGGGACTTATCGCATTCAACGATTCTCATTTTAAAGAAATATTGGTGGGAGGCATTTCTGTATTATCGAATCAACCGATTCGAATGGGAGAAATGGCAGCTCAACTCATAAACGAAAACGATAAGGGTAGCCATGAACTTGCGCTACAATTTATACCAAGAAAATCACTTTAGGGTTTAATTTGCAAAAAGGGGTCATGATATTCATGACCTCATTTTTTTTACATGAGCAATGTTTCTGCGAATGCCACCTAGTTTCGTCCTCCGAATGGCAGAATATTGAAACAAATTTTTAAAAAGCTCCTCGGACAGATCCTCCCAGTCGGCCTGTGTTAATCCCAAAAACTCCATTTTTGGTTCGAATCGAATCTCATTGTGCGCCTTGGCATGTCGATTCCATGGACAAACATCTTGGCAAATATCACAACCAAAAATCCAATCTTCAAACCCTTTATTCAACTGAATGGGAAGATTCTCTTTCAATTCAATCGTAAAATAGGATATACATTTAGAACCATCCACGACATAGGGAGTAATCGCCTCCGTGGGACAGGCATCTATGCAGCGCGTACAGGTACCACAAAAATCGCGTATAGGACCATCTGGGGTAGCTGGCAAGTCAATGATTAATTCTGCGATGAAATAGTAGCTACCTTGTTTGGGAATAATGAGATTAGCGTTTTTCCCTACCCAGCCTATGCCTGACATTTTTGCCCACGCTTTTTCGAGCACAGGAGCAGAATCAACAAACATCCGTCCTTGAATCTCCCCTAACCTGTTTTGTAAATCATCCCACAAAAGCTTCATTTTATCCTTGACAACACGATGATAATCCTCACCGAAAGCATATTTTGATACCTTAAACGAATCAAAAAGGGGCTGATATTCAGCCGAAGGAAAATAATTATAAACAAGTGAAACAACGGTTTGGGCGCCGTCGACCAACAATCGGGGATCCAAACGCTTATCAAAATGATTAGCCATATAGCCCATTTCACCCTGCATATTTTGGCTTAACCATTTTTCCAAATGGGGCGCTTCCGCTTCTAAAAAATCCGCCTTTGAAATTCCACAAAAAGCAAAGCCGTGCTGCTGGGCTAATTGTTTAATGACTTGGGCGTTTGAAGAAGCTGTCTGATTCATGTGCCATAAAATTACGAAGCTGTATGAATTTATGCCAAACTGTCAGAAAATACTTTTTGGTCTATAATTTGTGTAGCCAAAAAGCATATTAATTTTGCCTTATGAAAAAGAAAGAGAACGAACAGCCATTAGCAGACGAAAACCAGCAGGATGTTACTGCAGAAACACAGACAGAGGAGACGCCAACAGAAGAGCAGGCTGCGCCAGATGAGTTAGAGGAGATGAAAAAGAAATACTTGCTTCTTTATGCAGATTTCGAAAATTTCAGAAAAAATAAAGCCAAAGAACGTATAGAATTATTGCAAACGGCGGCATCCGGATTAATCACCGACTTATTGCCTAGCATCGATAATTACGAACGTGCTTTGGCGAATGCGCCAGAAGGTGAAATTTCAGAGGGTATTCAATTGATTTTCAAGGGAATTGTTTCAACCTTACAAAGCAAAGGCTTGAAAGAATTACCTGCTAAAGGGGAAGTTTTCAATGCTGATTTTCATGATTGCATCACGCAATACCCAGCTCCTACCGATGAAGACAAAGGCAAGGTGCTAGACGTATTGGAAAAAGGATATACATTAAACGAAAAAGTCATTCGCTTTGCAAAAGTGGTGGTAGGAAATTAATCAAACAATGGCTCAAAAAAGAGATTATTACGAGGTATTAGGCGTTAGCAAGTCGGCAAGCGAAGAGGAAATCAAAAAGGCTTACCGAAAATTGGCTGTCAAATACCATCCCGATAAAAACCCAGATGACAAAGAATCTGAGGAGAAATTCAAGGAAGCTGCTGAAGCTTACGAAGTATTAAGCAATAGCCAAAAGAAGGCGCAATACGACCGTTTCGGTCATGCTGGAATGGGCGGTGCAGCTGGTGGTGGATATGGAGGCCAAGGAATGAACATGGAGGATATCTTCTCTCAATTCGGCGATATTTTCGGCGGAGGAGATGATAGCCCTTTTGGTAGTTTCTTTGGTGGAGGAGGACGCGGGGGGCGTCGTCAACGGAAAGGAACAGATTTGCGCATCAAGTTGAAATTAAACTTAGAGGAGATCGCCAATGGAGTTGAGAAAAAGATCAAAGTCAAACGGCATGTAGCTTGTAAAGTATGTTCGGGCAATGGATCAAAAAACGGAACGGATTTAAAGACTTGTGGAACTTGTCAAGGGTCTGGGCAGGTAAAAAGGGTTCAACAAACTATGTTGGGCCAAATGGTTACCTCATCTACTTGTCCTACCTGTTCAGGTGAAGGTAAGAGTGTAGGCGCCAAATGTGATGCTTGTTTCGGCGAGGGTCGCGTATTGGAAGAAGAAATTATCCCAATCAAAATCCCCGCTGGTGTTTCCAATGACATGCAATTATCGATGTCGGGCAAAGGAAACGTTCCACCACGCGGTGGTGTTGCCGGTGACCTATTAATTGTTATCGAAGAAGAGGCACATGAGGTATTGCACCGCGACGGGAACAATGTCATTTATGATTTGTACGTCAGCTTTGTTGATGCAGCCTTAGGAACGGCGGTCGAAGTACCGACCATCGGCGGAAAGGCAAAAATCACCCTCGAAGCAGGAACACAAGGAGGAAAAATATTACGTCTGAAAGGCAAAGGGATTAAGGAATTGAACGGCTATTCGATTGGAGACCAATTGGTACATGTCAACATCTGGACACCTAAACAAGTAAATAAAGAGGAGCGCGAATTACTCGAACAATTACGTGATTCGGCAAACTTTGCACCCCAACCAGGGAAGTCGGAAAAAGGCTTCTTTCACAAGGTGAGGGATATGTTTTCTTAGATGAGTTAAGAGTTAAGAGGTAAGAGGTAAGAGGTAAGTGGTATTCATTGCTTTAAAAACCTGGGAGAAATCTCAGGTTTTTTTGTTTAAATATTTGTCAGTAGTTCATTTTAGTGAACTCGTGCAGAATTTAATTCGTAATCATTAATTAGCCATTTTGATTTTAAAACGAAAATCTACTTAATTCAGTATAGAATTTAGAGCATAAAAAAAGGCAAAAACCAACATGTTTTGTGAATAAGAATTATTGAGATTGAAGCTATAAAAAATGGGATTCAGAAATTCTGAACCCCAAACTTTTATCTATGACCTCTTACCTCTTAACTCTTAACTCTTTGGCCTATTTTAATCTTTCCTGCCACTTCTCAAATTTCGACAAGATTGACTTATACTGATTCTCTGGTATTTTAGATTCAGCTAAAGAGGACGCGATAATATTCATCTCATATAAGGCAATTTGAATATCGCGGTCATGGGAACGAATACCACCCGACAGATAATATTCCAAGGCCTTGTCATTGCGATCCATCATGGTTTTGGCAATCGATAACGCAGTAGCTGTATCTCCTACTTCGATAAATGAACTAACCATGCTCGCCGTGAATTGATCATAAGGAATCACCTTATCTGGCATGACATTTTCTAAGTGATTTAACACCTTTCTGGCCAAAGCTTTATCTCCCTCACGAATCAACTGATCTGCCAAACGATAAGTACTTAAACGCAAGGTAACGCTCGGGATTCCCATGTAAAAATCTCCATGGTAATAAATCTTATCATCATTCAATCCTCGCCAATACATCTTATTCAACATATTATCCGCCATGATTTTTGAATTCACATAACCATCTTTTGCTCCCGGAATTTTGAACGGCATCAATCGATAGGCATATCCTTCTAATTGCATGCTTTCCTTCAAACCTAAATATTGATCGCCTGGCAAAGTCGATGCGAAATAAATCGGACGCTTCCAGCCCTGCTGTGCATTGTTTGAGATGATCTCCAATTGAATTAACTCGCCCTTGAAAATGTTTTTCGCCGGTAAGCGCCAAGCTAATTGGTCAGAAAAAAAGCCAACAAACTCTTTAGGAAACCAATTTGAACGTGCAATTTGGCCTACATTCACAGGAATGATCAATGAATCCGAAGGAAATGTATTAATCATTTCGCCACTCTGCGTTTGCGCCTGAATGGACGGATTATCCCGGTGTAATAAATCCAAGAAATCTGGTAAAGACATGGCTTGAATGTTCGGATTCTCATTGTACATGATTTGATCATTCACCCCTTCTAAGAATTGATCCTTCTTTAAAAGAATGGGCAATGCCTCCGACTCATACGTTTTGCGCTTCATTTGGTCGATGTACCAATCTGTACCCAATAAAGACAAATTACATACACGAACATCCGTACGGAAGCCCTCCACCTCTTGTACATACCATAAAGGGAATGTATCATTATCACCACCCGTAAACAGGATGGCATTTGGCGCACAAGAATTCAAGAGATTTTTCGCAAAATCAATTTGGTGATATCGTCCACTACGATCGTGATCATCCCAGTTTTGTTGGGCCAAAATGGCCGGTGCAGAAAAGCTTAAAACACCTAATAATCCCCATCGCAACTGTGGCGATTTGATGATTTTCGTTAACCATTCAGCCAACTGCATCACACCCAATCCCGCCCAAATAGCTAAGAAATAAAACGAGCCCACATAAATATAATCTCGTTCACGCGGCTCGGCTGGTGGGGAATTCAGATACACAGCCAAAGCTACACCTGACAAAACAAACATCATGATCGTAACCAAGAAGTCTTTCTCATCCTTGCGATACAAGAGATAGAATCCTAATAACACAAGGATAATCGGCAAATAATAATAGTTATTTCGCGCCTTGTTATTTTTCAAGACATCTGGCAATTTGGAGGTATCCTCAAAGGGGTTAGAAATCGCATAGGCTCCCTCTAAATCATTTTCCCGACCAATAAAATTCCAAAGTAAGTAGCGTGTGTACATGTTGCCCAACTGGTGCGTAAACATGAATCGAAGGTTATCGCCAAAGCTAGGTTTTTGACCCGCAGGAATGCCTAACATATCTTGATACATCTGCACATGCGAACCCGAATTACTCCAAACACGTGGCAACAACATTTGTTGGTCCTTCTGATAGACATACTCCGGCTTATTCGTATAAACTACGTATTTACCATCCTTCATTTTATATACATCCTCCCCTTTTTTGAAATCCTCAATTTGGGCTGTATAAACGGGACCATACAACAAAGAACGAGAACCATATTGCTCACGTTTTAAGTATTTCAAGAAATTCAAAATATTACTCGGGTCATTCTCGTTAATCGGCGGATTATAGCCAGAACGAACCAAAGCCACAGTATAAGTTGAATAACCAATTAATAAGAACACGAAGGAGAACAAGGCCATGTTCAACAATAATTTGCTGTGCGTGTAGGAATAACGAATACCAAAAACCACAGCGGCCAATAAACAAATCAAAAAGAAAATCGCCCCAGAACCATAACCCATGCCTAGGTTATTCACAAATTGTAATTCAAACCAAAATGCCATAGAAGGCAAACCAGGAATGATCCCTGAATTGATAATTCCTAAGATAAATAATCCAGCCAATACAGCTACAAAACCACCCTTGTAGGTAGGTTTTTCCTCCTTCTTGAAATACCACAACAAGGCCAATGCAGGTAAAGTAACCAAGTTCAATAGGTGGACCCCAATGGACAGGCCAACCAAATATGCGATGAATAAGATCCAACGATTCGCTTTAGCTTCATCTTCAACCAACTCCCATTTAAATGCCGCCCAAACAACAATTGCAGTAAAGAATGAGGACATCGCATATACTTCTGCTTCCACAGCAGAAAACCAAAAAGTATCCGAAAATGCATAGACCAAAGAACCTACAGCTCCAGAAAGAAGTAAAATACCACTTTCAGATTTAGATAATTCAGCGAAAGGCTTATTCAATACTTTTCGACCAATCATCACGATGGTCCAGTGCATGAATAGAATTGTAAAGGCACTAGATACAACTGACATCATGTTGATCCAGAATGCCACGCGCGTCACATCTCCGAGAGCCAAGAATGAGAACATTCGACCAATTAATAAGAATAATGGTGC
This sequence comes from uncultured Aquirufa sp., assembly GCA_964358165.1. Classification (GTDB taxonomy): domain Bacteria; phylum Bacteroidota; class Bacteroidia; order Cytophagales; family Spirosomataceae; genus Aquirufa. The sequence goes on from CAYHOB010000003.1 coordinate 185,792, forward strand.
TCCAGGAGGGTGTGGCACTTGTAATTTATAGGCACAGGCGATAAACTCGCCACAATCCCAAAAGGATGCGGTAGGTTCAACCGTTAAGGTGTATGTGACGAATGAAATGAGAAAAACAATCCAACCGATGAGGTTATTATTGCGTTGAAAATGCTGCATAGTTTGAAATTAAAACTCAAATAAAATGGATTGAAACCAATCCATCAGGTTAATTCTTGTTAATTAAATTGACGTAAAAAACGTACGTCGTTTTCAGTAAATAATCGAAGGTCTTTGATCTGGTATTTAAGCATCGTAATTCGCTCTATTCCCATACCAAAGGCAAATCCCGAATATTTCTTCGAATCTATCCCAACGTTTTCCAGGACGTTTGGATCCACCATTCCAGCTCCACCAATTTCGACCCAACCTGCTTGCTTACAAACATTACATCCATCACCCTTGCATAGCAAACAAGTGATATCCATTTCGGCACTCGGCTCCGTAAAAGGGAAATACGAAGGACGGAAACGAACTTTGGTGTCCTTCCCAAACATCTCCTTCGCGAAATGATATAAACTATCTTTTAAATCTTTGAAACTTACATCCTCATCCACATACAAACCCTCTACTTGATGAAACAAGCAATGCGCACGTGCCGAGATAGCCTCATTACGAAATACACGACCCGGCATAATGGAGCGAATAGGTGGTTTTTGATATTGCATCAATCGTACTTGAACATTCGAAGTATGCGTACGCAATAAAACATCATCTTGAATCTCCCCCTTCCCTTTTTCGATAAAAAAAGTATCTTGCATTTCACGTGCAGGATGATTGGGAGGGAAATTTAAGGCGGTAAAATTATAGAAATCGGTCTCAATTTCAGGACCATCTGAAACGGAAAAACCCATCCGATTAAAGATCTCCAAAATACGCGCACGAACAAGCGTTAATGGATGCATCGATCCCTGAATGATAGGATCTGTCAAAGTTAAATCCGCTGGAACCTGCACCGTAGAATCGCTACCCGCAAATACCTCTTGTGCCAAAGAAAACTTACCTTCCGCTAAATTCTTCAAGGCGTTTAGGGCTTGGCCTACTTCTCTACGACTCTCCGAAGGAACATCCTTCAAGCCATCAAATAAGCTTGCCAATCGACCTTTTCGCCCCACATAGGCAATTCGAAATTGCTCTAATTCCGCTTCATTGCTAATCAAAAATGATTCAACTTCTGTTTGAATCGCTTGTATTTGTTCGTTCATAAAAAATTATAATATCTTCATCCCCAATGTTGCATGCCATAGTGATGCCTTTTGAGAAAAATTCAAACCAGTGGGCAAGGGAACTGTCTTCGATAAATCTGTCACATTCCCTTCGTAGCGCAGATCCAGTGTAAATCCTAATAAATCAATGCCCGCACCGGCCGTATAGGAAAAATAGGCTTTGGAAGTTGCAGATTGTAAATTTCCTAGATTAGTCCCCAATGCTTCAGCAATTGTATTATCCGAACTCATGCTGTAAGATGCTACTGGACCTGCCATCACATGCAAGGGTCCTAGGCGGTAACCTAACATGATGGGTAAATCTAAACTTGTATAATGCACATCAAATTGGATCCGCTGCGTTGAAAGCGTTTTTAATAGATCAAAAGATCCATTTTTGTATGAAACCAATAGCTCGGGTTCAATGAAAATTTTTCTTCCAAGACGCATATAAATTCCCCCGGTATAGCCAGACTTCCCATTCAAATTTTCAACTGCAAAATCACTTAAACCATTGTAAGTCAACCCTTCCGTTTTTAAGGTAGCCATCGTCACCCCACCCTTAATGCCTAAACGAAAAAAATTACCTGTAACCTTACGTGCTGGCATCAAAAATTGAGCCGAGACACTTGAAGAAATTATACTCAAACATCCTAGTACAAGTATAAAACGAAATTGCTTACGCATAGATTTTGACGGATTTTACAATGAAGCAGTAAAATTATCCTTTTTCAAGCGAAAAAAAAGAAAAAACCAACGAAAAGCGTATTTTTGAAGCTTAATAAAACAAATCTGTGGCTAAAGCTAAAACTTCCTTTTTCTGTCAGTCTTGCGGACATCAAGCGCCCAAATGGTTAGGCAAATGTCCTTCATGCAACGAATGGAATACCTTTGTTGAAGAATTAGTTGAAATTAGCTCTCATCCTGCTGAAGTTTGGAAATCGCCTACTCAGGCAAGAAGCAAACCACAACCTAAATTATTACAGGATGTTGACTTCGAAAGCCTCCCCAAAATCGCTTGCCATGACACTGAATTCAGTCGGGTCCTAGGTGGAGGAATTGTTCCAGGTAGCCTTGTGCTCATCGGTGGAGAACCCGGCATCGGAAAATCTACCCTACTCCTGCAAGTTGCTCTTTCCTTAACATACACAAAAGTCTTATATGTCACCGGTGAGGAATCTGAGCAGCAAATCAAATTGCGCGCGGACCGACTAGAAAAAAAATCTGACAGCCTTTATATTCTAACGGAGACCAATACCCAAGCCATATTTAAACATTTGGTGGAACTCGAGCCCGAATTAATCATTGTCGATTCCATTCAGACACTCTTCTCGGATCAAATCGAATCTGGCCCAGGTTCTGTTTCTCAAATTCGGGAATGTGCGCTCGAACTCATGCGCTTCGCAAAAGAATCCAATACGCCCATTTTTTTAGTGGGTCATATTACCAAAGAAGGCTCCATTGCAGGACCCAAAGTACTCGAGCACTTGGTTGATACCGTTCTTCAGTTTGAAGGCGACCGACACTTGATCTATCGTATTCTTCGTACGACAAAGAATCGATTCGGCAGCACTTCCGAATTAGGCATTTATGAAATGTTAGGTTCTGGTTTGCGTGCCGTGACAAATCCCTCGGAAATTCTATTGTCCCAACGGGATGAGCCGGCTTCTGGAGTCGCTATTGGAACCTTAATGGAAGGCAACCGACCTTTATTAGTTGAAATTCAATCCCTTGTTTCCACAACTTCGTATGCTACGGCCCAACGAACTGCCAATGGATACGATGGAAAGCGATTGAATATGTTATTGGCCGTCATCGAAAAGCGGGGTGGATATAAATTAAGTTCCCAAGATGTATTCTTGAACATTACTGGAGGAATTCGGGTAGATGATCCTGCCTTGGATTTGGCAACTTGCCTTTCTGTCGTTTCTTCCTACGAAGATAAAATCATCGATTCCTCCAAATGCTTTGCTGCAGAAGTAGGATTAGGAGGGGAATTACGTTCAGTGACTCGCATCGATCAGCGCATTGCTGAGGCAGAAAAACTGGGATTCAAAGAAATTTGGATTTCGAAATACAATTTGAAAGGCTTGAATTATAAACCCAAAAGCATTCAGATCAAATCAGCTGCCAGCCTAATGGATGTCATTATGAACATCTGGCGCCAAAACTAGCTTCCGGATACGCGACCTCAATTAAATGTAATCCATGGGCAGGAACAGAACGACCCGCTTTTTGTCGGCTTTTTGATTCTAAAATTCGCTTCAAATCAGTTTCCTCCCATTTTCCCATCCCAATTTCCAGCAGCGTACCTACGATGGAACGAACCATCCCGCGTAAAAAACGATTGCCTTGGATGGTGAAAACCAAAGTATCTCCACGAAGCTCCCAGAATGCTCGCATAATCGTACACTCAAAAGTGGTTACTTCCGTTTTAACCTTGGAAAAACACTGAAAATCGGTATGATTAAGCAATAATTGAGCTGCATGATTCATCGCCTCCACATTCAAATCCGCTTCATACCAATAAGCAAAATCACGTAAAAAGGGATTCTTATGCCGTGTAATCCGATATTCATAGGTTCGGGAGGTCGCATCAAAACGCGCATGAAAATCATCCGCGACTTCATATATCGCCTGTGCCGTCAAAGCGTGCGAAAGCATTCGATTCAAGCGATAAATAAGATTTTGATCGATCTTGATCGCGGTATCGAAATGGGCGATTTGGTGGGCGGCATGAACACCAGTATCTGTCCGACCACTTCCTGTGATCGAAATAGACTCGGCCAATAAAAGACTTAATTTTTCCTCTAACTCTGCTTGAACGCTGTGAGCATTCGGCTGGATCTGATATCCATGAAATGAGCCGCCATCATAAGCGAATTGCAGTGCATAGCGGCTCATCTTGAAATTATTTTGTTAGGGCTGTTTCCAATGCTGTGAAATAAGAACCCGAAGCTTTCGCTAATGAACTTACCACTTGGCCATCCACAACCATATCTGTACCTTTTACGCTACCTATTTGGCTTGATTTAACACCCAATCCAGCTAGATGCGCCTCGAAAGCTGCTTGTTTGGCAGGAGTAACCGACACAATCACACGAGATTGCGCTTCTCCAAACCACATCGCATCTTGACGAATGCCAGTATCTGATTTCACATCAAATCCTAAACCACGCGGAAAGGCAGATTCGGCTAAAGTAACCAAAACCCCTCCGTCTGATACATCATGGGCAGATTGAATTAATTTACCTTCGATCAAGCTCAAGATTCCTTTTTGAACCAACTGCTCCGTAGGTAAATCAAAATGCGGTGCCGGCGAAGCCTTCACCTTGCAGTATGAATATAAAAATTCTGACGAGGCGATGTCATTTACAGACTCCCCTACTAAATACACTAAATCCCCTTCGGCTTTAAAGTCCAAAGTCATCTTGTTTTCAGGCTTCTCTAAAATACCCAACATACCGATAGTTGGCGTAGGGAATACCGGACCTTCATCTGAAGATTGATTATAAAAACTTACGTTTCCTCCTGTTACCGGCGTTTCAAATGCCTCACAAGCCTTCTTCATTCCTTTGATGGCACCCACAAATTGCCAGTAAACTTCTGGAACGTATGGATTGCCAAAGTTAAGGCAGTTGGTAATTGCCACCGGCAAACCACCCGAACATACAATGTTACGAGCCGCCTCAGCAACCGCCATCGCACAACCCTCTTCAGGATCAGCGTTCACGTAGCGAGAATTACAATCTACCGTAATCACAATCGACTTATCTGAACCGTGTACTTTCACAACTCCAGCATCCGAAGGTGCATTCGTGTTGCGATTCGCACGACCGATCGACGAATCATATTGTTCCGCCACCCACTTCTTAGAAGCGATGTTGGGGTGATTCATTAAAAAATCAAAAGCCTTTGGTAATTCTGCAGCAGGAATATCTTGAACAGAATTAATATCAAATTTCTTAAACTCTTGGAAGTAAGCAGGCTCCTTGTATTCACGGTGATAAACCGGTGCGCCTCCGCCTAATACCAAATCATCCGCTGGAACATCTGCAACTAAAACACCATCTTGATAAAACTCTAAGCGTTTTGTATCCGTAACAACACCAATTTGCTCACAATTCAAGTCCCACTTATCGAAAATCTTCTTCGACTCCGCTTCACGTCCTTTTTCTACGACGATCAACATACGCTCTTGTGATTCCGACAATAAAATCTCGAAAGGCTTCATATTCGCTTGACGTGTAGGAACTTTGGAAAGATCGATGATCATACCATGTTCTCCTTTGGCAGACATTTCAGAAGTTGAACAGATAATACCTGCCGCACCCATGTCTTGAATACCAATCACACAACCCGCTTCGATGATTTCCAACGAAGCTTCCAATAATAATTTCTCTTGAAAAGGATCTCCTACCTGAACAGCAGGTAATTTCTCCGTGGATTTTGCTGTAATATCTTCAGAGGCAAAACTTGCACCACCAATTCCATCTTTACCAGTCGCAGAACCTACGATAAATACGGGGTTACCTACACCATACGAAATAGCGGAGGCCTGCGTACCAACCTTTAAAATACCTGCTGAAAATGCATTTACTAATGGATTTACATTGTAGCAATCATCAAATTGCACCTCTCCACCCACAGTTGGAATACCAAACGCATTACCATAATCACCAATTCCCTTCACAACACCTTTTACTAACCATTTGGTCTTTGCCAAATCGATATTACCAAAACGCAATGAATTCAATTGAGCGATTGGACGAGCGCCCATCGTAAAAATATCACGGTTAATTCCGCCCACACCTGTCGCAGCACCTTGATAAGGTTCCAAAGCCGAAGGGTGATTATGTGATTCAATTTTAAATGCACAACCTAAACCGTCTCCTAAATCAACTAACCCCGCATTCTCTTCACCGGCTTTCGCCAACATACGCGGCGAATCTTTTGGTAAAGTCTTCAACCAAACAATGGAGTTCTTGTAACTACAATGTTCTGACCACATGACAGAGAAAATAGATAACTCCGTAAAATTTGGCTTACGACCTAAAATTTCCTGAATACGATCATATTCTTCTGGCAATAATCCCAATTTTTTGGCTGTTTCTACGGTTGGTAGGCTTTCGTTAGATTCCACGCTTATATGTTAATTAATAAATGTTGTTGCATCGACGCAATAAGCGACAAAGGTAATAAATTTAGTGTAGAGACGCGATACCTCGCGTCTAAAAATTAGAGGTAAAATACTTTGTGCTTTAACCCCAGGTTTTAACCTGGGGAATCGGCGCGAAAATGCGCCTCAAACTTTGGCAATCCTGAAAGGCTTGCCAAAGAGACTACAGTCCCGTCCAATATTCCTTATCCTCCGGCGTATCCAAATCCCGGTATTCCGTATCAAAATCAACAAAGTAACATGCCTCCGGATGCTGCTTCCAATAAGCGCCTAGACCTCGGTCGCCCGACCAATCATAAAATTGAGGCTGTAAAACTTGCGGAATAATTACGGGTGGAGAAGCCTGTCCCTGAAAACGAGAAACAATGGCCTGATTGAGATGATCTTGTAAGGCCTTTTGAAGTTGCTGCAGGTGCTCCAAACGAATAAAGGGTAAATCACATAAGAAAACACATACATCCGATTGCCTAATTTGCTTTAAGCCAAAAGCCAAACTTGTACCCATGCCTGCTGCCCAATCTGGGCATGCATGAAAATACACGCTTGGAAATAAGGTCTGAATATGCGCCATTTCATTTTGCAGGTCGGGTGAAACATGTCCAATTACTACATGTACCTGCTCACAAGAATCAAAAGACAAACGAACCGTTCGCAACAATAAGGTCTCCCCATTTAGACGAACCAATTGTTTCGGTTCGCCTAAACGAGAAGAAGTTCCAGCTGCCAATAATAAAGCAACCATTAGATAGAACTCATATCAAAGGGTAAGGTGCGGATACGTTTACCTGTAGCCAAGAAAACGGCATTACATAATGCTGGGGCAATCGGTGGTAATCCGGGCTCCCCTACTCCGCCAGGTTCCTCTTGACTTGGCATCACAAAAATTGTTGAAGCCGGAATCTCTCCCTGACGCAATACCGTATATTCATGGAAGTTGCTTTGATCCGTTTTTCCATGTGTCCTTGTAATTTGGTTACATATGGCTGCCGAAAGACCATAAACGATATTACTTTCCACCTGAGCCTTAATATTGTCTGGATTAAGTGGAAAACCGCAATCAATCACGGAATAGACATGTTTGATCTTCACTCCCGTATTTTGCTTCTCCACGACGATGGCATGAGCGACGATACTCGCAAATGAACGAGCAATTGCGATGCCGATGGACACTCCTTGTTTCCGTTTGGCACGATAATCCGAGATTTCGGCCAATTTATTCAATACGGTAACAAATTTAGGTGCGTCCCTCAAGAGATGTAAACGCAAGTCCAAAGGATCTTTTTCTCCCTCAAATGCTAATTCATCCATAAAGGACTCCTGGGCAAATACATTCGTTGACGCATAAACCGAACGCCACCAGAGTACCGGTATTTGTGGATCCACCCAATTGAATGAATTCCGACGCGCCGGAAATGCATAGGGACTATCCTCCAAATTGATCCCCTCTCCTGCCCAAGGATCCGGATTATTACGCATATCCGCCTTAAATACAGACGACATAATCGATGCCCCATTTAACCGATGTTCAAAGGCAAGTACATTCCCATCCTTATCCAATCCTCCCTGCATAGCAGAAATCATACCGGGTCGGTAGGGACCTTGTTGGATATCATCCTCGCGTGTCCAAATTAATTTCACCGGAGCATTCACCTGCTTAGACAAATTTGCGGCTTGCATGACAAAATCGAAAACAGCTTTCCGACCAAATGCCCCCCCCATAAAGGTGACATTCACTTTGATATTTTCCCGTTTGACACCTAAATAGGTCGACAAATCATTAACTAAGCCATCCGGCCCTTGAACGGGAGCCCAAACTTCTACCTGATCACCTTGGACAAACACTGTTGCATTACAAGGTTCCATAGGCGCATGCGACATAAATGGCGTTTGGTATGTACCTTGAACCTTATAATCAGAAAGCTGTAAGGCTTTAGCAAAATCACCTACTTTGGCATCTTTATATTCATTTCCTTCGTGTAAGGCTGCCGCTTTCGCTTGATTAAAATATTGTTCGGTTGCCGTTTCTCCGAATCCCAAGGCATTCCAAGAAACTTGCACTAATTTTTTCGCTTTTAAGGCCGACCAGTAAGATTCACCTACCACAGCAATCGCATCTGATTTCCCACGAAGTTTTTGATCAAATCCGCCTGAATCTGAATATGGACCATGGAAGAAAACACGTTCCGTTTTTAATACAAAACGAACACCCGTCACTGCCATTGCTTTTGTGGCATCATAAGATTGTACTTTCCCATAGATGTAAGGCGAGTGTAAGATACTGGCATACAACATCCCTGGCAATTGTACATCCATTCCAAAAATTGCTGTCCCATCAACTTTCGCTGGAACATCTGGACGCATGGATGGTTTCCCTAATTGGGTAAACTCAGAAAAGGATTTCAATTTTGGCTTAGCAGGTACGGGTAAATGAGATGCCTCTTCTACCAAATCCCCATAGGACAATTTCGCCTTGGATTGATTATTGATAACAAATCCGTCTTTCGTAGAACAATCATTTGTGGAGATTTTCCAACGATTCGCTGCGGCTTGAACGAGCATTTCTCTTACCGTTGCTCCCGCAGTCCGTAAAGGGATCCAGCGTGTTCGCACAGATGATGACCCGCCAGACAGTTGGGACCCAAAACGATCCGATCCATCCGTCATTTGAATCTCTACTCGCTCTAAAGGAATGTCTAATTCCTCAGCTAAAAGCATGGGAAGGATTTGATAGGTTCCTTGTCCCATATCCGGACGCGGATTAAACAAGGTTACCTTTCCTACTGCATTGATATTAATGTAGGGATTAATCTGAACCCCTACGGTCGTTACTTTTTGTAATTGCCTTCCTTTGCTATCCGAGGAGAATCCCAAAGCAAGAACGAAAGCAGATGTCGTACTGATGCGCAAAAAATCGCGACGCGAAGTTGTAGATTTCATGTTTATGATTTTTTAGCGGTTTGAATTTTATGTGCGGCAGAATGAATGGCTTGTCGCATGCGGGTATAAGTACCACACCGACAAATATTCCCAGACATGGCAGTATCGATATCCTCATCGCTTGGATTGGGATTAGAAGCTAATAAAGCTGAAGCAGCAAGGATTTGCCCCGACTGGCAATAGCCACATTGAGGGACTTGCGCTTCCACCCAAGCCTCTTGCACGGGATGGGTAGCGTTCTCCGACAATCCTTCTATCGTAGTAATTTTATCCGTTGGTTTTAAACTTGAAACTGGCGTTGAACAAGAACGAATCGGGGTACCATTCAATAAGACGGTACAAGCCCCACATAACCCCATTCCACAACCAAATTTTGTACCCGTATATCCGATGACATCACGAATGACCCAAAGTAATGGAGTATCTGAATCCACATCCACCCGATGCTTTTTCTTATTAACTGATAATTGATATATCGACATTTGAATAATTATTTACGGTTAAATTTAATATAAACATTCTATTTTTGTGGCATGCTTCAAGAGGAAATAAAATTCATTCAGGAACATTTACAGCATGACGCAAGCCTTATCGCTTTGTCGGCAAAAAAATATCCCCACTTAGATATTAAAAAGCTTGCTGGCCAAATACAAGCAAGACAGAAGTTGGCCGACAAATTACCTACATGGACTGCCCATGAAGCCGTTTATTTTCCCCAACAAATTTCGTTGGAACAGGCATCTTCTGAGGCAACTGCCTTATTTAAAGCATCCCTCGTTCAAGGAAATTTAATCGACATCACGGGTGGTATGGGAGTAGATTCTTGGGCATTTGCCCAACAATGCGAACAAGTCACTTACGTAGAGCAGCAAGAAGAATTGGCAAAACACACCCAATACAATCACCTGGTTTTGGGCTTGCATAACGTGACGCATATCCAGGGAAATGGATTAAATCATTTAAGAAACACGTATGATTGGATTTATGTCGATCCTGCTCGTAGGGACCAGCAAGGAAATAAAGTCATCCTGTTTAAAGACTGTCAGCCAAATGTTCTGGACCTATTGGACCAGGTAAAAACCAGTAAAATACTAATCAAAACAAGTCCCGTATTAGATATCAGTCGGGCCATCCATGAACTCGGCGGCGTGGAAAAAGTATTTGTGGTGGCATACCAACAAGAAGTTAAGGAATTACTTTTTATCAAGTCGGGGCAATCAAGTTTAGACCCGGAAATTGAACTCATCGAATTAGCCAATTCACCAACAACAATTTTCAGCGGAAAGCTTTCCGATGAACGGTCGGCAAACATGCACATAGCTAAAGTAGGACGCTACCTATATGAAGCACACCCGGCACTGTTGAAGGCTGGATTTTTTAAATTAGTTCAGGGAGAAGCTATTTGGCAATTAGGAAAGCATACCCATTTATATAGTTCGAACGAATATGCACGCGAATTTCCCGGAAAAAAATATTCTTTTATTGCATCAGGGCCCGTGCAACCAAATTGGTTGAAGGAGCATCTCCCCGACTTGCGTGTAAACATATCAACTAAAAATTTTCCACTGAAGTCAGATGCGCTTCGAACGAAATTAAAATTAAAAGATGGGGGTGAGTACACCCTTTTTGCCATCCAAAACAATGATGAAAAAAATGAGTTAATCTTGTGCAAAAAGTGTCTTTAAAGATTTACCTTTGCTCATTACATTCCAAAAATCAACTTTCCATGAAAAGATTCATTATAGCAAGCGTCCTTATTTTTTCAAGCGTATCCCTTTTTGGTCAAGTGTTTACAGGGATGGATGAAATTGAAAAGGCGAAGAAAGAAGGATTCTATACCTACATTAATTCGGAAGAAAAATATGTCATTGAATCTTGGAAGAACTATTTGAAAAAATTCGGTAAAGTAGAAGCGGGTCGAGGCGGTGCAATTAATATGTATCAAGCCAAGATTTCAGACATTTCTAAAGATGCAGTCACCTTACTTTCCAAGACAAGCGAAGAAAAAAATAAGACAAAATTATTTGTATCCATTTCAACAGGACCCGATGTTTACATTCAAAACGGGCATGAAAAATACCGTGATGCGAGTAATTGGTTGGAAGATTTTGTCAAAATTATCAATTTAGAGGAGGATGTGCGTACGCAAGAAAAGAAATTGAATGACTTAATTGCGACGAAAACAAAAAATCAAAAATCTGCTGAACGCATGATTCGCGAATTGGATTCGAATAAGCGGCAAACTGAATTATTAACCAAGCGATTAGAAGAGTCAAAAGTTGAAAAAGAGAAAATTCTAGCAAACCAAGAGCAAAATAAATTGGATCAAAAAGCAAACGAAGAAGCCATCATCCAACAAATGCAAAAATTTGAAGCAGCAAAGAAAAAAGTCAATTAATCGAATGAAACAATTCATTTTCATCATTTTTCTGATAAGTGCTCCCCTATTGTTCAGCAATTTTGGCCTGGTGGAATATGCGGTTTTGCACCCCAAAACAAAAACCATTCAAACGGATTCCTTAACTCAGAAGCAGGTCAATTTGTATGCGCAAGCGATACAGACAGATGATGTTAAGCCAGATAAAGACAAATCTAAAGAATCAGCCAATAACTTTTGGGCTTCTTATATTATGATGGGAATGAAGGCAATCGCCGGATTCTTAATAAAAATTTTGGCGAACTTTTAATGCCAAACTTCCAGCAATCTTGTCGGGTTTCAGCCTCCTTAGCCTATGTAAGGGATCAGTTTGATAAAACACTATTAGCTAAACTAGCTCCACCTTTCCCAATTGCTCGGATTATTCAATTTGATGGGTGCAAAGAAAAAGATCAAGTTAGCATCGAATTGGATTTCTTGATTTACAAAACAAGGTGGGATTCCGTTATAACATCAGATCATTCAGATGCGACGTCTTTTGTTTTTGTGGACGAAGGAACAAAGGTCCCTTTTGGAATCAAGCAATGGAGACACGAACACAGAATGGAGTCAATCAGTGAAAATGAAAGCGTTGTTATTGATAAAATTCATTTTCAAACAAATTACAAACTTTTAGATTGGCTATTATTTCCTTTACTTTGGGGTATGATTACCTACCGATTCCCCCTTTATAAGAAACACTTGCATCAACCTCGATAAAATGAAACTAAGTTTAACTCAAAAAATCATCATTGGATTTGTATTGGGACTCGCCTTAGGCGAATACCTATTTCTTACTCTTTCGCCTGAAGTAAGCCATGATATCGCTAGTAAGGTACAGGTTGTCTCCAAGATTTTCTTGCGATTAATTAAAATGATAGTGGGTCCCTTAGTGTTTTGTACATTGGTCGTAGGAATTGCCAAACTAGGAGACTTTAAGGCCGTTGGGCGTATCGGAGTAAAAACCATTGGATACTTCTACTTTGCAACGATCTTATCATTGGTCACAGGTTTAGTTGTTGTCAATGTAACCAAACCGGGTAGTTTACAGAGTTGGCCTAAACCGAGCGCAGGCACTGAAACGGGCATTGATGCTAGTAAAGCAAAGAGTTTAGAGGATTTTATTTTACACATTTTTCCTGATAGTTTTTTTAAGGCTTTAGCTGATAATGAAATACTTCAAATCGTCATTTTCTCCTTATTCTTTGGTGTTGCCTTAGGGTCCATCGGTGAAACAGGAAAGCGCTTAATTCATGTCATTGAAAACTTAGCGGAGGTCGTTTTCAAGATGGTTAATTATGTAATGGAAGTAGCTCCTTATGCTGTATTTGCCGCGATGACAACGGTTGTGGCCAACAAAGGATTGAGTATTTTAATCAGCTATGGTTATTTAATGATTTGTTTCATGGGGGGATTGTTGTTCTTCACAACGATCATACTTTGGATCATTGCAGCGGTGAATGGAATCAATTATTGGAAGTTGATCAAAGAATTAAAAGAAGCCTTGCTCATTTCTTTTTCTACGGCTAGTTCAGAGGCTTCATTTCCACAAACCATCGCAGCTTTAGAGAAATTCGGATGCAGTCGTCGGATCGTCGGATTTGTATTACCCCTAGGATATAGTTTCAACCTGGACGGATCCATGTTATATATGACCTTCGCGACGGGATTCATCGCACAAGCCTATGGCGTTCATTTAAGTATGGAGCAGCAAATCACGATGTTATTGACCTTGATGATTACATCCAAAGGAATTGCCGGTGTACCACGCGCATCCCTTGTGATTATTGCCGGGACATTAACAATGTTCAATTTACCTGCAGAAGGCATCGCCTTATTATTGGGTGTTGATCCGTTCTTAGATATGGGCAGAACGGTTACTTCGGTAGCTGGAAATGGTGTAGCAACCTGCGTAGTTTCGAAGTGGGAAGGGGAATTCACCCCGACTACTTAATTTCAAAGGTCATTTGAACCGCTTTCCGAGCTGGGAAGATTGAGGCAATGAAGGTAATTAATATGACTGCGAGCGCAGTCCAAACAAAATCCATCGCATGCATTTTGATGGGATAAGCATCTATTAAGGCATTCGGTATTCCCAAAGGCACAATACCAAATTGCTGCTGGGCCCATGCCATGACAAAACCTAAAAACATTCCTACGAGTGCCCCAGAGAAGCTGATAATCAGTCCCAAGAAAAGGAAACTTTTCAATAATTGATTGGGGCTAATTCCCATGGCCATAAACGAGCGAAGATCTTTGCGTTTTTCTATGACCAATAAGGACAAAGAGTAAAAAAGTGTAAAGGAGGCAATTCCCATCACAAATGCCATGATGAGAAATACGAAAAGTTTTTCAATTTTGATGGCTTTCAAAAATAGCGCATGTTGTTCATCCCGAGTTTGAATGAGAAAATCCTTACCAAGCATGGCGATTAATTGTTCCTTTACTTGTTTGTCATTTGCCTGCCCATCGAGCATTATTTCATAAGTAGAACGCATACCTGGCTTATTCAGAAGTTCCTCCATCCAAAAAAGCGGTACGATAACAGTTTGATTATCGAAATTTTGTTCGACCTCAATGACAGCAGAAGGATAAAAGGTTTGACTCCGAATGGTATTTTCACTTAGAGAAAAACGGCTTAAACGCTGTTGGTCTGGATACCAAGCCTGTATTGGTTCAACCGTATTTTCAAAACTCATTCCCATGCTTAGAAAAACCCCTATCCCAACCATCGCATAGGCTTGTGTCGTATCCCCCATGTAATAATCTCCATCGACAACTTGTTTTTTCAATCGTTGAGCGGCCAAAAACGAGGGATCAACCCCTTTGAAACGTACGACGAGTTGTTTTTGATTAAAGCGAAGTAAGCCTTGGTCCTCCAATATGGGATTCACAAAGGCAATTCCTGGAATTGAACGGATTGATTGAAGTTGTTGCTTTGTAAATTTAAAAGCTTGCTGGTCGGCCTGTACAATGCGCAAATCAGGGTCAAATGTCTTGAATAGGCCTTTTTGAAAATCTTCTAAGCCATTGAATACCGAAAGGATTAGAATCAGGGCCATTACTTCCACGCCCACGCTAATCATGGAAATACGTGAAATGAGGGAGATAAAACTCGCCTTACTTTTTGAAAAAAAATACCTTTTTGCAATAAATAAGGATAGATTCACGGGAAAGCGAATTATAATTCTTCAGATGGAATTCCGTCCGATGGAGGAATAACTAACCCTTCAAACAAGGCTTCGATTTTAGCCGCGTAGGCAGCAGTATCATCAAGATAAAAGCCTAAATGTGGAATAATACGCGCTTGTTTACGAATCCGATTTGCTAAGGCATTACGAATGGCTTTATTCTTTTCAGATAAAGTATACATAATTTGATTGACATCGTCTGCCAATAAAAAACTTAAGTAGACACGTGCAACCGATAAGTCTGGACTTACTTTTACATCAGTCACGGTCACCATGGCATTGCCAAACAACTCTCTAAATTCTTTTTGAAAGATTTCACTTAAATCCTTCTGAATTTGTCTTCCAAACTTTTGTTGACGTTTACTTTCCATAATTGCTCCGATGCTTTTCTACTCAAAAATCTAACAAATTTCACAATAATAATTGGAATCACCGTAATTTAGCGAATTCAAAATTCAATTATGTTCCAATTTCTCCGTTCAAACGCATCTATTCCACTAATAATTATGTTGGTGATATGGGGATTAGCTACATTTCTCTTTGTGCAAGCGGATATTGAACCCTTTTATTGGGAATTAAAGAATCAATTAATCGGGCAAAAACTGAATGAAGGCTTTCGAATGTATCAAGACATCCGGGATAATTCTGGACCATTTGCTGCGGGTTTCTTTCAATTACTTGATGCGATGTCGATACCGATGTCTATGAATGCGTATTGGGCGAGTGGTTTAATTATTTTTCAGGCATTTGTCTTTCAGAAGACCATTCAAAGATATGAATTAATGCCTCCCATGGGCTATTTACCTTTTTTTATCTATGCGGTATTTTTTCATTTTTCATTGGAATTCATCATTCCTTCTGCTGCACTACTCGGCTTGAGTTTTTTGATGTTGGCCTGGCAAGAAATTGTCAAACAGCAAAGTACGCTGAATGTAGATGACCGCGTCTTTTTAATTGGCCTATACATTGGCGCTGCGGGACTGTGTTACCCGAGCTACTTCCTTTTCATTATCTGGGGAATTTTAGGTTTAGTCTTTTATTCGGGCATCAATATTCGCCAAATGCTTTTGGTGCTAGTTGGGTTTCTCATCATCAACATCATCACCGGTTTAATTTATGCCTACCATGGTAACTTCCCTTATTTAATCCAGGTATTCCAAAATTCAGCCATTCAATTTCATGCCCCCGTTTGGCAACAATTGCAAGAGATTGCATGGGCATACATACCTGCCTTTGGATTTGCTATTTATGGTTTTTGGAAAGTAGTAGAAAACCCTAAGATTAAATCAACGGGACAGAAAGCCCAACAAACCAATTTGATTTGGATCTTTACGAGCATCCTTGCCATTTTTACATTACCTGCAACGGCTAGCAACAATGTCCTCTTTTTCCTACCTGCACTGGCTTATTTTACGTTAAACAGTTTTTTCCTGTTGAAAAAATATTGGATCCGAGAAATGATGCTCTGGCTCATGCTTGGATTGACGTATTTATCCCTTCAATGGGATTGGAAACTGCAAGTGGATAAACGGATTAAGTCCAGTGAACTATCTTTAAGAAATGAAAAGATAATGGTTTTAGGGCCACAAATTGAAGCATTCCGATATAATCAAATGGCTGGGCCATTTGTCAATTGGGATTTATCGAAGTCCATCTTTGATGAATTGGATCAATATAAAACCATTGTGTTATTGGATCAATACATGACACAAGATCCGCCGAATTTCATCTATGATCCTACGGGCAAATTTAAGCGCGTACAAAATTATCTGCCCTACCTTCAGATTAGGTACAAGGAAATAAGTAAACATTTATACAAACGAGTGAATTAGCAACAAGCGATTTTTCCTACGCGACCCGCGTGGCGTCCGCCTTCAAATGGGGTATCAATAAAAGCTTGTAAACAGGCTTTTGCTTCCTCCAATGAAATAAAACGAACAGGTAAACAAAGCACATTGGCATCGTTATGTTGGCGAACTAATTTAGCCACCTCAACATTCCAAGCTAAGCCTGCGCGAATTCCTTGATGTTTATTGGCTGTAATAGCCACACCGTTCGCACTTCCGCAAAGCAATAAACCGAAGCTAGACTCTCCTCCTTCAACAGACTCTGCAACCGGGTGAGCAAAATCAGGATAATCAACCGAATCAGCAGAATAAGTTCCGCAATCCTTCACAGAAAAACCTTGTGCTATTAAAAAATCAATTAGTTGATCTTTGTAATCAAATCCTGCATGATCGCCACCTACGGCGAATGATTTAGCTTGTGTCATAAAAAAGGAGTCAAATATTTTGACAAAGGTAAGCTGATATCACTTACATTTGCCAATGTTCAAACAGATTAATTATGACAGATCAATGGAGAGAAGATGAAGACCGAATTAAGAAAGTATTCGGTGACAAGACGTGGGCACAAATAAAATCCGAAGAGTCTTGGCGGATATTCAAAATCATGAGTGAATTCGTAGAGGGCATCGATAAATTATCTAAAATTGGCCCTTGCGTAAGTATTTTTGGTTCGGCTCGAACAAAGCCCACCGACAAATATTATCAAATTGCCGAAAAAATTGCTGCGAAACTCGTTCGTCATGGCTATGGTGTCATTACAGGTGGCGGGCCAGGTATTATGGAGGCTGGAAATAAAGGGGCTAAAAGTGAACGAGGGCGCTCCGTGGGATTGAATATCGAACTACCATTCGAGCAAACGCCTAACCCATTTATTGACCATGATAAAAACATCAATTTCGATTTCTTCTTTGTTCGAAAGGTTATGTTTGTCAAATATTCGCAGGGTTTTATCATCATGCCAGGAGGCTTCGGCACCTTGGATGAAATGTTTGAATCATTAACCTTGATTCAAACACATAAAATCGGGCAATTCCCTGTTGTATTAGTAGGGAAGGAATATTGGACGGGATTAATTGAATGGATGAAAACGACAATGGTCCAACATGGCAACATCCATGAAGAGGATTTGGAATACTTTTCGATTGTGGACACTCCAACGGATGCCGTACGGATTATCGATGAATTCTACGCGAAATATCTATTAAAACCCAATTTTTAGGCTTTTGCAAAAAAAGCTTTCAGTTCATTTAGCGGTAAGGCATTTAGGGTTAAGGCTTTCAATAAGCCTCCCTTTCTGCCAACTCGTATGCCGTATTCCATGTCCTTCAGCCCCTCAATTTTGTGTGCATCTGGATTGATGGAAACATAAACCCCCTTATCCATCGCATCATAAATATGGCGCCAATCCAAATCTAATCGATATGGACTCGCATTTAATTCAATGCTAACACCATTTGCTCTGCATGCATCCAAAATTTTAAGGGTATCAATCGGGTATCCTGACCGAGTTAATAACAAACGGCCCGTAGGATGCCCCAATATACTTGTATATGGATTTTCGATGGCTTTAATCAGTCGGCCCATGGCACGTTCTTGATCCATGACCAATTGCGCATGAACAGAGGCAACAACATAATCGAAAGAGGCCAAAATTCGCTCATTATAATCTAAACTACCATCGGGCAAAATATCCGCTTCGATTCCCTTTAAAATCTGAAAATCATTCCAATTCTGATTCAAGGTATCTATTTCGGCGTGTTGGCGAATGATATCTTCTTCCTTCAATCCCCCAGCGTAGGCGGCATATTGCGAGTGGTCGGCGATTCCAAAATACGTTAAACCGAGCGCCCGACAAGCCTCTGCCATCTCCAATAAACTATTTTTCCCGTCTGAAAAAGTGGAGTGATTGTGCAAACAACCCGTTAAATCCTTTAATTCAACCAAATCAGTTAATGCATGTTTTTGGGCCCATTCGAATTCCTTAAATCCTTCTCGCATTTCTGGAACAATATACGGCAGGTTTTGCGTGCTGTAAACGTCTTCTGTACGTTGAATATTTTTTTGTTGGAAGAAATTCACTCGTGCTAAATGCTCCGGATTTGAACCCAATTGAAATTGTAAGCTTTTGAGTTGAGTAGCATCCGTAAAATGAATCTCGATGGGAATTAAATGCCCTTCCAGATGGCCACGCCAAGTAAAGGGAGATGATTGTTGGAAATCCGTTTGCATCCCTTCAATCCCTTCGATAAGCCCCTGCGCACCAAACATATCCGATGTTTGTACGATAAAGATGAGGCTCGAAATCACTTCACAATTCCGACTCAATTCGCCAGAAACGAAAATATCCGGAAAGACAGGATTCAATAATTCAAGTAATTGTTGGCTTAATTTCCCAGCCTTATCTAAACGTAATTTCCTACGATTTTCCTTGAGGAATAAAATATAGGCTTTGACATTATCTTGAATCGCCTTACCAAAACCCTTCAAGGTTTCCAATTGATTCGCATGACAAGCCGCTAATAAATCATCCAATTCAGTAATCCCTAATTCGCGCCAGATTACGCCTACTTTTTTAGGCCCCAATCCCTTTATTTTAAGAATATCTAAAATACCGGGAGGCGTTTGTTCGATCATGGCATCTAAGTCAGTACAAGATCCCGTTTGAGCAATATCTTGAACAATTTGCACCACTACCTTCCCTACTCCTGGTATCGCATACAAGGCATCCACGTCCAAGTTTGCGATTCGGCCAGCGAATTTATCTAATCCTCGAGCCGCAAAGCTTAGATTTTTACTTTTAAATTCATTGATGCCATGTACATCCCACAATTTGACTAATAGCTCTAAAGCATCAACAATCTGTTCGTTCTCCATACTAAAATAAAGACATTTGTTGGTTTAATCCGGCATATCCTTCATGGTTCAATAACCATTCCTTACGCCACAATTCACCTGCATAACCCACCATGGCTCCATTGGAACCGATGACCCGGTGACAGGGAATTCGCAATAATACAGGATTTTGTCCATTCGCGTTCCCGACAGCCTGTGCGGCATTGGGTTGCCCAATTCTTTCTGCGATATCCCGATAAGTCCAGGCTTCACCAGCAGGAATTTCATTTAATATTTTCCAAACTTTCTCTTGAAATTCCGTCCCTAAATGAGGGGCAATTGTACACTTCCACGTGTAATTCTTCTGAGTGAAATAGCCATGTAAATCGGCAAGAATAAGTTTTTCTAATTCAGGATTATCGCTGTGATTATCACCAAAGTGTTCAACAAAACGAAGACTCGAGATACCTAGGTGGGTATATTCTACACGAATCACACCGATAGGACTTTCAAAAAAGAGGAAATTCAATAAAACCATGTCGCAAATTACAATCAAAAAAGTGTTTTAAATTGTAAAATTTTGGTAATTAACTGAAATTTCCGACTAAGTTTAAAAAAAAGGGAAGGCAGGCAATTTATTCTAAAATATAAATTCTAAATTATTTCAAAATCAAGCATTTAATAAATACAACAAGCCTATGAATTTCACTTTTGACAAATACGAAACCGAGGGATTTTATGACGAGATGTTTACCTCAACCGGTGAGGTAAGACCAGGTTACACACATTTCAAAGCGCGCGTCGAGCAATTAAAGCAAGTCGAATTCACGCGCCGACAACAATCCGCCGAAAGAGCCTTGATGGCAATGGGAATAACCTTTAATGTTTATGCGGAAAACGAAGGAACCGAACGCATCATGCCGGTGGATATTATCCCACGAATCGTTGAAGCGAAGGAATGGGAGAAGATTGAACAGGGACTTATTCAACGAATAACAGCCTTGAATCTATTTCTCAATGATATCTATTCGGACCAAAAAATCATCAAGGATGGAATTATACCAGCCGAAGTAATTGAATCCTCCAAAGACTTCCTAAGACCCTGCATAGGAATCAAACCCGCAAAAAATATTTACATCCATATCACAGGGACGGATTTAATTCGAGGAGCTGATGGAGAATACATGATTTTGGAAGACAATTTGCGTTGTCCCTCAGGCGTTTCTTATATGATGGAAAACCGCGAATTGCTAAAGCAAACATTTCCAGAGGTCGTTGCTAAAACGCAAATTAGGCCCATTTCTGATTATCCTCATAAGTTGTTGGAGATGCTCCGATTTATCAGCGACCGACCAGAACCTACTGTGGTTGTTTTGACACCAGGAATTTACAATTCGGCATATTTTGAACATTCGTATTTGGCCCAACAAATGGGGGTAGAACTAGTGGACGCCCGAGATTTGGTCGTACATGAGGGCTATGTCAAAATGCGAACTACAAAGGGATTTCAAATCGTTGATGTTATATACAGAAGAATCGATGATACCTTTTTAGATCCCTTGGTTTTTAATCCAGATTCCATGATTGGGATTCCCGGCATTTTTGAAGTGTACAAAAACGGTAAAGTTGCCATTGCCAATGCCCCGGGAACTGGAGTGGCAGATGATAAAGTCATTTATGCCTATGTGCCCCGTATCATTAAATATTATTTGAATGAAGAGCCTATCATTCAAAATGTCAAAACTTACATTTGTTCAGAAGAAGAAGACCGTAACTATGTGTTGGCGAACATCGAAAAACTTGTTGTGAAAGAAGCCAATGAAGCAGGCGGCTATGGCATGTTGATCGGCCCAAAATCAACCAAAGAAGAGCAAGAAAAATTTAAAACGTTGATTCTCGCAAATCCAAGAAACTACATTGCCCAACCTACGATATCCTTATCAAGGGTACCCTGTTTAATTGAGGATCACGCAGAAGGCCGACACGTAGATTTACGCCCTTATATTCTCTATGGCGATGGCGTGAAGGTGATGCCAGGAGGATTAACGCGAGTAGCATTGCGAAAAGGTTCGCTCGTTGTGAACTCGTCTCAGGGAGGTGGTTCGAAGGATACGTGGGTGCTTTATTAGTTAAGAGTTGAGAGGCAAGAATTAAGAATGTAGAGCCGCGATACTTCGCGGCTTTTTTCTTAAAATCTGAATTTATTATCTCAGGATATGATGCGAAGAATTGAGACTTTAAATTCTTAACTCTTAATTGTCCATGACTATCGTACATTGAAAAAAGCCGCGAAGTATCGCGGCTCTACAGTCCAAAGTCGAACGTCCAAAGTAAGTATCGCGGCTCTACATTCTTAACTCTTACCTCTTAACTCTTAATTCCCTACACCTCTTGCCCCCTCAACAAATCATCCAATGTCTCTCTTCTGCGAATCACGCGTGCCACACCACCATCAACCAAAACCTCCGCAGGAAGAAAACGAGAATTATAATGAGAAGCCATGGTAAAACCGTACGCTCCTGCATTTGCAATGGCAATGATATCTCCCTCCTTAACCTCGTTCAACAATCGTTCATTTTGTTTGCCTTTGAAGTCGAATGAGAATGTATCTGTTTCACAGATATAACCTGTTACACGGTATTCTTTTTGATTCGAGCTATCCGAGTTCGATGCGTTGAAAATATAGTGGTAAGAACCATACATCATCGGTCGAATCAAATGATTCAACCCGGAATTTATCCCCACAAAGGTTTTCACAGGGTCACATTTAACTACATTCGTTTCTGCTAAAAATGTTCCTGCTTCACTCACTAAAAACTTACCAGGCTCTACCCAAAGACGCAATTCCCGACCATATTTTGCACAAAAGGCACGAAAAGCATCGCTCATGATTTGACCTACTTCCTTCATATTAACACCGGGATCTTCGGGGGAATAGGGAACTTTAAAACCGCCACCTAAATCGATAATCTGTAAATCCTTGAAGTCATAGGCAAACTCAAAAAGTGCCGTTGCCGCTTGCTCGAAAGTCTTGCCGTCTTTAATATCTGAACCCGTATGCTGGTGCAAACCGATCACATTGATTTTGTATTTCGCTACGATCGCAAGAATCTCCGCTTTTTGATGGATTGAAATTCCAAATTTTGATTCCGGATGAGCAGTCATAATTTTTTCATTTCCGCCACCAAAAACATGCGGCTTTATGCGGATCAAACAAGGCTTGGAAGCACCATATTTCGCTCCGAATTTTTCAAGCACCGATAAATTATCCAAATTCACGATTGCTCCTTTCGAAACGGCATATTCAATTTCAGAAAAATGCACTCCAGAGGGCGTGAAGGTTATATTTGATCCTTCATATCCCGCAATTAATCCTAGGTCTAATTCCTGTGGCGACACAACATCCATATCCACTCCATTCTCCCGCATCAAGCGCAAAATGGCTAAATTAGTATTTGATTTTACAGCGTACTTTATTGTCAAATCAATTCCTTCAAATGCACTCCTCAAAACCGAGATTTTTTCCCTAATTTTGTCGGCATCGTAAACATAAAGTGGTGTACCAAAACTTTTGGCCAAATCTGTTAAAGGAATGTGCTGAATTGAATAATATGCCATAGGAAAATTTGTAAGCCACAAAGATACTAATCTAACGAATATGAGAAGCATAATCATTGCCTTATTCCTGCTTGCACCACTAGTTGTCTTTGCACAAATCAAAAGTGGACCTATGTTGGGCTATTCTGAAATGAAGGAAGTTCTCATTTGGGTACAAACAGAAAAAGCTGCACAGGTAAGCATCCACTATTGGGAAAAGGGCGACAAAACAGTCCATCAAACAGATCCAATCAAAACAGAAAAGGCCCAAGCCTTCATCGCCCGTATCATTGCTGATGAAGTCAGTATGGGAAAAAAATACGAATACGAAGTTTTCGTCAATGGGAAAAAGGTATCCTTTGATTACCCCTTGGAATTCCAAACGCAAGAACTTTGGCAATTCCGAAAAGATCCACCTGCATTTTCATTCATTTTTGGGACATGTAATTATGTGAATGAAGAAGCAACAGACCGACCAGGCCGACCATACGGAGGGGCAGATGAGGTGTATGCAGCGATGTATGCGAAGAAGCCCGACTTTATGCTTTGGGGAGGAGATAATTTCTATTACCGCGAACCTGATTATTCGAGAACGGGGATGATTCATCGCATAGACCATGCTCGAGCGGTGAAATCCATGCAGCCATTATTAGCGAACGTTCACCAATATGCGATTTGGGATGACCATGATTATGGCCCTAACGATGCAGATCGCTCTTTTCCGTTGAAATACACATCGCTTGAATTGTTCAAAATGTATTGGGGAAATCCGAATTTCATCTTCCCTAATGAAGGCATTACTGGAAAATTCCAATGGGCTGATGTAGAATTCTTCTTGATGGACGATCGCTGGAATAAGGCCCCGAACGAATTAAATGATCCCAATAAAGACTATTGGGGCCAAAAACAAATGAACTGGCTACTCGATGCATTATTAACTTCAAAGGCTAGTTTTAAAGTCATTGTCAATGGTGGTCAGGTAATAAGTCCTGCCAAAGTATTCGAAAATATGGCGAATTACGAAGGGGAACGCAATTATTTGTTGAAAGAATTGAAAAACCGAAACATCTCAGGAGTGCTCTTTTTAACTGGAGATCGCCATATTTCCAACTTAAATAAATTAGACAGACCAGGAACTTATCCCCTATATGATTTAACTGTTTCGCCGATGACTGCTGGAAAAGCAGATGCCGTAAAACAAGATTACAATGAGACCTTGGTTCCTGGAACTTTGGTTCAAGAGCGTGCATTTTCTAAAATTGAAGTTACGGGACCATTGAAAGATCGTACATTGAATATCACTTTGTTCAATGTAAAAGGTGAAATTATTTGGAACAAAGCTATTAAATCCACTGAATTAAAATAACATGGAAGTACTATTAAATCGAATTGATCAAGATTTTCACTTTGAGGCCACTGGCTCCTCACCTATTCCCGTACACATAGATGCCGCTGAGGGAATCGGAGGACATAATGCGGGTTCGCGTCCGATGGAATTGTTATTGATGGGATTAGGGGGCTGCACAGCCATCGACGTAATCTTGATACTCAAGAAACAAAGACAAGTCGTGGAGGATTTTCAAATCCGTGTACAAGGTGATCGCGAGAAAATCGAAGGAACCGAGAAAACGCCTTTCCGTCAAATCAATATTCAATTTGAACTGAAGGGCCAAATCGACGGAAATAAAGCACTAAAAGCCATCCAATTATCAATGGATAAATACTGTTCTGCAACGGCGCAATTAGAGCCAAGTGCAACTATTACCCATTCATTACTAATCAACGGGGAAACCTTCGAAGCCTAGCATGCAAGCATACTTAGATTTACTAACGCATATCAAAGAAAACGGAACCTTTAAATCCGATCGAACAGGGACTGGCACAACCAGTGTCTTTGGCTACCAAATGCGCTTTAACTTAGCAAAGGGTTTTCCATTAGTGACGACAAAGAAAACGCACCTTAAATCCATCATTCACGAACTGCTTTGGTTCCTGAAAGGCGAAACCAATATCGCCTACTTAAAAGAAAATGGTGTACGTATTTGGGATGAATGGGCAGATTCAACCGGAGATTTGGGTCCTGTTTATGGAAAACAGTGGCGGAGCTGGGAAGGAGCAAACGGAGTCGTAATTGACCAAATCAAAGAAGCCGTTCAAACGCTCAAAACAAATCCAGATTCACGACGAATTATTGTCAGCGCTTGGAATGTTGCAGATTTGCCCAAAATGGCTTTAATGCCTTGTCATGCATTCTTTCAATTCTACGTGGCGGATGGTAAACTTTCTTGCCAACTATACCAACGATCTGCCGATGTATTTTTAGGTGTTCCATTTAACATAGCATCCTATGCATTATTGACCATGATGATCGCGCAAGTTTGCGATTTAGGCTTAGGTGATTTTATTTGGACTGGTGGCGACACACACCTTTACAGTAACCACATGGAACAGGTAGAAACTCAATTAGCGCGAAGCCCGCGTCCACTACCTACCATGCACATCAATCCAGCTAAAAAGAATATTTTTGATTTTACCATTGAAGATTTCACACTAGAGGGATATGACCCATATCCGGGTATTAAGGCACCGGTGGCGGTTTAGAAGAGGTAAGAATTAAGAGTTAAGAGTTAAGAGGTAAGAATTAAGGGGTGCGATTTATCGTACCTCTTTTTTGTTTTATTTGAATACTCATTGTTTGTCGTCAAAGCAAAAAAAGAAAGAGCCCAGATATCATCTGAGCTCCATTATCGTTTTTTATTATTCTTAACTCTTAACTCTTAATTCTTAACTCCTCACTTAATTCCCACTCAACACATTACACTCCTTGTATTCATCATCAATAAAAATAAAGACATCTTCTTTGGCTTTTTGAAACCATTCTTCGATGACATCATTTTTCTTACGTGTTAAGGCGATGTTAGCGATCTTTTGGTAATCATCCTTCAAATTTGCATAATGCGGCGGATATTTCGCCTTATAATACAAAATTCGAACGGCCGAGCGACCATCATCTGTACGATACGGAATTGGCGTTGAAATCGTTCCTACTTTCATAGAATCCAAAGAGAAATACAAACCCGGTTCCATCGTTCCATCAAATGGCATACGCGTCGAACGAGAAGCCATATCTAGCATCAATCCTCCGGCATCTTGCGTCAACTTGTCTTCTGAATATTCACGAGCAGCCTTATCAAAGGTTAAAGAGTCCCGCTGAACTACGATTCGTAAACTATCAAGAAAATGTGTTGGCTCCGTCAAATCCAATTTTTGATAATCTGGACGAATCAAAATATGGCGCGCATGATACTCTTGACCACGAACAGCTAATAACTGAATCAAGTGATATCCGAATTCAGATTCAACGACATCCGACAGTTGATTCGGCTTTAACTTCAACGCAGCGGCCTCAAAAGGTGCCACCATTTGACCTCGCTTTGAAAATCCTAAATCTCCACCACGCTTTCCACTTCCTAAGTCTTCCGAATACAATTTGGCTAATTCCTCAAATGACTCCCCTTTTTCAATCCGCCGACGATAGTCCAACAAACGGCCAACCAATTCCGCTTTCTGCGTCTTGTTCGGCTTGGCTAATCGAACAATATGACCTACTTCAACCTCAGAAGGCAAATAGGGCAAGGAATCCGTCGGTATCTTCGCAAAAAAAGCAGACACTTCTTTTGGTGTAATTTTCACATCATTCGTGATATTATCTTGCATTTTACGGCCAGTCAATTGTTCCTTCAATGAAAGACGTAGATCTTCTTTCAAATTAACAATCGATTTTCCATAAGCTTCTACAATGTTCTTCGCAGAACCATATTGTGCCTCCATTTGATCCATACGGGAAGACAATTCACTATCAATACGTTTATCATCCACAATGACAGAGTCGATTTCGGCTTTCGCCAACATCAATTTATTTACGACTAATCCTTCCAATATTTGGCAACGATTCGGTGTGTTTGCTTGACCACTTGTTAAATACTGGCTGTATTGTTGTTCTACTTCCGACTTTAAAATAAAATGATTATCCACCTTGGCAATGATTTTATCAATCAATGTTCCTTTGTCTGCCTCTTGCGCCTGTACATTTGCTCCTACACAAAGCAGCACAAATCCCAACAAATACCCTTTCAATTTCATATATTTCATTTTTCTATTGCATAATGCGATTCAATGCTTCTGTTTGTAATTGCACCGGAAAGCGTTGCTTCAAATTTGTTAACCAATCCTTCTCTAATTGTGCCTGCAATTCGCGAATAATCGAACTCCTCGACTCTTCAAAACGCTTCAAGCGTTCTGACTCTATTTGACTAATTTCGATGTAAATATGTCGGCCTTGCACTTCCTTCGTTTGCTTCCCTATTTCCCAAGAAACACCATCCAATAATGCATTTTGACCTTTGACAAAATATCCTTCCTCAGCAATTAAGCTTTGTGGCTTAATCGAATTAAAACGCTTCACAACATCTTCCATGGAATGCGAATAAAACTTGATAGCAACACGGGCGTTCTTTCCCTTATCCGTTTTGGAAATCGGTTTAAGGGTTCCCTCTACCTTCTCAATAATTCGAGTTGGGCTAATTCCTTTTTTTACCAAATAGGAAACCAAATGATTTACCCGGGCTTCCGACAAACTATCCGCTTCAGATGCATCTTGATAACCAGCTAATTCAATAACATAATCACGATTCTTAGCCATTAGAATGAATAATTCCTGTGCAATTTTATTGGCCCCTTCCTGCATAACAGCATGCCCTATTGCAAAACCTATATCAGGTAAACGTTTATTCATTGGATAAGGTGATTTCGCTACTAATTCCAATGCATCCGCTAGGGTTTTAGGTGTATCCGCATCAATAATTTTCGCCTTCGCACGCGCTGGCATGGTAAACTGTGCCGCATGGGATTGAAAATATGCTTGTTGGCGTAAACTATCCAAGGACTTTTCAAAGATTTCTTGATCGATTATTTTACTATACAAATTACCCTCAAAAAATTCCTGCATCTGCTCCTTGAAAGCAGGATACTTCGTTTCTAAATTCTTTTCTTCTTCTTCCAATGTATGAATATCAACAAACTCGTCCAACCACGTTCGCTCTGTAATAGAAGGCAAAAATCCCAAGGCTTTTAACTTCTTCTTTTGTTGGGCCACGATAAATTGATAAAAATCCTGTATTGTCCATGATTTATCTGACACCTGCAACAAGGGCATTTTTAAATAATATTCATCACCTATGCGATCTTGTGCAAAACGCTCAAGCGCAATTTTCTCCGCAGCCTCAAGGATTACTACCTTATTTTCAGCTTTGACACGCTTCATGAATGAAGCCCGAATAAGCGCACTACGTTCCGGGTCAGTCACGACTTTTTGGCGTAAATATTCGGCCATTTCGTCGTAACTCAATAAGGGTTTTTTATCAAGCAACTTAAATATTTGCCAGCCCAAATTGGTACGAATCGGCTCCGTATAATCCCCTAAACGCTGAATAGAAAAGAGCTTATTTTGTAATTCCTCCGTTAAATCGGATGAATAATACCAACGACGCAACTCCCCACCTCGACCTCTTGAATAAGGATCTTCGGAATAGTTCTTACAGATCAACTCAAAAGATTCATCCCCTTTTTCTAAATACTTTTGAACTTGTTCAATGCGATTCTTGGCGTCAACTTGTAAATTGGTCGCGGCATTCACCGGGACAGAAACTAAAATATGAGCTAGTCGAATCTTTCCCTGATTAGGACGAACATCTAAAATCTTAATTAGATGATATCCAGCTGTCGTACGAATGATCCCCGAGACACTCCCCTTTTCAAGCGAATAAACCGCATTTTCAAAGGCATATTGAGTCTGTAAGCTGGTAACAAAACCAATATTACCCCCCTTTACAGCAGACAAATCATCTTCTGAAAATTTCTTTGCTAAGTCTTCAAATACCTCACCAGCCAAAAGGCGCTTGCGAAGATTATCAATTTTCTGAAAGGCAATTAAGGTATCCGCAATACTTGGAATGGAAGGTAATTTGACCAAGATGTGGCCAACTTGTTTCTCGAACTTCAAACGCTGATAAGCTTCTTTGACTAATGCCTCCGACTTCTCACCATCGATTAAATAAGGACTGGCAAGCTCCTTGCGAAAGCTTTGATATTCATCAAGAAAAGCTGGAGATTGAGGTATTTTAGCATCTTCTGCTGCCAAAATCTTGAGCTGGTAATCGATGTAATCCGACAAAAATTTCTGCTTATTGTCAGTCTTGATACTATCACTTTCTAATAAACGTCGATAATCTTTCTCAAAAACAGTTGCCGAAATCTTTTTGCTTCCCAATTGAATAGGCGCCTCTTGTTGAGCCCACAAAGAGAAGGGCAAAAGACAAGCCAACAAATACAATTGCTTAAACAAAAACTTAAAATTCATTTTCTAAACTGATTACACACAATTCGACAAAATTACACAAAAACCTGCAATTTACCGGCCTAATTCTTTATTCATTTGAGCTTATTCGATAGGAATAGCCGTACTGATAGGCATTCAATCCTACACGACCGCCCTTCCAATTCCCTCTTTTATATCGGATTAATTTACCTTTCTTCAAACCTGACCAGTCCCAATGCAATTCCGAAACACCAATTAAATCGCGTCCATCCTGCTTTGACCAATAATCCAATCCGATACTCCCCAAACGAGCACCCCATAAAAACCAAGAAACTGGATTACTTACCGCACTCCATTCTACAAGCATCATCGGTATCTGCAACATACCTCCCCAGTGATTGACTTGCTTGAGCAGATGTTGGTCCTTCGTATAATCATCCAGCTCCCAAAGCGAAACTTGAACGCCTAATTGCTCCCCTGGCTGTAATGAAATTTTCAATGCTGCAATAGAATCCAAACTAAGCTTCTGACCTTGAATGACACCACCCAAAAAACTTGACCCCGATTCCATCCGGAGAATTTTTCCTTCCTTTATTGCCACTAAATTATATTCCAACCAAAGCTCATCTTTCCGATTGACGTTTTCTTGAATATCATAGGCAGTAATGGAAGCTAATTGTAAGGAAATTTGACGCGGCTTTTCTTCCTGGATTGCTGAAGGAATCGGCATAACAGAGATGGGTACAGTGGTTCGCCGACACGACAAGAACGATAATAACAAGAGAAAATAAATGAATTTATGCATGTTTAGCAGCCGGCTCTTGTTGGGTCAAGCAGTGAAAACTCCCCTGCCCCCAAATAATTTTCTTCGCTGAAAGTCCAATAACGGGTCGATCCGGGAAAAATTGTGCCAATGTCTTCAAAGCAAACGCATCCTGTGGACAATCAAAGGTTGGAACCAAAACCCCCGCATTGCAAATGTAAAAATTGGCATAGGATCCAGGAGCACGAAATTCATCGATTACAACGGCTTCTGGCATCGGAATCTCAATGATGTTCAAGGGTTTACCATTCGGCAAACGCATAGCCTTTAATTCGTCTAGATTTTGAGCTAAGACCGCATGATTTTCATCCTGCTTGTTCGGCTCAACCATAGCAATAACAGTATCTTCATTCACGAATCGAACGGTATCATCAATATGGCCATCTGTATCATCCCCCACAATCCCATCTGAAACCCACAAAACTTGTTGGACGCCATAATAATCACACAAATATTGTTCAATATCCGCTTGCGTTAATTGCGGGTTCCGATTAGGATTTAACAAACATGACCGACTGGTCATTACCGTACCGACCCCATTAAAGTCGACCGATCCTCCCTCCATGATAATTCCCGGGCTAACTTTAGTCAAACCTAATATATTTGCAACTCGCGTAGGGGAATCGTTATCTGAATCATAAGGCGGATATTTTCCTCCCCAGGCGTTATAGCCCCAGTCCACAAGCAAGCGCTCATTTCGAGAGGAATGTACCAGAATTGCCGGTCCATGATCACGACACCAGGCATCATTTGTGGGTTGAATATGTAATCGAATTTGACTGGAATCTATCCCATAAATGACGAATTGAGATTCAATAAAAGAGGCCAAACTGACATCATTTACTTGAATGTTGACAATTTCTCCGAGTGAAATTACCTTGATCAAAGCAAAATATTCGGGATACATGTCGGCCAACTTATCCCCTTGCCACGAATGATCATTGTGCGGAAAAGTAATCCAAGTTGACACATGTTTTTCCCATTCAGCGGGAAAATAATAGCCTAATTCTTTCGGTGTTTTCATCTTATAATTGCGCAATAATCCGCAAGCCTTCCAACGTAATCAATTTGTTTACTTCATCAAAATACTGCTCCAGCGGAGTCAAAATAGATGACAGACCACCCGTTGCAATCACTTTAACTTCTACTTTTCGTTCTGCTTTCACCCGAGCAATCATTTCTTTTACCATTCCGACGTAACCCCATAAAATTCCCGATTGAATCGCAGAAACGGTATCAAATCCCAGCGCAGAGGCCGGCATTTCCAAAGGAACTTCGGGTAATTGTGCCGTTTGAGAAAACAAGGATTTGACTGCGGTCTTTAAGCCCGGAGCAATGGAAACTCCCTGCATTTTTCCTTTTTGATCGACTAATGTAAAAGTCAAGGCAGTCCCGAAATCCACAATCAAGACCTCCGAGGCATAGTGATGATGCGCATAGACCGAATTAGCTACCAAATCCGCACCAATCTCATCCGGACTCACTACGTCAATCGGCAAGCACTTATACAAATCGGGTCCCATAATTTTGGCAGGAAAACCAACCCAATGTTCTAAACCCTTTTGAATTTGAATCAACACGGGTGGCACCACTGAACTGATTAAAACAGACTCCACGCGAACTGTTTCAAATCCTTTTTCTGCTAATTCTTTCTGAATCCAATGTTCCAATCGAATCGCCGTCCAAGGCTGATGCGTAGGTGTACGCAAACATACCTGCCAGCCTTCCGAGGTGTAAAATCCACAGACTATATCTGTGTTACCAATGTCAACAACTAAATGCATATCGTTTTAATGA
Source organism: uncultured Aquirufa sp. (assembly GCA_964358165.1). Classification (GTDB taxonomy): domain Bacteria; phylum Bacteroidota; class Bacteroidia; order Cytophagales; family Spirosomataceae; genus Aquirufa. Next base: position 218,031 of record CAYHOB010000003.1, read on the forward strand.
GGTAAGTCTTTTTCTAATCCTGCTGATAGAATCGGGAAGCGTAGCCATGATTTAGGATCTAAACTATAGTCATCGACGTGGAATCCGGGGGCATAACGCTCCCTTTTCCATTGATTTCGTGCCCATAAGCGGAAAAAGCGATGAATAAATGCATGCAATTTTTCTTCCGAATAAGCCGATCCATAGGCATTTCTTAACGATTCGAAACAAGCTTCTGGGCTTTGGTGTTCAAAAAACGACCAGCGTTCCAGGGCATTCAAAATAGGATATGGCATCAAATCCTCCTCATCTACTTGCTTGCTATCCAAAGGACGTAATTCCGCACTTGGTTCTAGTAAATTCACATTTGCCAAACCTGCCACACGCCAAGCTCCATTGAGCCCCTCCTTTTCCATCCAATGCAACCAAGTACGCAAATAAGCCTTATCAATTCCTGCTATGGGCGAAATAGATCCCGAAGTATCACCGTCCATCGTCGCATAACCAACACTTGCTTCGGATCGATTCGATGTTGCTAATAATAAGGCATTTTTGATATTGGCCAACATCCACACGCTCGGAGCACGAACGCGAGCTTGCACATTTTGCAAGGTGATATCATCCTGCGCCCAAGTTAAGGGACGTTGAATGGTACCTTCAATGATGCTTCGATAGCCTTGAACTAAGGAATCAATTTCTATTTCGTGGTGTTCGGTTCCGATACTTTCAGCCAATACAGCAGCTGACGTTCGAGTTTCAGCAGATGAATTAATCGTCCCTTGATAAATCGTCGTCATCAAAGAGGCCAATAGTTCCTTTTCGTTGGAGCAAGTTTTTATCCAAGGGATATAATCTAAACGCTTTTGAGCACCTGCCCAACCCAATTCTGTAATAGCCAAATGAACTGCCGCCGCACATAATGATGCAATGGCCGACGAATCAGCCCCACCCGAGAGTGAAATTACATAACCATTCGAAAATGATTTCCGCAAATAATCCCATAAACCCAAGGCAATGGAACGCGTAAATTCTTCTTCTTTTATAAAGACCGAAGTCTCCCAAGCAGCCAATTCGGGTACACTTTTTTTCGTTTCCGAAACCCTAATATCACCTAATTGTACGAGATCAGCTGCAGTTGACGCATATCCTTGAACGCTTATACCGCTTGCAATTACCTGAAAATCTTGAAATGAAAATCGCTTCGTTTGGGCTTTAATTTGACCATCATAAACTATATAGGCATCCCCATCAAATATCGTCCGACCAGACTCGTTGCCTAATAAATTAGCAAATACATAAGCTCCACCGATAATCTCCGCACCCTCGATAGCCAATTGCTGACGAACCTTGGATTTCCCAAATGAAAAATGCGAGGCTGTCGGATTACAAATGAATGAAACTCCACGCTTAGCCATTTCATGTGCAGGTCGTTTGGCTCCCTCCCAGGCATCTTGACAAATCTCAATGCCAAAACTAATCTCTCCCAAACCTAGGCGATAATCACCAAAAGGAATGCCCTCAATTGTCGTTCGAATACCACGAGGCCAGGCAGTAAACCAGCGAGCCTCGTAATGCAAACCCTCATTTGCCAAATGTTGCTTGGGGATGTACGCTTGAATTTTACCTTGATAAAGTATAGCGACAACATTGTATAAATTTGATTCAAAAGTGAGTGGGAGACCCACAAGCAAAACCATATCCGAAGTATAGGCACATAATTTTTGTGCATATTCCTGAGCCTTTTGCTGCGTAAATGGTGAAAAAAATTGATCTTCACACCCATAACCCGTTAAACACATTTCAGGCAAACACAAAAGATTCGCGTTTGCTTGTTGGGCTACTTGAATCGCAGCAACAATGCGCTGGAAATTCCCCTCCCAATCTAATGGAGTCTGATTTAATACCCCGGCGGCCACATGGATTTTCGGCATATTATCTAGGCTTTTGGGCTGAAACTTTTGGACTCGGCTTAAAAATTCGATTCCAAACACGTTTGGGTTTCGATGATTTTGTAGCTAATTCGGCATAAGAAACCTTCCGAACATGTTTATAACGTGGTGTCCACATCCAAGACAAGGCCTCATGTGGTCGGAAATAATTCTCTCCATGCCGATGCTCCACACGCACATGACATGTGGCACGAGGACAACGTGCCGACCAGCATCCAACCAAACCTAGGCTTACAAAACTGCCTAAGACAAGTAGAAAAAAGGTTTTAGAGTTGTTGTTGTAACAGGAATTTCAACTCCAAGCTTTGCGTTCATTCTGTAGCGACCTACATCTCCGAGGTCGTAACGCTTTTCATTGAAGAAAAGTCTGTCGAGTAAATTCTTTGCGGTATCAAGGTCAGGCGCATCTCCGGAACGTAACTGTTGGTAAATCGCGTTCAACGCTTCTTCGTTTGTTCGCGCTGTATCT
>CAYHOB010000004.1:0-25224 GCA_964358165.1 uncultured Aquirufa sp.
TGCTTTAGGAGCTGGAATGGGTATCGGTCGTATCGGTGGTTCTGCAATTGAGGCTATCGCTCGTCAACCAGAAGCTTCTGGAAAAATTCAGGGTGCGATGTTGATCGTTGCTGCCTTCGTTGAGGCGGTTGCGTTATTCGCTGCTGTAATTTGTCTATTGGTAACTTTGAAATAAGATACCAATCGAATGAGCCCAAGGGATAGCCTTGGAATCCTTATTCAAAACATTTGAAACGCAATTTGGAAAGCACTAGGCTCCAAATTGCGTTTTCTAAAAACGAAATACTGTAAATATTTATAAATTATGGAGTTAATTACCCCAGACTTTGGACTTATCTTCTGGCAATTACTTGTCTTTGGAATCTTATTTTTCCTTTTAGCCAAATTTGCTTGGAAACCAATCATTCAATCGTTAGCTGAGCGTGAGCAATCCATCGACGAAGCGATCAAATTATCAGAAACAACACGTGCTGAAATGGCCGAATTAAAAGCTGGTAATGAACAATTAATTGCATCTGCTCGTGCAGAACGTGATGCATTAATCAAACAAGCGAAAGAAGCATCAGATGCCATGATCGCACAAGCCAAATTAGATGCTCAAACAGCATCTAATCAGGAAGTCGAAAAAGCACGCGTTGCTTTCGAACAAGAAAAAGCGAGTGCAGTAGCAGCTATTCGTAAAGAAGCTGCTAGCCTTTCGTTAGACTTAGCAGAAAAAGTGTTAAAAAGCCAATTAAAAGACAAAGCAGCTCAGGAGAAATTAGTAACTGAGTGGATGGCTGACGTTAAATTATCTTAATCGAATAGACCATGTCAGAATTAATTGTAGCTCATCGTTACGCTAAATCACTGCTTGACTTCGCCATTGAAAAGAATGTCGTGGAAGCAGTAGCTAAAGATATGATCGATTTCACAGAAACTTGCGAAGGAAGTCATGATTTAGTATTAGCTCTCAAGAGCCCAATCATTAAGCATTATACGAAATTAGCTATCCTAGCGAAGTTATTTAAAGATAAGTTCAATCCTGTTTCTTACGGCATCTTCGTAATTATCACGAACAAAAACCGTGAGAAAATTCTCCCTGCCATTGCAAAGGAGTTTGTCTCCATGTATACGGATTACAAAGGGATCCAAAAAGCAACCGTTACAACGGCTTCTAGCTTAACCGCAGAACAAAAAGCAACGGTGTCTAAAATCGTCAAAGATTATACGGGCAAAGAAGTTGAATTAATCGAAAAAATCGACGAAAGCCTCATTGGCGGATTCATTTTGAAAGTAGGCGACCAACAAATTGACGATTCAATTAAGCGGAAACTGAACGATCTGAAAGTTTCTTTAGCATCTTAATAGGAAGGCCTTGGTAACAACAAGGCCTTTTTTTATCCCCTTATATGAAAAAATTCTCCCTCTTTAGCGGCTCTATCATGGCTGGTCTTTCTATTGCACTCGGTGCATTTGGCGCACATGCTTGGAAAGATTATTTACGCGATATTAACCGATTAGAGACATTTGAAACAGCTGCTCGCTATCAGATGTATGGTGGGATAATCTTATTGATCCTTGGAGTTTGGCAAATGCAAATCTCGAATAAATTCCTAAAAACAGCAGGATACCTTGTTTTCGCTGGGGCCATTATCTTCCCAGGCTCACTTTACCTAATTTGCATCACGCAGAATACATTATGGGGAGCAGTTGCCCCCATTGGAGGCTTAGCTTACATGGCTGGACTTAGCCTCATGGCCTATGCAACGCTGAAATCATAATTAGTGACGCATCACAAGTTCTAAGCTGTTCCAAACAATCTCGCCCATCGTTTTACAGGCTAAAAAACGATCATCGTGATAATGTTTAGCAAGCTCTACTTTTAATTGCTCGACATTTTCTACAGGCGCAATATCATCTTTGGACATCACCGTCATTAAATCGGAAACCCGTTGGCTCTCACTCTTTAATCGGCTTGCTATCATAGAACGCTCCTCAATCTGATATTGCCAAACCGATTCCGGTGTCATGTATTTCATCCCCAAGTCAATCAAAGCATTATTTTGCTTGAAATATTGCGGCATATACACCGACTTCTTCCCTTCATAGCACTGCTGGTCAAAGTCAATGGGCCTAATCCGATAATAAATTTCCTCAAAATCCGGGTTCGTTATAATCACAAAATTGGCACTATGCATATCGCCCAATAATTGGACTAAACAACGCTCGTTGAACTTCACGAATTCTTTGGCCAAACGAATAGGCGACTCCAAATCCTTTTCCAAATCCTGTTTTAAAAAGGCATCTCCCGGAATTCCAGCAATATGCTCCTCCACAAGTGTGTTGTCATAGGTAACGTAATTGATCCGATTAGGAGACAAAATGTGCTCTAATTCTAGGCCATAAACACGGGATGCATCCGCAATTTTTATGTAGAAATAATCGAAATTATCATTCACTCGATTCACAATCCGAATACGGAAAGGATGTGTATTTCCATAGGTACAAAAATCGACCCGGTCTATCACCAAGTGCTTAATCACTTCCTCATTGCCATCCGTTTTTAAATCGGCATAAATCTGCTTCAAAGACTCATAAACTTCCGCCTGATCAGATGGAGAATAAAAAACCGTTTCCCAGAGTGTATCCTGTCCGTTTTTATCATACAAAACAATGGAGTTCTCATAACGTAATAAATCCTGGTAGGAAATATTCATCGCATGCTCCCGATTGTATTTATGCAAATAACGGCGCAACTGGTTATTAATCCGGAAAGGGGCTTTTTTCTTCGAAATGAGTGCCATTATTCGGTGTAATCTAAGGATTTACCATACGTCTCTTTCAATTGAGAAACAGCAAACATGGCCAGAACAAAACATAATATTCCCACATATGCTGCCGAATGTATGAGGCCAACCGAAGGAATAAGAAACTTAAATAGCAATGAGATGGGAATCAATGCGCCTCTTACAAAATTGGGAACCGTCGTAGTGACCGTCATCCGCACATTGGTGCCAAATTGCTCAGAGGAAAAGGTCAAGAATACCGCCCAATAACCCCCAAAAAATCCGAGCAGCGTGATCATCGCATAAGCTAAGGTTGTCGAAATCTCCGACATCCCAAATAAATAATACGCACAAAGACCTACGGCAACAACTAAATAAATTAACACAGCCTTACCCCGGCTCTTTAGCCATTGGCTCAAAGCTCCCGATGCGAAATCCCCAAGCGCCAGGCCCAAATAACAGTACATGATCGCATCCCCAGCACTCACCTTCCCTTTAAAAATCTCAGGGGCAGAAAACACCAAAATCCCGATGATATACCAAATAGGTAATCCCATAAGAATGCAATACATGTATTTCTTAAACTTTTCGCCCGAGGAAAACAATTGAAAGAAATTCCCCTTCTGTACATCGGATTCCATTTGGGAATACATCGACGATTCAAAAGTCCCCAAACGCAACAATAACAAAGCCAATCCCATGCCCCCGCCAATAAAATAACAGCTTCTCCACCACTCCGGATCTGAACTTAAACTGGCAATGATTGGTGCAAAAACAGCCCCCGCTGCTCCTACGCCCGCGATGATCAGCGTACCAATCCCTCGTTTGGAAGGAGGCAAGGTCTCATTCACCAAGGTTATTCCTGCTCCTAATTCTCCTGCTAAACCGACACCTGCAATAAAGCGAAGGATGGCATAGGTATTTAAATCCGTGACTAAACCATTCAGGGCATTTGCTAATGAATAGAGTAATATCGAACCAAATAAAACCGATTTACGCCCTTTTTTGTCTCCATAAATACCCCACAAAATCCCGCCAATCAACATACCCCCCATCTGAACATTCATCAAGTTCAAGCCTTGATTAAGAAGCTCTCCCCCTTGAAGTCCTAGGCTCATCAAACTTGGATTCCGAACAACCGAAAATAAGATCAGGTCATAAACATCAACAAAATACCCAAGTGCCGCAACGGCAATCAACATTTTGGCTTTAGAAGAAATTTTTTCGTTTTCCATATTAGCGAGAAAGCATATCCGACCGGTGAGAGTCCAATTTTAAAAAGATAAAAAGCAAAATAGTGAAGGACCATAATGAAGAACCTCCATAACTAAAAAAGGGCAATGGAATTCCCATGATCGGCATTAAGCCAATGGTCATGCCAACATTCACCAAAAAGTGAAAAAATAAAATACCTACCACTCCAAAGCCATAGGCGCGTGCAAAACGCGAACGCTGCAAATCAGCCAAGTACATGAGTCTCCAAAGAAAACCCATGAATAAAATGATGATGCCAGCGACACCAACAAATCCAAATTCCTCCCCAATGGTACAAAAGATAAAATCAGTACTCTGCTCGGGCACAAAATCAAATTTGGTTTGTGTTCCTCCCAAATAACCCTTCCCCCAAAATCCACCAGAACCAATCGCAATTTTCGATTGTGTAACCTGATAACCCAAGCCTCTAGGATCAAAATCTGGATCCAATAATACCTTAATCCGGTTGCGCTGATGCTCTTTTAATACATTGTTTACGACCCATTCTACTAGCATCGCAAGCGACATGATCACGGAAATACCTACAGCAATTTTTACATAGGTTTGATACATCCGTTGGAGGTAAATCGGCATTAATAGCACCAACATCCCTGCCAAAATAAGCAATATGATAAAAATGGTTAATGGTTTCAAAATCAAGGCACTAACAAATAAGAATATTCCCCCTAATAATAAGCCGGGATATTCGCTAGGCAAACCTTCTCGATAAAGTAAGATAACAAAAGACACAAACACCAAAGCGGAGCCTGTTTCATTGGAAGCAACAATTAGCAAAATTGGCAGTCCCATGATCAAAGCGGCTTTCCACTGATCTCGAAAACGCGCTAAACTAACTTGAGGGTCATTGAGGTATTTGGCAAGCAAAAGAGCTGTTGCCGTCTTAGCAAATTCAGCAGGCTGAATCGTCACCGTTCCGATTTTAAACCATGAATGCGAGCCATTGATCGTAACACCTAAAAAGGGAACCAGAATCAACAACACAATAAAGAGCCCATAAATAACGGGCGCAAAGGACTCAAAGAAGCGAAAATCCAACGCGAAAATAAACATGATGAGCACAAAACTTGTACCTATCCAAATCAATTGTTTCCCTGCATTGGTCGTATAAAATGCCGCATCAAATATCCCTAGCGGCGCCTCTGGATTATAAACGGCGGAATAAATACTCATCCACCCCAAGAGTGCAAAGAGTGCGTACAAACCTACGCTCCACCAGTCTAATCGACCTGCCATATGTCCCGCGCTTTGACTCATTTTCGTAAACTATCGCTTAATACTTTTTTAATAGGTCGGTTATAAGTTACATTGGCCAAATAACTCATATTCATAAATTTCGTCTCCACTGCCTTTCGGTCTACCCGGCCTTTTAAATATTTCTCGATAATCAAGGAGGCTATAGGCGCCGCCGCAAATCCACCAAATCCTGCATTTTCCACAAATACCGCGATGGCAATTTTTGGATTGTCCTTTGGCGCAAATGCAATGAAAATCGAATGATCCTTGCCTTTCTTGTTCTGAGAAGTTCCCGTTTTTCCACACATGACTATATCTGGAATCCGGCCATCAGCCCCAACCGTTCCATGCAATACCGCATCTTGCATCCCCTGAATAACCACTGGAAAATATTTGGCATCTACACCCACCGAAACAGGATTCTTATAAAATGGATCAATTGTCCGTTTATCCCCCACTCCTTTCACTAAATGCGGCGGAATATACCAACCGCGGTTCGCAATAATCGCAGCAAAATTTGCCATTTTCAAGGGACTAACAACCAACTCCCCCTCTCCGATGCTCAAGGAATATATATTTGAAAACTTCCATGTATTCTCCCCCTTGTACACCTTATTGTAATAATCCACAGAGGGCAAGTTTCCCTTTTTCTCATTACTGACATCGACGCCTAGCTTCCGACCAAAACCAAAATTGGCGACTAATTCCGACCAGCGTTGTAATCCCTGCGCAGAACGCTCAAAGGTATTTCCACTCGTCCCATCGTACAGAATTTTTCGAAAGGCATGGTAAAAATAAGGATTGCATGACCATTGAATGGCATTGTGCAAATCATTGTGCGATGTATTGTGCGAGTGACATTTGACAGGCGCACCTGCATGACCAAAAACGGATCCTGCTGAAAGAATTCCCAGCTGCTGGCCTACGAGTGCTTGCACCAACTTAAATGTCGATCCTGGTCGGTAATATGCAGAAGGAGGCCGATTGATCAAGGGTTTCAAGGGATCTAAGGCCAGTTTCTGATAGTATTTAGAAAAGTTCCGGCCAGCTAACAAACTAGGATCATAGGATGGAGCAGAAACCATCGTCAAAATCTCTCCCGTGGAGGGCTCAATCGCAACGACGCTTCCAACCTTATGCATCATGAGACTATCAGCGTATTCCTGTATTCGTATATCGATACTCGTGTACAAATTTTTCCCAGCTACGGGATTAACATCTAGTTTTCCCTTCTTATAATCCCCTTTTTCAACCCCATTGCTATTTACCATGCGGTATTTCACCCCACGCTGGCCCCGCAAAACATCTTCATAATAGGACTCAATCCCCGAAATTCCTACATAGTCACCTTGTCGGTAATAATCGTCCCGTTGATCCTTCAGCGAGTTCGGATTAATTTCAGCCACATAGCCAAGGGCATTTGAAAATGCGATGGACTGATAGGTTCTAAACGCCGTAGTGGTAATAGAAAAGCCTGGATAGTCAACCATTGCATCTTGAATTCGTGCGAAATCTTCTTTGGAGAGATGCTTTAAAAACAAGGAAGGCTTGACCCGCGAATAGGCACGTGCCTGTTTGGTAACTGTATCAAAATACCCCCGAGTTACACCAAAAAGCTTACAAAAACGGTTTGTATCTTGAACCACCGCTTTCCGTGGCGTAATGTAGACATCATAAACAGGCGTATTATAAACGATCAATTTGCCTTTGCGGTCATATACTTCTCCCCGAAAAGGCACTTGGATGATTTTTCGAATCGCATTATTATCCGCTGCCTTTTCATAGGTATCGTCAAGCAATTGCAAATAAAAGAGCTTCCCAATGAACACCAGACCGATGCTCACAAAAACAAGAAATAGAATTAATCGCCGACCTTCGAACACGCTAGCGCGAGTTTAACATGAAAAATAACAGCAATTTACGGAATATTTTGCGAATTATTTGGGGAGACTTTTGATCAAAGCGATCATCGCAAAAGCGATGGATCCAAGCGAAAAACCAAGTGTAAACCAGGGCGTGTGTGTGTGAAAATAGGTATCCAAATAGCGGCCTAAATAGACCCCTCCTAAAATTGTTACCAACATTTGAAATGCTGCCCCGATATAACGTTGATATGATTGCATCTTTATAAAAATAATCCTTGGTCCACACACTAAATTTATGGCTTTTTCATTTATATATATTGTAAATTTGAAAATTGTATGCGTCACATTTTATGATTCGGATTCTCTCGGTTGCTTTTGTATTATTGTTCTCTTGGAGCTGCTCCCAGCAGAGTACAAAACCCGCTGCCGTAACTTTTCATAATATCAACGCAAAGTACAATGCGATATGGCAAGCGGACCGACTATTAATTAGCCTGCACAAACAAGTGGCCGTTGAACGCAATGAAAATTTCGCAAATGAATTGCCTATCCTAGTCCCCATCGATTCTACATTTGGGATCAGTCATAAATTAGAAATCGGGAACCTAATCCGAAAAGCCTCATTGGTCATCGACCGACATCAAAATTCGGCTTATGTAGACGATGCCTACCTGTTGATCGCCGAAGGTCGCATGCTCCAAGGTGATTATAAAAACGCCATTGAGACTTTAAAATACATCAACACCATTGAACCCGACACCAAAACACAACGAAAAGCCTTGACCCGTTTATTTCAAGTGTATTTGATGCAAAATGATTTTGAATCAGCTGAAAAAGCGGAAGCATTTTTGTTGGAAAATGAATTATCAGGTTGGGATTACCAATTAGTTAAGGCCTACGAACACCAACAAAAAGGCGAAATCAATGCATGTATTTCATTGTTAAATCAAGTCGTGGGAAAGACAAAAAATCGAAGCGAAAGGAGTCGATTGTATTTCATATTAGGCCAAATGAACGAGAAGATCAATCAAGTAACCCTAGCCAAACAAGCCTATCAAAATAGCATGGGTCAAAAGTCAAATTATGAATTAACCCTGCGCGCAAACATTGCATATAAATCGCTTGACCAATCCATTCCTGCCCTTGAAAAAATGCTAGAAGATCCGAAAAACGAGGATCAAAAAGCAGAAATCTATGTTGCCATGGGAAAAATTTTCATGGAACAAAAGGATTTAAATCGTGCTAAAAATGCATGGGAAAAAGCCACCAAAAACAACCCAAACAAGGGGGAACTTTACTTCCAATTAGGGACTCTTTTTGCAAATCAAATCAAGGATTACACAAGAGCCTCAGCTTACTTCGATTCTGCCGCTATTAGCTTAGCAACCTCTCATCCAGCCTATATGAAGGCTCAGAAATTGAAAAAGGATTGGAATCAATTTATCCTATTGGACAGCAAAATTCAGCAAGAGGATTCCTTACAAAAACTGGCCAAATTACCCTTGAGCGAATTGCAAGCCCACTACAAACTGACGCAAGCAAAAAAGATTTCACGGAGCGATTCCTTACAAAAAAACCAATCCAAACCACAAAAGACAATCGCAAATTTCACTCGGAGGCCTTCAAATCCGGAACAACAAAGCTTTTACTTTTACAATGAGCAAGCGCGTATTAAAGGAGAACAGGAATTTAACATGAAATGGGGCATTCGAAATTTGGAAGACTTTTGGAACAGAAAAAACAAACAAAATGCCCCTCTTGCGGCAAGCACAAATCTACCAGCAGAACAAATCACCATTGGTACGACGTCAAGCGCAAAGCCAAGCTCAGATTCCATGGAAATCTGGCTGAATAGCATCCCTACTACAGAAGCTAAACTGCTGGCGTCAAATAAAATTAAGGAACAAGCACTATTCGATTTAGGTAAATATTGCAAAACGCAAATGGGTGATCATGCGCTGGCACGAAAGCACTTGAATCGATTAATGACGGAATTCCCCTATTCCACTTATGAGGCCGAAGCACTATACCTCAGCTACTTATGTGCCGAAACCAAACAGGATAAGGCAAACTTTCGCAATATATTAGTTGACCGATTCCCTGATTCAATTTATAAATTAACCATGCTTAAATTAGAAACAGGGACGCTTTCAGATAGCAAGGAACAACAAGCGGAAAAGGCCTACGAAACTGCCTATCTTGCATTTAAATCAAATGCATTTGATGTGGCATTGCAGGCATGCCAACAAATACGAATCAATTATCCCGGTAGTAAATCGGAAGATAAAATCGTATTTTTAAGTGCACTATGTCAGGCGGGTTTAAAAAACACGGCTGACTATCTGAAAACACTGAAACAATTTGTTCAACTCTTCCCAATGAGCCCATTAAAGTTGGAAGCGGAAGCACGAATCAACGCCATTCCTAAAAATAAATAAGTATGTTTGAAAGCGGGAAATACGAAAAAATCATTCGATTCTTGTATCGATTCTTTTTGGGATCAAGTCTTGGCCTCATATTGCTTATTGTAGCGGTCAACTACAATTTTCTTTGGTTGTTTGGGGGAATGCCTAGTTTGTATGAACTAGAAAACCCGAAGAGCCAGGTCGCATCGTTGATTATTTCTGAGGATGGACAGGAAATAGGCAAGTATTTTAGGGAAAATCGTAACCCTTTGGAGTTCGAGGAATTGCCTGACAACATCGTTCACACGTTGATTTCGACAGAAGATGCCCGGTTTACGGCGCACTCGGGAATCGACATTCGTTCCATGTTCCGGGTCGTATTTACCCTCGGGACTTCCGGTGGAGGAAGTACCATTTCACAGCAATTAGCAAAAAATCTATTTCATACACGATCGATGGAATTCGGGGAGGATGACCCTGTTTACATGGGATTATTGATGAAAATTGATGGTGTGAGAACTGTGGTTGCCAAAGTAAAAGAATGGATCTTGGCCATCCGATTGGAACGTCGGTACACCAAACAAGAAATCATGGCTATGTATTTGAATGAAGTGAGTTTTGGCAACAATGCCTACGGAATTCAAGTAGCCTGTAGGACCTATTTTCAAAAAGACCTTAAAGATGTAAGCTTGACCGAAGCAGCTACACTTATTGGGTTACTACAAAATCCTTCCCTTTACGACCCACGCGTTCGACCCGAGCGAACCTTGGAACGCAGAAACATTGTATTAGGTCAATTAGCTAAATACGAATTCCTAACAGAAGAAGATTTGCCCAAACTGCAAGCCGAAGATTTAAATCTGCATTATCGCGTCGAGAATCAAAACACCGGCGCTGCTCCCTACTTTCGAGAGGCCATACGCCAGCAAGTTTTATCGGCCATCAAGGAATTGAATCAAGACCGCCCGGAAGATCAACAGCTGAACTTATATACTAGTGGATTACGCATTTATACAAGTATCGATTCTCGGATGCAGCAATACGCAGAAGAATCGGTTAAAGAACACATGCGGGCGGAACAAAAATTGTTTTACGAGCATTGGCGCGGACGGAATCCCTGGGTAAATGAAGAAATGAAAGAAATCAAAGGTTTCTTAAAGGATGCAATGAAGCGCACACAGCGCTACCGCGAATTAATGAATGCCTATAACAATGATGAATTTAAGGTTTGGGAAGAATTAAAGCGACCGATCAAAATGACCGTATTTACCTGGGATGGAGATAAAGACACCACCTTAAGTCCGATGGACTCGCTGAACTATTACAAACGCATTTTGAATTGCGGTCTGATGGCCATGGACCCCATGAATGGACACGTGAAGGCCTGGATTGGAGGAATAAACTATAAATATTTTAAATTCGACCACATATCACAAAGTAAGCGCCAACCAGGATCAACCTTCAAACCCTTCGTCTATGGGGCTGCCATTGAGAATGAAATCGTGACCCCTTGTGATGAACTAGTGGACGAGCCGGTGACATTTGGAGAAGAAGATGGTTTGAGCGGAGGAACTTGGACGCCACAAAACTCCGATGGAAAATACAGTTACCAAAACATGAAGTTGCGCCGAGCAATGGGATTATCCATCAACTCCATTTCTGCCAAATTAATGAAGCAATTAGGTCCTGATAAAATCGCTGAATTTGCACATAAATGTGGTATCGAGAGTCCATTATATGAAGTCCCATCCTTGTGTTTAGGAGCATCAGAAGTTTCCCTTTTCGAACAAGTTTCCGGCTATAGTACCTTAGCAAATGGGGGTGAAAAAATTGATCCCATTTTGGTTTTGCGCATTACTGATAAAGTAGGAAATATACTTCGTGAATATTCCCCCCCAGTGAAGGCCGCCATCAAACCCGAAACGGCATATTTGATGACTTACATGTTGCAAGGAGCCGTGCAGGAACCTGGTGGAACCGCAGAAGGATTAAAACGAACATCCCTCGTCGCTGGCAATGAAATAGGTGCCAAAACGGGTACCACATCAAATTATTCCGATGGCTGGTTTATGGGAGTTACCCAAAAATTAGTTGCTGGGGTATGGGTAGGAGGAGACGACCGAAGCATCCACTTCCGTAGTTTGGCCTTAGGACAGGGAGCCAAAATGGCGATGCCAGCCTTTGCCAAATTTATGGAAAAAGTATATGCAGATCAATCATTAGCCATTGAAGGCTATCGCAAAATGCCCTTTATCAAACCCGAAAACTTCGCATTCGACTTTAGCTGCAATGGTAAGGTTGCCGTCGATTCAACCGCCATCATAGCTCCTTAACAATTGAGATGAAATCCCTATTATACATTTGCCTAATTAGCCTAATATTATTCAGTTGCCAACAAACCCAAGAGGAAAAGGAGGAAGCAATTGCCAAGAAAACTTGTGGCTCCTGTCATAAATTCCCTGACCCAAGCCTCTTAGATAAGAAGACTTGGGAGACCGGTGTTTTGCCTGAAATGTCTTATCGATTGGGTTTAGGAAATCGTTTTGAACTGATGACCCGAATTTCAGATGAACAATTTCAGAGTGCAATGCAACTGAATATTTACCCAGAAACGCCGAGTATCTCGCAGGAAGATTGGCAAGCAATTGTTAATTACTATACCCGAAATGCCCCAGCTAAGGCAATTCCACAAAAGAAGAAAGAATCCATAAGCCTGGAGCCTTTCCATTTCCAAGTTTCCGAATACCTTACGCCTAATGACTTAATTGCAGGCGTCACCTCAATTAAGATTCACCCAAACAAGCCCGAAGTCTGGGTGGGAATGCGGACGCATCAAACGCTTATTTTAGACAAAAATCTTCATGCCAAATCGCAAATTGAAACACGAAGTGCAAACGTTTCTACACAATTTATTGGTGCTCGAACTTTCTTGACAGGCATCGGAAAAATGTATCCCAATGACCAAAAATTAGGGACGCTCTATGAATTAAAAGAAAATAAAGCACAAGTCATTTTGGATTCATTAAAACGCCCCGTGGATTTACAGGTCGCTGATTTGAATGAAGATGGTGTCTTGGATTATGTAATCTGTGAATATGGATTCGAACAAGGTCAATTGATTTGGGTGGATGGGAAAAACCAACACATTCATCCCCTTAAAATACAAGCAGGCGCTCGGAACGTAGTAATCCGAGATTTTACAGGAGAAGGAAAACCTGATTTGATGATATTAACAGCTCAGGCAAGAGAAGGTGTTTCCTTGTTTATCAATAAGGGCAAAGGATTATTTATCGAAAAGCCACTCTTGCAATTTGATCCGGTATTTGGCAGTAGTTACATGGAAGTTGCCGACATGAATCAAGATGGCCATGCGGATATCATCGTGTCAAATGGGGATAATGCCGACTACTCCTTTTCGAAAAAGGCTTTTCATGGGGTTCACATTTACCTGAATGATGGACGAAATAATTTCAAAGAATCCTACTTCTTCCCGGCTTATGGGGCATCAAAAACAGTCGCACGCGACTTTGATCAAGATGGGGATTTAGACCTGGCGATGATTGCTTTTTTTGCGGAAAACGATAAGGGCAAAAACGAAGGATTTCTTTACTTTCAAAACCAAGGAAACATGCAATTCAAAGTCAGCAATCTTGGGCTCCCAGAAGGTGCACATTACATTGTGATGGACGCTGGCGATGTAGATAAAGATGGAGACATCGATATTCTATTAGGTAATTACCAATTTGGCAAAAGAAAGCCAGGAGTTCAAATTCCTCCTGGCTTACAAATGCATTTCATCAAAAACCTATTGCACTAATTTTGCTCCGGCCGGAATAAAAGCTTGGGCCTGGTTACTCTGACTCAAATAGGAAGAACCATACGACCACGCTATTTTCTGCTTATGTCCTTTATACGAATAACTAAAATCTTTCCCTGCTGGTATAGCTGCTTTTGTCATTGGAGCCAAAGGTGTAAAGACCTTCATGGCGCCCCTATTTTGTAAAGCAACATAAGCTAACTCATTTCCAATTTGAATGCCCACTAAGGCTTTAGCATCCCCCGGGACTAAAATCCCGGTATTGACTTGATAGTGAAAACCTTTGGGGCTACCTAATAATACCCCCCCATTCGACGCATCATATCGACCCATAGCTACTTCGTTTCCATAGTTATTTCCGATATAAATGAGGTCGAGGTAACCATCTTGATTCACATCCGATACTTGCATGCCATTCATTGCTGAAACTTGAGCCATCATAGGCAATTCATGTAATTCAAACTTCCCATTACCCTTGTTTTCGATGTACATGGAAGCATTCTCGGTGATGGCCAAATGATTTGCTTTCTTCTTTTCTGCATCATTTAAGAATCCTTCTTGCGTTACTTTTCCGAAATCCTTGTAATACACAAAACGGGGGCGGGTAGAATTCATTTGTTTGTGCGTATCATCTTTCCCAAACAAAGGTGCAGATACATATGTGCCAGATGCGTTCTGAAAGTAAACGAAAGGAAATACATCATATACTCCATTACCATCCAAATCTCCGTGCAATACTTCTACTGGTTGTTTTGCATTCGCGCGCAACAAGGTATTTTTACCCATATTACCTGCAACAAAATCCATATCTCCATCTTGATCAAAATCAGCAGCCGTGATAGAAGCCCATAAACCACTGGCCTGCTCCAATCCTGTATCTGTCAATTTCTTCAAATGACCTTTCGTATTTTGGAAAACCTGAATCGGTAAGAATTCTCCCGCTACGACTAAATCTGCCCAACCATCTTGATTATAATCTGCCCAGACAGCGTCGCAGAGCATCGCCTCTTGTAATAGTTCCGGAGCCATTGCTTTTGTCACATCCACAAACTTGATATTCCCAGGCTTTGAATCATTACGCAACAATCGCGACACGGTTCCTTTGGGATATTGAAATGGAACGTTCCGACCGCTAACAAATAAATCCAAATCACCATCATGGTCCATATCAGAAGCACGGACGGCGGAATTACTTTCGGTAAATACGGGTAAGGCGGCCTGTTGAGCAACAAAATTACCTTTCCCGTCATTCATGTATATGACATCTTGAGAGCTGTTTGATCCTATTTTCTCCTCCGTTCCTCCACGCGCAACATATAGGTCTAAATCACCATCCTTATCCATGTCAATTAACAAACTACCTAAGTCTTCCCCTAATTTCTTAGGAGCATCATAAGCCCCTTCCAAATATTTTCTCGTAAATGTCCCATTCGCTTGTTGGAGATAGAATGTACCTGAATAGAATTTAGCTCCGCCAACAAACAAATCTTCCCTACCGTCGCCATTTACATCACCGACCGAAGCTCCAGGTCCTAATTGGGACATTTTATGAGGAGTTGTACTTTGGAAATTGAAATCGATAAAATCCATTTCCTTGTGAACATCGCTTAGATGAACACGTTCACTAATATCACGAAACAAGGCAGAATTTGGGGTAAAAAGGGTCTTATAAGGCTGATTGGCTTTAGTAATCGACGCATTTACTAATTGATTACTGACAGGGTTAAGGATTACTTGCATGGAATCATTTGGCCAAATAATACGTAATTCCTTGATTTTTTGCTTGGCTCCAAGACCGATATGCGCAACAGGCTCAACGCTGGATAAGTATCCACGATATGGATTATTTTCATAATAGAAATGTGTTCCATCAGCAAAAATACCCTCGATTCGAGCGCCGAGGCCACTTTTATTCAACCCTTTTCCTTCAAAACGGACACGTAAATAGCGACCCTTCTCAGGCGATTCCTCCATGGTGTTATTTTGATAGACAAAAGCCTCATCGTTGATGTTATTTACCACATAATCGAGGTCTCCATCATTGTCTAGATCACCGTAGGCTGCACCATTTGAAAATGAAGGAACTTTTATCCCCCAGGCAGCGCTCACATCTTCAAATTTCAGGCCGCCTTTATTTTTGAATGCATAATTATTCACCTTGATCACAGGCATTTGCTCCATCAAAACGGCATCTGATGCTAATTGCTGCGCATCTGCCCGGTAGGACATAAAATCACGATCCGTTACATCGCGTGGGAATCCATTCGTAATGAGTAAATCTCGGTAACCATCATTATCAAAATCGGCCAAAGAGGGGCACCAACTCCATTCGGTTTCAGCAACGCCCGCCAACAAACTCATTTCTTGAAAAGGATTTGGCTGACCAGCAAGGTTCTTCCCTGCATTTAGTTGCAAAGTATTCCGCATGTATTGATAGGTATAACCATACAAATCAGAATTTTGATAGGCTTGATAGCTATTCGGTGGAGCTAATTGTTTTTTGCGCTCATTGTCTTTGGGCAACATGTCTAGGGCGACAATATCTTGGAGGCCATCGTTGTTAACATCCGCCACATCATTCCCCATGGCACTCAAACTTGTATGTTTAAAATAGGTCTTCGCTTGATCAGTAAAGGTTCCATCATGGTTATTGATGTATAATATATCATCCGACACATAATCGTTTGTCACATAGATATCTGGCCAATTATCTTGATTGATGTCGCAAATATTAATTCCCAAGCCATATCCCTCGATGGTAATGCCTGCCTCTTTAGAAACATTTGTATACACGGGATGCCCTTTTTCTTTTGACCAATCGCATCGATAGAGTCGATCGGTATTGGGATAGGAACCATCCGTCACTTTTGCTCGGTAAAGTGACGGAAATTGATCGATGACATCTGTCAACACATACATATCCAAATCCCCATCTCGGTCATAGTCAAAAAAAGCTGTATGCTCACTATGCCCCGCATCATTCACACCATATTCAGCACCCATTTCCTTGAAAGTAGGGATTCCATTCTTGATTCCTTGATTAACAAAAAGCATATTTTCTCGATCATGTACTGCCATTTTCATTGTGGCAGACACATAGATATCTAATAATCCATCCCCATTGATATCAACGACAGAAACTCCGGAACACCAACGATTTTTCGTATCGATACCCGCTTGTTTAGATACATCATCAAACTTCATTTGGCCCTTATTGATGTACAGAGCCCCATTCGCTTGGCTACCTGAAAAAAACAAATCGAGTAAGCCATCTTGGTTAAAATCTCCCATGCCCACACCACTTCCATTGTAAAGGTATTCATACTTCAAAATTGATAGTGTATCGTTTTCAGCGATCGTATTTGAAAAATGAATACCGGTATCATCTCCGGATAATTGTTCAAAAGTGGTTTTGTTTTTGCAGGATGCAAAAAACAACAAAATAAGAATGGCGGATAAAAATCGAGTATACATAGGTGGAGTCATTGAACTACGAAAATAAAAAAAAGGTGGGAACTTCTTCCCACCTTTTTCCAAATAAAATCAAACGATTAATAACCAGGGTTTTGCTTCAAAATAGAAGTTCCTTGAATATCAATTTGTGCTTGAGGAATTGGCAATAATGCATCAGAGTCAGTATAAGATGCTCCTCCGAATTTAGTTACCAACCACTTAGACTCGTATTTCAAGTATGCATTCAAAGTTTTGTTTGCAATACCCCAACGAACTAAGTCGAAGAAACGGTGACCTTCTGTAGCTAATTCCAATAGACGCTCCATGCGAACGATCTTACGAGCGTTTGCTTGATCACCTAAAGAATCATACGTAGAAATTACGTAATTCGCTTCGTTAGCACCTGTTTTCGCATTCTTAACAAATCCAGCTGGATTTGCAGCACGCGTACGAACTTGGTTGATATAACCCAAAGCTGTAGCCAAGCTACCAGCTTCGATTTCCGCTTCAGCAGCCATCAACAATACGTCCGCAAAACGGATAATGTTGAAGTTCATTGTTGCATATCCACGAGTCCAAGAAGAACCATCAGTCAAGGTATTCTCTTGACGCTTGTAGTAGATGTATTTCTTTGGAGAATATGGACCAGCATAAGGCTGAGAACGAATCCAACCAGCACCTGGGTGCTCGATCCAGTCTAAGTACTGAATACCACGACGACCGATTGTGTGGTCAATACGTGGATCCAATGGATCAGCATCTTCAGTAAATGCAGCTGAAGAAGATACACCATAATCATTCTTAACTGAATTAGCAGCTAAGTTGTAATCTGGTGTACCATCAGCTTGCTCACTTAATAAAGGAAGACCATCAGCACTTACACGGTAAGCGTTAGCCATCGAGAATGAAGGCTGGAAGAATCCGCAGCAGTTACCTGGACCATCAGAACCCGTATTGTATGGGTAGTTCAAGTCATCGAAACCGTTTGCGTTATTCACACTACCAGTATTCATCGCAGATTGAACAGCAAATACAGCCTCTTCGTTGTTGTCATTCTCCGCATTGAAGATTTCAGCAAACTTAGAAACTAAACCGTATTTCTTGCCATTCGTAGTTTTACCGTTAGCAATTACTGTTGTAAAGATTGCTTTCGCATCTGCATATTTAGCTTGGAACAAATAAGCCTTTCCTAGATAAGCTCCAGCAGCCCATTTGTTTGCACGACCAGCAGAAGAAGAAGTCTCTGGAAGATTATCATAAGCAAATTTGAAATCTGCTTCGATTTTACCCCAGAAATCAGCTGTATTAGCTACCTTCTCAATTCCCTTACCGTAATCAAGTGTCTCATCGATATAAGGTACAGAACCAAACAACTTCTTCAATTCAAAATAGAAGTGACCACGCAAGAAACGAGCCTCAGCGATGACACGGGTTTTATCAGAAGCTGATAATTCCGTAGATCCATTTGCTAAGTTAATCGTTGCATTTGCACGCGCAACACCTTCGTATTTTGCTTGCCAAGTAGAGTTCAAATCTCCATCCGTTGGAGCAATCTCATAACGTTGAATCGGGTTGATTGCAGAGTAATCACCTGGGTCAGTGCCCTTGTTACTCTCACCTCCACGAATGGAACCAAAAACCCAGTTATTGGGTGCAGACAAACGAGAAAACCCTTTACCTGCTAACTGAGCGTAAGTACCAATCAAGGCACCCTCAACACCAGCTTTCGAAGATAACTGCGCTTTAGCTAATGAAGCTGTTGGCGGTACCTCTAAAAACTGATCCTTACAAGCGAATGTCAACATAAACGCTGACGCACTGACTAAACTTAATCGCTTTAAAATCTGATATTTTTTCATGTTCTTAATCTTTAAAATTGGCTTTCGCTAAATTAGAAATTCAAGTTGATCGAAGCGTTGAATGAACGCGTAACTGGGTAGTTACCTACGTCAATACCAAAGCTTGTATCAGCAGCTCCACCAACACCTGGATCTAATCCCTTGTACTTTGTAAAAGTAAGCAAGTTGTTAGCCGATAGTGTCAACTTAGCATTTTTCACACCGATTTTAGAAATGATATTCTTTGGAATATGATATCCTAATGAGATGTTTTGCAAACGGATATAATCACCGTTTTCTACGTACCAAGAGTTCTCAGCAGCTGATGTAGATAAGTTTGATGCTGACTCCCAGATTGGAGCTTCAGCAGCGTTACCCAATGCAGGTGTCCAAGAATTTTTTGCACGAACTCCTTTTCCTGATCCTTCGAAAGTTCCGTAGAAATCAGTAAACCACTTCGATTGGTTCCAAATTTTGTTACCAGCAGAAGCATATAAGTACATGTTCAAATCAAAATCCTTGTAAGTCAAACCTACGTTCACACCACCTGTATAAGTAGGAACTGGAGAACCTAAATATGTACGGTCAGCTGGAGTAATCTTGCCATCACCATTCATATCAGCATAACGGAAACGACCTACACCAGCACCAGTTTGAGCTGGAGCAGATGCTACCTCAGCAGCTGAGTTGAAGTATCCGATTACTTGGTATCCATAGAAAGAAGACAATGAACGTCCTACTTCCATACGAATTGGTGTAATTCCACGGAATGCACCACCAACTAAGTTTGTGATACCTGGAGCGAAAGCAACGATTTCGTTTTTCAAGAATGAGTTGTTAAATGTCAAATCATACTTGATGTCAGAAGTCAAATTACCACGGTTGATAACCTGAATATCAACACCTTGGTTACGCATTTTTGCTACGTTAACTGAAGGAGCTGATGCTGCAGCACCCACAACCGCTGGAAGAGGTACGTTGAATAATAAATCCTCCGTATCTTTTCTCCATACGTCAAATACAACTTCCCACTTACCGTTTAACAAGGTTGCATCAATACCTAAGTTAGATGTTACCGCAGTCTCCCACTTCGCAGCCGGGTTACCGATACGTGAACGGTAATATCCTTCATTTGCTCCAGATGATTGACCATCGATAGGATAGTAAGAATTACCTTTGTTAGCAGCATATAAAGAGTACTGGTTAGCAGGGTCAACGTTATTTGAGTTACCCATTGTACCCCAACCACCACGGATTTTTAAATCTGTGATTGCAGGAAGATCCTTCATGAATTCTTCAGATGTTACACGCCATGCTGCAGAGAATGCAGGGAAGATACCATAACGATTCTCAGAACCGAAACGAGATGATCCGTCACGACGTACAACTCCAGTGAAGTAGTATTTCTCATTGAAGTTATAATCTAACTTTCCGAATAATGAATAGAAATTCACACCAGAGAACAAGTTAGATGTAACGATTGGAGATTGTACCGAGTTCATCGTAACGAAATCCAAGTCCATTGAGAATGGGTTGATACCCGATCCTTGGATTGAACGACCGTATCCAGTGTTCAATGCCTCTAAACCAGCCAATAACTTAACACCATGCTTTCTCCACTGGTACTTATAGTTCGCAGTGTTTGTGATAACCCATGAGAATTGATAAGCTTGACCTTCAGAGAAAGAGTTAGAAGCCTCAGGCTCTGAATCTCCTAAGTAACGGTAGTTGTAGTTCTTAAATGCAGATGCATTGTACTGACCACCAATACTTGTACGCAATGTCAAATCTTTGATTGGCTCATAATCTACATAGATATTACCAACACCATTTGCATTGTAGTTGTTGTCATTTGAATTGTTCATGACAATTTGACGAACTGGGTTACGTGGATTGTTAAAACCAGCAGCCTTCGTAGATGCATAAGCACCAAACTCATCATATACAGGAATAGCCGTTGGCATACGATATGCAGACAAGATTACTGATTCATCACCAGCAATACCTAAACCACCATTACCACCTGCTTGACCACGAACTGAACGGTAAGTGAACTGTAAGTTCTCACCGATTTTCACTTTTTTACCTAAGCTAAACTCAGAGTTAAAACGTGCAGAATAACGAGAAAAATCATTCTGAATCAAGATACCATCTTGCTTCTGACCTGATAAGCCTAAGTAGAAACGACCTGCTTCAGTACCACCCGAAATTCCTAATGAATGACGTTGTGTAGCACCTAAACGAGTAATTTCATCATACCAATCTGTACCTGCCTTGTTTGTTTTAATTAAGAAAACAGTCTCAGGGCTAGCCGCACGAGCAGCTGAAATAGCAGAAATATCTGCACTATTCACACCGTTAGCTCCATTTGCATGCAAGTAAGTAGGAAGTACTGCTTGTGCTGAAGAACCATATTGAGGGTGAGAATAAGCTACTGCAGTACCGTTGGCAGCTGCATTGTTACGGTAAGCAACATGTGTCCAATCTGCTTGCTCTTGTGGAGTCAACATTTTAGGAGCACCTGCTACGTTTGGATCCGTTGCACCGTACATTCCATTATAAGAAATGTTCAAGCCTTTCTTACCACGAGTACCTTGCTTTGTTGTGTAAACAATTACACCGTTGGCAGCACGCGCACCATAGATAGAAGCCGCAGCCGCATCTTTCAATACAGTTGTAGACTCGATATCATCTGGAGATAAGAATTCAGTAGAACCTACTGGAACCCCGTCCACTACGTATAAAGGCTCGTTACCACCAAAGGCACCAAAACCACGTACACGAATGATTGAGTTAGTTCCTGGCTGACCGTTTGTAATCAAAGTTACCCCTGATACACGACCTTGCAACATCTGCTCAACGTTACCCGTTGGCGCAATTTGCAAATCCGCTGCTTTAACGATCGAAGCTGCCGCTGTAGACTCCTTCTTGTTTGTCACTGAGTAACCTGTTACGATTACCTCGCTCAATTGACTTACATCTTCATCCAATGAAACAGAGATTGAAGATTGAGATCCAACTGAAACAGTTTTTGTTTTGTAACCTACTGCTGAGATATTCAAGACAGCGTTACCCGATTTTACGGTAACCGTAAATGCACCATTAGCATCTGTAGTAGCTCCCGTGTTTGTTCCTTTTACAGCAACACTTACACCTGGAATTCCATCAGCGTTCGCATCCGTAACTTTACCAGTTACCTTACGATCCTGCGCAAATGACGAAAAACTCCCTAGCATCACAATCGCGAGCAATAAGAAGCTTCGAAGACTTTGGTAAAAATTGTTTTTCATAATACGTTTTAATTAGTTTTCTAAATAAGATTTAATAGTTTTTAATCCAGTTTTTGCTTCAATAATGGGTCTCCTTTCTTTTTTTGGTTAATCAATGGTTTAAAATTTCATTAAATAAGGTTTAAAAGTTCTTCTTCAAATAATACAATAAATAGGTTTAGAAGTCTTTCTTTCAATTTATCGGAATCATACAATATAACTACTGTTCTATGCTGTTCCAATCTCTCAAATATGGATAAACCCGATTACTCTTGCAAGTTTTTACCTGATATTTTTTCACTTTTTGAAGCAAAAATGTCATTTATCCCTCAAAAACACCATTTGGGGCCTTCATTTTATCATATAAATACAATGTAATATTCAAAACTTGAAAAAAAGGAATTGTAAACGATTACAAATCCTGCGACCAAATCGGCTAATAGTCCTACATACCAACTATAATCTGCGCTTTGTCTAAATTTTACAATTGTCCAAAAAATCCAAAAGCCATTTCCAGATTTATCCCTAATTTTGAAGCATGTCAAATTTCGATCCCAAAAGCATCTTGCCCACTCTCCCGGACCAACCCGGAGTTTATCGCTATTTTGACGAAAATGATACTATTATATATATAGGTAAAGCTAAAAATCTTAAGAACCGCGTTAGTAGCTATTTCACGAGCATACAAAACCATAATACCAAAACGCGGCGCCTCGTTCAGCAAATACAAAAAATCGAATTCACGATTGTACATTCGGAATTTGATGCACTCCTTTTAGAAAATACGCTCATCAAGCAGTTTCAACCCAAATACAACATCTTATTGCGTGATGATAAAACATATCCCTTCATCTGTCTAACGAATGAAAACTTCCCTCGCCTCATTACCATGCGGCGAATTGAGCATCAATTGGGTACCTTCTATGGCCCCTTTGCAAATCCCAAGGCCATGAATAGCCTTTTGGAAATGATTCACCAACTTTATCCGATCCGGACTTGTACTTTTGCCTTGAAACCAAACAACATCGAACAAGGTAAATTCAAAGTCTGCCTCGAATACCACATCGGAAATTGTAAAGGCCCTTGTGAAGGATTACAAAACGAAACGGATTACCAGATTTACATTGAACAAATTTCCAACATCCTGAAAGGCAATTACCAAAAGCCCAAAAGTCTCTTCTTTGAGCGAATGCAAAACGCTGCCGCCCGCATGGCCTTTGAAGAAGCACAAGAATGGAAAGAAAAATGGGAGCTTCTTGAAAATTTTCAGGCAAAATCCACCGTCGTTAATCCAGCCATCCATGATGTCGATGTGTTCACCATGGTTTATGATGAGCAATTGGCTTATATCAATTTCATGAAGGTGATCAATGGAACCATCTTACAATCCCAAACCTGGGAGGTAAAGAAAAAACTGAATGAAGATGAATCAGAACTACTAACCATGTTGATTTGGGAAAAACGTGAACAGTTTCATTCCGAGGCCAAGGAAATCTTAACGAATATACCCATGGCAATCGAATTCAAAGGTGCCAAAAATACCATTCCTCAAATGGGCGACAAGAAAAAGCTTTTAGATATGTCGCTCAAAAATGTCTTGTATTTTCGCAAAGAGAAAGCAGATCGCAAAGCAGCTGAAGAAAGCGGGGGCGACCGAAAAATGCGTGTCATGCTCAAACTAAAAAACGATTTGCGCTTAACTCAATTACCCAAACGCATTGAATGCTTTGATAACTCCAACCTGCAGGGAACAAATCCCGTTTCTGCCATGGTCTGTTTCATCCAAGCTCAAGCTGCTAAAAAAGAATATCGACTATTCACGCCAAGGACTGTAGAGGGCCCCGATGACTTCGCGACCATGTACGAAGTCATTACACGCCGCTATACACGCCTCCTCGAAGAAGAAGCTGAGTTGCCCGACTTGATTATTGTCGATGGAGGGAAGGGCCAACTGAGTTCCGCCTGCGACGCATTAAAGGCTATTGGGCTATATGGTCAGATTCCGATCATCGGTATTGCTAAGCGATTGGAAGAAATCTATTTCCCAGAAGATAGTTTACCTGTATATATTGATAAAAAATCTGAGTCACTGAAGTTGATCCAACAATTGCGTGATGAAGCACATCGCTTTGGCATTACGGCTCATCGGAATAGACGAAGCAAAAACTTTTTGGTCAGCCAACTGGAGGAAATGGAGGGAATAGGAAAGCTTACAGCACAAAAACTCTTAAAACACTTTGGGACAATTCGTCAGATGTATGAGGCGCCGGTACAAGAATTAGAAAAAGTTGCAGGAAAAGCCAAAACACCCATGCTTCGAATGCAGATAAAAATTTGGCTAGATGAAAAGGCTTAATTTCTCGATTTGAAAGCGCCTAAATCAATGTGCTGAAATTGCCGATATGCTTGAATCACCAAAGCCAATGCTACTGTCATTTCACAAACGCCTACAACCAATACGAAAACTCCTAATAACAATCCTTGATTCGCCGGATCTTGACGCGAAAAAGCAATCAAATTCAAGTTGGCCGCATTCAACATTAGCTCGATCCCCATCAAAACAAAAATTGCATTTCGCTTGAGCAATAAAATGCTAAAGCCTATTGCAAATAGACAAGCCCCCGCCCACAAAAACAGAATTAGAGGAATTTCATTCATCGTGCTTCGCGATATAGGTAGCGCCAATCAAGGCAATCAATAAATAAATGCCAACCAATTCAAATGGCATAGCATAGTCGGTCAGTAAGGATATGCCAACAAAACTTAGTTTTGATTGGGGGTCGGCAATTTCAATGCCATAAAAAGTCCCACGAGCTAAAATAAATAATAATCCTGCAAGGACTGATATGCCCAATATGACGGGCCAGGCACGAGATGATTCTTCGGCAATTAATGTATTGCTTGACTTATCACCACGTCCTTTTTGCTGCGTCAGCATGATTCCAAATAATATTAATATCAACACGCCGCCCACGTAAATCATCAAATGCGAGACAGCCATTACATCTGCATATGCTAACACATAAAGTCCAGCAAGGCCAAGCATGGTCATAAACATGGCCAATGCAGCATGTAATATGTTCTTTGTCCATAGCATCACCAACGCACTTCCACAGGCAATGCACACCAAAACTAAGAAAGCTAATATCATCGGTGTCATGGAAGATCAGGATTAGACTTTGGACTATTAGACGATGGACTATTAGACGTTGGACTTTGGACGTTGGACGCTGGACCTTCGACTTCCACCTTCGGACTTTCCCCATCGGACTTCGGACTATCGGACTCCGGACTAGCGACT
>CAYHOB010000004.1:25324-189181 GCA_964358165.1 uncultured Aquirufa sp.
CTATCGGACTTCGGACTATCGGACTCCGGACTAGCGACTAGCGACTCTTGACTAGCGACTAGCGACTCCGGACTAGCGACTAGCGACTCTTTCCCACTCCCCCCCGCCTTCATCGCCGCCTTCTCAGCCACAAACTGCTCATACAAACGACGCTTTTCGTCTGCCTCAGCAGGTGTTAAATTCGCAAAAGAAAAATTATGCTCCTTTACATCAAATACTGAAAAATCGTACTCTGAAGTCATCGTCAAGCATTCCGTCGGACAGACCGTGGTACATAAGCCACAGAAACAGCATTTTGACATATCGATGTCAAATTTGGCAGCATATAAACGAATGGGCGAACCATCGGATGTATGACCCACTAAGCCTGTTGCCTTTATGGGCTCAATTTCAATGCAATCCACGGGACAAACCTTCACACATTTATCACAGACAATGCAGTCGTCCATCTCATTGTCTAATTGGTAGCGCCCATTTACTGGGGTTGGAATCTGTAAAGTAGGATATTCCAAGGTCACAATTCCCTCCGATTGTTGGAAGTAACCAACATCTTGAATCTGATGTATTGTTCGAAGCTTACGCGCATTCCAAGCATGCTTCCAAGTCAAGGCCATACCCATGCGCGTGCTCTGAATCACCTCGAAAATCTCCTTGAAATAGTTGCTTATAGCTGACATCCTAAAAATAAATGGCTGGGAATGATGATGGATCAGTCTCACGCATCATTTCATATACTGTATCGACTACATTTTCCACATTCGGCTTCGAGAAATAATCCCCGTCCGAACTATAAGCAGGCCGATGAGGCCGAGCGGCCAAACAACGTGCCGGGCTGTCTAACCATGTAAAAGCCCCTTGCTTATCCAATACTTCTTGCATCATATACGCTGACGCTCCTCCCGGCATATCTTCATCCGCAAATAACACACGATGTGTCTTTTGTATCGATGTCAATATTTGGTGAAAACGATCGAAGGGCAATAATGTTTGAACATCTATTACTTCCACCGAAATCCCCATACCTGCCAATGCATCCGCCGCTTCCATCACAATCCGACACATAGAACCGTAGGTAACAATGGTCAAATCATTCCCCTCTCGCAAGATTTCTGGTACCCCTAATGGAACAACAATATCAAGCAAATTCGTTGGCATTGGTTCTTTCAAGCGATAGCCATTTAAACATTCAACGACCAAGCCTGGATCATCTCCGGCTAACAATGTCCGATACATCCCCGCCGCCTGAGTCATATTTCGTGGCACACAAAAATGTACGCCCCGCAATCCATTCAATAACACTGCCATCGGACTTCCTGAATGCCAAATGCCTTCTAAACGATGTCCACGTGTTCGAACAATCATAGGTGCTTTTTGGCCTCCCGCCGTCCGGTAATGCAGACAGGCCCAGTCGTCCGACAATATGGCAAAAGGATAAAGGATATAGTCCAAATATTGTATTTCCACAATCGGTCGCAAGCCACGCATGGAGGCTCCGATACCCTGACCCACAATACTTATTTCACGAATACCCGTATCCGTTACTTTCAAGGGGCCAAACTTTTCTTGAAGTCCCGCTAAGGTTTGATTCACATCTCCAATCTTACCCACATCTTCCCCCAAAATAAAGACCCGCGGATCCTCTAAGAATTTGGCAAAACTTTTATTCAAAATCTCACGGCCATCCACGAGATTTGGCTCCTTTTCATACGTAGCTTTAATCTCTTGAGCGAACAATGGACTATCCTTCGATTCACTCATCTGATGCGAACTGAACCTGCGATGATTACGTGCTTCTAGCTCGGCTAACCACTTGCGTAGCAACTTAACGGCGGGTCCCTGGAAAAACCGAAACTCCCGCAATGCCTTACGCCCTGCTCGTACCAAATCACTGAAAATCGGATAAGGCAATTCATTTAATTCGGCCAAAATAGGCTCCAATAAACCCGGCTCATTGGTTGAATCATAGAGGTTTTTGGCAATACGTAAAAAAGACTTTTTATCGACATCAATCGCGGCCATGTAAGCAGCAAATGCTTCTTTCTGATATTTACGCGCCAAGACGGTTGCCTCCCCGTCAATCGCCTTTATTTCATCGGATGTAGCAAAACCTTGTTCAATGATCCATGTTTGAAAATGGAGATTGCAATCCGCTTCATGCTCAAATTGGAGACGCGCTGCCGACTTATATCGTTCATGCGAACCTGAGGCCGAGTGCCCCTGTGGTTGTGTACATTCAGTCACGTGAACTAAACAAGGTACCATCTCCTCCCGAGCCAGTTTAGCAGCCTTTTGATATGCCGCAACTAAACCCGGATAATCCCAAGCCTTCACCTGGATAATTTCCAGCCCTTTTTCCGTCGAAGTCCGCTGATAACCTGCTAAGGCCTTCGAAATAGACGATTTTGTTGTTTGATATTCAATCGGAACCGAAATACCATAGCCATCATCCCAAACTGAAAAAACAAGCGGAACTTGTAAAACACCAGCCGCATTAATGCATTCCAAATACATCCCCTCGGATGTTGATGCATCCCCGATCGTCGTAAAACAAACTTCTTGTCCGCCTTTGGAAAACAAGGTAGCATGCTCTTTTAAATCAGCGCGTTCTCGATAAAGTTTTGAGGCATACGCAATCCCAAGCGCTCGAGGTGCTTGGCCAGCTGTCGAGGAAATTCCTGCTACAGAATTGAAGCGGGCCGTTTGATCCAACCATTCCCCTGAATCGTCCAACCAGCGCGTTGCGTGATGGTTATTCATTTGTCGGCCTGCAGAATGTGGATCAAATTGTATATCCGGATGCCCATATAACTGAGCAAAATACTGCGGCCAAGTTAAATCCCCAATCGCCACACCAATCGTTTGATCCCGGTAATAACCTGAAATATAATCTCCCGTTTGCATCGAATTCGCCAATGCAAGCTGACACAATTCCTTTCCATCCCCGTAAATACCAAATTTTGCTCTACCTGAAAACACTTCCTTGCGAACAAGCAAACTGCAGGCCCTACTTAAAGCGGCCAAGCGATAATCATCTAACACCTTGGCAGGTTCAAATGAAATGTCAGGATTTGAAAAGATGTAATGCAAAGCCAACGGTTTCCTGGTAAATTTAACATGTAAAAATACAATAAAATAATTGGCAGCCAAATAAGAGTAAGGCCATTTATTTCACAAAAACTCGTTCATTTCTTTTGCCGAATCTCCACATTGTTTTAGATTTGCTTAAGTAGTAAACCAAATAAATCATAACCATGAAGAAATTTTTAGGCGTGTTAGCGCTCATCATTGGATTCGCATTCCAATCTAACGCTCAAGGTGCAATTAAATTCAAGTCTGAAAAACATGATTTCGGCAAAATCGTTGAAGGAACACAAGCAACTTATAGCTTCGAATTCACAAATACGGGAAAAACACCGGTCGTTATCTCAAATGTTCAACCATCTTGCGGTTGCACAACACCCGATTGGACACGTGAACCAATCATGCCAGGAAAAACAGGGAAAGTTACCGCTTCATACAACTCGACAGGTCGTCCGGGTAACTTTAACAAATCCATTACCGTTGTGAATAACGGGGAGGTTCAACAAATCCAATTGTTCATTCAAGGAACCGTAGAACCAAAGAAATAGGTTAACTTATTTTCATAAAAAAGGGACGTTCCATCGAGCGTCCCTTTTTTGTTTAATCATGATTTAACAGTGCTTTATTCCGAAGGCCATTAATCCAAGATGCGATTTTCAGGACATCCCCGGCTGGCACGTGACTCATAGGTGCCATCTCTGTCGCATATTCTGGCCAGTTTTGTGGATTAGGTTTGTAAACCAAGGCTAATATCTGCTTATCCGTGTAATTGCGTTTCGCAATATCCGAATAGGATGGCCCCACCACCTTCGCCTCCTTGGCATGACATGCTAAACAAGTATGTTTTTTCAATAAGGCCATCGCCTCCGCATCCGAAATCACCGTTGATTTTTTTTTAGGCTTAACAACAACAGCCTTTACCGCCACCGTCTCCACCAATCGATGCGATGCTTGAACCGCTAATTTACTGCCCGAAGGAATCTGATTCAAGGTGTAATATGCTGTTTCATGCAACAAAGGCTCGCCAGCTTCATTTCGAATACCTTCAAGCTTAAACTCATGTATGAAATATTGACGAAGACCTTCTATCACTAAACGTACCTTACGCTTGTCTGCTGAAACTTCAACACCAGAAATCTTCAAATTCATCAACTCAATGATAGGACTTCCATATTGGTGTTGGTATTTATAAATATACGAACGCAAAGCGTACGAAGCCGCTTTTTTAACCGAAGCAACATCAACCGACTGCGTAAAACTAATCTCAAAGCCATCCGATTTTGCTTGTATATCCTGAATCTCAAAAGGCATTTGACCGTTCCATAGCAAGCGCTGCAAACCGAATTCATCCTTCCCCGTAGAACCCCAGCCACGCGATGTCATCCCGACAAACAGCGATCCATCTAAGCCAAAACGCTCACGTAGAATTCCAGATTGAAATCCCTCCCGGTAATTAATACAAAATCCTTGATACACGCCATTCACCTTTTCTAAACCCATTCGCATAATCTTGGATTGCCCTTGATCTGCCACAAAATATTGCCCCGGGAAAGGACTAAATTTCCCACGCGTGGTATCCTGTAAGACATCTGATGTGGAGATTCCCATAATTGCATGTGGAAACCATACTGCCGGCAATTTCAAGTTCTTCACCTTGGTCGCCGCCTCATACATCGGCGCGCCATTATCTTGAATTTCTTCCAAGGTCAAACGGAAAGGGCTATTAGGCTCTTTGGCCCATTTCAATCCTCCTGGATTCCCCGCAAAATCCCCTTTTGCGAGGTGTGTCACCCGACCGGATCCAACCCAATCTCCCTGGTTTTCGCCATAAAAAATATCGCCATCTTGGTTAATGCTATAACCCGCTGGAGATCGCAAGCCTGCCGCAAAAGGCTCAAGTGTACCATCCGGGTGGATTTTTACCAACCAGCCACGCCATTTGGCAAATTTACCTTCCCCAAATCCAACCCAGGCTAGATTTAACGTGACGAGCATGTCCCCGTTTTTATCAAAAACAGGTCCATAGGTATATTCATGGTAATTTCCGGAAATGTCGAATTGGTAAATCGGCTCATACAAATCAGCAACACCGTCGCGATCAGTATCCGTAACTTTAGTCAATTCCCCACGCTGTGAACAATAAAATGCCCCATCACGGTAGGCTAAGCCCAATACCTCATGCATACCGGAAGCAAATCGCTTGTAGTGGACTTGGTGATTTGTTAATTGATAGGGATTTTCGATAATCCATATCTCTCCCCGACGGGTACTGACAGCGATACGACCATCCGGCATGGTAGCCAATCCGCCAACTTCCAAATAAATTTCCTTGGGAATGGGGAGGGTCTTGATTTCATAATAATCTTGCTCCGACTTCGGAGTAGGTTTCTGCGCAATCGCACAAAAAGTCAATAATAATAATGCGAAAGTATAGTGTATATTTTTCATCAGCTTACCAGATCAATTGATATGAAACTTCATTTCCTTGCATCGGAATGCGTTGTTGTTTCAAGCCCTGTTTGGGACTTAAAACGGCTCCC
This sequence comes from uncultured Aquirufa sp., assembly GCA_964358165.1. Taxonomy (GTDB): domain Bacteria; phylum Bacteroidota; class Bacteroidia; order Cytophagales; family Spirosomataceae; genus Aquirufa. The sequence goes on from CAYHOB010000004.1 coordinate 30,946, forward strand.
TGACGCCCATCCCATTGCACAAAATAGGATTGCCCTTGCAGGCCAATTAGCTTGGTGCTAATTGTTGAAATTCCATGATAACTATTACCTAAAATGAGTTCGGTTGCGGACTGCATGGTGCTTGCCGACTTAAATGACAAGGTTCTCTCAAATCCTGATCCTGCGGTGTTTGGTCGAATATTATCCTCGATTGTGACATTCGCGGCAGGCCATTGATACATAAATATAGGCCGTCCATCTTTCAGGCGAAAGCCCTTGTACACCAATTCGGTGGAATCTGCTTGTGCTTGATGATCTAATACCAAAGGGAATTTTCCATCTAATACAATTGTCACACCGAGTGGCTCAGCTGTTTGCGGCTCACCCCGATCTTCCCACATTTGGGTGGCATTTAAAAACGGGCCACGCCAAACTTGAAGCATTGCCCCCTGCTTTAAATCGTAGGAATAATGCATTCCGGAAGGATCACCTACATGAATCACATGCGTCTTTTTCTTCCCATGATGCATCGCAAATGAACGTTGAAAGACAGGCTCAGCGTTTGCTTTCACTTCAATCACTCCCACAGCCTCTGGATCCAATAAAGAAGTTCGCTCATGTAGAGCAACTGGATGCGAACCGATACGCTTCACATACAAACCTAATGCTTGCGGTCCCCAAGGAAAATCTTTCACCTGAATAACTTCTAAGCGGTGTTTCCCAGCTTTCAAATTAGCCTTTGCAGAAACCATTTCAGAATACCAATGTGCTCCTTGATTCAATTCGATGCCATCAACTTTCACTACACCTGAACCCGTCCAATAAGACTGAAATTCATACGCATCCGACTCTGGAACATCTAATTCTGCTTGATAGTGAATTAAATAGTCATTTTTTGCCTTAATTACCTTGTAGGTTAATTTGTCCAATTTCCCAGACTCCACAGGTTTTGCCGTACCGATAATCGGCTCAGTGAATTTACCCGTGTAATAATCATAACGAACCTGCCCCATACGAATGGAGGGCTTGTCGTATGTTTCATAGCGGATGTTTTTAAATGCAACCTGCGTGTGATCCCCTTGAATTAAAATGGGTGCTGCTGCGACTTCTTGTGTGGAAACTGCCCCACGCGTCACACCTAACATTTCAATATTCTCATGGATTAAAATACCATTCAATACGATTTTTTTGAAAATGGCATTTTGGATTTTCTTGCCGTTGGCATCGAATCGAGGTGCCTGAAAATCAATTTCCATACTTTGCCACAAACCCGGGGCTTTCGATGCATTTTGCATGGGTGCATAACCTTCAAACCCTTCCTTCCCCTTTCCACGCGCATCCTCCCATCGTTCGTAAATCCCCCCACAATCCCCGTAATTTAATTGCTTTTTAGTCCAAGAATCAGCCAGTTGAACTTCATAACGCCCTTGAAGATATACACCTGAATTCCCCTTTTTAGGCAGCATGAAATCAAACATCAAATGAATATCGCCATGTGAAAATGCAAATGTCAAATCATCCGATCGTTTGTATTTGCCATTCCGAAGCGTATTTACTAAAACCCCTTGGCCGGTAGCGACCTGCAAAGATGTGTCGGAATAAGCAGCCTGTACGGCCCCTTCAATGGTCCAGTTGGCACTTGGATGCTGAAAAGAAGTTAAATCTTTTAGTATCACTTGTTGTTGGGCCAAGCAGGTCCAAGACAACAACGTGAGCAATAGTATGTTGCGCATAAGCTTTGTCAAATAGGTTCTTCGAGCAAATCTAACAAATTATTGTGAACAATTTCATCGGCACAAACAGGATACTGGTAGCATATTTCCCAAGAATATTTTGCAAATTGTTTACTTCGAATCCAAATTCAAGAATTCATGGCTAAAACTAGATTACTTTCAAAGCCCATTTTGCTCCATTTATTGTTTTGGATATGCTTGTTAGCATTGCCCATCTTGTTGGGACCTAACACACAGTCGCAGAATCCAGAGGAGGCTCATCGCCACATGTTGTGGAACCTTTTCTTTTTTGTTTTTGGCATAGCCTTTATCCCCATCTTTTATATCAATACCGAAATCTTGATTCCCAAGGTTTTAAAGCGCTATAATTTAATCAGCTACCTCTTATTGTTAGTCGTTGGGTATTTTATTATGGTCGCGATGAACGATTTAATATTTGATCTACTTTTTAAAGAATTAATGCCTCCCCAACGTCCTAGAGGCGGTGGAGGAGGCATGAAGCGATTCACATACCTGCGCATCATTTTCCAATACCTTTTCATCATCGCGATCGGAATCAGTTATCGTTTTTTATCCGATAATATGAAGGAACAAGAAGAAAAAAAAGAAGAAGAAAACGAACGATTAAAATCAGAACTCTCTTTCTTACGTTCACAAATAAGTCCACATTTTATGTTCAACGTATTGAACAGCATCGTTTCGCTTTCCAGAAGAAAGCCAGAAAGTGTTGAGCCCGTGGTCATCAAATTGTCGGAATTAATGCGCTACATGATTTATGAAACTAGCGATTCCAAGGTCGCTATCAGCAAAGAATCGAATTACTTGGAATCCTACATCGAGTTACAGCGAATCCGTTTTGGTAACGACATTGAAATAGATTTCAATTCTGAAATTTCGGGAAATGCTGGAACAATCGAACCCATGTTACTTATTCCATTTGTAGAAAACGCATTCAAACATGGCGTAGGAATGATCGAAAAGCCACGCATCAGCATTGAATTGCACGACGATCCAAAGCAGTTACATTTTATCGTCAAAAACAAAATCAGCAATCAAGTTGCGGAGAAAAAAGATGAAAGCTCAGGGATCGGATTAACCAATGTTCGCAGAAGATTGGAATTGCTCTATCCAGAAAAACATGAACTCAACATCACAGAAAGTAATAATACCTATGTCGTTGATTTAATCATCAAACACAGTTAATACGATGGAAACGAAAGAAACATTTTCGGAAATCCCGAATACGATATTAAAATGCATCGCCATCGACGATGAAAGTTTGGCCTTAGACTTGGTGGAAGATAATATTGCCAAAGTTCCCTTTTTAAAGTTAGAGGCAAGGTGTCGAAATGCATTTGAAGCCATCGAATACTTAGAAAAAAACACTGTCGACCTCATTTTCCTCGACATACAAATGCCAGGGTTGACTGGTGTTCAGTTTTTGGAAGGATTGACCCAAAAGCCGATGGTTATTTTTGTGACGGCATACCAACAATACGCATTGGAAGGCTTCAACTTAGATGTGATCGACTATGTTTTGAAACCCATTTCCTTCGAACGCTTTTTAAAAGCAAGCCATAAGGCGCTTGATTATTTCAAAAGCAAATTGGCCTTACAAGGAAATGTTTCGAAACTTGATGCGAAGGTGGATTATATTTTCATTCATGCAGATTATTCCTTGATGAAAATCATGTTGGAAGACATTTTGTATATCGAAGGTTTAAAAGATTACATCAAAATTCACGTACGTAATCAAAAATACCCCATTGTGTGTAGGAAGACAATGAAACTGATTAGTGAAAAACTGCCTTCCGATGAATTTTTACGCATTCATAAATCCTATATTGTCTCGCTAAAAAAGATCGAATCAATCCGAAATCAAAAGGTAAAAATTGGGGAAAATCACATTCCGTTAAGCGACAGCTATTCCGAGCAATTTTACCAGACCATCGGTTATCAAAAAGAATAATTACTTCAATTTGTTTTTACCAAAATGGTAATTTACTCCAAGCCAAGCGCGTAACAAGCCCGTTTCAATTTTGGAATCCGTATAAGGCGTGAATTCGAAGTTTACGCCCAAGTGCGGTAAAGAAGTAAACGGATAAGCACGAACACCCACACTTCCATAAAAGCCTTTTAACATCGAGGATTGATTAAAAACATTGGACATCCATCCAATATTTACACCACCACCCGTATAGAAAACGGCATCTTTAGTCTTGTAAACCGTCAGCATGGGGCCAAACTCAGATGTGAGGGCTGATGTGGCAGAATTCATCTGCATGCGAACCTCTGCCCAAGCTATGTTGGTCGGATTGGAGGAAATGGCCAACTGGGAATTAAAGGGATAATAGGAAACGGATTGAGCGTTTGAAAGCTGAAAACTTGCCAAAAATAGGCCTAAACAGGCAACGATATTTTTCATTTGATGTGTTTTTGTTACAATTTTCAGTTGGATACCCGTGGGGTCTAACAAAATATGTAACTTTGAATTTTGGCAAATATACAATTATGTCCATTCTGAAAAAATTAGCAGGCGAAACTCTTTCGTATGGTTTTAGTACCATCTTAGGTCGTTCCCTCAATTTTTTACTCGTTTTTGTGCATACCTGGGCATTTCTCCCGGCGGAATTGGGCGTAAATGTTAAACTCTATGGCTATGTGGCAATTGCCAACATTATCTATACCTATGGGATGGAAACGGCTTATTTCCGTTTTGCCAAAGAAGCCCCTGAGAAATATTACCAACTCATCATGACGGCCATCATCGTCACGTCAGGATTCTTCACGCTATTTTTATTTCTTTTTGCTGATCCCATCATGGTCCAATTGGGCTATCCGGGCAAGGGAATATTTTTGAATTGGTTAGCCTTAATTTTAGCCATCGATGCCATCACAGCTATCCCTTTTGCGAAACTCCGATTAGAGAACAAAATCAAAACATTTGTCAAGGCAAAGATCGTTTCTATCTTAATCAACGTCGGCTTGAATCTTTTCTTTTTAATGCTATTAAAACCCTTACAAACTGGCGAATTACAATTAGAAGGACCTCGCTTCTTACGCGATTTGTATAGTCCAGGAATTGGGGCCGGCTATATCTTTTTGGCTAACTTAATTGCGAACGCGAGTTTATTCTATTGGCTTTCTGCAGAATTCAAGGCCTTTCGTTGGCGCTGGGATTGGACGGAATTCAAGGCACTTTGGATTTATGCCTATCCGATCATGTTTATGAGTTTGGCCGCCATGTTCAACTTGATGTTTGATCGGCTGCTATTGGAATCCTTCCTACCTGCTGGATTTTACCCAGGAAAAAGTTCTCAAGACGCATTAGGTATTTATGGCAACTGTTACAAGCTTTCCGTATTCATGAGCCTAGCCATTCAGGCATTTAAATATTCTGCAGAACCCTTCTTTTTAGGCAAAAAAACAGCCGAAAATAGCAAAGAAAATTTGGCACTAATTACGCATTGGTTTGTGATTGTATGCACCTTGTTATGGGTAGGAGTTTCGTGTAATTTGTTCTGGATCAAAACGCTATTTTTACGTCGGCCTATTTACTGGGAAGGCATGGGAATTGTTCCCATATTGTTATTGGCCAACCTATTTTTAGGCATTTACTATACACAATCCGTTTGGTTTAAGCAGACCAATAAAACCTATTTTGGAACGCTAATTACCTTAATCGGATTGGCTGTAACCTTAGTTGGGAACATCATATTCATCCCCATTTATGGCTATATGGCCTGCGCGTACGCCTTTTTAGCATCGAGCATCGTAATGGCAGGATTGTGTTACCTAGGCGGCCAAAAATATTCCCCAACACCCTACCGCTGGAAAAGTGATTTATTTTATATCTTGTTGGGAGCAACACTCATCTATGGTGCAAATGCCTTGACAACGGTGAGTCCACTCCCAGAATTAATCAACCAGAATGTTTCGGTAGTTGGCTTGCTAGTTTATTTAGCTGTCCGTGAATTTTCATGGAAAAAAGGGAGGCCTCAATTAATTAATTAACATGAAGCAAGAATTGAAAACACAATACCTTCATCTCAAACTAAAAGTTAGTTTGATGGTTGCGCGTTTACAAGAAAATGCAGGTAAAATCAATGAGCTAGAAAGAACTAATAAAGATTTACAAGATAAACTCGAGACCAAAACTCGGGAGTTACAAGAAGCACTTAGTCAATCAAAAGAATTGGAGAAAAGCTTTAAAAAATCAGATAAAATTGGTAAACTTGTAGTTAATACAGAAGATACAGAGGCAGCTAAAGCTGAACTGAAGAAAAAGTTAGACGAATATATAGTAAGTATAGATCATTGTATTGAGCAATTACGCAAACCATGAGTACTAAACTACCTTGCAATCTCCTTTTAGGCATACAAAATGTCGCGCTAAAGGTTAGTGAAGAGGAGGAGTCCTGTGTGCGGAAAGCGGCAAATTTGGTTAACCGCCTCGTAAAATATTACGAGAAAGAGACAAATAGTTCGGATCCAAGTAAAATTATGGCCTTAGTGGCATTGGATTTAGCTATGTGTGGATTAAAATTCGAGACGGAAACAAGATCATTTAGCAACAATGTTCAATCAGAGAACGAGCAATTATTAGCGCTCGTTGATGAATTCCAACTATAATCCTCTTTTCATTCAGTCGTTTTGGGAGCCGATGTTCATAAACTAACATTCTATGACCATTATATCCATTATTATTTCCATCGTTGCGGCAGCGGGTGGCTTGTTTATAGGGAAGTCTTTTTCTTCCAAATCAAACAAGAATCATGAAGAAGAAGCCCAACGAAAAGCAGCTGAAATCCTTAAAAATGCCGAATTCGCTGCAGAAAATCTAAAGAAAGACCGCATGCTCGAGGCAAAAGAAAACTTCTTGCGTTTGCGTGGCGAGTTTGAAGAAGAGTCCCAAGCAAAAAAGGGAATCTTATTAGAAAACGAACAGAAATTACGTGAGAAAGAGCGCGTATTGACCCAGCAACAAGAGCAACAACGCATTGCGGATCAAGAATTACAATCCCAAAAGCAAAGCATTCAGTCCAAGGAAGAAAACTACCGAAAGAAATTCGAAGAGGTAGAAAAGAAGCGCGAGGAAGCTGAAGCTATGCTTGCGACACAGATCAATCAATTAGAGAAAATTGCTAATCTTTCGGCGGAAGAGGCGCGCCAACAACTAATCGACGCCTTGAAAGCGGAGGCTGAGTCGAAGGCGAGTTCAATTGTTAAACAAGCCATTGAGGAAGCGAAATTAACGGCAACGAAGGAAGCCAAAAAGGTAGTTATTGAGACTATCCAACGGACCGCAGCAGAGAATGCAATTGAAAACTGTGTTTCTGTTTTCAACATTGAATCTGATGACATCAAAGGAAAGATTATCGGTCGGGAAGGTCGTAACATCCGTGCGCTGGAGGCAGCAACTGGTGTTGAGTTCATTGTAGACGACACTCCGGAAGCCATCATCATTTCAGGTTTCGACCCGGTTCGTCGGGAAATTGCTCGTTTATCCCTACACCGTTTAGTACAAGATGGCCGTATCCACCCGGCTCGTATTGAAGAAGTAGTAAACAAGACTAAGAAGAATATCGATGATGAAATCATTGAGATAGGCGAGAAAACGGTGATCGACTTAGGAATTCATGGTTTACATCCGGAATTAATCAAGATGGTCGGTCGCATGCGTTTCCGTTCCTCTTATGGCCAAAACCTTTTACAACACTCCCGTGAAGTTGCCAAATTATGTGCAACCATGGCGGCTGAATTAGGTTTAAATGCGAAGCTTGCGAAACGTGCTGGTTTACTCCATGACATCGGTAAAGTTTGGCATGAAGAACCTGAATTACCTCACGCATTGTTGGGCATGGAATTAGCTCAGAAATACAAGGAGCATCCAGAAGTTTGTAATGCAATCGGTGCTCACCACGATGAGTGTGAAATGACATCGATGATTTCTCCCATCATCCAAGTTTGCGATGCGATATCGGGCTCTCGTCCGGGCGCTCGTCGTGAGATGATGGAATCATACATGAAGCGTTTACGCGATTTGGAAGATTTGGCAACATCCTTCCAAGGAGTTCAAAAATGCTATGCCATCCAAGCCGGCCGCGAACTACGTATCCTCGTAGATTCAGAGCATGTAAGCGATGATAAAGCATCAAAGTTATCATTTGATATCTCACAAAAAATCGAGAAAGAAATGCAATATCCAGGCCAAATCAAAGTAACGGTTATCCGTGAAATGCGTGCCGTGAATTTTGCAAAATAAGGAACTTGATAATTTTCAATCAAGAACTGATTTTTTCGAGTATAACGATTACATTTGCTAACGCTGCCGGGGTCATGACCCCGGCAGCGTTTACTTTTTATGGAAATTAGCACACCACATTCTGACGCCAACTGGAAGGCCTATTACGCACTACGATACAAGGTATTGCGCGAACCCTGGAATCAGCCCCTAGGGTCCGAAATACTTGCTGATGAGCCGGATGCCATTCACCTGATGGCGACCGAAAATGGAAATACCATCGGCGTAGCGCGCATGCACGAATCAGCTCCTAAACAGGGACAAGTACGTTGTGTGGCGGTGGCAACAGACCAACAAGGCAAAGGGGTAGGAAAAGCATTGATGTGTGCCTTGGAAATAGAAGCACAGGAAAAAGGCTGGAAAGAAATTGTATTAGAAGCCCGGGAAAATGCGGTACCCTTTTATCAATGCCTAGGCTATCACATCGAACAAGAATCCTACTTGCTCTTTGGTCAGATCCAACATTACCGCATGAAAAAAGCGCTACCCCTTTCGGAATAGCGCTTCGATATTAGTGCTTGTGTTCAAGTCCCTGAGCACTCGGGATTTGATTAAAGTCAATCCCTGCATCTTTCTCATCTTTGAAAGCTTCCTTCGGCTTTAAATTTAGAATTTGGAATAACTCCTTGTCCGATTTCGCATCTGGATTTGGGGTAGTTAATAATACATCTCCAGAGAAAATCGAATTAGCTCCTGCCATGAAACAGAAGGCTTGTCCTTCGTAACTTAATTCCAATCGACCTGCCGATAAACGAACAGCCGATTTCGGCATCATAATACGTGCAGTTGCGATGACGCGAACCAAATCCCAAACCGAAGCTGTCGGCTGGTTTTCAAATGGCGTTCCATCTACAGGTACTAGATTATTTACAGGAACAGATCCGGGATGCTCCGGCAAATTTGCAAGTGTCAATAACATGCCCATGCGATCCGCTGCACTCTCCCCCATTCCAATAATCCCGCCAGAACACACTGACAATTTAGCCTTACGTATATTCCCTAAGGTTTCTAAACGATCATCATACGTACGCGTCGAAATCACATCCTCGTAATATTCTTCACTCGTATCGATGTTGTGGTTGTAAGCATATAAACCTGCGTCCTTCAATTTCTGGGCTTGATCTTCCGAGAGCATTCCCAGCGTACAACACACCTCCATGCCCAATGAATTCACACCCTTAACCATATCTAACACGCGATCAAAATCTTTGTTATCACGCACCTCGCGCCATGCAGCCCCCATGCAAAAACGGGAACTTCCATTATCCTTCGCTCGGACAGCTGCTTGAATGACTTCCTCATAAGGTAAAAGTTTCTGAACCTTTACATTGGTATGATAACGAGCCGCCTGTGAACAATACGAACAATCCTCAGGACATCCACCTGTTTTGATCGACAACAAGGTACTAATTTGTACTTCGTTCGGATCATGATAAGCACGGTGTACCGTCGCTGCTTGATAAACTAACTCTAAAAATGGTTGGTTGAATATTTGCTCAACCTCTTCGCGTGTCCAATTATTTCTAATCTCCATATCTATATTAACTATTCCAATTCCATCATAAACGGCATCAATGCCAAAAACCCTTCGCGCTTCTTCATGCGATCCAATTCCCAAATCGACTTTGTCCAAGGCATATTTATTTGCACAAATTTCGCTTCCATCGAAGATTCCGAAAATACACTCGAAAGTAATTCATCAAAAAATGATTTCGCTTTCGGATAAACAGCTACTTTGTATGTGGCTGGTGGCAATTTTGCTCGGTCAGCCGCAATCTCAATCGCACGATCCAAGCCTCCTAACTCATCAACTAATCCAATTTGCTTCGCCTGAACACCCGTCCAAACTCGACCACCCGCTAAAGCCTGCAATTTAGCCAAAGACATCTTACGCCCCTGAGCTGCCTTGGAAGTAAAGGATGCATATCCTTGATTAACCATATTTTGCACAACCGATTTCTCAAAGTCTGACAACGCACTCGCCGAATTCATAAAATTTGAATGCGCATGCGTATTCACGTGATCCTGCGTAATTCCCAATTTATTTTTAAAGAAATTATCCAAATTCAACCATTGAGCAAATATGCCAATAGAACCCGTAATTGTGGTAGGCTGCGCCACAATCACATCTGAACCCATCGCCATGTAATATCCTCCTGAAGCCGCATAATCCGACATAGAAGCAATGACAGGCTTAATTTTTTTGGTCAATTCAATCTCGCGCCACATGATATCCGAGGCAAGAGATGATCCTCCTGGAGAATCGATTCGTAACACAATCGCCTTGACCGATTTATTCTCTCTGAGTTTTTTCAACTCCTTGACAAATTCATCCGAACCGATGCTGCCATCACCCCCTTGAGTTCCAACAATTTCTCCCTCGGCAACCAACACCGCAATTTTATTATTCCCCTCTACTGTAGGAATTGGATTTTTAGCATGTAGGTAATTGCTTAATTTTACATATTTAACCTCTTCAGAAACTTTCTTATGTGTCAACGATTTTAATTTGGCTTCAAATTCATCAAAATACCCTAATTTAACCATGCCCAAACGCTCCGCATTTTGAGGATCAAATGCTTGCAGACTATCCGCAATTGTATTTAAACGACCGGCAGCAATGCCCCGACTCTCCGATATTTTCTGAAAAACTTCTTTGTTGATCGACTGAATAAATGACAAAGTCTGCATCCGATTTTCCGGGCTCATATCCTCCCGAATGAATGGCTCTACCGCAGATTTGAATTGACCCACTCGGAAAACCAACGGCTCAATCTCCAATTTTTCAAAAGCTTTTTTGAAAAACATATAATGAACACTCACCCCATTGAAATCCAACAAACCTGCCGGATTAAGATATACGACATCTGCAACGGAAGCAACATAATAACCTTTCTCCGAATACGAATTCGCATAAGCATACACGAATTTCCCCGATTTTTTAAATTTGGATAGTGCATTGCGGACTTCGGTCAATTTCGCATAACCCGCCATAGGAAAACTAACATCCAAGTAAACGCCCTTGATATTTGAATCGACACGTGCACGTTCTAAGGCCGATAAAACCTGAATGAGCCCTAATTTATCGGTATTCGAAAAGAAAGGATTTGGTATGTCATCCAAAGGATTATCATCCGTCGAAGCATTTTCTACGAATGGCCGATTTAAATCTAAATGAAGAACCGACTGTTCTTTTACCTCATACACCTTTTCCTCGCCACCCATGGCAGCACCTACGCCTACGAGTAATAGGAAAGCGAACACGAAAAACAAGCAAATGCCTACTAGGGTTGCCAGCGAATATTTAACAAATTGCCACATAGCTATTATTTAAGTCGATACGAAGATCGGTTCCTTTCATTCATTTAGGCAAGCAAATATGACCAACGGTCAAATGACTATCCAAAGTTTTTACGGTAATCCTCGCGTGACTGACGAATGACCTCATGGGCAACTTCACGTCCATATACATCATCGATGTCGACCGCAAGCGAAGTTGTCTCACCGGGCAACATCTTATATGTCCAGAAATAGTGACGTAAACGCTGAACGATGTCTTTAGGAGCATCTGAAATATCACGCCATTTGCCATAAATGGGATCATCCTTCAATACAGCAATGATTTTATCATCCGCCTCACCCTTATCAATCATTCGAATTCCACCGATCGGAATCGCTTGACATAAAATATCTCCATGCGTGATCGCACGCTCCGAAAGCACCAAAATATCCAAAGGATCTCCATCTCCTTGCATAATATCCTTCCCCGAATATTTACGCGCCAATTCTGCAATACCTTCAGCACAATAGGTTTGCGGCAAAAAGCCATACAAAGCTGGGACTATGTTGGAGAATTTTTGAGGACGATCAATCTTCAAATATCCAGTTTGTTTATCAATTTCATATTTTACCGTATCCGTAGGTACGATTTCAATAAATGCAGTTACTTGTTCGGGCATTTGGTCTCCAATTTGAATACCATGCCAAGGATGTGCTTTAAAAAAGTTCCGATTCATATTTTTATCTTGTATAAAAAAACAACTTAGGTTTCATAATCTTCGCAAATTACAAAAAAATAAGGAAACCAAGGAGCTCCATTCGCTTTTAAAAATTCCACATTTTCCCGTTTTTTCGTTAAATTTGCGGTTTGATTTTTTATAAACATGATATATCCCATCATCCCTTACGGTGACCCGGTCTTACGAAAAGTAGCAAAGCCTGTGAATTTCAGCTCCCTTGATTTAGTCAAGCTTTCTGAAGATATGTTCGAAACCATGTATGCCGCGAGCGGTGTTGGTTTAGCCGCACCACAAATCGGCATGGACATTCGCTTATTTGTTGTTGACGGGAGACCTATGAACGAGGGAGAAGAAGAGGAAGATATCGACCCTTCATTAATCGATTTCAAAAAGGTCTTTGTGAATGCAACGGTCTTAGATGAAACAGGAGAAGAATGGGGTTTTGAAGAAGGATGCTTGTCTATTCCTGGAATTCGCGGTGAGGTATTTCGACCCGAATACGTTAAAATCCATTATTGGACAGAAAAAGGAGAAGAAAGAACAGATGTATTCGAGGGTTTTGCAGCACGCATCATTCAACATGAATATGATCACATTGAGGGGATTTTATTTACGGATCATTTGAATGTTGTCAAAAAACGCATGATCAAAAACAAGTTAAGTGACATTACCCGCGGGAAGGTTTCTGTGGATTATAAAATGAAGTTATCCCGCTAATTCTGCAACATGAAGATTTCTATTAATTGGTTACGTGATTTTATCGATTTGGCTCGTTTACCCCAACAAGGTAAAGCAGAGGAACTCGATGTCTTATTAACAAATACAGGATTAGAAGTAGAAGGCATTGAATCGCACGAAAAAATTCCAGGAGGTTTGCGAGGTTTCGTCGTGGGCGAAGTTTTAACCTGTGAAAAATTTGAAGTAAAAGAAAAAACCCTAAGCCTAACAACAGTTGACGCGGGACTTGAAGAAATTCTTAGCATCGTTTGCGGAGCGGCTAACGTTGCTGCTGGCCAAAAAGTCATTGTCGCAACTCCTGGAACCGTGCTTTTTGACAACACAGGTAAGGCACTTTTTACCATCGAAAAACGTAAAGTTTACGGCCAACCATCTGAAGGCATGATCTGTGCCGAAGACGAAATCGGCATCGGAACTTCACACGATGGAATCTTAGTATTAGACACAACCTTACCTAATGGAACACCTGCGGCAGAATATTTCCAAATCGATTCCGACCTCGTGTTAGAAATTGGCTTAACGCCAAACCGAGCTGATGCGGCTTCCCACTGGGGCGTTGCACGTGACATTAAAGCTGTCAGTGGAATCGAAGTTAAATTGCCCGATATTTCAGGCTTTAAAGTGGCTCATAATTCTTTCCCCATCGAGGTCCAAATAAAAGACACGGGATGTAGCCGTTTTTGTGGCTTAAGCATCGATGGCGTACAAGTGGGCCCATCACCCACATGGTTGCAAGAGCGCCTTTCGGCCATCGGATTACGCCCCATCAACAACATCGTGGATGTGACCAATTACATCTGTCATGGTTTAGGCCAACCAATGCACGCGTATGACTGGAACCAATTACGTGGAGGGAAATTGATCGTAGAGCAAGCCAAAGCAGACACGAAATTTGTCACGTTAGATGGCGTGGAACGCACCTTATCGGGTGAAGAAATTATGATTTGTGACGCAGAAGGACCTATCGGTTTGGCGGGTGTCATGGGAGGCGCAGATTCGTCCATTCAAGATTCAACAACTCGAATCTTTTTAGAAGTAGCCTATTTCAAACCGGAACGCATCCGTAAAGCCGCACAAATTCACAGCCTAAAAACAGACGCATCTTTCCGTTTCGAGCGTGGAACGGACATTGAGGCAAAAGCGTTTGCCATCCAATATGCGGCCTTGTTAATCCAAGAAGTTGCCGGTGGTCAACTAAGTTCTGATCTAATCGACGTCTATTTAGACAAACCGGTATTTGCTGAAATCAACATGACCTATGCGCGCATCAAGCAGCTCATCGGAATTGAAATCGGGGCAGAAAGAATTCAGGAGATCATGATTGCCTTGGATTTTGAATTAAAGAACAAGACAGCTGACGGGTTTCTCGCGATTGCACCAGCATACCGCGTGGATGTAACCAGAGAAGCCGACATCATCGAAGAAATCCTACGTATTCACGGCTTGGACAATATCCCATTGTCGGAGAACTTAAGCGCAAAATTCATCTCTGAATTCCCTGCCTTAGACAAAGAGAAGGTTCAATTAAACATCGGACAAAGCCTCGCGGCCAAAGGTTTCCAAGAAATCATCAGCAATTCATTGACCAAAGGTGAATATCATGGATTAATTGCCAAAGACCTCACATTCGATACCGTTGAGATCTTAAATCGCTTGTCGGAAGACTTAGGCGCCATGCGTCAGCACTTGGTATTCCACGGTTTGGAGGTTTTGGCGCATAATATTAATCGCCGACAAAAGGACTTGAAGCTTTTCGAATTTGGAAAAACTTATCATAAAAAGGGAGAGAAATTCCTTGAGAAACGTCATTTAGTACTATACACTTCTGGACTTTCGGAGGGGGAAACGTGGTCACATGCGCCGCAAAAGAGTCAATTACATCAATTGTATGCACAGGTCATTGTGACGATGAAACAATTGGGTGTTTCTCAATTTGACACGACGGTCATCGAACAATCGCAGGTTTTTGCCTATGGTTTAAGCATCACGGTGAATAAGAAACCTTGCGTTTCCTTGGGCTTGATTCAACCCAAATTGGCACAAAAATTTGATGTTAAACAAGAAGTCTTCATGGCCGATTTCGACTGGGATTTCTGGGTGAAGCAGGAGAAAGGAGATTTTGTATATCAGGAAATTTCCAAGTTCCCTGAAGTTCGTCGGGACTTATCATTGGTATTAGACCAAACGGTTAGCTTGCAGGCTATTCAACGCGTGGCCGAGCAAACGGAGAAGAATCTATTGAAAAATGTATCGGTGTTTGATGTTTATGTAGGTAAGAACCTTGGCGAAGGCAAGAAAGCTTATTCTGTGTCATTCATCTTACAGGATGAATCCCAAACATTGACAGATAAAGTGATTGATGCGACGATGGATCGATTGATCACGCGCTTTGAGAAGGAATTGGGAGCCTTGATTCGTAAATAGAATCAAGGCTTTGCCAAAAATTATCGTTTGAACATGTTGCCCATGTTCGGCATTTTCATTTTACCATCTTGCACTTTGTTCATCATGCGCATCATTTTACGCATGTCTTCAAACTGTTTCAACAAGCCGTTGACTTGTTGGATAGATGTCCCCGAACCTGATGCGATACGGTTCTTGCGGGTAGGATTTAAAATATCTGGATTTTGACGCTCTTTTAATGTCATGGATTGAATGATTGCTTCGATCGGCTTGAATGAATCATTGGAAATATCCACATCCTTCACGGCTTGTCCCATGCCTGGAACCATGCCCATCAAATCCTTAATATTACCCATTTTCTTGATTTGCTGCAATTGCGCATAGAAATCTTCGAATGAGAAATTATTTTGACGAATCTTCTTATTTAAACGAGCCGCTTCATCCTCATCAAAGGCTTGCTGGGCACGTTCTACCAAAGAAAGTACATCACCCATGCCCAAGATACGATTCGCCATCCGGTCTGGATAGAACAAATCCAAGGCTTCCATTTTCTCACCTGTTGAGATAAACTTGATTGGTTTATCCACGACCTGGCGTATCGAAAGTGCTGCACCCCCGCGGGAATCCCCGTCTAATTTGGTTAAAACCACCCCGTCAAAATTCAAACGATCGTTGAAGGTTTTAGCTGTGTTTACTGCATCTTGTCCCGTCATGGAATCCACAACGAACAAAATCTCCGTTGGACGAATGGCCTCTTTTACCGCTGCAATCTCATTCATCATGGCCTCATCAATAGCCAAACGACCAGCCGTATCGACAATCACGACTTTCTTACCCATTTTGCGGGCATAAGAGAGGGCGTTTTGTGCGATAGAAACCGCGTCCTTGTTTTCTGGTTCAGCGTAAACTTCTACCTCTACTTGCTCTCCCAATACTTTCAATTGATCAATCGCAGCCGGTCGGTAAATATCACAAGCAACTAAGAGCACATTTCTGCCCCCTTTTTTAATATGCTGTGCTAATTTACCCGAAAAAGTAGTCTTACCTGAACCTTGTAATCCCGCGATTAACACAACTGCAGGATCCCCTTTGAGGTTAATATCTTGTTTAGTTCCCCCCATTAATTGGGTCAACTCCTCTTGTACGATTTTGACTAATAATTGGCCTGGCTCAACGGCAATCAAGATTTTTTGGCCCATGGCCTGATCCTTGATGCGATCGGTGATTTCTTTGGCAACCTTATAGTTTACGTCGGCATCCATCAACGCCCTTCGAATTTCTTTGACGGTTGCGGCTACGTTCACATCGGTGATGCGTCCGTTTCCTTTGAGGGTCCGCATCGCGGTACTTAACTTGGAACTTAAATTTTCAAACATAGTATGATAAAAAAGGAATGCAATTTACGCATTTTGGAGCAAATTCTTAATCAAAAAGGATGGTCTTATTCCTGTGCATAAAAACTCGGTCTTCAAAAACCATCTTCAATGCATTCGCTAAAACAATCTTTTCGACATCCTTTCCAGCTTTCGCCATCTCTTTGGCGGAATAGGTATGATTCACGGCAACAACATCTTGACAGATAATCGGGCCCTCATCCAAGTCATCCGTCACAAAATGTGCGGTAGCTCCGATAATCTTAACGCCACGATCGTAGGCTTGTTGGTAAGGCTTCGCCCCCACAAACGCGGGCAAGAAGGAGTGGTGGATGTTAATTAATCTGCCTAAATATTTGGCAGAAAAAGCAGGTGTTAAGATCCGCATGTATTTGGCCAATACAATATAATCGGGTGAATATGCCTCAATTTGTGATTCCACAAGCTTTTCATGAGCCTCGCGAGATAACCCGTCGGCGCTAATCAAATGAAAAGGCATCTTAAATTGCTCACATAGACCTTGTAAGATGGCATGATTCCCGATGACCGCATCAATTTGAAAAGGAAGATCTTGAAATTGCGAACGAATCAACAAATCCCCTAAACAATGATGTTCTTTGGTTACCAACAAAACCACGCGCTTCAAAGCTGGGGGAATGATGTCCACACTTGCATCATGTGGCAATACGGCAATCAACTCCTCCTTTAGCACGGGGATATTACAATCCCCAACATAGGAAATCCGCATAAAAAACTGATTGAATGCCTCATCCACAAATTCATTCGTGCGGGTAACATTCAATAATTTATCAAATAAAATGCCTGTGATTTTATGCACGAGACCTTTTTCATCCTGACAGGCAATCTTAATAACCGTTTCCATAAAAAATATTGAGTCAATCCTTCAAATTTACCTCAAATTCGTGAATAAAAAAGAATTCCTTATTTACCTTTGCAAGATTAATTGGCCTAAGCCCGATTAAATTGAAAGCTTATAAACAATCTGTATCAAAATGGAAAAAATTAAAGTGGCCAACCCGGTCGTTGAGCTTGATGGAGACGAAATGACTCGCATCATTTGGAAATTTATCAAAGATAAATTGATCTTGCCTTATGTCGATGTAGATATCAAATACTACGATTTAGGTGTAGAATATCGTGATGAAACGAATGACCAAGTAACGATTGAGGCAGCAGAGGCTATCAAAAAATACGGAGTTGGAATCAAATGTGCGACCATCACACCCGATGAGGCCCGCGTGAAAGAATTCGATTTGAAGCAAATGTGGAAATCACCCAATGGTACAATTCGTAACATTTTGGATGGTACGGTATTCCGTGAGCCAATCGTTTGTTCAAATGTTCCTCGTTTGGTACCTAACTGGACAGCACCGATTATGATTGGTCGTCATGCTTTTGGGGACCAATACAAAGCAACGGATTTTGTAACTAAAGGCAAAGGGAAATTGACCGTAACATTCACTCCGGAAGAGGGTGGTGAGCCACAAACTTTTGAAGTTTACAACTTTAAAGGGGATGGCGTTGCGCTGACCATGTACAATACGGATGAGTCAATCAAAGGTTTTGCACATTCATGTTTTAACATGGCCTTGGGCAAAGGATGGCCTTTGTATTTATCAACGAAGAATACGATCTTGAAGAAATACGATGGTCGTTTCAAGGATATTTTTGAAGAAATCTACCAAGCAGATTATAAAGCGAAATTTGAAACTGCGGGAATCGTTTACGAGCACCGTTTGATTGATGACATGGTTGCATCTGCTTTGAAATGGAATGGTAATTTCGTTTGGGCATGTAAGAACTATGATGGAGACGTTCAGTCGGATACTGTAGCACAAGGTTTCGGCTCATTGGGATTAATGACTTCGGTATTGATCACACCAGACGGAAAGGTTATGGAAGCGGAAGCGGCTCACGGAACGGTAACACGTCACTACCGTGATCACCAAGCTGGAAAGCCTACCTCAACGAATCCAATTGCATCGATTTTTGCTTGGACACGTGGTTTGGAATTCCGTGGCAAATTAGATAACAATGCGGCATTGATTAACTTCTGCCAAACATTAGAAAAGGTTTGTGTGGCAACAGTCGAGTCAGGTAAAATGACGAAAGACTTAGCCGTATGTATTCACGGTAATAAAGTGAATCACGGAGAGCACTACTTGTACACAGAGGAGTTCTTAGAAGCTTTGGATACCAACTTAAAAGCTGCGTTAGCGTAAGCGATTAAGTAAAAGCAAAAACGCCATCGGTCTTTGACGGATGGCGTTTTTTTTATGCTAGCGATAATCAACAACGATTGTCTTATACAAAATCTCTGGTCCAGTTTTAGGAAAAATTGCCAATTTATAGATTGCGGGAGACAAGCCATTAACATTTAGTTTGAATTCAATCGAATTATCAATTGTTCCTTGCAAGATTTCTCGACCATCTAAGCCATAAAGTACATATTTCGCCCCAACTAACTCATACTTCGATTGGATATTCAATTCTTGAGAGGCTGGGTTAGGATAGGTGACTAAGCCATTGCCAGCAGGCAATTCATAGGTGATTTGATTTGAAAAATCAGAGCTACATGTTGGCCCGTTGGGGTATTTATAACTAAATTTCGCTTGGTAGAGGCCAGACTCCTTCACATGTAAATTAATCACATCGGATGCAACAGGAAGCTTTGTTCCATTTAGAAACCATGAATAGCTCACTCCCGTTACACGGGGGCCTGTAGTTAAATAAAAGGGAGACATTGTACTAATTTGTGGATTAGCGGGCAATGGATAAACTTGGGTTGAGATCGACTTAGACTCTGGTGAAAGGCAACCTAATTCATCAAAAGTCCTCACCTTAAATAAGCCCGTTTTCGATATGGTAATATCCTGACTTGTTGCACCCGTACTCCATAAATAAGAAGCCTTACCTCCGCTAGCGACTAATTTAACGGATGCATTTGAACAAAATAAGGTATCAGAATTAGCTAAAATCGATGGTGGTTTGGGCAATTTTAATTTTTTAAATTCGATAATAGGAATACTAAATTCCCGTCCGAGCGAATCATATAAATAGGCCTCATAAACCCCATAGCCAACGTTATTATTTTTCAATGCATTCACACTAACCGCTCCATCTAGATCCGTCCAATCTCCTCGAACGAAGTCCCCAGTGATTTTTTTAATCACCAAAGAATTGTCTGGACCACATGAAGCCTCTAAAGTAGGCATCGCACGATAAGAAAGATGTTTCATCCCTTTTTTAATCGCAGCATCAATGCTATTGAACCATGCAGAACCTAGTACAGGGAAGCCGACAGGCGAAAAATGAACACAGCCATAATAGGGCAATGAAGGATTTCGAGGAACTTCGATATCATCTGTATTGGGACCTTCAAAAACCTGAGGCAGCGTCGGCGTTTCAGTTACTTGCTTTTGTGCCGCTCTTATTTCAGGACTCAAAATTAACGATGTGGTATCGCATCCTCCTCCACGCGTAGCTTGGGCAACAATCCAAGGTATCGTTTGATTCGCATCTTTTCGAGAAGCATTAATTAACTCAACGAGGTAATTATAATATTCAGATTGCGACATTTTCAAACGTGCATCCGTTTCTCCTTGATGCCAAAGCACGGCCCGAAATCCCATTTTTTGACCAAAAATCTCCAAGGATCGGCTAAGGCTTTTGTAAGGGAACGTCAATTGATAATTTTCGATTGGATTCCAAGGATTATACGATGGGACGCCTCGAGCACCCTCAACCCAATTTCGAATCGATGAACCACCCCAACCTGTATTGATAAAACAAACGGGTACATTGTATTTTTTTACCAGGGTATCCCCGACTGCCGGCCAATAATGCAACGATAGCCCATTCGGCCCAATTGTCGAAAATGAACTCATTTGACTGAAAGTACCCAATGGGTAATTCAAGGCAAAATTACCTATATAAAAGTGGGTATAGCTGACATTTAACTCGGGAAAATGTGCATAAAAATTTGAACAGTTGACACGATCATCTTCCGCCCCTATCTCGATCGGCAATCGAAAAGTACCCTGAGCATTGGATTGCCCTGCGATAAGGAAATTCTCACCAACTCCGACACGATTTAATTCGGTGGAATCAATCAATTTGTCACCGAGGAATGCGCGAACTTTCATTCGATACCATCCACCCGTCACAACGATTTTCCCTTGATAAATACCTGCATTCGGATTCGAATCAAGTAATGTCCAATCAATCAATTTCCCTTGGCCTTCCTTAACAGGAATAAAAGTTACTTGAACCTTATCGGCCAATTCCGAACAATTTCCTAACACAGAAATTGATGCTTGATTCGCTTCGTTACGCTGAAAAATTTGACGATTACGCGGATAGGCCACAAACATTTGGGCATCTGCCAAATGAGCAATCAACATCCCCATACACAATATCAATAATCGCATATCATAAATAATTGAATACAAATTTACGAAAAAAGTCGTATTGGAAAACCAATACGACTTCAATACTTGTTGAATGTAATAAAATTATTCTCCTACAACAGAGAAAGAAATTTTATGCTTTACATCCTTGTGCAAATCCAAGGTAGCTGTGTAATCACCAGTCATTTTCACCTCTGAATCAAAAGAAATTTTCTTGCGATCTACATCGAATCCTTTTTCTTTCAACATCTCAGAAATTTGCAAACTAGTTACACGTCCAAAGATTTTACCGCTATCTCCTGCTTTCGCAGCGATAGTCAATGTCAATTCGCCGATTGAAGCAGCTAAATCAAATGCATCTTGACGGATTTTCTCCACCTTGTGTGCTGCTTGCTTAATGTTCTCAGCTAATACTTTACGATTGGATGGAGTTGCCATTAGAGCAAACCCTTGTGGAATTAGGTAATTACGACCGTAACCAGCTTTCACCGCTACGACGTCGTTTTTGTATCCTAACCCAGCAATATCCGTTTTTAATATAATTTCCATCTTATTTTACAATCAAATGTTTATCAGGTTATCCCCAGTTTATTTTAAACCATCCGCCACATATGGCATCAAGGCTAAATGACGTGAGCGTTTTATCGCTTGTGCCACTCTACGTTGGAATTTCAAAGAAGTTCCTGTAATACGACGAGGTAAAATTTTACCTTGCTCGTTTACCAACTTCAATAAATAGTCTGGGTTTTTGTAATCAATGTATTCAATGCCAGCTTTCTTAAAACGGCAATACTTCTTGCGATTACTATTTTTATCTACAGGTTCGTTAACTAATGTCATCTTATGCTTCTGTTTTTTCTGGTTTTCTACCTACTAAACCTTTTCTCTTTTTTTCATTGTACAATACCGCGTGCTTATCTAACGCAGTCGTCAAGAAACGAATTACTTTTTCATCGCGCTTGTATTCAAGCTCTAATTTCGCGATTAACTGAGGATCCGCTGCAAATTCAAATATTTGATAGAAGCCTGTGTGCTTGTTTTGGATTGGGTAAGCCAACTTGCGTAAGCCCCAAGCATCGTCGTGAACGATTTGAGCACCATTATCTACCAATAATTTTTTGAATTTTTCAACGGCGTCCTTTGTCTGTTGCTCAGACAAAACGGGAGTTAAAATGAACACCGTCTCGTAGTTTTTTAATTGCATACAAAATTGTTGTTTAAAAACTTAAAAAAAATTTGGATTGCAAAAGTATAAATAATACTTAACAATCAAAAACTTAGCTGTAAAAAAATAGAGATTATCGAACCTCGAATGTACCTAGGCCTATCAGAAAACCTTCTGAATATAGCTCGATTTCATGTTTGCCTTCTCGATATGGAGTAGAACGGGCATAAATAAATTCCACCGACTGGTGGTTGTTCTCGTAAAAGATGCGCTGTTTAGCAGAATAAACCAATTCCTTTCCATTAAACAAAACAGTTCCGGAACCCAAAGCATAATCAGATAAGGTGTTTCCTGTTGGCTCTATGATTCGCAAATAGATCGACTTAATCTCGCGTGTCGCCAATGG
The DNA here is from genome assembly GCA_964358165.1 of uncultured Aquirufa sp. Lineage (GTDB taxonomy): Bacteria > Bacteroidota > Bacteroidia > Cytophagales > Spirosomataceae > Aquirufa. Next base: position 53,496 of record CAYHOB010000004.1, read on the forward strand.
ATTATTCTGCAAATGGAAAATTACACGAATTTTATCAATACGCTTTGCTTTTTGGCCACGAATACCCGTTTCTTTCCCACGAGAGGATATCGCATATACATTCACTCCTTCGGCGCGCAACGCTGCTGCCACGGAAACTTTTTCAGTCAATTCTTGATTACGCACTTCCAACACTCGCGAACGCTCACTTAATTCTCTTTTCTCAATACCAAAAGTAGCACTCGAATCACGCAAAGCCTTCTGAACATTAGATAAGCCATCTTGCAACAATTTTGCTTCTCGACTCAATGAGTCATTCCGCGCGATTAAGACTACATTCTCCCGACGAAGTTTTTTGATTTCCTGGTCTTTCAAGCCCAAAAGGCGTAAATAGTAAGCTAATTTTTTCTGAAAAGCCGCTTGTTCCATCTCAGGATGCTCTGCCAATTCTTTTTGATCCCCTGCAATTTGCAAACGAGCTTTTTCTAATTCATTCACACGGCCACCCAATCGCTTGATTTGCACCATGCGAACCTGCAATTGCTTCGAAATTGAATCTAAACGAGCTTGCGCATCTTCAACAAAATTTTCTTGCTGCTCCTCCAATGCCCAGAAATTGGGTTGGTATTTTTCAATGTAAAGCATCCCTGTCAAAAGCAACACCAAAGAGGCCAATAGATAGACCAGGCGTACCAATCGCTTTTCTCGGGAACTTATCGAATCTGAATGCATTGTCGTATAAAAATTGGATGTAGACTTTCGTCCCGCACCGTAGAATCAAAAATAATAAATTAATTTTACATCACAATTTTTTTCCGCCCTGATGTCCATAGCACAAGAAATCGCCAAAATTCAATCTGAATTAGCTCCCTATTCAAGCAGACTCGTCGTCGTTACCAAAACGCGTTCTATCGATGAGTTATTGTCGGTTCACGCAACTGGAACAATTGATTTTGGCGAAAACCGCGTGCAGGAAATGGTGGATAAACAGCAACACTTGCCGAAAGACATCCGTTGGCATCAAATCGGGCATTTACAAACAAACAAAGTAAAATATATCGCCCCTTTTGTTCACCTGATTCATTCGGTCGATTCCTGGAGTTTATTAATAGAAATCAACAAACAAGCAGCTAAAAATAACCGAGTGATTCCCTGCTTATTGCAAATGTACATCGCGCAAGAGGACACAAAATTTGGATTAGACAAACGAGAGGCCCTCGAAATTCTTCAAAATCCTGATTTGGCCCATTTAGAAAATATTCAAATTATCGGTCTGATGGGCATGGCATCCTTCACGGAAAACCCAAAGCAAATCCAACAAGAGTTCAAACAACTCAAGGGATTATTCGAAATGTTCAAAGCACAAAATGCGGGTGTTGATTCCAAACGAGTTATTTGGAAAGAAATCTCCATGGGTATGTCGGGCGACTATTTAATAGCCGCACAAGAAGGCTCCACCATGGTTCGCGTGGGATCAGCGATATTTGGCCCAAGGGCATAAAAAAAGCCCCCAAATGGAGGCTTTCCTAAATTCATGTGAAAGAGATTAGCGAGTCAAAGACATAATCTCGAATTCCATGTGACCTGCGGGTGCTTGAATTTGAGCCATTTCTCCCACTTTTTTGCCAAGCAATCCTTTGCCAAAAGGAGACGAAACGGAAATCTTTCCCGCACGCAAGTCGGCTTCTTCTTCGGATACAATTGTATATTTTACAGTCGCATTATTTTTCGTATTGCGAATTTCAACAATCGAATAAATTGATACGATTGTCAAATCAATGGTGGATTCATCTAAAACACGTGCATTAGAAACGACCTCTTCCAATTTTGAAATTTTAAGCTCTAAAAGTCCTTGTGCATCTTTCGCAGCATCATATTCGGCATTTTCACTCAAGTCACCCTTGTCGCGTGCTTCAGCAATTTGCTTAGCCATGTCGGAACGTCCTTGAATTTTCAAGTGGTGTAATTCCGTTTTTAATTTATCGAGCGCCTCTGCGGTATAATATTGAAACTTTGCCATAAGCTATGAAATTTAATGCCTGTGTAATAAAACAAAATAGAACGGCCTCCGACCGTTCTACTTAAATTATTTGTAGTTTTGTTTCGGATTCGGAACTAAAATAAATGTTGCTTTGCTAACACAAAATCAGTTTTGGTAAGCCACAAAGGTAACAAAAAATGTTTTACTACAACCAAAAACATTTTCCCCTAAGCCCTATCATATGATGCGTATTGTATTTTTTGGTACTCCTGATTTTGCAGTTGCAAGCCTTGAAGCATTGATTCAAGCAAATTTTGACGTGGTCGCTGTTGTAACGGCTCCAGATAAACCTGCGGGAAGAGGCCAACAACTTCAAACTTCTGCGGTGAAACAATACGCGGAAACGCAGGGATTACCTGTATTACAACCCGCCAAATTAAAGGACCCCATATTTGTAGAAGAATTAAAGCTATACAAGCCTGACCTACAAGTAATTGTAGCTTTTCGAATGCTTCCGGAAGTCATTTGGAACCTTCCCCCATTGGGAACTTTTAATTTACATGGTTCCTTGCTTCCTAATTATCGCGGCGCGGCGCCCATCCACTGGGCTGTCATCAACGGCGAAACCGAAACTGGAGTAACGACCTTCTTTCTGCAACATGAAATCGATACGGGCGATTTACTTTTCCAAGAAAAGGAACCCATTCATCCAAATGACACGACGGGGGATGTTTATGGTCGCCTTATGAAGCGCGGAGCAAAGCTTGTTGTTAAAACGGCACAAGCCATTCAAGCGGGAACGACACATCCGGTACCGCAAGATGAATCCGCTGCCATGAAACCCGCCCCCAAATTATCTCGTTCAACGGGAGAAGTGCATTGGTCCAAAAGAGGTGAGGAAATTTTCAATTTGGTTCGTGGCATGCATCCCTTCCCAAGTTCACACACAACATTTCAGGGTAAAAATTGCAAGCTTTTCCAAATTAAATTCCATCCTGAAATGATTCCTGATTTGGGCATTGGTATTTGGGACACCGACCAAAAAACTTATTTACGCGTTGGTTGTCAGAACGGATACATTGAAATCCTAGAATGGCAAATGGAAGGCAAAAAGCGGATGAAAATTGAAGACTTTTTGCGCGGCTACAATTTTAATTTTTAATTACATAAGCCCAACGGCCCAAGGTATAAAAGTAACCATTGCTTTGATAGGGTTTGATGAAAACCCAATTTTGTTCCGTATTGACTTCTACACGAGCAGCGTCATTAGTCGATGGTACTGAATCAGGCATTCTAGCTTGTTGGCAAGCACACACCCTCCCCTCCTTTAACCGATTTAAGGCAATTAATAATGCCTCGGTATCACGGACCTTATCCAAACTCAGCAGATTTTTCCGATAAATTGCTTCATAGTGATCGCGGTACTTTTCGAATTCAAAGGCCAGAAAAGGATATTTAGTTACTAATGCGGCACTATTTGTAAATCGTTGCACATGGCCGGGGTCCGGAAAACCTACAAAATCTCCTCCCCAAAACATTCCCAACTGCTTCGCCATTTGACCCATGCGTTGATAACGAGGCGACCGCCGCAAATAGCGACGACGTACATATAGGCCCACATCGGCAGCTAAATTAAAATTATGAAAAGAAAGCAAAACCTGCGAACGGCCTGAACGAATTAATTGCTGCTGTCGGCGCAAATTACGGACAGCTTGCACATAACGCATAGACCAACCGAGCGCCGAAACCTGCGCGAGTAAACTATCTTTTTGAAGTGCGAAGGCCTTCGTTTCCATTTGAATACTGGAAGAATAAATGGAATCCAAAGCGGGATAATTTGATTGAAGACTCGCTAAATAGCGTAAGCTAGTCGAGTCTAAAAAAGATATCGTTAAGCCATTAGCTGTAACTTCAAGATTCGTCGCAGCTCCATGGTGACGCAATGTATCTCGCTGTCGATACATCCACAATAAGTCTTGATCATTAACAAGCTGGACAGGTTGTGGAAGACACAACATGTGCAAGGAATCGACTTGCGCGTTTCCTGAAAAACAACACAGAATGAAACCAAAAACAAGTAGATAACGCATTACTGCAAAGGAATAACTAGCTCCTCACCACGCATGGTAACATCTTCTTTTTTATGATTGGCTTCCATCAATGACTTCTTCGAGATATGGTATTTTTCTGCAACAACGCGTAATACATCCCCTTTACCTACGATGTGGATCGCTTGAACTTTAACTTTTACCTTCGAACCACCCTTAATTCCGGATGGATTCATCGCTTTTAATTGATCAACAGATAAGCCAAAATGTTTCGCAATCGTTTCGGCTGATTCGCCAGCCTCAGCTTGATAGCTAAATGATTTGCCTGATGGCTCTTCCACGACAGTTTCCGGCACCTTTTCCGATTCAGCCTCTTTCTTTTGTTGGTCTAAATCAACAGTAGCCTGGTCAACTGTGCTTGTATCGCTCGAAGTGGTATCCCGAATAATTGTTGAAGAAACGATATCCTCCATAGGCAATTCTTCCTCCTCGACTTGAATTTTTTCCGCTTTGGCCAAACTATTTGTCTCTGGTCCAAGAAAATGTTCATACCCCACAAACAATAAGGCAACAACCGTTCCGATCAACACGAACAGAGTAACCAAAGGCAAATTAGAGGATTCACTTTCTTTCATAAAAGAGAAAGGGTTTTTCATATTATTTAATTAATTCATTCGTTTTTTGACTCATTTCGGCAACTTTTTCAATCAATTCAGCTTTGTATTGAACTAATTTCGCTGCTAATGTGGCATCACTAATGGCAATCATCTGAACGGCTAAAAGACCTGCATTTTTCGATGCATTTAATGCAACAGTTGCAACGGGGACACCGTTTGGCATTTGAAGAATGGAAAGAATCGAATCCCATCCATCGATGGAATTAGATGATTTAACGGGTACGCCGATAACTGGCAAAATCGTTGCAGAGGCCACCATTCCGGGCAAATGTGCGGCACCACCAGCACCGGCAATAATCACTTGAATCCCCCGAGATTTGGCAGATTGTGCATATTCAAGCATTTTGACAGGCGTCCGATGCGCAGAAACAATATCTACTTCAAATGGAATCCCAAAATCTTTGCACACTTGAATCGCATCTTGCATGACAGGCAGATCAGAGCTGCTACCCATAATAATTCCTACCATATTATTCTATTTAACTAATCACGCGGATTAGGGTTTTTACTTGTTCTGACTTTTCAACAATTTCTTCTTTTGTATTTCCCAAAATCGTCACATGGCCCATCTTACGAAAAGGTTTCGTCATTTTTTTGCCATACAAAAAGGGATAAACACCCGGAATTGCTAATGCTTCATTTAATCCATCATATTTGGCTAAACCATTAAATCCGTCGGCCCCTAATAAATTCAACATGCCCGAAACACCTTTGGCAGTCGTACTACCTAAAGGCAAACCAGTGATAGCACGTAAATGCTGTTCGTATTGGGAAGTTTCGTTTCCTCGTATCGTCTGATGTCCCGAATTATGTGGCCTAGGGGCAACTTCATTAATTAAAATTTCACCATCCGCGGTTAAAAATAACTCCACAGCTAATACGCCTACGAGGCCCATTTTGTCGATCAGGGCAATGGCTAATTTTTCGGCTTTATTGGCAATTTCATTTGAAATGGCAGCGGGAGAAAACAGAAAATCAACTAAATTATGTTCGGGATGGAAAACCATTTCAACCGCGGGGAAGGCTTTGATCTCTCCACTCGCATTTCGGGCAACAATAACAGCAAGTTCTTTTTCAAAATCTACTGCCTTTTCCAAAAGTCCAGGTGCATTGAATCCTTTAGGCTGGTCGGCAAGCGAGGATATTCGCTGAACCCCTTTCCCATCATACCCCCCTTTGCCTAATTTATGAAAAGCCGGTAAAAAGTCCCCATGCAGCGCGATATCAGTTTGATTTTCCGTCAATACGAAGGGTGCAGTAGGAAAACCATGATCATGAAAAAATTGCTTTTGAAGACGTTTATCTTGAATCATGCGCAAGATATGCGGTTGGGGGAAAACTTGCTTTCCTTCTTTTTCCAATTGCTCAAGGGCCTCGATGTTAACGTGTTCGATTTCAATGCTGATTACATCAAAATGCCTTCCAAATTGATAAACGGCATCGTAATCTTGAAAGGAACCATGTTTAAAGAAGTGAGCCAATTCATGGCATGGTGCTTCTGCATCCGGATCTAGACAAGAAACTTTAATGTCTAAATCGATTGCTGCTTGCAACAACATGCGACCCAGCTGACCCCCACCTAAAAGCCCTATCGAAGGCAATGCTTTATACATAAATTGAAATAGAATGGATAAAATTACGGCTTTTGTTTTACCTTTGGAAATTATTTAGCTTCCCAAATAAAGAAATATCAAATGACAAAGCGCACAATGGTTCTATTGGGTTTTTTAGCTCTTGCAGTAGCCAGCCGATTTTTAATTTTACTGAATCCCTCATGGGCCAATTTTTCACCCGTTAGTTCAATGGCATTATTTGCTGGGGCTTATGCATTAGGTAAACGACAAGCAATCCTTTGGTCAATTTTGCCCATCTGGATCTCTAATTTGATTTTAAATAATGTCTTTTACCCGCAATATTTCGATGGATTTTCTTGGGGCTTTGACTTTGTTCATTTGAGCCTTTTCGCAGGAATTGCTTTGTTGGGCTCTCGTATTTCAAACACAAGTTCGTTTGTAGGCGCCAATGTCATCAGCGTATTAGGATTTTTCATCCTATCTAATTTGGCGGTTTGGGCGAGCGATGCAATCGGATATGGATTTAAAGCAGGTAACGCCGTGGTATATGCCAAAGATTTTTCAGGCTTAATGACGTGTTATGCGGCGGCCTTGCCTTTCTTAAAAAATGCAATTATCAGCCAATTTTTATTCTCTGCCCTATTATTCGGAGGATATGAACTTGTCAAAAATAAGGTCATGGCAATTCAGCGCTAACTAATTTTTAATCATAAAAAAGGCCCGAACGAACATTCGGGCCTTTTTTATTAGTCTTGCTTATACACTTTACCTTCTCGCATGACGAATTTCATTTTTAAGATATCTGTAATATTTTGCGTAGGGTCTCCATCCACTGCGACAATATCAGCCAACTTCCCAACTTCAATTGACCCAATCGAATCAGATTGACCGAGCAAATCAGCAGCAGCAACAGTAGCAGATTGAATGGCTTCCATCGCAGGCATTCCTGCTTCGTGCATGAGGATAAATTCATGTAAATTCTTACCGTGACCATAAACGCCTGCATCCGTGCCAAAAGCAATTTTGACACCCGCTTTATATGCTTTCCCGAAAGTTGATTGAATAATCGGCCCAATCGATTCCGCTTTTTTCTTGATCATCTCAGGATAGTAGTTTGGTATTTTTGCAGAATCTGCCACAGAACGACCGGCAATAATAGTGGGAACGTAATAAGTACCTTTTGATTTCATTAAATCCATCACCTCAGGTGTCATATATGTCCCATGTTCGATTGAACTTACTCCGGCCAAAATCGCACGTTTCATGCCTTCAGCGCCATGCGCATGGGCTGCAACTTTGAATCCGTAATCCTTCGCTGTTTGAACAATGGTCCGTATTTCATCTTCCGTAAATTGGGCACCCATACCATCTTTAGCATAACTTAGCACCCCACCCGTTGCAGTAATTTTGATTAAATCAGAGCCTTCTTTATAGCGCTGGCGCACGGCTTTTGCAGCATCTGCGAGTCCATTAACGACACCATCTTCTGGCCCTAAATCTTTTTTAAAGCTTTCATTCAGACCGTTGGCATCGTCTGCATGGCCACCTGTTGAACCAATCGACACCCCAGAAGTATAGATCCGTGGGCCGTCCACAATTCCTCTGTTGATGGCGTTGCGGAGACTAATCACAACATGAGTGCCACCTAAATCTCGAACCGTCGTAAATCCAGCATGTAAGGTCTTTTTCGCGTGCACGAGTGATTGGTATGCCAAATCAGCGGGGTTTTTTGTGAACCGATCTAAGTAGGCATTCGGATTCGTTTCGTTTTCCAAATGGACATGCATATCAATCAGCCCGGGCATGACGGTTTTATTTTTCAGGTCGATGGTACGATCACCTTTGCCTGCTGGGATGTAACCCGCTTGAACACTTTGAATCTTTTTGCCTTCAATAACAATGGTCAAGGCAGTTTGCACTTTTCCGGCTTTGACATCCACCATTTTACCGCAGTATAATAGCGTTTTCTGGGCGAATAGGGCCAAAGGTGATAATAATGCGAGGAGTAAAATCTGCTTCATAGTTTGAGATGGTTTTGGAGTAACGCTGCCGGGGTCTTCAGACCCCGGCAGCGTTTACAATTCTACAAAAAAAACAGACTTATCGAATAAAAAAACTGATAAAAAAGAAATTTTATTAGTTAGTTGATGAGCTCAACAACATCGCCACATGACTCCAAAAACTTGGATAAGATTTAGCTACAACGCCTGGTTCATGAATAATAATTTCACGCAAAAGGCCCACAGGTGCAAAAGCCATCGCCATGCGATGATCATCATAAGTCTCAATTTCTGGGACAGCACCATGAGCGACAAAAAAGCCAGAAACGGTATATAATTCATTCGACTTAACTTCATCCAGCGATGCCCCTAATTTCTTAAGTTCATTTTGCAAGGCCAATACGCGATCCGTTTCTTTCACTTTAAGTGATTCCAAGCCCGTTAAATGCAAGACAATGTTTTTGGCAGCAGCCACTACGCTAATCGTTTGTGCCAAATCAGGACAATCTGTGAAATCCCAGGCTAATTCAGCTACTGCTTCACATTTAGTCAATAAATATCCTCGACCTGTAAAGGTACTTTTAACACCCAGCGGCAACATGATGTCCCGTATTGCCGCATCGCCTTGCAAGGAATCCTCCTTCAGGCCTAATAACTCCAATGAACTGTCATCAAATGGCGACAAAGCTACCATGGAATACCAATAACTCGCACCAGACCAATCCGATTCCACTGCAAAAGGAGCAGCTACATATTTTTGAGCGGGAATATCAATCAAGCCTTTGGCCCAATCGACGGAAGCTTTTATACCAAATTGTGCCATTTGGGCTAAAGTCATTTCTACATATGGTTTCGAACCCAATGAACCCGTTATTTGAAGGGCAATACCCTCTGGAAGCAGGGGTGAAATCATTAAAATCGCTGAAATAAACTGCGAACTCACATCGCCACGAATGAACAATTCGCGCTTTCCCGAATACTGAAAACCACTTAATTGTAAGGGAGGGTACCCCTCTTTTCGCACATATGCAATGGAAGCACCTAAGCTGCGCAAGGCATCAACTAAAATTCCAATGGGACGCTCACACATGCGAGCCGTACCCGTCATTTGTTTTGTCTCCCCCTTAATAGCATAAAAAGCAGTCAAAAAACGCATTGTTGTCCCCGCATCCAATACATCGGCTACTGGATTCGAAACATCAGCCAATAAACGAATCATCGTTTGGGTGTCCCGTGCCTCAGCCAAATTTGATAAATTCCCCATATCCCCTCCAGCTAGCGCATTAATAATCAATGCACGGTTACTTTCCGACTTCGACGACGGCAAGGGTATGGTTTCTTGAAAAGAATTTGAACGAGAGAATAGGCGAATTTGACTCAAAATAAATGTACGCTTAGCGTAATTTTAGGGTTACTAATGTTATAACGGCCAAAATAATGCCGACAATCAGAAATCGGGTAACTATTTTAGCTTCGTGGTAATTTTTCTTTTGAAAATGATGGTGCAATGGCGACATCAAAAAGACCCTTCGCCCTTCACCATATTTCCTTTTTGTGTATTTAAAATAGGTCACCTGAATAATGACTGATAAATTTTCAATCAAAAAGATTCCACATAAGATGGGAATTAACATTTCTTTACGAATTACGATGGCTAATGTTGCAATAACCCCACCTAACATCAAACTGCCCGTATCTCCCATGAAAACCTGCGCAGGATATGCGTTATACCAGAGGAAACCGATACATGCCCCTACGAAGGCCGCACAAAAAACGGCAAGCTCTCCCGAATTGGGAATAAACATGACATTTAAGTATTGAGAAATCATTTTATTTCCTGAGACATAGGCCAAAATAGCCAATGCAATCCCAATGATTACCGAGGTTCCTGCCGCTAAGCCATCGATCCCGTCCGTGATGTTAGCACCATTTGAAACAGCCGTGATAATAAAAATCACAACAAGGACATACACAACCCAAACATATTCATCCGGAATGAATTTTGGCAATAACATGTTGTAATCGAAGGAATTCCCCTTCATAAAAGGGACAGTCGTCAATAGTGATTTATGATCCACAAACGTACCATCCGAGGCAAATTCCCTCACTTTAATATGCTGATTAAAATACATCGTTAGACCGACGATGATGCCTAAACCAATTTGTCCAACGATCTTAAATTTGCCAGAAAGACCATCTTTATTCTTTTTGAAAACCTTGATATAATCATCTGCAAAACCCACGGCCCCTAGCCAAACAGCTGAGGTCAACAAGAGCACAATGTAAACATTGGTAATTTTGGCAAATAATAAGGTAGGAATTAGTAGCGATAAAAGAATAATAAAGCCTCCCATAGTTGGGGTACCTTTTTTTGCCATTTGGCCTTCCAATCCTAGATCCCGAATTTCTTCCCCAATCTGAAGGCGTTGTAAGCGATAGATCACTGCTTTCCCCCAAATGGCCGCTATTCCCAAGGAGGTAATGACGGCAGCCACAGCACGAAAAGTAATGTATTGAAAAACACCCGCACCCGGAATATTTAAGGTTTTATCTAAGTATTCGAAGAGATAATAAAACATGCCTTTGTGGATGTGTTGGGTAAAAAATTAAATCAATTGACAAATTTGCAAAATTTTATGGCCAAATCAAACTTTAGCAAATGCTTCCGAAATGACCTGCTTATCGTCAAAATCATGCTTTACCCCTTGTATATCTTGATAAGTCTCATGTCCCTTGCCTGCGACTAAAACAATATCACTTGTTTTAGCAAATTGATTAATCGCCTGTTCAATCGCTTGTTTTCGGTCTAAAATCCGAATAATATGCGATCTATCCTCATCTGGAATCCCAGCTTGCATCTGATCCAATATCAATTCCGGATCTTCAAATCGAGGATTATCCGATGTCAGAACTACCTGATCACTGTATTGCGCTGCCAAGGCCGCCATGATGGGCCGCTTTCCTGCATCACGATTTCCTCCACATCCAACAACAGTAATGATACGTTGTTTTTTCTGGCGAATTGCTTGAATCGTCTTTAAGACATTTTCCAAAGCATCTGGGGTGTGGGCATAATCAACGATTGCCAACTTATGTTCAGGTCCATAAAGTTGCTCAAAACGACCGGGCGCTGTCTTCAATCCAGAAAGTGCAATTAACACCTCTTCCTTGTTTTCGCCTAACAAAACAGCAGTAGCAAAGATGGCCAACAAATTATACGCATTAAACTGCCCAATTAATTGGGCATGAATCTCGCTGCCGTCCAATTCCAATTGTAATCCTGACAATACATTTGCCTTGATTTTAGCTTTAAAATCAGCAGACTCCAAAATACCATAACTTATTTTTTTTGCCTTCGTATTCTGCAACATGACCATACCTCGTTTGTCATCCACATTCGTTAGTGCAAAAGCGGTTTTAGGTAAGGCATCAAAAAATCCTTTTTTGGCCTTTATGTAAGCATCAAAGGTTTCGTGGAAATCCAAATGATCTCGGGTGATGTTTGAAAATATCGCCCCCTTGAATGTCAAGCCGAAAATCCGCTTCTGAACAACCGCATGGGAACTCACTTCCATAAACACATGTGTGCAACCCGAAGCAAGCATCTCGGCTAACAATGCATTTAAATTTAACGCATCTGGCGTCGTATGAGTTGCAGGAATAATTCGATCTTCAATTTTATTTTGAACAGTCGAAATCAATCCGCAGCGATGCCCCAAGGCCTTGAATAATTCAAATAATAGGGTAACACTAGTTGTTTTTCCATTCGTCCCGGTAATCCCGACCAAATTTAATCTTGCGGAAGGATTTCCATAAAAATTGGACGCAACTTGTGCCATTACTTCATTTGAATCGTGAACTTGAAGCAATAAAACTCCTGCCGGTACCTCATCAGGAATCTTTTCTACAACACAAGCGGTACATCCCTGTGCAAAAACTTGAGGTAAAAACTGATGCCCATCTACCTGTGTGCCTGGAATTGCAAAAAACAAAGAACCCGACTTTGCTTGACGAGAATCAAAACACAAATGACTAATTCCTTGATGCGAACCAACTTGTTGGATACGATCAATCGACTTAAATAAGTTGCTCGAATCGTGAGTCATATATCAATGAAGCTGAATGGTGATTAGTGCATTTTTCTGAATAGGAAAGCCCGCAGGAATGGATTGCGATTGAACAAATCCTAACCCTTGTGCTCGCACTTTTAATCCCTGGTTTTCTAATAAGAATAAAGCATCTCGCAAGTTCATCCCGACAACATTGGCAACCTTTTTAGGTGCGAAACTTACCCCATAATTTTTCACTTCTTTCTTATTCATCTGAAATGAAAGCCATCTTCCATCTTCTTCGATGCGAGGGAAGCCTAAATTTGCATACAAAATGCCATGATCCAATGGGTGAATTAAATGATGAAGTGAAGCATTGTTCAACGAATCAGGCAAATACCCACTAAGTTTTCGCTGAATTTTCATATCTCGCGCATATATATGATCCGAGATATCCTTAAAAACCGGAGCCGTCACTTGCCGGGCATAAGTTCCTTCAGAACTACCTAAAGGTTTATCCATCGCGACCAACATCGTATACTTGGGATTGTTCACAGGGAAGTATCCAATAAAAGAAACATAATATGTCCCCTTGATATATTGCCCATTTACTCGTCGCTGGGCAGTGCCCGTCTTCCCCCCAATGCCATAGGCCGTACCCGTAAGGTTATTCCCAGTTCCCTTTTCCACAACCCCTTTCAGCATAATTCGAAGCTTATCCAATGTTTCCTTCGAACAGATTGGCTTCGCATCACGCTTTTGAGTTTGGGTATAATCTATTACCACCTCATTTCCATGCGTTGCCTTTTTTACAATAATTGGCTGCACCCAATAACCATTATTCGCAATCGCATTATAAAATGACAACAAATGTAGCGGGGACGTATTGGAAGAATAACCGACCGATGTCCACATGTAAGTCAAGGCATCCCATTTTGTTGGCACACGGAAATTAGGCTTTCCCGTCACAGGTTTAATTTGAAAATCCAAAGGGTCGAGCATGTGAAACGACTTCAAATAATTATACCATTTGGAAGGCTTTGACCCAAAAACTCGCTGCATCAATTTAATCGTCCCTATATTAGACGAATGCTCTATGACACCCTGAACAGTTATTGTCCCATAGTCATGGGAATCACTCATTGTTTTATTATAGATCGTATATTTCCCCCCCGTCGTCACCGTTTCTGTTAATGGCATATGCGATTCTTCCAGCATCGCCATCATGGCAGGCAATTTAAAAACAGAACCTGGGTCATTTTCAGATACCTCAATTGCATAATTCACAAATTCAGAATAGCCTGTTGGCGATTTCTCATTTTTCATCAAATTGGATATCGCCTTAATCTCCCCCGTTGCCGTTTCCATTACGATTGCTGTCGCATAATTACCCTTATATGCATCCAAGGACTTCATCAAGGCTAACTCAACAATATCTTGAATATCGACATCCAAGGTTGTATGCAAGTCCAATCCGCGCTGTGGCAAAATTTCTTTACTTCCATCCAAGGGACGCCACATATTTTTATCCATCTTCTCAAAAATACCATGCCCAGGAACCCCAGAAAGCTCTTTATCGAAGGCGCCTTCTAAACCCACACGAACTTTATCCTTCATATACCCCACGGTTCGATAAGCAGTTTGGCCAAAGGGTGCATAGCGAACATTGACTTTATCAAAGACAACACCCGTTTTAATGGGATTTTTAGGATGCAATTTGAAAACTGGAAATGTTAATACCGTTTTACGTTCCTGAAAATCAAGTAATCGATTATTAATCAACACATAAGGCTTTCTATTTTCAAATCCACTCTTGAGTTTATAATAATACTCATCAGCTGTCCGATCCCTATAAAATGCCGCTAAATGTTCTGCCAAAGCGCGCATATTTTTCTTAAAAACATCACGCATTTTGGAGGTTTTAAATACCGAAAAATCCATCCCCAATCGATATTTAGGCAAAGAAGTGGCCAACAAACTTCCATCGCTCGCATAAATATTCCCACGTACTGCTTCAATCGAACGCTCCTTCAAATATTTTGACGAGGCATCCGCTTTCAAGGAAGGCCCATCGACGAATACGACCTTAAATAAAAAAAACATCAACAAGCCAAATGCCCCTAGCATAATGACAAAAAAGACATTAAAGCGTTTGGTAATAATTTGGCGAATATTTTGTGTCGTTGACTTTGCCATGCCTATTATTCTTTTTCTGATTCAGCAACCACTTTAATCGGAGGAGTTAAACTGACCTCCAACTTGTATTTTTTCATCGAAAGGGCTAAATAACTTTGTTTCCCCACTTTCATATAATCCGCTTTCTGAGTAGTATAGTCGGCCCGTATCTCTTCCAACTCCATTTTCGTTCGCTCGATGCGGTGAATTTTACTCTCCGCCATCATCGTATAATAGATGTAGATCATAATTAACACCGCGATGTAAATTATTTTCTTCAATAAAGCGATGGGCAATTCCCCGCCCGTCATGGAATCTATATTGAACAATAAGTCCATCACGCCATTTTGTGGCTTCCCCGAAGGTTCTTTTGACTGATTTTTTACTGCATTTGCCATCTTAAATTTTGCTAGCGATTCTCAACTTTGCACTTCTTGACCGAGGATTTACCTTCAATTCTTCTGCTGAAGCTGTAATTGGTTTACGTATTTCGCTCTCCAAGGGCTTATGTACCACACCAAAAAGATCCTTATCCTCTTTACCAAAGCAATCCCCCGTCCGAATATAATTTTTTACCAAACGATCTTCCAAAGAATGAAAAGAAATTACACATAAGCGACCAGCAGGAGCGAGCAATTTGGGTGTTTGTTCCAAAAACTCCTCTATCACCTTCAACTCCTGATTGACCTCAATCCGAATTGCCTGAAATGCTTGGGCAAAATACCGAAACTCTTTATTACGCGGGGCTATTTTAAACAAAATCTCTTTAAATTCTCCAGTCGTCTCTAAAGGCTTTTGAGTCCGCGCTTGTACAATTGCCAATGCCAAGGTTTTGGCATTTTTGATTTCCCCATACATACCAAACAACTTCTGTAAATCTCCCGCAGCATAAGTATTCAAGACCTCCGCAGCACTTATTGATGCCGAAGGGCCCATACGCATATCTAAAGGCCCATCAAAGCGGGTCGAAAATCCGCGTTCGGCGGCATCCAGTTGAAAAGAAGAAACACCAAAATCCGCCAATATCCCATCCACTTGTTTCACTCCATGTAAACGCATATATTTCTCCAAATAGCGAAAATTAGCCGTAATCAAGGTTAAACGATCATCGTTAATCAAATCCGCCTGCTTCCATGCATCTGGGTCCTGATCAAAAGCATATAATCGACCTTCCGGACCTAATGCCGCTAAGATGGCTTTCGAATGACCTCCTCCCCCAAATGTCACATCCACGTAAATCCCATCGGGTTTGATCGCTAAACCCGCTAAACATTCTTGCAATAAAACCGAGGTATGGTAGGTACTTTCAGACATATTTCAAATTTACAAATTATCTGTCGGCAAGCATAAGCTTTTTTATCAGGATGTTGATTTTTTTGTGACAAGTATTATCTCCTATCTTTGTTGAAATAATCAAAGCGCATGAAATTAATTTACCCGCTCCTTTTTTTCGTCTTATTAGGCGAATGTGGTTTTGCTCAAAATCCTGTATTAGGGCCATGGCGAGGAGAAATTAAGCACCTCGGCGGTCCACTTCCTTTCAATTTCATTGTTGGGAAAATCAAAACAAAAAATAAACTCAACATTCAATTTCAAAATGGCGCTGAAATTGCCAATCTAGGGGATGCCTATTTTCGAGGAGATTCCCTCGTCATTCCGTTCGAATTATACGATTCTGAACTTGTGGGATCCCTACATAACGGGAAATCCCTACTGGGTTTTTGGCAAAAAAATCGCAACGGGAAAATACTTTACCGCATCCCCTTTCAGGCTCACGCAGGTAGTTCGGAACGATTCACAAAACTAAAACCCGCTTCGATATATGTGAGTGGGAAATATGCGGCCGATTTCTGGTCGGACGAAAGTAACCACAGCCCGGGTGTCTTAATTTTAGATCAAAAGGGGAATCAGGTTACGGGAACCGTATTGAAAACCAGCGGAGATTACCGCTTCTTACAAGGAAATATTAGCGGCGACAGTTTATTACTAAGTTATTTTGATGGCAGTGGAATCATGCAATTCCGCAGTAAATTAATAGGTAATCAGTTGGAAGGCCTCTATTTCTCAGGGCTAGCCGGAAAACGCAGCTTTAAGGCGGTTCGTGATGAAAAAGCTAGTCTGCCCGACTTGAAAAAACTAACCTATCTCAAGCCTGGTTTTGACCGAATCAACTTTAGTCTTCCCAGCCCTTCTGGCCAATTGATTAGTTTACAGGATGAACGCTATAAAAACAAAGTCGTTATCATTGAACTCATGGGCTCTTGGTGTCCTAATTGTATGGATGAAGCTCGCTTCCTAAGTCCTTACTACAAAAAAATGAAGGACCAAGGGGTAGAGGTTATTGGGCTTGCTTTCGAATATTCGCCTGAATTAAGTATCTCAGGCCCGAAAATAGAAAACTTCAAAAAACGAATTGGCCTAGATTACGAAATTTTATTTGCAGGCCAACCGAATGATGAAACCATCGAACAGGTATTACCTATGTTGCACAAAATCAATGGCTATCCGACCACATTTATCTTGGATAAAACAGGCAAGGTGAGGGAAATTCATACCGGATTTTCGGGACCAGGAACCGGCGTATATTATACGGATTGGATTCATGAATTTGAACAAACAATCCAAACACTACTACATGAAAAATAAAATCCTCCTTCTTTTTATATTCGCAATCCATTTCCAAACGCTTGCACAAAACAAGGTTTGGTATTACGTTGCCGGTCTTTCAACAGCAAGTGCAATTCTCTATTCTGATTTCGCAAAAGATGAACAGCGAACATATTACCAAAATAAGCTTTCGGGCTTTAATTCGTCGGCCGACAACTTCATTCAATATAGTCCGACACTCCTGAACATAGGCTTACATCTTGCGGGCCTTAAAGACAACAAAAAACCCAAAGATCAAATTGCCTTGTTCATCATCGGAACAGGAACATACACCCTCATCACGCAAGGTTTAAAATATGCTGTCAACGAGACGCGACCCGATGGCACGGACCATAGTTTTCCATCAGGACACACGACAACTGCATTTTTTGGTGCACGCATGCTCGATCGTGCGTATGGAAAACAATATCCCTTGATCGCCGTGGGTGGATATGCCCTAGCAACTGCTACAGGAGCTTTACGAATAGCAAATAATAAGCATTGGGCGAGTGATGTCGCGATGGGTGCCGCCATCGGCATTGCCTCCGCAGAGTTCGCAAATTGGATCTATCCGAAACTCAAAAAATCCTTGGATAAAACAAGCATGGAATGGGAACCCATTGTGGCCCCCAATTATTATGCAGCGCGTGTTCGCTATGCTTTTTAATGGACCAACAAATAGGTGGCTGCTCCGGCGAAATAGCCTAATAGTGCTAAAAATCCAATGCGTTTGGCATACCAAACAAAATCGATTTTCTCCATGCCCATCACAGCCACACCAGCTGCAGAACCAATTATCAAAATACTTCCTCCAGTTCCAGCACAAAAGGCTAAATATTCCCACATCGTATGATCTAAGGGAAATTGCGTTAAAGGATACATGCCCATCGTAGCAGCCACCAATGGAACATTATCCACAATGGATGAGGCAACACCTATAACAGTCACAATCACAAATTGATTTCCCAGACTTGATTCAAGATAGGTTGCCAATTGGCCTAAATATCCAAAAGATTCCAAGGCTCCTATCGCCAATAATATTCCTAAAAAGAACAAGACACTTGATGTATCGATTTTCGTCAAAGCATGCCCAACCGTATAGGGCTTTTTAGTTTCTTCGTCTTTGTCGGCATGTAAGTATTCCGACAAGATCCAAACCAATCCCAAGGCCAACAAGATTCCCATATAAGGAGGTAAATGTGTTATGGTCTTAAATACGGGAACCCCTAACAAACTGGAAATACCTGCGAATAACATAATACGACCATGTCGCTCCTCATCGTCTGTCATCGATTTTCCTTCATGAACCACCCCCAATGAGCTTTTTCGAACCCAAAATGCCGCAACGGCTAACGGAACAATTAATGAAATGACCGAGGGTATAAATAGACTTTTCACAATGCCCATAGCGGAAATTTGACCACCTATCCACAACATGGTTGTTGTCACATCGCCAATGGGCGACCAGGCTCCTCCGGCATTCGCGGCAATGACTACTAGGCCCACAAAATATTTTCGTGTGGCAGAGTCACTTACTAATTTGCGTAATAAGGTAACCATAACAATTGAGGAGGTCAAATTGTCTAATACGGCAGATAAGAAAAAAGTCAAAAAACCAATTATCCACATTAATGTAGCTGGGTTTTTAGTTTTAATCAGCCGACTGACAAAGTGAAAACCCTGATGTGCATCCACGAGTTCCACAAGCGTCATAGCACCCAATAAGAAAAATAAGATTTCAGACGTCGCCCCTAAATGATGGGATAAAGATTCCAAATCATGTGGTCCACGAACCAAAGCAAAAACAACCCATACTAACACGCCTGTGACTAAAGCAGACGCTGTTTTATTAATTTTTATCGGATGCTCAAAAGCAATGGCCAGATATCCGACAACAAAAATGATTACTGAAATTATTTCCATGAGGTAAATATAAAAAAGAAAGTCAGGGTTTTATGTCCCTGACTTTCAAATATAAATCAATACAAGAATTCTTTATTTCAATTTTGCAACCGCTGTTTTAATTCGCTCACAAGCCTCTTCTAATTGCTCATCCGCCGCGGCAGTTGAAATACGCATGCAATCCGGTGCTCCAAAACCAGATCCTGCAACCGTGGCAACAAATGATTCATTCAACAACCAAGTACAGAAATCATCTGAATCATTGATCGTTGTCGTTCCATCCGATTTACCAAAATAATAAGAAATATCAGGGAAGGCATAAAAAGCGCCATCCGGCATGTTCACCTTAAAACCTGGAATTTCACGTAACTTACCTACTACCAATTTACGACGACGATCATAGGCAGCCTTCATTTCATATGCATGGTCCAATGAACCATTAAATGCCGCTACTGCAGCTTTTTGAGCGATTGAATTCGTTCCTGAAGTCACTTGGCCTTGTAATTTTTCTACTCCGTCTGCAATCCATTTCGCTGCGGCAATAAATCCAATACGCCATCCTGTCATCGCATGGCCCTTTGCAACACCATTAACTGTAATGACACGTTCCT
Source organism: uncultured Aquirufa sp. (assembly GCA_964358165.1). Lineage (GTDB taxonomy): Bacteria > Bacteroidota > Bacteroidia > Cytophagales > Spirosomataceae > Aquirufa. Next base: position 73,138 of record CAYHOB010000004.1, read on the forward strand.
TGATTTCGGGAATAGAGCCGATCGAGAAATGACCTCCTTGTGTAAAGTTGATGTATTCGTAAATCTCATCAGCTAACACAAATATATTTTCATGACGTGCAACAACATTCGCAATGTCACGTAATTCAGATTCAGTATAAACGGATCCCGTTGGATTGTTTGGCGAAGCAAACATCACCATTTTCGTTTTCGGAGTAATTGCAGCCTCAAATTGAGCCGCAGTTACTTTAAAATTATTGTCAAATGCACCCTGCACAATCACAGAAACGCCATCGGCTAATTTGACCATCTCGGAATAAGATACCCAATACGGTGAAAAGATAATCACTTCATCTCCTGGATTAATCAAGGCTGCAATGGCATTTGCCAACGAGTGTTTAGCACCTGTAGAAACCACAATGTTTTCCGAACCCCACTCTAAACCGTTATCACGCTTTAACTTATTTGCAATCGCTAAACGTAAATCTGGATAACCTGCCACGGGAGAATACCCGTGAAAACCATCATCTATGGCTTTTTTTGCAGCTTCGCAGATGTGTGCTGGTGTTTTAAAATCAGGCTCTCCTACTGAAAGGCTAATTACTTTGTGACCTTGCGCAGCTAATTCACGCGCTTTTTTTGTCATTCCCAACGTGGATGACTCTTCTAATGCTTGAATGCGTTGGGCTAATAAGGATGATGACATAATAGATAAATACAATGGTTGAAATCGGGCGCAAATTAGCTATTTAAACGCTGAATAGCTAATAAAATTCAGAAAAAGCTCGCTTAATGTTGATGACTCAGCTTTGTATAGTACCCCTTAGGATTAGCCAATAATTCTGTGTGAGTACCGCGTTCAACGATCGCTCCTTTATCCACGACCAAAATTTGGTCGGCATGTTGAATAGTACTCAAACGATGCGCAATGACCAGTACAGTTCGATGCTTCATCAAATTCCCCAATGCAGCTTGAACCAATTTCTCTGATTCATTATCCAAGGCACTGGTCGCTTCATCCAAAATCAAAATAGGGGGATTTTTTAATACGGCACGTGCAATCGATATGCGCTGGCGCTGACCGCCAGACAATTTTGAACCGCGATCACCAATAACGGTTTGATAACCTTCCGAACTTGACTCGATGAATTCGTGTGCATTGGCAATTTTAGCCGCTTCCACAACGGCTTCCATACTTGCTTCCGTCCCAAATGCGATGTTATTAAAAATCGTATCATTAAATAAAACCGATTCCTGTGTAACAATACCCATTAAAGCACGCAAATCTTCCAAAGGAATATGTTTCAACGGTACACCATCTAGGCAAATCTGACCGGAACTTGGATCATAAAACCGCGGTAATAAATCTGCCAATGTTGATTTCCCGCCACCTGAGGCTCCGACCAATGCGATTGTTTTTCCTTTGGGAATATCAAAACTCACCGACTTCAAGACAGACCGACTCTTTACATAAGCAAATCCCACCTCCTCAAACGAAATTTTATTTTGGAATTCCTTAAGCGAATGAACCGGCTCCTCCACTTGAATTTCGGATTCGGTATCCAAGATTTCGATAATCCGATCTGCCGATGCCACGCCTCGCTGAATCCCTGAAAAAGCATCTGCAATCGCTTTGGCAGGCCGCATAACCTGAGAAAATGTTGCGATAAACGCAATGAAAGTTGAGGCACTCAATTCTCCATCCCCAGCAATCACCAAACTACCCCCATACAATAAAATCCCCGTCACCACCAAAACACCCAAACTCTCTGAAACAGGGGAGGTTAATTCCTGCCGAAAAACCATTTTCAACAACGAATGACGGTAACGATCGTTTCCTTCCTGAAAACGCGCATCCATGACCTTCTCCGCACGAAATGCCTTGACAACGCGCATTGCCCCAAAAGTCTCATCCAACAAACTAATTAGACCACTCAAATGCTGCTGAACTTCGCCTGCAGCACGGCGCAAACGCCGTGTAATCGTCGCAATCACGCCGCCAGATAGGGGCAAAATAATCAAGGAGAACAAGGTTAATTTCCCTGACATGCTCGCCAGGAAAACAAAAAACATAATCAAGGTAAAGATTTCTTTAAAGGTCGCCGTGAATGCCCGACCAATACTATTTTCCACCTCCTGCACATCCGTTGTCAATCGCGACATCAAATTCCCTTTTCGCTGCTCGGAAAAATAACTTAAATCCAATCGAATCGCCTGTGCAAATACTGCCTGGCGGAGAGAGGCGATCGTATCCGCCTCAACTGTTTTCAACACTCGTTGCGAAAAATAACGAAATATATTGGCCAAAACGACCGAAACCATAATCGCCGCACAGGCATATTGCAATGCTCCCAAACGCCCATATACCTCCAATGCCCCATAAAAATAATGATTGAATAAAAAGGAGAAATAACTTGGACTCAGAGAAAACGCAGGCAAAATGCGATATAAAGACGCCTGATTCGTAGATGCCTGATTGAACAAGACGTTCAACAAGGGAATCAATAAGGTGAAATTTAAGATTCCAAAAAGGCTTGCCAACAACGAAAAACCGAAATATGGGAATACATATTTTCGAATCGAAACGGCATAAGACAATAAACGTATATATGTTTTCAAGGAATCTATTTCAAAATTTGGTTTAAATTACGACAATTTTCAGAAACAATTTGCTTACAAGATCCGATTATCCCCTCGTTTCCATCGTGATGGCATGCTATCAAGGTGAAAAATACTTGGCCATTCAAGTGGAAAGTTTGCTCGCACAAGATTATCCCAATTTGGAATTTATCTGTGTGGATGATGCCTCGACGGATGCTACATGGGATATCCTCGAAAAATACGCCAAAAAAGATATTCGCATGAACATCCATAAAAACGCAAGCAATATCGGTTACCGAAAAACCTTTGAAAAGGGAATAAATTGGGCTAAAGGCGAATTGATTGCTCTCTCTGACCAAGACGATTATTGGTTGCCTTCAAAAATTTCCAAGCTTGTGAATGAAATCGGGGATGCCTCCTTAATTTATGCCGACTCCGATTTGGTCGATGCTGAAGGAAATCAGACGGGCAAAAAAATGTCAGACATTAAACGTCAAATTGCTTATGACAGCCCATTGATGTACACGTTTGGCGCATGGGCCCCGGGACATAGCATGTTATTCAAGCGTGATTTACTCGCATTTGCACTGCCGACGGTTGAATTTGTCACACACGATTATTTGATTGGCTTCGCGGCGACTTGCGCGCGGGGAATTACGTATATTCCGGAGGCCTTAGTGCATTACCGGCAACACGAAAACAATACCATCGGGGCCAATTTAAAAAAGGCTCCCAAGTCCTTTCAGAGCAAAAAAGAGCGCAATGATCGCATCATTGCTCGATTGAATTTATTACAAACAAGATGTCCTGCTGGCGAAAACAAAAAGATATTGCATGACTTTTACCTGGCTTGTCGCGGCACCAAACTCAGTGATCGCTTCAATCGTGTCCGCATTGTCTTTACACATCGCGAGAGCATGCTAGCCTATAAAGGCAAGTCTACCATTGGAAAATTTATCTATGGATTTAAATTGTTTTTCGCGCTGTACTAAGGCGATAATACCAGTTCTTCAAACGAACGATTAACGGAATTTTCTGTTGGACCAAAGGCCCGTCAAAGCGCTCTCCTCGTCGCAAATAATACTTCGAAAGGGTACTTGAAGTCATCCCCCATTTTCGAATAAACTGATAATAGCCTCGATTTTGTTTGACACGTTTCACAGAAATTGAGCCAAAGTGATAGACGCGGCTTTGGCCTAAACCTTTAAACAGCCGAACACCCGCTTGCCATAATTTCATCGAAAAATCGGGGTCAGAATACATCCCTGGCGTAAATTCAACACTATAACCACCCACGGCGTCCCAAATTTTTTTATGCACGACATTGGGAGGCCAAGTCGCCCCCTGCCAATCTGACTTCTCAAACGACGCAAATTCCTTCAGTAAACGCGCCACTTCAAAACTTTCCATACTTGTCCCAAAATTCGCTTCTATCGAACAGGAACTCTGGGCACGTGGTTCAATCATCGTGGATGAAATGAAGAAATATTCATCCGGGCAAGCCTGAATTTCCTTTTGCAACAATAGATCCCAGGCAGGAAGCACATACATATCATCGTTGATGTACAACAAATAATCTGCTTTGGCCAATTTCCGCATGGCATTCATCGCATGACAGACCCCAACATTCGTCATCGAATGCGAATAGGCTATATCTAGTTGGTCCCGTACCCATTCCAGCGATCCATCTTTCCCCTCATTGAGATGCACAATCAATTCAAATGGAACCACACTATGTTCTCGGATGCTGCGGATGCATAATTTCAGAAATTCAAGATTATTCCAACTCGGGATAAGTATGGAAAAATACGGATTCTCAGGAGCCTGAGCAGCAGGAAAAAATTGAATCTGTTCCACTTACATTTGCTTATAATTTCGATATTCACCGATACGCCAACCGGTCCAATCCTCAATTTGTTGCAAGACTTTTCTACGAAGACTCATTTTATCACGTAACATCTGTGGGTCAAATTCAAAAGGCCATTGCATCCGTGCAACACGTGCTTGCGCAACCGCGGGATGCGTACCTTCAAAACGAGTCAAGCGTTCTGCATTCTCATAATCAAATTGATAATCAGCGGGCACATGTTCGGCAAGCCAAGCATCATCCCGGTAAAATTGGGTAAAATTACGCACCTTGTTATTTAGTCCCTGAGGTGGTTTGACCCAACCATAATGGTAAATTGATGCATCGATCAATTTGGCATGTATCTTTTTTCCTGCTTTTCGGAAACCCTGCGCATCCTTGTAGGAATGTACTTGAGGGTCGAATTTCACGACTCGAATTTCCTTGCGATACCAGCGACGCGAAACAGCGACATAATCGTAAGATCCATAAAAATGTTTGTAATGAAACAACAATCCTTCTACCGTTGGGTCGTTTACATACGTTTGCATCGCAGCTTGAATCTTAGACAAATCACCTTCATGCACACATTCATCCCCTTGGATGTAAAATGCCCAATCCGTATCAGATGAAATGGCTTGATAGGCCTTATCCGTTTCCAAAGCGAAAACTCGACCACCTTCTCGGGCTGATTCATCCCAAATCGTTTCAATAATTCGGATTTTATCCGAAGGAATTGCTTGAATTAATTCGAGTGTTCCATCAGTTGAATTTCCCACAGCCACAACAAATTCATCACAAATTGGCAAAATGGAAGTGATTGCCTCCACGATGGGATAATCATTTTGAACCGCATTTCGAATAAATGTAAATCCGGCTATTTTCATCCTTCGTACTTGACTTTAATACCATGGTAACGCTCCTGCTCCACATAATCTTTCCGCAAGGGATGACCTTCCCAGTCGGCCGGTAACAATATCCGCGTCAAATTTGGGTGACCGAGGAACTGAATTCCAAAAAAGTCATAAGCCTCACGCTCATGCCAATCCGCCGTTTTCCAAATCGAACATACGCTAGGAACTTCGGGTTTTTCACGATTGACAAGTACACGCAAATGCATGGTAATATGAAAAGGAATCGAGTAGAGGGTATAAATAACTTCCATTTGGCCTGTCTCTTCGCCCAAATCAATGGCCGTTACACAGGATAAGGAATCAAAATAGGTATTCGGATTCCGCCACAAGAAATCGCAAATAGTCAAAAGATCCTGGCTAAGCACGGTTAGTTGGCCTGATTTTTCCATCAGCTCAACAGACAAATTTAGCTCATTTTCAATCAACGATTTTATTTGAATCAATTCCATGGTAGCTGTATTAGGAGATGGCATCCAAGATGCGTTGGGGAACCACTAAGGTTTCGCGATTGATTTTCTCTTGTAATTTTAAAATTCCCCCGATGAGCGCTTCGGGTCTTGGAGGGCAGCCAGGCACATAAACATCTACAGGAATAATCCGATCAACACCTTTGACAACGTGGTAGCCATGTTCCCAATAGGGTCCACCGCAATTCGCACAGGAACCCATCGAAATCACATAACGGGGCTCTGGCATTTGTTCATATAAACGGCGAATACGATCCGCCATTTTAAATGTCACCGTACCCGCAACGATCATCACATCAGATTGTCTTGGGGAAGGCCGAGGAAATACTCCAAAACGGTCCAAATCATACCCAGATGCAAAAGTTTGCATCATCTCGATTGCACAACAGGCTAAGCCAAAACTCATGGGCCACAAGGAACTTGCACGTGCCCAATTCAATAAATCTTCGACTTTCGTGATGACGAATCCTTCTTCCTGAAATTGCTGGTCTAATAAACTCTTCATCTAGCGTATAATGGTTAGTGATCCAACCACATCCGGATAATCGGCATTTGGTTTAATGCGGTACATATATACTCCTGTAGGCAATGCTTTCCCATCTAATTTACCACGAAATGGTTTTTCTTCATAGGTTTCACCAGATCCTTCAAACACAGGAATGCCCCATCGGTCAACAACCGTAATCGTTGCTTCGGGATAAGAAGAAATATTGTCTATGGCCCAATAATCATTTAAATCATCGCCGTTTGGCGTAATGGCATCGTAGGGTTTAACCCTCGCTAAGATAATTACATCAATGGCAGAAAAGGTATTACATCCCGAAATAGGATTCCTCCCCGTGATATAAAAAGTCGTCGTAAAGGCATTCCCACCCAAATCCCCTAGTTTTTGAACATCAAAAAAGGGCTGCAAAAGATGCGAGCCATCATTCCCGTTTTTATCCACCATCCCTAACGCAGGAGTCCAAGTCCATTGAATGAGTGGGTTCAAGGAACCATTTACAGGTACGAGAATCGGTTTAATTAACTCTCCAGGTTCAGGAGAAAATAATAAGATCTTAGCATCTGTAGCCACCCAAACATCTTTACAGGGATCGGTTGAAACAACCTGCGCCGAAATTGCATAGGACATTCCCATAAAGAAGAGGAAACAACTGATTTTAAGATAAAAAGTAGAAATCGACATAAAGGATTTTAAGATACACGTCAACCGTTTTGTAAATATACCTAAATTCACAAAAAATTTGTTCAATGTCGGCAGGCCATTTTTTCGATACGGATCTTTCGCAATTACGCGGTATGACTCCTACTCGTCTCAGTTTACTCCAAACGGAGCTGGGGCTGTTCACTTATGGCGACCTGATTCAATATTACCCTTTCCGTTATGAGGATCGCACACAGATTCATCCGATTGCCGAAATTTCGGAACAAATGGAGCATGCGCAGTTCATTGGTCGAATTCGATACAAAGAAAAATTAGGGAATGGGCCAAAACAACGCATTGTCGCAGAATGTTGTGATGAAAGTGGATGCATTGAACTTGTATGGTTTCAAGGTGTCAAATGGCTCGAAAAATCCTTAGTGACTGGGGTTGATTATTTATTTTACGGCAAGCCCACATCATTCAATGGACAGATGCAAATGACGCATCCTGAAATGGAGGTGTTTAAAGGTGCCAATCATTCCGATAAATTTTACCGACCCGTTTATTCGCTGACGGAAAGGCTGCGTAAAAAATACATTGATAGCAAGGTGATTGCGGGACTTCAACGCACGTTATTGGGTACGGCGTTTTCCCACATTCGCGAAACCTTGCCCATGGAAATCATCCAACAATTTCGTTTGGTTTCCAAACAAGAGGCGCTCTATCATATCCATCACCCTCAGAGTGAAAATTGGCTTCATCAGGCAAGGCGCCGACTGAAATTTGAGGAATTATTTTATAACCAATTGCGCTTAATTAAGCAAAATTTGGTGCGTAAAGAGCAATTCCCTGGGCAAGTATTTGCCTCGGCTGCTTTGTTGACGACCTTTTATCAGGAACACATGCCCTTCGATCTGACGGGCGCTCAGAAAAAAGTGATCCGTGAACTGTTTCAAGATATGAAGTCGGGGAAACAAATGAATCGCCTACTACAAGGGGACGTAGGATCTGGGAAAACCATAGTGGCATTTATCTCCATGTTACTTGCCATCGATAACGGAACACAAGCTTGCATCATGGCGCCAACGGAAATTTTGGCAGACCAACATTATCAAGGTTTAAAGAAATTTGCCGACGTACTCGGAATCACGATTGCGAAACTTACGGGTTCGGTGAAGAAAAAGGACCGAGTGGGCTTGTTGGAAGATTTGGCCTCTGGGGAACTGAAGATTTTGGTGGGGACGCATGCAATTTTTGAAGATGTGGTTGTTTTTAAAAATCTTGGGCTTTGCATCATCGATGAACAACACCGCTTTGGTGTAGCACAGCGAGCAAAACTTTGGGATAAAAACAAAGCGATACATCCCCATGTGCTGGTGATGACGGCAACGCCTATTCCGCGAACCCTTGCCATGACTTTATATGGAGATCTTGATATTTCTATCATCGATGAATTGCCGGTAGGAAGAAAGCCAATTCAAACGACACATCGCTATGATAGCCATCGATTGCAGGTGTTTGCTTTTATTCAAAATGAATTGTCGAAAGGCCGACAAGTATATATCGTCTATCCGCTGATTGAGGAATCTGAAAAAATGGATTTCAAGGATTTGATGGATGGCTACGAAAGTATTTCCCGCGCTTTTCCCGAGGTCCCCTTAGGAATTTTGCATGGAAAGATGAAACCAGCAGATAAGGATATCGAAATGGCTCGTTTTGTCAAACATGAAACCAAAATTATGGTGGCAACGACCGTCATTGAGGTGGGAGTAAATGTCCCGAATGCTTCGATTATGATTATTGAAAGTGCCGAGCGTTTCGGCCTATCCCAATTGCACCAGTTACGCGGCAGAGTCGGTCGGGGAGCGGAACAAAGTTATTGCATTCTGATGACCGACTACAAAATAGGTGCCGACACAAAAAAACGGATTGAAACGATGGTTCGGACGAATAATGGATTTGAAATCGCCGAAGTTGATTTACAATTACGTGGCCCTGGAGATTTAGCAGGCACGCGTCAAAGTGGGGCAATTGATCTTTTAATTGCAGATTTAGCAACAGATGGTGAAATTTTAAAGGTAGCGAGGGAAACCGCCGTAAAGATTTTGGAGGAAGACCCCCATTTAGCATTAGACCGCCATTTAATGATTCGTGAACAGGTGATGCAACAACGCAAAGAGACCACAAACTGGGCGCGCATTAGCTAATTCCGCCATAGCTTTGGCTATCCTCCCACCTTACCTTTGGTAATCTTCCACCTTACCTTTGGCAATCTTCCACCTTACCTTTGGTAATCTTCCACCTTACCTTTGGCAATCCTCCGAGGTTTGCCAAAGGTAGGGGGAATAAACTTAATTTAAGCTGGGATCATCCGGATAAGTTGATAAAACCCGAAAATTACCACCTTTCTGATAAAGCACCTTTCTCCACAATTTTTCAGGTGTCTCCTCGAAGACATCCGACAGACGCGAGTCTGAAACAATCCACGAATTTGATCTCAATTCGCGATCTAGTTGGCCTGCCGACCAGCCTGAATAACCAATAAAAAATTTGATCTCTTGGAAGGAAATCGTCCCTTCCACAACAGCTTCAATCGCTTGTTCAAAATCTCCTGCCCAAAATAAGCCCGGACTAATTTCTTGCCCGCCTTGAATTAAATCCGGCCGACGATGTAGGAATTGTAAAATCGTAGGATCGACGGGACCACCTGCAAACAGGGGAATTTCACCTAAGACTTTGGCATCCATCATTGAATCCAAAATCACTTCTTGCGGTTGAGTAAGCACTAAGCCAAAGGAGTGCGAACTCGAATGTTCGCACAGCAAGATCACCGAGCGCTTAAAGGATGGATCCTCCAAAAAAGGCTCAGAAATCAACAAAACACCTGGTTTTAAGTCAGATGAACTAGGCATAAAAAAGAAATTTGTATGTTTGCGAGGAAATTAAACGAACAAACTATGCACGTTTTCCTTTCTTTAGGAGGCAATCTAGGAAATACTCAGGAAATATTTGAAACTTGTTATCCCCTGATTGAAAATAAAGTTGGGGCGATCCTACAAAAATCAAGTCTCTACCAAACAGCCGCATGGGGCCTGCAAGACCAAGCAGATTTCGTTAATCAAGTCATACTCGTTGAGACTTCCCTGGCACCGAATGAACTATTAGCCGAAATTCAATCCATTGAAAAAGCTTTCGGACGGGAAAGAACCATTGCCTGGGGCCCAAGAACACTTGATTTGGACATCTTATTCATTGACCAGCAAATCATTCAAACGGCAGATTTACAAGTTCCACATCCATATATTCAGAATCGAAAATTCATCTTAATTCCCATGCAGGAGATTGCGGCAACATACCAACATCCCAAATTAAAAAAATCAATAGCTGAATTATTGCTGGAAACGAAAGACGCAAGTGCTGTGACCCTTATTCAGCATCCGTAAATTTTTGGGTTGGGAATCGCCAACTTTGGCCTACGATTTTCTCGTAATATCGTTCGTACATCGGCAAGATTTTTTCCAAAGAAAATTCCTTCGCACGAGCCAGCGCATTCGCCTTCATTTGTGTATGTAGAGCCTCATCAGTCAGAATTTTGATGGTATTCGCGACCATGTCATCGATGTCTCCCACCCTGCTCACAAATCCCGTCACACCATGAATATTCACTTCAGGAATACCGCCAGCATCGGATGAAATGACAGGAACCTCACAAGCCATCGCTTCTAGAGCTGCTAAGCCAAAACTCTCCTTCTCAGAAGTTAAAAAGAAAAGATCTGCCAAAGAAAGGGCCTCTTCAATTGTATCCAATTTCCCTAAAAAACGAACATCTGACGCTACGCCTAAATCCCGGCATAATGCCTCGATGCCTGAACGCTCAGGGCCATCGCCAACTAATAAAAGTTTGGAAGGAATTTGTTTTTGCAAACGCGCGAAGACATGAATAATATCTTCAATGCGCTTTACCTTTCGAAAATTCGAGGTGTGCATGAGTAGCTTTTCGCCATTTGGACAAATCGCCAATTTAAAATGCTCCTTCGGTTGCTTTTTAAACCTGTGGAGATCTATAAAATTTGGAATGACTTCAATATTACTTAAAATCTCAAACGAAGAATAGGTATCATCACGCAAACTTTCCGAGACAGCCGTCACCCCATCCGATTCATTAATTGAAAAGGTCACAACTGGTTCAAACGATGGATCACGACCTACGAGCGTAATATCAGTCCCGTGCAAGGTCGTAATGACAGGAACATGAATGCCTTTGTATTTTAAAATCTGCTTGGCCAAATAAGCCGCAGAAGCATGTGGAATCGCATAATGCACATGGATCAAATCCAATTGCTCATTTACTGTCACGTCGACCATTTTACTGGCAAGTGCCGACTCGTATGGCAGGTATTCAAATAAAGGATAGGACGCTACTGATACCTCATGGTAAAAGATATTCTCACTAAAAAAATCCAAACGTGGTGGCTGCGTATAGGTAATAAAGTGCACCTCGTGACCCACCGAAGCAAGCGCCTTGCCTAACTCGGTCGCTACGACCCCGCTTCCCCCGTAGGTGGGATAACAAATGATTCCTATTTTCATATTTGAAGATTCAAACGCAAACAAAACTACGACAAATCCCGAAAGGTTCCTGAATAAGGCTTAAATTTGCAAAAATAAAAAAAGCTCCTGTGAAGAATATAGTCATTTTTGCCTCTGGTTCTGGCTCGAACGCCGAAAAAATCGTTGAACATTTTAAGCATTCCACAGCAGTAAAAATAACACACATCTTTTGTAATAATCCGGAGGCAGGTGTCATTGAACGTGCAAAACGATTAGAAATACCTTGCAGTATTTTCTCTCGAGAAGAATTTAAAAACGGGACTTTGTTGCGAAAAATTCAATCCTTGCATACGGATTGGATTGTATTAGCTGGCTTCTTATGGTTAATTCCAACAGAATACGTACAGGCCTATCCACAACATATCATCAATTTACATCCGGCCTTACTTCCGAAATTTGGGGGGAAAGGAATGTTTGGACACTTCGTACATGAGGCTGTTGTCGCTGCGGGCGAGAAAGAATCAGGCATTACCATTCATTACGTGAATGAACAGTACGATGAGGGCGCCATCATCTTCCAAAGTTCCTTCCCCGTATTACCATCTGACACGCCAGAAGATGTGGCAAAAAAAGGTCAAGTCCTCGAACATCGTGATTTTCCGCAGGTCATTGAAAAGCTGGTATTACCAGCCTCCACCTAAAACTCGATACAATTGAATTGCATGCATCCAGCGCTTTCGGGAGATTTCCAACAATTCCAATTCAGCGCGTAATGCATTTTGTTGGGCAGTTAAAACTTCCAAATAACTCGCATTCACTGTTAAAAATAACGTCCCAATCGTATTAATTGCCCCTTTTGTTAGTAGTACCTCTCGTTCTTTCAATTGATTTTGTCTTTGTAAATAACTCAACGATTTAACCTGAGTGTCCCATTCCAAATATCCTTTGATGAGGGCATTTTGATAAGCCAAATCTAATGCCTTCCAATGAGAATTCGTTCGCAAGATATCAGCGGTAATTGCAGAGCGATTCAACCAGGGTGTTGTAATTCCACCAATCAACTGGTAAGCCATCGAGGCAGGTAACTGAAATAGATAAGCTGGCTGAAAACCCTGAACCCCTAAAACTCCCGACAAGACGATCGAAGGTTTTAAGGCTAGCTTCGCACTCTCCTTAAGTTCAATCGCTGACTCCAAGGCCAATTTTGCTTGACGTATATCTGGCCGACGTTCCAGTTGATCAATCTTAACATTCGCAAACATGGAAGAGTCCAAAGCACATTGAAATGGGTATTTCGAACGCAAAATTGGCTTAGAGGGCTTGTTTAGGTAGTAACGAATTTGGTTTTCTAAGACTGTAATTTGCTGGAGCACATCTCCTTCCTGTGCACGTGAATTCAGCCACTGCGCCTCAAGCTGTTGTACCGCAGACTCATTCACGGCGCCTGCCTCCTTTTGAACTTGAACCAATTCAAACGCTTTTCGTTGAATGGAAATATTGGTTTTCAAAATCTCTAATTCTTGATCCAAAGAAACCAATTGACCATAAGCGTTCGCTACTTCTGAGACCAAAGAAGTAATTAACCAGTGTTGGCCAGATTCTGTTGCCAAATAACGTAATGCACTCGACTTCTTCCTTTTGGCGAGTTTACCCCAAATATCCCATTCCCAACTTGCTTGTACCCCGAGTTGCAATTCAGGTAGGTTTTCTGGAATAATCTGGTCTTGGGATATGTTTGGTGAAAATTGTGTATCAAAATTACCTATACCGTCCATCGTGTATTTACCGAATTTACGAAGGCTTGGCTGTAATAAACCCGAAACGACAGGCTTTCTTAATCCGCGCTGATTGACAAAATCAGCCCGAGCCATTGCCATTTCCAAAAATCCGATTTTGATGTCGTTGCTTCGAACCAACACCGAATCAATTAATTGAAGCAACAAGGTGTCTCGTTTCCAACATGCCTGAACATCCGCAACCGAGGCATTCTCGTTTGGTCGATTATAGGTCCCTAAATCAATATCTACCTTTTTCTGCTCCTTCAACAAGACCGATTGGCAAGAACCCAATGCCAACCCTAAAAACAATATCCAAAATTTATTTCGCATCTTTTGACCATTTAGCCGAGAGCGTGGCGAAAACCACATACAATCCCGGAATCACTAATAAACCACCCACTGTACCTAAAATCATTCCCCCAGCAGAGGCTGTACCAATTGTTCTGTTACCGATAGCTCCGGCACCTGATGCAATCATTAAAGGAATTAAACCCGCTACAAAAGCAAAGGAGGTCATCAAAATCGGCCTTAAACGAGAGAAAGCCCCCTCTTTGGCAGCCTCAATAATCGAGGCCCCTTCTTTCTGTTTCGCGATGGCAAACTCAACAATTAAGATAGCATTCTTACCCAATAAGCCAATTAACATCACAAGCGCAACTTGAGCATAGATATTGTTTTGCAAACCAAACAGGTATAGGAATAAATAAGTCCCCATCGCTCCCATCGGTAAGAAAAGTAAAACCGGAAAAGGCAACAAGAAAGATTCATATTGAGCTGCCAAAAGTAGATACACAAATAGTAAACAAATCGCAAAGATGAAAATCGCTTGATTTCCTGCTAAATCTTCTTCTCTAGTCATACCAGACCACTCCAAGGTATACCCACGTGGTAAACTTTTCGCAGCCTGAGTACGAATAATGTCCAACACCACACCAGAACTAAATCCAGGCGCCGGTTCTCCATTGACCATAGCAGACGTAAACATATTGTATCGCGTAAATTGTTCCGGCCCATAGACGCGCTTCAACTTTACAAAAGAAGAATAAGGGACCATTTCACCTGACTTATTTTTCGCATAGAATTTTAAGACATCATCCGGATGTGCCCGATACCGAGGATCCACTTGAACCATGACCTTGTACATCTGACCAAAGCGAATAAAATTGGTGGCATAGAAACTCCCCAATAAAGTTTGTAAATTATCCATGGCTGGAAGAACGTTGACACCTTTTTGAGCCGCAGCCTCTTGATCAACCTCCAACATATATTGCGGAAAACTTGGATCGAAACTTGAGAAGGTATTCTGAATTTCAGGAACCACATTCAGTTTCTTAGCAAAATCATTTGAAACTGCCGCTAATTTCTGTAAATCGCCCGAACCACTACGATCCTGAATTCGAAACTCAAAGCCAGAGGCATTACCAAAACCGGGAACGGCCGGAGGTGGAAAAAACTGAATACTTGCGTCTTTAATACCACTCGTCTTTGAACGAATAATGTCAGTCAATTCATCTACGGTTTCCTTGCGTTCATCCCATGGTTTCAAGGTGATGATACCCGTTCCGTATGATGCCCCTGAACCATCTGTCAACAAACTAAATCCAGCTAAGGTTGAAAAAGACTCAATGGCATCCACTCCTTTCAAGGATTTAAAAACCTGATCCATCACGCTCTCCGTGCGCTCCAACGTAGCTCCTGCGGGAGTTGTGGCATTTACATAGAGAGTTCCCTGATCTTCCGATGGAATAAATCCACTTGGAACTATTCCAGACAAGATTACCGTACCGGCGACTGAACAAAGTAATATCAACCACATGAATACTCGCCGACTAATCAAAGCGCCTACCCAGATAAGGTATTTTTTAGCTATTTGATCATATCGGTGATTAAAGGAATGGAAAAATTTCCCCAACCAATTCTTTTGATTGTGCACTGGCTTTTTTAGCAGCAACACACATAATGCTGGAGTTAAAGTCAAAGCAGTTAATCCAGAAAGCGCAATTGAAATCGCCATGGTCACCGAAAACTGTCGGAAAAACACGCCAATCGGCCCCGAAAGAAATGCAACGGGCACAAAAACGGCCCCCATGACCAGCGTAATCGCTAAAATCGCACCTGATATTTCATGCATAGCCTCTTTCGTAGCAGCTAAAACAGGCATATTTTTTTCCTCCATTTTGGCGTGGATGGCCTCTACAACAACAATGGCATTATCGACTACGATTCCAATGGCTAAAACTAAAGAGAAGAGCGTTAGGAGGTTGATCGAAAATCCAAAAGCAAGCATGAAGGTAAATGTACCTACCAAAGAAACTGGAACCGCAATAATTGGAACGAGTGTCGCACGCCAATCTTGCAAAAAGATAAATACGACTAATGCCACTAGAATAAATGCCTCTAATAAAGTCTTAATAACTTCATGAATAGATGCGTCCAAGAACCGGGAAACGTCGTAGGATATCGTAAAGCCCATTCCAGGAGGGAAGGTACTTGTTTTCAATTCAGCTAAACGCTTCTTTACATTTTCGATTACCTCAGCAGCGTTCGAACCCGGACGTTGTTTTAATAAAATCGCAGCAGATGGCCGACCGTTCTCCTTTGAAAGTACGTCGTAATCCAAAGAACCAAACTCCACATCCGCTAAATCTTTTAATCGTAAAATTTGCCCGGTTTCAGTCGCTTTGATCACTAAATTTTCATATTCGGCAACCTGAGTAAATTTTCCCGTATAACGCATGACATATTGAAGAGCTTGAGGATGTTTACCCGAACTCTCTCCGATTTTACCTGGTGCCGCTTCCACATTTTGATTTCGAAGGGCTTGAATCACATCCTCTGCAGAAAGTTTATAAGCAAACAAACGATCCGGATGTAACCAAATACGCATGGCATATTCACGAGAACCCATGATATCAGCAAAACCGACACCATCGATACGTTTTAACTCTGGCAAGACGTTTATGTCGGCAAAATTGTATATAAACTTCTCATCGATCGTCGGATCCTCACTCAGGAGATTCACGTATAACAACATACTGTTAACCTCTTTCTCTGTGATAACCCCTGCCTTGATTACTTCTTCAGGCAACTCGTCTAGTACGGTTTGTACACGTGTTTGAACGTTGACAGCTGCCACATCAGGATCCGTTCCCACCTCAAAATATACTTGAATGATACTGGATCCATCGTTACCAGAAACCGAAGTCATGTAAGTCATTCCAGCTACACCATTAATAGCCCGCTCCAGCGGTGTTACCACCGCTTTCGCACAAACCTCAGCATTTGCACCCGTATATTTTGTTGTTACAGTTACAGCAGGAGGTACAATATCAGGAAACTGAGTAATTGGCAATTGCTGCATCGCAATGACGCCTAAAATCACGATAAAAATCGATACAACGATCGACAATACCGGTCGGGTAATGAACTGTTGTACCATATTACTGCGCTTTATATTCGTTTAACAATTGACGCATAGACTTATACGTCGAATTGATTTTTTGACCTTGTTTTACCAATTGAATACCTTCGATCAGTAAGGTATCTGCACTTGAAAAACCACTCTTAACCAAATAGAAATGCGGAATTCGAAGATCTGGAACTATGTTTTTCATCTTAACTGTCCCAGAAGCATCCTTAACAAAAACATAACTTTTCTCCTGAATCTCAAATACTGATTTTTGAGGAATCGCCCAATAGCCCTTCACTTGCTTGGGTAATTGAACCTTCCCCGAAGCTCCGTGACGTAAGAGTTTATTGGGATTTGAAAAACGCGCTCGAAAAGCAATATTTCCTGTATTCTTATCGAACTCCCCTTCAATGGTTTCCACAACCCCCTTCTCTGAATACAAGTCCCCATTCGCTAGTAACAAATTAACCAAGGACGCATTATTGACTCCTCCTTTTTGGCTAAATGACAAATATTCCAGTTCGGAAACATTGAAATAGGCAAATACATGTTGATTATCCGAAAGCGTGGTCAGCAATGTCCCCTCGTCCACCAAACTTCCCCGTTTAAAAGGGAGTCTATCTACAATCCCATCAAAAGGCGCTCGAATATTGGAGTTCTCAACTTTTAATTCCGCAGCTTGAACATGGGCGAAAGCTTCTTCCCGTTTGGCTTTTAATCCGTCAACTTTTGCTAAAGAAATGGATAATTGATTTTTTGAAATCACGTTTTTGTCAACCAGTAAACGCGTGTTCACCAAGGTTAACTCTTCCGCCTTTAGCTCTGCAGAGGCTTGACTTAGAACAGCTTTCGCGCGTGCCAAATCGGCTACATATTCCTGGCTATTAATGGTAAACATTATTTGGCCCTTTTTCACTTGCTTCCCCTCGTCAACTAATATTCGATCCAAATACCCCTTAACTCGAGCTCGAATCTCAACGTTCTGGACAGCATGAATATCAGCCACGAATTCTTGTTGGATCGTCGTATCCAGCGAAATAGGGGTGGAAACCTCGAGCGTTTGAACTTCAATAGACTCCTCTTTTTTTGTCGTACAAGACGCAAGCAGCAATAATCCCAATAGGTATTTTTTCATCTTTTAGTTGTTTGGCCTCCCCTGATGTTGTTTATAGGAAGGTGTACTTGTTTTCAATTTGCTTGTATCTACCCAACCTAAATTAGGTACAACACGCTGGTACTTAGGCGTTGCTAAGCTAGGCTTTTTGACTTGTTCAATAACCTTTTGCTCGATGTAGACCTTTTCAGTTAATGTTTTGTTTATCTGATTCTTGTAATTCTTCTCTTGTCCAAAGCCAACAAAAAAAATACAGATAAACACAGACGTCATGACGCATGTTTTCATCGTTAATTATTGCTATGCTAAAAGCATAGTCTCGCAAGAATGTTTTAGGATTTTGTTTCGTTAAGGCTGATTAATCTCAGGCCTTTTCTGGAGGAGGAATAATGCGCTCTAAGTGAACCTGTAAAAGATTCTCCTCAGAAGAATTAGGTGTTTTTTGAGAAGTAAATTCAACTGATAGCAGGAAAAAATCCTCTATGTCCGTTGAGGTACAATGCCAAAGGTCTTCAGTAACATCCTCCTCTTCAGCTGTATTATCCGAGTTTTTTTCCAAGACAGCAACAACAAACTGCTTTACCTGTATAGAATCAATAATCAAGGTTATCCCGTCTTTCGATAGGAGACAAAAAGCCAATAAGAAATACAAAAGAATGTTTTTCACCATGTTACTCTTTTACTTCTTCATAAGGAACATAATCCCCTTCAACCGAATCAGACTTGGCCTTCTGCTTAGGTGGAACATAATCGACATCGATGGTTCCTTCTTTCCGGGCATTTGGCTTTTGCTGATTGCGGATATCCTGTTCAGACATCTTTCTATGCACCTGCGTAATCACATAACCCTTCATCAAAAACTTGATTAAGGGCCAAATGATGTAATAAAATAGAAAAATTAAGCCTAATACCTTTAACATGTTCTTTTACCGACTTAGATATAAATTTCGTTCCCCATAAACCTTACGGAAGAAATCGTCTTTCAGATCATCTATGAAGTAAATAGCTTCACCGGTCGACTTCATTTCAGGTCCCAATTCCATGTTCACATTCGGAAATTTACTGAAAGAAAATACAGGGATTTTAATTGCGTATCCTTTTTTAACCGGTTGGAAATTGAAATCCTTCACTTTCTTATCTCCTAACATCACCTTCGTCGCATAATTCACATAAGGTTCCTGATAGGCCTTGCAAATAAATGGAACCGTACGAGATGCCCGCGGATTCGCCTCGATGATATAAACCACCTCTTCTTTGACGGCAAACTGAATATTTAATAAGCCTTTGGTTTTCAATGCCACCGCAATCTTACGTGTGTGGTCTTCGATTTGCTTGATCACATTGTCTGACAAATCAAATGGAGGCAATACAGAATGTGAATCTCCCGAGTGAATACCTGCTGGCTCTATATGCTCCATCATACCAATGATGTACACATCTTCCCCATCGCAAATCGCATCCGCCTCCGCTTCGATCGCATTCTCTAAGAAATGATCCAATAAGATTTTATTGCCCGGAATATCGCGTAAAATATCCACCACGTGTTGTTCTAATTCTTGCTCATTGATTACAATCTTCATCGATTGACCTCCCAAAACATAAGAAGGACGAACCAACAAAGGATAACCCAATTCACGTCCAAGTGCCACGGCATTATCCGCATCTTCGCAAACCCCAAATTTTGGATAAGGGATCTTTAAATCCTTCAACAAGCTTGAGAATGCGCCACGATCTTCGGCTAAATCCAAGGCTTCATAAGAAGTACCAATGATTTTAATGCCGTATTTTGACAATTTTTCGGCCAACTTCAAAGCCGTTTGGCCTCCTAATTGTACGATAACTCCTTCGGGTTTTTCATGCTGAATGATGTCATACACATGCTCCCAGAATACGGGTTCAAAGTATAATTTATCGGCAATATCAAAGTCGGTGGATACCGTCTCTGGATTCGAATTGATCATAATCGTCTCATAACCCGCTTCCTTCGCCGCCAAAACCCCGTGCACACACGAGTAATCAAACTCAATTCCCTGACCAATTCGGTTTGGACCTGATCCCAAGACAACAACCTTTTTCTTCGGCGTAACCTGCGATTCATTATCCAACACATCCGTTCCTACCTGACCGAAAGTCGAGTAATAATACGGTGTCTTTGCCTCAAATTCTGCCGCACAGGTATCTACACATTTATAAATACGTTTGATTCCCATCGCATTACGCTTGTCATAAACCTCAGATTCTAGGCAACGAAGCGTATGCGCAATTTGGCGATCCGCAAAACCTTTGTGCTTCGCCTCCTCCAATAGCTCTTTGGGAATAGTTGAAATTGTATATTTTTCTATTTCTCGTTCTACACGCACTAAATCCTCGATTTGATTCAAGAACCATTTGTCAATCTTCGTCGCTTGTTGGATTGTCTTAAACGAAATACCCATCTTAAAGGCATCGTAAATATGGAATAAACGATTCCAAGAAGGATTCGCCAACGAATGCATAATCGCATCTTGATCGCGTAATTCCTTGCCATCCGCACCCATTCCATTCCGCTTAATCTCGAGGGATTGACACGCTTTTTGAAGTGCTTCTTGGAAATTCCGACCGATACCCATGGTCTCACCCACCGACTTCATTTGAAGTCCCAGCGTACGATCAGAGCCCTTAAATTTATCAAAATTCCAACGCGGAACTTTCACAATTACATAATCCAATGCCGGCTCAAAATAGGCCGATGTGGTTCCCGTAATCGCATTTGTTAATTCATCTAAATTATATCCAATCGCCATTTTCGCTGCAATCTTCGCAATGGGGTAACCCGTTGCTTTGGACGCTAAGGCAGAAGAACGCGAAACACGTGGATTAATTTCAATCGCGATGATCTCATCCGTATCCGGATTCAACGAGAATTGAACATTACAGCCACCTGCAAATTGACCAATGGCATTCATCATATTGATGGCCATGTCACGCATGCGCTGGTAAATAGTGTCAGGCAAAGTCATCGCAGGAGCCACCGTAATGGAATCCCCCGTGTGAATTCCCATCGGATCAAAGTTCTCAATCGAACAAATAATAATGACATTCCCTAAATTATCACGCAATAATTCTAATTCATACTCCTTCCAACCCATGATGGATTGCTCGACAAGTACTTCGTGCGTCGGTGAAGCATGCAAACCTTTGTTTAAAGCCGCATCAAAATCTTTAGGATCATTCACAAATCCACCACCTGTTCCTCCTAAAGTAAACGAAGGTCGAATAACCAAGGGGAAACCTGTCTCCTGTGCAATCTCTTTTCCTTCTAGGAATGAACGGGCCGTGCGACCCTTACAAACGCCCACTCCAATCTCCAACATCTTCAAACGAAACTTCTCGCGATCCTCCGTCGTCTCGATTGCAGCAATATCTACTCCGATAATCCGTACACCGTATTTTTCCCAAATCCCTGCCGCATCGCAATCGATCGCCAAGTTCAATGCTGTTTGACCTCCCATGGTAGGCAATACCGCATCAATCTTATGATTTTCTAAAATATGAACAATCGAGGCCTTCTCTAATGGTTTCAAATACACATGATCCGCATTCATCGGATCAGTCATGATTGTCGCCGGATTTGAATTAATTAAGATTACTTCAATCCCCTCTTCCCGCAAGGAACGAGCGGCTTGAGAACCAGAATAATCAAATTCACAGGCTTGACCAATAACAATGGGACCAGAACCAATAATGAGGACGGATTTAATCGAGGAATCTTTAGGCACGAGATGGTATAATTTTAAGGATAATGATTAGCAATTTGCGAGACCTTAACACTAGGCTCAAAAATTGTACAAAATTAGGGCTTTACGCCCGAAAAGTGAAGCGTTTTTGAAAATAAAATTCTCATAGACCATACAGCCAAAAAATCCCTTATTTTTGACAATTAAAACCTAAAATCGTGCTAAAAATCTTAGTGGCATTCGATGAAAATCGGGTAATTGGAAAAAACAATACGTTGATTTGGCATTTACCTGCCGACTTGAAGCGTTTCAAAGCCTTGACGACGGGCCATGTCATCATCATGGGCCGCAAAACATTTGAGTCCATCGGCAAACCCCTTCCAAATCGCACAACGATTGTGATTAGTCGGCAAGCTGATCTACAAATCGAAGGAGCCATCATTGCCCATTCTGTGGAGGAGGCGATATTAAAAGCAAAATCGATTACCCGTGAAGACATTTTCATTGTAGGAGGAGCGGAGATCTATGCCTTAAGTTTGCCTTTAGCCGACCAAATATTAGTTACCCAGTTACACGACATTTTCGAAGGCGATGCCTATTTCCCTGAAATTTCAACAGATCAATGGGACATAAGTGAAAAAGAACGCGGTATGACTGACGAGAATAATGCCTATCAATTTAGTTACGTCACCTATACACGCAAATGACACATCAAATCCTTCTAAGCGAAACGGCCCTGTCCATCGACCAGACTTATGAATATCTGCAAGATCCGGAAGCAGGTGGAATTTGTCTATTTGTGGGAACCATTCGAAATAAAAACCAAAATAAGGACGTTGAGCATTTGACCATGGAGGCCTATTCTGCCATGGCAAAAAAACAAATGGAACGCATCGCAAACGAGGCGGCTGAAAAGTGGCCTATTCAAAAAATCAGTGTGTCCCATCGGACGGGCCAACTGGAAATCGGGGACATTGCGGTGATCATCGGAGTTTGTTCTGTCCATCGAGCGGAGGCATTTAATGCCTGCGAATGGTTGATTGACACCTTAAAAAAAGAGGTCCCTATTTGGAAAAATGAATTTTACACGGACGGCTCTGCCTGGCTCGTTCCCCACCCTTGATCGACCATCAAGTTGCAACCCCGGATTTCCGAATTATCAAATCGGCCTAATACGTTAAACCGAATTCCGTCTTCGTCCAGGGAACCCAGATCTCTCGTCTCAATGAAAGGACATGAATCAATATTCGCAAGGTCGATGATTTGAATCCCACCCACACGACCCGGCTGTGTCACTTTCGCGAAAGGATCCGTCACCTCGCGCAATTGTACACGCATGGAAACGCCTGGCGTAAAAACTCCATTTGCTTCCGCATAAGCTTGAGAAAATAATTCAGTCATTCCATATTCAGACGCGATTTGGCTTAGCCCCATGGACGATTTAAGAAATTCATGTACGCGTTCACGAATCCATTCCTCGCGGCGCCCCTTCATCCCCCCGGTCTCCATGACAATCAATCGGCCTGCATCCACAGCCTCTTTCCAAAACGAGAAATCTTGCCCAGAATCCACCCAATCCAATAAACCAAAAGTCACGCCCATCACCCAAATTTTACGATCCGATCCGAGGGCCTTTTTAATTTGGACAACCAAGTCCTCGTATTGATTCAGAAAGAATCCGGAAATCGGCGAGCCAGATTCCTTGATAAAATGATCCATCATAAACACGAGAGAAGACGTACTTCTTTCTAAATAGGAAGGCAATAAAGCGAAAATATGATAATCCGTTAAGGGGCCATATTGTTCCTCAAAAATGCGCTTGGATTGTTTTTGATAAAATCCCGGGTCACAAACTGGGTGTTTGGATGGGGTTTGACCTGTCGTGCCCGAACTCTCAAAGTCAAATAAAACGGGAGCATTGCCCGTTTGAACGCGGTGGTTTTTGAACAATTCGATTGGCAAAAAAGGGATACTCTTCAGGTCCTTGACGGCCTGAACATCCACTTGTAATAGATCGACATATTGCCGATACAGCGGATTGAAGGTCCAAGTAAAACGAAACATGTCCAAGGCAATCGATTCAAAATCAGCATCCCTCATCGCTAGAACTTTATTTTTCAGTTCTATACGCCAAGGTTCCCACATTTTCGACTCGTTCATCATGGCTTTTTATCAATAATCATACAAAATTAAACCAATTCATTAACTTTACGAATTATGAAATGGGGCTTAGGTATTTTATTCAGTATGGTATGCATGGCAGGACTTCTTTCCTGTCTGAAAGAACCTCAATGGAGCCTTACGCCATCCATTCGTTTCAGCCAAATTCAAAAAATTACAAAAATCAGTAACGATGGATTCGGAGGAAAAGCCAAAATTGACTCCGTCGTGATGTCCATCCACTTTCAAGATGGCGATGGAGACCTAGGAATCACACAAGCAGACCTGAAAGCAAACCCAAGCAAATACAAAGACTTTCGCAATTTCGAAGTCAATGTGCTGCTTCAAAAAAATGGCAAATTCGTACCTGTCACCTTTAGCCCAAGCCTCGGAGGACTCATGAATTTCAAATTCAAGGCCGACCAAAAACCTGGACCTATCGAAGGAACCGTTGATTATTCAACGCAATTTGTATATGCCTTCTACAAAGGTTACTCCCCTCTATTTACAGAAAAAAACGACACCCTAAAATTTCAAATTTATATCCGAGACAACGCATTACAAACCAGCAATGTGGTTGAAACGGACCCCATTGTCATATTTCAAGATTAACCTACTTCAACAAAATGAAAATCAAACACCTACTAGTAGGAGTCCTATTGATGGGCGCTCCAGCCACTTTTGCACAAAAAGACATTACATTAGAAGACATTTGGTCTAAGTCCACTTTCCGACAAAAAAGTATTCAAAACCTGAACTGGTCTCAAGATGGACAATCCTATTTGGAACTCAAAGAAGGAAAAATAATCAAATACAATATTTTGGACCCAAGCAAGTCCGAAACTCTTTTTGATGAATCGATTCACAAAACCATAACTGGCGGCACAATTCATGTGCAGCAATTTTCTTTATCTGCCGACGAACAATCAATATTAATTGGAACAGCATCTGAAGCCATGTACCGCAGAAGCTCAAAAGAAACGAATTATATTTTCACTCGCGGCAACAATTCCCTGCAACTGCTATCGCAAGGAGGCAAACAAATGCATGCAACCCTATCTCCAGACGGAAAGCGTGTAGCATTTGTTCGTGACAACAATCTTTTTTGGACCGACCTTGCTTCAGGAAAAGAAACAGCTGTTACTAGTAATGGAAAATTTAATCACATCATTAACGGTGCATGTGACTGGGTTTACGAAGAAGAATTCTCATTTGCGAAAGCATTTGCTTGGTCTCCCGACAGCAAAAAAATTGCATTTTACACCTTCGATGAGAGTCAAGTTCCTGAATACAACATGCAAATGTGGGGGGATTTGTATCCCAAAGATTACCGCTATAAATATCCAAAGGCTGGTGAGGCCAATTCCATCGTAAGCCTTTCCATTGCTTTATTAGACAACAATAAAATACAAGCAATTCAAGTAGGGTCCGAAAAAAACCAATATATCCCTCGATTAAAATGGACAAAAAATCCAGATGTCGTTGGATTTATCCGCCTAAATCGCTTGCAAAACCACATGGAATTATTGCATCATAGCATCAGCAAGGCGATGACGAGCTTAATCTATGAGGAGCGTGCCGAAACTTCCATTGAAATTGAGGCCGTGGGCAATGACATCACCTATTTAAATGATGGAAAATCGTTTATTTTCAGCTCGGAACGCAGTGGTTTTAAGCATTTATATGTGGGCGAAATTGCTACAGGAAAATTCACAGCCATCACATCAGGCAACTGGGAAGTGGATGATTTATATGGCTATCAAGAAAAAACGAAAACCCTCTACTTTAATTCGACAAAGTTGAGTCCGATCGGCCGGCAAGTCTATTCCATTAAATTAGATGGTACGGGTAAAAAGGCCTTATCAACTTTCTCGGGAACGAATACGGCAAACTTTAGTCCAGACTTCTCTTATTATGTCTTGAACCATAGTTCGGCGAAAAAACCGCTGAGTATAACACTCATTAGTACGAGTAAAGGCATCGTACGGGTATTAGAAGATAATCAAAAACTACAAGCGCAAATAGGAGAATACCAAATTTCCCCGCGTGAATTCTTCGAAATTCCTTTGGCGAACGGAGATCACTTAAATGCGTATTGGATTAAGCCAGCCAACTTTGATCCGAATAAAAAATATCCCGTTTTAATGCATGTATATGGTGGACCAGGAAGCCAACAAGTATTGGATTCGTATCCTGGAGCAGATTTTTACTGGTATCAAATGCTCTTGAAAAAAGGCTATATAATTTATTGCGTAGATAACCGCGGAACGGGCGGGCGGGGTGTGGCCTTCAAAAAGATCACTTACCAAAACCTAGGACGTATCGAAGTGCAAGATCAAATATTCGCTGCCAAATTCATTGGCAAGCTCCCTTATGTGGATGCGAGTCGCATGGGAATTTGGGGCTGGAGTTATGGAGGATTCATGTCGGCCAACTGCCTCATGCAAGGAGCGGATGTATTCAAGGCAGCTATTTCGGTTGCTCCGGTGACCAACTGGCGTTTTTACGATTCGATTTATACGGAAAGATACCAGCGGACCCCACAAGAAAATCCAACAGGTTATGATGAAAATTCGCCTGTTTTCCATGTAAATAAATTAAAGGGAAACCTATTGCTGGTACATGGTACGGGGGATGACAATGTGCATTTCCAAAATGCTGTTGCATTAGAGGATGCCTTGATTAAGGCAAACAAGCAATTCCAAACCTTTTATTATCCAAATCGAAACCATGGAATTTCTGGAGGGAATACCCGCTTGCACTTGTACAACATGTTGACGAATTTCTTAGAGAAGAACCTATAATTTTTTCAACTCGTGGTAAATCGTTTCGGTTAGTCGGTAAGTTAACATCCGCTGATCTTGTTGGTCAGCACGTATATCCAACACCTCGATACCTGGGAAAATAACCCCTAGTCCTTTGGTAAAGCCATCAATTAATTTAGCCCTGAATTGCCGTTGCGATTCGGGGCTAGCTTTATGTTTACCAAAGAAGGCGATGATTTGATGGCCTGAAACATAGCCTTTCGGATAGTTCAAGATCATAAATTCCAAAAATAACTTTTCGTTTTCCTCAAGCAAAACACCCATTTGTTTTCTTTTCCGTTTTTGCTTCCGTTGAAATATAAAACGTGCCCCAAGCACCAACAGGATAAATACTCCTAATAATATCCCTACTTCTTGCAAGCTATCTGTCCAGGGTTTTTCCATGATAGACCCTAATGATTTGCTTTCGCGGATCATATCTTGAATTTTTATAGCAGTAATCTCCACTTTCCCATATGGAAAAGTTTGGCCCATTTGAGGAAAATAAATCGTTTCGTCAATTGAATAGAAATTAATATGCGTCAGTTCCACTTCTGACCGTTTTTGGATTTGTATGCGGGTTGGATTTTCCCAGATATACGCCTGGTAGGGTTCCTTTAAGTCGAGAATATATAATACTTCGTATGTATACCCGGGTATAAATTTATAAGGTAGTATAACCATATAATGCCCAACATTGAGTATTTCACTATTTCGCTCAGTATGCAAAAGTTCACGAAGAATGGGCTCATGTATTTCCCCTAATCGTTTGAATTTCGAGCTAGTAAAATCAAATTGAAATAAACCGAAATCCATGTCCAATATTTCCGACGATTCGCTTTGGTTTATCCGACGGGAACCTAAAGCAAAAAATAGGTCTTCTGCTTTATTATACCCACTCATATATTTATTGATCGATTTCGGCAAGTCCCCTGGAGCATTTATATGCGTCCATTCTTGAGCCTTGGCATTGTATTTAGTTAAAATATTCGTGGATTGCCAAAACCCATACCCACCAAAACTATAAAACTGTCCCTTTCTGGAAAATTGAGCTGCTAGACAGTTGGCCCCCCGAAAAAATGTATGATCAAGACGGGTCAAGGAGTGCTTATTTACGTCAAAATAATACACTTGCCCTGTACATTCTAAGCTAAGGTAAGTCCCAGGATCCCCATCGACATGAAAAGGATTCAGGCCTTCGGTACGAGAAAAAATATCTGTGAGTACCACATCATGAAACTCCATGGGTCCTCGTGATTTCCAAATTCCTTGGTCATCGGAGGCAAACAACTCCTTCGAGACAAAATCAATTTTATAACAGGTCTTTTGGTTGGGTTCGCGCCATGAAAACACTTGTGCTTGAGAAGGCAAAACGCCATAAATAACGAAAAACAGAATGAAAAGTATTAAACGATAGCGCATGCATGAGAAGATCAACGAAGCAAATGTGCAATATTTTATGCAAAAATTGAATATTGAATAGCTAACGGGGCAAAAAATATAGTAATTTTGTTTTTTAGCTTGCATCAATAGGACAAAACCATTCGATATATGACTTTACACCGGGAAGGCAAATCATTATTAATCAGTTCATTACTTATCGTTTTAGTGATTAATGGGCTTGTTGCCTATTTTTTCCCCGAGCAAGTTTATTTGCGCGAAGGTGTTGTCATCGTTACTTCGATCTTTTTTCTAATTATCCTTCAATTCTTCCGTGTACCTAAGCGTCACACAGAAATCAATCCAAATCACGTCATTGCGCCGGCAGATGGAAAGGTTGTTGTCATTGAAGAGGTGGAAGAACCCGAGTATTTCAAGGGGAAAAGAAAGCAAGTTTCGATCTTCATGTCCCCGATCAACGTTCACGTAAATTTCAACCCCATTTCGGGCATTGTCACTTATTTCAAGTATCATCCTGGTAAATATTTGGTTGCATGGCACCCAAAATCAAGTACGGAAAATGAGCGCACCACATGTGTCGTAAAGCATGAGAATGGTACGGAAGTCTTGTTCCGTCAAATTGCCGGAGCCTTAGCTAAGCGTATTTGTTGGTATGTCAAAGAAGGTGACGTCGTTACCCAAGGGCAAGAATTTGGCTTCATTAAATTCGGTAGCCGCATCGATATCTATTTGCCTTTAGATGCTGAAATTTGTGTGAATATCGGAGACAAACCCGTTGGCAGCGAAACCATTATTGCCAAGCTTCATTAATTAATCCCAGTATTTTTTCGAGTCCTCTTTGGTCAACTGCTGAAAAGTCATTGAGCAAATCTGAATCTACATCCAACACCATTTGGACAGCTCCAGCCTGATTTTTCACGGGAAGGACAATCTCAGATTTGGAAGCAGACGCACAGGCGATATGTCCTGGAAATGCTTCTACATCGGGTACGATTACAGTCTCCCCTGTCGAATAGGCATGTCCACATACACCCTTATGAAAAGGAATTCGAGTACAAGCGACAGGTCCTTGAAAGGGCCCAAGGACTAATTGATTGTCTTTGACCAGATAAAATCCCACCCAAAAGAACCCGAAGACTTCTTTAATTGCAGCTGCGATATTAGCCAAATTAGCCGTCAGATCATTTTCGCCGGCCACAAGTCCCTGAATCTGGGGAAAAAGGGCTTCATATTTCGCTTCACGCGAGCCCGTAGGGATTAATAAGTCCTCAGCCATACTAGAAATAACGCTTTAAATACGAATCCTCAGCCTTACTTAACCAGGTGTCTCTGTATTGCTGCACCGTTTGTAAAAGAGGAGTTATGATTTGATCCGTGGGTTTTAATTCCCCCGTTTGTACGGCAGCCTTCAATTGACCCAAAGCAAGTAGGTGAAGCTGTTCATCCCGCACGACTGCCACATCCCGATTGAAAAAATCCATCATAAAGTCCTCACCAAAGGATTTAAACCAACGCGTAGATGTATCAATGGAACATCCTGATGCGGCATTCATCCCCTCATTAACGGCAACAAGGATGAGTTGATTATATTTTATTTCGAATGAAGCTTGCAAAGGAGCGCCGTGCGCTTCCCAAGTTTGGCATGATTGAGATAAGCTTTGCTTAATATGCTCGAGTTCCTGTGCTTGCAAACGACGAGAGGCCTGATAGACCCAGATGCGGGCTTGCCCTGGCATCTCTTGAAAAGGTATATACATCTTATTTTAAACTTTGCTGAACTAATTCAGCTAGATCGACTACTTGGATTTCATGTTCTTTGCCGGATTTGTTCAAGCCATCTTGAAGCATCACCATGCAGAAAGGACATGCCAAAGCTACTTTATTTACGCCAGATTCTACTATTTCATCCGTACGTTTTACTTGCACATCTTCCGTCCCAGCCTCGGGCTCCTTGAATACCTGAGCACCACCAGCACCACAGCAGAGGCCTTTGGTCCGACAACTTTTCAATTCTTTCAATTCCTTTTTGAGCCCTGTAATAATTTCACGGGGGGCTTCAAAAATTCCATTACCCCGACCTAAATAACAAGAATCATGGAACGCAATGGTTTCCTTTTGTTCATTAAAATTTATTTTCCCAGCAGCTAATAAGTCGGCCAATAACTGACTATGATGAATCACCTCATAATTTCCCCCGAGCGAGGGATATTCGTTTTTCAGCGTATTAAAGCAATGTGGACAGGCAGTAACAATTTTTTTAACACCATACATGTTGAGAACCTCGATGTTTTGCATGGCCTGCATTTGAAACAAAAATTCATTTCCAGCCCGACGAGCCGGATCTCCAGTGCAAGCCTCTTCCGTGCCTAATACAGCAAATTTGATCCCCACGTGGTTCAATATTTCAGCAAAGGCGCGCGTTACTTTTTTATGGCGGTCATCGAATGAACCTGCACACCCTACCCAAAAAAGTAATTCGGGACTCTCCCCTTTTGCGGCCCATTCGGCCATGGTTGTAATTTGTAAATCCATGATTATTTCTTTTTCGCTTGTGCGCGCATCTGTTCAACGGTTAATCGGCTGCCATCTTCGCTCCAACCCGGAGGGCCAAACAAGTAACCTGCCACTTGTTTTAAACTTTTGGCATGAAGCAAATCCTTACCGATTTGCACCCATTCGTAGAAGGCAATTTTAGCGGGATTATAGCTTTCAATTTGTTTGGTCAATCCATAATGAGGGCGCTCCTTTTCGGATATAAACGAACCAAAGATACGGTCCCAAATGATTAAGACGCCCGCATAATTTGTATCCAAATAAGCTAAGTCGGTCCCATGATGGACGCGATGATGAGACGGAGTATTAAAAAACAGCTCAAACCAGTTCGGCATTTTTTTAATGAATTCGGTATGAATCCAATACTGATACAACAAACTCGTTTGTTGGAAGAAAAACACGATAAACGGATGCACCCCGAGCAGTGGCAGCCAAGCCCAGAAAAGAAAACCACCCGTAAGATTCCCCGTCCAAGTTTGACGCAAGGCAGCTGCCAAATTGTATTTAGGCGATGAATGATGCACCATGTGAGATGCCCAGTAAAAACGGACTTCATGTGAGATGCGGTGCACCCAATAATAAGTCAGGTCCTCCGCTAAAAATGCGAACACCCATACCGGCCACCAATCATATTGGAAATCCGCTAAACGCCAATGGTCATATACATAGAAGTAGGTAATAAAAGCAAGGCTTTTGGTTAATGTCCCAACGACCAAATTTCCCAATCCAAGGCCGATTGAGGTTAAAGAATCTTTGGCCTCAATAAAATCACGGTGTTCCTTGTAAGCGAGCCAAGATTCCAATAGAACCGTCGACAGGAAAAAAGGGATGGCGTATAATATCAATTGCGATGTCATAGCTTCTTAATAAATTCAAGCGATGCTTGGATGGGCAAATCAACGCGTTTCCCAAGGATATCTGAGGTAATGACGTGATAGCCCGACAAGGGAAAGGCTTGTTCTTGTTTTATTTTGCTGCCTAATTTCGGGAACATATCGCGCATGGCCTGAACAGAAACGACATTGTCTTGATGGGTTTCATCTTGGTAATAATAACCCATATAGACTGGGACTTTGACTTGCTTGAAGGTTTCGTCGGTCATTTCATGCGTTAAGAAATTTTGGATGGCAACGACCCCCTCTAGTCGGTAGTGCAGGCTCCAATAATTTTTATGCCCAGAACTAACAGAAGGAATATCGCGGAAATCGGAGCGCATCACTGTTCGCGCGAGCTGTAATCCCCAAGGATTATCCACAAGAGGCGCGGTCGGGTCTTTGATGGCGATACATGGACCATATAACATCAAGGCCTTTATTTCGGGGTGTTTGGTCGCGAGGACCAAGGACATGGCTCCGCCAAATGATGTCCCGAGAACTATGACTTCGTCCCCTAATTTTTTCGCCAATGCGTAATAGTTTTCGACACTTTGGTAAAATTTATCTGCGCTTGCTTTCGCCATCGTAGAATCTGTAGGAAATTCCCCATGATCTTCGATGCGTGCCAGGACTAAGTTTGCATGCAAAGATTTTGCGATGGATTTGTGCAAGGGATTCCCTTCCATGGGCGATGCCGAAAATCCGTGAATGTAAAGAACAACCGTTTTCGTTTTCTGTGGATTTGCGGAATCAGCAAAGATAATTTGCCCTTCGTTATCAGGTTTTAAGTTTCCGTTTTTTGCTTCGTTCGCTTGTAAAAATGCATGTATGGCCTGCGGTTCATTCGGGATATTATTCCACGAAGGCCCAGGCAAAGTGGGCGCGTCAGGATGTGGACCTAAGAAATACAAGGCTATTACTGCGACAAGCGCGATAAGAATTTTTTTCATGATTTTGCCCAATTTAGTCGGTCACTTGGATTGAATTTCCAAGGAGCTTGATTCGTTTCGATATTCGCGAACATGGAATTCCATGCACCCGGGGCATCCGATTGCTCCATGATTTGATAGCGGCGCAATGCCAAAATAATCTCGAGCGGAGATAATTGAATCGGACAAGCCTCTACGCAGGCTTGACAGGTCGTGCAGGCGCGTAATTCCTCAGCACGAATGTAATTGCCTAACAGGGTATTTGTGGAATTGGGGTCTTTTTGAAGTTCTTCTAAACGATCCCTTGTATCCATCATGATTTTGCGAGGCGACAGCGCTTTGCCGGTTTGATTGGCTGGACATTGCTCCGTGCAACGGCCACATTCGGTACAACTATAGGCGTCCAATGCATTTTTGATCGTTAAATCTTTGATGTCTTGAGCCCCAAATTTTAGATCGGGATTACTCGCTTCTCCTGGTTTCCCCAACATGATATTAACCTCATTTGTCACATGTGGCATTTCCTGCATCTGTGAGCTGGAGCTAAGATTGGAGTAATAAACAGCAGGGAATGCAAAAAATATGTGTAAATGCTTCGAATAAGTGACATACAATGCGAATAATAGAATCCCAAGGATATGTATCCACCAAGCCAGCTGTTCAATCAGGTGAAGGTTTTGTTCTGGTAACAGTGGTTTGAGATGCTTCGAAATTACAAACGATTGTTCAGGATCCGCGGCATTCATGGTATACAATGCCGACATGAGTACTAATTCGATCACCAGGATTGTGAAGGCATCTTTGACAGGAAAACCACGTAATTCCCGGTGGGTTAATGCGTCGAGGCGAATGGGCTGTTTGCTTAATCGTCGCGCGATAAAAATCACACAAGCCACCACCACCCCGCCAGCGAGGATTTCAAAAAAATTGATAATAAAGGCGTAATAATTACCTAAAAACGAAGCGAAAATTCGATGAGATCCGAGGACTCCATCTAGTATTATTTCAAGAATCTCAATATTGATGAGCACAAAACCCAGATATATGAACAGGTGCATAAACCCAACAAAAGGCTTTTCAAACATCTTCTTTTGCCCGAAAGCAAGCAATAAGACCCGTTTCCATCTTTCACTTGAATTTGAGGCTTTAACTGGCTTTGCGAGATGTATGGTTTTTGCAATTTGTCCAAAACGACGAGCTATTAGATAGCCCATAGTTAGAAGGATGGCAATGAAGCTAATTTGAGTCATGTTGATGTGCGTTGGGTAAACGCTGCCGGGGTCTTCGACCCCGGCAGCGTTACCAAAATCCACTACCAAACTACCTCAAAATCGTGAGAGAAAAAAATCAAAATCATGATAATTTTTATCTATTTATTTCAATCTAATCAAACATCAAATTCTCAATTTTGAAGAAAAAAAAGATGAAAAATTTCACTGAACCACTTTTAGAAAATCATGTTTACCACATTTATACGCGTGGAATTGACAAAAAGCCCATATTTCTTTCAGATAAACATTATAAATCATTCCTGTGGAAGTACCAGCTAAAAGTAAGTCCCTATGTTGACACTTACGCTTTTTGTTTAATGGGAAATCATTTTCACTTGCTTATCCGAATAAAAACATACCAAGAAATTGATAAACTGGCTGAACTAAAATTATTACGTAAGCCGAAAGGACGAGTTGGCTTATTTATTAGTCGGGTATTAGGAGATTTATTAAACTCACATG
Organism: uncultured Aquirufa sp.; assembly: GCA_964358165.1. Lineage (GTDB taxonomy): Bacteria > Bacteroidota > Bacteroidia > Cytophagales > Spirosomataceae > Aquirufa. The sequence continues at coordinate 107,112 of CAYHOB010000004.1, forward strand.
CACAAATGTTCAATCGTGCAACTGATCGTACAGGTGGATTATTCGAATCTCCTTTCAGGAGAAAACCAGTAGAATCACTAATCTACCTCACCCATTTAATCAAATACATCCATTTAAACCCTATCAAGCATGAAATATACGGGAATTACGAGTTTTACCCCTACTCATCGTATCGGGAATATTTGAAATTCAAACCTCGTATAATTAACAAAATTGATGGCTTGAATTTCTTCGGGAACCAGCAAATTTTTCTAAAATTTCACGAGACAGACACCTCGTCAGAAGAAAAAATTGCCAAGTTATTGATAGAATAAAATCGACTTTGGCTCGTTAGGGCGGTAACGCTGCCGGGGTCTGCGACCCCGGCAGCGTTTACTACATTTCATTTTTCAAAAAACGGCCCGTCTCACTTCCCTTTACCTTGCAAATCTCCTCCGGAGTCCCCGAAGCAACCAATGTACCTCCAGCATTTCCTCCCTCTGGACCCATATCAATCACATAGTCCGACACTTTGACTACATCCAAATTGTGCTCAATGATCAATACGGTATTTCCTTTATCCACCAACTTCTGTAATACATCTAATAACAACTTCACATCCTGAAAATGCAAACCTGTGGTGGGTTCATCCAATACATATAAGGTTTTTCCGGTATCTTTTTTGGACAATTCTTCAGCCAATTTCACCCTTTGAGCCTCACCTCCCGATAGTGTGGTAGCATGTTGACCTAGAGTAATGTAACCTAAACCAACTTCCGACAAGGTTAATACCCGACGATGAATTCGAGGTTGGTGTTCAAAAAACTCAAGCGCTTGCTCGACCGTCATGTCCAATATATCTGAAATGGACTTTCCCTTGAATCGCACCTCGAGTGTCTCCCGATTAAATCGCTTCCCTTTACAAGTCTCACATTCAACTAATACATCCGGCAAGAATTCCATTTCGATCTTCTTCCGACCAGCACCCTCACAATCCTCACAGCGCCCACCCTTCACATTAAAACTAAATCGGCCGGCTTTGTAACCCCGAATCTTAGATTCAGGCAACTCGCAATATAAAGCTCGAATATCCGTGTACATATTTGTATAGGTAGCAGGATTCGAGCGTGGCGTGCGTCCAATGGGCGACTGATCCACTTCTATTATCTTATCAATATGTTCCAAACCCGAAATAGACTTAAAAGGTAACGGATCTCTTTTGGTCCGATCAAAGTGCTGCTTCAATTTCAAGACCAAGGTGTCATGAATTAAAGTCGATTTTCCTGAGCCAGAAACACCCGTCACCGTAATGAATTTTCCTAGTGGAAACGAAACAGAAACCCCTTTCAAATTATTCCCTGAGGCTCCCTTCAATTCAATCGAATGCCCATTCCCAGCACGACGTTGCGCAGGAGCTTTTATCGCTAAGGTTCCATTCAAAAACTGCGCGGTTGGCGTTCCCAACTTTACAAACTCCGACGGCGTACCACTACCAATCACTTGACCACCATGTCGGCCAGCACCCGGTCCTATATCCAAAATATAATCCGACTCCAGCATCATGTCCTTATCATGTTCCACCACCAAAACCGAATTCCCCAAATCACGTAAGTCCTTTAACGCTTGAATCAATTTCTCATTGTCCCGCTGATGCAATCCAATGGACGGCTCATCCATGATGTATAATACACCCACTAATTGGGTACCTATCTGTGTCGCCAAACGAATCCGCTGCGACTCCCCTCCCGACAAGGTCTTCATCGGTCGGTCCAGGGTCAAATAAGTCAAACCAATCTGCGTCAAAAATGAAACACGCTTCCGAATTTCTTTCAATACCTCCGAACCGATTTGCAATTGGCGCTCTGAAATCCGAGAGTCAACATCCGCAAGCCACAAAGAAAGTTCAGCTATGTCCATTTGGGCCAATTCCCCAATGTGTTTTCCATCGATTTTAAAATGCAAGGCCTCCTTTTTCAATCGGAAGCCCTGACATTCTGGACATTTTTTAATGACTAAAAAATCACGCAACCAATCTTGCGTTCTTTCCGACCCACTCTCTTGCTGGCGCTTCAAAAAATTAATAATTCCATCGTATTTGGAATTCCACTCAGAACCCACATATTTCTTCGAGGGAACTGGCACGGGTTCATCCGTGCCATACAACATTACCTCTACTGCTTCACGAGGGAATTTTGCGATGGGGGTTGACAAACTCACTTGATATGGCTTTAACAATACTTCCAATTGCTTAAAAATCCACAACTCTCGGTATTCGCCTATTGGTGCAATAGCACCTCGTAAAATACTCAATGAAGTATCCGGAATCACTGATTCCTCCGTAATTTCTTCTACTACCCCAAGTCCCGAACAACAAGGACACGCGCCATAGGGACTATTAAATGAAAACGTATTTGGCGCAGGCTCATCGTATGACAAACCCGTCTTGGGATCCATTAAGGTTTGTGAAAAATAATGCAATTTATTAGCGGCATCCAAAACAAAAACCTGCCCTTTCCCCACATTCATGGCCGTCTGCAAACTCTGTGAAAGACGTACCCGCTCATCCTCTGTGACAACGAGCCGATCAATAACCACTTCGATATCATGCACCTTAAAACGATCCAATTGCATCTTGGCTTCGATGTCCATAACTTCCCCATCGACACGAACTTTGGTATATCCCCATTTGGCAATTTGAACAAATAATTCACGGTAATGTCCTTTACGACCTTTGACAACCGGAGCAAGCAGCACCACCTTCCTTTGTGCAAACTGAGACATCAACGTCCCAATAATTTGATCAACGGATTGTTTCACCATCTTCTCCCCACTCAAATACGAATAGGCCTCCGAGGCACGCGCATACAGTAAGCGTAAAAAATCATAAATCTCAGTAACCGTCCCAAGCGTTGAACGAGGATTCTTGGATGTCGTCTTTTGCTCGATTGAAATAACCGGGGACAAGCCTTCAATCTTATCCACATCCGGCCGCTCCATATTGCCCAAAAATGACCGCGCATAAGCCGAAAAGCTTTCCATGTAACGTCGTTGGCCTTCTGCATAAATTGTATCAAATGCCAAAGAGGATTTTCCAGAACCCGAAATTCCCGTCACAACAACCAATTTGTTCCGAGGAATGGAAACATCAATATTCTTCAAATTGTGCTCCCGAGCACCCAATACCTCTATATGTGAAAAACCCGTTAAGTCCATGCCAGTTGATAAAAATTCAATCCATAAAGGTACAAAAAAAGAGGCTGCCCTTTTCGGGGCAGCCTCAAGAAAAATGAGATTAACTTATTTGTTCAATAACTCATCAAATGTAATGCTTACATAGTACATGCTTCCAACGGTTGGGTTAGCCCAGCCTGTTGTATATGGCTTACCAAATAAGTTCGTTCCACCTACCTTTAAGATAGATTTCAAGCCTGACAATTTCTTGCTAACCTGTGCATCCAATGTATTGAATGAAGGAATTAAACTTTGTTGCGATTGATTAACCACTTGGTTAACAATCGATGATTGCCAAACAAATTGATCTTGGTATCTCCAAGCAGCATTGACACCCCAACCTGATCCGCCGATGTTACGATTTCCAATCGTTACGTTTGTACGGTAATTTGGCGTATTAAATGCTAATTGGTAATCTCCTAATCCACCATTGTCTTTCACTGCATTATACGATACGTTTGAACCTAAAGTCCAATTCGAGCCTAATTGGTAATCTAAGCTTAAGCCCCAACCATTCGTAACGACCTCATTGTCAACATTCGAAGGGAACGAGAATAATTTGTTGCCTAACACTGTCGCATCTTGATGCTGAGCAGGTGTTTGAACAACGACTTGTCCCGCAGAGAAGTTGGTGAAATTCGACTGATAAATATAGAAATCAGCTAATAATCGATCTCCTAAGAATCCTTTATATCCAAATTCAACTGTACGAACTTGTTCTGGCTTCCATGCTTTCGATTGATATACCGCAGGCTTTCCTGTCAATACGGATTGTAAAGTGTAAGAGTTACCTGATAATTTATAGCGATCCTGAATAACCGCTAATCCTCCCAATAAACGAGCTGAAGGTGTCAACAAGTTAATGTATTGATCTTGTGTCGTTGGAATTCGGAAACCTGTTTGATAAGAGGCACGGAAGTTCGAACGACCTTCTGAGTAAACCCCAGTCAAACGTGGACTGAATTGGCCTTCAAAGTTTTCGTTCTTATCGTAACGAATGGAACCGGTCAATTTAAATTTATCCGCAAACATTTTCTTCGCCATTTGAGCATATGCACCAAATTCATTGATCGAAAATTCTTTCCCAGCATTATCCAATGCAAATAAAGTTCCTTCAGAATTCAACGCATATTGACGGTAGTTGGCCCCCACAATCATTTCCACCTTATTATTCAATTTCTCTGTCAAATTATACATCCCTTCTAAGTGATACAAGGCCGACTTATCTGTAAACTTAGCACCTTGTGGCAAAGCTTTTCCTTTGATTGCCTCTACAGCTGTATTAAATGCAGCCGTTCCAGGAACTAAGCGTCCTACATCCGCAACCGAACGAGCTGTTCCATGGTAGTAAGGGAAACTAGCCTGTGTACTTGCAATGGCAGTACCAATAGCTGTCATTGGATTTCTCGTTTGCGCCAAAGTCGTTTGAAGTACTGTTCCAAAATTCGTTAACGCCAACCCAGCAAATGTGCTGAAATATTGTGGATACCAGGTTGTACTAGGCTTGGCTGCTTCATTTACGAGCTGACCCAACGTACCCGTTGCATACGCATCGCCTGAATTTTCCTGAGTCGTATAAGCACGAACAAAGAAATTAGAACCTTTCAACTCAGCCTTGTATTGACCCATCGAGAAGTTCTTGATGGAATAACGGTCAGCACCCGTGTACATCGCTGTACCTTGTCCATATGAACCTTGTAAAATCAACTCAACTTTATCATTAAAACGATAGTGCAATGCCGCATTGAATTTGATGTTACGATTCGCATAAGAGGCAATATCACGTTCAGCATAACCCTGACGAGATATAGCAACATTTGGAACAATGTAACCAAGTATCGCAGATGGAGTTAATAATCCTCCCGTTGCTGCTGAAATTTGATTAATTCCTGCTGTCAATGGATTAGACGGTACTCCTAACAAAGGCTGCAACGACGACAACATATTCACATTTGTTTCATCTCCATAAATACTTACTCCATTATAAGCCAAATTGGTTGTACGATCTCCAAATCCTAATGAAGTTCCGTTTAATAAACTTTGATCGCGGTTATCTGTCGCTTGCCAATCTTCCGCACTCAAAGTATTGAAGTTGATCTTATATGCCCATTTATTATTAATCGCTTTGGCATAACGCAAGGAAATATCGCTGTATGGAGTCAATGCTTCCGTACGATTTCCTGCATACATCGCTCCAGCCTTCACCTGTGCGCTTAAACCTTGATACAAGAAAGGTGATTTTGAATTCATCAAAATGATACCATTCATGGCATTGGGACCATACAAAGCAGATGCTGCACCTGGCAAAACCTCTAAGCCTTCCAAGTCTAACTCCGAAATACCTACGATATTACCTACAGAGAAGTTCAAACCTGGAGCCTGGTTATCCATGCCATCAATTAATTGAACCACACGAACGTTACCATTGCTATTAAAGCCACGCATACTAATAGATGAAAAATTCACCGATTGTGTACTAACCTCAACCCCTTTCATGTTGCGCAATGCATCATAAAAGTTAGCAGCTGGCGTTTCACGAATCGAACGCAAATCCATCTTTTCAATCGAAACAGGTGACTGCAAAACAGATTCCTCGATACGAGAAGCCGAAACAACAACGTCTTGGCCTAAAACAGATTGTTCTTTTAAATCAATGATAATATCTGTTTTCGCAGATTTAACGGCAATTTCTTGACGTTCATATCCGACCATCGAAACCGAAATTGTAAATGGAACTGGCGTTGATGTCGTAAATGCAAAATGACCATTTGCATCGGTAATTGTACCAATTACCTTTCCCTTAACCGATACACTAACACCGATTAATGGTTCTTTTGATACTGCATCCTTCACATTACCCCCCACTTTTGTCTGGGCAATTGCCGCAAACGCAAGTAAAAAGACAACCGCAAAAATCGGCAGAATTTGAGTAAAAAGTTTTTTCATAAATTTGGTTGTTTGAAGTTTCAGTTAATGTTTTTTTTACACTTCTAAAACAAAGCTAAACAAGAAATAAGAATTTGCACAATGTTTCATATTAAAAATATCCCAATTTTTCCAACTATATTTTAATTATCAATAATTCTCAACACCCATTCCAAGAATATTGCTTCATTAACGCCTAATTTCTTAGTAGCTTTGACCAATTATTTCGAATATGCTGTCAACACGCACTTCAATTATATTCAGCCTAATACTCTGTATTGCAGTTGCTTGCAAAACTCAAGAGCCTGCAAGGCTCAGCATCACTTGGCAAGATAGTCCTGTTCCTCCTGAATTCGATTACCAAGTTGTTGATAATTGGGCTGCGCTTCCTGATCAAAAAGATGCCGCAGACTCCGTCCCTAAATATTCTCAATTTAAAGACGAACAAAACCTAGCGCAGGCAGACGTCTTCTTTGTCCACCCGACCATCTATACTTACGCACCCACTACCCCATTTCAGTGGAATGCAAACGTTCAAGACCAATACCTTAATCACAAAGTTGATTCATCTACCATCCTGAACCAGGCTTCAATTTTTAATGCGGCTGGTCGAGTTTATGCACCTCGCTACCGACAAGCACATTATTATGCCTTTGTCACACCCAATAAAGCGGATAAAGATGCTGCACTCCAATTGGCTTATTCGGATGTAAAAAAAGCATTTGAATATTACCTCAATCATTACAACCAAGGCAGACCATTCATTATTGCTTCCCATAGTCAAGGCACCATCCATGCCACACAGCTCATCAAGGACTATATTGATGGAAAAGACCTTAAAAAGCAATTTGTTGCCGCCTACTTAATTGGCATAGCAACTCCCAAGAACACATTTATGCAAATAGAACCCTGTAAAAATGCAGAACAAACAGGTTGTTTTGTGGCATGGACAACGTTCCAACAAGGCTACTTGCCACCTTGGCATCAAGGAAAACCGAACGAAATGGTCTCAACAAATCCACTTACATGGACGCTGGACGAAAACTTTGCTCCTAAAGAACTCAATGAGGGCGGCGTTACCTATGGTTTCAAATGGGTCAAACACTTTGCCGATGCTCAAAATCACCTCGGGATCCTTTGGATTAATACCCCCTATGTTTTCGGACGATCATTTGTCCGAATAAAAAATTGGCATCAAGCCGACATGAATTTATTTTATGCGCCCATCCGAAATAACGCTAAAAATCGTGTTTCGGCTTATTTAAAAGCAACAAAGTAATATGCAAAATACATACCTCATCATCATGGCTGGCGGGATCGGAACACGCTTTTGGCCCATCAGCCGGAGTGCAAACCCCAAGCAATTTCACGATGTACTCGGCGTAGGAAAAACCATGTTGCAGCAAACGGCTGAACGGTTTGAGGGAATCATTCATCCAGAAAATATCTATGTCGTGACATGCGAAGAATTTGCAGGCATTGTCAAAGAACAATTGCCCTTTCTACGTGATGAGCAAATATTACAAGAACCGCAGCGAAAAAATACGGCTCCTTGCATCGCATATGCAGCCTATAAAATTGGCAAAAAGAACCCCAACGCAACACTTGTTGTTGCCCCGGCAGACCATGTAATCATCAAGGAAATTGCTTTCCAAAATAACGTAAGAGCGGCAATTGAAGCGGCAAAAGAAGATGTCCTGGTCACCTTAGGCATACTCCCGACTCGCCCTGACACCGGTTACGGATATATCCAATTTCAACCCAGTGATTCCGTCGCAAAAACGGTTAAAACTTTCACAGAAAAACCACACCTTGAATTAGCAGAAGCATTTCTTGAAAGTGGTGATTATGTTTGGAATGCAGGATTGTTCGTATTTAAAATCCCCGTTTTTAAAAAGGAATTAGAAAAACACCTTTCTCGATTAGCAGAACAATTCGAAGAGGGAGAAGACTACTATTACACAAGCGAGGAACAAGATTTTATTCGCAAGGTATATGCCGTCTGCAAAAGTATCTCCATCGATAATGGTGTTATGGAAAAAGCTCAAATCGTCAAAGTAATCTTAGCAGATATTGGCTGGTCTGACCTTGGCACCTGGAAATCACTTTACGAAATTCACGACAAGGATGCGAACGGGAATGTAATCGATGGAAATGTCATGGTCTATGATACCCAAAACTGCATCATCAAAACACCAAGTGACAAATTAGTTGTCATTCAAGGCTTACAAAACTTCATCGTTGCGGAACATGAAAATGCCCTCATGATTTGCCCGAAGGACCAAGAACAAGATGTGAAAAAATTTGTTGAAGCAGCAACCTACTTAAATCCTAAGTTTTCTTAGGCATTTGCGAAGTCAATCAATGCTTGAAAATCAGGAATGACCTGTATGTTTTCAGGAATCTTACGCGCTGGCTGAAGGACTTGATATCCCGTCAAAACGACCTGGCATTTAGGTAGATTCTTCGACAACAGCGCGATATAGTTATCAATAAGTTCCGGATTAGGTTCAGAAGTAAAAACACTGAAAATGTAGTCGGGCTGATGGATTTCATAAGCCAAAAGCAACTCCTCATACGGCAGGGATTGGCCTAAATACACCACAGAATGATTTCGTGCTCTGAAAACGTAATTGGCAAATAACAAGCCTATTTCATGTAATTCTCCTTCAGGTAAATACAAAAGAAATTTCTTTGCCCCCGATTTTAAACGTAAATCTTGCGCATCCGTATAAGCTATCAATTTCTGACGAATCAAATGGCTAATAAAATGCTCTTGTGCGGGACCAATGGATCCCGATAACCATAAAGACCCCAAACGATTCATAAATGGATAGATGACATGCAACATGTAGTTTTCAAATCCGTGTGCCTGAATCAGGTTTTTGGTCAAAAGCTGAAATTTAGCTTCATCCAAATCCAACATCGCCAAAGTAAGCGCTTGAATCTGATCAGGAAAATCAAAATGACTCTCAGAAAGACGTAAAATATGCGATGCCATTTCAGCATCCGTCATATGCGCAATCGCAGAAATCTTGAATCCCCCTTTATCCTGAAGTAGTGCAATATTAAGCACGCGCTTCAACTCCATGTCCGAATAGGTACGAATATTGGTTTCCGTCCTACAGGGCATCAAAATGCCATATCGTTGTTCCCAAATACGCAAGGTATGCGCTTTGATTCCGCTTAAATTCTCTAAATCTTTAATTGAATATATGGCCATTCCACGGTTCTGTATACTAGGCTAACGAATCTAATCGTAAAATGTTTATGAAAAGAGTTGTAATAAAATCCAATGCCCTAAAAAGAAACAAAATTGCAATACAGCGATCAATCGAAATAAACTCGATTTTGTGGACAAGCCTGCTGTATTATACACCCAGTGGAAAAAGAAACTGGCTAACCACCATGCCCCAAAATTTTGAACAGGGACCGAATTCCCAGCCCATTGCCAAAAATCAAAATGCATCGCCACAGGCTCGATTAATAAATCCAATGCTGTCATCAAACCTGCTCCTAATGCCGCTTGACCAATGCGCCCATCAATGTTCCATTCTGCTATGACGGCATTAGTTGCAATCAATAATATAACCCAGTTCAATCCGATTGTGATAGGAACATGCATTGCTTGAAAGCCAAGCGTCTTCCCATAGGCATAAGAGCCGAAAAGCTGACCTGTCCTCACCCCAACTACTTCAAGCATCCATCCCGCCAATGCTAATGCAAACAACATTACATAGGCATTTTTACTAGGGTTTGGATAATAAATCACACAGATAAACGCCGTAAACCAAAGTGTCAAAGGCACCAGCGAGGTAAACAACGCAGCCGTTTCTGGAATATGCATCCCGAATAAACCTGCCGCATACAACACGATTAAAAATCGTTTCAAAAATAGAGGATTCATAGTATATTATTTTACCAACCCGCAGGTTTATGCAACTCGATACCATCTTTTCCTAGCATTTGCATAGGCAGCTGGCATTCAATTAATTTTTCTTTACTGATCAATTGGCTCGAACGCGCCTCATCTTCCAAGGTATCATTTTCGCGTAAAGGTGGGAACAACATCACCACAGATTTCGAATCATAACTTTCATTCACCGCCTCCACACAGGGTGCAAAATCAGTATCTCCCGTGACAACGAATGCCACATCATAAGCATCCAAATGCGCATCCATCAGGAGATGTGTCGCAAGATTCACATCTGTCATCTTCTCCGTTGGGGTCACCCACGTATGATTGCAATGGTAACATTCAATCGTCTTATTGTGATAGGAGCCAAAGATCAAATCTACACCTGTGAGTGCCAATGCAGCTAAATAAGTAGCCTGCCGCGCCTCCTTCTCTTCATTGTGAGTTAAACGGGATGTAAAAAACTTCACTGCAACCAATTCTTGATTAGCATCTAAAAAACTTTCCATGAGCTTTTTAACATCTAACCATTTACAATATTTCAGACCTGCATCGACCATACCAAAGTATAGATTCGAGCCATCAATGTAAGCGATCACACGTTGCTTGGAATTGTTCATGCCCAAAAATAAAAAAAAGTCCTGGCATTATACCAGGACTTTTCAAATGAAACGGGCGGATGATGGGACTCGAACCCACGACCAAGCGCACCACAAACGCCTACTCTAACCAACTGAGCTACAACCGCCATTTAGGACTGCAAAAATACGGAAAGCTTGCAATAATGCAAAGCTTAAAACAAAAAAAGCGGGAGATTTTTTTCAAATCCCCCGCAATAAATTATTTCTGAGCGGCTAAGTAGCGCGCCTCCGCCTTATTCCAATCAACAACACTCCAGAATGCATCGATGTAATCTGGACGCTTATTTTGAAACTTCAAGTAATAAGCATGCTCCCAAACATCTAATCCAATCACAGGAAAACCTTTTACATCAGCCACATCCATCAAAGGATTATCTTGGTTGGGTGTAGAAGACACGGCAATTGAACCATCCTTTTGAGCGACTATCCAAGCCCAGCCTGAACCAAAACGTGTTAGACCTGCTTTTTTGAATTCCTCTTTGAACGCATCAAATGAACCAAATTTTGCATCAATTGCTTTCGCTAAGGTACCAACGGGTGAACCGCCGCCATTTGGCGATAAAATATTCCAAAACAAATCGTGGTTATAATGTCCACCGCCATTATTACGAACAGCCGGTGATAAGGTAGAGATTGTTGAAAACAACTCCTCCAAAGACTTTCCTGCTAAGGGCGTTTCATTGACCGCAGCGTTCAAGTTCGTCACATAAGCATTGTGGTGGCGATCATGGTGAATCTCCATCGTTAATGCATCAAAATGTGGTTCTAATGCGTTATTCGCATAAGGTAAGGGTGCTAGTTCAAAAGCCATATCTGTATAATTAAAATTGTGAATGATAATCCGAATCCAATAAACACACGAAGCGAACGTTTTGTTCGTATTTCTATCGCTTGCGTGAAAAAAACTCTTTTAATAATGCCTCCGATTCTTCCGCTAAAATGCCCCCTAAAATTTCTGTTTTGGGATGCAAGACTTTCGAACCCAATGCCCGAAAACCCCGTTTTTCTTCGGATGCCCCAAAAACCAAGCGGCCTAATTGTGACCAATACAAAGCTCCCGCACACATCAAACAAGGTTCAAGCGTCACATATAAGGTGCAATCTTTCAAATATTTACCACCGATTGTTTGAGCCGCCGATGTGATCGCAAGCATCTCTGCATGTGCCGTTACATCTGTCAATATTTCGGTTTGATTGAATGCTTTGGCAACTACTTTTCCCTGACAAACGACCACCGCACCCACGGGAATTTCATCTTCCTCCAATGCCTGCTCGGCTTGTCGGAGCGCTAATCCCATGTAATATGCATCCTCATTCAAAACCATTAGGCAGGCATTTGAATGACACGATTACGCAAATAAAAATCCAAAAGTACGATTGCCGCCATCGCTTCCACAATCGGAACCGCGCGAGGAACGACGCAAGGATCATGTCGGCCCTTACCTGAAACCGTAATGTGCTCCCCCTGCTCATTCAAGCTGGTTTGATCTTGCATAATGGTCGCAACAGGCTTGAATCCCACACGGAAATAAATAGGTTCTCCATTCGAAATCCCACCTTGTATCCCGCCCGAATGATTTGTCAAGGTTTTTAAACTACCATCTGGACGCTTCTCAAACAAATCGTTGTGCTGCGATCCGCGCATAGCTACACCATCAAAACCACTTCCATATTCAAAGCCTTTGACTGCATTGATACTCAACATCGCCTTGCCTAATTCGGCATGCAATTTGTCGAAAACGGGTTCTCCTAAACCGATTGGACATCCGGTGATGTAGGCCGAAACAACGCCCCCAACCGAGTCCCCTTCTTTACGAATTTCATCGATGTAGGTAAACATTTTTTCCGCCAAAACAGGATCCGGACAACGAACAGCATTCGACTCTGTCAAAGTCAAATCCAATTGCTCCACAGGTGTCTCTAATTTCAACGTACCAACCTGCGAAACATAAGCAGAGATCTTAACTCCCAATTGCTTCAATACCAATTTAGCTAATGCCCCAGCTGCTACGCGAGCAACTGTTTCGCGCGCAGAAGAACGTCCGCCTCCTCGGTAATCCCGAAGGCCATATTTAGCAAAATAGGTGTAATCTGCATGTGATGGACGAAATTGGTCCGCAATGTGGGAATAATCTTTTGACCGCTGGTCACCATTCCATACGAACATGGCAATGGGAGTCCCCGTTGTCATCCCGTCAAATACGCCCGAAACAACCTCCACGGAATCCGCTTCTTTTCGTTGCGTGGTGATACGCGATTGACCCGGCTTTCTGCGATCAAGTTCCGACTGAATAAATTCCAAATCGAAAACAATGCCCGCAGGACAACCCTGAATCACGACACCCACAGCCGCACCATGTGACTCGCCGAAGGTACTTATCTGAAAAATTTTACCGTATATACTCCCCATATTACTATTTTGAAGCCCTCCAAACAAGGAAGACAATGAATCCAAACATGATAATCAATACAAAATTAACCAATTGTCGCCAGTTGACCCAGCGATTCCATTGCACATCTAAACTGTCCTGTTGTTCAATCGCCTCATAAATCCCCCCCTTTTCTAATGATGTATCTAAACGTCGATCCCGCGGCTGTCCTTTAACCGTCAATACCAATTTGGAACGCAAGGTGTCAAATCGCTCTTTATCTACATTAAAATAGATCCAATTAAAATAATTACCCATTGCAAATTTACCTGCTTGCTCGGGAATTATGCGCACTATATCTGATTTATTCCCAAACATTTGATCCCGAAATGGGAATACACTTCGTTCTGTTGATAATAAATTAAAACTTAAAAAATAATCCGATGCGACAGCCTTGTTGTCCCACAGGATACTATTCCCATCTCCTAAAACCTTGGAACGGTAAATGATTTGATCTCCCGTTTTCACTTCAGCATGATCTATTTCTTCAATCAAACTATAGCGTCCTACTGGAACTTTCCCAGAAAGCACATGCTTAGGCATTGGCCTGGGACGAATAACAAAAGCTGGCGAATTTAACCACAAAGCGGCTTTTTCTTTGGCCTTCCCTCGCTGAAGCACCCGCAAACGAACAGAAGGAATCTGTATAACATGAGGATCTAAAGAGAAATAGGTGGCCTGAAAAAAGCGATATTCGGTATATTTATTCCCTCTAAAAGTTACATGAAGCACACGCTCTACTTGTAAATTGAAATTCTCTTCCCAACAATTTCGGGGCCTTATTTGCTGTATCAATGCTGGAATTTGAATGTCATTCCGATCAAAACTTAACTCCATTGTATTGTCTGATGGAACATACAATGACATGGTCATCGTAAAAGCTTGCCCTACAAAGGGATTCGCAACATCGGAGCGAACTAGAAAAAATGCTTTGTTATTCGCAAGATCCAAGGTAGAAGGAACTTGAATTTCATTGGGCACCTCGTCTGCCTTTTCAACACCTGGTACGACCTGAATTACAAAAGGCTCAATATGAAAAACCTGTTTATTCACTTCTACCTCAAGCAAGGGAACAAGCACATTCCCAGGTCCGTTCGGCTGGTAATATTGGGTAAATGTCAAGGTTTGTACAACCTGTTCATTCTCAAAGTTTGAGGCCTTGCTTCTACTTACCCCCAACTTCCTAAATCCATTGATTTCAGGAAATCGATAATTGGGCAACTGATCGCCCGCTGGGATTGAAAACTGAAGGCTGAATTGCTCCGTCGTCGTTAGCGATTTAGCTCCGGTTTGCACAAGTATATTATCTTTTGTTTGGCCGCATAGCACAGCAGTGGGAAGCAAAATCCCCAAGCATAAAACCGATAAACAAAAGAAAAAAAACCGCATCCACGCAATTTACACAATTATCGTAATCGAGCGCAATCACCAGAGGCGCAATCGAAAAGAAATTCCCAAGGCAGCATACCAGGCATCTCCCGTACGTAGACTTTTCCCCATGGACACATCAGCCTTGATGTTATCTGATAGATAATAGGCGAGTCCCGCATCTACCCAAGTATCCGTAAATTCTGTATGTGGAAATCTACCAAAAACTTCTGCATAGGCATACCCGTTTTTACCCAAATTAACGTTGGGCGCTATCCGATAAATCCCCTCTACAACACCATCCGAATGGTATTCTGCACCAAAATTATACCCGACTCCCCAAGCCCCTCCAAGATTGTTCTGAAATGTCAATATCGTTTCCCCAATTGAATGTGGAACAGGATTCAGCTCACTTTGATCTCGATGATCTTGATCTAGATGATATTGGACAATTAAGGCTGTCCGGGGCACCAATACCCCACCGGTAAACAAATGGGATTTGAATCCGAATGATTCCGTGGATAAGCCAATACCCGGTTCATGTAGAACGGTATAGCGCAATTCGACTAAGGGATGTAAACCGATTTTTAATAAACTTGTGGGCGTCAAATAATGAACGCCTGCTTCATCCAAGGATCGATTGAAGCCTATCTCCGCCTGGAGATAGCCTTTTTTAACAATAAATGGACATTCCGTTTGATCCGGTCGATCTGTTTCTATCCGACCGCTTTGTTGGGCCCAAAGCCCGTGTCCCAATAACAATAAAATGATAAGTCCGTAACGCATGCTACGAAGATACTTCTTTTTTAGGCTAATCTAAAATTTATTTTTTGCGACCAAAAGAAAAGCCTAGCACACCCGAGATTTCTCCAAACCAAATACTTTGCTCCGCATGATCTCCTTGTTGGCCCGTTGTATGTACATCCCACAAATTGGTATAGCCTCCTTTAAGAGCAGCTTCAAAAAACAATAAGCGTGTCAAATTCAAACGCAAACCCGTTTTTAAGGAAGCCCCCGCACCAGCTAAATTCCAAAAATTGTTACGACCTAAGGTAAATAATCGCACATCCGAACGCGGGACTACGACTCCTATTCCAACACCATTCATCCATTCTAATTCCAATTTCCCTACACCTGGATTCCAAAGGGGAGTATAATGTTCCAGTTCCACTGAAGCATAATTAAATCCATCCGTATGCTCATATTGTAAAAAATCCTTCGATGCTATTGTAAATGGCGTGTTATTATAGGACCCCACATAAACAGGATTTATGGTATATGCTGGATTCGAAACTTGCGCACTTATGTAACCCGTGATGTGTGAAGGCTGATCTGGCACCATCACGTATTTCATGTGATCCCAACCGATACTGACCGACAAATTATCTTTGATAAAATAACCCGCGTGTAAATTGAACTGTGGAATGGAAAACAAGTTCGGATTGAAATAGGTTGTAAACCCGTCGAAAGGAGTAGGCGCATCTGCTGCTACGACATTATCCAAGGTGAAATCATATCCGTTCCCTGTAAAATGGATATCTGATGTAGGGTAATCCGAGCGATTATAGCCCCAAAAAGCATAATAGGAACCTTTCCGACCCTCATGTTGCGCCTGTATTACGAAGGGCAGACTGAGTAAAATGATGTAAAGTAACTTAGACATTTGAGATAAAATTTGAAAAAGTAAAATTGCGAATATTTTCAGGGATTAAACTTATAAAATGCTGATTTTGGTCAGAAATTTAAAATCATTTGGGAATATTTCAATTACATTGGCGTAAATTGCATGTCCAATTACAGCCTAAGAAGATTTAAACAAAATTGAAACATAAGCCCACAAAGGCCTTGATCAACATGAGAAAAGCAATACCCAAATTTGAATATAAAACCTTCACGCTAGGCGACGCCTTGACAGAAGAACAAAAAGAATACTTCCGAAAATATGGAGTCATTCAATTTAAAAACTTTATATCAAATGAAACCGCTGAACTTTTCATTGCTGAATTAAACAAGATAGAATCCAAATGGCTTGTTGAGGGAGTTGAAAAAATCAATGGTATTCCGCTGAAATTCGGGAAAGATCCCGAGGGCAAAGACATGATTCAACGCATGTGCTTTACGAATAAATACAGCGATGTATTAGGGGAATTCCTAAAAGATCCACGATTCGAATTGCTATTGGAATTACTGGGACCCTATGATGGTCGCATCGGTGCTGACGAAAAAGATGGCCTCGTATTTAATCATTATGTTAACCAGCCTAATTCCAAATTCACACAGATGGGTTGGCATACAGATTCTCCTCGCGACTTATTTTTGGGACAAAAAATCCTTCCCATGTTGAATGTAGGTATTCATTTAGACAAATGCCCTTCCTCAAATGGCGGGCTACGCGTGTTGCCTGGAACCCAGAATCAAAGTATGTTGAAATTATTGTTTGGAAAGAAACAATTCATCGACCACCGACCAGATCCACGTGAAGTAGCTTTTGAAATTGACCGAGGAGATTTAACCATTCATGATGGTCGCTTATGGCATCGCGTGGAGGTTTCTCCTAATTTTGGTGAAAAATCCAGACGCCGTGTCATGTATGTTCCGATTATCACGGGAAAATACAAGCCAAAATCAGCCAATAGCAAGACTCCATTTTACCACCGATTTGCGAAGGTGGTTACTAAATAAAGAAAAAAGGCCAACAAAAAGTTGGCCTATTTTTTTATGCTTGTGATTCCATATAAGATTGTAAAATAATCGTCGCAGCGATGCGATCGACTGTTCCCTTTTCCCTTCGATCCTTCTTCGACATTCCTCCTGAAATCATGGCTTGCATCGCCATCTGAGAGGTAAATCGCTCATCATGTTCGATGATGGGCATGTCTGGAAACTTCTTTTTAAAATGCTTAATCAACACGCGAACCCCATGGGTCGAATCGGTATCAGAACTATCCAAATTTTTAGGCATGCCAATAATCACCTTTTCGACGGCTTCTTTCGAAAAATACGTTTGCAGGTAATCAAGCAAGGTATGTGTAGGAACTGTCTCCAACCCTGTGGCAATAATTTGTAAGGTATCCGTTACCGCTAAACCGGTTCGCTTTAAACCAAAATCAATGGCCAGCAGTCTTCCCATATTAGTTGATCAATCCCTTATCACGCATGATTTTATCCATAAGCTTACGGTCATTATCATTATTAAAAATTGCTAAGGGAAGATAAATAAACTGGTATTTACCCATTTCTAATACATAAGCTTCTTTATCCTTGTAGGCCGACAAAATCATATCCCATTTAATCATGCCACCTTCCTTGTCGGAAATTTTCATGAAAATCTGCCGACTATCAATTTCGTAACGGTATTTGTCGAATAATTGCTTGTATTGTGCTAACTGGGTAATGCCCGTGAATTGAATCAACCAGAACAAGATATATCCAATCACTCCCACAGCCAAAAAGATGTAAATCCAATAGTTTTTGTAGGTGCCTGACAAGTTAAGAAAGACATTAAGCCCTATCAATGCCAAGGGAAGAAAGGCCCATTTCCACTGATTAGCGAATAATTGACGCATGCACATGGCGATGTATTTATTCTTTTCTAAGCCGTATTTCTTCGTTTTTATTGCTAAAGGATTGGAAGGTGCTTGCATTTGGGCACGTTGTTGTGCTCCGTAATTCTTAGCCATAGGTAATTATTTTAAACGCTAAATAAAGGTCAAAGGTACAAAAATTGGATTATTTTGGGTAATTTTAATCGGCTAATTTAGCCAATAAGCGAAAGAATATGTCGGCAAAACAAGTTTTAGACGGACCCGCACTCCTACAGAAAATCAGAAGGATTGCATTTCAAATTTTTGAGAACAATTTTGAAGAACAAGAGATCGTCATTGCAGGTATCAATGGCCAAGGCTATGCATTAGCCGATATGCTCAGCAAACATTTGGGGGAAATATCGACCATCAAGGCCATCCCCGTAGAAATTCAATTGAACAAAGATGTTCCATACGAAAGCCCTGTTCAATTTTCTGCAGATCTAGAAACATTCGAAAATAAGGTCATTATCGTCGTAGATGATGTGCTAAATACCGGTCGGACATTTTCATATAGCCTCGCACCATTTCTAAGTATCCCTGTCAAAAAGCTTCAAGTTGCGGTTTTGATTGATCGCAATTATCGAAAATTCCCGATCGCAGCGGACTACAAAGGATATGAACTTTCTACGACCATTGCAGAGCATGTGGAAGTCATCGTCACAGACGACGTTAAAAGAGGTGTCTATTTGAGATAATTAAGACTGCCAGATTTCCCAAGCCTTATCGGCTTGTCCATAAAGCATTTGAATACCCGTATGAACACCTCCAGCTCCATGTTCCAATCCCTTTTTCAGGAAGGTGGTCTCTAATGGGTTATATACGATATCATAGAGGTAATGCTGGGCCGACAATAATTCGTAGGGAATAGGTGGACAAGATGCCTCATTGGGATGCATACCCAGTGGACTTGTGTTCACAATCAAGCCAACAGCATCCATCATTTCAGGTAATGCCTCGTAAGAAATCACACCAGCAGCTGCTTGGCGTGAAACTTTAATCACAGAAATTCCCAAATCTTCAATGGCAGCTATCACGGCTTTAGCGGCCCCACCCTGACCCAAAACCAAGGCTTTACGCGATTTGAAATCGGCAAAGGCCGACCAATCTTTCAATGTTTGTTGGAACCCAAAATAATCTGTATTGTAGCCTCGTGTTCGGCCATCTGCCAAAATCTTGATTGTATTCACAGCGCCTATACGCGCAGCAGCAGAGTCTATCTCGTCTAAAAACGGAATGATTTGTTGTTTGTAAGGAATCGTCACATTAAATCCTTGAATTCCCGGGGTGCCTAGAAGCGTAGGAAAATCTTCTATCGAAGGAATTTCGAATTGCGTATACGCATGCGTCTCACTTAAACCAATTTGCTCGAATTTCTCTGTGAAATATCGCTTGGAAAAAGAATGCCCCAGAGGGAAACCGATTAACCCAAATAAGGTTTTCATCTTATTTCTTCGAAAATTGTTGTTTGAGCACCCCGATTATAATTGGCAAAACCGAAACACCTACAATGCCCAACACGACCTTCTCAAAATTATCTTTGATCCAGGCATTATCTCCTAAAAAATATCCGGCAAGCGTAATACTAATCACCCAAAGGCAGGCGCCAACCACTCCGAAAAACAAGTACACCGGATATGACATCCGACCCGCACCTGCAACAAAAGGAGCTACCGTCCGAACAATGGGAACAAAACGTGCTAAAATCACCATCTTAGAACCATATTCTGCATAAAACGCCTCCGTCTTCTCAATATGCTCCCGCTTTAAAAACAAGATTTTCTCCCGACTCTTAACGAAAGAACTAAAATTCCGACCAATGTAATAATTCAATTGATCCCCTAATAGGGCGGCAATAATCATCAAGGGAATAACAGTCGTTAGACTTAATTGTCCACTTGCCGCGGCCAATAAACCGACTGAAAACAATAGGGAATCACCTGGCAATAAGGGCATAACAACAAAACCCGTCTCCACAAAAATGATGGCAAACAATAAGGCATAAGTTAAGGAGCCATTCGCCGCGATAAATTCACTTAAAAACGTCAAAGGGTCCCTTAATAGATCAAGAATGAATTGAAGCATTAGGCTTATTTAGCTAAAAAATGATCAAATGTATCGCCTCGCAATCCTAGACGAATTGTTTCTAATGAAATCACCTCGTGTGGAGCTATATTTCCTACGTTCACGTTAGCACCAACCAATTTCACGAACCAAACTTGCTGAGACTTCTGAGGTGCTTCCCAAATGATTTTTTCTTCTGGAATTTCGGTCAAAATCTCTTCGACTAGCCCTTGACGAACTTCACCTGATGCCCGGAATAAACCCACATTACCTCCCTCACGTGCTTCACCGATCACTTTCCAAGCTCCGGCCTCTAACTCCATGCGCATCAATTTAATCCATTTATAAGGCGGAATAATCTTCGCTTCGTCTTTTGAACCAACCTCCGATAAAACGGTCACCTGCTGGGAAAGTGTGCGAATGAATTCACATTTCACATCCGATTCCATTTCGACTGATCCATCAGAAACTTCCGCATATTCCATCCCATATTGATCCAATACACGACGGTATTCATCAAATTGGCCACGAATGTAAAAAGCCTCAAATAAGGTTCCTCCAAAATATACCGGGATACCAGCTGATTTGTAAATCGCCAACTTCTCTTTCAAATTAGGCGTTACGTAGGAGGTTGCCCAGCCCAATTTAACAATATCCGTGTGGCCAGCACCTGTTTCTAAAAAATCTTCTACTTGACGAAGACTTAATCCTTTATCCATGACCATCGTCAAACCTTTTTGTCTTGGTTTGCTTGTTCGCTCTGGGATTTGATTCAAATTGTAATTCATACTTTCAATATAGCTTGTTATGAAAATAATTTTCAGCAGGTAATATCCTACAAAAATAAGCATAACATCTGACTGAGGCAAACACTATGTTCTTTGATATACGATAAGACAAATCCCAAAATCATCCTATATTTGTCATCAAAATTTAAGTCAACATGAGAAAAACCTTTTCAATGCTATTTTGCATGTTATTATTCCAAGTAAACTTATTGGCTAATACGAATGCGGACATCATACTAGGCGAATGGATTTCGGAACCCAAGGATGGCAAAATAACTATATTCAAGCAGGGGGAGCGCTATTATGGCAAAATTTCTTGGGGAAAAACGCCAGGCAAAAAAGATACGAAAAATCCGGATGTTCGTTTACGCAACCGAGAATTAGTAGGCACTGTGATCCTAAAAGACTTTGTATTCAAAGGAGGAAGCTGGGAAAGCGGATCCATTTACGACCCCCATTCTGGAAAAACGTACGATTGCATTTTAAAGGTAAAAGACAATAATCAAAAACTTGATATTCGAGGATTTGTGGGCATGGCTATGTTTGGTCGAACATCCACTTGGTCTAGAATTTAATTCCCCATCTGCCTACATATATGAAGCCTAACGATAGAATTCTTGCCCACCTGAACGCAAATTTAAACAAAAAGATTGCTGACGGAAACCCCAACCCCATCACCACGTGGTTAGATGGCACGCTCATCAATGCCTCCGCAGGATCTATAACTGCAGAGTTTACGGTTCGCGAGGACCAATGCAATCATGCGCAGGTCATGCATGGTGGAATCATTACGACTATCTTAGATGAAATGATGGGAATGAGCCTGATTACAGTGGAAATTGAGCATTTGTACGTGACCATTAATCTACACGTAGATTTTTTATTCGGAGCGAAGGCTGGCGAAATTATTACGGCTGTTTCGGAGGTTTACCGCGTAGGAAAAAAGATCGCGAATGTTGAAGCAAAACTCTACAACGCAGCAGGTAAATTATTGGCAAAAAGCACCAGCAATTTAGCTGCAACGTCGATTCCCGTAGATTTCTAGGAGAGTAATTGGTAGACGACAAAGGCCGACAAATACGCTAATATCGTCATATAAAGAAACTGAATGGTTGGGTATTTCCATGATTTTGTCTCACGGTATGTCGTCGCAAGTGTACTCATGCACTGCATAGCAAACGCATAAAAAATCAGCAATGAAAACCCTAAGGCCGCATCATACATCGGCTTCCCTGTTTCCGGGTTGATTTCTGCCCGCATCCGATTTTTAATCGTCGCATTTTCATCATCAACTTCGCCACCCAAACTGTAAATCGTTGACATAGTCCCCACAAACACCTCACGCGCAGCAAAAGAAGTTATTAAGGCAATCCCAATTTTCCAGTCATATCCCAAAGGCTTAATAACGGGCTCAATGAAATGGCCAAAATGTCCAGCATATGAATTCTCCAACTTCTCTGCAGCAACCTTGTTTGCCAATGCCGTTTCACTTAATGTTGGGTTTGCCACACGAACCGCTTGCTCCACAGATGCCAAACTATCCCCTGGACCATAACTTGCTAACACCCATAATACAATCGAAATCGCTACGATAATTTTACCCGCCTCAAAAACAAATGCTTTGACTGAATTGTAAATCGACAGAGCCATGTGCTTAAATCGAGGCCCTTTGTAAGTAGGCAACTCCATGATAAAATAGCTCTTTTCCTTTACTTGCAAAAGTTGTTTCATCACCCATGCCGACAAGATTGCCATGAAGAAGCCTAAAAGATACAAACCAAACAAGGCCAAACCCTGCAGGTTAAACATCCCAAACAAGGTACTTTTCTCTGGCACAACCAAGGCAATCAAAACCGTATAAATAGGTAATCGAGCGGAACACGACATCAACGGCGTCACCATTATCGTAATCAAGCGATCTTTCCATGAGCCAATGGATCGCGTACTCATGATCGCAGGCACAGCACACGCTACTCCAGACATCAGAGGAACAACTGATTTCCCATTCAACCCAAATCTGCGCATCAATTTATCCATGATAAACATCACACGCGACATATAACCGGTTTCCTCCAACATGGAGATAAAGAAAAACAAGAAGGCAATCTGAGGAACAAAAATTAAGACCCCGCCAATTCCAGCAATCAGACCGTCAGTAAGTAAGCCGGTCAAGGCTGAAGGAGGAAGCACTTCCTTCAAATAATCGTTCAATTGTGCAACACCGCCATCAATGGCATCCATCGGATAGGCTGCCCAAGTAAACACAGCTTGAAACATCAAGAACAAAATCCCTAAGAAAATCAAATAGCCACCTACGGGATGTAAGAAGAATTTATCCAAACGATCCGTCAAGGTTTTTACCGGAGGCGCATCCCATTGACGATTCAAATTAATGACACAACGCTCTACAATCTCTGACAACGCCTCATATCGTTTAACCGTTTCTGAAGTCTTGTATAATTTTGAATTAAATTGATGCTTCTCTTGTAAACGATCGAAGCCGATGCGCTGCTCTTCAGAAAACATCTTCATGCGATCATGCTCCATCAACCACAACAAAGAACGATAAGGGTCTGCCTCTCCATACTGCTTTGTAATATCGGCTAATAAATCATCTCCAACGGGCAAAGGCAAAGCATCGTTGGAGGCATACCTATTCTTCAAGGTTTTTCCTACGGCCAAACGTAGTCCATTTACACCTATTCCTTTTTTCGCATTAATCTCCGCTACCTCGATATTTAGTTCGCGGGCCAACTTGATCGAATTAATCACATAGCCCTGATTTTCGGCCACATCAACCATATTCAAGGCTAAGACCGTTGGAATTCCTAAATCCCGAACTTGGGAAAATAACAATAAGTTGCGTTTTAGATTAGACGCATCAGCGACCACAATCGCCATATCTGGATAATCCGGGTGCGCGGGATTACCCAGAATATTGATAACCAATTCTTCGTCAATTGATTTTGGATAAATGCTATATATGCCAGGCAAATCCAATACCTCAACCTTTTGATTCGGCTCAAGCTCCCAGATACCGGTTAGTTTGTCCATGGTCACACCCGGAAAATTTCCCGTCTTTTGATTCAAACCTGTTAGGCTATTGAACAGCGACGACTTTCCCGCATTGGGATTTCCGATTAAGGCTATTTTAGGTAGTTTGGACAAAATTTATTTGTTTTTAATTTGAATGGTTGCCGCTTCCTCTTTCCGCATACTCAAGGTATAACCCGAAACTTTAATGGCAATCGGATCACCAAACGGTGCCTGATGTGTCAGCTCAATGACGGTTCCCGGTAGGCAACCCATTTCCAATAATTTCAATGATAGCAATTCATCTGTAAAACCTATGATTTCCGCCTGCTCGCCCACCTTTAAATCTGCTAAAGTTCCCAACATGTAGTTTTTGCTTATTTAGAATTATTCAAAATTAGGACAAATGTACTAAGTATTTTCGACCTAAAAAATGATATGATACAGTTTTGGTACAATTGATTTGAAATAGCTAAAATACTGAAGGGAATATACTTCAAAGCAAATTTTCTATTGTAAATTGCATGTCCTTTAAGGAAATCGAGGCATGATCCTGAATGAAATACACGTGTTGGTTAAAAAGGAGCTACATCTTGAATGGCGGCAGCGCTATGCATTGCATGGACTTCTCTTGTATTTAGCCTCTACGATTTTCGTTTGTTATCTATCCTTTAAAGCCAAACAACAAGTCCTAAATCCGGTTACTTGGAATACGCTGTTTTGGATTATCATGCTTTTCATTGCAATCAATGCCATCGGCAAAAGCTTTACGCAAGAATCGTCGCAGCGCAATTTATTCTATTATACCTTAGTTAGTCCAGAGGCCATCATTTACGCTAAGATTATCTATAATTCCCTGATCATGATCGGGGTATCGTTAGTTGGATTCTTTTTTTACTCCTGGGTCATGGGAAATCCGGTTGGGAATATTCCCTTGTACCTCTTAGCGATTGTACTCGGTGGCATAGGATTTGCCTCCAGTTTATCCTTGATGGCAGGAATCGCAGCACAAGGGGAAAACTCGTCCACCTTGATGGCGGTGTTAAGTTTCCCCATAATCATACCCCTTTTACTTTTGATCTTAAAATTGGCCAAAAGCGCAATGGACGGCATTTCGATCCAGGAAAACTGGGATGAAATTGCCATTTTAAGTTCACTCGATACCATTGTGATTGTTTTATCCGGAATTCTTTTCCCATTTATATGGAAACATTAAAAAAACATTACGGTAAAATCCTCTGCATGATTTTACTTTATTATACGGTCTATGCAGGTTTTGAAGGAAAAGTTCCCCGACAAGCCATCTTAAATGAAACGGTTCGCAACTTATATTTCCATGTAACGATGTGGTTTAGCATGATTTTCCTTTTGGGGACTTCCGTGTACCATTCCATCAAATATTTACGTTCCGGAGAAATGCAATCGGATTTGAAATCTTACGCCTATGTTGAAACCGGTTTATTATTTGCCTTGATGGGTTTAGCCACCGGTAGTGTATGGGCAAAATTCACCTGGGGCGATTGGTGGACGAATGACCCAAAACTCAATTCCGTCGCGGTAGGATTATTGATCTACCTCGCGTATTTATTAGTTCGCTCCTCCCTACCTGAAGAGCAACAGAAAGCCCGCGTCTCTTCCGTTTACAACATTTTTGCCTTCGTGGTGTTTATGGTACTTATCTGGATTCTTCCCCGAATGACAGACTCACTTCACCCCGGCAATGGAGGAAATCCAGGCTTCAACTCAATGGACCTAGACAATCGCATGCGGAAAGTGTTTTATCCTGCCATCATTGGGTGGACCTTACTGGGATTTTGGATTGCAAACCTACGGATTCGAATTAAACAAATAGACCAACAAATCGAAGAAAACAATTAACATGAAAAAATTTATTTTCAGCTTATTTTTAGCCTTAATATGCTTCGCTGGACAAGCGCAAGCAGCGGTAGAAATGGCCGACCAGTTTCGTGCCGATGGTAAAATTTATGTGGTCATCGCCATCGTAGCCATCATTTTAACTGGCATATTCATTTACTTATTCCGTTTGGATCGTAAAATCACTGATTTAGAAAAACGTATCAAATGAAAAAGACACATATCATAGGGCTGATTTTAATCGCCATCGCCATCGGCATCATTTTAATTACTACAGGGGACGCAAGCACCTATGTGGGATTCGATGAAGCGGAACGCATTAGCCAGCAAGACCCTAGCCAGAAAGTGCATGTCGTGGGAAAATTGAAAAAAGATGCCGAAGGTAAAATAGTTGGGATGGTTTTCAATCCTGCCATGGATGCAAACCGCCTTGAATTCATGGTGGAGGATAGCTTGGGTCGCGAAAATCAAGTCGTGTATGCTGCTCCCAAACCACAAGATTTCGAAAAATCCGAGAAAATTGTTTTGGTGGGGAGCATGAAGCCTGACAAAATTTTCTATTGCGATAAAATCCTATTGAAATGCCCTTCTAAATACCAAGAAGGGAAGATATCTGCCGACTCTAGCGCTTCATTTGAGGCCAAAAAATAATATGATACACGAAACCATTGGACAAGTCGGGCATGCGCTCATCATTGTTTCCTTCGTAACCGCCTTATTAGCAACTTATGCCTATTTCCGTTCTAGCCAAGAAGAATCTTTGGCAAACGACTGGAGGCAAACTGCGCGAACTTTATTCATTGTACATTTAGCTGCTGTAATTGCTGTTGCAACAACACTTTACTTCATCATCTATAATCACTATTTTGAATACCATTATGCCTTCTCGCATGCCTCGAAGGCACTACCCATCGCATACATTGTTTCGTGTTTTTGGGAAGGACAAGAGGGATCGTTCCTGCTTTGGATTTTCTGGCAAGCCCTATTAGGTGTCTTACTCATGTTCCGCAATCCCAAATGGGAAAGCCCTGTTATGACCGTTTTTGCCCTTGTGCAAACCTTCCTTACTTCCATGATTTTGGGCGTCATTATTCCAGGGATTGAATTGAAAATCGGTTCATCACCCTTTCTGTTGTTGCGGGAAGCTCAACCTGATTTGCCTGTTTGGAGTATGCAGCCAAACTTTATTCCTCTCGATGGCCGCGGCTTAAATCCCTTGTTACAAAATTACTGGATGGTTATCCATCCGCCTACCCTCTTTTTGGGATTTGCTTTAACGCTCGTTCCGTTTGCCTTTTTAATCGCAGGACTCTGGAAAAAGCAATTGACGGAATGGATTACACCTGCATTACCTTGGTCGCTTTTTGGAGGAGGCGTTTTAGGTGTCGGCATCCTGATGGGAGCCTATTGGGCCTATGAAACCTTGAATTTTGGGGGCTATTGGAATTGGGATCCTGTGGAAAATGCCTCCTTAGTTCCATGGCTAGTATGGATAGGAGCAATCCATACGATGATTGCCTACCGCAATTCGAGTTCAGCATTGAAAACTTCCATTATCCTGGTCATTACAACCTTTATTTTGGTGCTTTATTCAACTTTCCTAAACCGTTCTGGGATTTTGGGAAATGCATCGGTACACTCTTTTACCGACTTAGGTTTATCCGGCCAGCTGCTTTTGTACATGGGAACTTTCTTATTAGGTGCCATCGCTTTAGCCTGGTATCGCTGGAAGGATTTGCCTACGGATGAGAAGGAAATGGGAATTTATTCGAGGGAGTTTTGGATTTTCGTGGGGGCCTCTGTCTTAGGGCTTTCTGCCTTTCAATTAACCTTCACGACCTCTATACCCGTCTACAACAAAATTGCGGAGGCTTTTGGCTTGGTTTCCAACATTGCGCTGCCAGCAGACCAAGTGGAACATTACAGCAAAATTCAAATTTGGATATTCATTGGAGTGGCCATTTTAAGTGCAATCGGACAATTTGTATGGTGGGGTAAAATCAAAGACAAAAACCAATGGAAAGCCCTTTGGAATGCTGTTTTGGTTGCTACTCTATTAACTGTATTATTTGTTAATCTGGGCAAGATATTTACCGCATCCTACATTATTTTATTGTGGTCTAGTTTATTTGCGGTATATGCGAATGCAAGCATCGTGTGGTTTTTAGCACGCCAAAAAGTTTCTATTGCCGGAGGAGCGCTTTCCCACGTCGGATTAGGACTTATGCTAATAGGAATCCTATTTTCTTCTGGCTATTCCAAAGTAGTCTCACTGAACCGATCAGGCTTTGCCATTTCTAATAAGGTCGAACAATTCACGAAAGACGACAACAAGGAAAACAAGGAAAATCTTCCTCTTTGGTTAGGACAAGGTGCCCAAATGCAGGATTATTTAGTAACCTACAAGGGACGCAAAATAGCCTTGCGAGGAAAACCGGGTTACTACAACAAAAAGGACTTTGAAATTATCGAAGGAGACTTTCATGCCGTAGCCTTACGAGATGTTGTTGAACATGGGGAGTCCATTGCTAAAAAAGGAGATACTGTCACCGTTGAACCAGAAAACAACTACTACGAATTGGAATTCAAAAATGCAGAGGGCAAAGCTGTTTCCTTGTTTCCTCGATGGCAAGTGAACCCCAAGATGGGAACTGCAATTTCACCTGATATTAAACATGCATTTAGTCACGACATTTATACGTATGTTTCCTTAGATCCACGTTTAGCTGCAGAAGCAGGAGAGGAAAAACAATGGAGTCAAACGGTAAATTCTACGGTCATGGTGGGTGACACCCTATTCTTAAATGACTTTGTCGCAGTGCTGAAGGAAGTTAGTCGCGTGACGAAACTAGAAGGATTTGAGCTTGGAGAGAATGATGCAGCGGTACAAGCCAACTTCCTTGTATTAGGGAAAAATGATCAAAAATTTGAGCTAAAACCTACGTTCGTCATCAAGGATGGCATGGTCGCTATGCCCGCCTTTGAAAGTGAAGAAACGGGAATTAAGATCAAATTCACGACGATCAACCCAAAGACACAACAATTTAGTTTTGCCGTGAATACGACTCAGCAAGACTTGATTATTATCAAAGCATTGGAAAAACCATATATTAATTTGGTTTGGATTGGATCAATCATGATCTTTATTGGTCTTTTCATCGCAACCTTTCGTCGTACAGAAAAACCCATTGCCTCATGAGCCGCCGCGAAAAATTAAGTTTATTTATTGCCGTTGGATTTTTAATAATCTGGATTCTTGACTTAAATTCGCCTACACCAAAGGAAATTCAAGGCTTGTTTTGGCAAGAAATAGGCTATCATTATAGTTGGCTCATGTTTGCCGTTGGATGTCTTTTTTACTATCAATTCGCCCGCAATGAGCGAATGGCTAATAAAGACAAGCACAAAAAGAAATAATATGCCCGACCCCGAATATACCATTCAGAGTACCCAAATCATCGGAATCATTACTTCCATGGTTTTTTCTGCCTTCTTTTCAGGCGTAGAAATGGCATTCGTTTCATCGAATAAATTATACTTCGAATTAAAAGCGAAGCAAGATATTTTGAGTGCGAAAATTATTTCGCATTTCAACAAAACCCCTTCTCGTTTTATTGGAACGATGTTGATAGGCAACACGCTTACCCTTGTGGCTTATGGAATATTCATGGAAGAATTTTTGCACCACTTAATTCTTGCGAATATCCCAATCATTCAAAATGACATCATTGCACGTTTATTGGCATCTGTCCTTGCCACCATTCTAATCCTAACTACATCAGAATTTACCCCCAAAAGCATCTTCTTAATTAACCCAGATGCGATTTTGGAGTTTTTATCCATACCAATTTGGCTCATTCATACGCTGATGTTTCCGCTCGTATGGCTAACGGTAGGTTTATCCAAATGGTTTATTACGAAAGTGCTTCGTCTAAGTTATTCGGAAGAAAAACCCGCTTTCGGTTTGACTGATTTAAACCACTACCTTCAAAATTTGAATCGAAAAGTATCAACCGAGGAAGAAAACGAAGTGGACACAAAAATCTTTCATAATGCATTGGAATTTAAACAGGTCAAAGTGCGAGACTGCATGATTCCACGAACCGAAATTACAGCTGTTGAATTAGAAGAAGGCATCGAAGGCCTAACCAAAACGTTCATCGAAAGTGGTCACTCAAAGGTGCTTGTTTACAAAGAAACCTTAGAAGAGGTTATCGGTTATTGTCACTCACTAGCCCTCTTTAAAAAGCCGAAGGATTTACAATCTATCTTGACCCCCATCCCCATCGTACCAGAGGCCATGCCTGCAAATGACCTCATGATTAAGTTTTCTAAAGAACGAAAATCGCTAGCGATTGTCGTAGATGAATTTGGAAGTACCTCGGGATTAGTCAGTATGGAGGATGTGATGGAACAAATCTTTGGTGAAATTCAAGATGAATACGACGATTCTGAAGATTGGATTGAAAAACAATTGGACGAAAATACGTTTGTTTTATCCGGTCGGCATGAGATTGATTACCTAAACGAAAAATACGAATGGAATCTTCCTGAAGGGGATTACGAAACCTTAGGTGGGATGTTAATTAGCATATACGAAGACATCCCCGAAGCGAATGAAACAATCATTTTAAGCCCATTCCAATTCCAGATTTTAACAGTAACGGATGCCCGAATAGACACAGTCAAAGTGATTATTACGGGGAAAATCGCACAGAAAGAAGAAATTAAAGGGAAACATTAATCACCCGCTGAAGTGTTTGGCATTTCATTTGCGTTTCTTGCCATTCTTTCTCCGGATCAGAGTCTTCCGTAATTCCACAACCCGCAAAATAGCATGCTGTATTCCCGTCAATCTGCACGGTACGCAAATTCACAAATAAATGTGTCTCGGATGCTAAATTAATGGGACCCAAATAACCACTATACAATGAGCGATCATGGGTTTCTGTCTGCAATATCCAATCCAATGCAG
The DNA here is from genome assembly GCA_964358165.1 of uncultured Aquirufa sp. GTDB lineage: Bacteria > Bacteroidota > Bacteroidia > Cytophagales > Spirosomataceae > Aquirufa. Next base: position 137,920 of record CAYHOB010000004.1, read on the forward strand.
TCTCTTTCGGTGTTCCACACACGGCTGAGGTGGGATGCAATAGACCTAACATCTGAGTAATCAAACCAGGATAGTTCTGTTCTCGAGTATTGACCGAATACTCCGTTTTCAAATGCATCAGATTCCCAGCCAAAACCGTTTTAGGACCATTCTCGATGTATTCCCGCAAACGAATCTTTTTAAAACATTCAATAATGTAGCGACTCACATACGCCTGTTCCTCGATTTCCTTTTGCGACCAGCGTGCCTCCGAAGGCGATAAGTTATTCCCCGAAGCATCGATTCCAGATTGTGTTCCTGCCAAAGAAATCGTTCGAAAAATACCTTCCGAATCCTGTGAAACCAAGGTTTCAGGCGTCGCACAAAGCCATATTTTTTGCAATTCAGGCAAGTATATCGCCGAAACAAAGGCGCTTGGATACAAGTTACATAAGCGTTCAAACGCATCACAAAGGTCGAATTCGGGGCCTAATTCTTGTATATCAATTCGAGATAGCACCACTTTTTGAAATTGCCCATTTTTTATCTGCTGTATTGAACGAGCCACCTGCGACTTAAATGACTCTTTTTGAATGATATCCTCCTTTTGAGAAGGCTGAGCCAATTTATTAATTGGAGCGTTTAATGCCGATTTATATGCGAGCGTTCCCGCTTGTAAAAAATACGGCTGGCCAACAAACGGACTCACTAAAAAGCCAGCGCCTAAATGTTCTAATTGGTCTGCCTCCACATGCATCCCACCGCTTGGATCCTGTAATAAAACCTGTTGGCTTTGATTCGGGAGACGCCACATAGCGATCGCAGTCCCAGTTGATGATGCCTGCGTCCAAATTCGCTTCCAATCTGACATGGTATCCGACATTAATCTACTTTCAAGATAGCTACCGTTAAACGACTTGCACAGATTAATTGTTCAGCTTCGTCGTGAATTTTAATTTCATACACGTGAAGCGTTTTCCCAATTCGCAAGGGGGTACATGTTCCTACCACATAGCCACTGCGTGCCGACTTCAAATGATTGGCATTAATTTCAACACCAACACCTTTATAATGATTCATGTCGGGAACGGCCAGCAAGGCTGCAATGCTTCCCATAGACTCTGCTAGGACGACAGAGGCTCCCCCATGCAGCAATCCAAAAGGTTGCTTGGTGCGATGGTCAACGGGCATTTTGGCCTTCAGACTTTCAGGACTTATTTCCGTAAACTCAATCCCTAAATGCTCAATCATGTTGCCGCGGCTCCAGGAGTTGATCTCATCGATGCTGATGGAAGTATTAAACATATAATTCGTATTTTTGTGGCGTAAAATTCGCAATTATTTGTAGAAATCAATCTCAATTCAATCAATTAATATGCATAGCATCAAAGACATTTACCTGATTCGCCATGGGGAAACTGACTACAACCGCATGGGGGTAGTACAAGGAAGTGGAATTGATGCGGATTTAAATGCCTTAGGCAATCAACAAGCGCGTGCATTTTTTGAACACTACCAAGATTTACCACTCGATAAAATATATACATCCGCGTTAAAGCGCACCCACCAATCCGTCCAAGGATTCATCGAAAAAGGACTACCTTGGGAGCAGCATGCGGGATTAAACGAGATTTCGTGGGGAATTCGAGAGGGACGAACCCCTAACAATGAGGATGATCAATATTACCGAAACCTCGTTCGTACATGGCGCGAAGGTCAAGTACATATTCCATCCGAGGAAGGAGAAAGTCCAATCGATGTCCTTGAGAAACAAAAGCCTGTCGTTGAATTAATCCTGTCGAGACCTGAAGAACGCCACATTTTGATCGCCATGCACGGTCGGGCGATGCGGGTTTTACTAACCCATTTATTTGAAAAACCACTACATGACATGGATACGTTTGGTCACCAAAATCTGTGCCTCTATCATCTACAATACAATTACCAAACGGAAAAGTTCAGCATCATCAAAGCGAACCTTACAGACCATTTACATCGTCTACCTGATTCCATGTAAGCCATGAAAAGAAAGCGCCTTTATTGGACTTTGCAATGTTTCGGCTGGTTTGCCTGGGCGCTGAATGAGGCTTTGTTGTACACCAATCAATACGGCTGGAAGTGGGCATGGGTATTTTCTTCTTTGGCAAACATCACTTTAGCCATCTTCTTGACGCATCAATATCGGAGAATCACGAAGCACTTTCGCTGGCAGGATTTGAGCTTGTGGCGAATGCTCCAACTTAACTTTCTTGCGCTTGTGACGATGGCATTGATATTAATGGCACTCAACATCCCATTGGATTTCCTCTTACTGCAAGAGAATTATGAGGTAAGTTTAAGCCCATTTATTATCATTCAAGTATTTTTCAACTTTGTAAAACCCCTTGCGATTTGGGCATTGATTTATTTCTTTTTTCAATATTCCAATAAGCGATTGGAAATGGAGCGAGAAAATGACCATTTGGAACGAGCCATTTTAGAGACAGAGGGAAAGGTACTACGCGCACAAATGAATCCACATTTTGTATTTAACGCCTTGAACAGCTTGCGTGCTTTGATCACAGAAGACCCACAAAAGGCAAAAAAAGGGATCAATCAATTGTCGAAATTATTACGAAGTTCATTATTGACCGAACGTAAAAAAACGATCTCTTTGTTGGAGGAATTAGATACCATCACCGACTACCTTGCTTTAGAAAAAATCCGTTATGAAGACCGTTTGGACTGGAAATTACGTATTGACCCGTCCTGTCACAAAGCGCAAATCCCGCCCATGTTATTGCAGACCCTCGTTGAAAATGGAATTAAGCATGGTATATCCCGGTCAGTGAAAGGCGGTTTGATTGAATTGACAGCGCAGAAAAAGGCGGATAACTTGCTGATTTCTGTGATAAACCCAGGCCATCTCAAGCTGAGCAAAGAACCTAGCGAAGGATTAGGATTAGTTAATTCTCAAAATCGACTAGCATTATTATATGGAAAAACCGCTCAAATCGAACTTAAGCCATTAAACAAAAATCAAGTATGCGCAACGGTTACATTGCCTTATCTTGAAGAAATTTAAACTTTATGAAAGCAATCATCGTAGACGACGAGCGTTTAGCGCGCAATGAACTGAAACGTTTATTGGAAAACTTTCCTCATATCGAGGTAATTGCCGAGGCTGCCAATACCGACGAAGCTTCGGCATTATTGGAAACCATGCAACCGGATGTCTTATTTCTCGATATTCAAATGCCTGGCAAAACAGGATTTGAGTGGTTGGAGAGTTGGGACGGGTTTTTACCCGAAGTCATCTTCACGACAGCATTTGATGAATATGCACTCAAGGCATTTGAGGTAAATGCCTTGGATTATGTATTGAAGCCGATTGAACTTGCTCGATTAAGTGAAAGTATCCAGAAATTAGATAAAAGACAGATCCAACAAACACAGTCTGTCGCAAGCCCGAACCATGTATTAGGGGCGAAAGATCAAATATTTGTCAAAGATGGAGAGCGATGCTGGTTTGTTCGACTAGACCGGGTTCGCTTGTGCGAATCCATGGGGAATTACGTTCGTCTGTTTTTTGATGACCAAAAACCTTTGGTATTGAAATCCTTAAATGCGCTAGAGGAACGCTTGGATCCAAAAGTATTCTTCCGTGCGAACCGCAAGCACATCATTAATTTAAACTACATTGATAAAATCGAACCCTGGTTTTCAGGAGGCTTACAAGTAACTTTATCCGGGAAAGGGGAAAAAATTGAAATATCGAGACGTCAGTCCATTCGTTTTAAGGAATTACTCTCGCTTTGATCGTTTGGGTGCCTCACCCAACAAAAACCCATAAGCTTCCAAGGCCGGGACGTGGTCAAAAATGACTTTCAAAATGGCTGTCAATGGAAGCGCCAAAATTAAGCCTGGAATTCCCCACACCATTTCGCCTGCTAATAAAGCCAACATCGCTACCATCGGATTGATACTTACTTTAGAACCAATCACTAGCGGCGTAATGAAATTTGCCTCCACAAATTGGACTGCTGCCACCCAAGCAATAACGCCTAGTGCATAATTTGGCCCTAAACTTGCCAAAGTTAGAATAATCGGCAAGGAAGCCCCTATCCAGATTCCAATGTAAGGAATCAATAATAATATTCCTGTCAAAGATCCAAAGAATATAAAGTAGTCCACTCCTATCCACCAAAATCCGGCGATGCAAAGGAGGGAAACGATCAACATAACTGCCAACAAGCCAACAAGATAGCTTTGAACGACGGTACCTGTTTTTTGCATGATTCCTTGTAATACCTTTTGTTCGGTTGTAGGAAAAACGCGAGAGAGAAAATCAGCAAAAAACTGCCGGTAGTATAGAAAGAAAAACACAAAGATAGGAACGATTATCAGGGTTGTCAATCCATGAATCACCGTACCAAACGTAGTAGTAATGATATCTCCTGAGTTTTTCAATACGTTAATCGTTTGATTACTCACTTCAAGCATCTGCTTCTTCCGAGAAATATTTAAGTTATGCGACAAGAAACTTTGTAAACCGGCAATCCACTTCTCAGCCTTGCGGATAAACATGGGCCAATCACTTGTAAATTCAGCAATTTGGCCAATCAATAATAAAAGAAGTAGGCCAAGGAATGCAAACATGATTAATAGACAGATCGCGATGGCCAAAGATCGCGCGACACCTTTAGTTTCCAACCAGGAACAAACAGGCAAAACGAGCATGGCCAAGATCAAGGAGAATGAAAGTAGAATTAATAAATCCTGCAATAAATACAAGCCCAACACGACCAGAGAAATACTGATTAAAACAGCGGCTAAACGAACGGGGTATGCAGTAAATTGCGGCATGATTCAAATTAAAAGTATTTCAAATTACGTAAAATTTAACAATTTAGTAACTTAGTCCTGTCTATCTTTGCGACATGATTTCAAATCCAACGCGCTAAAACCATGAGTAAAACGCTAAATCAAGCGAAAATTTTATTGGTCGACGACGATCCGGATATTCTAGAGCTATTAGAATACAATTTAGCAAAAGAAAATTACCAACTGGCAAAGGCCTATGATGGCAAGGAGGCATTGGAAATCGCACAGGTATTTAAACCTACTTTAATTATCATGGATGTTATGATGCCCATCATGGATGGCATCGAAACGGCACGAAAAATGAAGTTGGTCCCCGAACTTAAAAACACATTAATTTTATTTTTAACAGCTCGTGGCGAAGAGTTCACGGAGGTTGCGGCTTTCGATGCTGGGGCGCACGATTATATCATTAAGCCCATTAAACCTCGTGCTTTAGTGAGCCGAATTAATGCTTTGTTGAAGCGTGAAACAACGGAAGAATCGCAAGAAATTATTGAAATTGGCGGTTTAGTAATTAACCGCACACAATACGCTGCTACATTCGAAGGTCGCGCCTTGATTCTGCCGAAAAAAGAATTTGAACTACTCTCTTATTTAGCAAAGAACCCGAATAAAGTCTTTAATCGTGATGAATTATTAGAGAAAGTATGGGGTGCAGACGTCTATGTCGTTGAACGCACGGTCGATGTGCACATTCGTAAATTGCGTGAAAAAATCCCAGAACACTACATCAAGACCTTGAAGGGAGTCGGGTATTTATTCTCGATTGAGCAGGTTTAAATTTGATCGATTTTCGGTAAATTGCGGCTTCATGACAAGTCGGCTTATCCTTTTCTGTTTATTGTTTAGTATTTCCTTGTTCGCGCAACATCCCAAACGCGAACTTCGTGGAGTGTGGATTGCTACAGTTCAAAACATCGATTGGCCAAGTCCGCGAAATTACAATGCGATCAAACAACAAGATGAGTTTCTTGAAATCCTGAATTCCCACCAGAAAACAGGCATAAATGCCCTATTTGTCCAAGTTCGTACCGCTGCTGATGCACTATATGCGAAAAGCGACGAACCGTGGTCGGCCTATTTATCCGGCCTACAAGGACAAGCACCAAAGCCGAATTACGACCCTTTGGCCTTTATGATTCAAGAATCACATGCCCGAGGAATCGAATTTCATGCATGGCTCAATATGAACCGAGCAAGCATGTCGACTAAGAATCTCTTGAGTGCAAATCATATTGTACGCCAGCATCCCGAATGGATGGTGATTTATAATAATCAGCACCTGTTCAACTTCGGTATTCCTGCGGTTCGACATTACATTACTCAGGTTGTGAAAAATTTAGTCCAGCAATACGATGTGGATGGGATTCATTTTGACGATTATTTCTATCCTTATCCGATAAAAAATGCACATTTTAATGATGACGAGGCGTATTTGCAATATAAGTTGCCGAATGAGAGTTTGGCCGATTGGCGTCGTCGGAATATCAATTCCTTGATTGAGGAGATTTCTTCAACCATTAAATCCGTTAATCCACGAGTGAAATTTGGCATTAGCCCCTTTGGTATTTGGCGACACAAAAGTTCTGATCCAGAATATGGTTCTCCCACCAGCAAGGGTTTACAATCGTACGACGACCTATTTGCTGATACTGAAAAATGGACAAAAGCTGGTTGGATAGACTATCTAGCCCCCCAACTATATTGGGGAACGACGCACCGTGTGGCTACTTTTGGACCTTTAGCCAACTGGTGGAGTGAGCATGGTTATGGAAAACCCATCTACATTGGACATGCGGCCTATCACCTCAACGACCAATGGAATGCAACTGAGTTGGCAAAACAATTGACTCAGGCGCGCAGTTTAGACCAAGTGAAAGGTTCTATCTTTTTTAGCTCAAGTCAAATAACTAATAATGCCAAAGGTTGGCGTGACAGTTTGCGGACCTCCTACTTCAAACACACCGCTTTGGTTCCGCCGATGCTTTGGATTGACAGCATTCCGCCGACTTCCCCACATCGCGTTTCCTTGCAGAAAATGGCAGGAAACTGGACCTTGCGCTGGCAAGCTGGAGAGCCAAGCCTTGACAAAGACCCACCTGCTTATTACCTTGTTTATCGAATTCGCAGGTCGGAGGGCATCAAAGGCATCGAAAACGCGGCAAACATCATTTACAAAGGACAAAAAAATACGTTTATCATTGACGCATCTGAAATTCAATCAGGTCATGGCTTTGTCGTCACTGCCTTTGACCGATTGCATAATGAATCCCCTGCGGGGACCATTCAGTGGATCGTCCCGAATTCCAATTAATATGAGCTTACGATTTTTACATTTGACGGTTAAAGATATCACTGAAGAAACCCAGGATACGAAGACCATACATTTTTGGCATCCCATCCACGATACTTTGCATTATGCGGCAGGCCAATTTTTGACAGTCATTCCTTCGATTGCGGGGGAAAAAACGCGCAGAAGTTATTCTCTTTCTTCATCGCCTGCTACAGACATGTCACCGGCGATTACTGTGAAACGAATTCCGGGCGGATTGGTCTCCAACTATCTATGTGACCATGTGAAGGTAGGAGATTGCCTAGAGGTCATCGAACCCATGGGGAATTTCCGCGTGGAACCTGATGCACAAGCAACCAAAACCTATGTGTTTGTTGGTGCCGGCTCCGGCGTCACCCCCTTGATGTCGATGATTAAAACCTTGTTGCATCAAGAACCCAAGTCAAAAATTCATTTGATTTATGGCTCGCGGCACGAAGATCAAATCATCTTCAAAAAACAACTCGAAATACTTGAGCAGGATTATACCGGTCGTTTCAATGTGTTACATGTCATTAGCCAACCTGCTACGAACTGGCCTGGATTAAAAGGACGTATCAATCAGGCTTCAACCGTTTATTATTTGAAGCAAGAATTAGGCATCGACATTGTCAATTCGCATTATTATTTATGTGGCCCGCTCGAAATGATGGAAGAAGTGCAAAAGGCCTTGGCGATCTTCGAAGTTCCTGGTGCGCAGATTCACAAAGAATTATTCGCATCAGCACCTTCTGTTGAGACAACGGAGTCCGATAATGATGTCGCTCGAGAAATCACACTTATCTACGAAGGAAAATCGCATCGTGTGACCGTTCTGCAGCATGAAACGATCTTAGAAGCAGCTTTAGAAGCAGATTTAGACATTCCATATTCTTGCCAGGCGGGTATGTGTACCGCCTGCATGGGCTTGTGTAAATCGGGAACCGTCGTGATGGATGAAGAAGATGGACTAACCGCAGGTGAAATTCAGAAAGGATATATTCTTACTTGTGTTGCTCACCCGAAGACTGATGGAGTGGTCATTGACCTCGATTAAATTATCAGTTTTTGAGGACTTTAAGTCCTTTTTCCACACTACCTTTGGCAAACCTTGGAGGATTGCCAAAGGTAAGGGAGAAAGATAAAGAGGAGAATTAGAAATCCCGAGGATCCCAGGCCACCCGCGTGTTGTCATACAAAATAGCCATCCGCTTCATATCTTCCTCATCCAAACAAAAATCAAAAACATCCGAATTTTCAATCATTCGATCCGGCTGAATCGATTTCGGAATCGTTACTGCACCTTGCTCAATGACCCATCGAATTAATATTTGATACGTTGATTTTCCGTGTTTGTTAGCTATTTCCAGAATCACAGGGTGATCTTTCTTTTGCCCCCGCACAACAGGCGCATAGCCCTCCACCTGAATGTTATTTTGTTTACAAAAGGCTAATTCCTCCGGCAAATAACAAAATGGACTCAACTCGATTTGATTTACTGACGGGCAAATATTCGCATAGGTGAGCAATTCAGCTACATGTTTTTGGTAATAGTTTGACACCCCGATCGCCTTCACCAGACCCTGATCATAAAGCGACTCGAGTGCTTTCCAGGTTTCCTTACGATGCTTGTCCTTAGGCCAATGAATCAAATACAAATCCAAATAATCCAAGGCTAGATCCTTCAAGGACTTTTCAAAAGCCCTTAAGGTTGAATCAAAACCCATATCGTCCATCCAAACCTTGCTAGTGATAAATAATTCATTTCGCGCAATCCCCGACTGCCTCAAGGCCTGACCTACCTCCTGCTCATTGCCGTAAATCGAGGCGGCATCAAAAAGTCGGTAACCTAAAGATAAGGCCGAATCCACGGCCTGACCAACTTCCGCATCTTGCTGAGGGGCATAAACGCCCAATCCCAAAGTGGGCATTGAAATACCATTGTTTAAACGGATCGAAGGAATTTGTAAGCTCATATCCAGAAATTTAGATTTAAAGCTAGCCAAATTTGATGTATTTTTACAAAAAAATTAAGTCCATGACACGTCAAGTATCCGCCCAATCTACCCAACGAAAATTCCTCGCAAAAGACTTCCAATTAAGCACCTGGGATAGTGTATTACCCTATTTCGAACAACTAAGCCAAACTAAAATCAACTCAAAAGAAGATTTAATCCAGTTTTGTGAAAACCGCTCCGAACTAGAGAGCTATTTGTCGGAAAACTTCGCTTGGCGCTACATAAAAATGTCTTGTGACAACCAGAATGAGACCTACCAACAAAGTTATCAGCAATTTGTCAACGAGATTATGCCAAATGCATCCGTCTTTGATGATGCTTGGAATAAAAAAGTAACGGAAAATCCATTCGTTACAGAACTACCCGAAACAGGTTATGCAGTCATGCTGCGTGGCATGAAAAAATCCATTGAAATATTCCGAGAAGAAAATATTCCTCTATTTACGGAATTGCAGAACTTGCAGACTCAATATGGGGCGGCAACGGGTTCCTTGATGGTGGAGATCGATGGAGAAGAAAAAACGCTCCAACAAGCGAATGCGTATTTGGAATCCACAGACCGTTCTAAACGCCAAGCTGTGTATGAAAAAGTATCAAATGCCCGACTAGCCATTCAGGAAAAACTAGATGCCCTTTTTAATCAATTAATCGAAAAAAGACATCAAGTTGGGTTGAATGCAGGTTTCGCAAATTACCGAGATTATGCATTCGCAAGCCTTGGCCGATTTGATTACAGTCCCGCGGATTGTTTTGAATTCCATGAGGCTGTGGCCAAAACCGTCGTCCCAATCATCAACCAGCAGGCCGAAAAGCGCAAAAAAATCTTGAACCTTGATGCCCTAAAGCCTTGGGATAAATCGGTGGACGTCCTCGGACGTAAACCTTTGAAGCCTTTTGAAACCGGTCAAGAATTATTGGACAAAACGATTCAAGTGTTTCAAAACATCGACCCATTTCTGAGCGATTGCTTGAAAGAAATGGTCAAATTAAACCGCTTTGATTTAGATTCTCGAAAAGGAAAAAATCCAGGAGGCTATAATTATCCCCTAGAGGAAAGTGGTTTCCCTTTCATTTTCATGAATGCGGCGGGTCAGGTTCGTGACATGGTGACCTTGTTACACGAGGGTGGACATGCGGTTCATTCGATATTAACGAAAGATTTGGCCTTAAATGCCTTCCGTAATTTCCCTTCCGAAGTGGCGGAACTCGCATCCATGAGCATGGAATTGATTACGATGGACCAATGGGACACCTATTTCCAGGACCCGCAAGATGCGAAAAGAGCGAAAATAAAACACCTAGAGGATATTTTAGAAACGCTTCCTTGGGTGGCTACGATAGACGCATTCCAACATTGGATTTATGAGAATCCGACACACAGCATCGAAGAACGTAGTGCAGCCTGGGATCAAATCTTTTCGAAATTCTCAGATTCGATCACGGATTGGAAGGGAATCGAACAAGTCAAGTCGAAGCTTTGGCAGAAACAATTACACTTATTTGAAGTGCCCTTTTACTACATCGAGTATGCGATTGCGCAATTAGGAGCCTTAGCCGTTTGGCGTAATTATTGCCAAAATCCAAGCAAAGCCTTGAACGATTATTTAGATGCATTGAGTTTAGGCTACACGAAACCGATGAAAGAAATTTATGCGACAGCGGGCATATCCTTCAACTTTAGTCAAAGCTATATCGCCGAGTTAATGAATTTTCTAGTTGAAAAAATTAATCAATTAGAAGAAAGCTAATTTTTTTAAACCAAAATTTGGCCTTACTTTTGTATCGTATTTTTGTCCAAAGAGAACAATGAAATTAAAAAATCTACTTCCAATTGTTGCCCTTGCTCTTGCAGCTACGGCTTGTGATTACCAAAAGAACAACCGCATCAAACAAAAAGATTTGCACGCAGGCGACACCTACGTATATGGCGTTCACCCGGATTCAGCTGCTGCTCAAACGAAGAATACATACACAGCAAAGCCAGAATTAGAAGTTCGTGCGAATGCAATTCGCGAGAAATTATTTCAAGGAAAAGAAATTTCAAAAGGTAATTAATTACCCATATAATTTGAAGAGAAAGCCGGTCAATGACTGGCTTTTTTTATGCCTATTAGTGAATGATTAAATCTCGGATGAAGGTCAACTGGTAAAACATAACGGTAAACACCACAGCCCAAATCATCCCCGAAATGGCCATAAAGAAAAGTACTCGGGCCGTAGGAACCTTGAAAGACAAGGCGAGTAAACTTCCGCCGATGGGCGTAAACAACAAAGGAGTCATCACAGCAATCCCTTTAATTCCAAAGCGTTGCCAAACCCGTACCGCATAACGTGCACGCCCCGAAAACAATTTGGGCTTATTAACCCGAATCCTGGAAATTTGTTGGACTATAAAGCGACCCATAGTCAACATAATTGTCACCATCGCCATCATCCCCACCCAGGTACACAGAATCGTTTCGAACATCGAAAGTCCTAAACCAAAACCGGTTAATGGGCCAGCAACAAATTTAATGGACGAAGCGGCCATAACCGCAAAATAGGCTCCCCACTGCATTAGTTCACTCCTTTATAAATGGCTAATCCTTGGTCCAAAAACGAGACAAAATGATTTATATCGGCATCAAAAGCCACCGGTTTAACCATGGGCGCCGCATCATTTCGCGGATCCAATAAAACATAATGTGGCTGTGCATTTGAATTGAATCGCGTGATTTGAAAATCCAAATTTTGATCGCCCAAGGTCTTCTTCTCTTGTCCATCTAATTTGGACACATACCAGTTGGCTTCCGGCAATTCAGTCTTATCATCACAATACAAGGCCACGACCACATATTTTTCCTGCAAACGCTTTAACACCTGCGGATCAGACCACACATTTTCCTCCATTTTCCGACAATTCACGCAACCGTGTCCCGTAAAGTCGATGAACAAAGGTTTATTCACTTTTAATGCATAGGCCTTTGCCTCCTCAAAATCGAAAAAGCCCTCCAAGCCCAAAGGCAAGGTTAGAAAATCAGCATATTTCCTTTGTCCTTGATCCGATTTCACAAGTGCCGCAGTTCTCGCTCCAGAACCTTTAAAATCTTGTGAGCTCATTGGTGGCAACCAGCCCGACAAGCCTTTCAAGGGCGCCCCAAACATCCCTGGGATTAAATAGATAACAAATGCTAACACCATTGTCGCAAACAAAGTACGAGGCACCGACAAGTTTTTCACTGGGCCATCATGCGGCAACGAAATCTTACCAAATAAATACAAGGTCAATGCGGTAAACACGGCAATCCAAATCGCTAAGAAAATCTCACGATCCAATAAATGCCAATGGTACACCTGATCAGCCACGCTTAAAAACTTAAATGCTAAGGCTATTTCCAAGAAACCCAAGACCACCTTTACCTCATTCATCCAATTCCCTGATTTAGGCAACGTCTTCATGAATCCAGGGAAAATCGCAAACAGCGTAAATGGAATGGCAAAAGCCAAGGAGAAGCCTAACATTCCGATGATTGGCTTTAAGAAAACGCCTTGAGATGCAGCGATTAAAATGGATCCAGCCAGAGGGCCTGTACAGGAGAAGGAAACGAGTACCAGGGTAAATGCCATGAAAAACACCCCCATCAAGCCCCCTTTATCTGATTTGGCATCCACGGAATTCACCAAACCCGAGGGCAACACAATTTCGAATGCCCCAAGAAAGGATATTCCAAAAAAGATGAAAATAACGAAGAAAAGTAAATTCGGAATCCAGTGCGTGCTCAGGAAATTCGCAAAACTAGCCCCCGCAAAGAAGGCGAGTATCGTTCCGAAAAACACATAAATCAAGACAATGAATAAACCGTATAAGAAAGCTAAACGCTTTCCTCCTTGTTTCTTCGTGAAGAAACTCACGGTCATGGGAATTAAAGGGTAGACACAAGGGGTCAACAAAGCCAATAAGCCTGCCCCCAAGGCCACAAAAAAGAACTCAATCAAACCGCCTCCAGCTACATCAGAGGCTTTTTTTTTTGAGTCTTCAGCAGACGAAATCTTAAAATTGCCCTTGATTGGGACACATAAGCCACTCTCGTTTGAACAGGTTTGGGAATCATAAGCCCCATCAATTACCCAATTTTCAGCGGTAATTTTGATCTTCTGACGAAACTCCCCCTGCTCTGTAAAATACGTATAAGTCCCTCCCCAAATCTCTTTATCCTCTTTGCTATGCGGATTAATTGCCTTCAATGGGCCTATGGCCTCAACTCCTAAACCGGGTTTCAAGGTCACCGTTGTCACCACCGGTCCCAAATCCTTATCAAAGTCTGAGGAATACAAATACCAACCTTTGTCAATCGCCACCTTAAAGATCAATTCTGCTTCTTGACCAACCGCTGGTTGTGCAGGAGACAATGTCCATGACCATTTGGCTGGGCTTAATTTTTGCCCAAAAAGCTGAACCGATAGAAGCAGGAATAATGCTAGGAATTTTAATTTCATTTGTTAAAAAATTATTGCGCTCAAAATTACGCTTTTTTACTTGGATACAAACGTGATATTTATCGACAAGGTTCCCACATTTAGCGTTTTTCTATTCAGATAAAAAAACGTAATTTTACGCCCTTAATATACGTAATCTAGAACATCTTATATTCATGGCTGCTAGCACATTCCCAACCCAGCGAGACAACGAAATTTTTTCACTTATTAGTCAAGAGGCTCACCGACAAGAATTCGGTATTGAGTTAATTGCTTCTGAGAACTTCACATCCCCACAAGTGATGGAAGCACAAGGAAGTGTTTTGACGAATAAATATGCAGAAGGCCTACCAGGCAAGCGTTATTATGGCGGTTGCGAGGTTGTGGATGAGGTGGAAACCTTAGCAATCGAGCGTGCGAAAAAATTATTTGGCGCGACTTGGGCGAACGTACAACCCCACTCAGGTGCACAAGCTAATGCAGCCGTGTTTCTTTCATTTTTAAATCCAGGAGATAAAATTCTAGGTTTTGACCTTTCACATGGCGGTCACTTATCACACGGTTCTCCAGTAAACTTCTCAGGAAAATATTTCCAAGCCTTCTTTTATGGCGTAGAAAAAGAAACTGGATTAATCGATTGGGACAAGGTTGAAGCAACGGCAGTAAAAGAGAAACCAAGATTAATCATTTGTGGCGCATCAGCCTATTCACGTGATTGGGATTATGCGCGTTTACGTGCAATTGCAGATCAAGTGGGCGCTATTCTATTAGCAGACATTTCACATCCATCTGCACTAATTGCCAAAGGTTTGTTGAACAATCCGATGCAACATTGCCACATCGTTACGACAACAACACACAAAACCTTGCGTGGACCTCGTGGTGGTTTGATCATGATGGGCAACGATTTCGAAAACCCATTTGGCTTTAAAACATTAAAAGGTGAAATGAAATTAATGTCGGCCTGCTTAGATGGTGCCGTGTTCCCAGGAACGCAAGGTGGTCCATTAGAGCATGTCATTGCAGCCAAAGCGATTGCTTTCGGTGAGGCATTAACTCCTACATTTGAAACCTACGCGAAGCAAGTTCAGTCAAATGCGCAAGCCATGGCAAAAGCATTCTTAGCGAAAGGATACGACATTATCTCTGGAGGAACAGACAATCACTTGATGTTGATCGACTTACGTCCAAAAGGATTAAGCGGCAAATTGGCCGAGAACACATTGATTCAAGCGGATATTACGATTAACAAAAACATGGTACCCTTCGATGACAAATCTCCATTTGTTACTTCGGGTATGCGTGTAGGTACTGCCGCAATGACAACACGTGGTTTAAAAGAATCAGACATGTCACAAATCGTTGAGATGGTGGACAAGGCTTTGATGAATCATGACAACGAAGCGGTGCTTAAGACAATTAAAGGAGAAGTAAATGAATGGGTTAAACAATTCCCATTATATCTATAATATACAAAAATGGCCTTAGATCAAGATTGGGACGATGAATTAGATGAGGAGAAAGATGGGACCGAAATGTCCTTTCTTGATCACCTGGAGGAATTGCGCTGGCATATCATGCGGTCCATCGCCTCTATCTTGATTTTTACCATTGCTGCCTGGATATTCCGAAATGAAATTTTCGGAATCATTATCATGGGGCCTACCAAAGTGGATTTTTGGACGAATCAAGTCTTATGCCAATTAGCTGATTTTACGGGGATGACGAGTCTTTGTATGCAGCAGGCCGACTTTATTCTACAATCTCGTGAGGTTTCTGGGCAATTCATGATGGCATTAACACAGTCAATCATCGTGGGATTGATGTTTGCTTTTCCTTATGCCTTTTATGAGGTCTGGCGTTTTATAAGTCCGGGCTTAAAATCCAAGGAATTAAAAGCCGCGCGGGGAGCTGTATTTTGGGTTTCGCTCTTATTCTTCATCGGGGTCTCCTTTGGTTATTTCGTTGTAGCACCCATGGCCATCAATTTCTTGGCTAATTTCAAGCTAGACCCATCTATCCAAAATCAATTCGATATCAACGATTATATCTCGTTATTATCTATGTTGACCCTTGCGTGTGGATTAACATTCCAATTACCCATGATTGCTTTTGTATTATCGCAAGTTGGCATTTTAACGCCTTCCTTCATGCGTGAATACCGCAAGCATGCCTTAATCGTCATCTTGCTAGTGGCTGCGATAATTACGCCCTCGCCTGATGTGATTTCCCAATTGTTGGTCGCATTTCCTCTTTTTGGGTTGTACGAAATCAGCATCATCGTTTCGGGCCGAGTATTGCGCACAAAAATGCGTGAAGAAGCTGCAGAAGCAAACAATTAATACCTTATGAATTATCTATCGGCGGAGAACATTTCGCGAAATCTTGGCGAACGCTGGGTGTTTAAAAACCTGTTTTTCGGCTTGCAAAAAGGCGAAAAAGTAGCGCTCATCGGAAAAAACGGAACGGGTAAAACGACCCTGATGGAATCCATTATGGGCATGCAATCGCCCGACGAAGGTAAGATTACCATCCGAAAAGGCATACGTGTGGGCTACCTGCCTCAAAATCCATTTTTTGAGGAGAATGAACGTGTCTTGAATTATTTATTCTCAGACGATTTGCCGAGTGCCGTGGCGATCAAAGCGTATGAAAAAGCGATGCTTTCAGGTGACCCGCAGGAATTGGAAGATTCCTTTGCCCTCATGGAGGCCCATAATGCTTGGGATTACGAGGCTAGAGCTAAACAAATTATTACGCGTTTGGGGATTCCGGATGGAGACCAACAAGTTTCTACGCTTTCTGGAGGACAGAAGAAGCGCCTTTCCCTAGCGAAATTATTGATTGAGAGTCCAGATATTATGATTCTGGATGAGCCAACCAACCACCTGGATATTGAGACCATCGAATGGTTAGAAGGCATTTTATCCGGGCCTAATGTAACCGTATTAGTTGTTTCCCACGACCGCTATTTTTTAGATAAGGTCTGCAATAAAATGATGGAACTAGCATTGGGATCCATCTATACCTATGAAGGAAATTATGGGTATTTCTTAGAGAAAAAGGCGGAGCGAGAAGCATCCGAAGCAAGTACAGTGGCCAAAGCCAAAAACTTGTATCGCAAGGAGTTGGAATGGATGCGCCGACAACCAAAGGCTCGCGGCACTAAATCACAATCTCGGATTGATGCCTTTTCTGAAACCGAGGAAGTTGCACACCGGAAGGTGGATGACAGCAAATTGGAATTGAATATTCAAATGTCCCGTTTGGGAAATAAAATCATTGAAATCAACCACCTGAAAAAGGCATGGGGCGAGAAGAAAATCGTCAATGATTTCACCTATACATTCAAGAAAAAAGACCGCATTGGTATCGTTGGGAAAAATGGTGCTGGAAAAACGACATTCCTTCAATTATTGACCGGCTTAGAACTACCTGATTCGGGAACGATTGATCCAGGCGAGACCTTGGTGATCGGTTATTACACGCAATTAGCCTTTGAATTCAAGCCAGAACAGCGCGTGATCGACACGATTACGGAGATTGCAGAAGTAATTCCATATGGCAAGAACGAGTCCTTGACACCTAGTCAGTTCTTGAGTAAATTCCTGTTCCCTACGGCCCAACAATATACGCCAGTTTCAAAACTATCCGGGGGAGAAAAGAAGCGATTGCAGCTGATGCAAGTCTTGGTTAAAAATCCAAATTTCTTGATTCTGGATGAGCCAACGAACGATTTAGACTTGGATACACTACAGCTGTTAGAAGACTTCTTGAGTGAGTTCCAAGGATGTTTGTTACTCGTTTCCCACGACCGGTATTTCATGGATAATTTGGTGGACCAGCTAATCCTTGTGGAAGGCGAAGGCGAAGTAAATTTCTTTAATGGAAATTATACGGATTACCGGATTTCGTTAGAAAATAAAGAAAAAGAGCCAGCCCCTGTTGTGAAATCGGCACCCATCGAAACGCCAACTGCACCCGTGCAAAAGGGAGGCAAATTAAGCTTCAAAGAGCAAAAGGAGTTTGACGATTTGGAAAAAGAAATGGCTAAATTGGAGGCAGAAAAAGAAGCATTGATCAAACAATTGAATGGCGGGTCAGAAGATTTTCAGCGATTGGCCGACTGGGCAAAGAGCATTGAATCAATCAAAAATACCTTAGAAGAAAAAGAATTACGCTGGTTAGAACTATCCGAAAGAGCATAAACGATGGATCCATTAGAAGGCAAAACCTTAAAATTCATTATCGAATATTTAGTGGGCAAATACGGCTGGGAAGGTCTTGCTAGCCGCATACGCATCAATTGTTTCGCGCATGAGCCAAGCATCAATTCGAGCTTAACGTTCCTACGCAAAACGGACTGGGCGAGGAAGAAGGTCGAAAACTTGTATATCAAAGCCATCCGAATGGATGAGCATCCGCCAAAATAAAAAAGAGGCCCCGGTCGGGGCCTCTTTCGTTTTGTGTTAAATCCCTAGGCTAAAGCCCAGGGTTATAAGATCACTTTTTACTTCTTTTGTTTTTAACCCCAGGTTTTAACCTGGGGGCAAACATTAGCTAGTTCTCGAAGAAGAACTCCTTCAAAGCATACAAAGGTTTGTCTCCTGCACCTGGATTAACAAAGACAAAATATAAGTCATTCACACCAGCGACATCAACTGCCATTGCCGTTTGACCTGCTTTCTGAATATCAATACTACCAGCTAGTTTCCCAGTTGGACTTCCCAAGTGCAATTCAAGCTTTCCTCCAGCCGTTTGACCAGGGAGAACAAAGGCACTTACCTTAATACTTTTAATCCCTGTTAAATCAATTTGATTGTAAGCAGCATAGCCTTGGTCACCTGAAGCAACCACAATTTCGCCCATGCCATCGACCTTAGTCTTCATGATTTTCGCACTTGCATCCAATGAGCCGGCAGCAACTTTTGCATCACGCAAGGTGACCACTTTTTGACCTGTTGCTGGGGCCATTTTACCATTACCTTTGTCAGTATAAGACGCCGAGAAAATAAACGTTCCTGGCTTACCTTTATCAGACGTTACATAAGAACCTTTCACTGGTTGAGAAGCCTTCTTTTTGTCTGATAAACCTAGGATGTAGATAACCATCTCACGAGCATCCGCTTTGGAAACTTGTGGATGGGCTGCCATCACCTGTTCTCCCCAAACTCCACCTCCGCCACTGATCACTTTCTTCGATAATTCATCAATGTTTTGTGAACTCGCACGGTATTTCTTCGCAATTTCTTTGTAAGCTGGCCCTATCGATTTCTTCTCTACGGCGTGACAAGTTTTACAATCTGACAAATCAATTAAACGCTTCCCATTTGAGAAAGTCGTATTGCTTTTGTGTCCTTGTTCGATAATGGTCTTATCATATCCTTCCAAATAGTTGATATTTAGCACAACATCTTCCTCCGCAATTTTATTTGAAGCCAACGATCCATCTTCCTTATCTGCTACTGCAACTTGATAGTTAACGGTTTTGTCATTCCAATAGAAGGTCTTGTTGCCCTCAATTTGAACATCTACTTTAGGAACATCATTCCCAACTTTAATACGAATCGACGTTGAATTTGAGTTTCCTTTGTTGTCTTTCACTTTCAGGACAACATTGTAAACACCTGCTTTTGTATAGGTAAATGTTGGATTAGCCGCTGAACTCGTTTGGCCATTCCCAAAATTCCATTGATACGAAATAGGGTCTTTGTCAAAATCGAGCGTTCCTTCTGAAGAGAATTTCACTTGCATCGGTGCAGCACCTTCTTTTTTACTTGCTGTAGCAACTACTTTTGGCGTACGATTACCCGCATTGTATTCCAATTTGAATAATACAGCCTCTTCGTTTTGTGCGAACCAGTTTGGCCCATATTCCAACCCATAAATTGCACCATCCTTTGAGAAAGTAAAGTCCATCGGATGAGAGAATGTTGTACCAGGTAGGAAACGCTCCATGCTCAAATAATCCCCATTAGCCTTCATGCTCACGGTATAAACCATATCGCGCGCCCAGTCATAGGCAAACAATTTGTTATTGTAGTAATTA
Organism: uncultured Aquirufa sp.; assembly: GCA_964358165.1. GTDB lineage: Bacteria > Bacteroidota > Bacteroidia > Cytophagales > Spirosomataceae > Aquirufa. The sequence continues at coordinate 157,595 of CAYHOB010000004.1, forward strand.
GGCAATTTAACTTTCGAATCCTTTGGATAATCTTCACTGTAATATACGCCACCAGCCATTGCATTACGAGAGCCCTTGCCCATCACTGGAAATTCTGGCGAATCTCCATAAGGATAGTAAATAAAAGCTTTTTGTGCAGCAGGTAGATGAGCTAATCCCGTATTATGTGGGGAGTCATTTATAGGTGCCTTGGGGTTGAATTTTGCCCAAGTTGAATCTTTGTTGAAATCACGTTGGTTATATGGACGGTTATCTGCTACAAATAAAGGCCAACCGAAATATCCAGCCGCGCGGGCTTGATTTACTTCATCATGTCCTTTTGAACCGTATTTAGGAGAATCTTCGCCTGCATCAGGTCCTACCTCACCCCAATACAAGAATCCATTGCGTTGATCCACTGCAATCCGGTAAGGGTTACGATTTCCCATGACATAAATTTCAGGCTTTGTGTGGTACAAGCCTACTGGGAATAAATTACCTGCTGGAATGGTGTATTTTCCATCATCCGTTGGTTTAATTCGCAAAATCTTTCCGCGGTAATCATTCGTATTTGATGATGTTGCGCGTGCATCCCAACCGGCACGTTTATCGCGGTTATCGATGGGACCATAGCCATTGGAATCGAATGGATTTGTGTCATCACCCGTTGATAAATATAAATTTCCTGCCTTATCCCAAGCAATAGAACCACCAGTATGGCAGCAGCCATCACGTTTTACGGGAACGCGTATAAGCACTTTTTCACTGTCCATAACCAAGGTATCTTTCACATCGTCATAGACAAAGCGAGAAAGATGTTGGGCCGTATCTGCTTGGCCCGTTTGCGGCGAATAGTATACATAAACCCAGTGGTTTTTATTGTAGTTCGGGTCAACATTCACCCCCATTAAACCATATTCAAATTTTGAGAATACATTTAAATCGGCAACAACTTTTGTTTTCCCTTTTTTCGGGTCAAACATTTTCAATTTCCCTTTGCGCTCTGCAAAGAAAATCTTTCCTCCATCTGTCATAGCCAATTCCGTAGGCTCATCTAAGTTTTTATCTAATATCGTTTTAGTAAAGCGATTTTCATCGGGTAGTGGCCCCGTGCGTAAAGGTTTATTGAAATTGATTGCAGGGCCTGAAGCACACCATTGTAAACCACCCCAAATATGTTGGATGATTAATGGCTCATCAAACGTTTCGTGTGTATGTCCCCAGTTCGTGTAAAACGAACGCCCACCATCAAATTCATGGTACCAAGCCATTGGGTGATAATCCCCCATCTTGCCATCTTTATATGATTTCTCATCTAGGGTTACTAGTACCTTAACATCCTTATTAAAGTTCTTAAAATCGTAGAATTCATCCGTACGATCAAAAGTTGCAGGCATGTGCGCGGTAGAAATGTGGGATTTATCAACCGTCGTAAATGTTCCTTTTTGAACATTAGGCCGACCGGGATGCGAGGCGAATTGTCCGCCGGCTAATTTTGTGTACCAAGGCCAATCGTATTCGGTATCTGTGGCAGCATGAACGCCAAAATAAGCTCCTCCCGCTTGAATATAACGTTCAAATGCATTTTGCTGCTGTTCATTAAGCACATTTCCTGTGGTACTCATGAAGACCACAATGCGGTAGTTCTTTAGATTTTTCTCCGTGAACATGGCTGGATTTTCTGTCGTGTCAACAGCGAAACCTTTTTCTTTGGCCATTTTAAACAAAGCGATTTGTCCTGGTTTAATGGAGCTGTGACGAAAGCCTTTGGTCAGGGAAAAAACCAAAACCTTTTGACCTTTTAAGGGGTTAACCTCTTGAGCATAGGCAATTGAGATGGATGTTAGGCTTATTAATACAGCCAACATCACTCGGCCTAAGCCGAACAAATTCTTTTTCATAGTTGATAGTTTTAAACAATAGGTCTTGCAAGATAGCCAAAAGCAAATTTTATTCATAAATTTCCTCAAATATTTCTACCATGAACAAATTATACTCCTTATTCCTGCTCCTATTTATCAGCCAATTCGCCTTAGGCCAGTCGTGCTGTTTTGTAACGAAGGATGACATGCAATTAATGGCATCCAATCGGGCGTTTCAACGCTCCCATAAATTGCCTAAGCCATACCATCATGTGAGTAAAGCTGGAGGAGAAATGATCTCCTTCTCAACTCCAGATGGCCAATCAGCAAATGCTTATTATATCAAAGCCGCGAAACCAAGCCAATATACGCTATTCGTTTTTCAGGAATGGTGGGGCTTGAATGACCACATCAAGCGTGAGGCGGAACATTTTTATACCGATTTAGGAAATGTCAATGTACTGGCGATCGATATGTATGATGGAAAAGTGGCTACGACACGTGAAGAAGCCGGAAAATACATGGGTGGAGCTAATCCATTGCGTTTGGAAAACATCATTAAAGGTGCCATTGCTTATGCAGGACCACAAGCAAAAATTGCAACAGTAGGCTGGTGTTTTGGAGGCGGCCTATCGCTTAAGGCATCAATTCTAGCTGGTTCACAAGCAGCAGCCTGCGTGATGTATTATGGAATGCCAGTGAAAGATGTTGACCAATTAAAGACCTTGAATACAGATGTATTAGGTTTATTTGCTGGTCGGGAAAAATTCATTTCACCGGCCATCGTCGCTGAATTTGAGGCAAATATGAAGCTTGCAGGGAAAGGGATTCAGGTGAAGTCATTTGATGCAGAACATGCTTTTGCGAATCCTTCAAATCCGGCTTTTGATAAAGCAGCCACAGAGGAGGCATGGGGCATGGCAATAAATTACTTTAAAACCCGTTTAAAATAACATGCGCAAAATTGTCATCTTATTGATTCTGGGCTTATTTTTCACAGAACCCGTCTATTCGGCCATACGGACGAATGTTGTTAACAGCTACTCAAAACCAAAGGTTTACAAAAAGAAAAAAGGCTTTTTGTGGGGCCTTTTTAAAAAGAAAGCCAAAAAATGCGATTGCCCTAATTTATAATCGGGTTTAAGTAAGAGTCTGCTCGGGTGCCTGGTTCCTTACTGGCCAACCAGCGTTTACGGTCGGCCTCTTGGTTTTCATTTTGTGGTTCACAAACCTCGATATCCGCATCCATAAAGATGATGGTCATCACTTCGCGCATGCTTTCAGAATGGTTTCCGGGAGCGGCATGAAGGGTCCAGCCCATGTGAAATGTGGCATCTCCCGCTTGCATGGTTTTTTGAGCAACGATCGGGAAGCCTTGATCATGTACAAAAGCTGCAATTGTAGCTTCTGATTCATCGGATATAGGGATTGGAGGCAGCTTCACATTTTGGGTCCCCGAGGCAAAGGTCAGCATCCCCATTCCTTCTGTAATATTAACGAGTGGCATCCACATGGTTACCGTTTTTGCTGTACTCAATGGCCAATAATATTGATCCTGATGCCAAGGGGTATGCCCCCCACCAGCTTCCTTAAATAATGCCTGATCGTGATAAAGTCGCACTTTTTTAACCCCCAATAAATCAGCAGCTAGTTGGCCAAAACGCCTAGCCAAGACAAATTCTTTGATTTTCGCATCCTCTTCCCACAGATTCATCATCTGCAAAAAAGCCTTCCCATAGGTATCGCGCTCCGCGATGGGCTTTTGCTTTTTCCTAAACTCATCTGCCCAATGCACGATAGCATCCCGATAAGGACTTAGTTGTTGATTAGGCATCACATCAGGTAAAAATAGATGTCCGTCCCGTTGAAAACGGTCAACTTGTTCGGCTTGAAGGGGGTAATTTGTTTGCAGCATGTGAATTTATTTCTTACAAAATTCTCAAAAATAGATAGGAAAGAATACATCAATATTTGCAATAAATAATGCAATTTTACCTAATAACGATAAACCGACTTAATTGTCAGCTAAAATGAAAGCTAGTTTAGAACATTTGGATCCTCAAGAAAACAACTCGTTTCAGATTAGAGAAGTCATCCAACATCGATTTGATGCCCCCTATCATTACCACTCAGCATTTGAACTCACGCTAATCATTGCGGGGGAGGGCAAGCGTTTTGTGGGGAATAATATAACTGATTTCCGTCCGGGAGACTTGGTATTGTTGGGAGCGAACCTGCCGCATTGTTGGCAAAATCACCGACAAGATTGGCTACATTCGCAGGAAGATGGCCAACAAGCACAGGCATTAGTGATCCATTTTACAGCTGATTTTCTGGGAGCCGATTTTTTCAACAAACCGGAGTGTCGGAGCATCAAAAAATTATTGGATAAGGCGCGCGGCGGCTTTTCTATTCAAGGGCCTACGCAGGATCGGGTTGTACGTGAGATGCTTGCTTTGAAGGATTTAAATCCTTTCTCTCGCTTATTATCTTTATTGAACATTTTGCAATTAATTAGTGTGGCCGGGGTGGATGCACAATCGATCGATGCCAATGAGAATAATTATCAATTATCAACAAGCGATCTGGAACGGATTAATCGCATATACGCCTATGTGATTGCGAATTACACACAAGAAGTGCATTTGGATGAGGTAGCCCATTTAGCCAATATGACTGAAACGGCCTTTTGTCGGTATTTCAAAAAGATAACAAAAAAAACCTTTGTGTCCTTGGTGACAGAATTTAGAATTAAACACGCTTGTGACCTTTTACGCACGAGCAATAAATCAATGGTGGAGATTTGCTTTGAAAGTGGATTTGGGAATTTATCGCATTTCAATAAGCAGTTTAAGCAGTATATGAATGAAACGCCCTTGCAATACAGGAAACTAGTTCGGGAGTGGGAGTAAACGCTGCCGGGGTCTTCAGACCCCGGCAGCGTTACCAAAAATCAGTTTTAAAGTGCATAGCACCTAATTAAAAACTGATAAAAAACTGATTATTTTTTCTCAGGAAAAATAAGGCTCAAACCGATGCTGACAGTCAATATACTAAGAATTACCCCTAAGGAAGCTAAGGTACCGAAGCCCCATTGTTCCAAATAATGGTGTCCAATCATCTTCAATCCGACAAAACTGAGCAACACGCCCAAGCCCATCGGCAAGAAGCGAAACAATCCCATTAAGCTTGATAAAAAGAAAAATAAGGAACGAAGCCCCATCACGGCAAAAACATTGCTAAAAAATACGATGTAGGGGTCCTTTGAAATGGAAAAAATCGCTGGAATGGAGTCCACAGCGAATAAAATATCCGTAAAAGCAATCACAACTACGATGACAAATATCGGTGTAATGTATAATTTGCCTGTCTTCATCCGAACAAAGAAGCGACCAATCACATTTCGCTTATAAACATTGAAGTATTTAGACAACAATTTAACTACAGGATGTTCTCCAGGATTAATTTCCTCATCGTGGTCCTTGGATAATAAAATCTTCACTCCCGTGTAAACCAAAAATGCCCCAAACAAATAAATAATCCAGTCAAACTTCTGCAATAAGGCCGCCCCTAGGAAGATAAAAATCAATCGCAATATAATTGCCCCTAAAATCCCCCAGACTAATATCTTCTTGTAGTATCGTTTCTGAACTCCAAACGAGTTAAATATCAAGATAAACACGAACACATTATCTGCAGATAATGAATACTCCACCAAATAGCCCGTGATAAACTCCAGCGATAGATTATCTTGAAAAACGGTCAATTGGTCAAAATAAGACCCCGAACCCAAATCGATATGCGGTGCATAAGCCTGCTGAACTTCACGCAAACCAGCCACATCCTGAATTCCGTGTACCATCGCCCCATTATAACCCAAAAACACATAAAACATGATGGCCAATAAGACCCAGGCCCCACTCCAAAATCCCGCCTCCTTAAAACTTACCTCAGCAGCACCCTCCTTTTTGAACACGCCTAAATCCACCAACATCACCGCAATGACCGCAACCGAAAAGACAAGAAAAAATAGCGTTTCACTCATAAATAAGTAATTTTACATTTTGAAGGCACAAAGGTCGTAAAATTTGGCCAATATTATATGTACGAAGGCAAAAAGGTAATCGTCGTAATGCCTGCTTACAAAGCAGCATTGACACTCGAAAAAACTTACAAGGAAATTCCACACGATTGGGTTGATGAAGTCATTCTCGTCGATGATTATAGCCCAGATAATACGGTGGAGGTAGCCCAACAAATTGGCATCAAACACATCATTCGCCACGATAAAAACAAGGGATACGGTGGTAATCAAAAATCATGTTATACAAAAGCATTGGAACTAGGTGGTGATATTGTGATTATGCTACACCCCGATTATCAATATACTCCCATGTTGTTAAAAGCCATGATTTCGATCATAGGTAATGGCTTGTATCCGGTCGTTTTTGCTTCTAGAATTTTAGGCAAAGGTGCGCTTAAGGGAGGTATGCCTATTTACAAATACATTGCCAATCGTATTTTGACTTTGTTCCAAAATATTCTAATTGATCAAAAATTATCCGAATACCACACCGGCTACCGCGCATTTTCGAAAGAAGTGCTGGAAGCCGTACAATTCACCAAATGTGACGACGATTTTGTTTTTGACAATCAAATGATCTTGCAAGTTTTCTGGAAAGGCTTCGAGGTAGGGGAAGTAACTTGCCCAACAAAATATTTTGATGAGGCTTCATCGATCAACTTCAAACGAAGTTCGATCTATGGCTTAGGTGTCATTTGGTACTCCATCCGTTACCGGCTCGCAAAATGGGGATGGAAATGGGATTTAATGAATTAACAAACAAAAAGGCATTGCAAACGCAATGCCTTTTTTGGTACACTACAACCTAATTGATACTCCTAAAAGGAAATTAAAACCCGCCTGCGGGTAATGAAAATTCTCAGTTGTCAACGCCCCATCATATAAATAACTGAACGTATATCCATTCGAGGTATAAAGCGTGTTCAGCACATTATTCAGTAATAGCGTCGCACGTATCTTCTTCGTAAGCGCATAGCCTAATCGAATATCTTGCGTGAAATAGGCAGGCAAGGCACGGGCAGCATTGGAGGTATTATCCAAAAATTGCTTCCCTACGTATTTCGACAAAAGCGCTGCCTCCCACTTCGCCTTTGTATACGTCAAGGTACTACCTCCAATCACCGAAGGCGAATAGGCAATATCCGTTTCTCCATGCTGAATCGAAACTATGCTGTAATCTGAATACTCAACGAGTTTTTCCGTGAAATCTTGTATGCGATTCTGGCTAATTGTCGAATTTACCTGCCAGCCCAAATTAGCCGCCAATTGCACATTTACGGACGCTTCCAAACCTAGGCGATAACTCGAAGGTGCGTTCGTTCGGATAGCCTCCCCTACGGAATTAACAGCACCGGTTAAGACCAATTGATCTACATAATTCATCCAATAGCCATTCAGCTGATAGGAAATTTTGGGCCGCGCCCCTTGAAAGCCAAATTCCAAGTCGCGTAAAAATTCAGAACGCGGGGTCGTCCCCGGATTATCGACAAAATCTTGTCGGCTTGGCTCCTTACTCCCCAGCGCATACGAAGCATAAATTTTCGCATTCGCTGTTAACTGATGCGTGATACCAATCTTTGGATTCACGAATTGATACGTCCAAATCTGGCTAATATCCTGCCGTTTATCCGCCGTACCAGCCATTTTATGTCCTACATTCCGATATTGAATATCTAAATAGGCATTCCAAGAAGAAGCAATTGCCCAATTAGCTTTGGCATACAAATTCAAATCCGTTTTCTGAGACCGACTGCGGTACCACTCGTGGCCAGCAAAAGCGACTGGCTGAATGACTAGTCCATAATGCCGACCGATGTAGCGATTCCAAGCTCCCCCAAACGTGAGCTTAACGCGCTGCGAACCATCATATTTTAAGGCAAAAGTCGAACCATAAAAATCATTGTCGAGCCATTTTTGTCGGACTACATCTACCATAGGCTTTGCATCGATTCCATAGCTAAGCAAATCTGCAGAGGGTTTAAACTCCTCGTAATATCCCCGACCGTAGGTATAATGGAAATTCCAATCCAAATCCCAGGCGGCCGACAAACGATGATTCGTCAATAACTGCAAATGGTCTTGGGAATAATTATCTGTCTGATTATCGTAGGTATAATAATTGTAGGTCCGGCCGCTTGAAAGCAAATTATTTGCATCCTCTGCGGACAAATAATTACGGTCAATATACGCTTGCATTTCCGCAACAGACCCCGAGACCCGTGATTCTGGCGTTCCATACCAGGACTGAAAGGTCTTTTCGCGGCCCGTAAAATAGTTCAAACGGATGAATGATTCTTTCGCGAAATAGGCCGCCGACAAATATGCCGACTGCAAATTCGATGAGGCGCGATCAATATATCCATCAGACACGATACGAGATAATCGGCCATCCACGGTAAATTTTCCATTCATCAAACCCGTCCCAACTTTCAATGTGGTTTTCAAAGTTCCAAAAGACCCTCCAGAAGCATTCAAATCCGCATAAGCTTTTTCCTCAAAAGTATTTGTTTGCATATTCACGGATCCCCCGAAAGCCCCTGCACCATTCGTGGATGTTCCCACACCCCGCTGAATTTGAACGGAATTAACCGAACTGGCAAAATCAGGCATATTGACCCAATAGGTTCCTTGGGATTCTGAATCATTCACCGGAATGCCATTGATCGTCACATTCACCCGTGATGCATCAGATCCACGGATCCGAATACCCGTATATCCAACCCCCGCACCCGCATCTGAAGTCGTTACAACAGAAGGTGTAAAATTCAACAACATGGGCATATCTTGCCCCAAATTGCCTTTTCTTAACTCCTGAGCAGAAACATTGGAATAAGCCATCGCAGAATTTTCGTCGGCCCGCGTTGACAAGACAAGCACCTCATCTTGTAAATAGTTTGAACGAACGAGCAGGACTCGAGCCGCTGCTGAAGCTGACACTTCTTGAGCTTGGTAGCCCACAAAGGATATCGATAATTTTGAAGTAGTAGCAACACCAGCAAGCGAAAATTGACCTTTAGCATCCGTCAACACACCGCGTTGGCTACCCTGAACACGCACTGAAGCACCCCATAATGGCGCATTCGTCTCTTGATCGAAAACCATTCCTTCGATCTTCTGGCCAAAAATTGGACCAGCGAACAACAGCATAAAAACAAAAATAGTTGTCGTTAGATTTTTCATTTTTTGAAAAGTTTAACAACAGGTAAAGGAGTCAAATCCTGTGTGATTTAACATAATAACCCTTACATCGATGATTTTTTGAGTTTTCAGCGCTAAAAACTCGACAAAATCCCTTCGACGGCATTACCCGTATCAGGTTCAATGGGTATAATCTCAGCCTTTTTTAGAGGCACCCCTTTTTGTGGATGCACAAAGATACAAATTTTCCTACCTTTGCAAGCCATTTGCCTATTCAGAATTTTATGATTGTTAAAGAGTTTCTTTCCTTATACAAATCAGACGGAATTGTTCAGCACATTTCTGAACAAATACATCGTTCTGTTCTGCAAAACACCTATATCAAAGGGCTTTGCGGCGCCCTGGATACGGTCCTAATCGCCTCATTACTCAAAGAAAATAACCCATTTTTAGTCATTTGCGAAGGCAAAGAAGAGGCTCAATATGTTTTGAATGACCTACAGTCCCTGGTAGGCGAATCCGCCGTCATTCTATTTCCCATGTCACATAAAAAGCCTTATGTGTGGGAAGAAGTTGACAATGCCAATGTGCTGATGCGCGCTGAAGTACTCAATGTGCTGAGCAATTACAATGGTCAAATGCTCATCATTGTCAGCTATCCCGAAGCCATGACCGAAAAAGTGATTAACCGAAAATCATTGGTTAAGAATACGCTCTCCATTCGAGTAGGGGATAAAATTGATCGAAATTTCGTAGCGGAAACGCTGAATGAATATGATTTTGAACGCACCGACTTCGTCTATGAGGCCGGGCAATACTCCGTGCGCGGTGGAATTTTGGATGTGTTTTCCTATGCGGCGGAATACCCGTATCGACTTGATTTCTTTGGCGATGAGGTTGAAAGCATCCGAACCTTTCATCCCGAAACCCAATTATCCATTCAATCTGTTTCAGCAATGCACCTCATACCCGATGTGCAGACCAAATTAGTGCAAGAAACGCGGGAATCATTTTTTACCTTTTTACCTTCAACTACACGCATTTGGCTGAAGGATTTCAGCATGTTGGTCGATGTCATTGAAACGAATTTCGAGCAGGGAGAAGCCGCCTATTTGGCAAACAGCCGTTCGGATATCAATGTATTGAATAAGCCTGAGGAACGCTGGGAAACGAATAAAAGCATCAAGAAATCCTTACAGCAATTTAGTTGTGTTGAGTTTGGCAAACGTACGCACCTGAAAAATAGCCAGTCGATTGTCTATCCTTCCAAAAACCCAGGCGTTTTTCAGAAAGATTTTGAAAGACTCGCTAATACCTTTTTAGATAACCAAAGTGCCGGTTTTCAAAACATCATATGTTCGGAATCGCCAAGGCAACTCGAGCGACTCGATGTGATTTTCAACGAAATCAACACGAGTATCCAATTTAAACCTTTGCAAATTTCACTCCGGGAGGGATTTATAGACGAACAAACGAATATTGCGTTTTATCCGGATCACCAACTATTCGATCGTTTTCACCGATCGAAAGAGAAAAACAAGTTCTCGAAAAGTAAGGCCCTTACCCTGAAAGAATTACGAAGCCTTCAAGTGGGGGATTTCGTAACACACGTCGATTATGGTATTGGTCGGTTCGCTGGATTGAATTTGATCGAAACCTCGAATGGGGAACAGGAAGTCATTCGACTCATTTACCGCGATGACGATGTCCTGTCCGTTTCCATTCATTCCTTGCATAAAATTTCCAAATATGCCGGCAAAGAAGGCTCCCCACCTACCATGTCCAAATTGGGCACACCCGAATGGGAGAATAAAAAATCGCGTGTCAAGAAACAGGTAAAGGACATCGCCAAAGAGCTGATTTCGCTTTATGCCAAACGTAAAAATGCACCCGGATTCGCTTTTTCAAAAGACACCTATTTGCAAGCTGAATTGGAGTCCTCCTTCTTATATGAGGATACTCCGGACCAAGCAAAAGCGACGATGGAAGTAAAGGCCGACATGGAGAAACCGCATCCGATGGATCGATTGGTCTGTGGTGATGTAGGATTTGGCAAGACTGAAATTGCCATACGTGCTGCATTTAAGGCTGTAGCAGATTCGAAACAAGTTGCAGTTCTTGTCCCTACGACGGTTTTGGCCATGCAACATTACCGAACATTTCATGACCGATTGGCGGCATTCCCCTGCAAGGTGGAATACGTGAATCGATTCAAGTCGGCGAAACAAATTAAAGAAACACTCGAACGAGTTGCCAACGGGCAGACCGATATATTAATCGGAACACACCGTTTGGTGAATAAAGATGTGCACTTTAAAAATCTAGGCCTCATGATTATCGATGAGGAACAGAAGTTTGGAGTGAAGGTCAAAGATCGTTTGAAGGAAATGCGTGTGGATGTGGATGTGCTTACATTAACTGCGACACCGATTCCCCGGACTTTGCATTTCTCTTTGATGGGCGCTCGTGACTTATCCATCATCGCGACACCGCCACCGAATCGCCAACCAGTTGACACGAAATTGGTCGTTATGACTGATGAATTATTACGGGATGGAGTACGGGATGAATTAGCGCGTGGAGGACAGGTATTTGTCGTTCATAACCGCATCAACGAATTAGAAAGCACCGCGAATCGTATATTACGTTTAGTACCAGATGCCAAAATCGGTGTGGCGCATGGGCAAATGGAAGGAGACAAGTTGGAGAAAATCATGATGGACTTTATCGAAGGCAATTATGATGTATTAGTTGCCACAAACATCATCGAATCCGGCTTAGATATTCCGAATGCCAATACGATTTTCATCATCAATGCGAATCATTTTGGTCTATCTGATTTACACCAAATGCGCGGCCGGGTAGGTCGATCGAACAAAAAAGCCTATTGTTATTTAGTTACGCCATCTTTATCCTCCTTAACGAGTGATGCCCGAAAGCGCTTAAGCGCCTTAGAGGAATTTTCGGATTTAGGTGATGGAATCAAGGTTGCGATGCGCGACTTGGACATTCGGGGAGCGGGTAACTTATTAGGTGCCGAACAATCTGGGTTTATCAATGATTTGGGTTACGACATGTACCATAAAATTTTGGATGAGGCGGTACAGGAGTTGAAGGAAAATGAATTCAAGGCCTTATTTGAGACTGATTTAAGTGAAGTTGCCGAATCATTAAAAGTAGATTGTCAGATAGAGACGGATATGCGGGTGTTAATTCCGGAGGAATATGTATCGAGCATTTCGGAACGTTTGGGTTTATATACGCGCTTGGATGAGATTGATGATGAAACGAGTCTAAAAGGGTTTATTAACGAAATGGAAGACCGTTTTGGGAAAATGCCATTGGAAGTTCAAGATATGATCGATTTGGTGCGTTGCCGCTGGAAGGCCCAGCTATTGCGGGTGGGAAAAATCACCTTGAAAAGCAATATATTGAAATTGTATTTCGTTTCACAAGAGATTCCGCAGGAGATCGTGCTGAAGGTTATTCAATTTGTCAATCGCAAGAAAGGACTTTGCCAATTGCGTGAAAAATCCGGCAAAATGATCTTACAAGTGGACAGCATCAGTAGCATACCAGAATTAAACACAATTTTGGTGGATATTTTGGGATAGCATAGCAGGATTAAGTTGATTTTTATACCTTTGTTTTTCAAATTCTGACGAAAGAGCATATAGATGATTGCTAAATTATTAAATGTACTAGGCCTGTGTGCCAGCTTATTCATGTTGACTTCATGCCCTGGCGGCTTGAAAGGTGGCCTAGCAAGTGGTTCTAAACCCAATAGTGTCAACATCGGCAATGTTTCAACAACAACCGGATTAGCCTATAATACCAAAAACGGTTTCCAGGTGGACAAAAAATTCACGGGACAGTTGACAGGCCCCAACTTAGTTTTCGTTGAGGGAGGTCGTTTTACGATGGGTTCTTTGGAAGAAGATGTATTGGGTTTACATGACAATATCGAACGTACTGTATCTGTACAATCCTTTTATATGGATGAGACGGAGATTGCGAACGTGCATTATTTGGAATATTTGAATGCAGTCAAAAAGGATTCAACACAAGATTTTTACGAATCAGCTTTGCCTGACACAACGGTTTGGCGGAATGATTTGGCCTTTAATGACCCTTATGTAGAGCAATATTTACGTTTCCCAGGATTCCGTATGTATCCTGTCGTGGGTGTTTCATGGAAGCAGGCAACGGATTATTGTGTATGGAGAACCGCTGCGGTCAATAACAATTTAGCAGCGGCGCCAACGTCAAAACTCAAATTGCCTAAGAAATCAGCGGCTGGAGCGGCGACAACAGCTGCGGCTACACGTACGAATACGGCAGCACGTTTGACGATCGAATCGGGTCGTGTGTTGCCTTCTTACCGACTTCCTACAGAGGCGGAATGGGAATATGCGGCGAAAGCGATGATTGGTACCCAACAACAAGATGAGAATCAAGTAAACCAACGAATTTATCCTTGGGATGGCCCATCCTTACGTGAGTCTTCCGGCAAAGGCCGTGGAACCATGTTGGCAAATTTCAAGCGTGGACGAGGTGATTATGCAGGTATCGCAGGAAAATCAAATGATGGAGCGATTATCACGGCAGAGATTTACAAATATGCGCCGAACGATTTTGGTTTATATCAAATGGCAGGAAACGTGAATGAGTGGGTTCAGGATTTATATCGTCCATTATCCTTCCAGGATTTCAACGATTTGAACCCGGTTCGTCGGAATGATAAAGAAGACAAGGAGTCTCGCTATGATAGCAAGAACAACCAATCATTAATTACGAATAAGGTACGTGTGTACAAGGGTGGTTCATGGGCAGATGTTGCTTATTGGTTAGCTCCCGGTTCTCGTCGTTTCTTGGATGAGGATTCGGCAACGGCGACAATCGGATTCCGTTGTGCGATGATTTCTGCGGGAACGAATAAATAATTAAGCTTATTTCAAGGCTGCTAGTGTGAAAAAGGAAACCTCCTTGGCACCAGCAGCCTTTATTTTTTCTGCGGCGGCCAACAACGTTGCGCCCGTGGTCAATGTATCATCGACGACTAGCACATGTTTTCCGCTTACATCAACGAGTACTTCAAATGAATCTTTCAGTAATTCGAATCGATGGGAACGATCCTGTCCGATGAGCGAGTTTGTTTGAATAAATTTCCGCAAGCCCTGTGGGAAGATTGGGATTTGTAATCCTTTGGCAAGACCATTTCCAATACATTCGGCTTGATTATAAGCGCGTTCTCGGAGTCTTTTGGGGTGTAAGGGGATCGGAATGATGCAATCAACTTCATAAAATAAATGGGATTTTTTCAATGCTTGGCCTGCCCAAAAGCCTAAAAAATCGCCTAGCTCTTCTGCTCCCTTATATTTGATCGCATGCATGAGGTGTTGAACTCGACCACCGGCAGCGAAAACAAAAAAGGTTTGAACCTCGCCGTAAGTGCAAAGACCATCAAACTTAGCTCGCAACCACCAGGGGGAAATTTGGGCGTAATCGACTCGGGCTAAGGAGATTCGGCAATGCGTACAGATAAATTCTTCCGACTCAAAAAGGGGGTCTTCGCAAGCGAAACAGAGCTTTGGATAAAGCAATTGCAAAAAGGCATTAAACATCTGCGAAATATTTTTGTATTTAATTAAGTTTCAGTAATTTTGCACCCCTAAACGAGTACCTAGACAAATCATTGTCCAAGTATTTGATAATTAGCAAACGGATTAAAAAATCATTTCATAATTAACCTTTTAAAATGGCACGCGATTTAAAATTCACTAGAAACATCGGTATTGCTGCGCACATTGATGCGGGTAAAACCACAACCACGGAACGTATCCTGTATTATGCAGGGGTTTCACACAAAATTGGTGAGGTACACGATGGTGCGGCAACAATGGACTGGATGGAGCAAGAGCAGGAACGTGGTATCACGATTACATCTGCAGCGACAACAGTTAGTTGGAAATACCGTGACGAAGATTACCACATTAACATTATTGATACTCCAGGTCACGTTGACTTTACAGTAGAAGTAAACCGTTCATTACGTGTATTAGATGGTCTAGTATTTTTATTCTCTGCCGTTGACGGTGTAGAGCCACAATCAGAAACTAACTGGCGTTTGGCGAATAACTACAACGTAGCACGTATCGGTTTCGTTAACAAAATGGACCGTTCAGGTGCTGATTTCTTAAACGTGTGTAAGCAAGTTAAGGAAATGTTGGGTAGCTACGCTGTGCCATTGCAATTGCCTATCGGAGCTGAAGAAGGATTCGAAGGGGTAGTTGACTTGGTTAACTTCCGTGGTATCAAATGGAACGAGGCAGATAAGGGAATGACATTCACTGAGGTACCTATCCCAGATGATATGTTGGAAGAGGCGACTGAATACCGTGAGAAATTATTAGAAGCAGTAGCTGAGTTTGATGAGACCTTGATGGAGAAATACTTCGAAGATCCAGCATCTATCTCGGAAGATGAAATTTTAGCCGCATTACGTGCCGCTACGATCTCAATGAAAATTGTTCCAATGCTTTGCGGTTCATCTTTCAAAAACAAAGGTGTTCAAACCATGTTGGATTATGTAATGGCTATCTTACCATCACCGATGGACAAGGAAGGCGTAAAAGGAACTCACCCAGATACGGGTGCTGAGATCTTGCGTAAGCCAAGTGAGTCTGAGCCATTCGCGGCTTTGGCGTTTAAAATTGCAACGGATCCTTACGTGGGTCGTTTATGTTTCATCCGTGCGTATTCAGGTGGATTGGATTCAGGTTCTTATGTATTGAACAACCGTTCAGGAAATAAGGAGCGTATCTCTCGTATCTTCCAAATGCACGCGAACAAGCAAAATGCGATTGAGCGTTTAGGTGCTGGAGATATCGGTGCGGTTGTCGGTTTCAAAGACATCAAGACAGGCGATACGCTTTCTGATGAGAAACACCCAATCATCTTAGAAGCAATGGACTTCCCTGAGCCGGTTATCGGATACGCAATCGAGCCTAAGAAAACGGCTGATGCAGATAACTTCTCTAAAGCGATCACAAAATTGATCGAAGAGGATCCAACCTTACAAGTTGAGTCGAACGAGGAGACAGGCCAAACGATTATCAAAGGTATGGGTGAGCTTCACTTGGAGATCATCATCGACCGTATGCGTCGTGAGTTTAAAGTAGAAGTTAACCAAGGGGCACCTCAGGTAGCTTACAAAGAGTCATTGACTAAAACGACTGAACACCGTGAGGTTTACAAGAAACAATCAGGTGGTCGTGGTAAGTTTGCAGATATCGTATTTGAAATCGGACCAAGAGAAGATGACAAACCAGGTTTAGAATTCGTTAACAACATTGTGGGTGGTGTAATTCCTCGTGAATTTATCCCTGCAGTTCAAAAAGGTTTCGAAGAAGCAATGAAAACAGGTGCTTTGGCTGGATACCCAATGGATTCAATGAAGGTTCGTTTATTCCACGGTTCATACCATGATGTCGATTCAGATTCATTATCATTTGAATTAGCAGCTCGTATGGGTTACAAGGAATCAGCAAAGCAAGCAGGAGCGAAATTGATGGAGCCTATCATGGCTGTTGACGTGGTTACTCCAGACGAGTATACAGGACCTATCACAGGTGACTTAAACCGTCGTCGTGGTATCATGAAGGGTATGGATTCTCGTCAAGGTGCTGTTATCTTGAAGGCGGATGTGCCTCTTTCTGAATTATTCGGTTACGTAACAGATTTACGTACGATGTCTTCAGGACGTGCAACGGCTTCGTTAACGTTCTCTCACTACGAATTCGTTCCGCAAAACATTGCTGAAGAAGTAGTTAAGAAAGCAAAAGGATTGTAAGATTCTTTAAGAATAGCAAAGGCCCGAACTTCACAGTTCGGGCCTTTTTTTTTGTGCGGTGGGTAAACGCTGCCGGGGTCTGCGACCCCGGCAGCGTTACCTCCCAAAGCTACTCAAAGTCCACCAAGAAAAACCCCTTAAAACTGATAATTTTTGACCGATTGGAGGCGATCAGACCACATTGGGGACCAACAAACTTATAAACCGTAAAGACTTTTGGTCGTATTATAATTACTTAAAATCTCTGTAGCGGTCAAGAAGCCATTGTAAATCTGAAGTGCACCCATCCCACCCGCAAAATTGGGATCCCCAAAACCCCAGTTTGATCGCCCAATGTAACAGTTATTACGCGTAACATTAGCAGGACGTGGCACTGTACTCGATCCAGCCGCTTGACCATCCACATAGATTGTCGCGATGCGCGTATTCGTATCAAATGTAGCACAAACATGGTGCCACGCATTCAATGTCAAATTCCGAGAAGATTGAAATTGAGCCCCTTCCACATACAGGCCGGGATTTCCACTCATTCCATAGGTATTTGACAATAAGATATTATTCGAACCAGCACCATTACCAAAATCGATAATTCGATTCCAGTTGTTCAATTGTACGGGATAAACCCAACTCTGTATCGTAAAGGAGCCCCCATTAAAATATACCCCACTCTTCGCTTGAACATAGTTCGCATTCCCACCTGGAAAATTCAAGGCCCCTCCATTTCCTGAGCCATAAGCAACCGTCCCATAAACGGTCGCATTATTTTGATTCCCAGACAAGTCATACCACGTTCCTGGACTCGCTCCACGTGCTAAGGAGTTGATATTTCGAGCATCCAAATTCAACACCAAAGTCGCCCCACTAGCTGCCGTTTCAATGACATCAATCGTGGTGGTCGCTGTTATATTCAATATTTTGCCTTCATCCGTTACACCGGTTCCATTGTTCGTCCCACCCGCATTATTAACCAAGACCGTCGAAGTCGTAGGGACAATATTCCCTTCAGATGTCAATCCACAATCAAAAAACACAATCGATGCGGAGGTGTTCGAACAAACTCCATCCGAAACCAATACCTTAAACGTTCCGCGCTGCGAGGGCGAATAAGTTCTCAAAGTTGCTCCACTGACTACCACATTATCCTTGTACCAAACATAAGAAACATAGCCATTTGTAGCGGTCATGGTGGATTTTTCTACACAGCTATTTCCCGACACCGCAACGGTTATCACGGGCAACTCAATGACCGTTATTGTTCCAGTAGCCGTAACAAGTCCACATCCTCCCGTTGGCGTTACAGTATAGTTAAAGACACCTGCGGCAGTTGAGGCGCCTGACAAGCTTACCGCATTGGAAGCAAATGACCCCGATACCCCAGCCGGCAACCCTGAAAAGGTCGCACCCGTTGCTCCCGAAGTTGTGTAATTTATACTAACAATATTCGCGTTTTTACAAGCACTCTGTGTATCAGTATTTGTTGCGGAACTTAAGGTGATTGAATTCGTGGCTTTGACAAGAATGGTTCCACTCAGTGACGTCGTTCCACAGCCACCAGATAAACTCACGGTATAGGTATAATTACCCGCAGTCGTCGCGGTCCCGCTGATTGTCACCACATTATTTGACCAAACTCCAGTTACTCCATCAGGCAATCCTGAAACGCTCGCATTTGTGGCCCCTACAGTTGAATAGGTAATATTGGTAATCGCTGAATTGATACAAATGGTTTGAGCGTTGGTCCCAGCAGCTGAACTTAATGCCAAAGTGTTGTTTGGATTTACCACAATACTACCGGTCGTTGTGACCGTTCCACAGCCTCCCGTTAATGTCACCGTATAATTAAATGTTCCTGAACTCGTAGGAGTCCCCGAAATGGTTACCACATGGTTCATCCATGATCCAGTTACGCCCGTTGGCAATCCCGCAAACGTTGCTCCCGTTGCCGCCGTCGTTGCATAGGAAATGGACGTCAATGCTGTATTGATACAAAGGGTTTGATTGGTTGTTGCTGTGGCTGAACTCAAGACAATTGTATTGGCAGGATTAATGACCAAAGTCCCCGTTGTACTGACCGTTCCCGAACAGCCACCTGTCAAGGTAATGGTATAGTTAAAAGTTCCTGATGCCGTTGGGGTACCTGAAATGGTAATCGTTCCACTTGACCAAGACCAATTGACTCCAGAAGGCAAGCCGGTAACGGTCGCGCCGCTTGCCCCTGTGGCAGCATACACAACATTGGTTAAAGCCGTCGAAATACATTTGGTTTGTGAATCCGTTCCCACAGCGGAGGTAAGTGAAATTTTAGAAACCGTCGTCGTGATCGTATTTGAACTGACGGCTCCACTCCCTAGCGTGGCGTTATAATTTGCTGTGACTTCAGCAGCACTTAAGGCCCGATTATAGGAAAGAAAATCCCGAATTCCTCCGCTCCAATTCCATCCATCGCCGGGACCAGCCCCTCCGATATATAAAGCTGTCGCACTCGACCGTAAAGGAGACCAATAGGTGGTGGCTCCTTTATACTCCCCATCAAAATATAATTTAGCATTATTGGCCACGGCATCCACGACAACCGTGTATTGATGAAAATTTGCATCAATCATGGAGGTTGAAACGCCAGCAAATTGAGATGTTTGTGAATCCCATATATTCCACATAATCTTACCTCCTGCAAAAAATAAATCTGGACCTGACCCCACATTCCCCGCATTAAATAACATCACATTAGATGGGCTACTGGTTTTGGCCCATGAAGTGAAGGTCATGGAGGCTGTTTTTGCTAATGGGGCCGTAATATAGGTACCCGACAAACTGAAGTATTTCTGGCCCGCTGAATTTGTAAACACGGCCGAATTCAGTGTTCCATGATTATTATTTCCACTTAAATCCGTCCACCTTGTCCCCGTTCCAGCATAACTATTTTGATCAGTAGCATCCAAATGTTGAATGAGCCCCGTGTTTGAAACAGATCCTCCACTACTGCAGGTTGACGAATAATTCACATAAACCGCATCGCTATTAAGCAATGTACTCGAGGTAAATGTACTCGATGTCTCCCCTGATATTGCTGTACCATTTTTATACCACTGATAAACCCCACTGTTTCCTGGATTAGTAACCGTAGCCGTAAAAGTTACCGCTGTTCCATAACAGATTAAATTCGACACCGCATCGGAGGCAATCGAAACCGTTGAACTTAAGACCGTGATGGTTCCCGTCGTCAATGCACTTCCACAACCTCCCGTTAAGTTTATCGTATAAGTATAAGTACCCGCAACGGTTGGCGTACCACTAAGCGTTACGACATTATTTGACCATGCCCCCGTTACCCCATTAGGTAAGCCAGAAAAACTGGCACCCGTTACATTGGTCGTTGCATAGGTGATGTTTGTCAAAGTTTCATTCCGACAAAGGGATTGTGCATTCGTCCCCGCGGCAGAGCTTAAACTTATCGTGGGAGCATTTACCTGTATCGATCCAGTCTTTGTTGAATTCCCGCATGTTCCCGTCAAATTAATGGAATAGTTAAAGGAGCCTGTAACACTTGGGGTTCCTGAAATCGTGATTACATTGTTACTCCAAGCTCCCGTAACTCCCGTAGGAAGCCCACTAAATGCAACCCCTAGTACGCCGGATGTTGTATAGGTAATCGAGGTGATCGCGGAATTGATACAGGCCGACTGGGCATCTGTTCCTGTTGCGGAACTTAAACTAGCGGAAGCGGCACTCGTGACGTTCCAACCAATTTCGTTTGAATTTATAGTGGCAGGACTTAATTTAAATCGTCCTGAATTATAATTCGTTCTAATTTCGGATGCACTCAAGGCCTTGTCGTATATAAATGCTGCAGCCATCCGACTATTAAAATACTTTGGGCCTGAATTATCACTTACCGTCGTACCCAAATAAGTCCCAGTAGCAGGAACACTTGAAGTTCCTGTGCGGGAACCTATCAAAAGATCATTCACATAAAGCGACTCCGTCGTTCCAGAAATGGTCATGGTAACTAATTTCCAGCCATAGCCCATCAAGACATTCAAGGGTTGCCACGCAACGACATTTAACAACATAGTGGCTTTATTTCCTTCCCCGAAATCAGTACCTCCCGAACCTGTACCAAAGGAATATCCCTGATTGATTCCGTTTTTCATGAAAGGCCCTACCGTTAAAGCATCCAAATAAACCCAACTTTGCATCGTCACATCTGTTATCCGATTGGTGACTAGGGGCATGGAAACGGGATTGTTGGTCCCATCAAAAAGAATACTCCCACCCGCATCATAAGACTGGTGACTGGTCAGGGTTGCATGGTTATTATTCCCACTTAGGTCTGTCCATGTAGTTCCCGTTCCGGAATAACTGGCAGGATCCGTCGCATCAAGTTTTAACTTCAAACTGTTATCGCTGATAATGCTACTCGTTAAAGTAGTAGAGCTTATACTCATACTAACTGTAATCACATCGTTATTTGCTAACGTATTTGTCGTATATGTCGCCGCAGTTTGCCCCACAATGTCACTTCCATTTTTTTTCCATTGGAAAGTAGGATTACTTGCATTATAAGCCGTTGCAGTGAAGGTCACTGTATCGCCTGCGCAAATCGTATTACTTGCGGCATTTGAAGAAATACGAACGGAAGGGTCGAAGAAATTAGCCAATTGATTACCCTCAATGGCAGATTGAGCCGTGCTGTTGATGTTTGTAGGAAAGAAAATAATCTCTGACATTTTTCCTTCAAACTTCCGAGTTGTTCCTCCTCCATCACGTGTCCCCAAGCTCACGTAACTTGCGGTGTTAGTAAAATTACATGGGCTTGTGGTTTTCGATGCCTTTAAAGTCCCATTTTCATAAATATAGGAACTAACGTTTTTCGTTATAAAAGCCGTAAACTGCTTCGCATCAGTGGTCAATTCCCCCGTGACCGCATTCATACAACCACTGCCATCAACATAATAACCATAGGGAGAGCCAGGGGAATAAGCGAAACCCCAAGCGCCACCAATTCCCATATTCACAATTCCCGAAATGACATTTGTACTTGCTACATTTTGAATGACGAGCGAATAAGTTCCGGCAGTATAGTTCGTAAAGTCCAAATTTTGGGACGTCCGCAAAAAGTCGGTATTAGCACTAACTCCTGCGAAATAGATGGTTGGCTTACCATTCAATAATTGAAAACTTCCCGCGGTCATCAATTTGGGAGGATTCGTAGACGCCGTTTTCATATCCAAGCCAGCCCCACTTTGATCATACCAAATGGCCACGGCCAAATTCGTTAAACCATTCGTAATAATGGAAGACAAACTATTGGTACTAGCAGCACTTGTTGCTGTTGCGTAAGAAATGGATGCTGAAATTTTTGAACTTAAGGAAATCCCTCCCGCAAGATCCGGATACAAGTCATAATACGTTGTTCCATTATAAATACGCACCAAAGGTCCCGTGTAGGAAGAACTTAATTTACGCAAAGAATAGGCAAATTGTGGTAAGGTGCTGGATGTTAAGCCCGCCTTGTCTAAGGTATTTTGTGCCCACAAACTTCCTGAAAAAAGGAAACACAATAACACAAGAATGTATCGCAATTGCATTCGTTTCACTAGCATATCTTTCAGATTAATAGTTAAAATCGAATTGTACCCGATCATTCAATGTTAATGCATAATTATTATTACTTGCTGGGACATAGGTAAGCGTCGTTCCTGACCAACTATACGCATCATTATTCGTCCGAATTCCATTGATGTACATATTTACCTGACAGTTTGTTCCCGGTGTTTGGGACAAGGTAAATGCCGTTTGACCAGCCGTCGAGCGCACTTGTTGGCGTACCGAACGAACAGCAACACCATTTGTTGGCACCCAAATCGTACCATTATAAGTCAAAACTTGACCCGTTGTAGGAACGAGTCCACTGACCGATATTCCTTGGATTTTACTTACCGAAGGGCTAGTAGCGGTACCACTCAAGTCTCCTGCTAATTGAATAATTCCCTTCGCCGTTGTTGACGCATCATTGACTGTGGCTGAGGCTAATGCACTCTGTACAAATTGCGTCGTGGCTAATTGTGTCGTATTCGTTCCCGAACTCGCCGTTGGCGCCGTAGGAACTCCTGTAAAACTAGGTGAGGCTAGGTCCGCTTTGCCAGCTACTGTGGTTGCTAGCGCAACGCCCAAAGTCGCTTGGTCAACATACGCTTTGACTGCTTTAACGGATGGGTATTTTTCGTCCGATGTTCCATCGCTTTGTACACTTGTTGACTTATTTGAGGTATTCTCCTTTAATGCCAAACCGGGTACAGTAGGCAACAAGGATGTGCCACTTAAATCTCCTGCTAATTTAATTTTTCCAGCCGCAAGTGTTGTCGCATTGGGTACACCTGTGCCTACGGCTTCATATATCGTATTATCAACATAGGTTTTCGTAGCTCGTTGGGTCGGATAAAATACATCCGACGGATTTGCCCCACCTAATTCGGGGGATGAAGACTTATTATCCAACACTTCATAGGATCCAGACAAATTATTAACCGTTGAAATCGTTTGGTTTAATTGAGATTGTACTCCTCCTAAATTATTGACCGCTGAATTAATTTGATTCTTGTTATCATAAATCTGTAATTGATGATCCTCTAACAGCGTATTGATATCGGTAATAGATTGCGTATGCTCCGTAATCATATTTTCTGTCGAGCTGATGCTCTGATTAATCACAGAAAAAGTAGAATCCGTTTGCTGTTTGGTTGCCTGAATTGTTTGATTCATGGCTGCCATATCAACCTTCAATGGATTTAAATCATTGGGGATCAAAAATCCAGCATCATTACTAAACTGCGAAAGTTTGGTCGGAGCATTTAATACATTTTTGTATTCCACCGCTTCTGCATACAGGGAATAGGGGGTGTAGGTTAACGCTTGAGCAGTGACTTGTTTGAAACTTTGGCATCCATCATAACTAACCCCAACTTTCAAACTCTTTAAATTGGCATTCCAAACGATGCTCTCAAATGAATTATATTGTGGGTTCGAATTAACACTTTGACCTGCCAAACTCGTTTGGCCTGCCCCAATAGACAAATTCACCAATCCAAATTCATCCGTGACAGTCTTTTGATATTCCTCATACTCCAAAGCCCCACTACCGCCAACGATTGAAAAACGTAAACAAACATTCCCCTTCGATAATGCTTGACCCGTAATACTTGAACCCGGAATATCTATCACCTTGGGATCTAAGATAACCGCCTGGTAATTCAAAGACTTCTTTGGAGTTTGCGCTATGATCAGACTGATCGTGCTAAAAAGGATAGCAATTGTATAGAAAAAATTCTTCATAAGGATTAAACTAGGGCTGAACTTCTTTTAAAATCGTTTTTACGATCGGATTCCCATGTTGGAATATTTGCAATAAATATTTCCCTGCATGCATTTCGGTAAAACCTTGCAAAGGAATCTCAGTCATATTTTCAGGAAATACACGCTCCCAAATCAATTGGGAAGACGCGTCATATAAAGTCAAGATTGTTGGCGTTCGTGTAGCTTCCGAAAAACGGAGGGTGACATGATCGACAAATGGATTCGGGAAAACGTTGACTTGAATACTAGGCGAAGATTCTGCCACAATCAAAGCAGCCGTTTGGTTTTCTATTATCCCTCGCCGAGCATATGGCTGTTTAAATCCCTGTCGAAGAACAGCATTGCCATTTCGTGCTGTCCCTGCCATAATACTGGATTGACCAACAACATGTGAAATGTAGGATTTGCCTTGGTTTCCGCCCATGCCCATGCCACCGCCTGCCGACAAAGTCGCGGATTGTATATATTGTCCATGACAACATACTTGGAAGCAAAGAAAACTAAATAGGTAGATTAGCCGCATGGGATTAGATCAAAAAGCGAATTCCAACAGAACCCGAGCTTGGTTTAAAATTCAATGTGGACTCCCCTGCTTTTTGGGGAATAAAAGTCTGTTGGTATTGGTAACTGGCAAATCCGGCCAATTTTTCTGAGAAGCGTTTTTCCACTTCTACTCCATAGCCCAACATCATTTTTATGCCTGAAAATTGTGGGTCCACGGTTAAATCGAGGTAGCGATTCATTAAATACTGATTGCCATGGACAATTTTGTTGACACTTGCGATACCTTGGAGGTTAATTGAAGTTTTAAGTGGCAAAGGAATGCGAATGCCCAATTTTCCTTGCACGCCCAAAAAATCGGTTTGATATGAAAATGCATTTTGCTGAATATCGCCTACCGCATTCATTTGAATAAAGGAGATTCCCAAATCATAGTTCACCCATTGCAAGACCTGAGCTACCCGACGATGTTGGGCTAAATAAATGTCGAATGAACCTTGGTTAATCAAGTATTTTGTTGAATCTACCAAATTCGCTTTGTGGTAAGATACCTGAAATGACAAGCCAGAACCTGATTTCAAGCCTTCGATATTTTGGCCTTCATTGTTTGTATAAGCAAAATCAGTAATAGCTATCCCTTGACTCAGTTTAACTTGTTGGCCAAAGCCTTGAAAGCCAATCGCGAACATTGCAATAAAGCCTATCAGTAATGATTTATGGTTCATAAGCGCATGGAAACGGATTAATTTGATGGTTTCCAACTGCAAAACAAGAAAAATCGCAGCATCAAGAGCTTGTTTATAAAAGATAAACGGTTTAAAAAATTATTATTTAAACAGCTATCCTATTGGCTAGAGTCTAATAATATTTATTTCATACTATATTTACCTCTTAATAAAAGTGTACCTTAATTACAATTGCTCGTTCTAAAAATATATGATTTATACTGCCTTTATCTTAACGATCGTAATATGCGTGCTATTGGTATTATACCATTGGAAGCACAATAAAGCCATCATACTATTATCGTTTATGTTTTTTATGGTCGGCCAACGAATGTTAATCTATCTCTTACTCGAGAGCGGTACTGACCCTGAATTTTTGGCCTACATCTACATTCACAACATACCTTTTGCTTTATTGATGGGGCCGGCA
This sequence comes from uncultured Aquirufa sp., assembly GCA_964358165.1. GTDB lineage: Bacteria > Bacteroidota > Bacteroidia > Cytophagales > Spirosomataceae > Aquirufa. The sequence goes on from CAYHOB010000004.1 coordinate 183,519, forward strand.
TTGTATAATTATATCAAAAGCGTCATTTTTGATCGTATTGAATTCAAAGCAATTGAGTGGCTTTCGTTTATACCAAGCCTACTTGCTTTCATTTGTTTGGAACCCTATTTTGAGATTCCCATTTCGACTAAAATTCACCATTTTGAACTTTTGTTTGCCTTACAAACTGACAGTGGCATCTTCAACAATGCCAGTCGATGGATTAGTATTCGCTTCTTTCAAAATGCTGTAGGAATCATCAACAGTATATACTTTTTATATTGCTGCTATTATTTAATTCAAGCAAGAAAACAAGCCAATAAAATATTAATCAAGAAGCTCAACAATCTTTTGAAAATTTTGATAATCATAGCCTTTTTCACCGTTTGCCCTGCACTCATCGTATATGTTACGCTTTATAAGGATTCCCATTTTTTTATAAATTCATTGGTTTCCAATAAAAACTTCCCTCAACTTGAATACTTGTCTTTGTTTACGCTGGCAACTCCAATTTTGATCTTATTTTCCCCCAGTTGGTTGTATGCAAGTCCCATACTTTCGAACCAACAAAACCGTTGGGATAATTTTTTGGCTGCCATTTTAGACAAGCCTAGTCCAGAATTACCACCTGCTCCTCCAAAACCAGAAGACGACTCTGATATCATTCGAATCAAGCAATTCCTGATTGATGAAAAACAATATTTAAATTCTAGTTTATCGATACATGAGATCTCGAGGTCACTCGATATTCCACAGGCCCGGGTGACCTATTATTTCAACAAAGTGCTTAAAGTGCCTTTTCCTAAACTTCGGAATCAACTGCGCATCGAACATGCGATTGAATTACTGAAACAAAATGCGCACTTGACGCTGTCGATAGAAGGGATTGCCATGCAATCTGGCTTCAAAAACAAGTCCACCTTTTATCTTGCCTTCAAGGATGTAAAAGGAATGACTCCGCTGGACTGGATTAATAAGCAGTAGGGGTAAACGCTGCCGGGGTCTGCGACCCCGGCAGCGTTACCTCCCAAAGCTACTGAAAGTCAATGGCAATTCGTCCCGAAAAACTGATAATCTTATCCGACAAAATAACGCTTAAAGGCCTGAATGGGCAATTCGATCAAACGATACGATAAGTAAGCTGATAAACCGAGTACCCCCATCGGCACGAGATTATAAGGCAAGGAAGGAACATCAATCCCGAATCGAGCCATCAGTTGGAAAAACAAATCCGGCACGACCATGTGATACAAATAGAGTCCATAAGACATTTGGCCGATCAAACGCAAGGGGCGAAACGCTAACAATTTCGAAAAAGTACTCGCCTGCATGGCATAAAATATCACAGCCACAGAAACAAGGGAGGTAAATGTTCTGAAAAACAATTGCTTGACTAGGTCGGCATCTGAATGCTTCAGACATAACATCAAAAAACAAAACACCACCAGAATAATCAATCGCTTAATCCATAAGGATAATTCCGCCACCCGACCTGCACGGAGGTAATGGGCCAACAAAGCTCCCCAGGCAAAGGTATCCATGCAGGAAAACATGCTTACGCCCAAACCGCCATAGACATGGACGGAAAAATATCGAAACACGATTCCAAAAACGACCATAAACCAGAGAAAGTAAGGACGAAATCGCGGCGACAAAAGCAACATACAAAATGGCCAAAACAAATAAAATTGCTCTTCTACCGACAGCGACCAATAGGGCGATAAGGCATCCGACCAATTGCCATGCAGTTCAATCCAATAGTTGACTAAATACGCCCAATAATAGCCAGGATACTCGTAAAAATCCGTTTGAAGCACTATGGAAAATCGCTTTAATACCAGAAGCAAGGCCAACAACAGGAAATAGATAGGAAAAATTCGCAAGGCCCTACGAGCCACAAAATTCTTAAACGAACGAACAAAATCCCCTAAGGTCTGCTGCTCCATCAAAATATTGGAAATCAAATACCCACTCAGTACGAAAAAAAGCGTAACACCTATTGGACCATTGGGCATGATATTAATCCCCTGCCCCTCTGGGAACCAGTGATAAACTAAGACCAATAAGATCGCAAGAGCACGAACCCCGTCCAGCGCTGGAATGTATTTCATATCGACAAAACTAAGTAAAACCTCTTATCCTTCCTACAACCGCTTCATCCCCACAAAATATCTTTCGTCGAAAAGTTCCCACATTATCAATGGAAGCATGTATTTTTGATTCGAATTTTTCTGATACCATGACAAAAATTATTGAGACCAAACATATTTCCAAACGCTACGTGATGGGAGAAGAGATAATCGACGCACTCAAAGACGTCACCATCTCTGTAAACAAGGGCGAATATGTCGCTTTCATGGGCCCATCCGGATCAGGAAAATCAACACTCATGAACATTGTCGGCTGCCTAGACACCCCTAGCACCGGATCCTATATCTTAAACGGACAAGACGTTTCGACTATGTCGGAAAACGAATTAGCCGCCGTTCGTAACAAAGAAATTGGTTTCGTATTCCAAACCTTCAACTTATTACCCCGTCAATCCGCCTTAGAAAACGTGGCACTCCCTCTCATTTATGCCGGTTATTCCAAATCTGAACGTACCCGTATAGCCATGGAAACCCTGAAAGGGGTGGGTTTGGACAATCGCGCTTTACACAAACCGAACGAACTCTCAGGAGGACAAAGACAACGGGTCGCAGTCGCACGTGCACTGGTGAACGACCCATCAATTTTATTAGCCGATGAACCTACGGGTAATCTAGATACCAAAACCTCCTATGAGATCATGGATCTCTTCGATCAACTACACAAAAAAGGCAATACCATCGTCATGGTTACCCACGAAGACGATATTGCCCAATATGCCCACCGCATCATTCGTTTACGCGATGGCATCGTTGAATCGGATACCATCAATAAAAACGTACGAAAGGTCGAAAAAATCTAATATTTCACGCGATCCGTTCCGTAAGGAGCCCTTTGCGTCCGACGTAAATAGGAATTAGCCTCCGCGTCATTCACAAAAACTTCCTTCGTTGGATCCCACTGCAAAGTGCGTGGAATCTTCATCGCCACGTGTGTAATTAAACAAACGGTACAAGCCCGATGTCCAATCTCGATTGGTGAAATCGGCTCCTTGCGCGTCTCAATACAATCCAACCAGTTTCCATGCTGCTCATCCGAATGATATAAATGCAATTCGTTTGGACCAATCACAGATTCTAAAATCTTCGGATCCGATGCATCTAATGCCTTCGCTCGAATTTTTGAAGTAGGATCACTCGACGTAACGGCATAATCCCCGCGAGACACAAAAATCCAACCTTCTGTCCCTTCATAACGAATGCCATTCGGGAACCCACCGGAGGTGTACATCGTGATGCCATTCGCATATTCCGCTTTGGCCATAAAATCGCCATGGACATTCCATAGCCCCGACTTAGGGAATTCAGCCACGGCCTCCACCGAAATAGGGCCCGTATATTCGGTATCCATGCCCCAGGCGGCTGAATCATAATGGTGTTGTCCCCAACCCGTTATCATTCCAGCACCAAATTGCTCCATGCGCAACCAACCGGGACGATCATAGCCCTTTTGTGGGTGTACCGCAATCTCCGTATATGGCATATTCGGTGTAGAACCTAACCACATATCATAATTAAAACCTTTCGGAATTGGCATCTCTGGCGCCGGAGGACCTGAAGGATCTCCCGGAAGACCTACTTTGACCGTGTGCAATTTTCCAATACGGCCATTGCGCACTAGCTCCGCTGCAATTCTAAATTGCGAGGATGAACGCTGTTGGGTCCCCACCTGTAAAATACGTCCCGTCTTCTTGATTACCTCGGCCAACTGCCTGCCTTCATGAATCGTAAGAGAGGTAGGCTTCTGTAAATAAATATCCTTCCCCGCTAAAGCAGCCTCCATCGCCGGTTGGGCATGCCAAAAATCCGGCGTACTAATCATCACCGCATCGATGTCTTTATTCAATAACATTTCACGGTAATCATCATACATCTTCACATCGATGTAATTCGACTGACCCGTTTTTTTTGTGTAATATTCTTCCACCAGCTGCTTCGTCTCCTCCGTTCGGTGTCTATCCAAATCACAGACAGCCATAATCCTAGCCTTATCATACCTCCAAGTAGCTGGCAAATCGTGCGTTCTGGCAATTCTACCACAACCAATTTGGCCTATATTAATCTTATTACTGGGTGCATCTTTTCCTCCCAAAACATGGGCAGGGACAATCGTAGGGAAACCCAAAGTTCCTACGGCACCGATCGCTAAGTTGTTAATGAAGTTTCTGCGTTTCATGACTTAATGGATATGTTGGTTGCGTTTTTTTGTGCAATTAATGCAAGTTCTGTGGATAAAAAACAATGTGCCTGTGTCATCGCCGTCTCCGTACGATTCAAAACATCATTCACGAGCAATTCACCATGCGGCAAATTCACGTCCTTGCAATCAATGTATAAAGTCTCCTTGTTAGTTACAAGATATAGATGACTTCCAGTCCCATGTGGCGAAGCGATATCCGTATTCTTACGAACCTCGATATACCCATCCGTTCCTAAAATTGTCAATCGGCCATCCCCCCAAGTATTCAAGCCATCCGGCGTAAACCAATCCACCCGAATATATCCAGATCCCTTATTACTCCTTAACATCAAATCCCCAAAGTCCTGAAAATGAGGATACTGTGGATGGTGATGATTGGCAATTTGGGAAGCAACCACTTCTCCTTGCGTCGAACCGGTAAAATGCAAGAATTGATCTACTTGATGCGAGGCAATATCGGTAATGATTCCGCCAAAATATTTCGTGTCAAAAAACCAAGCTGGACGTGAATTCACACTCATTCGGTGAGGTCCAGTTCCCAAGGTCTGCATCACCTTTCCGATCTTCCCTTGCGCAACTAATTGGCTCGCTAACTCCGTCGCCTTATTTTCAAAGCGCTCACTGAATGAGATCGAATAGATCCGCTTAGTCTCTTGCTGCACCTTTTTCACCTCCGCCAATTGCTCCAAACTGATGATTCCAGGCTTATCCACCATGTAATCTTTTCCATGCTGCATCACCCGAATTCCCAATGGGGCGCGCTCATTCGGTGTAATCGAACTCAAAACTAATTTAATCGAAGGATCTTCTAAGACCTCCGCCTCACTCTTAACAAGTTTCGCCTGTGGATATCGCTTGGCAAAATCCTTAATCAAATCAGGTTCTTTGGCATAATAGGAAACAAATTCCCCTCCCCCTCGAATGATTGAGTTCGCCATGGAATAAATGTGGCCGTGATTTATGCCAACCACCCCAAATCGCAAACGAGGCGCGATAATTTTTGCTGGCGTGGCTTGAACAAAAGATGACGTAACGTCCTTCACAGTTGGCATAAAGGCCAAACCACTTAGTAAACTCGCGTCTTGAAGGAACTTCCGACGATTAGAGGCATTCGATTTCATAATTGAGATAGGTTTAAACTATGTTTAAAAGCAATCCCATGTTAATTCCTACTGATTCTCACCAACAAAAAAAGCTGCTCATTTCTGAACAGCTTTCTTTTATATAAAAAAATCTCAAACCTATTTTTTCTTCTCTTTAACACGAGCCGCTTTCCCTTGCTTACCACGCATGTAGAATAAACGAGCACGACGTACTTTACCACGACGCATTACCTC
>CAYHOB010000005.1:0-166775 GCA_964358165.1 uncultured Aquirufa sp.
GTTATCGACAACCTCCCAAATCAAGTGATGAAGACCCTTGAAGCCTGTATCACCTATGTACATGGAAGGACGCTTACGAACTGCCTCTAATCCCTCTAAAACCTGAATATTATCTGCACCATAATTTGCCCGATCTTGAGCTGATGTATCTTGTGCTTCTGACATAATGTAATTTAAATGAGTGGAACGAGCGCATTGCTTTACTCGTTTTTTAATGTTGAATCTTAGCCTTAAAAATATAAATTTTTACCGAATAATCCTAATGCTTAAAGTGGCGAATCCCCGTCATCACCATCGCGATATCGTGTGCATCGCAGTAAGCAATCGAATCTTGATCCTTGATTGAGCCACCTGGTTGTGTTACCGCTACAATTCCTGCATTTCCTGCAATTTCAACACAATCTGGGAATGGGAAAAATGCATCAGAGGCCATCACAGCACCGTTCAAATCAAAGCCAAATTCCTTTGCTTTATCAATGGCTTGCTTCAAAGCATCTACGCGAGATGTTTGACCCACTCCTGATGCCAATAACTGTCCATCATTTGCCAAGACAATCGTGTTCGATTTTGTATGCTTACAAATCTTCAAGGCAAATGCCAAAGCACGCTTCTGCTCGTCCGATGGAACGCGCTTCGTGACTGTTTTGAAATCTTCCACACCCTCCATCGCTAAATCTTTATCTTGCTCAAGCACTCCGTTCAACAATGTTTTGAACATTTTCTTTGGGAACTCAACGGCATTACGCTTCAACAAGATGCGGTTCTTTTTCGTTTTCAAAACCTCCAATGCCTCCTTTGTAAACGAAGGTGCGATCAAAATCTCACAAAATAATGGATTAATCGACTCTGCAGCCGCCTTATCTACTTCGTTATTTGTTGCCAAAACGCCACCAAATGCAGAAACAGGATCACAAGACAAAGCCTTGTCGTAGGCCTCTTTCACAGTCTGGCCTGTTGCAACACCACAGGCATTCATGTGCTTGATGATCACAAATGCCGTCTCGTCAAATTCATCCAACAAGGTAATGCATGCGTCTACGTCAACTAAGTTATTGTAAGACAACTCCTTCCCGTGCAACTTATCAAACAAGGCCGACAAATCTCCGTAAAAAGTGCCTTGTTGGTGAGGGTTTTCCCCATACCGCAAGCTATTAGCTGGCAAACTTGTATAATTAGCTAAATCTGCAGATTCACCTGCAAAATAACGTTGGATCGCTCCATCGTAATGCGATGAAACAGCAAAGGCCTTTTGCGCAAAGCTTCTACGCTCCGCTAAGGTCGTTGACGCGGAACCATGACCCGCAAATATTGCTGAAACCTCTGCATACTGATCACGAGAGGAAACGATTAATACATCATTAAAATTTTTGGCACCTCCACGAATAAGTGAAATACCACCAATATCGATTTTCTCGATAATATCTTCATCCGATGCTCCAGATGCCACTGTCTCCTCAAATGGATATAAATCCACCATCACTAAATCCAATGCTGGAATTTCGTATTGCTTCGCAACTTCCACATCTTCTTTCAAATCACGACGATGTAAAATTCCACCAAAAATCTTCGGATGTAAGGTTTTTACGCGCCCACCAAAGATCGAAGGATAACCCGTTAAATCTTCCACGGCAATAACAGGAATACCTAATTCTTCAATGAAAGACTGAGTCCCTCCTGTAGAATATAGCGTAACGCCATTTTTGTGAAGTTCTTGGATGATCGGTGCTAAACCGTCTTTGTAATAAACCGAAATTAAGGCTGATTGGATTTTTTTTACTGACATGGGGCTTAATAAAAAATGAAGCCACAAATGTACGCATTTTGCTTAGCTTTGGCAAACCTTGGAGGTTTGCCAAAGCTTAACGGGATAGACTATTTTTTATTATAACGTTCGTAACGCAACAAGCCCTCCAAATAGTAATAATCCGCATAGATCAAGGGAACATCAATCTCCGAATTCAAGGATTTGGCCCCTACACAATGTTTAATCAAGAAGTTGTTATTCTCTCCCAAAGCTGCACGATAGGCAGGACTTGATAATGACTCCAACATCTTCACAGCATCCGCGTAATAACGCTTTCCTTTCTCCCCCGAATAAGTACTCAACTCCAATAAGGCTGATGCCGCAACTGCTCCCGCAGATGCATCTCGCTCTTCGTTTGGAATATTCGGTGCAAAAAAGTCCCAATAAGGAATTTTGTCGGCAGGCAAATTCGGGTGATTTAAATAGTAGTCGGAAATTTTTTGCGCAAAATCTAAATACTTTTTATCCTTCGTGTTTCGGTACATTTCCACGAAGCCATACATCGCCCAGGCATGACCACGGGACCAGCATGATTCATCTTGGTAACCTTGATGTTGCTTTTTGGCCAAAACCTTTCCATCCACATCATATAATATCACATGGTAGCTCGAATTATCTGGTCGGAAATGATTTTTCATCGTATTATCCGCATGCGTAATGGCAATTTGCCTGAACCTTGCATCCCCCGTCTCACGTGACGCCCAGAAAAGCAACTCCAAATTCATCATGTTGTCAATAATCACGGGGTAAGTGTAACCCCCCTTAAAGCTATTCCATGATTTAATTAGGCCTACGTTTGGATCAAATCGCGATGCCAAAGAATTTGCCGATTGAATGAGAACTTTTTTGGCATGCGGATCCTTGGTCAGCCTTAATTCTTGCCCAAAAGAATCATACATCATGAAACCCAAATCATGCGTCCCCTTGTTGAATTGCTCCTTCTCCACTGCAGCTGTCCACAAACGTGCCGCCTTTTCCCATTGAACATCATGTGAACGTTCATACAATTGCCAAAGCCCACCTGGGAAAAATCCCGAACACCACCAACTTGAAGGCAAATTACGATATGTTCCATCTGGCTTCGCCGAGTGAACGGTTACCGAGGTATCTGGATGATCAGCCAACATACGTTGGTACTGTTGTTCTGCCAATTTAAATTGCTTGTTCACATCAATTTTCTGTGCAAAAACCGAAAGTGGCAGCAGGAGGGCGAATAGGATTGTTTTCTTCATAGATTTATTTTTTAGTTTGTTGTTAGTCGTAGTCACTAGTCGTCAGTCGCTAGTCACTAGTCGGTAGTTAAAGATTTAATTCTTAACTCTTAACTCTTAACTCTTAATTCCAAGGTCTATCGCCCCATCCAACCGCCATCCACGGTCAAAATCGTCCCATGCACATATCTAGAGGCATCCGAAGCTAAGAAAACGATCGGGCCTTTGAAATCATTGGGTTCACCCCAACGACCTGCTGGAATGCGGCCCAAAATCGAGGCACTTCGCACCTTATCTTCCCGTAAAGCAGTTGTATTATCCGTTGAAATATATCCCGGCGCAATGGCATTCACATTGATGCCTTTACTCGCCCATTCATTAGCCAAAGCCATCGTCAAACGGGCAATACCCCCCTTACTTGCCGCATAACCTGGCACATTGATCCCACCCTGAAAACTTAATAAGGACGCCGTAAAGATAATTTTTCCAGCACCATGTGTGATCATCGAACGACCAATTTCGCGGCTCAAGATAAATTGAGACGACAAATTCACTTCCAAGACCTCATCCCAATATTCATCGGAATGTTCAGCAGCTGGATCTCTCAAAATCGTCCCCGCATTATTCACTAATATATCAATCCGCGGGAAATCCCGCAAAACAGCTTTGATAAATTCATACAATGACTCGCGGTCGGAAAAATCCGCCTGATACGCCTTAAAATTACGCCCCAAGACCTTAACCGCCTTTTCAATGTCAGAACCCTGCAATTCCAAAGTAGCAGAAACGCCAATGATATCCGCACCGGCCTCCGCCAACCCGATAGCCATCGCCATTCCGATACCCTTTTTACAACCCGTAACGAGTGCGACCTTTCCGCTTAAATCAAATGTTTGCTGCATAGTATTCATATTTGTCAAAAGCCATGTTTGGCAATTATTTACTCATGTTTATTTCTCAACTACCTGAATTAATTGTTGCGAATCCTTCACCGCCTCATAAGCAATGATCCACGATTTCCCAGTCCATTGGATAACAGGATATGCGCAATCAAAGCTTGGATCAGATACGTAGGACTTCCTCAATATCCCCTTTTTATCTTTCTCGACAAGGCCTATTTGCTTAAAATATCGCTCGCCTTCTTGCTTAATTTCCGCAAAAACCATTGCTGTTTCTCCATTCGGATTCGATGCTAATTGCGGCATCCGAATCTTGTCCCCAGGTAAATGCTGAATTATTTTTTTATTAACCTGATAGGCCCACTTTACTCCAGAGGAGCCCGTAGCGCCTGTGTACCATGCCGCTTCCAATCCATTCAAACCACGAACCAACGATGGTCCTGCATGCGGACAGGCATTAACCTTCCAATGGTCTTCATATAAGGTAACAGGTTCCGAATACGTTTTTCCAAAATCTGCTGAATGTACATAGCCCATATCGCGCTCTCCTGCATCATTCAAATCCCTGTAAATCACATCCACATTTCCCTTGGTATCTGCCAATGCATCGATCCGACAACATTCACAAGCCTGTTTGTCCAAAATTTTCATCTGACCAAAACCAGCATTTAAAGCAGTACTAGCTGTAACTAAGGTACGCCCTTTCGGACCCAATTTGACATCCAACCAATATGCCCCCACTTCCCCATTCGGCAAAGAGATAATCTTACCAAATGAATGACTTAAGCCAGCTGACGTATCTTTATGTATGTATTGTGGCTTTTGCCACACCCCATTTACTTCCATTGCATATAATAAATCGCCATTAAAGCGAGATGCCACTGTAGGTCGATTCATCTCATATAAAAGGATGCATGTTCCATCTGCTTTGTAGGCGAGCTTTGGCATACCTTCTGCATGTGTGGATGCTTTTTTATCAATTGGAACCTGTTCCACAGCCCCCTGATTAACCTTTCGGAAGTATAAAATACCATCAGCTGATTTCTCTACCCAGGATAAAACAAGATCGCCAGTTGACTTTAAAGAAAAAGAAGGATCCAATGCCTGATTCGCAGGATTAGAAACGATTTGCGCCTTGGCAATCTGCGCAATTAATACGAACAAAAGGATTAGTTTTTTCATTTTTTGAAAAGTTGACATACATCAATTTGAAGCCCCAAAACAAAAGTACGAGGTGCCGCCGGGGTATATGTACTCTTATCAGTGGTCTTATTTCCACGCGTCGCCGCACTTGCATACAACGCATCTCCCACATTTAACACATTTGTGAAGACTTGATAAGCTTTATACTGATAGCCCATGCGCAAATTAAATACAGACGCACCCGCATAGGTCACTTTATTTACCTGGTCTTGGAACCAAGGACCTATTTTTTGCCATTCTAAGGCTATACGTGCACCTCTGTATTTATACGACACTTCAGAATTCGCGATAAAATTAGGCGCTTGAGGCATTTCCTTTCCATTGACATTTTTAAGATCGTCCGAAGTTTTGGTACTCAATACAAAATTTACAAACGTATGTTTGGCGTTTGTTCCTCCAAAACGGAAATTCCAAGCATCATTCGGACGGTAAGTGATTTGATATTCGATACCCTCATGCAAGGTTTTTCCCGCCGATTGGTAATCCGTCGTATTATCTGGTTGGCGAATTCCTAACAATTCATTATTACCTTCCAAACGATAAATTGTATAGTCAAAATAAAGTTTGTTATTCAAAATGGAGGCCCATCCTCCCAGTTCATAATTTGAAAAAACAGCAGGATCAATGCTTAAATAAAAATGCTCACCAGTTGCTACGGCTTGCGTTGCGGGACGCGCACGAAATACGGCAGATAAAGCTGGAGGAGAAAAGCCTTTGGAATAATTTCCATAGAAGCCTACATTCGAACTTGCCGCATAGGTTATCCCAAATTTGGGTGAAAATTGCGCATAGCTTTTTGAACCTGTAGATTTGTCTATTAAGTTCGAATAATCAAAGGACATTTGATCAAATCGACCACCGAAGGATACGCGCAATTTTTCAAATGGATGCACATCCACTTGAGCATAAGCGGCTTTATTCCAAATAATCGCCGAATAATTTCCCAAAAATACCGAAGGCATTACCTGTGAAATCGTGAATTTCTCAACTGATTTTTTATCTGGGCGCAAAGTGGCCGATAAATTGATTTTGTAAGCCCAATAATCATTTGGAGAGCGATCTAATAGGAAACCAGCGACCAACTTGGAATTCAGGAATTCGAATGAATGATTATGTTGACCCATTACCCCAAAACTCTTGAAACTATTTTGATTAACCTGGCCTGAAGCCGTCAACGAAGGAGCCGACCAAGAAATAGAATAAGCTGGATTTTGGCCTAAGACATTGTCGCGATAGAATGCTGTAAGACTCGAATTTGCATGCATAGTCCATTGATGTTCCAAAGTCAAACGAGCGCGAGACGAAAAAGAGGCGCGGTAGGTAAAATCCGCAGGGCTTTGATAGCTTCGCGAATAAAAACCCGTACTATCAATATTCCCTCCCGTTTGTGAATAGTAATTATTGTAGGCGAAAGAACTCCATAATTTTGTTTTGGGCGTGAATTGATAATCCAAACGAAGGTTAATCGAAGATTTATCAAAATCCGAATTCGATGCCCATGCACCTTTTTGTCGGGCTACATACCCACCCGTCATCACCGACCATTTTTTCCCTAATTGCGCCCCAGCCGAAAATTGTACACGGCCATATCCCGAATGATCCATTTGATATCCGATTTGGGCCGTCGGAATTCCTGGAGCCGTTTTCGTTATGAGGTTTATTGCTCCCCCCACCGCTTCTGGACCATATAAAGAGGAGGCTGGGCCCTTGATGATTTCGACAGAATTTAAGCCTTGCAGGTTCGTCTCAATCAGCGCATTGTGATTAAAAACGCCCAAAGGACGCAAGGCTAAGCCATCTTCCAAATAGAGGAAATAAGCAGATGTACCAAATGGTTGGCGTATCCCCATCCCATGTTGCTCATTATTATAATTCAACATCACCACACCTGGAACTTTATTGATAATCTCGGTTAATTGAATTGCTTTCGTGTCTTGAATCAATGCCGAACTAATTTTATGGATAGCAACAGGCGCTTCAGATCGGATAGCTGCTTGTCGGGAAGCTGTCACCACTACCGTCTCCAAATTCTGAAAGGACTCTTCTAAAAAAATAGGGGATGTCAACGGATTTAGCTTTTGGGAAACAAATCCCATACTTGAAACCTCAAATTCTCCACTCGGGGATTGAATCTTAAATTCTCCTCGCTCATTGGAAATGGAAATAATTTTTGAGCCTTGTTTTAAGGATGCGCCAACGATGGGTTCATTGGTAATCGCATTTAATACCTTCACGGTAGATTGTTGGGAATTAGCTGCAAACGCACACAGCATTCCCATGAATAATAGGAACTTTTTCATGAAATCTTAATTAAAATGAATATTGCCTGATAGGAATATCCTACAGGAAAAAAGTCAAATTAATTAAGCTTGTGGAGGATGGAAATAAGCCTTGGAATCGTTCGAAAGAACAAAAGATGCTGAGCCAAAATGCTGCTCTATCGTTGGAATTTGGAAATAAGCGCAAGAAAAAACAGGACTAATCGCTTGAAATGACAAAACCACTTCTGGCATTTTCTCCAAACGCTCCGAATTTGATTTTTGCTCTTTTTCTTCTGCTGCCTTTAATTGTTTTGCTAAGTAACAATGACCATTACAATTCAACATCGGCTTGTCCCGATTCTCGCAAAGATTTTTGGCAATGTAGTCTTGATTCACTCGATAATAAGCTACAGCCCCCCACTGATTCATCAACGGAAGCTGCATGGCAAAAAACAACAAAAGGGCCAATGTGCTTTTCATGCCACAAAGGTAAATACCAAATCCCGTAACAAAAATCTATTTTAGGTGAACTGCGGAGTCATTTATATGATATTTGTTAGTTTTTACCAATTCCAAGATGGATGACCCCGCCAACAATACAGGGCCATAGCCATGAGCTGCAAATGGGGAAATCGGTCGATAATAATAAAAAGCTGGATCCCAGCCTAAACCAGTTCCTACACAAGTGCCTTCCACATGACCTTTTTCATTGACACGCGATGCCACGGCATTCCAACCTAATAAGGCTGCGGGTCCATATATCTTTGGATCCAACCAACCCATATTGATTCCTTTGGCAATCACATAGGTATAAATTGCTGTAGCCGAGGTCTCTAAATACGAATCATTTTTATCAATTAATTGATGCCAAAAACCCGTTCCATCTTGGTATGACATTAATCCTTTCAGGTGATTCTTTAATTGCTTCAAGATTTCAGGTCTTGCAGGATGGTTGGTTGGTAAAAACTCAAGCATTTCAGCGGTGGTCAATAGTGCCCATCCATTGGCACGTGCCCAATGAAACTCCGGATGTTCTTCGGCATCCACTAAATACCCATGCATGTATATATTCAAATTCGGATTGAACATCCGCTTGCGATAGGCATTGAACTGAAAAACAGCCTCCTCATATTCGCCTAATTGCAAAAGAGCTGGTATCGCCATATACACATCGTCCAGCCACATCGTGTGATGCAAGGGACGAATGCGAACCAACGTTCGGTCCGGTAAGCGATGCTCTTCCTTTAAGATAAAATCAGAAGCCCTTTGGGTTACAAAAGACATATCGGTTGTAAAACCTGCTTTTTTCGCCTTGACAACGGCCATGCCCATCGCACCGATATCATCCAATGCACGTGGATGAATCAGGCCATGTAACACGTGCTTCGAATCGTTTTTCTGGGCCGCAGGAATGGCTGAGGCAATTAGATTCAAGCGATTGAAAACGTAATCTCTGTATTTCGGCGCACCTGTGATACGGCTTAATTCCAACATGCCAGAATAGGTAACACCCCATTCGTAGGAAATGGGACGAAAATCGCCTTTGGAAAAAACGGTTTGATCTTCAAATGGCTGTCCCGCCGACCATACTGCACCTGTTGATTTATTGACAAACTGATTGGGAGTCGCCCCTTCTAAGTAATTAAACACGCGATCAATGACCGAATGAACTTCTTGTGGTGTCGCCGCACCATAGTGCGTTGGATAATCCGGTTGCAAAGCATGCAAAGGTGCCGTGGCATCCGAAGCGGCAGTGATATTTTTTTGAGCCAAAAGGCTCGAAGATATTAAAAGAAGTGCTAGGGTATAACGCATAAAAAAGGGGCTTACTCATCATAAAGACAAGCAAGCCCCTTTTATACTTTTGGAAATTTATTTTTTCATTTCGATTCCTTGAATCTGCACGACAATTTGTTGGTCTGCAGCCTTCGGATTTACCGCAACAAAATACACATCATGCTCTCCAGCAGTTGCCTGAATCGCCACTTTTTGCGTTGGTGGTCCAGCAGGACGACGCGGTGCTTGTTGGGCCGGTGCACCCGCCGCCGGAGCCGCTGCAGGTGTACCTGTTGCTGCAGGCGTCCCTAGTGGCGCCCCTTTTCCAGGTGTTGCAGCAGGCGCAGGTCCTCCAAATCCGCCTTGGGAAACCTCAATCAAATTCGTTTTACCGATTATTGGTCCAGAAGGAGAATCTAAGTGAATTTCAATCACACCTCCAGCCGCATTTGTGCGCGCCTGAGCGGAAGCCGAAATATCAATCGTTGCAATTCCAGTTAAATCCAAGCCCTTATAACCTAAATACGGATTTTGCCCCACCATATTGGTCGATCGACCTGGCGTAATCAATTGAAGAATTCCTTTGCTTACATCTGCTTTCTCGATATCCAATTGTGGTGCACGTAAGAATACCCATTTCTCAGATTGAACAGGTGCAATTTTCTTATTCCCCTTGTCTACATACGTTGCACGAACGACAAATACACCTTTAGATGATTTTTGACCTTCTGGCTTCACGAGCGCTAATTCCCCTTTCAAGGCAATTTTGTTCGATGCTTTTGGCTCGCTTAAGCTCATGATATAGGAAACCATCTGTTTAGCATCCGCTTTCGAGATAGCTGGGTGTGCTGACATTGCATGCTCGCCCCAAACACCCATTCCGCCTGTAATCACTTTATCGGCTAATTGGTCTATAACATTTTGACCTTTGTACTTCACGGCAACCTCATTGTAGCTTGGCCCTACAGAACGAACGTTCAATTGGTGACAAGATTTACAATCGCTCTTATTGATCAAACGTAAACCAGCAGAAGCAAACAAATCAGAATCTGCTTTGCGATGACTTTGAGACATTTCAATTGGATCATAACCAAATGGAATGTAATCTAAAGTAGCCGCCACGGATTCTGGTGCGATGCCTTTTTCCAATTCACCATCCTCCTTATCACGCACATTCACCTTGTATTTAGGTGCTGAATCAGCGAAATAGAATGATTTATTATTTCCTTCAAAGTCGATATCAACTACAGGAGCCTCATTGCCAACTAAAATATCCATGGAAGCCGTATTGCTCAGGCCTTTCGGATCCGTCGCTTTCAAGGTTACCACATATTTACCTGCAGCATTCAAGTTTAATTGAGCCGTTTCTCCCGACAAATTTTTCACAAATTTGCCAGCCTTTTTGACAGTCCAAGTATAAGTCAATTTATCTCCATCAAAATCTTTTGTTCCTATCGCAGATAGTTTTGTTGAGAAGGGTACGGCACCCGCCTTGCTTGAAGCGGAAGCAACAACTTCTGGTTTACGATTACCTCCTTGATATTCGATCTTCACTAAACGGGCATTTTCGTTCCCTTTGAACCAGGCAGAACCATATTCCAATACATATAAATCGCCTTCAGGACTGAAATCCATGTCGATTGCTGAACCAAAAGTCGTGTTGGGCATGAAGCGTTCCATCGACTTGTAATTTCCATTTTCATCAAGGGTTACAGCCATGATCCAACCACGCATAAATTCCACAATTAACCATTTTCCTTCATAATAAGATGGGAACACACGTTTCGCACCTGGGAAATCAGAACGGTGAAATACCGGACCACCTGTTGCAGAACGACCAGAAGAACCCACTAAGGGAAACTCTTCTGAAGTTCCATACGGATACCAAATCATGGCCTTTTGTGCTGGAGGTAATTCACGTAAACCTGTATTGTTGGGCGAATCATTTATTGGTGCTGCTGGGTTGAATTTGGGTCCAATCGCTAATGTTTCAAAATTAACATCCGAATAGGCTTGATTATTTCCAATGAAATAAGGCCAACCGAAATAACCGGGTCCTTTGGCTTGATTAAATTCATCATAACCCCTAGGTCCTTTTTCTGAGTCAACAGATGCATCTGGGCCTACTTCACCCCAATACAAGAAACCTGTTTTTGAATCTAAACTTGGTCTCCAAGGGTTACGGTGACCCATGGTGTAAATTTCGGGACGTGTTTTAGCTGTGCCCGGTGCGAATAAATTGCCCTTTGGAATGGTGTAGCTCCCATCTTTTTCTGGGTGGATACGTAAGATTTTTCCACGCAAATCATTCGTGTTCGAAGCTCCACGTTGGTCATCCCAATACGCTTGGCCTGGACGCTCATCGATCGGTGCATATCCTTCTGAGTTGCTGTTACTTGTATTATTTCCAACAGTCAAAAATAGATTTCCAGCTTTGTCGAAAACCATTCCACCACCGGTATGGCAGCATTCTTCTCGTTGAGTTGGAACCTCTAAGATGATTTTTTGTTGGCCTATCAACAATTCTTCATCCTTCAATTCCATACGAGCTAATACGTGTTTCGCTTCTTTCGGATGTGCATAATAGATATACAACCAATGATTTTCTTTGAATTTAGGATCGAGCACAACGCCCATAACCCCTTCTTCGGCCTCGCGAACCTGTCCGGCGCGGTTCGTGTACTTGGTATTCGTTACAATGTGACCGATAACCTTCGTAATTCCTGATGCGGGATCATATTGTTTTACATCGCCTTTACGTTCAACAAACACAATGCGTCCGTCGGGTAAAAACGTAAATTCCATGGGCTCATCGAGTTTATCAACGAGGACAGATTTAACAAAACGATTTTCATCGGGGGCTTGCGCGAAAACGGCGAGCGAGGTAAATGCTAGCGAAACGGCTAGTAAAAATTGCTTCATAGTAAGTCTAGATTTATTATTTTACAAAAATGATACAATAATCGGTAATATAAAATTGCTTAGCTGATTTTGATACGAAAAACAGACATGTGTCGACCAAAATATTCAACGCAATTGTTTATTTTCGGAAAAACTTCTCCTATGAAACTCATTGCATTCGTATTACTAACCTTACCCATATTTGCTCAAACAAATAAAGATATTTCTGACATAAAGGCTGTCCTGCACACGCAGCAAGACTTGTGGAATCAAGGAAATATTGAGGGATTCATGGAATATTATGCCAAAGGTGAAGACTTAAAATTCATTGGCAAAACGGGTGTAACCAAAGGCTGGGAGGCAACATTAAAACGATATCAGGCGAGCTATCCGAATCGAGAAACGATGGGAACACTTGTATTTGAAATACAAGAAGTTGATGTAACAGCTAGCCAAAGCGCATGGGTATTAGGTCGTTGGAATTTGACGAGGCCTAGCCTAGGCGATATTGGAGGCTATTTCACCTTGTTACTCAAAAAAATCAATGGCAGCTGGTTGGTCGTCCGCGACCATACCAGTTAGACGCGCGAAAAAACGTAAAACATTTCACTCGCAATTTGACGCGAGCGTTCGTCATACATCGCCGCTTCCTGTGACGTGTCATCAAACGCTTTTGGATCCTCATAGCGAACCGGAATGCGTACTTCAGCTCCAGGAATAAACGGGCAATTCTCATCCGCATGCGAACAAGTCATGACCGTTGCAAAAATACGGTGTGGATTAATCACATCGTCGTATAATTTTGAAAATGCGATGATGGGCCTTGAATCCTCCGTGTGAAGGACGAAATAAATGGGATTGGAGTGGCCATGTTTCGAAACGATGAAACCCGTACGTTCTAATGAAGCAATCGTACGCTCATTACAAGCCGTCACCTCTACCCCACCCGAATAACATTGGGCGGCCAACTGAAAATAATCGGCAGCTGTTTGTGCCCAAATTTGGGCAAATTGTGAACGGCGGGAATTATGAGTGCAGATAAAATTCAGTAGGATTGGTTGTTCCTTTTCGCGTTTGGATTTGATGTATTCGATCAAAGGCTGGAGAACGCTTTTGCGTTCATCAGAAATTTCCAAAGATAAAATCGATTCGAGGTTTTCGTTCAGGGTATTGTTCATGTGACTAAAAGGGACTGCTGGCTTAAGCTTTGGCAATCCTTGAAGGTTTGCCAAAGCTAAGGGTTATAAACGATATAAAAGAGCTGAAAACTGATAATTTATTAGCAACAACCAGAACCAGGAGCACAGGTATTAGCCGATTGCACTTCAGCAATTTTCAAATTAGGTTTTTCTGTCAAAGGCGGCATGCAGCATGCAGATGCATCCTGTGAGGCATAATGCGGATCATTGAATTCAGCATCCTCGTGGAAATAATAGACTTCCCATTGAACACCATCAGGATCCGTTGCCCAAAACTTATCTTGTACTGCGTAGCAGCAAGATGTCCCTATTTCTTCTTTGGAAACAATTCCTTGAGCACGAGCTTGAACCAAACGATTGGTCATTTCTTCCACCGTTTCAACCTGAAATCCCAGGTGACCAAAATTAGCCTGAACCCGTTCTGGATTCTCTATGAATGAGATGATTAATGAAGGCGAGTCCAATACGTATTTGGCATAACCCGGTTTAATCTTTGTAGCCGGTTGGCCGAAAAATGTTGAATAAAAATTCACTGATGCCGCCAAATTGCTGACATAAAGTGACACATGCATACGAGGAAAGCTCATAATTAACAGCAGTTAGATTGTTGAGAAACGAAATAATTTTCAAAAAATGTTCCAAATAGTTGGCTGAACTCCGCCCACTTCTCCGGATTAATGCAATAACAAACAGACACCCCTTCGATCGTACCTTGAATAAAGCCAATGTCTTTTAATTCTCGTAAATGTTGAGAGATCGTCGCTTGTGCAAGTCCCAATTCGGTAATCAAATCCCCATTGATGCAGGTTTTCGACTTGACCAAATACTGTAAAATCGCCACACGCGCGGGATGTCCTAACACTTTCGCCATTTGGGCGATGGCATTTTGCTCTACCGTAAAAAGATCCGTTTTAGTAATTCCCATTGTTATATTATTACATTGCAATATTACGATGAATAGATTTATAAAAAAAACCTTTAAAGGTTTTTTTTTGCTGCTTACCTTTGGCAATCCTTTAAGGTTTGCCAAAGGTTACGGTGGGGCAGCAAAAAGCTACGGTTTTTCCAACAAAATCCGACAAATAAAACTGATAATCTAATCGCGGTAATTAAGCGCTGGTTTTCGATCTCCTAATAAACTCTTGTATTGAAAATCCGTACCTCGCTTGTTCAACCATTCTAAACGAGCATCTTCTATCAATACAGGCTTCTTGAATAGGTCGATCGCTGTTAATGCAAGGGTTTTTGCTGCGACTAACATCCCTTTCCGACCAATCGTCATGCCACCGGCTGCGACAGCTTGCCAACTGTGCGCTGCAGTTCCTGGGACCCAAGTTGCGGCTCCCATTCCAACTGTTGGCACCACCCAAGAAACATCCGCCACATCCGTTGAACCTCCGCCACTGGGGTCAGGATGGTTTAAAAAAACCTGGTTTGTCGTAGCTAAATCAATCATTTGCATCCCCGGCGTTTGTTGGATCTGCTTCGCAAAAGCATGCTCGGTGGCAGACAAGTTATAGCCGCCAACAGATTTCAAGTTAGCCCCCATGACAGAAACCAAATGTTCGTTTGGAAGCACCTCATATACACCCCCAATCACTTCTACTTCATATCTTGTACCTGTTCCCAAAGCAGCCCCTTCCGCCGCCTTTTCGATTCGGTTCCATACATCCATCACGACATCTCGTTGAGGAGATCGAACATAATAATATACTTCTGCATAGTCGGGAACTATATTAGGTGCTTTCCCGCCATTCGTAATAACATAATGAATGCGAGTCGATGAAGGCACATGTTCTCGCATCATATTTGCCATGTGATCCATTGCCTCCACGGCATCCAGCGCCGATCTCCCGCGTTCAGGCGAAGCTGCCGCATGGGAAGACAAACCATAAAAACGAAATTTACCGGCTTTGTTGGCTAATGACGAAGATGCTGACACCGTATTTTCATCGTTCGGGTGCCAGTGTAACATAACATCCACCTGATTAAATAATCCCGCTCGGACCATATATACTTTCCCGGATCCCCCCTCCTCTGCTGGACAACCATATAATTTGATCGTTCCTTTTTGGCCAGTTTCTTTCATCCATTCTTTCACCGCAATCGCCGCTGCAACCGAACCTGTACCAAACAAATGATGCCCACAAGCATGACCCGAATTTCCGCCTAAACTACGTTTTGTTGGGATCGAATCTTGCGACAAACCTGGCAAAGCATCATATTCTGCCATAATTCCAATGATAGGTTTCCCTTGACCAAAAGTTGCCACAAAAGCAGTTGGGATATCCGCCACACCTGCTTCTACTTGAAATCCCGCTTGACGCAAGGTCTCTTGCAACAACAAGGAACTCTGCTTTTCCTTGTATCCCACTTCCGCAAAATCCCAAATTTTTTGAGCAATTTGACCGTATTGGTAGGATCGATTTTGAATGGATTGAATGACTTTTTTCTTGTCTGCTTCTTGGGAGAAAGCAACATGAGAGCCAACAAAAAGGGTCACGAGGACCAACAAACGATTATACATATTTCAAAGTTTGGAGGGTACAATAAACTTAAATTTAGCAGGAAGAATTGTAAATTCAAATGCATCCGCTTCCAGCACTTCTCCATCTACTTGTGCTTTTAAAACGCGATCACAGACAATTCGTTCCGATGTGATTTTTGAAAAATGAATAAAAGGCAAATGAGCATGTCGGCCCGACTGAATAATCGGCATATAAAACAATCGCTTCCAAACAGGCATAGGATCACAAATCATCCTATCCAATAATCCATCCTGAATAGATGCCATGGGGAAAAAGTGAAATCCTCCTCCTGCCCTGGCACTATTAAAAACCATGCATAAAAAAACAGCACGATTCCCTTGAATATGGTAGGTCTTAAACCGAAACAAGGCTGGGATTGCCGCGAGATAATAACCCAACGCACCGCCAATCCACCGAATAGCCTCCATCGCTGAGAGAACTTCCCCTTCAATTCCAATGCCAACTCCATTTAAGAATAACATGTGATTGACCCGACCAGCATCGATCAACTCAACTTGCGCATTTAATATGGCATTCAAATGCCTTTCTCGGGGTATATTTCCAAAAAGTTTCCAATAAAAATCATTGCCCGTCCCACCTTTAAATAAGCCGATTGGCCGATCGAAATCTGGATAATGGTTTACAAAATAATTGAACGTTCCATCGCCGCCCATGACCCAGGCTTCTTCAAATTCTTTTAGCGTGTTTGGCCAAACTTGATCAAAAATAACCAAGGAAAAATCCACGCGAGATTTCACCCATTGCACATAGTTTTGCAATTGTTTACGCTTTGCAGGATTAATCAAAAAGGCAACCTGCTTAGGCATGAATGTAATTTTTCAAGTGTTCAATTGTTTCCAAATGATCCTGAATCGTAGCCTTAATCAAATCATTACTCGAAATAATCCCAATCAATTCGCCATTTTCAACCACGGGTAGGTAGCGAATATTTCGCTCCGACATCAATATCATGCAGACCTCAATTGAGCTACCCAGTTCCACCCCCGGCAAATCCGTCGACATAATTTCAGACACCATCGTATCCGAAGAATTTTTATCTAATAAAATGACCTTACGCGCATAATCTCGCTCTGTCAAAATGCCTCGGTACTGGCCATGGTCCATGACCACCACCGACCCCACATTACAATCTTGCATTAATTGCAAAGCCTCGATAATCTTTGCATCCGAAGGAATGGATATCACTGTCGCATCCTTCTTGGTTAAAATGTCTTTGACCTTTTTCATGCCTATTGAGATTAGAATTGTATAAATTAAACCAAAAATAATTCAATAAGCAAAAACTTATAGGGCAATGTTGATCGTGTGCACTAAATCATAGCCTCCTGATACAGCATTCATATTTACTACTGCTAACTCGTTTGACAAGGAATCTCGGATGATAGTATCCGTCGTATTTTTTGTAGAATTTTGGCCATGTGCTTTATATAAATCTGTTGAATAAACCGCCGTATTAATCTCCTCTGGAAAAGCAATTTGAGTAGTTAATTTCAACAGACCATTCACATAAATCTGGGCATGGATATGGGTTACTCGGCCCTGATACCAACCCGGATAGATTGTTTGAAAATAGGCCACACCTAAGGCATCAGCGTTTGTTATCCCCCGACAAAAAGTCTTTGCTGTATTATCCTGATTCCCCAAATAACCTTGATTCACATAGCCTGAATAATATCCATCTTTGTCACAATGCCAAACATCCACACGGGCATTGGGCACAACGGCACAATTATTATTCACATTTCTAATAGTAATCGCAAGGCTCAAAGGAAGTCCTGCCTTGCCTTCTGTGATGTCCACATGCGTAATGGAAGAATCCCGCTTTGAATATAAAGGATAAGGTCCATCTGTTTCTGTATCTCCTACCTTACAAGTACTCGAGCTTGCGGCAGTCGAAGGAGTGATTTCGGTATCATCCTGATTTTTGATGCAAGACATTGCGACAAATGGGGCAAACAGAACTGATCCTGTTTTTTTTATAAATGCTTTTCGTTTCATTTGACAATAATAATCCGAGAATATTTATTAATGCATCCGCATAGAAGTAAGGAACAAATTTGTCGGCGAACCCACTACACAGGTAGACAAAATTTTGTGTATGTTTGAAGTATGAACAGCAATTACCCTACCGCCATCATCACAGGTGCCTCTCGAGGCATCGGTCGTGCATTAGCACTCTTACTCGCGAAGCACAATTTCCAATTAAGTCTGATCGCCCGAAATGTAGGTGAATTAAAGGATTTAGCTGCCGAAATAACCGAAATGGGCCATCGCCCCTTGTATTTCGCTGGTGATGTTTCGGATGCTAAATTTGTTCAAATGTCCGTTGAAAAAACAGAACATACGTTCGGAAAAATTGATTTCATGATCAACAATGCTGGCGTTGGGGCTTTTGGGCCAACGGATTCATATACATCAGAAAAATGGGATCAAATTTTTGATACGAACGTGAAAGGAACTTTTCTTTTCTCCCAAAGCGTCTTGCCACACATGCGTAAGGCAAAAAAAGGTCATATTATTGCCATCGCATCCGATGTCGCTAAACGTGTCTTTGATGGAGGATCCTTATATTGTGCCTCCAAATATGCCCAGCATGCCTTCAATGAAGCCTTGCGAAAGGAAGTTCGCAAAGACGGCATCAAGGTATCGACCATTTATTCGGGATTAGTTGATTCTCATTTCCATGCCGAACCACAAGGGGATGCAAGCCATCAAACCTGGTTAAGTCCTGAAGATATGGCGGATAGTATCTATTATGTGATGAACCAACCGGCACATGTGGTCATCGATGAGTTGATGATTCACCCACTTTCGCAAGAATATTAGGCCGACAGTGTAGAACAGTTTGGGCTATTTGATTGGATTAATTAAATTTAATCTGAAAATAAACACATTCATATGTCAATAAAAAAACCCACGCTTAGTTTCAGTCAAATCATCAATATGAACGTTGGTTTTTTCGGAATACAATATAGTTTTGGTCTCCAACAAAGTGCAGTTAATCCCATTTATGATTTTTTAGGTGCTAGTCCAGATGAAATTCCGTTATTGAATTTAGCAGGCCCTGTAACAGGTTTGTTGATTCAGCCATTCATTGGGGCGCTTTCAGATAGTACTTGGCATCCACGATGGGGTCGGAGAAAGCCCTTTTTCTTCATTGGAGCCTTATTATGTAGCATCTGTCTTTTTCTCTATCCATTTAGCTCATCACTATGGATGGCAGCGGGATTGTTGTGGATTCTTGATGCGGGAAATAATACGGCTATGGAACCCTATCGGGCATTTGTGGCAGATAAATTAAATGAAGACCAACAACCCACAGGCTTTCAGATGCAGAGTTTTTTCACGGGTTTTGGCCAAACATTGGCAAACTTGTCTTTATTCATTTTCCCTTTAATCTTTATCGGAAAAACAGGATCCTTGCCTACTTGGGTTTATGCCTCCTTCTTTTTAGGAGCAGTCTGTTCGATCGGGTCCATCTGGTGGAGTATGCGAACAACCTCTGAAATTGAGCCTACAGCCGAGGAATTAGCTCAAATTCGTGCTAAAAAAGCCAGTGTAGGCGAATCTATATCTGAAATTTTTCATGCCATTGGAGAAATGCCAAAAGTGATGTGGCAATTAGCATTAGTCTATTTATTTCAATGGTACGCGCTGTTTTGTTATTGGCAAAATTCCTCCAAAAGTATCGCATTATCCGTTTGGAATGCCACACCAAAAGACAATCCAGATTTGTATGAAAAAGCGGTTTCTTGGACGGGATTAGTTAATGGGTGGTACAATATCGTTACTTTCTTATCAGCCATGGCTTTAGCTAATTTTGCCAAGAAATATGGTGCAAAATCCGTACACATGACCTGTCTATTGCTCGCAGCAATCGGCTTTTTGGCATTCCCTCACATTGAAAACAAAAACCTATTATTCTTTGCCATTTCAGGCTTTGGCATTGGCTGGGCCAGCATGATGGGAATACCGTATTTATTGGTCGTAGGTGACATTCCTAAAGAACGTTATGGCGTGTATATGGGCATCATCAACATGATGATTGTGATCCCAATGATTTTACAAAATATTTCGTTTGGATATATATTAAAGCACTTTTTAGACAATGATCCACGAAATGCGATTACCTTTGCAGGTGCGTTATTGGCTATTGCAGCTGTAGCGACTGCTTTTATTAAACCATCCCCAACCAAAGCCTAATGAGTGTATTGTGTATTGGCGAAGCCTTAATCGATATGATTTGTACAGATAAGGGTTCAAGCTTATCTGACGGACAAAATTTTTTAAAAAAACCAGGAGGTGCTCCTACCAATGTGGCTGCAGCGATTGGAGCCTTAGGTGGTTCAGTAGCTTTGTCGGCAAAAGTGGGGAATGACCCATTTGGCAGGCAATTGAATCAAGTAATGTCCGAATTTTCGGTAGATACCAAACACGTCCATTTGGATTCAAATCACTTTACCACCTTTGCGTTCGTGTCTTTAATGCTCGACGGAGAACGTGATTTTGTGTTTAATCGGGGGGCTGATGCGCAATTAACGGTAGCGGATGTTTCAGCTATTGATTTATCTGAAACGCACATAATTCACTTTGGATCAGCAACAGCGTTTTTAGAAGGTCCCTTAAATGCAGCCTATTATTACTTATTGGAAAGCGCGAAAAACCAAGGTAAAACCATCAGTTTCGACCCTAATTACCGACATTTATTATTTGGCGATAAGCAAGATAGTTTCATCAAGCAATCGTGGATATACTTGAAACAAGCTCATTTCACAAAGTTGAGCGATGAGGAAGCCATGTTGATCACGGGCAAAACGAGCTTGGAGGCAGCAGCAGCAGATTTATTGGCAAACATACCGGGTGTGTTCACCATCACATTAGGAAAAGAAGGCACATTATTAGGGCTTGAAGGTAAAACATACACCATTCCAAGTATTCAAATTAAACCAACAGACACCACGGGGGCTGGTGATGCCTTTGTGGGTGCCGTTTTATACCAGTTGGACGAGGCATCATTAAATCCTGCCGAATTAGGGTTTGAAGATTGGAATAAAATTATCCAAAATGCCAATAAAGCTGGCGCGCGTACATGTGAATACATGGGTGCAATGGAAGCATTTAAACATTTGAACAACAGCATTTTCAATTAATCTCTGTGTATAATCCTGCCCTGCAACAAAAGCTCCATGAGCTTGTAAAAACCCATCAAATCAAAGACGCTAAATTCGTCGAACGTTTTACGGCGAACATGGATGATATCCATTCGCATTTTCATGCCATTTATGGGAATCATCCGCAATCAGCGAAATTATTTCAAAACCTTTTGAATTCCATTTGTCAGGCTTTTGTGGATCGTTCCGACGATTTAAAGAAGCGGGATGCCCAAAAAGCCAAAAAAGGAACCTGGTTCTTAAGCCAAGACTTAGTCGGGATGAGTTTGTATGTGGACCGCTTTGCGGGAAAAATCAATGATTTAGCTGACAAATTACCCTATTTACAAAAATTAGGCGTTAATTTTTTACACCTAATGCCTTTGTTTAAAAGTCCGGAAGGGGAAAGTGATGGAGGATATGCGGTAGAGGATTTCCGCGTAGTGGAGGATCGTTTGGGGACCATCGAAGATTTACGCAGATTCCAATCTACATTACAAAAGGAGGACATGTATTTGATGATTGACATCGTCTTGAATCATACCTCACATCACCATGAATGGGCAAAATTGGCCAAATCAGGCATCAAGGAATATCAGGATTATTTCTATATGTATGATAATCGGCTGATTCCAGATCAAATGGAAAATACGATGCCGGAAATTTTCCCAGAAAGTTCGCCGGGAAGTTTCACATACGATGAGAAATTAGATAAATGGGTCATGACCGTCTTTCATCATTACCAATGGGATTTGAATTATACGAATCCAAAGGTTTTCGTGGAGATGTTGGGCAATGTATTTTACTATGCCAATTTGGGTGTGGATGTAGTTCGTATTGATGCACCAGCATTCATTTGGAAACAAGTAGGAACTACTTGCCAGAACCTTCCAGAGGCACATCAATTACTCCAATTAATTAAGATGTGTACGGAAGTAGCTACCCCTGGAATGGCCATTTTAGGGGAAGCAATTGTCGCTCCGGCCCAAATTATGGAATATTTCGGAACTGGCCGATACGCTAGGCATGAATGTGACTTTGCCTACAATGCCACACAAATGGCAGTTCAATGGGATGCCCTAGCTACCGGCGATGTGCGCATTATGCAAAATGCCCAACATGAATTAATGCGTAAACCATTAGGAGCTACCTGGTTAACATATACACGCTGCCACGATGACATTGGGTTAGGCTATGATGACTACATGATCGACCAAGCGGGCTTTACCCCCTATGACCACCGTTCCTATATTAAAAATTATTACAGCGGAGTCATTGAAAATTCACCTGCGAAAGGTGCCTTATTCGCTGTAAATCCAAAGACCCAGGATGCCCGGCTCTCCGGTTCCTTGGCTTCTTTATGCGGATTGGAATATGCCATCGACCGAAAAGACAATGCTGCGATCCAAACTTCCATTGATAAAATTATTCTGATGCAAGCGATGAGTATGTTTGTGGGCGGAGTACCAATGTTATTCTATGGGGACGAAGCTGGCTATACAAATGATTATAGCTACTTAGAAGACCCAGGAAAAAGCTACGATAACCGCTGGATGCATAGACCAATCATCAATTGGGAACAAAATAAACGCGTTGAGAAAAAAGGCAGTGTCGAAAATCGAGTTTACTCGGCCTTACAGAAATTGATTAAACTTAGACGGTCTTCAGATGTATTGGCTGATGTAAAAAATATACATTGGATCCCAAATCAAAATAATTCAATCGCCGGATTCACACGATTCAAAGATGGAGAAAAATTCACTTGCTTGTTTAATTTTAGCTCCAAGCTACAAGCCATTTCATGGTTTGTCATGGATGAGAATGGGCAGCGACCAGCAGAAGTAAAAGATTTATGGTCGGGGGAAACCTTACATGTAGGCATGGACCATGATCATGTGATGCTGGCTCCGTATCAGTTTAGGATTTTGTTTTAGAGTTAAGAGGTAAGAGGTAAGAGGTAAGAATATAATTACCGGTGCAACAACTCTTCACTCTTACTTCTTACCTCTTTTAAAAAAAAGCGTGAAACATTCGTCCCACGCTTTCAAAGAATCAATCATTAATCTTATTTTCTTACAACAAAGGGCCAATATTCTTTTTCCCAATTGTTAAACTTTCAATCGCGTCTTTTGGCATATCATGCTCTACAAAGAAATGTTGCAAACCTCCAATCGAGGCAGCATCAAAAATGCGCTTGAAATTCACAATTCCAGAACCTGCTGGCACGATGTTTTTAAATCCTTCATCAAAATCTTTGATGTGACATAATGGGAACCGACCCGGTTGCGCCTTAAATAAAGCAACAGGATCTTCGCCCGCCTTAGTTGCCCAGCCTAAATCCAATTCGAATTTCAATATATCTGCCGGAATCTCTTTCGAGAATACATCAAATGCACGCTGTCCATCAACCATTTTAAACTCCATATCATGGTTGTGGTAACATAAAGTCAAGCCCGCATCCTTCGCAATCTTACCTGCTTTTGTCAAGATTTGTACCGACTCAGCAACTTCTTCTTTTGAGCCTACCGGAATATTGGCGCAGACCAAATACTTCACCGTTGTACCCTTCAATGAATCCACTATCGCCTGGGCATCATCACGTAAATTATTCATGCGTGGCATTTTAGACGTATCAAAACCAGGACGTGGTTTGAAGGGAGCACCCATCACATGATGTGACACCCAATTCATCCCTAACGATTTGTTCAAATTTGAAAATTCCATGGCCGACATACCATAAAATCCACCGATTCGACTGAATGCAGACTCAATCTCCTTGTAACCTAAATCGGCAATTTTCTGCATATTCCCTTTCACATCCTGATCTAAGGTCGTGAACAACGTAAACAATTGCACACCAATTGGACGGGGAGCAACTTGAACAATAGAAGGTAAAAACAGAGAGCCAGCTAGAAATACGCTTGATTGCTTAAGGAAATTTCTTCTTTCCATGGGAATAAATAATAGGTTTAGAGGTTTAGCACAAATTAATGTATTTTTTTGATACAATAAAAATTTATGGCCATTTATCTCCAAAAACCCAGGCGAAATTGATGTCGGCCGTTTGGTAATTCGTATTGGTTTGGTGCCATACGAAATCCCCTCCAAGCCGATGGCAGTCTGCATAATAAACCCGATGGCCCCAGGCTAATTTTCGATCGCCCGACTGGTATATAGGCGCATCCGCCATGTTTTGATCAAAATTACAATGGAATAAAAACAACTGCGCCTCGCGGTGATAGCGACCTAATTTATAGCCAGGATCGCCTATGAATCGGCAGTTTTTCAAAACAGATTTCGCAGCCTCATCACTGGACCCATCATGCCAAATCGCCGCACTCATGTTATGACAGATGAACGTGCAATTCTCAGCATACGCAAATCCTCTTGGACAGTACAAATCTACTCCCCCTTCGATTTCACAATCATTCAAATAATACATGCCTGCATTCACATCCCATGGACTCATCGTATCTCCCCCACCTGAACGAATCGTGCAATGTTCAAAGCGCAAGCGCGTAGCTCCCGGCATCGTACGAACGGCGAATTGATGACCGTCAACCCTAACCACTTTTTCTCCATCCTTTTCACCTGCCTCACGGGGTAAGGCATATTTTTGAACGGTAGATTGCGTCATTTTTCCTGCCTCATTTAGACAAGGTATCGTCACATCTTGATTGGCCATGAGTCCGTAGTCATTGATTACCGTTAGATTCTCAAAACTTAAGTCGTGACCTTTGATATTCAAAACACTAGCACCATAATCATCTGGATTCGAACAGCGCCAAATATCGCGCGCTTGGGTGAATTTCAAGACAACTCCTGCGCGAGATTGACCTAGCATACGTAAATCATGGCGAAGTGAATCGATGTAAATTTTCTCGATATAGGTGCCATGCTTAATAAAAATCGTCTGATTGTTTTTCCCTTGATTTATGGCCTCCTGAATCGTTTTCACATCTCCCGAACCATCTTGTGCAACCGTCACATGTTGCATGAATTGATCCATTAATTTCACCGTTTTATCAAACCATTTGGTAAATAATAAAAAAGTATGAGGCGAACCCGCGAAAGTATATACATCAGTCAAGATCCCGTTTTCCTTCATTTTTTGTCGGAAGTCCCCTCGCCCCGCATGCATCCGTTCATTCCCAGAATTTATAAACAACACGGGAGGATCGTTTTTCGAAACATGATGTAAGGCTGAGGCCTGATTCCACAAAGTTGGATTTTCTGTTTTCGAATAACCAAAATAGGAAGTGGCAGCTGACATACGAACGCGATCATCTCCCTCCCCTGATTCCGGATGGATATAGGCCAAAATGCCATCTAAATCAATAACTCCTTTGATTTTCTGTCCTTTCCCAAATAGATTTTCATCCTGTACAGACCCAAGTAAAGCAGCCATTTGGCCACCGGCTGAAAATCCTGCCACAAAAATCTGTTCGGGGGCTATATGTAGTTTTTGGGCGTGATGATGTAAATAGATTAATGCCGACTGGGCATCAAGCATCGCGGCTGGATATAGGGCTTCGGTCGACAAACGGTATTCGGCTAAAAATACGCGATAACCTTTTTTGGCCAATGCCTGTGCCAAAGCGACATGTTGGTTTCGATGACCCGTCCGCCAGCCACCGCCATGAAAAAACAAGAGCGTCTTACGGCTTTTCTTATCCTGAGGTTCATAGACATCGAGATGTAAAGGCTTAGGTCCATTTTTTTTAAAAACGATTGATCGAGAAGGCTTCACTTGTGTAGCCGTAAATTCGGCTAATTGCAAACTAGGATCCGATTGAATGGCCGATTTCCAAGCCGAATAATTAGCAAAACTCGTATCAGGGACACCGGTTATGCCTTTGGTATTTTGTGCCAACAAACCCTGACAAACAAACAATAAAATGATTCCTATCTTGTGCATAGTTTATAAAGACAGGAATTTAAATTTTATAATCATTCTTGCTAACTTGGTCATTCAAACCTGAAATTATGAAAATAGTTCGCGTACTCGTTGTTGGTTGTGGAAACATGGGAGCTTCCCATGCGACAGCCTATCACAATTCCCCCAACTTTGACATTTGTGGCTTGGTTTCCCCAGGTAAAAGCAAGGAAACTTTGAATACGAAATTAGGCGGGGGATATCCCCTATTTAATGATTATTCGGAGGCATTGCGTAAAACGAAACCGGATGCAGTTTGCATTTCCACCTATCCAGATACCCACGAAGCCTATGCGATAGAGGCGATGAAAGCTGGGTGTCATGTGTTCATCGAAAAACCCATTGCCGATAGCTTGAAGGGGGCCATACACGTAGCGGAAGTAGCGAAGAAAACAGGCAAAAAATTGGTTGTTGGGTATATTTTACGACACCATCCTTCTTGGATCAAGTTCATTGAAGTTGCCAAAGAAATGGGGAAACCCCTGGTGATGCGGATGAATTTAAACCAGCAATCACATGGCTACATGTGGGATGTACATCGCAATTTGATGAACAGTTTGAGTCCCATTGTGGATTGTGGAGTGCATTACATTGATGTCATGTGCCAAATGACGCGTTCAAAACCGCTTCGTGTTTCGGCAATCGGCGCACGCATGACAGAAGATATTCCTTTAGGCAATTACAATTATGGGCAATTACAGATTCATTTTGAAGATGGCTCAGTGGGTTGGTATGAAGCCGGCTGGGGCCCGATGATCTCTCAAACTGCTTATTTTGTAAAAGATGTTTTTGGGCCAAAAGGTTCTGTTTCGATTGTTGCCAAACAGGCAAGTGCGGAAGGCAAATCGGATTCTGTGGAATCACATACCAAAACCGAATCGCTTCGGGTACATCATGCCGACATCAATGACGCGAATGAATTCACACGTGCTGATGAATGGATTAATTTAACCGACGAACCAGATCATCAAGGATTGTGTGATCGCGAGCAGGCTTATTTCTTACATGCTATTCAGGCAGATGTTGACTTGACAGATCACGTGGAAGATGCAGTGAATAGCCTTCGCATTGCCTTTGCGTGTGATGAATCGGTACGGACTGGTAAGATGGTGGTGCTGTAAGCACCAGTCGCCAGTCACCAGTCGCTAGTCTTAAAGAGGTGAGCTTATTTAAAAATAATTCTCAGCATCGGAACTAAAGACTAATGACTAGTGACTAGCGACTATTTTAAATAAGTCGCTAACCAATTACCGACTTCCTGATAATGAAACTTCGAATTATCCGGATTCAATATCCAATGATTCTCACCAGGGAACACGATTAACTTACTTGGAATTTGTAATCGCTGATGGATACTCCAATTTTCTAAGGTATTGTTGATCGGCACGCGGAAATCATTTTCCCCAACCGTCAATAACATAGGCGTTTTGAAATTAGCTGCAAAGCGCATCGGATTTTGCTCTTTCCAGGTTTTTGTAGGCACCCACGGCGTACCCCCATTCATCAATTCCCTTCCCCAAATCACATCGGATGTTCCCCACTGTGCTTCAGAATTGACCAAACCCGCATGCGAAATTAAACATTTAAAATGCGTGGTCTTCGCCTGCATCCAGTTGGCCAAATGCCCCCCATACGAAGCACCTCCAGCAGCCTGTCTCGTTGCATCGATAAAAGGATAACGTTTAATTGCATCAGCTGCGGCCTCCAAAATCTCATTGCCAGGACCTTTGAAGGGATCAAACTGAATATCTTGCGCAAATTTCTCTCCATATCCCACAGACCCCGTATAGTCGGTCATCACAATCACATAACCTGGAGCACCAAAAATGTAAGGATTCCAGCGATATCCAAATACATCTTTAAAGGAACTTGCAGGTCCACCATGCATAAGCACAAAAAGCGGATATTTCTTTGAGGCATCAAAACCAGCTGGTCGAAGCATGACACTACGAATCATTTTACCACGAGATGATTTGGTCCAAAAAACCTCTGCCTGAGGTAAATCCATTTTAGACAATGCCGAATCATTTGCCTTTGAAATTGCAATTTTTTGACCGGCGTTAAGGACAAATACTTCAGCAGGTGCAGCCAGGTGTTGATAGGAATAGGCCATAATATTTCCAGCAATAGACAAACTCGTAATCGATCCCGCTTCACCACCAACTAAATTAATCATATGTCCATCCTCAATCAATACTTGTATCGCTCGATCGACTCCTTGATCCTCGATGCTCGCATAAATAGTCGAACCCGAAATTTCCCAATCATTGATCGGTCGATCTAATCCTGCTGCTAATTCCATCTTGCCAGTCATAGTAGGCCAGGCAAAACGATACAAATGATTCAAGTAATATATTTTATTCCCATTGACATGGCCGGTAGCAATTAAGTATTTACCGTCTTCTGAAAATAGCACCTGTGCATAATCTGCATCATCATTGAGCAATTTTTCAGACCCTCCGGAAATGGAAATAGCATATAAAGATGAATTTGCCGACCGGTAGGCAGTTGTATTGTATTCGGTTGTAGCTGTAAAAACAATTTGTGAGGCATCGGGCGAGAAGCCAAACGAGCCCAACTGAAAACCTTTCGATTCTACCAATTTTACCTTTGCAAACAAATTGACAGGTAAAGGCTTATCAACTGTCAAATCCATCACATACACATGTGCTTGTTTTTCATCTAGCCAGCTATCCCAATAGCGAATAGGGAACGAGGTGTAAACACGTGCTTTGGTTTTGATTTTCTTTTTTTCGTCAGCTATTTTTTTACTGAGGGAATCCGTAAAAGCGCTTGCATATACTCGGGAGGAGAAGGCAATTAATCGGCCATTCGAACTAATTTTCGGTGAAGCAACCCCTGTGGATAAACTCGTCAACCTTTGGGCTTCCCCACCAAAATCCAAATTCAAACGGTATAATTGCGCGGCATCATCTCCTTCTCGTTTCGCCGTAAAAAAGATTTGATTCAACGTAGGGTGCCAAAAATAATTTTCCTCGCTACCCTTCGAATTCGTTATTTTTCGAGGTTCAGCAGAAGCGTCTGCAGGG
This sequence comes from uncultured Aquirufa sp., assembly GCA_964358165.1. Classification (GTDB taxonomy): domain Bacteria; phylum Bacteroidota; class Bacteroidia; order Cytophagales; family Spirosomataceae; genus Aquirufa. The sequence goes on from CAYHOB010000005.1 coordinate 28,940, forward strand.
GCTAGCCATAAGTCTGTTGTTTGTTCCTCTGAATTGTAGGACGTTTCCGTGCGGCTATAAATGACCCATTTCCCAGATGGGCTAAGCGCTGGGGCTCCAATTTTCTTCAACAACCACATGCTTTCGTGCGACATGGGTGCTTTTTGAGCGAATGCATGAAAATTCAGGGCAACAAATAGAATGAGAATAATTTTTTTCATAGAATTCAATTTAGCTTCGTAAATTAGTTATTTAAACTTCATCTTAATATACACATGAGAAAAAAATACGCAATGCTTAGCTTGCTGGCATTATCCCTGGGTACAAATACCTTGAATGCACAGAGTCCAGCTAAATTTATTGATCGGGCAAACATGAATTTCCAAGTAAAGCCAGGAGATGATTTTGCAGAATATTCGAATGGAATTTGGGTAAAAAGTAATCCTATTCCGGCAAAAGAAACACGTTGGGGAAGTTTCAACCAATTACGTGATTTCAATATCAATGCAGTAAAAACAATATTAGAGGGAACCCAAGGCACCAAAGCTGTTGCGGGATCAGTTGAGAAACGCGTGGCCGATTTTTATGCCGCTGCGATGGACAGCGCAACGATTGAAAAATTAGGATACTCGCCTATTCAATCGGATTTAACCCAAATTCATAACATTCAATTTAAGTCTCAAATTGTGACGGAAATTGCACGTTTGCGTAAAACGGGAACGGCATCTCCCCTATTTAGTTTCTACGTTGGTCAAGACCGAAAGCAAGTGGACAAAATGGTGCCCCAACTCGGCCAGGGGGGAACATCATTACCGGATCGTGATTATTATTTAAAATCAGATGCGCGTAGTTTAAAGATTCAAGAGGCATTTAAGCTTTATGTCAGTACCTTATTCCAATTAATTGGAACGAATAAAGTACAAGCGGATGCACATGCGGAAACAATTTTCCAATTGGAAAAAAAATTAGCTGAGGCGCAGATGTCACGCGTTGAAATGCGTGACCCCTACAAGACGTACAATAAGTTCTCTTTTTCAGAATTTAATCAAAAAACGCCGGCATTCAACTGGGCAATGACCTTCCAAGATTTTGGTACACAGGCCCCCGACTCCATGTTGGTATCTGCTCCCAAATTCTTTGAAACGGCAAACAAATTATTGATTGAGACCCCTTTAGAAACTTGGAAAACCTATTTGACTTGGAACGTTTTGAAAGGTTCTGCGAGTTATTTAAGCTCCCCTTTTGTGAAGTCAAATTTTGCCTTTAGTCAGGTATTGAGTGGCCAAAAGGTTCAGACGCCTCGTTGGCAACGTATGTCAACTTTAACAGATGGCACTATCGGTGAATTATTAGGTCAATTGTATGTAGCGAAGTATTTCAAACCAGAAGCGAAGGCTCGAATGGTTGAATTGGTTGCGAACTTACGAAAGGCCTTTGAGGTTCGTATCAATCAATTGGATTGGATGAGTGCAGAAACTAAGCAAAAGGCGAAGGATAAATTACATGCCTTTACGCCCAAAATAGGCTATCCAGACAAGTGGAAAAACTATGAAGGGTTAGAAATTTCATCGACAGAATTCTACAAAAATGTGCGTAATGCAGGCGCTTGGGGTTTCCAAGATAATATTAGTCAGATTGGCAAACCCGTTGACCGCAGCAAATGGGGCATGACGCCACCAACGGTCAATGCCTATTACAGCCCAGTCATGAATGAGATCGTATTCCCTGCAGGAATTTTACAATTCCCATTCTTTGACGCCAAAGCGGATGACGCGATTAACTATGGAGGTATTGGGGCTGTGATTGGCCACGAAATGTCCCATGGATTTGATGATTCAGGAAGTCAATATGACAAGGATGGAACCCTGCGCAACTGGTGGACGAAAGATGATTTGGCTAAATTCAAGGCTAAAACAGAACTTTTGGGTAAGCAATTTGATGCCTATACGATCTTGGATACCCTACATGTAAACGGAAAATTAACGATGGGAGAAAATATCGGAGATTTGGGAGGGTTAAATATGGCTTATGAAGCATTTAAAATGACCAAACAAGGGAAATCAAAGGCCAAAATTGACGGATTCACACCAGACCAACGCTTTTTCTTGGCGTGGGCACAAGTTTGGAGAGGCTCGACATTACCTGAAACAGCGGCACAATTGGTTCAAACGGACCCACATTCGCCAGCACAATTCCGGACCATCGGGACTCCAGTAAACATGGATGCTTGGTATAAAGCATTTAATGTAAAACCTGGCGATAAATTGTACAAGAAACCGGAGGATCGGATTAAGATTTGGTAATTGAGAGTTAAGAAGTAAGAGTTAAAAGGTAAGAAGTATAAAAACCCAAGGAGAGATCCCTGGGTTTTTATTTGGACATTAGTCGCTTGACTTTGGAGGTTTTGAAGGTCAATCTCATCGAATAGAATCTTGATAACCCTAAACTTTAGCCTAGGGATCTCCGTACTAAAGTCTGAGGCTAACAATACATTACTCAGAGGGACAATCGCAATGAATCTTAAAAGCATAGGCTTTAGCCTAGCGATCCCCAGCCTGTAGTCTGGAGCTAATCATGCAGCACCCTTACCTCGACAATGACCTAAACTACCGATGGATTTCGTTATTTTAATAAGGAAATAACGACGCTTCCCCCTTTTTTCGATGGGAAAACTAAATCTGTCAATACCTCCTTGCCATCATTTGCAAAAACCTCCACGATGGAATTATCTACAAATACATCCAGTTTCAGGATGCCATTTTGAGGAATTACGCGCATTCTTTCGATACTTGGGAATTTCTTACTAAAGTCGATTTTCCCCGATTTTGTACGATCAAACGATAGCATTTGAGTCATAAGATCGTAAGTTAGAACACTTTTTTCTTCATCATTTTTTAATAAATCAATCGAAATCCCTTTGGCATTTGCTAAGTCAATCGAAATACCAAGTCTATACGAATTCCCTGGCATTTCGATTGTTTTCTCTTTTGATAATTCACTCGCTTTCAATGTCAAGATTTTGGTATGAATATTCTCGGCAAACACAGGCTTTTGAACTAAACGGTATTTGCCATTTTCAACGACCAATGACAATTTTCGGGGCATCGAAAACATCCCCCTTCTCCCTTCTGATGGTATTTCGCCAGCATAATTCCAGCTACTTTCCCAACCGATTATAATCGGATTTTTGTCCTTCGCAGGAAGATTATTGAAGGGAATGGCTGCATAGAAATCTTTCCCATAGTCTACTCTTAAAACACCATCTTGCTTTTCTGGGACAAATGTTTTTCCATCAAAATCGCCAACAAAATATTGCATCCCCGTAAATTCGGTATCCTCTCCCGCACTTGAAACGAGCATAAGCCATTTAGATTTATCCGAATTTTCGATTGGTACTTTAAACAAGGAAGGACATTCCCAAATTTTTGAGACATCACCCATATTACCAAATTCGCTCAATAATTTCCAATCCTTCAGATTTGTAGATTCATAAATCTGAACCATAAATTCCAATGGCTTTGCAACAATCATTTTCCATTTTCCCTCATGCATAAACACATTTGGATCCCTGAAATCGGCCAACCCGATATCCAAAACTGGATTTTTGGCATAAAATTTCCAGGTTCTTCCTTTATCAGCGCTATACGCTAAACTTTGACGTTGCGCCAAACCTGCCCCCTTTTTATCTATATGAGCAGTATAAATGGCAACCATTCCTTCCTTAAAACCATTTTCAAATAAACCCGAAGTATTCAGACTATCCACCACGGCAGAACCTGAAAAAACCATCGTGGAGGAACTATCAGCATTTATCGTTTCAGGGATTGCAAGAGCTAATTCTTGCCATGTATGCAGGTCTTTGCTCACGGCATGCCCCCAACTCATGTGTCCCCATTTATCACCTGAAGGATTATACTGATAGAAAAGATGATATTCTCCAGCGACAAAAACCATTCCATTGGGGTCATTAACCCAGTTTTTATCGGATGTATAATGATATGCTGGTCGGTAAGTGGCTGGCGCTCTTTTGGTTATTTTATTTATTGGGACACAGGCATTTAACATAACCGCGACCGATAAAAAAGTGACTACTTTTTTCATTGATTATTGAAATAATGATGAGTGAATTTGACAAAAAAAATGGTAGCAGTAAAAAACTACTACCATTCAACCATTCTAACCTTATAATTAAAAACCAGGATTTTGCTTGTATAAACCATTTGTGAAGGTTATTTCTGCCTGTGGAATTGGCAAATACTCATCTCTTCCTGCAGTAAATTTAGCAGTGGCCAAGAATGATCTTCTCGATTTCTCCTTCGCTATGTATCCATTAAGTGTTTGTTCGGCAATGCCCCAACGAACTAAGTCAAAGAAGCGAGAGCCTTCCGTAGCAAACTCTAAACGACGTTCCCACATCAACGCTTTCCACGCAAAATCCTTCGTCCAACCAGACGCTGAATAGGGTTTTATGTTGTAGTTTGATGCAAAAGTCCCATCGGATTTTTTAAGTTTGCCCGTACTTGCAGCAGCTCTGTTTCTCAGTTGATTGATGATTGATAAAGCTAAATCTTGTTGGCCTAATTGAATGTAAGCTTCTGCTTGCATTAACAAAATATCATCAAAGCGAAGAATATCATAGTTTTTTGCGGTACCCATAAATGGCCCAAGTTTGAAATAAGATGGACTTGATGCCAATTGTTGAAAACGCATGGTATGAAAATTGCCATATACACCTGCATCACGAACCCAGCTATTACTAAAAGGCTTCGAATTATCGTACTTGTATGGGTGTCCATCGATGCCAACGGTATGATCAAGACGAGGGTCAACTGTTTGCGTGCTTAGATCAGCATTTTTTTCGTTGAATGTTTCAAAATTTGGCAACCCATTGGCATCTGTTGTATGTGCATTTACCAAGTTTTGACTTGCTGCATGAAATCCACAACAGCCATATTGAGGAGCTCCGTGTGGGTAATTCAAGCCATCTTCGTAGCTCATCCGTCCTGCCGTTGTTCCATCGTTGATGGTTAATTGGATAGCAAAGATTGATTCGGGTCCATTTTCTGACTCTGGCAAGAAATTTTCAGCAATATCATCGCTTAATCTATATTTTCCTGAAGAAATAACCGCTTGCGTAAGCGCAACAACTTCTTGCAATCTTGTTTTATTGATATTGATCACCTTATGATTTGCATCTTGCTCATAGGCTTGATACAAACGCACTTTTGCTAAATATGCCTGAGCTGTCAACTTATTTGCTCGTGCAAGTTCTTGTTGATTTGCAGGTAAATTATCAATTGCAAATTGAAAATCAGCGGCAATTTTATTCCAAGATTCATCATTACTTAGCGTATTCGAAACTTTCAATATTTCTTCAGCAGAGATAGTTTCATCAAAAATTGGAACATTTTTGTATAAACGTTTCATGACAAAGTAACTATGGCCCCTTAAGAATCGCAATTCAGCCAAACGTGTTTTTTTAGCAGGATAATTGGTTTCATCCAGCGTATTTACTGCACGAAGTGCGACATTACATCTTGAGATTGACTTAAATAGATTTTGCCATGTACGAGTAACAAATGCTCCCATGGTTGCATTGGTTAGATTATAATGCTCTAGCGCATCAATTTCTCCCACGTCACCAGTACCGCCTCCGCCTTTGTAAGCATCATCGGAACGAACGCTTCCATAAACCCAATCACTGTAGATGGGTCCAATCATATCGCCGTTACCAATCGCCGCATATGCAGCCGTTACAAGACCATCAATGGCCGTTGGAGAAGTCAAATCAGATGAAGACAATACCCCCTTAGGTGTATAATCAAGTTCATTTTTGCAAGAGCCCAAAAAGAGGAGCCCCGTTACAAATAAAGTTGATACTATTTTATTTTTCATTTTTTTGAAATTTGTGTTTAAAACCTCCTTTGAGGTTATTCAATAATTCGATTAAGTTTAGAACGATGCGTTAACTCCGAACGTAAATGTTTTAGGAATTGGCACAGGATCAAGGTCAATACGCTCTGGGTCTGGGCTTAAATAGCTCTTACTTTTGAACCAGAATAAGTTTTCAGCCATAGCATAAAGACGAATTCTAGAAAACACAGACTTAGGCGTGATTGAATAACCTAATTGAATGTTACGCATTTTGAAATACGAGGTATTAACAATGAAATAGTCAGACGTACGACCTTCTCCATTGTTGTCTTTCAAGGTTAAAGCAGGAACATTTGTGTTTGTATTTTGTGGTGTCCAAGCATTAAATACACCTGGCCCTACATTTTCTCTGCTTCTCATTAAATTATTGAAAACAGTATACACATCAAACCCTTCTCTTCCCGCTACGCCTGAACCAAAAATAGAGGCATCAAATTTTTTGTAAGTCAAATCCAATCTTACACCATATTCAAGCGCTGGTAAAGTTGTACCTATCCACGTTCTGTCTAAGTCATCAATTTTATTATCTCCATTAATATCTACATAACGGATTCTTCCAGGGCCAGCACCAATTTGCTGAGGAGCAGCATCTACTTCAGCTTGCGATTGGAAAAGCCCATTGGTCTTGTAACCAAAAATATCAAATTGAGAATGTCCAATAATTGTATTGACTAGGTTTCCTGCATAGGCTGGACGAACATTTTCTGGCAATTCAGTAATTTTATCTCTGAAATGAGCAAAGTTGGTCACAACATTGAATTTTAAATCATCCCCAACAGTTCCACGATAACCGAGTACAAACTCCCAACCTGTGTTTGATTTTGCAGCACCATTTACGGCTTTTGTTTGTCCTTCTCCTAGCGTCGCTGCTACAGGTGGTGTAATCAAAATACCTGATGTATTGCGCGTGAAGTAATCAAATGATCCGAAAATTTTATTGTTTAAAATAGCATAATCAAAGCCAACATTGATTTCGTCAGTTGTTTCCCATTTCAAACTTGAATTTGCCCCTTGTGTTTGAACAAAACCAGAAGGTAATGTACCTGTATTGGCACCTGACAACGAATAGGCTGTACCAATATTCATGTATTGTTCCCAAAAACCACCAACTAATTGAGCCTGCGTGGTACCATATCTCGTATCGAATAAACCAAAACGTGCTAAATCTCCGATTTGCTGATTTCCTACACGACCCACTCCAATTCTTGCTTTTAATTCAGAGAAAACTTTATTATTCTTCATAAAATCTTCTTGATCGATTCTCCAACCCAAAGAAGCTGCAGGGAAAATTCCATATTGATTATCAGATCCAAAACGAGAAGAACCATCACGACGAATTGTTAAGGCTGCTAAATATTTATCTGAAAAGTTATAATCAACACGTGCAAATTGAGAGAATAAACGATGACCTGTTGATCCACCTGATACCGTTGTATTACCTGTACCTGCATTTAGCGTAAAGTAATCATCTGTTTGAAGGGCAAATCCTTCTTTCTTGATAAATTGAAAATCGAAATCTGTTCGAATTAATTCAGTTCCTAACAAAAATTTGAATTGATTTTTGGCATTCAAATCCCAATTATAACGCAAGGTATTTGACCAGTTCGTACTGATGTAATGATTTTGGTCGAAAGACAAGCTATTAGTTGTCCGATTAAATGCCCCCTCAGAAAATTTAGGAGTAATTACTCGATTAAAATAAGTTGCATTATCTGCTCCTAAATTTGATTTGAAAAAGAGGTTCTCAATCGGTTGTATTTCTAAAAAAACGTTACCAAAAGTACTTAAGCGATTCGCATTATTCCATTTTGCAATGTCTTGCATGTGCAATGGGTTGTTTCTATCCGAATATCCACCTCCTGATGCACCCGCATATGTTATTCCATCTTTCTGAAAAACAGGAATTGTAGGAGCTAAAGTAACTGCCAAAAATGTTGTTGACGCTCCACCCAAATCTCTAGCTGTAAGCGTTTCATTTGAATTTGCAACGCGAAGATTTACACCAAATTTCAATTTGTCATTATAGGCACGAGTCAAGGCATTAATGCTTCCACTCAAACGCTCATAATCCGTAAATCTCAACATTCCTGTATTTTTCAATTGGCCTAAATTGATTTCTAGCGATGAATTTTTATTTCCATAAGAAGCTGTGAAATCATTCTTGGTAACAATGCCCGTTTTGAACATAACATCTTGCCAATTCGTATCACCTGCAGGTGTGTTTTGGTCACCGCCCACATAAGGCTTAACTGTAACACCACTTAATACGGGGTTTTTAAAATCATTATTCCAGTTAAAAGAATAAATATCACCATAACCAGCGGCAGGATCTTGTCCATCATTAACCGAAGCTTGCCACAAGGCTTTTCCTCGATCAACTGCGTTCAACATGTTAAAACGCATTGATTTTTCAGATTGAGCAGAAACACTGCTGTTGAACTGAAATTCAATTTTTCCATTCGTATTTCCACCATTTTTTGTGGTTACGATAATAACCCCATTTGAGGCTCTTGCTCCATATATAGATTCAGCCGAAGCATCTTTCAACACTTGAACTGACTCAATATTGGCAGGATTCAGGTTTTGAAAAACCTCTGGCCGAGTGGTCGGAATACCATCAATCACATAAAGGGGATCATTATTGCCCAATGTGTTTGCCCCACGAATCAAAATCCGCGAGTTACTTCCGTTTGGCGAACCATCTTTTTCGATATACAAACCCGGTACACGGCCTTGTAGCGATTGCATGGGATTTCCTGTGCTGTTGTTTTTGATAGGTTTCATATCAACGACCACAACAGAGCCGGTCAAGTCTTCTTTTCTTTGAGAAGTATAACCAACCACAACTACCTCGCTCAATTCTTTACCTAACGCTAACGTAACTTGAACATTAGTTAAGCCTTTTACTGATACAGATTGCTTTTCATAGCCAATATAAGATACCTGTAAGCTTGAAGCATTTTCTGGTACAGGTACCAAAAACTTACCATTTGCATCGGTAATCGTACCGACTTTTGTGCCTGACACAAGCACACTTGCACCAATGAGCGGCTCATTGTTATCGCCTCCTCGGACAGTGCCAGTGACCTGACGCTGCGCGTACGTGAATTGCAATGTGAGGAGCATTACAATAATGGAAAATAGAGTTTTTTTCATCATTTAAATTGTTTTTACTGTTTAGATTAAGGGTTTAAAACGTGACTCGTACTGAGTGTTTTATTCATTAAAAGCTGAATTTCTTCTGTTAAAATGCGGGGTGTTGCCCCATGTTGCGTAGCCACCCAAGCACCTATTGCACAGGCTTCAACAAGGGCATTATCGAGTGGGATGTTGTTTAAGAAATTGGAAATAAAGGATGCCAAAAATGAATCCCCACTCCCGATTGTATCAACCACTTCTACTTCAAATCCTGAGCTTTGGAAGAACGCATTGTTGTGCAAAAGCATCGCACCATCTTCCCCCAGGGTAACACAAATCGTTTTAATTTTGAATAATTCGGATAAGCGTATTAGGTTTTCCTGTATGGTCCCAGCCGTGAAAAACCATTCAGAAATTTCGCCTAACTCCAAATGATTGAGTTTCAGCAAATCGGTGTTTTTCAATAAAAACTCAATTGTAGTTTTGTCATAATAAGGTGGACGCAAATTGATGTCCAACACCTTGAATTTAGCAACGGCCAAAAGTTTTTTGAGCGTATCAAATGTTTGTTCTGACCTCGCAGAAAGACTTCCAAAGACAAAACAATCTGAATTTTCAACAGCCTCTAATGCGTCTTCTTCTAATAAAATATAATCCCAAGCCACGGGTTTAACTATTTTGTAGCTTACGTTATTTTTATCATCCATGTTCACTTTCACGACACCCGTAAGGTGCGTTTGACCGTGTTGGACAAATTGTGTATTTAGTCCATTTTCAGTAACAAAGTCGATTAGAGCAGTACCCAAATCATCTGTTCCAACTCGACTGATGATTGAAGCATGATTACCAAGGTTATTTAGGTGGATAGCTACATTCATGGGAGCCCCACCAGGCATTTTGCCAGTGGGAAGCATGTCCCAAAGCATTTCGCCAAAGCAAATGATTTTGTTTTGATTAGCTGCCATTCAATTAGTGTGTTATAATAACGTTATCAATATTTTCAAGCGACTTCCCTTTTGTCTCCGGCATGATTTTCCAGGCAAAAATCAGCTGTAAAACCATCATGGAAGCAAAGAAGGCAAAGACATTTCCTCCTCCGAAGGTTTCGGCAAAATAGGGGAACGTAAAAGTGATGAAACTCGCCATGAGCCAATGTGTAAAACTTCCTAATGCTTGCCCATTAGCACGAACTTCGTTAGGGAAAATTTCGGAGATAAATACCCAAATAACAGCTCCCTGCGAAAATGCAAAGAAGGCGATGTAAGCAAATAAATAAAACGGAACATTCATCCCCATTTGTTGGCTGAAAAATGCATGGGAAACCAAAACGAGTGTAAGAATGAGTCCAAACGACCCAACAATCATTAAGATTCTACGACCAAACTTATCAATCAGAGAAATGCCTAAAAGTGTAGAAACGAGATTGATCAATCCAATACCGGCCGAGGAAAGTAAAGCTGAATCTTTGCCAATCCCTGCCATTTCAAAAATGCGTGGAGCGAAATAAATAATCGCATTAATCCCCGAAACCTGATTAAATACCGCGAACAAAACGGCCAATATAATTGGCTTACTGTAAGCCATTTGGAATAATGATACACGAGCTTTTGATGTATTTTTTTTAATGGATTCAATAATCTGCTCGGCTGAATCTAGATCAATCGTCTCTAGAATTTTACGAGCAGCCGTAATATCACCTCTTCGAAGGATCAACCAACGAGGACTTTCAGGGATCAATAAAACAGTAATGGTAAAAATCAATGAGGGGAAAGCTTGTACGCCTAACATCCAACGCCATTCGTTCTCGTTAATTCCCGATAATAGGTAATTAGAAAGATAGGCCATCAAAATCCCTAAAACGATATTAAACTGGAACATCGCGACCAAACGTCCTCGCTTATGAGCAGGAGCTATTTCTGAAATATATAAGGGGGCAACAACTGAGGAGACACCTACGCCAAGCCCACCCATAAATCTAAAAACTAAAAAGACTGACCAATCCACGGCATATGCCGTGCCCATGGAAGAAACTAAATAGAGTAAAGCGATGATGAGAAGTGATTTTTTCCGGCCTAGTTTATCAGCAGGAATTCCACCGATAACAGAACCGACGACTGTACCTATTAAAGCAATTGAAACAGTTACACCATGTTCGAAGGCATTAAGATTCCAAAGTTTTTGAAGTGTTTGCTCAACACCCGAAATAACGGCAGTGTCGAAGCCAAATAGGAAACCACCTAGTGCGGCAGAGAGAGACCAGAAAAATATCTTAAGGTTTTGATTCATTTCAAACTTGTTACGTTTTTTAATGAACCAAAATTAGGTCAATATATTATGGGCAGATTTTAGTATTCATTCAAATACTTACACTTTTGATACAAATCAATAAACAATTGACTATCAACAATTTAGCGAAGTTACTTCAGAGAAAATCAGGAATGAATGTGATGATTGTAACACGAAATATCAATATTGATACATTCAACTATTTCGCCATTCGGATGGCGTCTTATCTGTTTTTTGTTTGAAGAATGTCGTGAAATAACTTGGGGTACTGAAACCCAACTCGTAGGCGATTTCGGCTATGTTTTTTTCCTGCTCTTTCAATAGAATCTTTGCTTTTTGCAGTTTGAATTCAGCAATATAATCAGCGACATTTTTGTTGGTCAATGCGGATATTTTTCTAAACAACTGCACGCGCGACATACCCAATTCTTGACTTAATTTCTCGACAGAAAGGGAGCTGTCTTTGATGTTTTTTTCAATTAGTGCTTCAAATTCCAACAAAAATCTTCGCTCCCCTTTCTGTAATTGATTTGGGTTAATGACTTCATTCGAGAATCTACGTCGCATACGATCTCGGTTTTCAACCAAACCCTTTAATTTTTCTTCTAATAATTGTTGGTTAAATGGCTTCAGTATATAATCATCAGCCCCTGCCTTCGTTCCTTCAATTTGGCTCTCGATCTGGCTTTTGGCAGTCAACAATATAACCGGAATATGAGAAGTTCTAAAGTCAGACTTTACCTGCTGGGTTAATGCAAATCCATCCATACCGGGCAACATCACATCACAAATAATAATGTCAGGGATATAGGACAGAATATCTAGCCAACCCTGTTCCGCATTTTGTGAAGCGACAACATTAAAGTTTTTTTCCAATTTTTGATTCAGAAACTGGTTTAAGTCGTGATTGTCCTCAATTAAAATGATGGTATTTTCAAACGTATATTTGGTATTATTACTAATTACGTATGGGATGTCCTCATCATCAAATTGAGTAGCGCCTAACGTAGAAACCATGGCTGGGCTATCATCCAATATCTGATTAGACTCCAGGATAGGAAGCGTAATCCTAAAAGTTGTCCCTTTTTCCTTTTCGGAATGGATCTTTATGTCTCCCCCATGCAAGGCAACAAACTCTTGTGAAAGGGCTAAACCTAAGCCCGTTCCCAACGAAATATTTTTGTTGCCCCGGTAAAACAAATCAAAGGCATGAGCTTTTTCCTCCGGGTTCATACCAACACCATTATCAGTAATATTAATTTCGATCTTATTGATATTCTTTAAAATCGAGACGTGAATCAAGCCACCTTGAGGCGTATATTTGAAAGCATTCGAAATGATATTGAACATGACCTTGTCCAATTTCCCTGCATCAAAACCTAACGAAAGTTCCTTGAATGGACTAATGAACTGAAGGTCAATTTGCTTTTGTTTGGCAATTACATTAAAATCTTGTACGATGTCCCTGATAAAAGCAACTAGATCATTTTGAGCTATTTCTAATTCCATTTTACCAGCATCCAACTTTCTCATCTCTAAAAATTGGTCAACGAGCCGTAAAAGTCGATTGGCATTTTTATTGATCAAATGGAGCGTATTATGCGTTTCCTTGACATCTGTACTTTTTCGATGAAGCAGATCTTCCGTTGGGGTAAGTATGAGGCTCAACGGCGTTTTGAATTCGTGTGAAATATAAGAGTAAAACCTCATCTTATCTTCTGTAGCTTTTTGTGCCAAAAGAGAAACCTTCTCGATTTCATTTTTTTGCTCCAGAATCGCCACATTCTGTTCTTCCAAAATTCGATTGGATTGCTGTTTTTCTTGCAATAGAAAATACAGAAAGGTACCTAACACAACGACGATCGTAAATAATGCTGAGATAAAGTATAGCCTGTTTCGCTGCGAAGAATAGGTTTTATTTAACTCGTTTATTTTGATTGTTTCACGTTCAATTTCGACCTGTTGTTCCTTAATTTTCTGAATTTGGGACAACATAATATCCACGTTATCCGCCGTTATAACATTCGTTAATAGCTTATTTTCTTTCGCATAAGCCTGTTTTTTGAGGATTTTAACAGCAGTTTGAATGGCTTCTGCACCACCCGTTGGATATAACAGGGTTGCATTTAAGACTCCTTTTTTAACATCTTGCATCCCTTTAGTAACTGGAATCGCATCAATACCAACAAAAAATAAATCTTTTGCTTTCCCTAATTTTTTGGCCGTTTGATAGGCGGTTACAGCAAGGTAATCGGTATGTGCAAATATTATATTGGTTTCAGGATGCTTATTCAGCATGCGAGGTAAATGCCTATTTATATCATATTCCCCGTTTCTGGTTTCCAAAGTTTCTACCTTTTTCAAATTGGGAAACGCAGCTATGGCATCATTAAATCCTCGATTTCGTTCCGTGGCAGGGGAAGATGTCAATTCTAATTCAATTTCAACAATATTTCCGCGACCTTTAAACTTGCTGGCGATAAACTGACCCGCCGTTTTACCAATTTCATAATTATCCGCCCCAATAAAGGCTGAATATTGATTGGAATCCGTTTTTCGGTCAACAAAAATCACTGGAATCCCCGACCGATAAATTTCCTCGATGACGGCAGTCAGCGGTTTAGCCTCATTAGGTGTAATGATAAGCAAGTCTATTTTTTGCTTAGCTAAATCCTTAATCTGCTCAATTTGCTTTTCCGTACTGCTATATGAATCAACAATATCTAACTTAATCTCTGGATGAAAAGCCAACTCTCTCCGCATCTCACTATTCATCACATCGCGCCATTCGTCATGACAACACTGCAAAAAAACAATTCGATACTGGTGTTCTTGTTGAAAAGAACACGAATTAGCCCCAATTATTATAATTACCCAAAGAAGGGCTCTGATAAAAATCTTCATTTAATAAAATTAGAAGATACTAAGTGAAAATACTTTCAAAATAGGCACAAATACTATCAATCATGTTACAATAATTTGAAAAGCATTTGAATTTAAACCCAAGGTATCGTTTATATCCTTTCAAATTGCATTTCCTCTAGTTTATCACTGTCTGTGGTCAGTGGTCAGTAATCAGTGGTCATTTGTTAGTAAAGAGACAATAGGTAATGATGATTCAAACGACTAAAGAATAACGACTACTGCTTCCTGATCACTGATTACTGATTACTGACTACTGATTACTGATTACTGATTACTGACCACAGTTCACTGCCTAAAAAAAGAGCCCAAGGATTTCTCCTTGAGCCCTAACTTCTTAACTCTTAACTCTTAATTCTTAACTCTTACTTCCCTATACTCGGGTTCGTTTGAACCTCCGCTAATGGAATGCTGTAAATATAACGGGGATCCGATGGCTGTATCGTTGCGCCAGCACCGAAAGATACCATAGGCTCGCCCCGACGCGTTACATCGTTTGCACGGAATCCTTCCGCTAAGAATTCAATACGACGTTCTGTCAAAATTGCCTTGATTACATCTGCTTTTGTATCCAATGCTGGGAAAACATACGCTGCATCAGACCGTCCGTGAACGGCTTTCAATAATGCTGTCGCACGTGTTAGGTTACCACTTTCCGCTTCAGCTTCAGCTAAGTTTAACAAAACCTCTGCATAACGAATGTTTGGAACAAAATCTACATAAGGAGAAACTCCGCTAAACTTTGTCGATGAAGGGAACTTGGCAACTGCAGTCGTAGCAACTGTCAACTTCGTCTTACGATCATCCGTAGCTGCGAATTGTGGGTTATTGTAAATACCGATTGATCCTGTATTTAAATAGTACTCTACATTCCCTGCGTTGAAATAATAGCCCAACTGATTTTGCGTTCCCGGAGCATTTGTTGCATCCATTGGGAATGAGAAAATCGATTCAGTTGTCGTGTAAGGAGCCTTGTAAACAGCCGAAACATCAGACTGCAATGCATGCGCAACACGGGAAGATGATTTAAACGGAGCTGATGCAGATACAATTTTGTTTGCCTCTGTGATCACGCCGGCATAATCACCCATCACCAACTTCACACGTGTTTTTAACGCGATAGCTGTGTTTTTGTGTGCTCGTGTTGTATTCAACAATGCTGTACCATATGAATCTGGCAATTCCGTCTCTGCATCATTTAAATCTTGCAAAATTTGCGTATAAACTTGAGCGACCGTACTACGGGCTAAATCATTATTAGCAGAGGACGTTTCCCCTTTTAAACGCAAGGGCAATCCAGCAGATGCTCCCTTATCCAAAATGTAAGGTTTAGCAAAATATTGGACTAAAGAGAAATACGTCAATGCCCGTAAAAACTTCGCTTCTCCACGGTAATTAGCCGCCAAAGTAGAAGAAACCGCCGTTGGATTTTTTGCAATGCCTTCTAAAAACAAATTCGTACGGTTAATGGTCAAGTAACCTTGAATCCAGAAATTCGCTAAATACGAATCTGAAGGATCCTGATTTCCTTGATACGTTGAATAACCTGTCACGGAGTTTGTCGTACGGTTAACCCATTCCTCACCCCGGATATCATTATAAATTAAATAACGACCTCCGAATAAGCTTCCGCTTTTCGCAGAGCCATACAAACCATTTACTTGGGAAAGCACCCGTGCTGGGGTATTAAATACCGTCGCATCAGACAAATCCAATTCCGGAACTGCACTAAGGAATTCCTTGTTGCAAGAGGAAACGGTCATCGCTAATGCGATAGACAAGATCCCCATTTTATTTGTGAATAATTTCATTTTCTTTATCTGTTAAAATTACAAACCAATGCTAAGACCAAATGTGAATGAACGACCTTGTGGAATTGAGTTACGCTCAATACCTGATGCAAGGTTAGAATCACCATTTGAAGAAATTTCAGGGTCAACACCTGTATAGGCTGTCAACAACCATAAGTTGTTCGCTTGCGCATATACACGAATGCTATTAATTCCAATCGATGTTAAATTACTTGGAATTTTGTAACCCAATGTGGCTGTTTGCAAACGCAAGAAATCCCCCTTTTGTACGTTGGCATCAATCAAGAATGAAGAACCATTCGAAACGTTATCCCCGTAAACCGCTTTTGGAATATCGGTCACTTGACCCGGTGTTTTCCAAGAATTTAAAACATCTACCGTATTGTTCCAAACACGCTGATCACGTAAACCCGCCTGAGAACCGTTGTAGATATAATTTCCTCCTGAGAAAGTGAAATTTACTCCTAAATCAAATCCTTTGTAACGGAATGTGTTATTGAAACCGCCATAGTATGTTGGCAATGTATTACCCAAAATTTGTTGCTCAGCAGATGGCGATGTTGTTGCTTTGCCATCCATCGTAGTCCAAGCTAATGCTCCTCCTAAATGCTGGTATTGAACCTTCGTACCATCACGTTTGATGTAGATACGACGTCCATTTTCTGGATTAACACCCCCTGTTTTTACACCGTAGATTTGAGCAGCAGAATAACCCACCTTCGTAATCGATGTTACCTCCAAACCAGATGTTGCAGTCAAAATAGGCGTATTGGCATCTACTAACGAAGTCACCATATTTTCGTTTGTCGCAAAGTTCAAATTCGTCGTCCAAACAAATCCATTGTTATTGATTGGAGTTGCTGTAACTGCTAATTCGTATCCTTTGTTGTACATAGAACCAACGTTAGCCAAAATTGAATTTCCTGGAATTCCTTTCGAAGGAGCTTGAGGTACGTTCAAAATCAAATTGTTGATATCCTTGTAATAGTAGTTCGCTTCAACCGTAATTCGGTCATTCAAGAAGCTAACATCCAAACCTACGTTAGTCTGTGCGGATGTCTCCCACTTCAAGTCCTTATTTCCTGCTTGGTTAAATGCCAAAGTTGGCGCCGCTCCATATAGTCCCGATGCAAAAGTTGAGAAGGAACCATAAGCATTGGGAACATTCCCGTTACCCACTTTACCATAACTCGCCTTCAAACGAACATTGGATACTTTATTTCCTAAATCAAGGCTCTTGAAGAATTCTTCTTCAGAAATTGTCCAACCTAAAGAAGCTCCTCCAAAATCACCCCAACGATTTTCAGCAGATAAAGCTGAGTTACCATCGCGACGGTAATTTGCACTCAAGAAATACTTTCCACCGTAATTGTATGAGAAACTTCCTAAATAGGCTTCATAAGCAACTTGGTAAATTCCGTTACCGGCAGCTAAATTTGTCCCAAAGTTTCCTTGAAAATCCGTAAAGAAGTAATCTGCCAACGTTTGACGTTGAGCCCCCCAGTTCAATACACGCGTTTTTTGAACATCTGAACCCGCAATTAACGAGAAATTATGTTTTTCAGCTAATGTCAAGTTATACTGAATCGTATTAATCCAGTTCCAGTTATCCGAACGAGCGGTGTTGTTATACGCATCACCACCTGCAGACCAACCGTCTCCATTATATGGATTGAAGAAACGAATGTTTTCCGTATTACGACGATCCCATGAATAACTCGTTTTAGCAGTTAATCCTTCCATTAAACGGAACTCAGCCCCTAAATTCGCGATTAAACGTGTGTTTTCAGATGTAATTTTATCCAAGTCACGTACAACTGCTGGATTTGGAAATTGTGCGGGTAATAAGTTGTTCATACGGCCCAACGTATTATTTTCCAAATTGTAAGTACCATCTGGCAAATAGGCTGGCAAGTTTGGCACTTGCGCAACGGCAATACGACCTAAACCAGACGTATTAAATGCCCCACCCGAATTTGAACCCGACATAGGTGCCTTGTTAAATGTATTCGAGTAATTAAAATTTGCCGTCAATTTCAACCATTTAGTTGCTTGGTGGTCCATATTGAAACGACCTGAACGGCGTTGAAAACTATTGCTACGTAAGAAACCATCTTGATCAGAATAACCAGCTGAGAAATAGTAATTGGTCCGATCCGTTCCCCCATTTATCGTCAAGTTATGATTTTGAGAAACAGCAGTTTGATACACTTCTTTATACCAATCTGTATCGATTAAAGATCCATCCGCGTTATAATTAGGCAAGAATGATTTATTCTCCGAATTACGAGCAGATGCTGCAATCGCATTTGGATTCATGGCCAATGCATTCGCAATCGCACCATTTTTATGATCCATGAATTGTTGTGCGTTTAACACATCAGGTAAACGAACAGCCTGAGAGATTCCTGCCCAAGAATCAATGGAAACTTTAGCCTTACCTGATTTACCACGTTTTGTTGTGATTAATAAGACACCAGCACCAGCACGAGAACCGTAAATCGCAGCAGATGCCGCATCTTTCAAGACGTCAATTGACTCAATATCAGATGGATTAATATCCGCTAAAGGGTTATTCGTTGTCGAGTTTGCCGAAACGTTATCCGTTGAAATGGGTATCCCATCGATTACAACCAAAGGGAATGAGCTCAAAGAAAGCGAACTTAAACCACGCACACGAATGACCGGTGGATTGTTTAACAAACCGTTCGGTTGGGTAATATTTACACCCGCAGCCTGACCCGTTAAACCTTGAGAGAACGATTGAACAGGACGCTCCGCAATGGTTGCAGCCTTAACTGTGGAAGCTGCGCCTGTAAATTCTTGACGCTTTTTTGTTCCATAACCTACAACAACCACTTCGGATAATTGTTGGTTATCCGCCATCATTTGGACATCGATGACACTTCTTGAACCAACCGTAACACTTTGAGAATTAAAACCTACAAATGAGAAAATGAGACTCGCTCCATCTGCCACTGAGATTTTATACGTTCCATCAGCTGCCGTGCTCGTTCCTTTTGTAGAACCTTTCGCACTGACACTAACGCCCGGCATTCCTTCCATCCTCAGATGAAGTGACCTTACCGGTAACTTGCCTTGTTTGGGCGAATAATGTGCTAACAACAGCCATCATCAAGACCCAGGATAGTACTAGTTTTTTCATGTTGTTTAGTTTAATGAATGAACTCAAATATAGGATTGAAACCTGAAAACGCCATGAACTGTTTGAATAAATTTGCATTTATTACAGAAAAACCAAATAAAAAAGGGCGACCCGATGGATCGCCCTTTACAAAATCAATTAAAATTGATTAGTTCTTATCCCAGAACAATTTTGTTGTGTACAAATCACCACCCACCGCAGAAGCAGCAGCAGTGTAGTTTGCACCGTTCAACGTTTGCTCAAATGAAGGATATGAGAAACGTGTTGGGAAGCTAGTCAACTTCGCGTTAACTGGTGCAGCAATTTTAGGTTGATCCAAACGACGGATTTCTACCCAACCCTCATAAGGACGGTTGTAAAGTGCAATCCACTTTTGAGTTCCGATTTTTTGCTTCCAATCTCCGGCAGCTGTTGCATAAGCAACATCAGGTTGAGCTAAGTAAGCTGCTGCATCAGCAGCAGATCCACCCCAAAACAAAATAGATGCAGTTATCGCATTGTTGTAATGAGTTTCTGCTGTTCCAGATACTGCGAATCCTCTTTCTTTCGCTTCAGCACGTAAGAATTCAGTTTCAACATAATCAGCCAAAACGTAAGGAGCAGCAGCTTCGATTACTTTCGCGCCAGCGCGAGAATAATCAACAAAAGTATTTGCTTTACCTACGATACCACCTGCATAATTACCAGCATTATTCTTCGAGAAGAATGCAGACGTACGAGGGTCATTCCATCCTAACAATTTATCCATTAAGTCTTTCGCAGCGATGTAATCTTGACGACCACCTGTTACGATATCAACATATAATGGGTTTTGGTTTGGAGATGCAGAAAGGAATGCAAATAATCCATTGTCAGCAGCAGCCGAGATAGCACCAGCATCAGAAGATTCAGCAGCAGTTTTAGCAGCAGAAGCATCCACGTCAGCTAACACCATACCTAATTTGAAACGCAATGTGTTCGCAAATTTAACCCACTTCGCAGCAGAACCTTTGTAAACTAAATCTTCACTAGCAGTAAAAGAGTTAGCAGAAGGATTGATTGATGTGATGTCCTTATTCAAACGAGCTAATAAATCAGCTGAAATGGTTTTCGCATCATCGTATTTTGGAAACAATTGAGCTGAATTAATTGATTCAGTGTAAGGAATGTTACCATACGTGTTTACTAAAACACTGTAAGAATAAACTTCCATGATGTCCAAAATAGCTAATTTGTTTGCCTTCTCAGCAGGAGCTAACGTTGCATCTGCATTGATCAAACGAGCAGACTCGCGTAAATCCGCGATTACATCACGGTACATCGTTGTCCACCAGCCATTAGGAATAGCACGAGTATTGAAATCATACTGTGCCTCATCTTGGTATACAGCCATCGCCCAATGCGAAACTGTAAAACGGAATACGTTCGTATTCACACTCGCAGAAGCCAAGGTCCCTGCAAGGGTCTTCACTGCATTTGAAAACAAGGTCGGTGCAGGAACTGCAGCTGGCCTTTTTGTCTCAATATTCAATTGAGAGATGTCACTTGTACAAGCTGCAAATAAAAGCAACAGCGGTACAAAAACGATTAATATTCTTTTCATCATTATAAAATTTTAGGATGATTAAAACAACAACTTAACGTTAAATCCGATTGAACGAGTTGTTGGATACGCTCCAGATTGGTATCCTTGAATGTTTCCTGAAGATAAGTTTTCTTCTGGATCAGAGTAAGGAACAAATTTCTGGATAATCCATAGGTTTCTACCGAATACCGATAAATCAACTCCTTTAACACCACCTAATTTACGTACAATTGAGCTTGGCAATGAGTAAACGATGTTAGCCTCACGTAATTTAATGTAGCTAGCGTCATAAACGAAAGCGGCTGCTGGATTATAAGCATAACCATAAGTACCATAATCGTTTTCAACACGAATGTCGTTTTTCGTACCATCAGCTTTAACACCTGGCATGATGACACCACCACCATCAGCGATTGAGTTACGAGAAGGATTTCCTTTATCATTCAACGCTGCTGACTCAGCTAACACTCCTGTAGCTCCTCCGTAGTATTGATCCAAAGAGAATACATTACCGCCTTGCTTGATATCAATCAAGAAATTAAATGTCAAATTCTTGTAACGGAATGAGTTGTTCACACCACCAATCCAGTTTGGATTAACATTACCAATATTGTTGGTAGTTGTTGTCGTGATATCATAACGACCATTCGCTTTAACAAGCTTTTCGCCATTTAATAACTTCCAAGTTTTTCCTTGGATGATACCGTAAGGTTGACCAACAGTTGCGTTGAAACTTACGCCACCTTGGAAAGTAGCAAGTTGTAAGTTTTGGCTTCCGTTGTATAAGCTCAATACCAATGAATTGTTTTTCGTGAAGTTCACGTTCACATTCCAAGAGAAATCAGCTGTTTTGATTGGGTTAGCAAATAAGCTAAACTCAAGACCTTTATTCTCAATGTTACCCGCATTTACATACGTTGACGAGAAACCAGTTGCTGTCGAAACAGATGCTGGCATGATTTGATCCAAGGTATTTGTCTGATAGTAAGTCAAATCAAATCCTAAACGGTTTTGCATAAATGCCATTTCTAAACCGATCTCGCGTGATTGCGTTTGCTCTGGCTTCAAGAATGGATTGTTTTGTGTACTTGGAGCAGAGAACAAAATAGTCGAACCAAACGGAGCTGGCTGATCATACACGTTCTTAATTGCACCCCAAGGAGCATCATTACCTACTGTTGCATAGTTAACACGTAATTTTCCTGAAGTCAACCAAGGCAAATCCTTGAAGTGCTCAGAGAAATTCCAGCTAGCAGCACCTGAATAATACAAGTATGCATTATTTTCCACTGGCAAAGTAGACGACTTGTCTTGACGAATTGTACCGTCTAAAGTCAAGAAGTTTTTGTAAGACACAGTAAAACCACCAAACAAACCAAATACTTCACGTGGAGTATAAGATTCTGATGGAGCAGCAACTGTACCTTTTGAGTTAGCTACTGAATATAAACCTGGAACGATCAAACCGCCGTTAGTCGCAGCAAAAATTGAACGAGAATACGATTTACGTAAGTTCAAACCAGCTAAGGCTTTTACATTGATATCTTTCAATACATTTTTATCAAAATTTGCTAACAAATCGTAGTTCGTTTCATTAAATGTACGATCGTAACGGCTATAACCAGCAACTGCCTGAGAACCTACAGCAGTACGCTCTTCTTGGAATTCGCTATATGTATCCAATGTTACACGACCCATCAAATTTAAATAATCTGTAGCCTTGTAATTCAACATCGCATTTCCAAAAACACGAGAACGCGTATCGTTCTGATAATTTTTGTAACGAGTCCAGTAGTAGTTATCTGTATAGATAGGCTTCAAACCTCCAGCTGTTGATGGATCAGCCCAGTTCCATGTAACGTTTTGATTGTTACGGAAGTACGCTGTTTTTTGATCCTGAATATCAACGTTTGTTTGATACCACTGACGGAAGTTTTGATTAACGTTTGCCCCGCTATAACCTGAACCATAACGACCCAAACCATCTACTGTAGAGTAGTTAGCTGTTGCAGAAGCACTTAACTTGTTATTAATATTATACGAACCACCCAAGTTGATAATATTTTTAGAAACTAATGAGTTTGGCAAAGTACCACGCTCTTCGTTACGAGTAAATCCTAATTTGAAAGTACCCTTATCGTTAGCTCCGTCTAATTGAATCGCTGTGTTATTTGAAATAGCCGTTTCATAAAAAGTAGATGGCGTATTTTTCGCGGCGGCCCATGGGCTAGTCTTCATGTAGTTAGGACCCGCTGGATCAAATGAATCCCATGTATAAACTGGACGATTGTCAAATTTAACACCATAAGAAGCATCTTCTGCAGTTGGAACTACATAATCATCTTTACCATCACCATTTGCATCAAAATACAAGAAACCATCTTTTTGATATGGATCAGAGTAACCAGCACCATATTGATTTTGATAGGTTGGGAAAGTTGTTTTATCAATCGTACCTACTGTTAAACCAGCATTGATCGACAAACCTAAACCACGTTTCGCTTTTTTCGTTGTGATCATGATCACACCATTAGAAGCACGAGAACCATAAAGAGCAGTCGCAGCAGCACCTTTCAATACCGTCATTGCCTCAATATCGTCTGGGTTAATATCAGACGCAGCATTACCATAATCGTAACCACCACGACCAGTTACCTGGTTAGAAGTGTTCTTGTTCGAGTTATCGATCGGCACACCATCCACAACGAATAACGCTTGGTTATTTCCTGTTAATGATTTGTTACCACGAATAACCACGTTTGTTGAACCACCCACCGCATTACCTTGTGTAATTTGTAAACCTGCAACTTTACCAGAAAGCGCTTGGAATGCATTACCAGTACGCACACGAGTTAATTCATCTCCCTTAACTTGCTGAGCAGCATAAGGTAACGAGTTTTTCGTACGAGTTAAGCCCAATGCCGTAACAACAACCTCGTTAAGCTCAGAAGCATCTGTTGCTAAAACTACGTTGATCGCCGACTGGCTTCCTACTGAAACTGTTTGTTGTTTGTATCCAACAAAGCTGTAAACCAAAACGGCTCCATCTCCAATTGAGATTTTGTAAGAACCATCGGCACCAGTTGTTGTACCTCGTGAGGTACCTTTTAGGCTGACACTAACTCCGGGTAGAGCAGAACCATCCTCTGAAGAAGTAACCTTACCAGTTACTTGCCTTGTTTGAGCTAATAATGAACTGAAAACAGTCATTGTTAAAACCCAAATGAGTAAGAGTTTTTTCATGTTGATTAGTTTGGTTAATGAAAAAATAAAACATTTAGTCCCGCAAATTAGGAATTTTCTCATAAAGCCCAAAGATTATTTCAAAAAAATAGGGGTTCCCTATTTGGAAACCCCTATTAAATGAATTAAGGCAGAATCTTATTTTGGATTCTTTAAAGGAGCACTACCCGCTCCTGCTGGATTATTCGCCAATTCGTTATCTGGAACATCCCAATAATCCAAGTAGCCATACTTAATTGTTGCATTTTTCGAGATAGAAGATCCATCTTTTGATATTACAACTGCTCCCGTACGACCATTCTCTAAAACACCCCAACGGCGTGCATCATAGAAAGATAAACCGCGGAAAGCTAATGCCACCCGACGCTCTTTACGCAATTCTTCTTTGACAGTCGCAGCATCCGTAGATGTAATCGCTGCAATACCCGCTCCTTGATAAGCTCGAACAGCATTGATACTTGCAGCCGCACCCGCTACATCACCAGTCCACAATTTCGCCTCCGCTTTCATCAATTCATTTTCTTCATAGCTACCTGCCAAATAAAGTACCCCTGCTCCAGAAGTACGGTTTGAATAAACCATAACACCTGCTAATCCGGCTCCTTTATCCACAATCGCCCAACGTGTATTAAATGCATTACCACGATCAGCATTACCAATCCAGATTGGATATTGCTTGAAGTTATTTGTTAACCGTTGGTCACCCGCATTAAAATCTTGAATCAATCGCTCTGAGATTTTATACGTGTTACCAGATGCATTGGATCCTACTGCTCTTGCTGCCACGTTATAGTTGGATGGCGAGAAAATATCTCCATTGGCATTTGTCGTTCCCGCAAATACAGGATCAGAAGCGCCTACACCCGCATTCGTTAATGACAAAATTTGTCCCCATTGCGCTGCTGTCATGGTTGCAGTAGATGTATTCACCAAAATATTACGTGCTTTCAACGTATTAATATTCTTAACCCATTGAGATCCTGATGGTACACCACCTAAATCATTTTGGAAGAAATCAGGGATAAGCAAGGTCAAAACATCATTAAAATCAGCTGAAGAGCTTGACGTTGTGATTGCGGCTGCCGACTTGTCAAAGTTCGCATTCGCCTCCTCAATCAATTTCTCTTTCGAAACATATAAATTGTTCGTAACAGACGCAGTATTAACGATTAACCCCGCATAGTAGATAGAACCCAAACGAGAATAAGCAATCCCTTTCCAGAAATAGGCCCAAGCCTTAATCGCATTTTTCTTAGCCGCTGCATCTCCTGCAAACGTGGTTTTGTCCACCGCCGCTAAAACTGTATTACATGCATTGTTTAATTGATACATCATTGCCCACTCATGAAACCCAGGATTTCCTCCTTGCTGAGAATTGGTATTCACAGCACGAATCAATGCCTTTTGCGTAGATGGGCTATTCGGATTTGGTACTTGCGCCCCATTATCCAAGATTACCATATCAGGTGCCGACAAGTTATTCATGTAGGTATTTGCTGCCTCCGCAGAAACAATATCACCCATTAATTCATGAATACCCAAAACTCCATTGTAAAATGCTCCCACAACACCATCATAGTATTTGTTACCCGCAGAAGTAAATCCGTTTTTGTAAACAGATCCCTGCGCTAAGGCCACAATACCTGCTTCCGAAGAAGCTGTTGCTGGCGTTGGTTGGTTTGGATTTTGTATATCCAATTGATCCTTACACGACATCACCATTCCACCTAAAAGCAGAAGGGAAAGCGCGGTTATTTTTATATTTTTCATGTTCTTCAAATTTAACTATTACCTTTTTCTATTCTGTAACTAGAAACCAATGTTCAACTGTACTTGGTATGAACGTAAGTTTGGCATCGTATTGTGATCTATGCCACGATCCCATGCCGAATTATTTCCTCCGGAAGAAATCTCCGGATCCATACCAGAATAGTTTGTCAATGTGTACAAATTACGTCCAGATGCGACCAATTGTAACTTGCGGAATCCCTTAATTCCAAAAGCGCGAACTAAGTCTACACCTACTGAAATATTACGTAACCGAGCGAATGAGCCATCTTCATAAAAGTAATTCTTTGTTCCATTAAATGATCGTGCCGCATAAACTCCACGATAGAACGCAGACCAAGCACCTGTTTGACCATCAATTGTAATAGGCTGAGCGTAATCAGAGTGAATTCCATCACGATACATCCACCCTTTCGTTTGATTGTAAATTCCAGCGCCCTGAACTAAATCAACCTGCATATTAAATGTCACAATCCCTTTATAAGCCAAATCTGTGATGAAGGAAGCGTTAAAATCAGGATTTGGATCGCCTAATGCATAGCGTTTCGGAGAAAAATAAGGAGCTTTAGATGTTTTATTAACAACCCATCCATTACTTGCTAGCGTATAATTTGCACGATCAGCCTCTGGAATAGCAATAGTTCCATCAGGCAATTTTGCATCTAAACTATGAATTCCATAGTAACCATACAATTGGCCAATTTTTTCCCCAGCCTTTAAAATATATCCCGTAGATCCTGCAGCTGATGTCAGTACTACCTCAGCCCCACCACGAACGGAGGTAATTTTGGATGATTGCTTACCAAAATTCATCGTAAAATTCCATGTCCAGTCGGCATCTTTATATATCTGTGCATTTAAGCTAGCTTGAATACCATCAGAAGCTAATGAAAAAGCATTATCCTTCACAGTACCTACACCAGAAGATGGAATGGCATCCACATTGAAAATAGCATTATCTGTCGAACGCTTCCAATAAGTTGCCGATAAATTCAAGTTATTCATCCATGCAGAATTCTTACCCAAACTCAATCCGATATCCGTACCAATTTCCAATTCTTTCGAAATTTCCACATTCAAATTCGGATTTGATTGTGTTAATGGGAAGTAGAATGCATTTCCAGAACCAATTACGCCGGTATTCAACGTAATGTAACGGTCAAATGGTTTTGGCTGAATACCTGCCTCTCCATACGCTGCACGAATTTTGAAATCTTCTAATGTCGAAGAAATTTTCGCATTTTTAAAGAACCCTAATTCAGAAATACGCAAGTAAGCATCTCCACGAGGGAATGTCTGTGGTGTTGATGCTGCACCAAAAGCAGATGAATAATCCGTACGGAAACCTCCTGAAATACCTCCAAGCGTTCCATAATCAAACCGCTGGTTTACTAAATAACCATAAGTTATAAATGGCTCTCTATAATCACGCGCGACATAAGTAGAAGCTGCCTGAGAAGTATTGTATGGCGTGTAATTAGGAAGGCCTATTCCATAAGAAATATAGGATGTATTCTCTCTATTACGGTAATCAAAAGATAACTGCGTTGAGGTACGTAATGGAATGTTAATTCCAAAATCTTGAGTAAGATCTGTTTTTATAAATGCTGAGCCAATTAAATTTTGAAAAGAACTTGTTGACTCGTAATTATTGATCTCACCTGTCGCATCATTGCCGTTATAATTATAATACCAATATTGCTGATCCATGATATTCTTATTACCTGTTTGATTCAAATAGGTATACTTTGTACGATCAGTCTGATAATTCAAACCATATTTAGCATCCAAGGTCAAGAATTTATTAACCTCATAGTTCAAATTTAAACTTTGGCTAATATCAATACGCTTCCCATCCGTCGTTGTATAAAAGTTTACAGCATTTGGATTATATCCGTTGACACCGACAGCGTCACCAAAATACCCTGGATAATTACCATCTGCATCTTTAAAGTCATAATCTACGAAAGGACGAGAATTAAATACGGAGAAAATAATCGAACGACCGGTACCATCATTGATGGTATTCTTCGTATGAACCAACTGGGTAATTGAACGTAATTTCAACCCCTTCGCTAATTCAAATCCTAAATTTGCTGTCAAATTCGAACGATTCAATCCTCCCACATTTTTGAATGGGCCAGCATTATCAGAATTAGACATTGCTAAACTAAAATCACTCTTATCCGAACCGCCTGAAATGGCAATGGAATTATTGTAATTTGTAGTAGGGACGAAGAACATGGCAAAATGATCATAATATTTCAAATTCTTATCATATGCCTTGTTGATGTTTGTCAAAGGATCTGTACTTGCTAAAATCACATTCTCACCATAGGCACCATAAACGGGATCTAAAGACAAGGGATTACCTGATCCTCCAATTACTTCATTGTTCGAATTCGTTTTAAAACCATGTTTATCTGCCTTGCGTAAGTTTCCAATGTTAAGCGGAGTTGAATGAATTACGGATGAATTGATATCAATATTCACTTTTCCTGCCTTTCCTTTTTTCGAGAACAATTGGATTACCCCATTCGCACCTTGAGCACCGTAAATTGTTGCAGCAGCGGCTCCTTGAATAACCTCCACACGCTCAATGATATTTAAATCAATTGAATTGAGATCTGTTGCGCCTAATTCAACTCCATCCAATAAGATCATTGGAGTGGTTCCCCGGTTAATCGTATTAATACCACGCAAAACGATATTTACTGGTTGGCCTGGCATTCCGTTAGCCGCAGAAATCTGCGCACCGGCAATTTTACCAACCAATGCTTGGTCTATCGAAGCCGAAGGAACCGATGGTAAATTTTTAGCTGTAATCGCTTGTACATCAATCGCCGTCGAACGCTTATCGATCGCCGTTCCTGTACCTGTTACAACTACTTCAGATAATTGACGTGAATCGGTTGTCAACTTCGCATTGATAACAGATTGACTTCCTACCAGAACACTTTGAGAATTTAATCCTACAAAAGAGAATACTAATGTAGCTGCATTTGGAACCGCAACGGTATACTCTCCGTCTGCGTTGGTTTGTGTTCCTCGTCCAGTCCCCTTAATGGAAACTGTTACACCGGGTAAACCTGAGCCATCCTCAGCTGAGGTCACCTTTCCGGTTACCTTTCTCTCCTGCGCTACTAAACTCGTAAGCGAAAAGAAAGCCAACAAAAAAGTCATGAGTAAATTTTTTTTCATGTGCTTGTTTTTAGGGTTGAAAAATTTGTTGATAAAATAAACTATCTGCAAGAAATTTATAGAAATATCAATAAACTGTCAAATTCAGACCAAATTATTAGCGGCAAAATTGACAGTTTGCAAAATTTTCATTTGTAAAATGCCAAAAGCAAGCGCCATTATGCATTTTACAAAAAATGAGTTACACTATTCTCAGGAATGAGAAGAGAAAAATGTCAGATTAAATTATTCCTAGTAATCAGAGTAATCAGACAATTAGATTTAATAATAATACGCCTAGCAGTCCCGCAATGGAAACAATGGTTTCCATCAAGGACCACGAACGTATCGTTTCTTTTACCGTCAAATTGAAATACTCTTTAAACATCCAAAATCCGGTATCATTTACATGTGAAAACATCAAACTACCCGCGCCGATACTCAGGACCATCAGATTTGGATTAACTCCACCCGAAGTCACAATGGGCAAAATCATACCCGCTGCTGTTAAACCCGCAATGGTTGCAGATCCAATACAAACACGAATAATGGCTGCCATCAGCCAACCTAATACCAAAGGAGGAATGGGCATGGCCCCCAAATAACCAGCGATCTCTTTACTGACACCAGAGGCCAACAATACTTCTTTGAATGTTCCTGCTCCTGCAATGATTAACAAAATCATCGCCACATCCTTTACTGCATCCGCATAAACAACCATAATCGATTCAATCGATTTCCCCATACGAATACCCAAGGTATAAGTCGCAAAACAAATGGCAATCAACATAACCATCGCAGGATCTGCGATCAAATGCAAAATTGGACTTGCGGGTGAGTCCTTCCCCAACTGTATGTCCAAGGCCGTTGTACATACTAAAAGGAATACAGGCAACAATGCTGTCAAAAAACTCGATAATTTACTCGGCAAATCAGCAGTAGCTATCTCCTGCGAAACAAATGATTTGGAAGGCTTTGGTTGAATATGTACGAGCGTTTTGGCAAAAATAGGGCCAGCAAGTATGATGGCGGGAATAGAAACGAAAATACCATAAGTCAAGGTCATCCCCATGTTTGCGCCAAACTGCGCAACCAAGGCAGCCGGGGAAGGATGCGGAGGTAAATAACCATGGGCTACCGACAAGGATGCCATCATGGGAACTCCTGCCATCAAGGGATTCAACTTATAGCGCTGAACCAAAGCAAATATTAATGGAATCATCAACACAAATCCCACATTGTAGAATAAAGGAATTCCAATCACAAATCCGGTGACCATCAGACCCCAACTAATATGCTTCTCTCCGAATAACTGAATCAAAGAGCTCGAGATTTGTTGGGCCGCCCCACTCGCTGCCACTAATTTCCCCAGCATTGCCCCTAGGACAATGATCGTCACCAAGGACCCTAGCGTATCCCCCAAGCCTTTTTGAATGGATTTGGCCAAATCAGGTAGGGGTATTCCTAGAAGAACCCCGCTCAGCAAACTGACCAGCAAAAAGGCTATAAATGAATTTACTTTTAGATAAGTAATGAGAAAGACCAACAGGCCTATACAGAGTACTACGATTGCAATGGACATCTTATTAAATAGGTTTTGCACCAAAGTACAAATAAATACTAGATAACAAAAGACGTTGGACGTTGGACCTTAGACCTTAGACATTGGACGGTGGATGAAATTGCAATACCTCGTAATAAAAAGTAGAGACGCGAGGTATCGCGTCTAAAAAAAATTATGCCCTCAGACTGAAGTCTGAGGGTTCAACGCAAAAACCCCAGGTTAAAACCCGGGGCTAAAATTATAACCCTAGGCTTCAACCTAGGGAATCGACGCAAAAGCGTCTCAAACATTGGTAATCTTTAAAAGTTTGCCAAAGAAAAAAGCGTTAAAAATCCCCGTAAGTCTCTTCTAAATATTGTTGCATCACCATGATATCCTCTTTGGAAGTCAAATCAGGCACATTCTCTGCTAAAGGAATCGCAAAAAAACCACGCCCTTCTCCTTCTCCAAACATCACAACTGAAGTAGGCAATTCCTTCTCATTACGCACGGCATGGAATGGAGTCTTGGCCAAATAAGGCAAGAAAGTAGAAGCCTCAAAAACAAATACATTCATACTCACGCCTAAACGGCCAATCTTAGCCATCAATTCCGCCGCCTGTTCTGCGGTGGGTTTTTCGATAATTTCCAACAAATACCCTTGCTCATCCGTACGAATCAACGCAAATGCTGAAATCCGATCAGCAGGGTACAATAAACTATCGCGATGATATGAAATCAAAGCATTGGGCTCAGGAGAATTCCAAAGCGACTTTAATGCATTCACACTATAAAGGTTATCGGAATTACAAACAATGACACGACCCTTCTGCCAGTCTGCATGTTGCATCAAGGCT
Source organism: uncultured Aquirufa sp. (assembly GCA_964358165.1). Classification (GTDB taxonomy): domain Bacteria; phylum Bacteroidota; class Bacteroidia; order Cytophagales; family Spirosomataceae; genus Aquirufa. Next base: position 60,351 of record CAYHOB010000005.1, read on the forward strand.
TGATAAACAGCATCCGCAGTTCCAGATGGTTTCTCACGATCCGCTGCAATTTGTTGGCGCGCAAATACAATTTTCAATCCCCAACAAGCATTGTTGGCCATTAATGACTCACAATATTCCTGAGAAACGGTATCACTTGGGTGTAATAACAACAAAACTTCTTCAATACCCGCCAAATGCGCATTATATAATTGGTAATCAATTAAAGTCTTTCCGTTTTTCCCTACTTGAATCATCCCCTTCGTTACCGAATTTGCTTGAGCCACCAAATTTGGGTCTAAATCACTTGACCCTTCTGTCATCGCCTTCTTCATTCTCGATGCCATTCCACCCGCCAAAATCAATAATCTCTTTTTCATATCTTAATAAAATAAACTTGTTTTTTCTACTTGCGTACCTACATCCACACGAATCAAATAGGCTTTTCCTCCAGCCTCTTCAATCGCTGAAACAACTGCCTCCGGATTTTTAGGGGCATAGGCAAACATACAACCACCCCCTCCTGAACCATTAATTTTTGCTCCCAAAGCACCTGCACCTAATGCGGCCTCAATCATTCGATTGATTTTTGGTGTTGAGATTTGTTTATGTTCTCGTAGGTTTTCTTGATGTGCATTCAATAATGCACCTAAATGAACATCATCCCAAACGGCTTCCCCTTCAAACATTTTCTTTGCCTCTAATAGAATATCTCGATCGGATATATTGGCCGACAATAATATCCATTCATCCGCTGTCAATAGCTCTCGATATTGTTCACAATTCTCCAGCGTAACATTAGATAAATTAAAGGCAGGTGCTATTTCCTTAATCTTTTCAATTCCTCTCAATGTACCGAACTTCACACGGGTCAAAATACCAAGCGTATCTTTAGGTTCACCCGAATCACCCAACACAAAAGTCCCTAAGGCTTGTTTATAGGTCGTAATCGATATTTCTGGCTGGCTCGCAAGATAAATCACATTCCCTACTGCCGTAGAATATTGATCCATCATACCACCAGGTTCCGTAAATTCCAGAACTTCAGCTTCATAAGTTATCTCACCCACTTCCTTCTGTGAATATCCTAGCTGAAACATTTCATTCAAAAGCTCTACCCAAGACACCAATAAGGCCGACGAACTCGAAGTCCCTGAATTAATTGGAATATTTCCACGTACTTCGATTTCCAGTCCTTTATCAAACACATGTCCTCTTCTTTCAAGTACATTTAATACACTCTTAAAATAATCACGCTCTTTGGTATATTCTAAAGGAAAATCCAAGGAGAATTCTTCCGAAATTTGGATGTCCGGTAGATCGAAATGAATAATCCGATCAGGCCGAAATGCACCTTTCAACTGAATTCGTTTTGATATAGCGGCCGCAATGACAGGCAAACCCAAATAATCTTGGTGTTCACCAAACAAGCAAATCCGACCAGGGGTTGATACAATCATATTTTTTTGTTGGTAAACAAAAGTACAAAATTGAATTTAAAAAAATAGTTTACCTTTGAATGACATAAGCTAAACCCATGATCAAAAAACGCTTCCCCGCTGTTGATTATTTCCGAGGTTTTATTCTCGTATTGCTTGCTGCTGAAGGTGCTGGCGTTTACAGCAAACTCGAAAAATTATTTCCAAACTCATTTCTCGTACAACAATTTTTTCATGCATCCTGGGAGGGTTTACATTTCTTAGATTTATTCCAACCGGGTTTTATGATGATTGCGGGATCCGCTTTGTATTTTTCTACCTACAAACGCATGGATGAAGGGGCGACTTATGCAGAATTGTGGCCCAAAGTATTAAAACGTTCCTTTTTATTAATGTGCTTTGGAATTATTTTGATTTGTGTCCATCGGGGCGAAATTGTATTTGAATTATGGAATGTATTGTGCCAACTCGCCTTTACAACTATTGTAACATTTGCTTTATTGCGCTTCTCCATACCCTTACAATTAGCAGCATCCCTGTTTTTGCTTTTGCTTTCCCATTCCTTATATGTATTTACAGACATCCCAGGATATGATCAGGCCTATACGCCTGATAAAAATTTCGGTTCTTATATTGATATGTTTTTGATGGGCAAACTAAGCAAAGGACATTGGATAGCAATGAATGCCATTCCCACGGCCGCACATACGATTTGGGGAGCATTAATAGGCCGATTAATCCATCGAACATCGCCACCCAAAACCGTTTTACGCACCTTATTGGGTATCGGACTGCTCGGAATTTTCGTTGGCTATGGCCTTGATTTAGCAGGTTTACCCATCATTAAACGCACAGCCACACTTTCATTTACTGTGGCATCAGCCGGATGGGTTACCTTGTTGATGGCCTTGTTTTATGCCAATTGGATTAACGAAAAGCCACGCTTTCAATTGCCTGCCTATTTGAATTCAATGGGTAATAATTCCATCTTCATTTACCTCTTTTTTGAGACCCTTGTACCCCAATGGTTGAGCAAAACAGTCTATATTTTTGTAGGATTTTTTGCCAAAATAAGCCAAATACCTGGCGATTGGGCACAAGTCATCAACGCCTTTGTTGTGTTAGCCATCGTTTTACGCGTAGCTACCTTTTTAGACAATAAGAAGATTTATTGGAAATTGTAAATTAGACATTAGTCGTTAGACTATAGACGTTAGAAACTTCATCTATAACCCCAGGTTTCAACCTGGGGACTAGATACTTCGCTACGCGTTTATCAACTTAAACTTATACGCCCAAGTCTGCGCGATATTCCAAGCTTTCGTTTTGGCTTCCTCCGTTTTCGGCCCGGCAAAATGTGCATCGAGTGTTGCGGAAAATAGTTCGAACCAACGGTCAAAATGGGCCATTGTCAATGGTTCTAATTGGTTCACCTCCATATGGGGACGCATAGGAGCCCCCTTATAATTCGTTCCATCAAGCAAAAGCATTTCCCAAAAATCATACATCTTGGGCAAATGATGGGACCAATCGACTTGCATCAGATCTAAAAAAATATGCCCTACAAGATCATCCGGTTTCATGTCACCGTAAAAAGCGTCCACAAAAACTTTTATATCATCGCGGGAGGTAATATCGTGCATGCTAACGAGTCTTGATATTTGCTAATAAATATTGGCCAACTTTAGACCCTTGTTTCGCCCCTTCATCTAAAGCTGGAAGAAAGTGGATTCCCCCATACAAACGACTAATTGATGCTTCATCTGAAGCCTGAATAAATGATTTAAATTTACGAGGTGGTAATCCATAAGGGACTTCTGTCGAATCATTGAAAGCAACATTGTCCCCATATACTTTCGTTAAGACTTCCGCTGCTGCACGTGAAATCGTACTGTGTCCCGAAGTATATTCTGGGAAAGGAGGCGTTTGCAAAACTGGAATCCAAGATTTATCGATGGAAGCATTGATGACCGTTTCTGGACGAATTCGAATGGAACGATATTTTTCATCCCAACAAGAAATAAATCCATCAAAAATGGCAATCGATGTTAAGGCCAAAGCCTCAGCAGTTTCGGTATAACCCTTCTTGTATTGACGGGATATTTGTGCCACAATCCCCAACCAGTGTCCACCAGGGGACATCTTTTTAGTCGCAAACATGGCATGACCCGTAATATTCATTTTAAACGGATTGCAATCCCAGAAGTTGGCAATATCACGTTGCTCATTTGTCAAATTCTTCACAGTCTCGTATGCATGCATGACCTCTTTGTAGTAAGGACTTCCCTTCGTTAAATCAAATTTAGCTGGTGCAGGAGCGCGGAATTGCGCCGCAGAATCCAACATCGCAGGACGTACTTTATTCCAATAAGGCTCTACTGCATCCATATAGGCAGGAGGCGTAGGTGTCCAAGTACCTGGTAAATTGGTTACCGTAAAACGGAAACCTCGTGTTTGTTTGTAATTATCTTTGGCAGCCCAACGAAGTACAGATGCTGCAATCGAATCACCCAAAGCTACCGAGCGTTCATATACTTCATCTGGCATTCCGGTCTTGCGGAAATCTTCTTCAACTTGCTTGTCAAATTCAACATATAATTCTTGGGCAAAGGTTAATTTCTTCCCTACCGACAAAAATGCGCGAGTAGAAGCCAAAGGATAACAATATTCCAAACCCGACTCCGGCTTAGCAACAGATTCAAATCCGTTCAATTGTCCTACCAAAGATTTAAATTTCTTATCCCCTAAAATAGCTCCCTCATATCCTGCAACACTAGCATACATATAAATACGCGCAGAAACGGGAGGAGCAAAAATATCATGAATGATACTTTCTGTCAACATATTTTGAGCACGCTCTAAATAACGTGGATTAGAGGCTTCTTGTTGGTAATTTGGATTGGTTTTCTTGCAAGCAACAAAACAAACAGTCAACAAAATCAGGATAAATGCTTTTTTCATAAAGGGAAATTTAAACGTGCAAATATACATGAAATAATCAGTATAAACCCCTGATGAAAATCAGTTAATTCAAACAATTTGCCGCAGCATTCTCCCCAGAGACCAATGCTCCATGTAAGGCGGGCATTTCACAATAATCTCCGGCCAAATATATTCCATGAGATTGGGCTACATGATTAAGTAATTCAAATGACCCCACTTTTAAAAGGCCCCTCGGTATTGCATATGCACGTAAAAACTGAAAATCAGTAACATCTTCAAAAGCTTCAAGTAAGCCGAGCATTACCTTTTCATCTAACGTTACATCTAAGCTTGTTGCCTGCAATAAGCCTCTGTCATCGGGTGCATAAGAAGGAGCAACATGTGATAAAAAACAATAGTGCAATAATTTTGATTCCCCTGGAATTAGATGCAAAAGCTTATCTTTTACCTTGTGAATCGGCACTGAGAAGTAAAAAGTTTTAGCTCCTAAATGCACTGAATCACCTAAATCAACTTGCAACAATTGAGCTGCGGAAAGTGGATCTAAAGCCATGATCAAACGATCAAATTCAATTTCTTCTCCGTTCGATAACTGTACATATTTTTTTCCTAGCTGAGTTACTTTCGCCCCGAATCGAATCGATTCTTTCGGCAAATCCATCAACAGCTGATCGACTATTGCACCCATTCCAGCAGCTGGTAATGCCGCTTGCCCTTCCAAAAATTGCTGCATAAAAAAGAAAAACAAGGAGGCGGGTTGCTTTAAATTTTGGTCCAAGTAAATACCTCTAAAAAAAGGTTTAAAAAATTTCGATTGAAAGGACTCCGAAAATTCCCAGCGTTTTAACAATGCAGCGGTCGTTTCAACTGAATTGCTAGCAAGATCTCTAGACCAATGCAAGTTAATCCACAATCGACCCAACAAAATCAAATCTTTCAAAGAAATCACCTCTGGCACGAATTTCAAAAAACGCAGCCCCGCTCGCAAAGGATTCAAAAAAGAAGCCCATTGACCCTGCCACCATAATTTTGCTCCAGAATCAAACGCTTGAAGATCTAATGCCTTAAGGTCAAAAGAATGCTGAACACTCGGGTAATTCGTTTGTAAAACTTGAAAACCATGATCCAATATAAACCCATTTACGACATCTGAACGGACGCGTCCTCCAGCATGCATTGATTGCTCCAGCAATAAAAAAGGAACCTTTCTTCGGTACAAATAAGTGGCCGCCTGCAATCCCGCAATTCCTGCCCCAACAATAACAATCCGCTTCATATCTAGTTTAATAACCAACAAACTAAAAAAAGGATGAAAAGTTTGAATCCTTTTTTATTACTTTGCAAATTAAATAGTCCGCGCGGAATGAATTATACGATTAAGGAGGGAAACAAATACCAATACATTGATGAAGGACAAGGAGAAATCCTACTTCTCTTGCATGGTTTGTTTGGTGCGTTGAGCAATTGGCAGGGAGTTATCAATCATTTTTCAAAACAATACCGCGTGATTATTCCACTGATGCCTATTCACGATATGCCCATTAAAGAGGCAGGGTGTGAAGGACTAACAACCTTTATCGAAGGGTTCGTGGATTTCAAAAAACTTGACAAATTCAGTGTCATAGGTAACTCACTGGGTGGCCACGTGGCATTAATTTATACCTTAAAACACCCAGAAAAAATCCAACGATTAATTTTAACGGGTTCATCAGGCTTATTTGAAAATTCCATGGGAGGATCCTATCCCAAACGTGGCAATTACGAATACATCAAAGAACGTGTTGAATACACGTTTTATGACCCCAAAACAGCCAGTAAGGAATTGGTCGATGAGGTCTTTGAAATCACCAATAGCATCCCAAAAGTGATGCGAATTATTGCGATCGCAAAATCTGCCCAACGGAACAATATGGCGAAAGATATTGTTCGCATCGATAAACCAACTTTGCTAATTTGGGGATTAAACGATACGATTACACCACCACAAGTGGGGCATGAATTTAATGCCTTAATTCCCGGGTCAACCTTGCAATTCATTGACCGCTGTTGCCATGCACCCATGATGGAAAGACCAGAAGAATTCAACGAAATATTGCAATATTGGCTTGACAAAAACCCCATTTAGGATGTTAGCCCTCACCTATCTTTCTTACGAGTATCCCACAATATCCTTGCAGGATTCAATCCAGAAAGGATTAAAAACTTTGCACCAATCTAAGCAAATGAATTTGGCTGTGCTCGATGGGAAACAATTCGTTGGCAACGTAACCGAACGCATGCTCTTGCAATGCGCTCACCCGGATGGAAAAATAAGCCAACTATACGAAAATTTCGCCCAATACAGCCTCGAATCAGAAGAAGATGTCTTCGCGAGCTTACCTTGGTTTGAGGCGAGCGGATTTTCCTTGCTACCTGTGACGGATGATAGCGGAAAATTCCTTGGCTATCTAGCATCAAATGCCGTTGCTAATTTGCTACTACAAAATGGCTTTAATTCAGAGCATGGAGGCATTATGTACATTCCATTTCACAGTCAGCAAGATTCATTTAGCCTCATTGCTCGTCTCATAGAGGAAAATAATGGACTGATTACACGTTCCTTGATGCTTCAGAATCCCAAAGATTCCATGGGCCTTCCCGAATTAGTTATTCAAGTTCAAACGGAACAATTTTCAGCCATCATTCAAAGTTTAGAACGTCACAGCATTCACATCGAAAAAGCCTTTCACTTTGGGAAAAACGAAACCGTTGATAACGCTCGTTTCGACCTATTGTTAAAATATTTAAACCCTTAGTTCGTGTCTTTACACATCGCAATTCATGGAAAGTCTTTTTCGGCAGATAACCGTCCGCTGATGGAAAAACTTTGGAATGTCTTGCTCGAAAAGTCCTGCCAAATCGTTTTATCCGCATATTTTAAGAATCACTTACTCGAACATGGATTTGAAGTTGGGCACGTTGAATCCTATAATGAACAAACAGGAACTCCTGAGCATGTTCAAATGGCCTGGAGTATTGGGGGTGATGGAACTTTACTTGAAACGCTTACACATATTGGCAACAAGGAATTGCCAATTTTGGGGATAAATACCGGCCGACTGGGCTTTTTGGCAACTTTATCGCCCCAGGATGTGCGTTTGGCGGTGGATCAATTGATAGCCGGAAATTATCGTATTGAAGAACGAACCCTCGTTGCGGTTCATTCGGAAATCGACTTATTTGATGGAAAACAGTTTGGTTTGAACGAAGTAGGTATCATGAAAACGGATACCTCGTCAATGATCGTCATTAAGGCTTACGTGGATGGAAATTATTTAAATACCTATTGGGCTGATGGCTTAATCGTCTCCACCGCAACAGGTTCGACAGGATATTCGCTGTCCGTGGGGGGCCCTTTAGTGATGCCAAGCTCTGACATCTTAATCATCGCACCCATGAGCCCACACAATTTAAACGTGCGACCATTAGTGGTTTCTAGTGATGCTAAATTGAAATTTGAAATTAGCAGTCGGAGCCAAAATTTCCTTATCTCCATCGACTCACGCTCACGCGTTATCGATAGCAAATTCAGCATAGAAGTTCAAAAGGCACCATTTAATGCCAAAATTATTAAAATTCCTGGCGACGATTTCCTACAAACCTTACGAAATAAGTTGAATTGGGGATTGGATGTAAGGAATTAATAATATGTAGAGACGCGATACCTCGCGGCTAATCATTATAACCCTAGGCTTTAGCCTAGGGATCCCCAGACTGAAGTCTGGGGGTAAAAGAATCAGCCCTCCGGACTATAGACTTACATGTGTTGAGACGCAATTCCTCGCATCTAATCACTGTAACCCTGGGCTTTAGCCTAGGGATCCCCAGACTGAAGTCTGGGATTAAAAGAATCAGCCCTCCGGACTATAGACTTACATGTGTTGAGACGCAATTCCTCGCATCTAATCACTGTAACCCTGGGCTTTAGCCTAGGGATCCCCAGACTGAAGTCTGGGGTTAAAAGAATCGGCCTCCGGACTTCGGACTTACAAAAGCCTCTTCAACTCATTCAATTTCAACAACGCCTCGATCGGCGAAAGGGTATTCACATCCAATGCCCCTAATTGCTCCTCGATTTTCTTCAGACCCTCTGGAATTTCTGCACCAAAAAGATTCAACTGATAATTGTTTTTCGGCATCTCTTTGAGCTTCTCCACATTGTCTTCTAACACATGATCCTTCTCCAAATTCTGTAAAATCTCATGGGCACGAAGGACTAAAGATGTAGGCATGCCGGCCATTTGGGCTACATGAATACCAAAACTATGCGCCGAACCTCCGGGAACCAATTTTCGAAGGAAAATAATCTTATTACCTACTTCCTTAACGGACACATGGAAATTCTTGATACGCGGAAAATCTTCTGTTAATTCGTTTAACTCGTGGTAGTGGGTGGCAAATAAGGTTTTGGCCCGACTCTTTGGATGATTATGTAAATGCTCCGCGATCGCCCAAGCCATCGAAACGCCATCATAGGTAGAGGTTCCCCGACCGATCTCATCCAATAAAACCAATGATTTATTCGATAAATTATTCAAAATCGCTGCTGTCTCGGTCATCTCGACCATGAAAGTCGATTCCCCTTTGGAAAGATTATCCGAAGCGCCCACACGGGTAAATACTTTGTCCACCAATCCAATTGAAGCTGCCGAAGCCGGCACAAAAGAACCCATTTGAGCCATCAAAACAATGAGGGCTGTTTGACGCAAAAGCGCCGACTTACCTGCCATGTTGGGCCCCGTGATCATCACAATTTGTTGAGAATCAGTATCTAAAAAAACATCATTAGGAACATATAACTCTCCTAAAGGCAATTGCTGTTCAATCACCGGGTGACGACCAGCCTCAATCAGTATCGAATCACCTTCGTGTAGTTGCGGCTGGACATATTGATTACGCTGAGCCACTTGTGCAAAACTCATCAACACATCCAAGGTCGCAATGCCCAATGCATTCAATTGAATCAATTCTAAATACTCCAAGGCCTCACGTACTAAGTCTTGAAAAATACCGAATTCGATTGTTGAAATTTTATCTTCCGCACTCAGAATTTTCTCCTCGTATCCCTTTAATTCCTCGGTGATATACCGCTCAGCATTAACCAAAGTCTGCTTGCGAATCCATTCAGGAGGAACTCGGTCTTTATGTGCATTCGTCACCTCCAAATAATATCCAAAAACTTTATTATAAGATACCTTTAGTGAGCTAATACCGGTACGCTCAATCTCGCGTTTCTGCATCGCAGCCAAGTAATCCTTGCCGTGGGTTGAAAGCAAATGCAATTCATCCAATTCCGGCAAATAACCAGTTTTAACAATCCCTCCTTGATGAACAAGCATCGGCGCATCCTCGCGCAGCGCAGATTCAATCTTTTGTACCAAATGCAAACAAGGATTCAATTGATCGGCCCATTTTTGCAAAATCGGAGCGGGATGAGCTGCTAGTAATTCTTTGATCGTTGGGACTTGTTGGAGCGCCCGTTTCAATTGTACCAATTCCCGAGGATTTATCCGACCAGCAGCCACTTTGGAAATTAATCTTTCCAAATCCCCAATTGGTTTTAAATGAGCGATTAATTGGTCCATTGTTTCATCCAAACCTAATAATCCTGCTACTCCGGCTTGACGTTCTTGAATCGCTGCTAAGTCTTTCAGAGGCAAAACCATCCATTTACGTAACAATCGAGCGCCCATGGGAGTCATCGTTTGATCCATCAAATCAATCAAGGGAACTCCACCCTCTTGTACCGAATAAATCAATTCAAGGTTTCGAATGGTGAAGCGATCCAACCACACATATTTATCCTCCTCAATCCGCTGAATGGTGGCAATATGCCCCACTTGCTTATGTTCCGTTTCAGCCAAATAATGTAAAATCACACCGGCCGCAATGATTCCTAAGGGCATTGTTTCGATACCAAATCCTTTCAGATTTTTTGTCTTAAAATGCTCCGTTAACAGCGGATACGTAAATTCGTGTGAAAATATCCATTCCTCCAAGGAGAACGAATGGTATTGATCTCCAAAATTCTCCTGGTAAATCGTTCGATATTTTTTCGGAAATAAAATCTCCGAAGGCATAAAACTTTGAATCAGCTTTTGGACGTATGCCAAAGGCCCCTGTGAACACATGAATTCGCCAGTGGAAATATCCAAAAAGGCCACACCATATTGAGAGTCTTTTTCCTGATAACTAATCGACGCAACATAGTTATTTCGCTTATTGTCAAGCACTTGATCATTAAATGACACGCCAGGCGTGACTAATTCTGTTACTCCCCTCTTCACAATTCCCTTTGCCTCTGCTGGATTTTCCAATTGATCACAAATCGCAACACGCTGTCCCGCACGGACTAATTTTGGTAAATAAGTATCTAAGGAATGATGTGGAAATCCAGCCAAATGATCATCCGCATTTCCATTATTCCGCCGAGTCAAGGTGATGCCCAAAATTTTGGATGCCTTCACCGCGTCCTCTCCAAATGTTTCATAAAAGTCTCCTACCCGGAACAGCAAAATGGCACCCGGGTACTTGGCTTTTATTTGATTAAACTGTCGGGAAAGTGGGGTCTCGCCTTTTTTCAAAGGCTCTTGCCCATCGGGTGTTTTTTTGGCCAAAATTTTTGTCGCTAATAAAGACAAAAATAAGTCAAAATTTATACATTTACCATTCTTTAAACCTTTACATCAAACTATGATTAATTCGTCTATTTACATTCAATCCCAACAAGAAGTTTTCGATGTGGTGATTGTCGGTTCTGGAGCCGGCGGAGGAATGGCAGCGCATACATTAACAAAGGCAGGAGCCAAAGTTTGTGTATTGGAGGCTGGCCAACCGTTTGATCCAGCTGACCCGAAAGATATGACCCAATTGAAGTGGCCCTATGAATCACTTCGACGCGGCGCTAGTAGTTCATTACGTAATTTCGGTGATTTTGATGCCGCTTATGGGGGCTGGGATATTGAAGGTGAACCCTATACAAGAAAAGATGGAACGAAGTTCGACTGGTTCCGTTCACGGATGGTCGGGGGCCGAACCAACCACTGGGGTCGTATTTCCTTGCGTTTTGGTCCAGATGATTTCAAGCGAAAAAGTATTGACGGATTGGGTGATGACTGGCCGATAGGCTATGACGATGTCAAACCCTATTACGACAAAGTTGATAAAATGATTGGGGTCTTTGGAACCAATGAAGGCCTTCGGAATAATCCGGATGGCTTTTTCTTGCCTCCTCCCAAACCTCGTTTGCATGAATTAATGATCAAAAAGGCGAATAAGGCCTTGGGTATCCCGACGTATCCATCCCGGATGTCGATGCTGACAAAACCCATCAACAACGAACGTGGACAATGTTTTTATTGCGGCCAATGTAATCGGGGATGTTCTGCCTATGCCGATTTCTCATCGTCTTCTGTGTTGATTAAACCAGCAGCAGCAACGGGAAATTTAACGATGCTACCGTTCGCGATGGCGCGAGAGGTGTTGACTGATCCAGCAACTGGCTTAGCGACCGGCGTTTCGTATATTCACACTGGTACAATGCAAGAATATACGGTCAAAGGTAAGATTGTCGTATTAGCTGCCAGTGCGGGTGAAACTGCGCGGTTATTATTGAATTCAAAAAGTTCGCGTTTCCCGAACGGCATTGCCAATTCGAGCGGGGTGGTTGGTAAATATTTAAATGATTCCACGGGGGCATCCCGTTCCGCAATTATCCCTTCCTTGTTTGACAGAAAACGATACAATGAAGATGGTGTGGGTGGCATGCACATTTACACCCCATGGTGGTTAGACAACGCAAAATTAGACTTCCCACGTGGATATCACATCGAATACGGTGGTGGCATGGGTATGCCAAACTACGGTTTCGGTTGGGGAATTGAAGGCCTTAACGGCAAAGAAAACTTCACACGCGATGGCTTGAAAAAAGCAGCGGGTGGTTATGGAGCAACCCTAAAAGAAGACTATCGTCGGTTCTATGGTGCCTATGTAGGCTTCGCAGGCCGTGGAGAACCTGTCGTTCGCGAAGACAATTATTGCGAAATCGACCCGAATGTGGTGGACAAATACGGTATTCCTGTATTACGTTTCAATTACAAATGGAGTGATTATGAAGTCAAGCAAGCCAAACACATGCAGGATACCTTCGAAGAAATCATTCATGCGATGGGTGGTGAGGCATTGGGTAAAAAACCAGATGCGGCTAACAATTATGGTTTGGCAGATCCTGGGCGTATCATTCACGAAGTGGGAACAGCGCGTATGGGAGATAACAAGAATACATCCGTGTTAAACTCAAATTGCCAAGCACATGATGTCAAGAATTTATTCGTGGCTGATGCAGCACCTTTTGTTTCCCAAGGCGATAAGAATGCGACCTGGACAATTTTGGCATTATCCCTTCGTACCTCGGAATACATCATTGATCAACGTAAAAAAGGCAACCTATAATGAAAAGAAGAGACTATTTAAAAAATATGGGCTTGAGTTCGTTGGGCCTAGCCGTTTTCAATCCCGATGAAAAGGCGATTGAGAATTTAGAATTAAGTAAAGTTGCTGTCAAAAGACCAAACGGTCGGACACAAGAAGAGGCCGAATTAGAGGCCAAATTGCAGGCGGAGGTTTACTTAAACAAACATGAATTAGCGACGATTACAATCTTGTCGGACATTATCATACCGGCCGATAAAAAATCAGGGAGCGCATCCCAATCCGGCGTAACCGCATTTATTGAATTCATTGTGAAAGATAAGCCGGAATTCAAAACGCCCATGCGAGGAGGATTACGCTGGTTGGACACGGAGTCAAACAAACGTTTTGGTCAGAAATTCATTGAAATTACAGCGGCGCAACGTATCAAAATTGTCGACGACATCGCCTATCCAGAAACGGCACCAAAGCATTTATCACAAGGGGTTAATTTCTTTAGCTTGATGCGGAATTTAACTGCCACAGGATTCTATACTTCCAAAATGGGAATTGCTGATTTAGAATACAAGGGCAATACCCCAAATCAGTGGAATGGCGTTCCAGATGATGTTTTAAAGAAACATGGTTTAAGTTATGACAATTAGTCGGGTCCTTAGACCCGAAATATTTTCTCACATTCCTCAACTCGTGGCGGGTATTTCAACTCGCCACGGAGGAGTGAGTTCTCAAGCCTATCGATCGTTAAATTTAGGCATACATACGGACGATGATCCTTCGGCCATCTCTCAAAATCTATCTCTTTTTTGTTCCGATTTAGGAATTTCCCCAGGTTCACTCGCGCGCTCCTTTCAGGTGCATGGGGATCAGATTTGGCAGGCTTCTCATACAGGATATATAAATGGTTTTGACGCAATTATTTCAGATTCGCTAGGAATTTTTGCGGGCGTAGGCATCGCGGATTGTTGCCCGATTTTGTTGGCCGATCCGGTTCGTCAATCAGTTGCAGCGATTCATGCGGGCTGGAAGGGAACGGTTCAAGAAATCGTTCGAAAGACTGTAGCGCAGATGGTTTATAATGGATCTAAACCTGATGATATTCTCGCCTATGTAGGACCTTGCATCAGCCTTGAACACTTTGAAGTTGGCGATGAGGTTGCAGAACAATTTGAATTCAAGGAAAAGCGCGGGGCTCGTTGGCATGTAGATTTGAAAGCAACGAATGTTGCACAATTACAAGATATAGGCGTATCTCAGATTGAAATCTCGGATTACTGCACTGTGATAAATAATGACTTATTCTACTCCCATCGGAATGAAAAGGGGATTACTGGCAGGATGCTAGCGGTGATAGGATTTCAGCGAAGGGGGTAAACGCTGCCGGGGTCTGCGACCCCGGCAGCGTTACCTCCCCAAGCTACACAAAGTCAATTTGAAACAGTCCGATTAAACTGATAATTTCCTTCAGCAATACTGATAAAATAAGCTTTTGATTCATTTGTTTATCAAGAATCTGATAAACTGCCTGCCCCTAATTTCGGCGTTGATCTTGTACAAATTGCTGTGGAGAAACCACTTGTTTGGGCTGCAACTCGTACGCTTTCTTCCAATCTTTTCGCTTCAAATCCCCATTCTTAATCGACTTAATAAAACTCATCCAAGCGAAGGGATTCGTTAAACTTAATAAAGGACTCGACACAAAGGATTTATTCGCCTGCGAGGAAACCATCATATCGGAGAAATTTCGAAAATTGGCATTCGCCCCCAAGCCCGCCTGCAAGGCAAAAACATTTAATTTCGACTGTTCTAAGTTTCTTGCCAGCACATCTCGCTGTTTTTCATCCCGCAATCGCAAATTCAAAAACGCCTTTTTAAACTCCTCTTCACTCGCATGAGGAAAAACTTTGACCTCCGACAACATACGGGAATCCTCATTCATTTCTATAATTGCCTGATGCACAACCCCTGTCGTTCGCGGTATAAGGTAATACTGAGGCTTATATCCCACATAGGTAACCACCACACTATCTCCAGGAAAAACATATAAATCTACTGAACCAAAATTATCACTCAATGCTCCCCGTCCAGCCGCAGGAATGTATACATAGGCTAATGGTAGGTATTCAGAATTTGTCGCGGAAATGATTCGTGCATTGAATAAAACAGTCTTGTCTTGTCCTTGCGCGAATAACATTGCACTTGCAGAAAAGCACAATACAAACACGATAAAGAGACTTTTTCGAAGCATGACGCAAGTAAGCAATAATTTAACTTTCTATTTCTTAATATTCGTTAACGAAAAGCTAAGGAAATAATTTTACGAAAGGAATAATAAAGGGGATCGAAAGCAACAAGCCATCAAAACGATCCAAAAACCCTCCATGACCCGGAATCGTATCAGCAGAATCTTTAATATTGATGCTTCGTTTGAATAAGGATTCAACCAAATCCCCATATGTCCCGGCAACGACAATAATGATCCCGATGGAATACCATTGGAAAGCTGAATAGTTCGTATAATACCGCGAAATAATCGTCGCAACCAACATAGCTGCAATCATTCCCCCGATACTTCCCTCCCAAGATTTCTTAGGTGAAACGCGCTCAAACAATTTCGTTTTGCCAAATTTTGTCCCCGCAAAATATGCCCCCGAATCACTCGCCCAAAGTAAAAACAAACAACCCAACACAATGTTTGGATCATAGGTATCATTTTTGATAAACGCTAAAACGGTCAACAAGGCAAAGGGCAAGGCGACATAGATAATGCCTAAAAAAGTATAAGCGATGTTTTTGAAGGGTTTTTCGTCCTTTGACTTATATAATTTGATAAAAAAGATTAGCGTTAATAAGGGCGAAAGGATGTAATAATTTTGATAGGCCAAATCGCCCTTTTCAATGAAAAAGGTCAATAAATGCATCACCACTCCACAAAATGTCCCATAAAAAGTCAAAGGCAAATTATCACTGATGCTACCGACCAATTTATAAAACTCCAATTGGGCCAAAGCTCCAATCACTAAAAACAGCACCAAGAAAGTATAATCACTGTACAAGACGCAAAACAACAAAAACGGAATGGCTATGATTGCCGCGATAACGCGCTGTTGCAAATTGGATAAACTTCGTAATCCCATAATTAAGCTTTTAGTATGTTGATTGCCTCTGCTTCATCATCTTGGTGCACATAAAGTTCCCAATTTCCTAAGTCATAAGCACTTAATTTCTTATTCATTACCACCGCTCGTATGCCGGCCTTTTCCCACAACAATGCCTTCTGCATTTCTAAATCAATGCCTGTCCGCGATTGCCCGATTAACTTCCAACCTTCCATCTACGATTCCGTTCTATAGGTATGCAATCTACGAATATAAAAGCCAACTAAAACGATTGACAATATAGCAGACCACCAAGGAATCATCTGACTCATATTTTCCGGATCTACATCAATATTTTTCTGTTGATACATATAATGCATCGTTAATGTCCAAGCATTATTGAAGAAATGAGCAGCAATCGGCACCCAAATACTCCGAAACCAAACGTAGAGATATCCAAAAAAAGCACCCAAAAACAAGCGAGGAAAGAAACCGTAAAATTGAAAGTGAATGAAGCTAAATATCGCAGCTGCTATCCAAATCGCCGCATGTTTATTCCCAATATATCGCTCAAACATCGACTGTAAAACACCCCTAAAAAAAATCTCTTCACCCAAAGCCGCCATGCCAGCAATGACCGCAAGTGCCAAGGCAAAATCGATCTCAGAATTAAAATTCAATAAAACCTTTGTAAATTCCTCCATCCTTTTCTCTGAGGATTGCATCGCCTTTTCAAGTGCCTCATAACCAGCAGGTAATTGAATATGCTGATTCCATTCGATCAAATATTCCATCGCCGGCATCGACACCAAGACGGTTAAAATAGCCCAAGAAAACACCTGAAATCCCGGCGCCTCCGCCGAATTCAAATCAAAAATTGAACGCTTTTCGATAAACCTTAAGTAGGCCCATGCACCTAAAACAAAAGTGAATAATGCAGAGAACCACTGCAAGGCCATCAAAGCATGAAACGCTCCTTCATACTTTTGTGGATGTGCCATAAAATCTAGGATTTGAGCCTGAAATGCCTCGATATTCTGAGTCGGGAATTCCATCAATGCTACAACGGCCAACAATCCAAAAAATTGACCTAAAAAGCTTCCAACCAAGAAAAAACCCAAGAGACTTAGGAGATTTGAACTTAGTCCCAACCATCGAGTTGGCCCCTGATAATAGTTTTCTTCCATAATGCTCGTAAATTTACGCAATTTTTAATCAGAATGGTAAAAATAGGAAACATCGAGTTAGGGGATTTCCCCTTGTTATTAGCACCCATGGAGGACGTGTCTGACCCGCCCTTTCGTGCGGTGTGTAAGGCAAATGGGGCCGACTTGATGTACACTGAATTTATTTCTTCCGAAGGCCTCATTCGAGATGCGGCCAAAAGCATTCAAAAGCTCGATATTTTTGAATACGAACGCCCGATTGGCATCCAACTTTTTGGAAGTTCCATTGAAACCATGGCCTCATGTACTGAAATTGCAACAAAAGCAGGACCTGATTTAATCGATATCAATTATGGCTGTCCAGTCAAACAGGTTGCCTGCAAAGGTGCTGGTGCAGCCTTATTACAGGACATTCCCAAAATGGTTGCCATGACGGAAGCCGTCGTAAAATCTACACACTTACCCGTGACTGTCAAGACGCGTTTAGGCTGGGACGACTCAACCAAAAACATTGAGGACGTTGCAGAACGTTTACAAGATATCGGCATTCAAGCATTAACCATTCATGGTAGAACCCGCGTACAGATGTACAAAGGCGAGGCCGATTGGCAATTGATTTCCAAAGTCAAAGAGAACCCACGGATTAAAATCCCAATTTTCGGTAATGGGGACATCGATTCTCCACAAAAAGCCCTCGAATATCGAGATAAATATGGTGTAGACGGCATTATGATCGGTCGGGCATCCATCGGTTACCCTTGGATTTTCAATGAAATCAAACATTATTTAGCCACTGGAAATTTATTAGCCCCTCCTTCACTTTCTGAAAGGATAGCCGTTTGCGAATCCCATTTAGACTTTTCGATTCGGTGGAAAGGCAATCACGGTGGAATCGTCGAAATGCGCCGGCACTATTCCAATTATTTCCGAGGAATGGACCATTTTAAACCTTTTCGGACCAAACTCGTTACGAGTTACTCGCTCGAAGAAATCAAAGAAACCCTCAATGAAATTGCAATCCACTATGCAGGAAAATAAAAAACCAAGTATCATCATTTTTCTTGCCATCTTAGGCTTAGCGCTCATTTGGGGAAGTTCTTTCATCCTAGTAAAAAAAAGCCTTGCACATTATTCCGCGCTGCAAGTAGGTGCATTACGCATTTGTTCCGCTAGTTTATTTTTTTTACCCATATTCATCAAACGATTCAAATACATGGAGCGAAAGCATAGCCTTTCATTTTTCTCCGCAGGCCTTTCCGGAAATTTACTCCCCGCCTTATTATTTGCTATCGCTGGCCAACACCTTTCAAGTGCATTATCTGGCATGCTCAATGCCTTCACTCCCCTATTTACCCTTGGTATTGGTATTTTGTTTTTCGCACAACCATTCATTTGGAAACAAATGACAGGTATTTTAGTAGGACTTTTAGGTTGCCTGGGTTTACTTTTTGCCGGTCAGGGATTCGATATTGATTTTAATGTACACGCATTATGGGTGGTTTTGGCAACATTTTTATATGGCATCAATATGCACATTGTAAAGACCAAATTAAACGATTTACATCCCTTAACCTCTACGGCGGGGATTTTTATGATGATGGGGCCACTAGCGCTGGGACTCCTGTATGCAACAGGTTTTTTCGAAATACCCCTTGACAATGCACATCTTTGGGCATTTCTCTCCGCCATGGCATTGGGACTTTTCGGTTCGGCAATCGGTATGCTAGCCTTCAACCAAATCATCAAATGGACAAGTGCCATCGTTGCAAGTTCGGTTACTTATATGATTCCAATAGTTGCATTAGGATGGGGATTTGTTGACGGAGAGACGATTTACATCTCCCAGATCTTTTTCATGTTTGTACTCCTTGCTGGAATTTATTTAGTCAATAAACCAAAAGCTTGATAATCGAAATCTGATCGCCCGATTATCAATTAACTTTTAACTAAGCGAACTACCTTCATTCATCAAATAAACACGCGATGAATGAACTCAACATGGCCATCCTTTGGAAAAATCGGCGATTCAACCAAAACCCCCAACTAAGCACCGGGGAACATATTCAAATCATTTCTCCCGGTATTGAAAATTCCCATGCTGGGGCAGATTTTCAGCATGCTCGAATCCGAATCGATGACCTCGAATGGATCGGTGCGGTGGAATTGCATGTAAAATCTTCCGATTGGCTATTGCATCGGCATGATGAAGATAAAAGCTATGAAAATGTCATTTTGCATGTCGTTTGGGAAGACAATCAAGTCATTCAGTATGAAATCGGGAAACCCATTCCAACGCTCTGTCTCTCCCAATGGGTTAAACAGGACGAATCTTTTGAAAATCAAGAAACCGAAAATCCATTGGCATGCCATGCTTTTTTCGAGTCGGTTTCCTTAGATTCTAAAGCCCAAATGATTTCGAAAACGAGCGGAGAACGCTTACAAATGAAATCCGAAGAAATGCGAACACTCGTTTATGAGTCAAGGGGCGATTGGGAAGAAGCCTTTTACCTTTCCCTAGCAAAAAGCTTTGGATTCTCATTGAATGCGGAACCAATGCTCCGACTAGCCAAAAGTCTACCACTTAAACTTATCCTACTCTATCGTGATCGACACGTGGGCATTGAGGCGGCTTTATTTGGGATTGCGGGATTATTGGAAGAGCCGATTCAAGATGAATATCAATATGAATTAAGACGCGAATATATCCATTTGAAGAAAAAACATGTTTGGCCAGATAGTCACTTACAAAAATCAGATTGGAAAATGTTGCGCCTCCGCCCTGCCAATTTTCCACAGATTCGTTTGGCTCAATTCGCGGAGATTGTTCGGGCAAATTGTGCCCTTATTTCCCTTCTACTCGAAATGCAGGAATTAAAAACGATCCAACAACTCTTTGAAATTCCGTTGGAAGGCTATTGGGGTTTGCATGTCCAATTTGGTAAGAAAAGTGCACCACATCATACTCGATTGGGAGCTAGCGCCTTTCAATCCATCTGCATCAACACGCTCATTCCCATGTTAATCTGTTACAGCAGAGAACGAAATCAAGCTCAATACGAGCAAAAAGCCTTACGCTGGTTGGAAGAACTAGCGGGCGAAAACAATCAAATCACCCGTTATTATAGCTCCATGGGACTACCCATCAAAACGGCACGCGAATCACAAGCCTGCATTCAATGGTATCGAAATTATTGCAATCCCAAGAAATGCCTTCAATGTGCTGTGGGACAAGCAATTCTTACTCCGACTTGATGACAGGACCCCGAACACCTATCCCATTTTCATTAAATGCCTCCATTTGAAAATAATAGGTCCGATCTTTATCCATCGATTTGAAATAATATTCATTCGCGCCAAAAACCTGAACGGAGGTATACAATTTATCCGGAGCAATCCCCGAATAAACAACATAACCTGTTGCATTCGTTAAATGTCCCCACTTCAACCAAGCACTTCGTTTATCATGATCACCCCGAAGGACAATTAAATCTTTTACAATTTTCGGCCTTTCACCATGACCCAATCCGAAGACACGCAGACCACTGATGGCAAATTTTCCAGCTGCCATGTGATGATTAACCAAGCGAATAAACCGTGCTTCGATCGGCTTAGTTAATTCCACATAGTCATGTGGAATATCTGTTTTATTTTTCGATTTATCCACGGCTACCTCCCAGTGTTTTCCATCAATACTGAATTCAATCTTATATTGATGATAAATGCCTTGCATCTTACCGAGAAAAGAAGAATCCACATCTTGATCAGCGTAATTCACTTGTATAGCATGTACCGTGGAAACCTCCCCTAAATCCGATTCAATAAATTCTCCGGGCTTGGCTGATTTCGCCGACCAATATGTCTTCATTTGTTCATCGACTGCATAATTCGCCCCATAGCCCGCAAGGCTTGACGAGACTCGAACAGGTTTGTTATAATTCAATAACATCCAACCGGTAAACAAATCCTTTGGATTTTCCACACGGGCTGTTGGCATGCGATGCGGATAATCCCCATAAGCAGTATTCGTATATAAAATACCATCTGCATCGAAAGCCGTAGGCCATAATCCCAATCGTCGCTCGAAACTATTTTTCACCGCAATCGTAATCGTGGAAACATGCCACCAATTGCCATATTGACCTTCAAAAGTTGCCCCGTGTCCTGCTCCTCGGGTAAAGCCCCCTGGCTTAAATGAGAATGGATTGTGAGCTTGATAGGTAAAAGGCCCAAAAGGCTTGTCGGCCGTATAAACCCCATCCCCATAGGAAGAAAACTCCGTACCAGGTGCGCCATATTGCAGATAATACTTCCCCTTGTATTTATTCATCCAAGCACCTTCCATGAATGGTTTCAGGAAGGTATTATCTTGGTATTCCCCAAAACGTTCCCAGCCATGTTCCTCATCATGCAGTCGGATTAACTCATGTCGCAACCCGATCGGCTGCAAGGTCTTCCGATCCAATTCTTGGCCATACATGGGATAAAAATTACTAGATCCATGGTATAAATACAGGCGATTATCATCATCCAGAAAAAATGCTGGATCCCACGCTCCTGCTGTAAATGCATGTACTGCTTCTTTCCACGTATCCGTCTGCGGATGCTGGCTATACCAAAGAGTAAAATCTTTTTCATAAGTAGAACCGATGACCAAAAGACTATCACCCAAGGTCAAAGTTGCTGGTGCACATAATTCGTCAAAGACTTTGTGATAAGGCTGTAAAAATTTTCTTGGAACAAACTTCCAATCCACCATATCCGGACTTACCCAATAACCCCACTGATTCGTTGAAAACAAATAATATTGATTCTTGAAATAAGAAATAACAGGATCTGCGGTGGCACGATGACGACCCTGCTCTGAAAAATTGGGAATGGGCGTAAATCCATAATCCAAGTTCATGGGATTGCAATAGGTTTTTTGCCCCCAACTCATAAATGAAATTCCAAAAAGGAATATCACAACGAAAACATTTTTCATAGGTAATTAGTATTAATTTTGACCAACAGCCAAAGACACGTGAACAAAGTAAACAATTTTAAGGGAATATTTTGGGCATTTACCATCCTGTCACTTTGGTTGGCCCATTTGACCTTTGTGCTATTACATCCCATGGACATTCAATCGCCTTGGACTTATCTGCATTTACTGATCCAAACACATTTATATACAGGATTATTCATCACTTCACACGATGCGATTCATGGTGTTGTTTCTCCCGGAAATCCGAACTTAAATCATGGCATCGGTTGGGTATGTGCGACACTTTTTGCCTTTAACAATTATGCCGTATTACGTAAGAAGCACCATCGGCACCACGATTATGTGAATACGGGAAAAGACCCAGATGTCCACCAGGGCAATTTTTTTGTTTGGTGGTTTAAGTTCATGTGGCAATATGTAACCTGGCAACAGGTACTTGCGATGGCGATCACTTACAATGTGCTCAAACTTTGGCTACCCATGTGGAATCTCATCGTATTTTGGGAGGTCCCGGCGATATTGAGTACGCTGCAATTATTCTACTTCGGGACCTATTTGCCACATCGTGGGGAACATGATCCTACTAACAAAACACAATCGAGAAGCCAAAAGCGTAATCATGTTTGGGCCTTTATTTCCTGTTACTTTTTTGGCTATCATTTTGAACATCATGCACATCCACATTTAGCTTGGTGGAAATTACCAGAAGCCAAAGATTATAAGCAGAAAATTTAAACAAAAAGCCGATAAATTTTCTAAATTTGCAGCGCATAAATCTCAACAACGCATGAAAGACACCAAATACAAACGTATCCTTTTAAAACTTTCAGGTGAGGCATTATCGACCAAAGACGAGGTGATTGACCCCGTGATTTTAGGCCAATATGCAGCCGAAATTAAAAAAGTTCATGATTTAGGTGTTGAAGTTGCGATTGTAATCGGTGGAGGAAATATCTTCCGTGGCGCGAGTGCCGCAAAAGCAGGTATTGACCGCGTTCAAGGAGATTACATGGGCATGTTGGCCACCGTAATTAATGGCATGGCTGTTCAGGCAGCATTAGAAAAACAAGGTTTGTACACACGCATGATGACTGCTTTAAAAGTGGAAGCAGTTTGCGAACCATTTATTCGTCGGAGAGCCATTCGCCACTTGGAAAAAGGACGTATCGTCATTTTTGGAGCTGGCACAGGCAACCCTTATTTTACGACTGACTCAACGGCTTCCTTGCGTGCCATTGAAGTTGAAGCTGATGTAGTCCTAAAAGGCACGCGCGTAGACGGAGTTTATACGGCTGACCCTGAGAAGGACCCTACAGCAACAAGATTTACACATTTAAGCTTTTCGGATGCGATCCAAAAAGGCTTAAAAATTATGGACACCACGGCATTTACCTTATGCCAAGAAAATAATTTACCCATTATCGTTTTTGATATGAACAAGGAAGGCAATTTGGCTGATCTTGTTACAGGAGAAGATGTAGGAACATTAATAAGCTAATACCCAATGGAAGAAATTGAATTTTATATTGACGCGACCCAAGAAACCATGGAGGGCGCTATTAAACATTTAAACATTGAGCTATCAAAGATTCGTGCTGGCAAAGCGAGTACATCTATGTTGGACGGCTTAATGATTGATTATTACGGCATGCCTACTCCTATTTCAGGGGCTGCATCCATTACGACTCCTGATGCGCGCACGATTGCCATCAAACCATTCGAAAAAGGAATTTTTGGGGAGATTGAAAAATCGATTCGTAACTCAAATTTAGGCTTAAATCCGATGAACGATGGAGAAACGATTCGTTTGGCCATTCCACCATTGACTGAAGAACGACGCCGTGATTTGGTCAAACGCGTAAAGCAAGAAATTGAAGTGGCGAAAATCAACATTCGCAACGCACGTCAGGATGGCAATAATAGCATTAAAAAATTAAAAGGCGAAGGCGTCTCAGAAGATGCCATCAAGATGGCTGAAGATAAAATCCAAAAAATTACGGATGGCTTTGTCGCAAAAATCGAACATATTTTTGTCGAAAAAGAAAAAGATATCATGGTCGTATAATCACAATCGAATTCAAGAGCCTGGTGGAAACATCAGGCTTTTTTTGTGCTGCCTATTTCGTAACCAATTTCGAGCATCCGACGTATATCAAATTTATTAAAATGTTGAATATCAATGGTAATCGGCTGTATTGGTCGGATCGATTCAATGTTTACTCGCTGATAGCCTTTGTATGGACCTTCTTGAACGATTGAACCATCCGCAGGAAGCGAATTATTAATCAGAATCGTTTCGCGTAAATCTGCATTTAAAATTTCATTGACGGCTATATCCATCACACGATCGACGAGGGCCAACAAATCTCCGGAATCAAAATAGCCTCCCTCGATGGCTTCAGGATGGCAACTAACACAAACGATGTTTTTGCCGCCATCGTCCAATGCCCGACGAATCGGTGTTACATCCCGCAATCCCCCATCCAAATAGCTTCGACTATCTTCCCCATTAATTTTTACGACAGGCATCAAAATCGGAACTGCTGAAGATGCCAATAAATAGTCTATGAATTCGGGGGTACTCGGATCAACATATTGGATACGACCCTCCATGATATTAACCGCTCCTATTTTAAGCCCAACTGTACATGCATGTAAATTGCGCATAGCGATTATTTCTTGAATGAGCTCTCGCAATGGTTGTGTTGAGACCAAGCCTCTAAATTTTTTTGTCAAGGCAGTCCAGCCTAACTCGAAAATAGATAAAGGCCTCGATAAACAATCAGGACGTGTGATGCGCGTCTCCCAAAAATCCCACAAATCATCAGCGGCTTGCTTAAACGAAATAGCTTGTCCAGCTAATTGTTGACGGCCCATCGAATTTACCAAAAATGCGGCATTCAAACTTCCCGCAGAGATTCCATAAATAACATCTGGCTCAAAGCCTTTTTCTGCCAATGCTTTTATTACACCTGCTTGAAATGCCCCTTTGACAGAACCTCCCGCTAAGACCAACATGTTACTCATATATTTCGCAATATTTAAATCCCAGGACTAAATTATCCCAAAATGTGATTAAATTTACACAATTTCCACATGTGCTGAACAAGCACGTAAACATAATTCTATGGCCATTTCGCTTTCATCCATTCAGGCGCCCATTGAGGAACCCATGAAAGCATTTGAGGGGAAATTTAGGCAGTTCATGAAGACCAAAGTCATGCTGTTGGACACGATTATGAATTACATCGTCCAACGGAAAGGTAAACAAATGCGCCCCATGTTCGTATTTTTAACGGCAGGATGCGTAGGCGAAATTACTGAAAAAACTTATCGCGGCGCAGCACTTATCGAATTGCTTCACACGGCAACTTTAGTTCATGACGATGTAGTGGATGAATCCGATTATCGGCGAGGATTTTTCTCAATCAACGCCGTTTGGAAAAATAAAATTGCCGTACTCGTAGGCGATTACCTATTGTCCAAAGGCCTTCTCCTTTCTGTTGATCACAAGGATTTTGATTTATTAACATCCGTTTCCACAGCAGTACGCGAAATGGCTGAAGGTGAATTATTACAAATTGAAAAAGCACGTAAACTCGACATCACCGAGGATGTCTATTTTGATATCATTCGCAAGAAAACAGCAACCTTAATTGCTGCTTGTTGTGCGGTAGGAGTTCAATCCACGGATGCAAATGCGAAATATGTCGAAATGGCACATCAATTCGGCGAAAAAGTGGGAATTGCCTTTCAGATTAAAGATGATTTATTCGACTACGGTGATGCTGAAATTGGCAAGCCTTTGGGAATCGATATCAAGGAAAAGAAAATGACCTTGCCTTTGATTTATGCCCTTCAAAACACCACGCGCTCCTTGCGAAAACAGATGATTAAAACCATCAAAAACGACTCGGATAATCCTGTTAAAGTGAAGGAGGTTATTGATTTTGTCAAATCAACCGGGGGCATTGCTTATGCATCGCAACGCATGCAAGCCTTTGCACAAGAAGCGCGGGAGATACTCCAACAATTTCCAGATTCGGTTTACCGAACTTCCTTAGGTGATCTGCTCAGCTACACCATAGAACGAAACAAATAAAAAAAAGGAGGCCAATTATATGCCTCCTTTTTTATTAAAACTAGGAATCACTCATTATCTTGGGCCTCCGAAGCCACCGCCTCCACCACCCATACGCATGCCAGGCATACCCATCGGTTGTTGAGGTGCAGCTGGAGCCGCATCACTTTCTCCTTTAGTGTCATCGTTACTCACTGATTTCTTCTTTTTAGTTGGACCAAAGCTCATCTTTCCGATTCGGTAAGAGAAAGTAACTTTAAAATTCATGTTACGCATGGTATTTTCGGATACTTGATTGATCGCCAAGGTTTTGGTTTCGTTCCGCATCACAAATCCATTTGGAGTTAAAAAGTTCTCCGCGCCAAACCCAATACTTCCCTTTTTGTTTTTGAAGTCCTTCTTGAAATTTAGGGTGTACATTCCAAATCCTCCCTGTGAGCCTTGTAGCTGAACTTGATTTACCCGGTAAAATGTAAATACCTGAGCACCCCAGCCATTCCCAATATTGTAATTTCCGAAAATTCGAAAATTCGATTGCAAACCTTCGTTTTTAGCCGCCAACATTGCATCCGGATTATTATTTGCCAATACCATATAAGACAAATCGCCGCCTCCACCAAGCATCAACTTATTGGAAAGGTTAACATTCAAGTTAATATTCATACCATAGGCATCCTCATTTCCAATATTCATAGAAGTCGTTTTCACCACATCCCCCGTTACTTGGCGAATGCGGCTAATTGCTCCTGTCGTATTACGAACAAATAAAGCCGTTGAAATATAGGTTTGCTTGACAAACTTGCTGAAAGAAATTTCGTAATTATTGGTATACTCCGGAGCCAAATTGGGATTTCCTTGCGAAATATTCAATGGGTTGGTCGCATTGATATTCGGGTTCAAGTTTTCGATACCTGGACGCTGAATACGGCGATTATAACTAAATCTCCATGTGCCTGATTTAAATGATTTAGACATATTAAAGCTAGGCACCAATACTCCATATGGAGGAATTATAGTACTTTGACCATCCTTATTTTTGAAGTCGGCCGTAATGTCTGTATGC
This sequence comes from uncultured Aquirufa sp., assembly GCA_964358165.1. Taxonomy (GTDB): domain Bacteria; phylum Bacteroidota; class Bacteroidia; order Cytophagales; family Spirosomataceae; genus Aquirufa. The sequence continues at coordinate 87,570 of CAYHOB010000005.1, forward strand.
TCGTAACGTGCACCCGCCTTAATGCTCCACTTGTTTTTTGTTGTCAAAGTATATGAACCATAAGTACCCCAAATGTTCTGATTGTAATCAAAAACGTTTGTTGGTAGATTAATATTTCCAACGGCTGGAGAATAAATGCCATCTGCTCCAGCTATAAACGAAGCATAATCGGAAGTCACATTACGCGTAATCGCTTTCGCACCAAACTCAATCATCGACTTTTTATTAATCGGTGTTTGATAGTCCATCTGAAACGTCATTTCTTCATTAAAAGCTTCGTTGGCATTTTTGATCGAACTCATGATTTCACTCATGTTTGAGTTTGGATTCAAGATTAAATTGTAAAAATCATTGGTCCGGTTGTTCCGACTATACATGGACAAGATCGAGAATTCTTTCTGAGCTTTTTCAAAGGTCTTCGTATAATCCACATTAATGTCCACGTTGGCAGATTGGTCCTGTGAATTCGTATTACGAAGGCTCGTTAGCACATTGTTACGAACCTGTGAAAGTCCATCTTGCCAGTTATTTCCATTTCGTAAACCAAATCGCACATTAGATGTTACCGAATTATATTTGTTAATATCCCAATCAAACCCTAATTGGTAATTACCAAAAATACCTTCACGGCGTGTTTCAGCAGATTGAACATTACGTGTTTCGACTCCATTGCTTTGAGTAATCTGTGTACTCTCAAATTTTCCATTGACATTGTACTCCGTACGACCAAATCCACCCAAGGATAATCCCCAATTTTTATTCCGGAAATTACCATTCAAAGCTAGATTCGATCCACGAGCACCTGCACTTGTATCAAAATTCAGCGTCAAACCTTGCAAAGTATTTTTCTTAGTAACAATATTGATAATACCCGCTGACCCTTCTGCGTCGTATTTCGCGGATGGAGACGTAATAACCTCCACCGTCTTAATCATATCAGCAGGAATTTGCTTCAATGCATCAGCAATACTAGATGCCATAATCGTTGATGGCTTATTGTTAATTAAAACTTTAACATTGGATGAACCTCGTAAAGAAGGATTTCCATCTAAATCGACGGATAACATGGGTACTTTTTTCAACACATCTGTTGCATCCCCACCTTTATTCGAAGCGTCTTTTTCTGCATTGTAAACGGTACGATCTACGCGCTCCTCTATCATGGCTCGCTGACCTTCCACCGTCACTTCCGCTAACATCTTCGTACTTGACGGAAGTTTTATCACGCCTAAATCTTGGTCATCATTTTTCGCATTGATCGAAATCGAAAGCGTTTTACTTTCGTAGCCAATGAAAGAGATTATCAATTTATAATCACCTTGGGCTACCTTGTTCAAAACAAATTTCCCAACTTGGTCAGCAGAAGCACCATCTACGGGACGATTCGTAGCCTTGTTGATCAATGCTACAGAAGCAAATTCAACCGGCTTAGTATCCGTTGAATCCAAAATATATCCAATGATTTTTGCAGATCCCTTAGAGGTCGCTTGAGCAGTGCCCGGAATAACAGCTTCTTTCTTTGGAGCCGACAACCCAAATCCTCCTGGAACTTGTGCCGCAGCCGCCCAACTAATCAATAGGCAGTTGAAAATTAATAGATACTTTTTCATATATGGTATGTTGTTATTACGCTTCAATTAAAATCGAACACAAAAATGTAGCTTCTTTCAACAAGGCTCCTTATTTTGCGACCAATCCTACAATTTTGTAGGTCAATGTTTTCAAATAGCCATGATTTCCATCAAAACGGAACGCTTATTGCTTATCCCGCTCGATCATCAATCATTACAAAGCTGGCTAAAATCGGGACGCAAAGATCTCGAAAAAAGCTTGCAATTAATGTCAAATGATTTGCTTTTAGAGCCTTTTTATGAAAACGAAATGCTCCATGCCCTGCAACATTATTGGATTCCCATGACCAAAAAATTCCCCTTCGATTTTATGTGGTACACAAATTGGGAAATCATTTTAAAAAGCAAGTCCTGTTCTATCGGGGGAATTGGCTTTTCAGGAATGCCAAATGATCAAGGAAACACAGAAATCGGTTATGCATTAGACCAAAAATTTCGCGGACACGGCTATGCACGCGAAGCCATTCAAGCATTAGTCGAATGGGCTTTTCAGGATGCCGACTTGCATTATATCCGTGCTGAAACTCCCTGTGAAAATATAGCCTCACAAACAGTATTAAAAGCAAACAATTTTGTTCAAATCGATCAAAAAACAATTCATTGCCCCGATCCCCTTGAAGTTTTCACCTGGGAACGCCATCGATAAATTTCATTTATCTCTTAAAAATGGTAATTTTACCAAATTGCCAATACCCTAAGGTCTTCGGATCACCATTTATATGCAGCATTTTACTTCCGTTAAAGACGCTTACAACATCGACAAACTTGTTAATGAAGCTTTGTTGATGAAAAAGATGCCATATGCCGACAAGCATTTGGGCAAGAATAAAACCATGGGTTTATTGTTCTTTAATTCCAGTTTACGTACTCGTTTATCTACGCAGAAGGCGGCCCAAAACTTGGGCATGGATGTGATGGTCATGAACGTTGGAGCGGATTCATGGCAGTTGGAAATGAACGAAGGTGTCATCATGAATGGTGATAAGGCGGAACACGTATCTGAAGCCGCAGCGGTAATCGGCCAATATTGTGATATCGTAGGAGTCAGAAGTTTCCCAGGACTTGTTGACAGGGAATACGATTATTCAGAATTGGTCTTAAAACAATTCATGAAGTTTACGGGCAAACCGATTGTGAGTTTGGAGTCGGCTACACGCCACCCCTTGCAATCGCTCACCGACTTGATTACAATAACTGAATATAAAACAGTTAAACGCCCAAAAGTCGTTTTAACTTGGGCTCCCCATGTGAAGGCTTTACCACAATGCGTTCCCAACTCGTTTGCCGAATGGATGAATCAAGCTGATGTTGATTTTACCATCGCTCATCCCAAAGGCTACGAATTAGCGCCCGAATTTTCAGGTGATGCCAAGATATGTTATGATCCGAAAGAGGCTTTTGAGGGAGCCGATTTCATTTATGCTAAAAACTGGTCTTCTTATGAAGACTATGGCAAAATACTTTCTACAGACCCAGCTTGGACGGTTAGCATGGAAAAAATGCAATTAACTAACCAGGCCAAATTCATGCACTGTCTTCCCGTTCGCAGGAATGTAGTGGTGGATGATGCCGTGTTAGATTCGGAGCATTCGATTGTGATCCAACAAGCAGGAAATCGCGTTTGGGCGGCACAAACCGTTATAAAGGAAATATTATTATCCCAAATGCGGGTAGAAAGTCCATATTTATTTTAATGAAAAAGCAAGCCTTACATATTGTCAAAATTGGAGGGAACATCATCGATGCCCCTGAGGCTTTAGCATCTTTTTTAGCTGATTTCGCAAGCATACAAGGACACAAATTGCTGGTTCATGGAGGTGGTAAAATAGCCACATCCATGGCAGCTGATTTGGGAATTAAAAGTCAAATGATTGACGGTCGGCGGGTTACGGATGCTGACAGCCTTCGTATTGTTACCATGGTTTATGCCGGTTGGATCAATAAATCGATCGTTGCCTCGCTACAAGCTTTGTCTTCAAATGCGATAGGGCTTGCCGGTCCAGATGGGGGCTTCGTCATATCGAAAAAAAGAAATCCTGTTCCGATAGACTATGGTTTTGTGGGAGATATTGAGTCTGTCAATGCGCTCGGTTTGAAATCATTAATCGATGCTGGATTATGTCCTGTTTTTGCACCGATTACGGCGAATGTTGCAGGCCAACTCCTTAATACGAATGCCGATACGATGGCACAGGCTTTAGCAATTGCCTTGAGCGAATACTTCGATGTAACACTCAGCTATTGCTTTGAAAAACAAGGGGTGCTCATGGATCCAAACGATGACAATTCCGTAATTTCACACATTAATCAGTTGAATTTCAACCAATTAAAAGCAGATGGCATCGTTTCGGCAGGAATGATTCCTAAATTAGAAAATGCGCTAAAAGCCATTGCACAAGGCGTGCAAACGGTTCGCCTCTGCCATGCAGATTTTGTTTCACAGCCCCAAAAAGGCACACTCATTCAAGCCTAATGTATTCGGAACAACAATTTCTAGATGCACAAATCCTGCTGGCCCAGCTGATTGCCTGCCCTTCTTTTAGTCGGGAAGAACAAGGAACTGCTGCGATCATTCAGGATTTTTTGCATGACAGAAATATTCCGTTTCATACCTTAGGCAATAATGTTTGGGCAATGAATAAACAATTTGATGCAAATAAACCGAGCATCCTATTGAATTCCCACCATGATACTGTTAAAGCGAATAGCTCCTGGACCTTTGATCCTTTTGTTGCTACTTATCAAGATGGCAAAATGTACGGCTTAGGAAGTAATGATGCTGGCGCAAGTTTAGTTTGTCTGATCGCAACATTCTGTTCCTTTTATGAACAAAATTTACCTTTCAATATCGTGCTTGCTGCGACTGCAGAAGAGGAAATATCAGGAACTGGTGGAATCGAATCCGTTTTAAAATCGGCGGATTTTCCTCAGATTGATTGGGCGATTGTGGGAGAACCGACGGATTGCCAACTGGCCATTGCTGAAAAAGGATTAATGGTCATTGATGCTGAGGTAAAAGGTGTGGCAGGTCATGCTGCACGAAATGAAGGGGTGAATGCAATCTACTTGGCATTAGAAGATATAAATAATATAAAATCATTTGAATTTCCTGAAGTTTCCAGCGTATTAGGACCCGTGAAGTGTAGCGTAACAGTTATCCAAGCTGGAAAACAACACAATGTGGTTCCCGACGTTTGTCACTATACGATTGATTGTCGGGTCAATGAATGTTATTCCTTAGAACAGGTTCTCGACATATTAAAAAGTCTTGTTCAAGCGGAATTACGCCCTCGGAGTATTCGTTTACAATCGAGTAAAATTCCGGATGGACATCCGGTATTAGGAGCGGCTAAAGCCTTAGGTATATCAACTTTTGGCTCACCTACCCTTTCGGATCAATCCTTGATGCATTTCCCCTCCGTAAAAATAGGCCCTGGACATTCCGGAAGAAGCCATACGGCAGATGAATTCATCTATTTGGAAGAATTAAAACAGGGTATCCAGACCTATCAAAATTTACTATCACAATTAATCTAATTCAATCGTGGCAAAACTTTGGCAAAAAGAAAATCAACTAACAGACGCAATCATTGAGCAATTCACGATTGGAAACGACCCTGTGTACGATTTGCAATTGGCTCGTTACGATGTCATGGGATCCCTTGCGCACATTACGATGCTCGAGCATGTGGGACTATTGCCATCCGATGAACTAGAGCCACTTTGTCTTGAGCTGAAAAATATCTTAACTACCATTGATGATGGTAGCTTCGTCATTGAAGAAGGAATGGAAGACGTTCATTCCCAAATCGAATATCTGCTAACTCAAAAATTGGGCGACTTGGGCAAGAAAATTCATGCGGGCCGTTCACGGAATGACCAAGTTTTAGTGGATTTGAAATTATTCATGCGAGCGGAAATCATGGAGATCGCGGATGCGGTGGAGGATTTATTTGATCTTTTATTGGCCAAAAGTGAGGCTCACAAAAACGATTTATTGCCAGGCTATACCCACTTGCAGATTGCAATGCCCTCATCCTTTGGATTGTGGTTCGGCGCTTATGCGGAATGTTTAGTGGAAGATGCAGAATTATTGGAGGCGGCGTTTCGATTAGCCAACAAAAATCCTTTAGGATCAGGCGCCGGTTATGGTTCATCCTTTCCTTTAGACAGAAAATTAACGACCATTTTATTGGGTTTTGAAGCTCCACATGTAAATGTTGTGAATGCGCAGATGTCACGCGGCAAGACGGAGTTTTATGTATTAAACGCCATCAGCCAAATAGCTACTACATTAAGTCGTTTAGCGATGGATGTTTGTTTATACAATTCTCAGAACTTTGGTTTCATTGAACTACCAAGCTCCTTGACGACAGGAAGTTCCATCATGCCACACAAGAAAAATCCTGATGTGGCAGAATTACTCAGAGGCAAGTCGAATAAATTGAAGGCCGGTCCTAACCAAATGCAATTGCTCATGAGCAATCTTCCATCTGGTTATCACCGTGAATTCCAATTGACGAAAGAGCTTTTGATGCCAGCGATTGATGAAATCAAGGATTGCTTGGAAATCACACACTACATGGTTACTCACATGCAAGTGAAAGCTGATCTATTGAAAGATTCGAAATACGATTTATTATTCTCGGTAGAGGAAGTAAACAAATTAGTCATACAAGGTATGCCTTTTAGGGAGGCATATATGCAGGTTGGCAAAATGATCGAAGCCGGAAAATTCAACGGAAGTAGCCGTGAAATCAAGCACTCGCATTTAGGAAGTATCGGCAATTTAGGCTTGAAAGAAATTCAAGCTCAAAAAGATGCCGTATGGAATCAATTTGGATTTGAAAAAGTGGAAGATGCGATCGAGGATTTATTGAGCTAATTGCTGCGCTAATAACTTCTGCATGTATTTCCCGAGAATATCGAATTCCAAGTTCACACGATCACCTACGTTCATTTGGTGAAAAATTGTGTGTTCAAAGGTATAAGGAATAATCGCCACGGAAAAAGTATCCACGCCCGATTCAACAACCGTCAATGAAGTTCCATTCACACAGATAGAACCCTTTTCAACGGTAACATGGCCGGCGGGATATTGAAAATGATATTCCCAAGAACCATCGTGTTTCACAATTCGCGTGCATACACCCGTCAAATCCACGTGTCCTTGCACGATATGCCCATCAAATCGCCCGTTCGCAGGCATGCAACGTTCTAAATTAACCTTTTGGCCGATAGCAATATCCCCCAAATTCGTTTTTTGAAGCGTCTCTTGAATCGCCGTCACGCGGTATTGTGGGGATTTAATTTCAACAATCGTTAAGCAAACGCCATTATGTGCGAGCGACTGATCAATTTTCAGTTCATCTGTAAATGAAGAAGAAAACCAAAAATCCACATTTGTGCCCAGCGCTTGTTTGCTTTCTAAAACGCCCATCGATTCCACAATACCTGTAAACATGTGATTAATTTTATATTTTTACGAACTCAAATTTACACGCATTCCTATGAAATTCAACCGTTGGATTCTGATTCTCTTTGTGATTGTTGGCAGCCTGATCTATTTCAGCCTTCCCAAACAATCCCAAACTCCCTCTAAATCAACGGAAGACTCGCTCCAAATCACAGAAAAGCGGCGGGCAAAAGATATCCAATTTAAAACGGACGAAGATTCACCCTTGACAGACAAGGCAACATTCATAGCCTTAAGCTATTATCCATATACAGCTGCTTGGAAACTTGCATTCGAAATTATCCGAAACGAAAAGGTACAACGTGTGAGTTTACAAATGACGGATGGTTCCGTTGATTCGCTCTTGGTTTTCGGAACAGCGCAAGCTGAAATTGAAGGAAAAAAGATAAATCTTCTTGTTTATCAACATGATTCTGGGGACTTTTTCATTCCCTTTAAAGACAAAACCGCCCCCAAAGAAACCTATGGAGGCGGTCGGTATTTGGAGTTACCCCTAACTACCTTAAAAGACAATCAATTAATTATTGACTTTAACGAAGCTTTTTTTCCTTACTGTGCCTATAATAAGACCTTTGTTTGTCCGATCCCACCGAAGGAAAATCAACTCGAAATTCGTATTCCTGCAGGCGAAAAGAATCCTTAATTGACGCGACGTACGGTTGAGGCACCACTCACATCTTTTGTCAGATTTAGCGGATTTCCTTCGTATTCAACTTTGGAGGCTCCTGAGGCTTCTACTTGTAAAGATTTTTGTATCCGAATTTTCGCGTGACTCGCACCACTCGCCTCCATATCAGCATCACGAATCATCATTTCTTCAGCATTCAAATGACTCGCTCCAGAAATCTCCGCATCTAATTTGGCCACCCGACCACTCAATTTCACATGCGAAGCTCCTGATAATTCAAGTACTAATTTATCCGCCTGTAGGGTTTCCCCCACTACGTGTGAGGCTCCGCTTACGGTCAAATTCATTTGTTCTTCATCCGAAAAGCCAAGAAGCTTGACATGACTAGCTCCCGAGAATTCTGCCGATTTAATCCGGGGCATCGTGATCAACAATTTAATTTTCTTATGATTTTTGCTGTAAACGAACCAAGACCAAGAAGCGTCTAAATCAAACTTAAGTGTATTCCCATCTACCTGAACGTCCAATTTTTCAAGGTCTTCTGCTCGACCCATAGCTGAAATACTACAAATATTTCCTTTCGTAATTTGGACCTCAAAATCGTATCCTATTTCTAAATTCTGGAAATTCCCAACACGGAATTTCTTTGTTTGATGTTCCTGATCAAAAGCGAATGCTGACAAGGATAAACCTACAAGAAAGATGTAGATGATGGAGCGTAATGAATTTTTCATATTGTTATTAAATGATCGTGTGGACAAGATGCCATTGTAAGTCACATCGTTGCATGGCAATCCTATTATTTATTTTTAACAAACGAAACTTGCAAATGAGGGTAGGATTTGTAGCTTAGATCTGCTCGCTCCGCTTTCTTCCCTTTAATGCTTTTTTTGGCATTCAAATCCATTTTGGCTTGATTGCCTACAGAAATTCGAGCGATATCTGTTTCCCAATTTCTTGCCAACAACTCAGAAGAGTCAAATGCAGCGGCAGCAAGTTCATTTGAGTGTCCGAACAACGTCAAACTATGAAAATCTCGCAAAACAACATCCAAGGATGGTTCATCAAAACCTTTAATTTCAGTCCGTCCATTCCCTCCTAAATCCACTTTACTTAGTGAAGGACTCTCAATGGTTACAGACATTCCATTCGGAATATTATTCAATATCAAGCTACGATTACTCACAGATGTTAAGCTACCAAAGTCGGCGCTTGTTTCCGCCGACTGGTAGGAAACCTTGAACTCCTTGCCTTTAACAATCGTAATTGTTGCAGAACCACATTGTTTCAATTCTATGCTATTAAACGGCTCTACTGTCTTTGAAATGGAAAAATTGCTGGGCTCTACCGGTGAAGCAGGAGCATCGGGCAAACGATCAAAATCTTCATCTGATTTTTTTGGACTACGATTCAAGCAGATTAATCCTTTATCCATGGAGAAAGTCCATTTGGAACCAACGAACATATCACCATTTTCTTCATCAAAATAGCCTCCATCCAATACATTTTCCATGAAATAGCCAAACTCTCGGGTCATGCTAAAGCTCACTCCATATGGAATTAAGACCTTTACGCGCACACGCTGGTTACGGAATTTCAAATTTTTCAAACCAAAGTGACTGTCCAAAACCAATTGATTCCCTTTAACTACATAGTTATATTGAACCGCTTTCGCATTCGTTTCGGCCTCAGCACGTGTAAGACCATTTGATTTGGCAAATTGTATAATTTGTATCGTTTTACCATGGTAACCTTCTAGGCTAATTTGAGCACGTGAAAAACCTCCCCGATTGAAATCATGCTGCTCATCCTCATCCAATAATTCATCTGAAATGATATTATTCCCCATCAATTTCTCCCACATCGTCTCATTCGATTCACGATTCACATCAAACACATAAGAAGAATCGGCTGAAATCTCTTTCATTTGATTCACCGTTGCAGTTCTTTGGAAATTGCGTCCTACAAAACTGAATGCAGCAAATAAGCCTATCCAGCCTACAATCGCCATCGTGGTAGAGATGTATTTATACGTTGAATTCGTCAATTTACGATTCAACAATAAGGATAAACCCCCGATTCCAATTCCCACAACGATGGGAATAATTGCAGCATAACCTGCCCAGATTGCCCAGGCTGGCAAATCCTGTGCAAGTAAATAAAAAGGAATTCCAACTTCACCAAAATTAAGGCCTATGAGTCCGTGGTCAAAACCTGATATTCCAGCAGTTGTCACAATCACTAATGCCGCTGCAAAAGCTAAGGCAATGATAACTAAAACGATTCCGGCCAAGTATTGCACTAACCATTTGAAGCCAACTAATACAGGCTTTATTGCTGTAAATACGGTTGCAAAAACACGGAAAGGAAATAATAATATTCGTGTCAAAAGTTTTTCCTCCGTTGAATCAGGCTGAAAAGTTTCCTTGATATTTTTCTCAATATTCTCTAGCGTAATCGGCTCACCGGTCATTTCCATTTTGTCCGTCAAGGATTTCGCTTCTGGAGTAATGACCATGATAATGATGTATGCAGCTGCACCTGTTCCAAAAAAGAATAAGGAAATAACAGCTAAAACACGCAATAGACCAACGTCCCAACCGGTATAGGCAGAAATGCCAGCCATCACACCACCGATTACTTTGTGTTCTGGATCACGATAAAATTTACGATACGATTTCTCATTTTCTGAAGAAGTTTCACCCGGAACTGCAATCCAACAAACGAGATATACCCAGAAAATGAAATTGGCTACATGAAACAAGGGGATTAAGCCAAAAAATGCAACTATTAAAATCAAGCGAACCCAAATCGGATCGATTTCAAAGTAGTTGGCAATTCCCGCCGCAACACCACCCAATTTCTTATTCGTTAAATCGCGCCGAAAAGGTTTTTTTCCATCGAAATTAGGCATTGCCTTTTTTGTATGTTCTTTTTTATCTTCTTCCTCTTCAATTTCTTGAAAATCAGCCACGGTACCCAAAGAAGCAATTAACTCATCCACATGTGCTTGCGTGATCGCTTCCGTTTTTTCCGTTTCACGGATATTCCAGAATTTTTCTGCGATACGCGCCTCGATATCATCAACGATGTCCTTGGCTCCTTCGAAATTTTTGAAATAAGCATGGATTGACTTTAAATAAGCATCCAAGGTAGCAAAAGCATCTTCCTCAATGTGGAAGACGATGCCAGCGATATTAATTGATAAGGTCTTTTTCATAAATGTATGATTAAGCTTGGGGTGTTTGTGGATGAATGATTTGAGAAACTGAGTTTTGTAAATCATCCCAGGTTCCATGTAATTCCGCTAAAAAGGTTTCCCCTTTTTCGGTTAACACATAATATTTTCTTGGTGGACCCGATGCCGACTCCACCCATTTATAATCCAGAAATCCGGCATTTTTCAAACGGGTCAACAAAGGATACAAAGTACCCTCGACAACCATAATTTTTGCTGAAGTTAATTCATTCAGCATGGTAGAGGCATAAACCTCTCCCCTAGAAATAATCTGCAGAATACAGAATTCCAAAATTCCCTTCCGCATCTGCACCTTGGCATTTTCAATATCCATCGGATTTTTTGTTTATTTGATAGACCAAAAGTATAAAAGGTACTATGCATTACAAAGTACCTTAGAAAAAATATTTTTGATTTATGGATAAACGGTGAGTAATTTGTGAGGAATGGCTTACCAAGCTTATTGCCTATGAAAATCTTAACGAGAGAAGTTGCCTTACCGCTGGCGTTTTACAACCGTGATACTTGGTTGAAGGTTGCCTTCTTTGCCGTTTGCGTTTTTATGGCTGGCTTTTCATTGTATTTTACGGATGGATTGGTCTCTAAGTTGGAGGAACGGGAAAAACAGCAGATCGAATTATATGCGGAAACCATTCGCTATGTGATGACGAGTGATGAGAATGCCGACATCAATTTTTTCTTTGAGCGAATCAAGAAAATCAATGAGAATAACACGATTCCCGTGATTTGGAAGGATGGAAGTGGACACTTGAATTCGATTAATATTGCCATCCCAGAAGCGATTGATATCGAGAAAAAACAGGTTTTACTTCAAGCCAAACTCAAAGAAATCATCTTAGAAAACAATAAACCCATCGAAATGGATATGGGTTTCCAGAAAGAATATATCTACTATGGAAATTCCAAACTATTGAAACTATTGCGTTATTACCCACTATCGCAATTACTTGTCGTATTAATTGTAGGATTTTTGGGCTATATTTTCTTCTCCTATTCAAGAAGAGCTGAACAAAATCGGGTGTGGGTAGGATTAGCCAAGGAAACCGCACATCAATTAGGCACTCCGCTCTCATCTCTCACCGCATGGGTTGAAATTTTAAGCAATGAACCAAACATCAATCCAGAAATCGTTGTCGAATTAGGGAAAGATATTCAACGCCTCGAAACAATTACTACTCGTTTCTCGAACATTGGTTCAGCACCGATCTTGAAAGAAGAAGAGTTGGAAGAGTTGATTTTTAGTTTTATCAATTATCTAAAAATTCGAATTTCGACTAAAGTGTACATTGAAATTAAATCGTCATTAGTCCCGGGGCAATTAGCCAATGTCAATAAATATTTATTCGAATGGGTGATTGAAAACATCTGCAAGAATGCAGTGGATGCCATGAGTGGAACCGGCGATATGCTTATTTATCTCCATGAAGGGAAAAACAACATGATTCATATCGACATTTCCGATACGGGTAAGGGGATTTTGCCGGCGAATATGTCGAAAATTTTCAACCCAGGGTATAGTACAAAAAAACGGGGTTGGGGTTTAGGCTTAACCCTCGCAAAACGTATTGTTGAAAATTACCACCAAGGAAAACTAACTTTAAAATCGACTGAAGTCAACAAAGGAAGTACCTTCCGAATTTCCCTACCTAAACCTCTGAATCAGGACGTATGAACACGACCAATCTCGTCTTCGGATCGGCACTCATCATCATAGGCATTGGATACTTGTTGAAAAGTTTCAAGTTCATTCAGACACAGGATGCAAAATCCATCTCTAAATTTTTGATGCACACAACCTTTCCAGCCTTGGTATTTGCTACCATGCTGAAAGTCAAATTAGCTGCTGCTTTAGGCTGGTTGCCACTGATAGCTATGTTATTTGGATTTTTATCGTCCTATATCGGTTATCTCATTTTCAAGAAGGAGCCTCAGACACACCGTGGTATATTGACCATGGGCTCCGCAGGTTGGAATTTGGGTTTATTCGCTTACCCCTTAATTGAAGGAATCTGGGGTTGGGAAGGATTGACGTATGCCATCATGTTCGACCTCGGAAATTCCGTCATCAATTTCATGGTGAATTATGGGATGGGGACCTATCTAGCGGGAAATCACGGATCAAAGCATCCCATCAAACATGTGCTGAAAAAGATTTTCACACTTCCCCCCTTTCAAGCAATGCTACTGGGTTTAGCATTCAATATTTTCCAGATTCCTGTATTCCCATTAGCCATGGATATCATTGATACCATCGCCAAAGGGAATAAACCCATGGTTCTCTTACTCATGGGCATCTATTTCAGTGTTCGCCTTCCCAAATTAGCTTTTGCCAAAGTCTTCCAAGTATTAGGACTACGTTATGTATTAGGATTAAGCATTGGTTTACTACTCTATTACACCGTACCATTCGATTTTCAATACCGAAACATGCTCCTTATTTGCTTGATTTTACCAGCAGGAATGACCCTCATAACCTATTCAGATGAATTGAATTTTGACACAGGCATTGCCGCAGCAATCGTAAATTTCTCCATGTTAATTAGCTTTATGATCATGTGGACTTTGGTGGGTATTTTCCAAATGGCGCCCCAATAAACCAAATAAAATTGGTATTTTTGCACAAACAATTTGCCGAACATCCGCGTTAGGACTAAGCAAATCAATCAATGCTATGGTCGTTCCCTACAAAAATCAAAATAAAGGTAAAAAAGAACAAGTCGCAGACATGTTCAACTCCATCTCACATAAATACGATTTCTTAAACCATTTATTAAGTGGTGGAATCGATATTATCTGGAGAAGAAAAGCAATTAAATTACTTCAGCATAAAGGGATTAAGAAGGTATTGGATATCGCTACTGGAACAGGTGACTTCGCCATTGAAGCATTAATAATCAATCCGGATAAGATCGTTGGCGTGGATATTTCCGAGGGCATGCTCGCCGTGGGAAAAGAGAAAATCAAGAAAATGGGATTGGAAGATAAGATCACCTTACAAATGGGTGATTCAGAAAAACTTCCATTTTCCGACAATAGTTTTGATGCCATCACCGTTAGTTTTGGTGTACGCAATTATGAAACATTGGAAAAGGGATTAAATGACATGTATCGGGTTTTAAAACCCAATGGCTATTGCCTCATCTTGGAATTTTCGAATCCAAGACATTTCCCAATGAAGCAACTTTACAATTTCTATTCTAACTATTGCTTACCGCTATTAGGAAAATTAATTTCCAAAGATCCTGCTGCTTATACTTACCTGCCAGAATCAGTTCAAGCATTTCCGGATGGTCCTGATTTCATCAAGATTTTTCAATCTTGTGGATTTATTAGTACCCAATGGATTCCCATGACCGGAGGAATTTGCTCCATTTACTTAGGCCAAAAAGCAAAATAATCGTGCGTAATCTTCGAAATATTGGGACATTCTGCTTGATATTATTGACTTTTCAAACATGGGGTCAGCACACGAAATACACCCGTATATTTCATGAATACTACGATGAGAAACCGATACACTTTGGATTTTTATTTGGATTTGCCTCAACTAATTATTCGATGCAAGCGGATCAAAATACTTTTGGCACCTTAGATTCTGTGCGTTCTCCTAGAAATTTCGGCTTTCAAATTGGAGGACTTGTTAACTACGCCTTCGACAAACACTGGGAATTAAAATCAGGGATTAATATCGCGCTCTACGAGCGAGAAATACAATTTAAAAGCGAAGCAAATACTCCCTTGTGGAGGGAATCAACCTGGTTAGAGGTCCCCGTTTTATTAAAATTACGATCCCTACGCAGAAAAAATCACCGCTTGTATGTGATGGGAGGAGTTAAGCTCGGGATTGAGGCCAATGTTAAGAAAAAAAGCTCAGCGCTAAGTGCTAATACGACCGATCTCTCGCTGGAATATGGTTTTGGACTAGAACAATATTTTCAATTTTTCAAATTCACCCCCGAGTTGCGTTTTTCCCATGGACTCTTCAATTTATATGTGCCACCTTCGGTTAACGGCCCCTATGCTCGAATGAATGACATACGCTCACATACCGTAACATTAGTCATCAACTTCGAATAATTAAGGCAATTCCTTTTTTGCTTTCGCTGGGTCGATGCTTGTCTCCAACATGGAAACAGCCGATACCCCAAACCAACCTGCACCCTGAAGCTTCGAGCTTGCATTCAAATTGCGAATGTTTGTTGGGATATTCGCAGCTGGACGAGAAAACAGACCCGCATTATTTAATTCCAAACGCGCTTGCGAATAAAAACTATATTGATCTAGCGAAATAGAATATAGCTCAACTTTCACTTTGTCATTTGCTACATACAATTTAGGATTTATAGAAGCCCTAATAGGCAAATTAAACATCAATCCATCCGTTCCAGGCACTTTTTGCAAGGCAGAATCATAGATAACTACCAGGTTTGACGGAGCATTGAAAAGGGTATCATTCTTATAAAATTTCATACGATAACAACTTCCCTCACCTTTTAAATCGTTCCCAAAAAATCGAGCAACAAACCCTTCTTTCGGCTGACCATCATTTATTTGTCGGAGACTAGCTTGAGAAGCCTTGTAAGTGATGGAATCAACCGGAGGCACTGGATTCATTTTGGCAGATGCCAGGTAGGTGTCCGTGAGTGTTTTAACGGTTAATTGATAAGTACTACCCACTACACCAAATTGCTGATTCGTAGCTGAAGGAGACCAAACATAAACTCCAGGATTTTCAATGCTTTCCACGAAGCGGAATGAATTAGATGCATCATCTATGACCACTACTTCAGCTCCCTGTACAGCCGGTGCGGCAGAATTATCAAAATAATCCTGCGATTGAGTCAAGAAGATTTTCTGTGGACCAGGAAGATTCGTCAGCGTAGATTCAACTACCAAATAATGATTAGATTTTGGACTATCCAGTGTAACGACTTCCTCACAAGAAAAGAATAAGACAGAAAATATTATGATGAAATAGCGCATCTTAAAAAGTAAAATTATAGGTTACCGCAGGAACAAATGAACCTATAATGGACAATTGAACCGCTTCCGTTTTTAATGTATTTGAATCATTCGCTTGCGTATAAATTGAAAATGGATTCTTCCGATTATACACATTATACACAGAGAACACCCATTCAGAAGAACCCTTACCAAATAAAGCTTTCTTATTTTTCTTAGTGGCAGAAATATCCAAACGATGATAATCAGGCACTCGAATATTCCCTCGGGTTCCTACTGCTGTCTGAGGATATGCAATTCCCCCATAAATATATTTCTGTGATGGAATCGAATATGGGACACCTGTGATGTAAGCAAAATTTGCCCCAAAAGACCATTTTGTGGATAAGGAATACTGCCCCACAACATTCAAGGTATGGGTACGATCGTATCGATTCAAATACCAATCGTTGTTATTCAGGCCTTCAATTAAGCGTTCTGTTCTAGCCAACGTATAGCTTACCCAGCCCGTTAATTTGCCTACATTCTTTTTAACAAAAAATTCAGCACCATAAGCACGTCCCTTTCCGAAGAGTAAATCCTTTTCAAATAAAGGGTTTAAAAACAAATTCGCACGGTCTGCATAATCAATCTGATTTTGCATTTCCTTATAGTAAACCTCAACTGATGTTTCAAAGTCATTTCCTCCTTCACCTAAGTTTTTAAATAATCCTAAAGCCACTTGATCAGCAATTTGAGGCTTAATGATATTTGTCGAAGAAGTCCAAACATCTAACGGTGTTGAAGCCGCAGTGTTCGACATTAAATGCACATATTGTACCAAGCGATTGTAAGATGCTTTGAAGGATGAATTTTCAGCAACCTTTAAATTGAATGAAAAACGAGGCTCCCAATTGCCATAATTCGCCACCGAAGCATTCGGAGAAACCTGAATGGCTTTCAAGGTATAACCTGTTGGATTTTCAATGCTTGTTGGCACCGGTACCCGCTCATAATACACCCCATTATCACTCTTATAATCATAATTAGAATACCTGACCCCATATTGAACTGAAATGCGCGGACTAATTTTCCACTCATCTCCTACATAAGCGGAAAGCTCGACGCCACTTTTATCCACTTGACCGAATTCACGCTTGTCTCCATTCGAAGATGCAGTGGCCTTACCCGGCGAAAATTGATATGACAAGGCCTGTGCTCCAAAAGTTAACGTATTATCAGGTGTTAGGTAATAGGTGAAATCGGGCTTGAAACTTAGATTAACAATGTTCGAAGTCCAACGAAACGCATCAGTAGGGCGCTTATTCTTTAAATCAGAGTCTAGCAAATAATCATAATTGCTGTAGAAAGTCGTGGCGTTAAGGAACAGTTTATTGGAAAAAACATGATTCCAACGTGCCGAAATGGTACTGTTACCCCAATTGAAACCAAATCCTGTTCCAAAAACATCCCGACCAAAATAGCCAGACAAAAACACCGTATTCTTATTGTTAATATTGTAATTAACTTTGGCTGTCAAATCATAAAAATTAAATGCAGCATCCGCATTATTTCCAGTCAAAAAGGGCTTGGCTAAAATATCGATATAGGAGCGTCGAGCAGCAACAATAAACGAAGCCTTATCCTTTATCAATGGCGCCTCGATGGACAATCGGGAAAATATCACCCCAATACCCCCATTCACTTCCAATTTTTTGGCATTCCCCTCCTTCATTTTAACATCCAAAATGGACGAAACCCGACCGCCGTATTGCGCAGGAATCCCACCTTTAAATAATTTTACATCCTTCACCGCATCGGGATTAAAGACAGAAAAGAAACCAAATAGATGGGACGAATTATAAACAGGCGCATCATCCAATAACACTAAGTTTTGATCGACACCACCACCTCGTACATTAAATCCGGATGCGCCTTCACCCACCGTGGAAACACCAGGCAATAACTGTATGGCTCGAACTAAATCAACTTCCCCTAATAAGGCGGGAATCTTGCGAATCGTTTTAATATCAATTTTATTCACCGACATCTCGATACCCTTCACATTCTCATCGACCGCCTTAGCTAATACTCGGACTTCAGCCAATTCATTAGATTCTGGTTGTAATTCGATATTCAAGGTCTGATTTTTACCTTCGAATGTCACCCTTCGCTCACGCTTTCCATAACCCGAAGAAGAAAAAACCAAGGTAAAATCGCCGGGTTGTACGGACAAACTGTAAAAGCCATAGGTATTCGTCACATTTCCAACCTTCAATTCTTTGATATAAATGCTCGCACCGATTAACCCTTCCCCATTCGAAGCATCCTTCACATATCCACTTATCGTGGCTTTCTGAGCCACAAGACCCATCGGCAGCATCACAAGAAGACACAAACTCCATTTCTTTAAAAACATATATTTTGTATCAAAACACAAATATAACCTCCATTAGGTGGAAAAGTTTTACCAATCATCATTTTATCAGATTTGCATCGTTTTAAAATATTTTCGGTAACATATTACCGAAAGTAAAAATAAAATAAATATTTTATTACATTTGCCTACCAATCAGCAAATAAATGAATTTAACAATTTTTGGACAGGTCATTCGAGAAAAAAGAAATGCTTTACGCATGAAGCAAGAGGACCTTAGCGCACAGAGTGGGGTTGCAGTAAAAACCATCCATTCAATTGAATTAGGCAAAGGCAATCCTGCCATAAAAACCATTTTACGTATTTTTGATACACTGGATCTCGACTTTATCGTCGTTTCAGCCAAATCCCTCTAAATTAACACATTATGGAACAAGCCATCAGTTTTGAACGAATCCCAACCCACATTTTTAATAATTCGGACAAGGCATCAAATGCCGTCGCACATGAAATTGCCGCATTAATCAGACAAAAGAATAAAGAAGGAAAGCCCACTATTTTAGGTCTTGCTACAGGATCTTCTCCCAAAAAAGTTTACCAAGAACTAATTCGAATGCACAAGGAAGAGGGCTTGAGTTTCAAAAACGTAATTACCTTCAACTTGGATGAATACCACCCGATGGAACCCGATTCTATCCAAAGTTATGTTCGATTCATGCGCGAACAACTCTTTGACCACATTGATATACCGGTAACAAATTACCACATTCCAGATGGAACACTAACAATTGAGAAGATTCCAGAGTTTTGTCGGGACTATGAAGCGAAAATAGAAAAATTGGGTGGTTTTGATTTTTACTTATTGGGTATTGGACGGAATGGTCACATTGGCTTCAATGAACCGGGCTCAGTAATCAATTCAAAAACGCGTTTAATGACCCTCGACATTACGACTAAAATAGATGCGGCCATTGATTTTGGAGGATTAGAAAAAGTACCTAAGCGTGCAATTACATTGGGTATTGATAAAATCATGCAAGCTAAACGCATCGTTTTATTAGCCTGGGGAGAGCACAAAGCACAAAGTGTTGCTCAAGCAGTAGAGGGACCTATTACTTCTGACATTCCAGCGACCTACTTACAACAGCACCCGAATACTTTATTTATTTTAGATGAAACGGCTGCATCCTTGTTGACCCGTATCAAAACTCCCTGGCTTGTTGATTCTGTGACTTGGGATCGTAACATGATCAAAAAAGCAGTAACTCATCTATCATTGCATTTAGGAAAACCTGTCTTAAAACTGACAAGTAAAGATTACAACGAACACGGAATGTCGGAATTGCTTTCTCTATACGGTCAAGCCTATGACATCAACATAGAAGTATTCAATTACCTGCAGCATACGATTACTGGTTGGCCCGGTGGAAAACCGAATGCCGATGACACACACAGACCTGAGCGCGCATTCCCGGCAAAGAAAAAAGTTATTATTTTCAGTCCACACCCAGATGACGACATCATCTCCATGGGAGGAACATTCCAGCGCTTACATGATCAAGGACATGATGTGCATATCGTATATCAAACCTCTGGCAATATCGCTGTAGCGGATGATGAGGCTTTACGCTTTGCGGAATTCGTTGTGGATTTCAATGAAAAATTTGAAAGTTCAAATGCGAAAGCAAATAAAATCTACAAGGAAGCGGTCAAGTTTTTGAAAAATAAAAAGGATTCTGAGTTGGACATTCCCGCCGTAAGAGAGATCAAAGGCCTCATCCGACAAGGAGAGGCAAAAAATACTTGCCGATTCGTAGGTATCAAGAAAGAGAATGCGCACTTCTTGCACATGCCTTTTTACGAGACAGGAACCATTCGTAAGAAGCCGATTGGAGAGGCAGATATTCAATTGATCATGGATGTCATTGAAGAAATTCAACCACACCAAATCTATGCAGCTGGCGACTTAGCAGATCCACATGGAACCCATAAAGTCTGTTTAGATGCAATTTTCGAGGCAGTCCAACGCCTAAAACATAGAGAATACATGAAAAATTGTTGGGTTTGGCTTTATAAAGGTGCCTGGGCAGAATGGGATATCGACCAGATCGAAATGGCCGTGCCTATGTCCCCTGACCAAGTTTTCAACAAACGAATGGGTATCTTCAAACATCAGTCACAGAAAGACGGTGTTGTTTTCCAAGGTGAAGATTCTCGGGAATTTTGGCAACGGGCTGAAGAACGAAACCGAGGCACTGCTCAAATTTACAATGCACTCGGTTTAGCTGAATACGAGGCCATGGAGGCCTTTGTTCGTTGGAAATTCTAAGCCAAAGCCTCAAATAACACCTCGGCGGTATGCTTCGCATGGCGTTGCGTACCGTCGTGAATTTGATGTCGGCAACTCGTTCCTGATGCAACGATTTCAACTTCTGCAGGCTGAGACCGCACTGTAGGGAATAAAACTAATTCCCCTATCTGCATCGATAAGTCATAATGCTCCTTCTCGTAGCCAAAAGAACCGGCCATTCCACAACATCCCGACGGAATTAGTTGAACCTCAAAATTTGCCGGTAAGGACAAGGCTTTTTTCGCTGCGACCAATGAACTCATGGATTTTTGTTGGCAATGCCCATGCAACTTCAATAATTTCTTGTCGCTGGCAAATGCCTTGCTGTCAATCCGTTTGGCATCTGCCTCCCGAGCAATAAATTCCTCTAATAAAAGCACAGTCTTACTCAATGCCTCCGCCTTTTCCACCCAAGCATCCGACACTAAATCAGGATATTCATCGCGGAAAGTCAAAATCGCGGAGGGTTCAATGCCAACGAGTGGTGTTTCCTCAGTAATGAGTTCAGACCAAAGTTCAACATTTTTTTGGGCCAAGTTACGTGCCTCGTCCAACATCCCTTTTGAAAGAAAAGAACGACCTGAGATCGGATGTTGTAAGGTGCGAACCTCATAACCCAACGCTTCCAGCAAGAGAACTGATTTTCGCCCTACCTCCGCATCATTGAAATTTGTAAATTCATCTACAAAAAGGTAAACGGACTTAGCCGATTGTATGGATTTCCGACCTTTCAACCAGGACCAAAGCGTCTGCTTGGCCAAAAGTGGCATGGTGCGATCTGGGTGAAACCCTACAATCGTATTCGCAATGCGACGCAAGAAAGGAGTACCCATGACGAAATTATACATAAATGGCACACGGGATGCCAAAGAAGAAATGGAAGCAAAATGGCCAATCAACCAGCTTCTCAGAGGTGTGCCATTTTCCTTTTGATATTGATACAAGAACTCCATCTTCAACTTAGCCACATCGACATTCGAAGGACATTCTGCTTTGCAACCCTTACAAGCCAAACACAAATCCATCACCTCCTTAATTTCTTTATGATTAAAGCGATTTGGCTGGGTTGAACGAGTTAAAAATTCGCGAAGAATATTGGCACGTGCACGTGTGGTTTCTTTTTCATTACGGGTTGCCATAAACGATGGACACATCGTTCCTCCGGATACGGGTGTTTTCCGACAATCTCCTGAACCATTGCATTGTTCTGCATGTTGCAAAACATCTTGGTCATGATAGCGAAATGCCGTCTTGAACTCGGGTGTTATTTGGCCTGCCTCATAGCGTAAAAAGGTATCCATCGGTGGCGTATCCACAATCTTATTCGGATTAAAAATCCCCTTGGGATCCCACCAGGATTTCAACTCCCGCATTAACTGGTAGTTTGCCTCCCCCACCATCCACGGAATGAATTCACCACGTAAACGACCATCGCCATGTTCTCCGGACAAGGATCCTTGATATTTCTTGACCAAGCGCGCAATTTCTTCCGCTATGTGGCGGAATTGCTTATGCCCCTCTTTCGTCTTTAAATTGATGATCGGACGAAGGTGCAATTCACCCGAACCCGCATGGGCATAGTGCACACAATACAAATTGTTTTCAGAAAGAATCTCGTTAAACTCAGCAATAAAAGCGGGTAAATCATTTACATCGACAGCTGTATCCTCGATAACGGCGACCGCCTTCTCATCCCCCGGCAAATTAGACAGAAGTCCTAATCCTGCTTTTCGTAAATCCCAAACCTTTTTCACATTTCCGCCAGTGACAAAGGGAAAATGATAGCCTAAATTTTCCGCCAACATGGCTTCTTCGACAGCCTTCGCCTGCACAGCTAAATCTTCCGCATTATCTGAACGAAGCTCTACAACTAAAATAGCACCAGGATCCCCATCCACAAAGAAACGATTTTGACTTTGTTCTGCATTTGCTTTGGTACATTCCAAAATATAATGATCCATCAACTCAGAAGCGGATGGATTAAAACGCAAAGCAATCAAGTTGGCCCGCAAAGCCTCATCAATCGTGTTAAAATGCACACAGACTAAACCCAAATGTGCAGGAGGCAGGGGATCAACATGGACCTTAATGCGAGTGGCAAAACACAGGGTTCCCTCAGATCCTGTCAAGAGTGCACAAAAATTAAATGTGGGTTTGCCTTCGATAAACGCATCCGAATTCAATAACATATCCACCGCATAGCCTGTATTTCGACGCTTGATACTAGGCTTCGGAAACTCTTCTTGAATATTCTTTTGGTTTTTGGGATTCGAAAGGGCTGCCAATGTCTGCGCATAAATAGTATGCAAACGCGAGCCAGGCTGTAATGTTTGAACCGTTTGATGAGGATCTTCCGCTTTAAAATGCACAAAAGTACCGTCCGACAAATAACCCTCCACTTCCAAAATATGATCGCGTGTAGAACCATAAACAACGGAATTAGAGCCACAGGAATTATTCCCTAGCATACCCCCAATCATCGCACGATTCGCTGTAGAAGTCTCAGGACCAAAGAACAACCCATGCTTTTTCAGCTCTACATTCAGGACATCTCGTACGACACCTGGTTCAACCCAAGCATACGATTCCGCCGCATTTACCTCCAGAATTCGATTAAAATATTTGGAAACATCTACAACCAATCCATTCCCAACGACCTGACCTGCTAATGAAGTACCAGCCGTACGTGGAATCAGAGGAATTTGATGTTGATCAGCAAATTGAATCAAGGTCTCAATGTCCTGTATGGTTTCAGGTATCGCAACCCCTAAGGGCATTTCACGATAGGCTGAGGCATCGGTCGCATAAAGGGTTCGCATCACGGTATCGGTATGCAAAGCGCCTTGAAGTTTTGAGGCTAATGAGTTGAGAACTTGAGGATCCATGAAGATTTGTAATTATCGCTGAAGGTGCAATTTACACAAAGCGTGGATTAGTAGCAATTGAGCAAGGATATAAGTGGACATGACTGCAAAGGAATTCCACGGATATTCAAAATAAAACTTACCAAAAGCTAATAAGCTATCCGAAATCACAAATAGGAATGCCCCAACCCGCAAAGACATGTTGGCTATTTGAAACGCAAAATACAACATAGCACCCAAAGCTAGTGCATAGATCGCCACAGGCGGCACTAGAGCCCATGGCAAATGGGGATACAAAAAGCCTAAAAACCCAATAACATAAACGAGTATTGGAAATAACATATATGAAAACTTCCAAGCCCCTAAACCGATAAATTGACGGATATATGCAATCTGCATGACTAAAAATGCACCTAGACCCAATTGAAAAAACAAGGGATTATCACCAGGAATCAGCAAAAACACATCGCCCAACCAAGCAAAAAGTAAGAGTAGCAATAATGCATAACGAACAGCAGGCTTTAACCCATACGCATAAACGTAAATGCCTAGTAATATCATTAATAAAGGCTTCGTTACATAACGAATTTGAGAATGGCTTGCGAGCAGTTCAAGGCAAGCTATTATGCCGTAGACGATTAGAATCCGATTTAATCTCATCAATATCTGAATTTTCCTTTCTTGAAATCAAAAATAACCAGAATCTTTCCGTTTGCCTTTTTGAGAAGAACTGAATCCTGCATGAAGGGGTCAACACGCTGTATGAAAGTATCCGATTCATTCAAATATAAATTCACATTTTGTGCGTCCAATGGATCTATTAGCATATTACGTAAATATTTCGAATCCAATATATTTGCTTTGGATGATGGATAAACCACGGTGTCCCCCTTTTGATATTTCGCCTGAATGGTAGCGGCTATGACCGGATAAGGATTAGGTCCTCGATTAACCGAAAATGTGTATTTCTGATGTTGGTCTGAATAGAGTGGCACAAACAGATTCACCAATTGATAGGTCTGAGCCAATAAATATACACAGGCAAATATCCGATACCATATAGCCTGCTTTAGAATATAATCAAAGAGGCCTACTGAGATAAAGATTCCAAATGGAAGGCCGAAACAAGCATAACGAAGAAAAAAGCCCGAGGTCGTTCCCGCATTCACCGCCGCTGCAAATAGAAATACGATGGGAAGAATTATTTGAATGATACCGAAGACATAAACGCCACGATGAGGTCGATCCAATGATTTGACCCATTGATAGACAAAAAAGAGAAAGAACGCCAAAAGAACTGTTCCTATCTTAAATCCGTGTTTGACATATAAGTCATTTGTCCAGAAAAAGTGATCCGAAATGATCGAGATTGTTCGCTTGAAGAGATTGAAAGGGGTTGCAAATTCAAGCCAACCAGGAATCTCACCGTTTTTACGAATATAGCTTATGAGTTGATCGGCAGCATTTGCTTGAAACCCCATAAAGTAACGTGCTGGCCCCCAAACAAACCATGAAACGATGGGAATAAGAATCAGTAACAAGCGAGTTACCATCCGAAGCCATATCGATTTATTCCGCACAAACAAGGCCATGTAGGCGAATTGACCCACAAGTGCAAGCACGGTCAAATAGGTACTAAATAAAGCTCCTAAAGAGGCCAATACCCACAACATCAGGTATTTTCTGTTCGCATTTAAGGCCCCCTCTCGTTTGATAACCAACAACCAAAATAAGTAATTGGATGCTGTTGTAAAAAATAAGCTTGTCGCATAATTACGTGCCTGCTGGCTGTATATGACAAAAAATGGCTCAATCGCAGCAAATAATACGATTGCCAAGGTCCACAAATTCGACTTAGTGAATTGTCGGGCCCAACGAAACATGACCCATATTGTCAGCATGTTAAAAAAAACCGACACACTTCTGACCGCGGCATCGCTTTTACCAAATAGACAAGCAAAAAGTTTCAGCATCATATCATGAACGAGACTATTCCCGCTAACATCTCCGCGGGCATCAGCATCCAACCATGATTTAATTCCACGAGGAGCCCAAAAATCAGTGGGGGTAAAAGTTTTATCCGGCCGCATCAATTCACCCATACCGCCTTGGTTAGTATTGGCAACACCCAACAAAACACTTGAACGCTCATCGGAAAATAGGCTAAATTGCCCGAGGTGATAAATGCGCAAAAAAAGAGCTAATAAAATCAGTCCGAGAAATACGAAAAAATAAAGTTCCTTCTTTAATTGCATGGTATCCTAAAATATGAAAATCACCTAATCTTTCGACTAGGTGATTTTAAGAAATAAATTTATCTCATGATTATGAGCCACAAGCCTCACATGCTTCTGGATTATCCAATGAACATGTCATGTCAGCACGATTTTGCGCATCATCTGTTTGGAATGAGGCCGCTGCTGCCGCTTGTGCTGCGTGTGCAGCATATTGCAATTCAGTTTCGTGCACATCGTTTGTTTGTTCGATTGCAACATCTGCTTGTTTTTCAATCGTGAACTTAATCGCATCTGCTGCCGCCTTTGTACGCAAGTAATACATACCTGTTTTCAAGCCTAACTTCCAAGCGTGGAAGTGCATTGACGTCAATTTACCAAAGTTTACATCTTGAATGTGGATATTTAAACTTTGAGACTGGCAAATATAGGCACCACGATCAGCAGCCATCTCCAAGATGGTTTTTTGCTTAATCTCCCAAACCGTCTTGTAAAGCTCTTTCAAGTTTTGAGGAATCTCAGGAATGTTTTGAACGGATCCATTTGCTGAGATCAACTTGTTCTTCATTGTTTCATTCCACAAGTTCAATTTGATCAAATCCTTCAACAAGTGCTTATTCACTACCGCGAACTCTCCTGATAACACACGACGTGCGTAGATGTTCGAAGTGTATGGCTCAAAACACTCATTATTGCCTAAGATTTGACTCGTAGAGGCCGTAGGCATTGGAGCAACCAACAAAGAGTTACGTACACCATGCTCAACAACTTGTTGGCGTAATTTATCCCAATCCCAGTTTCCTGAAGATGGAGTTACATTCCACATATCAAATTGGAAAATACCTTTTGAGATTGGAGAACCTTCCCAAGTTGAGTAAGGTCCTTCTACCTTCGCTAATTCCATGGAAGCTTCCATGGCAGCGAAATAGATAGTCTCAAAGATATCTTTGTTCAATTGCTTCGCCTCTTCTGATTCGAATGGCATACGCAACATAATAAACACGTCTGCTAATCCTTGAACTCCTAAACCGATAGGACGGTGACGTAGGTTTGAATTACGCGCCTCAGGAACTGGATAGTAGTTGACATCAATAATCTTATTCAAGTTGATCGTTGCCGCCTTTGTAACTTCATATAATTTGGCGTGATCAAATTCCGATACTCCTTGCTCATTCGTTCGAATATATTTAGGCAAGGCCAATGAAGCAAGATTACATACAGCTACCTCATCTTTCGAGGTGTACTCCATAATCTCCGTACATAAGTTGGACGACTTGATTGTTCCTAAATTCTTCTGATTAGACTTGTTGTTCGCGTGATCCTTGTACAACATATAAGGTGTACCCGTTTCAGTTTGCGACTCCAATACTTTAAACCAAAGCTCTTGCGCCTTAACCGTCGCACGTGCTTTGCCTTCTAATTCATATTTGTGGTATAATGCCTCAAATTCCTCACCATAGGCATCCGAAAGACCTGGACACTCATGTGGGCAGAACAATGACCATTCTTCATTGCTTTCCACACGCTTCATGAACAAATCCGGAATCCAAAGTGCATAGAACAAATCACGCGCACGCATTTCCTCTTTTCCGTGGTTTTTCTTCAATTCCAAGAAATCGAACACATCTGCATGCCATGGCTCTAAATAAATCGCAAATGATCCTTTACGCTTTCCACCGCCTTGATCCACGTAACGTGCCGTGTCATTGAATACACGCAACATAGGAATAATACCATTCGAAGTTCCATTCGTTCCTTTGATGTATGAGCCTGTTGCACGTACATTATGAATGCTCAATCCGATACCTCCTGCCGACTGTGAAATCTTAGCCGTTTGCTTTAAGGTATCATAGATTCCTTCGATCGAATCATCTTGCATCGTTAACAAGAAACAAGAAGACATTTGGGGCTTGGGAGTACCCGCATTAAATAAGGTTGGCGTTGCGTGGGTAAACCAACGTTCCGACAATAAATTGTACGTATGGATAGCAGCTGCAATGTCGGCTCCGTGAATACCTACGGCCACACGCATCAACATGTGTTGTGGACGCTCAGCGATTGCCCCATCCAGCTTCAATAAATACGATTTCTCTAATGTTTTAAAACCGAAGTAATCATAACCGAAATCCCGATCATAGATAATTGCTTCATCTAATTCAACAGCATTCTTTTTAATGATATCAAAAACTTCTTTAGAAAGTAGGGCTGCATTCAGACCTGTCTTCGGATCAATGTACGTATATAGACGCTTCATTGTTGCAGAAAACGACTTTAACGTGTTTTTGTGCAGATTTGAGATGGCGATACGCGCAGCAAGCGTTGCGTAATCTGGATGCTTAGTTGTTAAAGAAGCAGCCGTTTCCGCTGCTAAATTATCCAATTCAGTCGTCTTTACCCCATCATATAATCCCGAAATAACTTTTCTGGCCACCTCTAAAGGCTGAACAAAAAATGGATCCAAGCTGTAACACAACTTCTCAATACGAGCTGTGATTTTGTCAAACTTGACAGATTCGCGACGACCGTCTCTTTTAATTACGTACATGTGTTTCTATAAAATATAAAATTAGAATAATCAATCTATTAAACCCTCAACTAAACACAATATGACTCACCCCTAAGAATTTGCTTTTCTTAAATTTTAAAAACCGATTTATGGCTAAAATCAGTTTGTTGGCTGTTTTGTTTTATTGCTTTTCGTATGCTGAAAATGGAAGTAATTCAGCGGCTTGGGCACTATGTAAAATTAGAAAAAATTGAGAGGCCATGCAAACATTTTCCCAAGCTAAAAAAGGCGAAAATAATTACATATTTAAAATACACTATGACATAGCGCCATAGGAAAATCCAATGGCCGTATGCATCTTGGAAAAGTACCATAAAATATTTTTCAAAAAAATTTTCGAGGCTTTTGAGCTTTGATTTTATTGAAAATTATATACGCGCATGATTTGTATTTATGTAGATTATAATTAATTTTGCAACCCGATTAAGTGAAGTCCATTCCCAGGGACTTCCCATTAAATTAACAATAGACGGCAGGGAATCGTCATTATTCCAACACAATGAAAAAAGATATCCACCCAGAATACAAAGAAGTTGTATTTCACGATTTATCAGCTGATTACAAATTCTTAACTCGTTCTTGCGTTCAAACAACAGAAACAACTGAATTTGAAGGCGCAACGTACCCAGTTTACAAGCTTGAGGTTTCTTCTCAATCACATCCTTTTTACACAGGTAAAAATGTATTGTTAGATACAACAGGTCGTGTTGACAAATTCAACAAGCGTTACGCGAAGAACTAGTATTCGTTTCGTATACAAAAAAAGCCTCCACATGACCTCATGTTGGGGCTTTTTCCGTTTATTTGTACCATGTGGAATTCGAGCCAACTCATTGATGACATCCAAATAAGTACGCAATTGCGCCCGTTAACGTATACACGTCGTTTACGGGAACTTTGGGTCGCCTTGTCCACCATTGAAACCAAATGGATTCCCTACGCGGGAAAGGTCCCCACAGACACCTATATTTTGGGATCTGTGTTACCCAGTGATGAGCTGATCCAGCGCATCCTGGAATTGCCGGCGGAAACGGCCTTGTTTTGGAATCAGCAATGGATTGCCTATCGCGCAGTTAGCCCAACAAATAAACATAAACAAATTGCCTACCTCGAAAACCGACCTGAATACATTCAATTTCCTGAAGATTTGCTGGATGCGAACAGTCGGGCCCTCCAAGCGGAAATCAAACCCAATGCCGTTGACCCCCTATCCTTTTCCGCAAGAGGCAATACAATCATCCATCCCGAAAACTGTTACATAGACCCAAGCGCCTCCCTAACAGGGGCTATACTCGATGCAAGCCAAGGGCCCATTTACATAGGAGAAAACGTGACGATCCAAATTGGCACCTATATACAAGGACCAGCAGCTATTTTACAAGCTAGTATCACAAACATCGGCGCCAAAATCAGACCCCACACGACCATCGGTCCAGGCTGTAAAGTTGGCGGGGAAATCAGTGCTAGTATCCTTTTCCCCTACAGCAATAAATCCCACGAAGGCTTTCTTGGAAATTCCATCATTGGCTCATTCTGTAATTTGGGTGCCTTAACCACATGTTCAAATGTCCGCAATGATTTAAAACAGGTTCATATCTATAATTATGCGAGTCATCAACAGCGAAATACCGGACGCAAATCCTTTGGTATATTCATGGGTGATTATGTTTGTACGGGGATTCATACCAAATTCAACACAGGAACCCTCATAGGCAATCATTGTAATATTAGTGGTACACAATTTTTACCCAAGTTTATCCCTTCCCTCACCTGGGGCGAGTTTCCTAAATTCACTCCTTACCAACATGACCGAGCGGTGGAAAATGCGGAAGCTTGGATTCAAGCCAAAAATCAAGAAATCCCCAAAAATCTACGGGACATGATCGAACAAATTTGGAAAGCGGAAGCAAATGCCCGAAATTAGCCTATACATTTATTAGGGAAACCGCATGCGCTTTCAAGACATCCCCGGATTACAACAAACCAAGAAACAATTGAGCCAATCTGTTCTCAACGAACACATTGCACATGCTCAATTATTTCATGGCCCTACGGGGGGGGCGCAATTAGCGATGGCCATGGCCTTTACTTCCTTTTTATTCTGTACAAACCGACAAGGAGAAGACTCCTGCGGTTCGTGTCCAAGTTGCCAAAAAGTACATAAAGGAATACACCCAGACATTACCTATCTTTTCCCAAGTGTCACCACAAAAAAGATCAAAGAAGCTGACTCCGATGCTTTCCTACCCGAATGGCGTAGTTTTATCACGGGCGGCCTATTCCGAGTTTTACCGGATTGGCTCGCTGCGATGGGTGCAGAAGGAAATAAACAAGGAAACATTCCCGTAGAAGAAACAAGAAAACTACTCGGAAAAATCAGCCTAAAACCATTTGAAGCTCCTTTCAAAGTCGTAATTATCTGGAATCCGGAATCACTGAATTTGTCTTCCGGAAATGCGTTACTTAAGACGCTGGAAGAACCCCCAAGTGATACGGTATTTTTATTGGTTTGCTCGGATGCTCAAAAGTTGCTGACTACTATTTTGTCTCGAACCCAACGGATTGCCATTCAGGCTGTAGACGAGCCTTCATTGGCTGAATTTTTAGTCAAAGAAACGGGGACAAGCCTCGAAAATGCACAAAATTTAGCCATCAGTTGCGAAGGAAATATCGCCTGGGCACTCGACAAAGCTAAATCAGAAAACTTAAGCACTTCGACCTGGTTTGCCGACTGGATGCGGGCGGTTTATCAGAAGAATTTAAGCAAATTAGTGGGCTTGGCAGACCAGTTTGATGGCCTCGCTAAGGAGGATCAAAAAACCCTACTAGAATACGCATTGCATATTTTCAGGCAATGTCTTTACCAAATTTCAGATGCCCCCTCTCTCATAAAAGCCTTGGAAAAAGAAAAAGCATTTATTACGAATTTTTCCAAGACATTAAATCGTCAAGCCATCGAAAAAATCAGTGAAAAAGTGTCAACGGCACACTATCATTTGGAAAGAAATGGTCGGGCAAAAATGATTCACTTGGATCTTTCATTACAAATAATTCGAATTACCAATGCCAACAAATAAACTCATTCGAATCGGGACGCGAAATTCTGCACTTGCCATGTGGCAAGCGAAGCACATTGCTGGCATGTTAGAGGCCGCAGGAATCGCCGTTGAAATCATCGATATCGTAACGATTGGGGATAAAATTCTTGACAGGTCGCTCGCAAAAATTGGCGCCAAAGGAGTCTTCACAGAGGAATTAGAAACGATGCTTCGGAATGGGGAGATTGACATTGCGCAGCATTCCGCAAAAGATTTACCATCTACATTGGCGCATGATTTGCCATTAATTGCATTTACGAAACGAGAGGCTGCACAAGATGTGGTGTTGAGCATTGACCCAAACTTTCGTCTTTCAAACTCAACAGGATCCATCATAGGCACCTCGAGCACCCGAAGACGTGCGATGCTTGCGAAAGAATTTCCCCAACATCAATTGGTTGAGATGCGTGGAAATCTACAAACACGATTGGAAAAATTAAAAGGAGGAGATTGTGACGCGATGATATTGGCTTATGCAGGCGTTCATCGCATGGGAATGGACTCCTATATCGTAGAACATTTATCCATTGATACATTCACGCCGGCTGTAGGGCAAGGGTCAGTAGCCATTCAATGCGCCACTCATTTAAACGCAGAACTTCGAAATACCATTCGGACAATCTGCAACGACCCAGCCACCGAAGCCTGTTTGTTGGCCGAACGGCATTTACTAGCTCAACTAGATGGCGGATGCAGTGTGCCTGTTTATGGCCATGCCCAAATGCAGGCGGATTCGTTGCATCTACAAGCGGGTGTACTAGGATTAACAGGGGAAGTTGAACTCAAGGCATCAGCCACAGGGACAGATCCAGAAACACTAGGAAAAGCCGTTGCGCAAGAATTAATTGAACAGGGTGCACAAACACTCTTACATGAAATTAGGAAACAATTAGCATCATGAAAAAAACCATTCTTATCACGGGATCGAATGGCCTACTTGGGCAAAAATTAATTGACTTACTCAGCCAAGAGTCTGGCATTAATTTGATTGCAACGGCGCGTGGTGAAAACCGATTGCCGAATCAGGAGGGATATACCTATCAAACCCTAGATATAACAGATTCCGTGGCTGTAGATGATGTTTTTGAGACATTTAAACCTCAAATCGTCATTCATACCGCTGCCATGACGAATGTAGATACCTGTGAACATGATTTAAGTGGATGTGAGGCATTGAATGTCAAGGCTGTTGAATATATCGTATCAGCATGTACAAAGCATCATAGCTTCCTCTGTCATTTATCTACTGATTTTATTTTTGATGGAGAGGCTGGGCCCTATGCTGAGGAAGCCGTTCCTAATCCCATATCGGTTTATGGAGAGACAAAATTAAAGGCTGAACAACTTATCCAAGCATCATCAATTCGCTGGGCCATTGCAAGAACTGTTTTGGTATTTGGAATTGTCCCCGACATGAGTCGAACCAATATTATTCTGTGGGTGAAAAAATCATTGGAAGAAGGCAAACAAATCAATGTTGTAACTGATCAATTTAGAACCCCTACTCTCGCCGAAGATCTCGCGATAGGTTGTTGGCTCATTGCCCAAAAAGAAGCCGAAGGTATTTTTAATATTTCCGGAGATGAGTTATTGACTCCTTATGAAATGGCGATCAAAACGGCGGAGTTCTTTCATTTACCGAAGGAATTAATCAAACCAGCCGATTCGTCAAACTTCTCACAACCGGCGAAACGTCCACCTAGAACAGGTTTTATATTAACGAAAGCAAAAAAAATATTGGGCTATAAGCCCCGTAGCTTCATAGAAGGAATCGCCTTAATGGCAACACAAATAAAATAAAAGAGGTCGTCTATATGGACGACCTCTTTTATTTTATACCTCAGCCTCATCGATGATTGGATCCAAGTCTTCCGACTTTTTAGGAATATCAATAGAGCTTTCCACCTGTTTAGCAACATTTTTGTTCTCCTCCTGTAAGGTTTCCCAAAGTAAATCTTTCAATTCTTGGATACCCGTATTGGTTACAGAAGAAATGAAAACCAAAGGAAGGTCTTTTGGTAGGCTTTCGCGCATTTCATCTTCCATTTCTGGGATAGATAAATCCATTTTGGACACAACCAGAACGCGACGCTTATGCAATAATTCAGGGTTGTATTTTTCTAATTCCCCAACTAAAATGCGGTATTCATCTCCCCAATTTTCGGCATCAGATGGAATCAAAAAGCATAGGATTGAATTCCGTTCGATGTGACGTAAAAAGCGTAGGCCAAGGCCCTTCCCTTCCGCAGCCCCTTCTATAATTCCGGGAATATCGGCAACGACAAATGATTTATAATCACGGTATGCGACAACTCCAAGATTGGGAACCAAGGTTGTAAAAGGATAGTCGGCGATCTCCGGCTTAGCCGCCGAGAGGACAGATAAAAGGGTTGATTTCCCGGCATTCGGAAAGCCCACTAATCCCACATCAGCTAATACTTTCAACTCCATAATCACCCAACGCTCCAAACCAGCTTCTCCCGGTTGCGCATGTCGGGGTGATTGATTGGTCGATGATTTAAAATGCGTATTTCCCAATCCACCTCTTCCACCAGGAAGCAGCAATACTTTTTGACCTTCTTCGGTTACTTCTGCAAGAAATTCATTCGTTTCTGCATCTTTTACAATGGTTCCAAGCGGAACTTCAACGAAGATATCTTCCCCTTCCAACCCAGATCTTCGACCACCTTCGCCGCCTTTACCATTATCAGCAATGATGTGTTTTTGAAATTTTAAATGAAGAAGTGTCCAATGTTGGCTATTCCCTACAAGATAGACATGACCTCCCCGACCCCCATCACCTCCGTCCGGTCCGCCCTTAGGAACATGTTTCTCTCTCCTAAAGTGAGATGAACCACTTCCTCCGCGTCCTGAACGCAAGTTGATTTTAACGTAATCGATGAAATTTGATGTCATAATAATCAGTTGTCTGTAAACAGTAATATATAGTCACTAGTCGCTAGTCGTCAGTCCGATGTCCGGAGTTGACCTCTTAATTCTTAGTTCTTAACTCTTAATTAGTCACTAGTCGCTAGTCGTCAGTCCGATGTCCGGAGTCCGAAGTTGACCTCTTAATTCTTAGTTCTTTACTCTTAATTAGTCACTAGTCACTAGTCGCTAGTCGTCAGTCTGAAGTCCGAAGTCCGAAGTTGAACTCTTAATTCTTAACTCTCTCTGTAATCGAAACAATCTGTCCGTAAATATCCTCAATCTCGCCTACGCCATTGATTCCTGTAAACTTTCCTTGTTTGGCATAAAAACCCGCAACAGGTGCCGTTTTCTCTGTATATTCTTGCACACGCTTACGAATAAGTTCTTCGTTCTGGTCATCAGGCCTACCTGAAGTTTTACCGCGACTCAAAAGACGCTGCGTTAATTCTTCCTCCTCCACTTCCAATGCAATCATTTGCTGAATGCTCACTTGGTGATTTGCCAATAAAGCATCTAAAGCTTCAGCCTGCGCAACCGTACGCGGAAAACCATCGAAAATAAATCCCGCAGCCGCTTTATTTTCATTCAACTTATTATCAATCATTCCAATCACGACCGCATCTGGAACTAAAATTCCCTGATCCATCAACTTTTTGGCCTCTAAACCCAATGTCGTACCAGCAGAAATTTCTGCACGCAATAAATCTCCCGTAGATAAGTGAATTAAGCCATATTGTTCAATCAATTTGGCAGATTGAGTACCTTTTCCTGCACCCGGAGGGCCAAATAAAACCAAGTTTAACATAATCTTTTCTTTAATATAAAACAGAACAACAAAGTTACGCAAAGCGTTGATATTTAGCTATCTACGAAATGGTAATTTATTACCTACAAACTGGTAATCTATTACTTATTATAAAAATATTCATATAAATAGCATAGCAAAGAAGATTATTTTTAATAATTTGACAGAATTCTGTTAGTGAAAACAATTACTAACAATCACTCAAACTTTCTCTTTTATGAAAAACAATTTCTACGTAAGCAGAGTGGTCTTTCTAATGGCCTTTATGTTAACCCTCTCTTGGGTTGCCTTTGGTCAAGACCGAAAAGTGACGGGTAGTATCCAAGACGCCAAGGGCGGAGGAATACCCGGTGTATCTGTTGCAATTAAAGGTACCACAACGGGTACGACAACAGATGGAAATGGAGCTTTCTCCATCAATGTAAAAAGCGGAAACGCTGAATTAGTCATTACCTCAGTAGGCTATGTAGCCAAAAACGTTGCCATAGGCAATCGCACGAGCATCACCGTCACTTTGGATGAAGATGTAAGTCAATTAAGCGAAGTTGTTGTAACGGGTTACTCATCTCAACGTAAAAAAGACATTACAGGAGCGGTAACAGTAGTAGGTTCAAAAGAACTGAATGCCGTACCAGCAGCTTCGGTAACACAAATGTTACAAGGACGCGCTTCAGGAGTAACCGTTGGTAACGATAACTCACCTGGTGGTGGAACCATGGTTCGTATCCGTGGTTTTGGATCGATTAACAACAACTCTCCCTTGTATGTCATTGATGGCGTTCCTACACAGGGTACGTTAAATCAAATCAACCCAGCGGATATTGAATCAATGCAGGTATTGAAAGATGCTTCTGCGGCTTCCATCTACGGAGCGCGTGCAGCGAATGGTGTTGTGATCATTACAACAAAGCGTGGATCTGAGGGC
Organism: uncultured Aquirufa sp.; assembly: GCA_964358165.1. GTDB lineage: Bacteria > Bacteroidota > Bacteroidia > Cytophagales > Spirosomataceae > Aquirufa. The sequence continues at coordinate 123,655 of CAYHOB010000005.1, forward strand.
GAGCCCAAAATCAGCTTTGATATGTATACAGGAACACAAAATGTGGGTAAAACACTTGACTTGTTGAGCACAAAAGAGTTAGGCCAATATTACTATGAGTCTGAAATTGGTGCAGGTAAGCCTGCAGGAACCTCACCCTCAGCGCAATACCGTTTTGGTGCAGATGGTTCGCAAACAATCGCGGATTATATCTATCCAAACGTGTATGGTTCGCTTCCAGCAAATTACACCTACACAAATGACATTGCAGATCCAAACTTAGGAAAAACAGCTTTCAATATTACAAAAGCGAATAAAGAAGGGACAGATTGGCAGCATGTTATTTTTGGGCCTGCTAAGATTTCCAACTACCAGTTAAGTGCTACGGGAGGTTCAAAAGGTGGCAAATATGCCATTTCAGCGAGTTATTTCAATCAAGATGGTATCTTGAAATACACAGGCTATTCGCGTTACTCGGTTCGTGCAAATACGGAATTCAAAAAAGGCAAGTTGACTTTTGGGGAAAACTTCACCGTTACTTACGATGAGAAGATTGGAATTCCTTCAGGAAATAATAGTGAGTCAAATCCGATTATGTTTGCGATTCGTATTCAACCAATCATTCCAGTATTTGATATTACAGGTGGACCTGTAGGTTTAGGTGGAACAAATACATCTAACCTGAATGGATTTGCAGGATCAAGGGGTTCCAACTTAGGTAATGCTCCTAATCCATTAGCACGTCAGTGGAGAGAAAAAGACAACCCAACGAAAGGATCTCACATCTTTGGTAACGTTTTCGCAGAAGTTGAGGTCATCAAGGACTTGAAAGCACGCACTAGCTTGGGTTTTGAATACAACAACTACAATCAGTCGGCTTATTTTAACCGTGATATTGAAGCTGCAGAACCACGTTCTTCAAACAGCTTAACGGTTTATAACAACTACGACCGCGCAGTAACTTGGTTTAATACCTTAAACTATAACAAAACATTAGGCGATCACACAGTCAATGTATTAGTAGGAACTGAATCGGTTTCGACCTATGGTTTTGGATTCAATGCAGCACGTTCAAACTTTGCATTCGATGACTTATCCTATCGTTATTTGAACAACGGATCTGCTGCAGGTTTATCAAATGCAGGTTCTGGAGCAACAATCACCGCTTTGTTCTCGCAATTCGGAAAAGTGAATTATGCCTATAAGGATTTATTATTGGCCGACTTCACCTTGCGTCGTGATGGTTCATCTCGTTTTGCCGCAGATTATCGTTATGGTGTATTTCCTGCATTCTCATTGGGAGCTCGCTTAACTGAATTAGCATTTATGAAAGATTTGACTTTCGTGAATGAATTGAAAGTTCGTGGAGGTTGGGGAAAAACGGGAAATCAATTGATTCCAAACGTATATAACGCTTACACCTTATATACACCCGATCCAAACAACAATGCCTATGACATCTCTGGTACAGGTAACTCGATTGCCACAGGATTTGATATTGCGCAATTTGGTAATACTTCAGGCCGTTGGGAGACTAATACATCTACCAACATTGGTTTGGATGCTAGTTTCTGGAACAACAAATTGGATGTCAACTTAGACTGGTACACAAGGACGACTTCAGACATGTTAACGCAAGTGCCTATTCCAAAAACAGCAGGAAGTGCAACAATTCCATATGTTAATATTGGTGAGGTAAACAATACAGGTATTGACATCAATGTAACCTACCGTGATCAAATCGGGGATTTGCGTTATAGCATTTCAGGTCAAATAAGTCAATACAAAAACAATGTTGTGAAATTAAATGACGATCCAAAAGCAACAGTATTTGGATACTCAACTCGTCTACCTGCCATTTCTGTTACGAAAGCGGGATTGCCTCTTGCAAGCTTCTACGGTTACATCGTTGATGGTGTCATCAAAGATGATGCGGAAGCAGCTTCAGCACCTAAATTTGGTAGCTATACGCGAGCAGGTGTATTTAAATTCCGCGATGTGAATGGAGATGGTGTTATTACAGCAGCTGATAAAACAATCATTGGTAATCCTCATCCTGATTTCACTTATGGCTTAAACCTAAACCTAGGATATAAAAACTGGGATTTATCGGTGTTCGCGCAAGGTGTTCAAGGAAATGAATTATTCAACTACTTGAAGTATTGGACTGACTTTAACACGTTCCAGGGTAACCGTTCAAAAGACATGTTATACAATTCTTGGAAAAAACAAGGTGATGTAGCTTTACTTCCTCGTTTAAACTCTCAAGATGGAACAAGTCAGCAAATCTCCTCTTACTTCGTAGAAGATGGATCTTACATGCGAATCAAGAATATTCAATTAACGTATAACGTACCAAAGATTTTCTTAAGTAAGGTTAAATTGAGCTCGTTACAAGTGTATGTTCAAGGTCAAAACTTGTTCACATTTACTAAATACAAAGGCTTGGATCCAGATGTCAACTTGAGAACATCAGGTAATGATAACCAAGATATCCACATGGGTATTGACGAAGGATCTTTCCCTGTTGCTAAATCATACAATGTTGGTTTAAGAGTAGGATTTTAATTAGATATATCATTTGAAAATAAATCAGATATAAAATGAAAAAGTTAATCATAATCGCATCATTAGTCGCGACAGTCGGTGTCAACTTTTCTTGTTCAGATAGTTTCTTCAACATTGAGCCACAAGGTGCTGCTTCGTTGTCGTCTTTGAGTAACAAGAATGGGGTGAATGCCTTATTAATCGGAGCATACTCCCTCATGGATGGGGTTGGTGCTGGAAATACGGGACGTCAGTCCACAATTTCAAATTACGTTTTTGGAGGAATCACATCCGGAGATGCTGTAAAAGGTACGGATATTGGTGATCAGCCAGAACAGGAATACATTGAGCAATTCAACTGGCTTTCAGATAACACGTATTTCTTAGGAAAATGGCAACATACATATGATGGTGTTGCACGTGCGAACGAGGCTTTAATGCTAGCAAAAAGTGCTGATGTAAAAGACATGACAGATGCTGAAAAAACGCAAGTTGTAGCAGAAGCTCGTTTCTTACGCGGTCACTACCATTTCGAAGCAAAGAAAATGTGGAACATGGTTCCCTACATCGATGAGAACGTGTACAAACGCGATGATCCAAACTCAACTAAAATACCCAATGACAAAGACATCTGGGCGAACATCGAGGCGGACTTCAAATTTGCAGCAGACAATTTGCCTGCTACACAATCTCAAAAGGGACGTGCAACGAAATGGGCAGCTAAAACGTATTTAGCAAAAGCGTTGATTTTTCAAAAGAAATGGCAAGCTGCTAAAGACTTATTAGTTGACGTTTATACGAATTCTGGTAAGAAATTAATGCCAAATTACCATGACAATTACCGTAACATCACGAACAACAACGCCGAATCAATTTTCGAAGTTGAGTTTTCTGTGAATGATGGATCAACAGGAAACAATGGTAATGTCGGTGATAACTTGAACTGGCCATATTCTGCTAATTCACCAGGTCGAGGATGTTGCGGATTCTACCTACCTTCTCAAAACTTGGTCAACTCATTCAAAACTACAGAAGATGGTTTACCGATGATTGGTTCTAAAGCAGATGGTACAGCTGATACATACAATGCAGTTGACTTACCAAATGACCAAGGTTTGAAATCAAACCAAGCTTTTGATTTAAAGAAAGACGTAGCAGTTGATCCTCGTTTGGACTGGACTGTTGGTCGTCGTGGTGTCAACTTCTTAGACTGGGGTAAAATGCCAGGCTATGATTGGATTCGTAATCAGAACTACTCTGGTCCATACATCGGTAAAAAATGGATGTACTACGTAGCAGACGAAGGAAGCTCAACACACTCAACTAGTAAGCGTGCGACCAATAATAACTATCGCTTATTAAAAATGTCGTCAGTAATCCTTTGGTTAGCAGAATGTGAAGTTGAACTAGGAAACCTAGCAGAGGCTGAGAAATATGTCAACCTAATTCGTAACCGTGCAAAATCGGGTACTGTTCAAGACGCTAGCGTAAATTATGTGGTAAACCCTTATCCAGTTGGCACATTTGCTTCCAATGGAAAAGACTATGCACAAAATGCCGTTCGGATGGAAAGCCGTTTGGAATTCGCGATGGAAGGGCACCGTTTCTTCGACTTAGTTCGTTGGGGCATCGCTGAACCATTCTTAAACAAATACTTGAAAGAGGAATCTGTGAATGGTACAGACGCTGCAGGAAGAACCTACAATAAGCGTGGATACTTAGCAGGAAAATCATTCAAAGCAGGAAGAAATGAATATTTCCCATTGCCAAATGATGAGATTCTAAATTCACAAAAAGCGGGTGCTGCTACCTTGAAGCAAAACCCTGGATATTAATTAGTTTTTGTTTTGCTTAAAAGTCAGGATCCCGGTCCTGACTTTTTTTTGTTTCTACTCCTTCCTATTTAAGCTATATTTGTCAAACTAAATTTACGTATGTTAGCTGATCAATTCGACCAAATCATCCATCAAAGACGATCAAATCGCCTTTTCGACAATAGCATTCCGGTTGACGATGCGGTCATTCAGCGAAGTTTAGCACGCGCTATTTTATCTCCCAACAGCAGTAACATGCAATTATGGGAATTCCATTGGATTCAGAGCCCCGAAAAAAAAGCTGAATTTCATGCACTATGTTTAGGACAATCCGCCGCTAAAAATCCTGCTCATTTAATCGTATTTGTTACGCGTCAGGACCATTGGAAACAACATGCACAATGGAATTTAGATCAAATAAAAAATTCTTTACAAGGCAAGGAACCTGGCAAAAGAGAAAAAAGAGGGTTTCAATATTATGGCAAACTCATGCCCCTACTTTACCGACAAGACTTCTTCGGAATTTTTACCTTGATACGTAAATCCATGTGTTTTTTCATGGGAATACGCAAACCCTTCATGCGTTTTGGAGGAAAGGCTGACCAGCGGGTTATGGTCCATAAGTCTTGTGCACTGGCTGCCCAAACCTTCATGTTATCCGTTGCTGCGGAAGGCTTTGACTCTTGTCCAATGGAAGGCTTCGATGCGATTCGTGTAAAAAAAGCACTTAATTTACCTGATGGAGCAGAAATCAATATGATTATTTCCGTTGGAAAAGGAACCCAAGAGGGCGTTTGGGGAGAACGATTCCGCTTGCCTTTTGAGGAAGTTGTCGTAAAACACTAGAGGCAATCTACATCTGGGACCACCTGAACTCCTTTGAAAATAGGCTTGCTAGGTAATTCATCCAAGACTAAGCGAAGGTCAAGCTTGAACTGTGCCAAAGAAACACCCTTTTCTATTTTGATTAAGATTTCCATCACAAATTGATTGCGAATGCGTTCAATCAATGGCCGCTCGGGTCCTAAAATACGCCCATGCCCATATTTTGCTTTTAGCATAGCTCCCAATTCATTCGCTGCTTTTTCCACATGGATAGATTCCATGTGTCGAAGTGTCAACTTGATTAGCCGAACAAATGGTGGATAATGATATCCCTCTCGCTCCACAATTTCATCCGCGTATAAGGCTGCATAATCCCCCGACTGAATAAATTGAAATAAACGGTGTGTAGGTTGATTTGTCTGAATATACACCAGCCCCTGCTCATCTCGTCGGCCTGCACGACCCGCAACCTGCGTGATTAATTGAAATGCACGTTCATGCGCTCTGAAATCAGGAAAATTAATAATTCGGTCCGCATCAAAAATGGCCACCGTTGATAAGCCTTCAAAATCGAGGCCTTTGGCAACCATTTGGGTTCCAACTAATATATCAATATTTCCCGATTGGATTTCGGCCAACAAACTATTAAAAGCTGTTTTGGATCGTGTCGTATCTAAATCCATCCTTCCGATTCGCGCATCCGGAATAAGTAATTGCAGTTCTTCTTCTAACTTTTCGGTACCATACCCCATGGTTTTCAAGTTTGTTCCGCCACACGCACCACACCGTCGCAATAATCCCTCGCGATATCCACAATAATGACAGCGCAATTCTTGGTCTTTGGCATGGTAGGTCAAACTCACATCACATTGGTTGCATTCGGCGATCCAATCACAATCTTGACATTGGATATAGGGGGAATAACCCCGTCGATTTTGGAATAATAAACTTTGTTTTCCTTTCTGAAAATTCGCATCCAACATGTTAATTAAATCCACCGAAAATCCGCCCTTCATTTGCTTCATTTTAGTAGCATATTTCGTATCAATCAAAGTCATTTCAGGCAATGATGCTTTCCCGAAACGTTCCATCAAGGTCACTAAGCCATATTTTCCTTGTTTGGCCTGATAATAAGACTCAATAGAAGGCGTTGCAGAACCGAGTAGCACCTTCGCTTTTTGTTGGCCTGCCAGCACCATCGCAACATCACGCGCATGATAGCGAGGCGCCGGATCAACTTGCTTAAAGGATGATTCATGCTCCTCATCCACTATGATTAATCCTAAACGAGAAAAGGGCAAAAACACGGACGAGCGCACTCCTACCACGAAGGGATATTTACCTTCCACAATCGACTTCCAAACTTCGACACGCTCATTATCGGAGAATTTAGAATGATAAATACCGACCTGCTCTCCAAAAATTTTCTTTAGGCGCGCGACAATTTGTGTGGTTAAGGCAATTTCGGGCAACAGATAAAGTACTTGATCTCCATTTGCTAGGGCTTCCTGGATCAATCGAATATAAATTTCGGTCTTACCACTTCCCGTAATACCATGTAGCAAGACAGTATCTTTCTTTTGAAACTGTGTAAGAATAGACTGATATGCCTTCTCTTGTGCAGCATTTAAATCAAAACTTGCAGGGATAAAATCATCCGAATCGCTACCAAAACGCGAAACAATTGTCTCGAAAGATTCAAATATTCCATGTTTCATGAGGGTCTGCAAAGCACTTTCCGACAAGCCTGCCTGTGAGAAACTTGCTTTCTCTAAACCGCGAAGATTCGTTTCAGCATCCCGCATGACAGGAATGAATTGCAGATAATGCAAGAGAATACTGATTTGCTTAGTCTTCGATTCGAGTTCCCCAATCAGGTTCGTTATGGCCTCTTTGCTCGTGTAATTTGCCCTTAATCGAATGCATCGTTGGACTTTCGGGGTATAGCGGTCTTTTAACTCATCAAAAATCAAAATAGCACCCTTCCCTACCATCGCTTTGATGTGATGATACGGACTTTTAACTTCTGCCACGCGCGCAACCTCATAGTAGGTTAATGAGCCCTTCTCTTGAATGGCTTGAAAGATGTTAGATTCCTTCTCGGTCAATTCATGTAGGTGTAGAAACTCAGGATGAATTTGCACCTTGGATTGACTGGAGATTTTAAGTCCAGCGGGTAAGGCAACCTGGAATACTTCACCAGGATAACACATATAATAATTCGCTACCCATTGAAAAAGGGCGATTTGAGAGGCTGTCACTAAAGGTGATTCGTCCAGAATCTCCAAGATGTATTTGGCCTGGTATTGCTTTGGTGGTTGATGGTGAACATTCACAATCACCGCGGTTAAGACCTTTGTACTTCCAAAAGGCACTACAATCCGTAGACCCGACTCAACCACAGAAGCCCACTGTCGGGGCACACGGTACGTAAAATAACGCGGAATTGGTAATGGCAGTAGCGCATCAACAAAAACTGTTGATTCTTCAGATTCAAAAAGCACCTTGGATTCCCCCATATAGGCTACAAATAAACAGAAAGTTCAGGACCTGAACAAGCCACTATTTCCAAGATAGTGTATGAATTAGATGAAGCGCATCTTGTTTTAAAAATTGAATAATGGGCGCTAAGGAATCGTTTTGGGTAGCGGTTTTAACATAAATTGCACCCCGCAAGAAATGCTTGGAACTGTCGGTGGTAAAAAACTGAAGTGAAGTAGCAACCTCCCCATTTAATTCGATCAATCCCGCCTTTCTTCCATCTGTGGTCGTCATGACATAATCGTGAATTCCAGCAGCCTTTCCTTGGTGTTTATAAGCCAAGGCGAAAGCGTCATTGATCAGAGCCTTCATTTTCTGCTTGTTTCCTCCCAAAGATTTATAGGTAATTTGGATAAAAGCATCCCAGCGCGGATAATACAAATAAATCCAGTGCGGTTCAGCTTTAAATATTTCCTTTTTATTTCCGATGGTGACGGTATCAGGAATAACCTTGGCATAAGAGGAAACCTCAAATTGATAGGGGTGTCCAGCCTCTAAAGCTTGATAGGTTTGAGCTGGCATTTCGATCCGATTATATCCTTTGGGGCGAGGAACATCTCCTACTTGCTTTTGCGTACAGGCTAGCAAATTGAATATAATTCCCAGCAAGAGAAGGTATCTGATCATATTATTGTGGCATATCAACCCCATGGTAATCCAAAATAGGTTGTTGGATCGCCTGAAACACCCGTTCACGCAAAACAGGCAAATCTGCCTGAGTCATTCCCTTGGTCTCGATGGGAGCATGAATTCGCACACGCACTACACCTGGTTTGAGCACAAAATGAGCATCATCAAGCAATTTGTAATTATTCAAAAAGGAAATAGGCAAGACCGCAACTTGTTGTTGGATGGCCATCGCAAATGCCCCATCCTTTAAGGGCGTTGACATGAAAGGGAAGTTTTTGGAAGTAATTCCACCCTCAGGAAAAATAATGATACTACGCTTTGCTTGCAGGGCACGAATGGACTTGGATAATGTGGTCGTTCTACTCCGGCGGTCATTCCGGTCCACTAATATATTTAATCCGGCGTATAGATATCCAAAAAGCGGAACTTTTTGGATCGAACTTTTGCCTACAAAGGAGAAATAATTCGGCAGAATCTTTACAAAGGCTGGGATATCCAAATAGGAAAAGTGGTTTGCGCAAAAGACATAAACCTGCTTTGGATCTAGTTTTTGCTCCGAGATAACTTCAAAACGAAGAAACCCAAAAGCAAAGAATAAGCGAGACCACAAGCGAACCAAACGATGCGCGTAGCGTTTTGTATCCTTATGCTGCAAGCAAATGATCATGAATGGATACAAGACAAGAAAAGAGCCAATAAACCAAAAACCGGTCCATACAGAGTATAGACCGATTAGTGGATTTGATAAGTAAGGATTTATTTTCTTCATGGGTAAACCCTGAAATTTATTCTACGATACCTAATTGAACCGTATTGGTTTTCTTCGTTGTATGCGCCGGAATTGAAAGTGTCGTAACGAAAACGTCGCCAACTTCCAATACTTGTTCTTTCTTCAATTTATCGACCATGCCTTGAACAGTTTTCTCAGCACTTTCCGCTGCAGCATCATAATAGAAAACTTTAGCACCCCAAAGCAAACCCAATGTAGGCATTAATTGCTTGTTGGAGGTAAATACATATAGATCCGCTTTAGGTCTGTGAGCTGATAACTTAAACGCCGTTTGACCTGAATTCGTAATGCAAAGAATTGCTTTAGCTTTCGAGTCACGCGCTAGACGACAAGCTCCTGAAATCAAACGATCTGTCAAGGTTACGTTTGGCGTATTCGCCAATGCGTGATTTTTAAAGTAAATCGCCGCTTCGTCCCCTTTGATAATTTCAATGGCATTTTGTTGTTGTTCTACAATCTCGTGAATGTGCGCCATTGTCTCAACTGCCTTGATCGGATAAGCCCCCGATGCAGATTCGCCAGATAACATGGTAGCAGAAGCCCCTTGTAAAACCGCGTTAGCTACGTCAGAAGTCTCAGCACGAGTTGGAACTGGATTTGTAATCATGGACTCTAGCATTTGTGTTGCCACGATAACAGGCTTGCCAGCTGCGGTACATTTCTCCACCATTACTTTTTGCAAGTAAGGGACAACAGCACCATCCATTTCTACTCCTAGGTCACCGCGAGCAACCATAATCGCATCCGTCGCTTCGATGATTTCATCTAAATTATCGATTGCCTCTGGCTTTTCGATTTTGGCAATAACCTTTGCAGTTTTGCCGTATGCCTTGATTTTATCTTTGATATCCCAAATATCAGATGCTTTGCGAACAAACGATAAGGCGATCCAATCAACACCATGATCTAAACCAAAATATAAATCGGCTGTATCTTTTTCCGTTAAACATGGCAAGGAAACTTTTGTACCAGGAAGGTTAATACCCTTCTTCGACTTTAAAATTCCTCCATAAATAACTTCTGTTACGACTTCTTTTTTCTCTTTATCAATCGATAGAACTTTAACTTCTAAGTTACCATCGTCCATCAAAATACGCTCACCTACGTTTACGTCTAAATACATGGATGTATAGGTCGTTCCCACCTTCTCAGATGTTCCTAAAAGATTTTCATCCATCGCAAAGATCAATTGCTTCCCAGCCTCAAGTGGCACACCATTATTCTCCACTAATTGTGTCCGAATTTTGGGACCTTGTAAGTCTTGTAAAACGGTTAGATTTAAACCTAACTCATCGCTGATGGACCGAATTGTTTCCAAACGGGCTAAATGATCCGCATGTGTTCCATGTGAAAAATTTAGTCGGAAAATATTCACTCCTGCTTGAGCTAATTGGATTAAAGCTTCTCTTGTTTCAGATGCTGGGCCTACAGTGGCAACAATTTTTGTTTTGCGTTGGTACGACATAGATTAGATTAGTCAATTTACACTGCAATTTACATTTAAGTCGGCAAAAAATGGAATTAAATCAAGATAATAAACCCGTTTTTTTGTAAAAATTTAAGAATTCAAAGACCTATCACTCCTTGCATCTAATTTTTTACTCGTTTTATCCTATGTGGACTTGGGCATAAAAAAAGGAGCCGAATTAAGCTCCTTTGTTATAATTTCATTAAGATTAGTTTTCCCACATATCATGCTCCATTTCAAGTAATTTATACTCGAGTAATTGGGACATCATTAAACCTTCTTTCTCACCTCCGTAAAGATCTGTTAAAAACTTATTCTCGACATTTCCCTTTTTGATAATACGCGCCTGGAACATTCGTAAATCGAAGGCATCTGCCATATTCTTATGCTGTGTTTCATTCTCAGAATTATACCAAATACAATTCGGGTTTGAACGGAACAATTTATACAAATCTTTGTAGCGGAATGATGCAACAGCTTTATCAAAACCTGCTTTTGTTTTCGATGCAGGAATAATCAAACTGATGGATTGAATATCAAAATATAAACGAGAACGGCGGCGATCGATGATTGCATCTTCTCTAATTTCTAAGATGGATAACTCTTTGGGAAAATAGTAAGAAACAGCTGCACTCGCAGGCTTTTGCTCAAATGCATCTTTTGCTGGTGCACCTGCTGGCTTTGCCGCTCCACCCCAGCCATCATCTGTTCCTGCGGTTTTAGGTGCAGCGCCCTCAGCTCCAAATCCCGCTGCTTTTTCTGCATCGGATAAAGAAGCCTGCTCAGATTGCTCTTCCATTTTCAAGTTATCTTGAAATTGTTCTGGGGTCAGTTTTGTCAACAAAGAATCATTCGCATAGGGTGTTAATACGCCGGCTTTGACCCAATCCAAAATAAACTTGGAGATCTCATTGTTAACCGAAAAGAACGGTTGGTTTATTTTCTCATTCAAATCCATACGACGCCACAAACGGGCCTTGTAATGAATACTTGATTCATCGATAGGACGAACGGAATTTTGATTTGGCGGCAATGGTTTTTCTTGTGCATGAGCTGCAAAGCCAAAACCCGATAATACCAAAAACAACAAACAATTATTGACTAATTTCATACGTTTCATGTTAATTCAAAGGAATGTTTTTCGCCATGGTAAATGGAATGGTTTCAACAGCTCCTTTAAAATTCTTCCGTTGAACTCCTTTAATCTCAATGTAATAGCGATCACCAGCTTGTGCTTGTGCTGCTAATTTGGCAATTGACCCTGAACCTTGTAAGGTAATGTCATCAATTTTCCGTTGGCCACGGGCTAATGCCACATACAATTCTGAAACGCGGAAATTCGCGTCTTCTGGATTTGTTGATTTAAATGACTCGTCTGCCATCGCGCGCGCATCGATGCTACGTAATCCCGATGCACTTGCTCCACGCTTCTCATCCAATTCCCCGCCGTTTCCGAAAAAACGAACTTCGGGTCTTGGCACACGGCGCACACGGAATGTTTCTTTACCTAATAAAGTTCCTCCATTAGCGATATTCAATGTTACTGTAGCAGCAGAAGGGACAATTGTTACCTTTCCTCGATTTTGACCTCCTATTGCCTCTCCACCATCTGCAGAGAAAGAAGGATTCCACAAAGATCCCAAACCTGGGCTTGCCACGCTTAAACGGTTAGCGCAGCCCAAATAAAGTGCTGGCAAAGTCGCCGTTTCAATGTTATAGGTAGGCTTTAATACAAAGTATTCTTTTTGGATAGTCTCCGTTTTCGGTCCTAATGGGCTCATGTAAGATACAGAGGCCGTATAGGTCTTTTTCGACATGCCGTTCGCATCAAATCCACCCCCTGATGTTTTGAATTTGATTTGACCGCGTCCATCTATTACAGGAATCGCAGACCCATTAAAACTCATGCGAGGCGTAAATCCACTTGATGTTGCGGCAATAAACACCTCTGCTTGGTACTCCATTCCAGCAACGACCGTATTAGCATTCGCAGAAACTTGCGCAAAAACTTTATCAAACTTAATTTCTTTAGCGCCTACTTTCGCAGCTAATTGTGCTAATACATCACTTTCATAGCGACGAACCTCCGCTTGCTTCTGTGAAATTGTTGCCATCGCAGCAGGTACCGGTGTTTGTGCAAAATTCAATTCTGCAAAATCCTTGTTTGCTTGATTTGCATCCTTGCTAGCAATGGGATCCGACTTCGCATCATTTGCTAAGGAAGGGAACTTCGTGCCTGGATCCGCTAATTTTTCCAAATTCTTTACATATTGAGCAAACATGGACTCCAGCTTATATGCTTCGCCGGATTTGTTTGCTCCTACCATCAGGGTAAATACTTTCTCCTCTTCTTTCGGATTCTTAATATTGCCTGTTTCTGGATCTATCCCTCCACCCGCTTCTAAAATTTGACTTTTCAATGCATCTAAGTGATTAACAAGTGCATCGGCTAACCGACGTGCTTCATTTGCACGTTTGATCACATCAGCATAAGCACCTGGATTAGGCAAATCTTTGATCCGTTCTTCAATCCCCTGAACCATTCCCTTATTTTTAGAAGTTGCGGATTGGTTAGCAATTTCCAAACTGGAATTCAAGATGGTAAACTTTTGTAATAATGCATCCGATACTTGTAAGGCAAGCAATGCCGTAAGTACTAAATACATCATCCCGATCATTTTCTGCCGGGGTGTTTCTTTTAAACTAGCCATATTATCTAAGCTGTAATAAAATCAATAATTATCCTTTCATAGCAGTTAACATGCTGCCATACACTTGATTTAATGCCTGAATGTTGGCATTCAACTTAGCTAATTCTGCTTTGAATTGCTCCGCATCCTTGGAGGTAGAAGCAATCTGCTCAACAGTCGTATTGACGTTACCGTAATATCCATTAATTGCCTTCAAATGCTTGCTAGATTCCTGAATTTCAGTTTCGTAAATCGCATTCAATGCAGCTAATTGGTCGCCTGCCTTCGCGTATTGTTGTGCATATTTCGCAGCTTCCGTAGAAGAAATCGAAATAGAACCTAAAGAAGCATTTGCGTCAGAAACCGTTTTATTTAATGAACCTAAGGAGGCAGATGATGCATTCAAGGATTGAACAAAATCATTGGCTGCACCCGTAGCTTTAGTAATTTCTTGTAAACTATTGGCGGTATCCGTCAATCCTTTCAAACTCTTCGTTAGATTTTCTACAACTTCCGCACCTAAACCTGGTTGGTTAGCCAAATTTGCTAATCCATTCCCAGCAGGGCGTGCTCCAGCCTCGCCTCCTACTAATTCTGGATAAACATTCTCCCAGTTATATTCTTTTTCAGGTTTTGCTTGAAGATATAACACACCAAACAAAATAAAGATGGCGGCTTCGGTAAACATACCCACCATTAACATCTCATTTGCACCTTCCCAGTGAACGATTTTAAACAATGCACCAATAATTACAACGGCTGCACCAAAACTCGCAACTACATTGATTGATTTTTCTAATCCTTTCATTTGACTAATCTTTTATATCTTTTTTGAATTATTTCTTTAAAGCTGGCCGGCCTAGGTAACGCATCATCGATCTAAAACCAATGTAAGAACGCTTCTTATTTTGCAACTCGTAAGCACGCGTACCTGTCTCTAAATAATAGGCAATATCTTTCCAAGAACCCCCACGAACCACTTTACGCGGCTCATCAGCATCTTTATTCACCGTATTTAAATCCCAAGTTACAGCCGAAGCATTGTCAGAATAAGCATCTTCACACCATTCCGCAACGTTTCCTGACATGTTATATAAACCAAAATCATTCGGATCGTATGCATTTGCAGGTGCTGTATATGCATAGCCATCCGCATCGTAATTACCACGGTGTGGCTTAAAATTGGCCATCAAACATCCTTTCGCATTAGCAACATAGGGATTACCCCAAGGATACTTGGCAGATGCACGACCACCACGTGCCGCCCACTCCCATTCAGATTCTGATGGTAGCTCAAAACGAGGCAAAATATACATGCCTTGCTTCTTACGATATTCGTTCATCATTTTGGAACGCCATAAACAGAAATATTTAGCAGCTTCCCAGCTAACACCAACCACAGGATATTGATCAAAAGCAGGGCTTGAGAAATAATATTCCAACATTGGGTCACCATTATGGTAAGTAAAATCGCTCTTCCAAACCGTTGTATCCGGATAGTATTCAGACATAATTTTATCTTCACCCAATACAGAAACGGAATCCTTCATTAATGAATTCGTGAATTGACGATATTCATGGTTTGTAATCTCCGTATCATCCATGTAGAATGCGGCAACCGTTACACGCTTGTTGAAGCTTATCCCAGATCGAGATACATCCTCATCCGCTTGCCCCATCATATAACTACCAGATGGCACAAGCACCATGCCATAAGGCGTAGGCTGACTCCAACCTTTACGAGAACTTGCGACAATTTCCCCATTTTCAATGCCTGGAGCATCTTTAGCAGATTTACCAAAATTGAACATTCCCTTTTTAGAAGCGGATGATCCTTTTGAACTACTGAGGGTTTTAGCACTACTTGAGCCTCCTTTTGAACCGCCACAACCCGCAAGGATTGCAGTTAAGGCAAGGGCTGACAACATGAATGTCAAAGGCTTTCCAACAAATTTAAAATTCATAAAGACGAATTATTATATCTTTTTTTTAAACGAGATCAATCTCATAAAATTGTGCACAACTTATTCAGGGTACACAATTAAATCAAATTCCTCAAAATTAAGGGAATTTCTAATAATTCATCTACAAAACCCCCATTTTTTTGTGACATTTTCAAGAATGTTCTAATTAAATCGAGGGGTCTTAATGGGAACAAATCGAGACGAGGTTTGAAAACTTGGCAGAACAAATCGCAACATCAACTCATGAGACAAAGTTGACTTGATGGCTGAATTAATCACTGACACGTCCATGGCATAGGCTAAATCTAGCCGATTCCCCAACATGGACATGCCCGCCATTACCGTGGCAGCATCATTCCAGCGATAGGCCGTTCCTAACCAAAACTGATCCCGGTACTTAATTTTAGCTCCCATTTGAGGCAAAATGACGCCTCGGTAATAATTTACTTGTGCAAAAGGATTCAATTCAAATTGCTCATTCAAGCTAAGATTTGCTTTGGCATGAACAGTCGAAATTAAATCATTGGTTAATTTCAGATTGGGGCTACCAAAATCATAGGCTGACTGGTTC
Organism: uncultured Aquirufa sp.; assembly: GCA_964358165.1. Classification (GTDB taxonomy): domain Bacteria; phylum Bacteroidota; class Bacteroidia; order Cytophagales; family Spirosomataceae; genus Aquirufa. The sequence goes on from CAYHOB010000005.1 coordinate 139,474, forward strand.
ACATGCGAAACGGACAGTCCCATTTCCAAAATATCGGTCGTATACATTATTCCTGCATTTAAATCGGGCATTGACTGTGATACTTGCTTGCCTGATAATGCATCTGCCAAGGGATCATTCAAATCCCTCACCCGAAAAATACGCCCATCAAAAGATTTACTTTGCATGCCAAAACCAAAGCCAAAAGCTAGTTGGCCCCCATTCACCAAGGGCAAATGATAAGCCAGTTGCAACCGAACAACTTGTTGGCCCACCCCAGACGGTGTCTTATCATTCATCACAATCAGTCCCATACCTAAGTGCTGGAAATTCAACGGTAGAGATAATCCGACAATGCTAGTACCCAGGTTGCCACTCCCATCCTGTGTCGTCTCGTAGGAAGTCCACTGATTTCGGTAATGAGCTTGTATGTATGCGTCCCGACCCGCACCCGCTGCGGCTGGATTAACATAAAGCGTATTAAGGTGATATAAACTTAAACCCGGATTCTGCTGTGCATATAGACCTTTGCTTATGCAGCATAGCAACAAACAAAATGAAAAATAGCCCAATACGTATTTAAATCCCTGCATGATGATGATTTGGCAAAAGCTGAGCTAAAAATAAACAAAATAAGCTTCGCGGGATAACATCCCATAAAAAAACACCCAAAATTTATCTAAATTTTGGGTGCTGTTCAACTTGGAGTTTTTTTCTATTTATTTGCTTGTTTGATGTAATGTTCCAAGGCCCCTGTCATAGAAGGCGCATTGGGCATCGGTGCCTGAATGTCCAAAATAAGTCCCGCATCATGTACCGCTTGTGCCGTCGTAGGGCCAAAAGCAGCTAATCGCGTATTATTTTGCTTGAAATCAGGGAAATTCTCAAACAAAGAAGTAATTCCTGAAGGACTAAAAAATGCAATTACATCGTAGAATACATTTTCCAAATCCGAAAGATCCGCTGAAACCGTTTCATACATGACAGCTTCAGTTAATTGAAAATCATTCGTACCCATGTAATCAGGCAAATCTTTTTGACGCTTATTCGAACAAGGGAAAAGAAATTTCTCTGTCTTATGCTTTTTAATTACCTCTAATAAATCAAGAGCCGTCTTCGTTCCAGTAAAAATCTTACGCTTACGAATTACGATGTACTTATGTAAATAATTAGCTGTTTGCTCCGTAATACAGAAATACTTCATGTCGGCAGGTACCTCCAACTTAGCTTCTTTGCAGATTCTAAAGAAGTGATCAATCGCATTACGACTTGTAAAAATGATTGCCGTATGTGATAAAATATCAATTTTTTGCTTTCTGAAATCCTTGTAATCTATCCCTTTCACGTCAATAAATGAACGAAAATCAACTTTGACATCGTATTTACGCTCAATCTCGAAATAGGGCGATTTGGCCGCATCTGCTGGTGCAGCTTGAGTAACCAGGATACTTTTTACTTTTTTCAACCGATTAACATCTGGCTGAGCAACATTTGCAACTATACTCATAATAAAATATTCAAATTAAGCAGTTTCGCATGGCCTTTACCCGAAAATGCCTGCAAATATACGACTAATTTTATCAAATTTTATTCTGCCCTTACATGTATTCCGGAAAAATTAACTCCCGAATACCAAATACCATTACTTGGCCTTCCATCAAGATTAAATAAGCCATCAAAGACAATTGATTGACTGGATATGATCTCCGAAATACCTGGAAAAAATAGATCGCCCTTAAAATAACAAAACCAGTTATGATATAAGAAATGTAGGTCAAATTCATTGGATACATAGGCCCCAAATAAACGGCAATCAAGCTCAGTAAACTAAACAAGACGATATAAAATTGCAGATTCGCTTGCACCGTTTTAAAATAATGAGCCTCCGCAATATTCGGCAGTCGGAATAAATTAGCAAATAATTTATACACAAAGTAGCGACTCACAAATAGCCCGAAGCCCAGAAGCATCTTAGATAAGACAAATCCAATCGCTGGAAGAAAACGCTGTAAATTCTCTTGCGATTCAAAAAAAGCATCATTTGATTGATTTAATAGGCCATTATAAAAGGAGAAACAGGCGGTGATTAAACTTAATAATCCAATCACCATTAAATTAGGAAAAGCGAATGCATTCTTCAACAATACCTCTTCTTTGATCTCCCAGTGAATCCAATCTGAAAAACGAAAATAGGCCGCAAAATAGCGTGGAAATGCCGCGTACAAAACACCCAAAAAAAGCAAAATCATAAGAAACGCTGAACCAAAAAACTGATTAAACAAATAGGCATTCCGTTGGCGCAAGTTCATCATATCTGAAAATGCCGCATGATCAGTTTCCATTTTCCGTTCCAGCAAAACCTCCTTAGGTAATCCGGCCATATTTGCTTGGTAAAAACTAAAGTAGAGTGGATTGGAAGTGGTATATACCTTTTGCAGACTATCGATGGACCACCGATAAAGTTTTCCTTTTGTCAAATGGCTATGAAATGTGCCTTGAACAAAAAGGACATAATCCCCATCTAATTCCATACGCAAGTGGGTGTGTGGAAATTCACGAAGCGGAATTGCGAGCGATTTAGATTTAAAACTGTAATGTTTTCCCGAAATATAAGGAAGGAATGTTTTTAAATTGGGCTGATAGACCAGCCAAGCTTTATCCAAGGGCTCTACCTGCTGCCATTTTGCGGCTTGCAGGTCTGGAGAAAGCAATAACAAAAACAATAAAAAAAATCTGCTAATCTTCCCGTATGGGAATTGACTAGCAGATTTTGGAATAAAAGGAATCATCCTTATTAAATTATTTTCCAGCTAATGCTTTGATCATCGTTTCGCCGATATCTGCTGGTGAGTAAACTACGTGAATACCACATTCTTGCATGATTTTCATTTTCGCTTCAGCAGTGTCATCTGCTCCACCAATGATGGCTCCGGCATGTCCCATACGACGACCTTTCGGTGCCGTTTGTCCAGCGATGAAACCAACAACTGGCTTACGATTTCCGTCCGCTTTGATCCAGTGAGCCGCCTCAGCTTCCATGCCTCCACCAATCTCACCAATCATTACGATACCTTCTGTTTCTGGATCGTTCATCAATAATTCAACTGCCTCTTTCGTTGTTGTTCCAATGATTGGATCACCACCGATTCCAATAGCCGTTGTCTGACCTAAACCTGCTTTTGTTAATTGATCTACTGCTTCATAAGTTAAAGTCCCTGATTTTGAAACGATACCCACACGACCTTTTTGGAAGATAAAGCCTGGCATGATGCCAACTTTACACTCATCAGCCGTCATGACACCCGGACAATTTGGCCCGATTAAACGACAGTCGTGGTTTTGAATATATTCTTTCGCAACAATCATGTCCTTAGTAGGAATACCTTCCGTGATACAAATAATCACTTTGATTCCTGCATCCGCAGCTTCCATGATCGCATCCGCAGCAAATGCGGGTGGAACAAAAATAATCGATGTATCTGCACCTGTTTTAGCAACTGCATCAGCAACTGTATTAAAAATAGGACGATCTAAGTGAGTTCCTCCTCCTTTTCCTGGGGTCACCCCGCCTACTACTTGCGTACCATAAGCAATCATTTGCTCAGCATGGAAGGAACCTTCTGTTCCAGTAAAACCTTGTACTATAATTTTCGAATTCTTGTTAACTAAAACACTCATTTCGTAGGGGTTAAATAAACGTAGGCGTAAAATTTTTCCAAAGGTACAAATTATTGATAATATTCATCAAAAACCTTTAATCGGTTGAAATAAAAATTCGAACAGATTTTTTTATGTAAATTCGAATTCCAATTGATTCGCATGCTCAAACAATTACATATACAGAACTACGCCCTCATTGACTCCGTCAATTTGAGCCTTTCTGAAGGTTTGAGTGTCATAACAGGGGAAACCGGTGCCGGTAAATCCATTCTTTTAGGAGCAATCGCCTTGTTGATGGGTGCGCGTGCCGACAGCAAATCCTTGTATGATCTTGAAAAAAAATGCATCATCGAAGGGACCTTCGCCTTAGCAAATTACCCGCATATTCGCCAGCTCTTCGACGAAGAGGGTTTGGACTTCGAGGATCCTTGTATCATTCGTAGAGAAATTAATCCGCAAGGGAAGTCACGCAGCTTTGTAAATGACAGCCCCGTTACCCTCGATTCCTTACGTAAAATCGGGCAAGAACTTATTGATGTTCATTCCCAGCAGGACACCTGGTGGATGTCAAATCCTGATTTTAGCCTAGAGTTAATTGATAGTTTTGCCCAAAATCAATCTGAAAAAAATTCCTATGCACAGGCATTTCAAGCTTTCATAAGCGCACAGGAACACGTTGACAGTTTAGTCAAACAAGCGGCCTCTGGCATGCAGGGACTTGATTTTATGCAATTTCAATTTCAAGAACTTGCAACAGCCCAATTAATTAGTGAAGAATACGAAGGCTTAGAAATCGCCGTAGAGAAGGGTGAAAATGCAGAACAAATTCATGAAAAACTGGCTGGGCTAGCAAATCTTATAAGCCTGGAGGACCTTTCCATGATCCAACAAATGCGTTTGGCCCTCCAGCATGCACAGGCCTTGAGTAAATGGGATCCTGCCTATGAAGCTTGGAAAGAACGTTTGAATAGTATATGGATTGAACTGAAAGATTTAGGCAACGAAGTTGAACGCGAGGCGGAAGATTTCCAGTCGGACCCCGCAAGTTTACAACGCCAGCAACTACGTTTGGATTTATTGAATCGCCTTCTACAAAAATATCAAGTTGCCGATGTCGCATCGCTCATTGAATTGCGAAATCAATTAGACGATCAAATTGCTAGCTTCTCTAACATGGACGAAGCCATTGCAAAGGCGAAAGCCACATTAGCTTCAAATCACGCTGCGGCCGAAAAAGCAGCTCAGCAATTAAGTAAAAGCAGGAATCAGGTATTAGCTCAAATTGTTTCTCATTTGACTGAATCACTCGCAGCTTTAGGCATACCCAATGCGACATTGGCCTGGGAAAATACCCCACGCGAGATGCGAACATCTGGCATCGATAAGATTCAACTCTTATTTTCAGCAAACAAAGGCGTGAGTCCCAAGCCTTTCAAGCAAGTTGCTTCCGGCGGGGAGTTAAGTCGTTTGATGCTTTCAATCAAACACCTACTCGCTCAAAAACGTGCATTACCTACCTTGATTTTGGATGAGATTGATACGGGAGTATCGGGTGAAATTGCTATCAAGATTGGTCAAATGTTGACCCAAATGAGTCAAGGCCTTCAAATAATCGCGATTACCCATTTGCCTCAAATAGCGGCTGCAGGAAGTGCACATTGGTATGTATATAAAGATCATGCGGGGGAAAAAACAGTGTCAAGTTTGCGAGAGCTAAAAGGCGACGAGCGTGTTGATGAAATTGCAAAAATGATTGGTGGCCAACATGGTTACCTCGAATTAAAAGATAATGTAAGGAAATTAATCCAAGCGAATCATGTTGAATAAGTTCATTATAATGGGACTGATTATAAGTGTCATATCCTGTTCCCAAGCAGAAGAAAAATTAAGTCAGGAGCTGCAGGAGAAAGTATTGGGTTTACATGACGAACTGATGCCCAAAACAGAGGAAATTGTGTCCTTACAAGCGCAATTAGATAGCCTATCAACCGGAAAAGATTCCGTTCATGTGAACACGCTGAAACATGCTTTAGCAAAATCTGATCAAGCGATGATGGATTGGATGCATCAATTTTCGATTGATAGCCTTGAAAAGATGGACGTAAAATCTAAAATCGAATACCTCGGCAAACAATACAATCAATTAAAAGGTTTACAGAAACTCACCGACTCCAGTTTACATGCAGCTAAAGCCTATCGCCCTTAATGTACTGCTTGCCTTAAGTTTGCTTACAGCAAGCTGCCAAGAAAAGAAGTCCTTGCCTTTTTTAGGTCCTAAGGATACACGCGTCGTCGCGGGGAAAGTGGACACCATCTATCACCAGATTCCTGCATTCCGTTTTTTAAATCAAGATTCTGTCTGGGTGAGTGAAAAAGATATGGAGGGGAAAATCTACATCGCTGATTTCTTTTTCACATCCTGCCCGACGATTTGTCCCAAAATGAAAACTCAGCTATTGCGTATATACGAACGCTATGCTGCGAATGATGCCATTCGTATTCTTTCGCATAGCATCGATCCTACTTATGATACACCCAATGTCTTGAAACAATATGCAGAACGCTTGCAGGTAAAAGCACCACGATGGAATATGTTGACAGGCGACAAAGCGGCAATTTATACGCTTGGTGAAAAATCCTACATGGTAACTGCACAAGAAGACAAAAATGAAGCCGGTGGTTTCGTACATAGTGGGGCCTTCATCTTGGTCGATAAAAACCGGCACGTCCGAGGGATATATGATGGCACCCAAGAGGCGGAGGTCAACCATTTAATTGAAGATATTGAAATCCTATTAGTAGAAAAATAATGAAGCATATCCTATTTATCTGTCTGATTGTAAGTTTGGCCTCATGCCAAAGCAAGGAAGAAATTATGTACCAGCAATATGTAGTAGAAGGAAGATCTATCTATGAGAAAAACTGCGCGAATTGCCATCAAAGTGATGGCAGTGGCTTGCGGGATTTATACCCCGCTTTAGCCAAGACGGATCTATGGAGTCGGGTCAGCAAGCCGCAATTAGTTTGCATCATTAAGCAGGGTCAAAAAGGGGAAATTAAGGTCAACGGGAAATCCTATTCAGGTTATATGCCGGCAAATGCCAAACTAGAGGCCATCGACATCGCTGAGCTTGTCACGTTTATGAAAGACAGTTGGGGAGACAAAAAAATCTTTTCTTTTGATGAGGCTCGTAAAGCCTTAAAAAATTGCCGCTAATTTGTGGGCAATTCATCCACGGTTAACACCGAATTACTAACTCGTCGCAAGGAATAAGTCGAAAAATCCTGGGCAGCATCAAATCCCACTCCATGAACGATGTCGGTGCGGGTTTTTATAGAAACTGGTTTGGTGGTAAAAATCCGCTTTTCATCAGGAAGCCATGTAAATTCATCCGTTTTCATCACCTCCCCTTTGAGGACGTTATTGATCACAACATGACCCATCAACTTATACGAATTGTTTGTACGGAAAAAATGTGCTGAATCCCCACGAATCTGCGAGCTTACATTCCCCAGTTTATCATAAAACCAGAGTTTCATTTCCTTGGGGTAAATACGATCTTCGGTTGGAGAAGTGATTTGTTGGTCCGTTATCATGTGAACTACCGTCCGACCAGAATCTGAATAAACCATATCGATGCCCAAGAGCTCGGATTTTGGACCGCGATAGACACGTTTATCTTCGGCTTGCTCTTTTTGACAAGACCAAATCAGTAGAGAAATCACTACAGCGTGCAGGAATCTCAAACGACCAAGCATGGGATTAATCAATTTTGACTTTACGGAACCAGATATCACCTAAGGTTAAACCGACAACCACGCGTTGATATTGCTCTTCCAACATGTTATCAGCGAGTGCTCCACGTTTCCCAATTTGATATGAAACATTCACATAGTTCAAGAAATTACGCAAAGGCAAAGCCACCCCGAAGGAAACACTTTGATCTTTCGCATATTTCCCATTGCCGACGAAATCATACGGAGTGGTCGTTTGGCTTACTCCAAAACGGTAAGTTACGCGCTTGAAGAAATTTGAAATTGATTCAAAATCAGGCGTATACTCTGCGCCAATTGAAATTTGTTGGCTTACTGGCAAGGTTGTGCTATGCCCTAAATTATTATCTACTTTTGACCAGTCTGTACGTACATAATCAACACCAATCATCCAATGGGCAAGGCGTTCCACACTAAAACCGATGCGACTTGACATTGGAAGCTGTTGAGCAAATGATTGTGATTTCGTGAGGGTATCCGAATTAATGACATTCAATCCCCCGATGTCATAAGTAACAAAACGTTTTAATACTTTTGAGTTCAAGCTTGGACTTAAGTCCATCGTCGCACCTACATTTAACACGACATCATCTTTAATTACTTTTCGCCATGCGGCTCCAGCCTTAAAAGTAAAGTCATTATAATGTGTTTGATTTTCCAATTGGATCTTGTAATACTGCCCGTCAGACAGGTTTTGAGTCCCGACATTGCGGTTCACTGCCCCGAATAAAAAACCCATTTCTAAACCTACAAAAAGCTCTTTCCCGATGCGAACGCCATTCGAAACCGTCAACTTACTAACACCGCCATCCCCCTGGTAAGTATACAAAAGGCTATCGACTCCTAAAACATTTAAGCGACGGTATGAACGTGTTTCATAGTTTACCGTTGAATAAGGACGTACGCCAAAAGACATTGTCCATCGGTTGGTTATCACGGGTACGGTTAAATTCACCGACTGGTAATTACCCCCCAAAACTTGTTGGCGCTGGCGATAATCCTGCATATTTTTCAATTCTGCATTGATACCCGCTTCAAACATGGTATAATGATTTCGAACTAAAAGCGCTGGATTGATCTGGTTGGAATAAATTCCGTTTGAATTGGAAACACCAATACCACCCATCATGGAGTTTGATGGCGTCTCAGGTGTATACAACTCCCCCATTCCAATGTAAGAAAGAGGAGAGTTAACAATTGTTTGAGCGTTTATAGAAGATAAGCAAGAAGCAAAGAATAAGAGTGTAAACCCTAACGATGCCGAAACTTTTTTAGTTAAATGAGTCAATAGATTGTAAATCATGCGGTTAAAATTCCTCCCTTTTATATCTTTCAAGTCTGCAAAGGTCGTAATTTTTTTCATAATCGAGTAAGATATTAGCTATATTTGAAATCATAATTTGAGAATCACGCATGGAGCGCTTAAGCAATTGGTATTTTTTAGAAAACTCGGCGATTGATTTAATCTTATTCGCTTCCATCCTATTAATTGGTTTAGCTTTCAGGCGTATTATTTCCAATTCCTTCTCAAAAATCGTATTGCGATTTTTCCGTGAATCCTCCATCACGATACAGGATTGCATTCAATTGTTGCGCAAGCCCTTTGAATTATTAATCTTTTGGATTTTCCTCTACTTTGCTACGCAGAATCTACACATTCCTGTTGCCTGGCATTGGGTTTCCATCGAAAATTTTGGCATTCGTTTCTTAATTTCAAAGGCCTTTGAGACTACCATCATTATAACGATAACTTGGGTAATCATTCGTTTGATGAAAGTGGGCATTTTAGTTGCCCAAATAAAATGGCAAGGCATTGAGCAAAAGTCCAAGCAGCAATTCATTCCATTTTTAAACGACTTGTCTCTCGTATTTATTATTGCTGGCGCTGGTTTTGTTTTATTAGGTCGTGTTTTTGAAGTTGATGTTGTTGCGCTGATTACAGGATTAGGGCTTGGGGGATTAGCGCTGGCATTAGCAGCCCGAGAAACTTTGGAAAATCTTTTCGCCTCCTTCACCATTTTTTTAGACTTACCTTTTGTCGTAGGCGACAGTATACAAGTGGGGGCAATTACCGGAGATATTGAAAAAATCGGTTTTAGAAGTACGCGGCTACGTGGCAACGACGGGAATCTAATCGTCATCCCCAATCGATTATTAACCTCTCAATCCTTGGAAAATTTAAGTGAGCGGGATTATCGTCGGGCTAAGTTCAATTTAACCTGCAGCTTACAAACGACATCTGTTCAAATCGATGCTGCCATTCAATCCATTACGGCTTGTATATTGCAAGAAAAATTGTGCAAGAAAAAAGACCCGAAAGTTGTATTTGAGGGCTTCGGAGCTTATTCCTTGGATATTTCAGTGATGTTTTTTGTGGAAACGAAGGATTTTTCGGTATACCAGCAAACCAAGCAACGCATCAATGTCCAAATTTTGGAGATACTCCAAAACGAAAAAATCACTTTAGCGAGTAATGTAAGCGCATGAATAAAACCCAGTTGAGCCTCATTGTGGCGATATGTAGTGGCATCATCCTTGCTCATTTTTACCAACTGTCCACTTATTTAATCAACTTCCCAAATTGGGGAGATGACTATCTGTTTTTAGCCTATTTTACTGATTTACCACGCTTTACGGTCGCGGAATTTTGGAGTCGGACTGTCGAATTCCATAGTTACATCCATCGCTGCATTTCAACGAGATTGTTTACCGCAGTATATGCCATTTTTCGATCAGCATTTGATTTTAAAGAATTGACGATTCTCGCTAATCTGCTAAGCATGTCAATCATTTACCCATTGGCTAAGTTGTTAAAACGGAATAATGTCAATCCCTGGCACATGGTAGCGTTGGTCGGTCTACTCTACGCTCCCAATGGAAACTTAGATAACTTCGCGCTCATAGGTGTTTTACAACATAGCATATCCCTCATTTTCCTTATTTGGATTTCGTATTTGATTAGTACGGAAAAAAGTCGCTCTTGGGGAATTTGGCTATCCTTGCTATATCCCATGTTTGGTACGGAAGGACTGGCATTTATTCCTTGCATCATCTTATTATTAATTTACATGCGGGATTCCCGAATTTGGATATACAGTTTATGTGGCGCATTGGTCATCTATGTATATTTCCTTGGTTATGCTTCACCTGCAACAATTCCATCTTCAGGTTCCCTCCTATCGAAATTGATTTTTACCATCAAAGGAACAATCGTTTTTGTGGGAGGGGCTGTCAAAAAAGACTTGATAATCAGTCTAATCATTGGTGGATTATTCCTAATCAATAGTTTGTTTGTGCTTTGGAAATACCACAAAACAAAAAACAGCGCACTCTTATTTTCTGGATTAATTTTATCTCAAATCTTAGCTGTTGGGGCCATGATTACCTTGGGCCGAGGGAATGCCCAAGCTGGGGATATAGGAGCATTATTTTCTGAACGCTTTTCCAGCTATGGGCTTGTATTTATCCTAATCACCTATTTTGCTGCGATTCAGCCGGATTTATATAAACTTCCTGTTGCCCGACACTGGCTACTGATTCCTGCCCTCGCTTGGTTTGGCATATCCTCCATCCTGGCTGTGCCTAAATTTAAAAATTTACATACGCGATTAATTGCCGATGCTAGCAATGCGTATTACTTCAATACCAACACCTTCTATCGAATGGAGGATCGAGAAATCACCTTACTGAAGAAATCGGGAAATTATACATTCCCTGCTGAAATCGTTTCACCTGCATCTATGACAAGAAATGCTCAAACGATAAAGCTTAGTCCTTTACCAGCTTATGAACAAGGGATTAATGAATTTGGCATCTCAGGAACAGGCATACTACTGGTTGAGCAAAGCAACAAACCGTATTTGTTTTTGCCCATCAATTCGCTGAGCCATAGCATTAAAATAAAAAAAGACATCCCCTTTAATCAGCAGATGTCTCGTTTTGTGTTGATTCCAACAAATTAATTAGCCAATTAATTCTTTTAAATCTTCATCATGAATCATTTTACGCGCATCAGCCATCAGCAAGAAGCGTATGTAGATTTTATCTAATTCAGGTTTCTCAAAATCAAAACCCAATAAACTCAAGCGATGCCGTAAGGCAGCCCGACCCGAACGAGATGTCAAGACAATTGCAGATGAAGGCACACCCACATCTTCCGGATTCATAATTTCATAATTCTGGGCATGCTTCAAAAAGCCATCTTGATGAATTCCTGAGGAGTGTGCAAATGCATTTGCCCCTACAACCGCCTTGTTCGCTTGAACAGGCATACCCATCAAATTTGAAACTAAGCAACTCGTTGGATATAAATATTTAGGGTTAATACCTGTTTGGTAACCTAAATCCTTGTGCACATTTAAGATCATTGCAATCTCTTCCAAGGATGTATTGCCGGCACGTTCACCTATACCATTCATGGTAACTTCCACCTGCCGAGCACCCGCCTGAATACCAGCAATCGTATTTGCTGTTGCCAATCCTAAATCATTGTGATTGTGCATGGAAATAGTCGCTTGGTGAATATTATCCACATGCTCGAACAGATATGTGATACGATCATACATTTGATTCGGCAATAAATAACCTGTAGTATCAGGTAAATTTACGACCGTAGCCCCTGCTTTAATTACTTCTTGGGTCAATTTAGCCAAGAATGGCAAATCCGCCCGACCAGCATCTTCGGCGAAGAATTCTACATCTTCAACAAATGATTTGGCATATTTGACTGCCCAAACACCACGCTCGATAATTTCTTCCCGTGTTGAATTAAACTTATGCTTGATGTGTACATCTGAAGCACCGATTCCCGTGTGAATACGTGGTCTGCGTGCTGGTTTTAACGCCTCGACAGCTGCATCTATGTCCTCCTTTTTAGCACGAGTCAATGCACAAACCGTCGGCTCCTTAACAGCCTCCGCAATGGCTTTAACAGATGCAAAATCACCCGGAGAAGAAATAGGAAAACCTGCTTCAATGATATCAACGCCCAAATGCTCGAGTTCTAAAGCTACTTCAACTTTCTCCTCACGGTTTAATTGACAGCCAGGGACTTGCTCCCCATCACGTAATGTTGTATCAAAGATTTGAATGCGGTTGCTCATATTGTTTTGTTTGCTTAATCGAACACAAAACTAAATTAAATACATATAGCAAACAAAAAATTCAAGCCATTGAAAATTAGCTTTTTAGATTAATAATCGTAATAATTATAAAAAAATAGACTCATTAAGAAAATGAGTCTAAAAATATGCTGAAAATAAGATTATTAACCTAAACTATCCGAATTGCAGAGAATAGATTTTTATTAAATAAATCTAATTTTTTACCAAATATTCGTCAAATCCTTTGCCTCATAGGTATGATTCCGCGTTTCGTAGATGGAATCACCGCTTTGTGGCTTTAATTTCAAGATGTCAGCCTTCTGAATTAAGCGCATCAACAGGGCTATCGGGGTTAAAAAGACAAAGAAGATAATCGTCAATAACACATAGCCATTGACACGCCCCAATACTTGGGCGAATTTCAACCAAAGTCTTGCAACGAGTTCAGCAAATGGTTCCGATAATAAGGCGAGCAAGCCGATGCCGAACGCGATTTGAGCCAACAAATTCCAATGCAGAAGCAGGCTAAAGGCAACCAGGCCCACAACAATTGACAGGATGGTTTGAGATGGATTTTGCTTTTTCATCAACTAAAACAACGTATATATGAAAGGCGCCAGTGCGGATCCACCGCCGACAACAATTAAAAGACCAATCAATAAGAGCACGATGATGACTGGAGTCAACCACCATTTCTTACGCTCTTTCATGAAATTCCATAAATCACTTAAAAAATCCATATTTTCTTTCTTTTATTAATCTAACACAAATTCAGTTTTCCAATCATCCGTTTCTTTCCAGAGCGGCTGCAAATTTTTATCAAAGATGTAATTTCCTACAACTAAATAATCCATCTCCGTCCGCATCAAACAACGATATGCGTCGGATGGCGTACAAACTATCGGTTCGCCACGCACATTAAAGCTCGTGTTCACAACAACTCCAATACCCGTTTTTGCTTTAAAATCGGTAATCAACTGATGGTAGCGCGGATTGGTTTCCGCATGAACCGTTTGAATTCGAGCCGAGTAATCAATGTGTGTAATTGAAGGCAAATCGGAACGAAGAAAATACAATTTATCCATCATGTCCAATTGTTCATAATTCGCAGGCATTTCTTTTCGTCGGCTAGGAAGGACTCCATGCACCAGCAACATATAGGGCGAAATCGTATCACATTCAAAATATTGCGATACATCTTCGGCCAAAACAGAAGGAGCAAAAGGCCTGAATCCTTCGCGGTATTTAATTTTAAGATTCAATTTCTTTTGCATCTCAGGATTCCGAGGATCCCCTAAAATACTCCGACCACCTAAGGCGCGTGGCCCAAATTCCATCCGACCTTGAAACCAACCAATTACATTTCCTGCAGCAATTAATTCCGCAGTTTTAGCGGAAAGTTCGGCAAAGTCCTCATGATGTGTAAAAACCGCCTGATGTTGTTTTGCCATTTGCTCAATCTCCTTGTCGGAGTAAGAAGGACCCAAATATGATCCTGACATCGCATCCATTTTGTTTAGATCGATGTTTCTTTCTTGATCAAAATAAATATAATGAGCAGCTAAAGCGGCACCTAAGGCGCCACCCGCATCGCCGGCAGCAGGTTGAATGAATACCTCTTCAAAAATACCCGCATCCTTCAACTTTCCATTTGCCACGCAATTCAGTGCCACACCACCAGCTAAAACACAGGCCTTTGAACCCGTTAATCTTTTGGCCTCCTGCGCCATTAAGATCACTATTTCTTCCGTAATTTCCTGAATGGCTAATCCTAAATCGCAATGTTTTTGCTCCAAATTAGATTCCGATTCACGGGTTGGAAACCCAAACAAGGCCTCCCATTTGGTATCATGTACCATGCGCAAACCTGTCGCATAATTGAAATATTCTTGATTCAACCAGATGGAACCATCAGGCTTTATTTTAACCAAAACTTCACGAATGAGTGTCTTGTATTTTTCAACCTCAGCAGAGCCATGGCGGCCGTATGGGGCTAAACCCATTAATTTATATTCTCCAGAATTCACTTTGAAACCCAAGAAATAGGTGAAAGCAGAATATAATAAACCCAAGGAATGAGGAAATTTCAATTCTTTCAGAATAGACAATTGCTTCCCTTTTCCATGTCCAATCGATGCAGTTGCCCACTCCCCTACCCCGTCAAGCGTCAGAATTGCAGCATCCTCAAACGGAGATGGATAAAATGCACTCGCGGCATGTGATAGATGATGCTCTGGAAACAATAATTTGACCTGCTTTTTATCAAACTTTTGAATTGCAAAAAGCTCATCATAAAGCATGCGTTTTAAAAACATCTTCTCTTTTAACCAAACAGGAATTGCTGTCAAAAAAGAAAAAAGACCTTTGGGCGAAAAAGCATAATAAGTCTCGAGCAAACGCTCCATTTTCAACAAAGGCTTGTCATAAAATACAATGGCATCCAAATCACTAAGCTGAACTCCCGCCTCCGACAAACAATAACGAACGGCATTTGTAGGGAAAGCGGGATCATGTTTAATCCGCGTAAAACGCTCTTCCTGTGCCGCAGCGATAATCACACCATGTTCAATGTATGCAGCAGCCGAATCGTGGTAGAAAGCTGAAATACCTAAAATCTTCAAATCAACAAGCGTTTAATGAATACGAAAAGACAAAAATAAGCAAAAATATTGCTTTCATCTTATCTATTTAGGAAGTGAGAACTGGATTCAGCCAAGATTTGACCCACACGGATGGACCCCTCATTCGTAAAATGCATCGGATCGTAAAAATATGCTGAACTTTTTGGTAGGAGATTCGCCAAATCAATCATTTCAACCCGCTCCTCACGACATAATTGTCGCATAAGCTCATTATATAATTCCAACTTCTCCCAATATAACTGACCATTCAGATCAGTAGAAACCTTCACTTTAGCCAAATCGCTTCCTGTTATTGGGTCAATCCCTTTGCCAAGCAATAGGGGTTGTGTCAACATGACGGGTTTAACACCCTGCGCCCGACAAGCTTGAATCAATTGCAATAATCGATTTCGATAGGCTGGCAATAGACTTTTTTGTTTTCCCAGCACTTCGTTTTGAATAGTAGAAGGAATCAAAAGGGTATCTTTGGGATTTAATGGGACAATTTTGTCAACAAAGATTTTTTGATTCCGGGCTTTGATGGCTTTTGATACGTTATAAATTAAATTGGCTACTTCGGAATGATTTGACAAGGTCAAGAATGCATTTTTAAACCAGCCATTGTTTTCCATCTTAACAGATTTTCCCAGCACCATCCGGTTATCGAATTGGTTCAAATCTTGTCGGTCCATATCATTCACCCCCACTAGGAAATAAATATAATTGGGTTTATATTTCAACACCACATCCTTCAACAACAACAAATGCCCGAAGCTTGAATGACCGTTTAAACCCGCATTATTCACCCAAACGTTACGCTTTCTTTTGCGTAATTCAGTTTGCATAACCTGAGGCCAGGCCTTATCGTCGGAAATAAAAAAACATTCGGTTGTACTTCCTCCAATGGTAATAATTTTCGTGTAATTAGCTGAGTCAGTAGGCAGTTCTTCCCCCCGAAATCCCATCGAATTTTTCTTGTGTATGATAAGCGAATCGAAACAGGCGTAATCGTTTTTAAATTGATACGATTGATTTATCGGTAATACAATTTTATCTCCTTTGATTCGAAATGGAATGGGGTTATAAATCCGCAACAAGATTTCAAGCGCAAACGTAATAAAGATAAGTAAATAGCTTACGTAGAGCATTGATTTCCAGATTTTTTGCATGGCATTTTCGATTAAAAAAACAAAGCTAGTCCCTCGCTGATGAAAAACAAAACGTATGTTCTTAATTATGCGCCAAGGCCTTTATTTCGGGAAAGCGCTTCGTATCGAAATTACCACCAGAAATAACACAAACGACGGTTTTTCCTTTAATTTCATCACGTATTTGTTCAAGTGCAGCGACGGAAAGCGCTCCAGCGGGTTCTGCAATCATGCCATAAAATTCATAGAGCTCCAGCATGGTTTGACAAAGAATATTTTTCTCAACCACTAACATTCGATCGAGGACTTTTTCGCAAATATCGAAGGTCTTCGTACCTACCCGTTTCACCGATGCGCCGTCGACAAACGAATCAATAAAATCCAAGCTGACCACGTGATGAGCGGCAAGACTTTCCGACATAGATGGAGCAAGGACGGGCTCAACCCCGATTAATTTAGTCAAAGGAGAAAGGGCTTGCAATACCAATCCAGAACCAGCAGCAAGGCCGCCTCCACCGATTGCCACCAAAAGGAAGTCGGCAGGAGAAGGCAATTGATTGATAATTTCCAATGCAACGGTCGCCTGACCCGCGATGATATCATAATCATCAAAAGGAGGAATGAAAATGGCTTGATTTTTCTTACAAAATGCTTGTGCTGCTGCAAACGCCTCATCATAAGTATTTCCAACTAATTTAATCCGAACTTTTTCTTTGCCATAAAAACGAACAGCTTCAACCTTTTGCAAAGGCGTGGTTTTCGGCATAAAAATATAGGCTTGAATACCTAGTAATGCACATGAAAGGGCAACCCCTTGCGCATGGTTTCCTGCGGAAGCAGCGACAACCCCTTGTGAACGAAGGTCTAAAGGGATATTGGCAATTTTGTGATAAGCCCCACGAATTTTATAGGAACGAACCCCTTGGAGGTCCTCCCGTTTTAAGTAAATCTTCGCGCCAAAGCTTTCGGACAATCGGGAAGCATACATCAAGGGGGTATTTAGGACGACGTCCTGAATTTGAAGTGCTGCTTGTTTGATTTGATGAAGGCTTGGAACGTCAGTTAATTTGTTGAATTCCATGCCCCACAAAGGTACAAAAAAGCTACATTGAGACAATAAAAAAGTCGCCCAGGTTAACCCCGGGCGACTTCCTGCGATATTAGCTAATATTAGCTGTTTTCTGGACGTAAGCTACGTACGGCAGCTCCCGCTCTCCACATTTCCATATCAGCGATTTCTTTCAATTCTGCATCTAACTTCACGCGGTAATCCGGTTGTGAGTTCAATGTGATCGAACGTTCAGCCTCCGCTTGTGTCTTAACGGAGTTATATAATTTCTCGAATACGGGCTTCGATGCATCACGGAAAGGCTTCCACCAATCCAAAGCACCACGCTGCGCCGTCGTAGAGCAGTTGGCATACATCCAATCCATTCCATTTTCAGCAACTAATGGCATTAACGATTGGGTCAATTCTTCTACCGTTTCGTTGAAAGCTTCGGATGGAGAGTGACCATTCTCACGCAATACTTCGTATTGTGCAGCGAAAATTCCTTGGATTGCACCCATCAAAGTTCCACGCTCACCTGTTAAGTCAGAAGTTACTTCTTTGTAGAAATCTGTTTCGAACAAATAACCTGAACCTACACCGATAGCCATCGCGATACATTTCTCACGTGCTTTTCCTGTAGCATCTTGGTATACAGCGAACGAAGAGTTCAAACCTTTACCTGCAACAAATAAACGACGCAAAGAAGTACCTGAACCTTTTGGTGCAGCTAAGAATACGTCTACATCTGCTGGAGGAACGATTCCCGTTTTCTCCTTGTAGGTAATTCCAAATCCATGTGAGAAATACAATGACTTACCAGCTGTCAAATATTTCTTAACTGTTGGCCATAATTCAATCTGTGCAGCATCTGACAATAAGTAGCAAATGATGGTTCCTTTTTCCAAAGCCTCTTCGATTTCGAACAAAGTAACACCTGGAACCCAGCCGTCAGCTACTGCCTTATCGTATGTTTTACCTTTACGTTGACCTACAATCACATTTAGACCATTGTCTTTCATGTTCAATGCTTGGCCAGGACCTTGCACGCCGTAACCAATTACCGCGATCGTTTGATCAGCTAATACTTGTCTAGCTTTCTCTAATGGGAACTCTTCTCTTGTTACGATGTCTTCAACAACTCCACCGAAATTAATCTTTGCCATTTTTTCTGTTTTTTAATTTATATACGATTTCGATTATACTATTTCCCAATTGCCCTCGGGAAGAAATTCAACCAAACCTTTTTCGGTTTTACCTACGGCAATCCGTCCTGATTTGATGTACTCTAAAATTTCCCACTTTTTCAAGTAGTTATAAAATTCTCCTAATTCCTCTTCGGTACCATTTTTCTCCACCACTACATAATCCAAGCCCCAATGTACCACTTTGGCATTCCAATCTAAATTGATTGTCTTGACGTCAATCGGCTCACCACCCAATGGCGTTGCCAATTTAAACAAGGCTACTTCGTTGAAGATAATTTCATCATCCAAATAGCCATACACCGCTAACACGTCAGTTACCTTCCGGATCTGACGAACTAATTTTTCCACAACATCCCGATTTTCGCTACGAATCACAATCGTGAAACGCGAAACACCTTTACGCTCCGTTTCTGAAACCGTTAAACTCTCAATGTTCAAGCGCCGCCGCGTGAATATGATCGTAATCCGATTTAACAAACCGATTGTATTCGTGGTAAATACCGAAAGTGTATAATTTATCAACATATTACTCGAGCCTTACGTTGGTTACAGTACTGCCCGCAGGCACCATCGGGAATACATTCCCTTCTTTTTCACAAACAATTTCCAATAAATAGGGAGTCTTTGAATTCAACAAGGTATCCAAGGATTCACTTAATAAATTTCGATCCGAAACCGTATGTCCTGGAATGCCAAAACCTTTCGCTATCGTAATGAAATCTGGATTTTCTAATTCAACAAATGAATAACGACGCTCATGGAATAATTCCTGCCATTGGCGAACCATACCCAAGAAGTTATTATTTAAGATGATAATCTTCACTGGCAATTTACTTTGGGCAATAGTTCCCAATTCCTGTAAGGTCATTTGGAAGCCACCATCACCGATCACGGCTACCACTTCACGCTCAGGAACTGCTACTTTCGCCCCAAATGCCGCCGGCAAGGCAAAGCCCATCGTACCCGCGCCTCCCGATGTCACAATCGAATTCTTTTTCTTAAAACGGTAATACCGATTCGTCACCATCTGATGTTGGCCTACATCCGTCACAACAACCGCCTCTCCTTTCGTTTTATCCGACATCATGGCAATCGCCTCACCCATTTTAATCTGATCTCCCTCATGGAAGACATCCTTCAAGGTGATTTTTTCATGCTCTTCTTTGAAATAATAATCAAATTCTGCACGCCATTCCAAATGCTCTGCAGGTTTAATCAAAGGCAACAAGGCTTTTAAGGCCGCTTTCGCATCCCCTACGACAGGTGCATCTGCCTTCACGTTTTTATCAATTTCGGCTGGATCAATTTCGATGTGAACAACCTTTGCTTGTTTCGCATAGGTTGCTAAATCTCCTGTAATTCGGTCATCAAAGCGCATTCCGATGGCAATCAAAACGTCACATGAATTAGTCAACACATTTGCTCCGTAATTTCCGTGCATGCCTGGCCAACCCACAAACATAGGATGATCAGCATCCATCGCAGACATACCTAAAAGGGTCGTTGCCACAGGAATTCCTGCTTTATCAACGAAGGCATTCAACTCCTCCTCTGCCCCTGCGATTAATACGCCATGGCCAGCTAAAATGTAAGGTTTTTTTGCCGCATTAATTAATTTGGCAGCTGCCTCCACATGTTCTTGCTTCGGCTCTACACGAGGTTTATAGGAAATAATCGACGTGCAGGGTTTATATTCAAAAGGTACGGTCATCATTTCTGATTGTGCCGTACGCGTAATATCAATTAATACGGGGCCCGGCCTCCCGGTCTCCGCAATGTAAAATGCCTTCGCAATGATTTCAGGAATCTCGTTAGGATCCATGACTTGGTAATTCCATTTCGTTACCGGCATGGAAATACCAATCAAATCACACTCTTGAAACGCATCTGTTCCTAATAAATTTCCTTTTACTTGACCTACGATGCATACCAAAGGCGTTGAGTCCAACATCGCATCGGCAATCGGAGTAATTAAATTAGTCGCACCAGGACCCGATGTCACCATGCAAACGCCTGCTTTGTTCAACATGCGCGCATAGCCTTGTGCAGCATGTCCAGCACCTTGTTCGTGACGCACCAATATATGCTTTAAACGATCTTGATAATCGTATAAAGCATCGTAGGTAGGCATAATTGCCCCACCTGGGTATCCAAAAATAGTTGAAACCCCTTGCTCCACCAATGATTGCATGATAGCCTGTGCTCCCGTCAAGAATTGCTTCTGCTCGGGTTGTTTTGAATCAGCGGGTTGGGTTTGGGTTTGTCCCATGGTCTTTATCCTATTTTGTCTCAATTCTAAAATGAATAGCTAATTTAAGCCATCGCGCTTTAGAAAAAAATTGAATTGTTGATTTTTTACAAATCTGTTACACAACCTTGGCTGGCTGAGGCAACATTCTTAATATACTTACGTAAGACACCAGAAGTATGAGGCGAAACCCTTGGTTTCCATGCTTTCCGGCGTTCCGCTAATTCTTCTTCGGATACGTGCAAGATGATTTTATTATCAACCGCATCAATGGTGATTTTGTCGCCATCTTTGACCAAACCGATATTTCCTCCTTCTTGAGCTTCAGGCGTTACGTGGCCAACAACAAATCCGTGGGTTCCTCCTGAAAAACGACCATCCGTAATCATTGCAACGGAATTGCCTAATCCAGCACCCATTAATGCGGAGGTTGGCTTCAACATCTCCGGCATTCCTGGACCACCTTTGGGACCTTCGTTACGAATAACGACCACGTGACCCGCTTTAATTTCTCCTTTTGATAAGTATTCCATCACCTCTTCCTCACGCTCACATACTTTGGCAATACCCTCAAAACGTTCCCCTTCTTTTCCTGTAATTTTTGCTACAGCTCCTTCTGTTGCCAAATTGCCATACAAAATCTGCAAGTGACCCGATGGCTTCAATGGATTCGAAATCGGATAAATAATTTTTTGTGTCTCAAAATTCAACTCTGGCGCATCAGCTAAATTCTCTGCCATCGTCTTTCCTGTCACGGTTAAACATTCGCCATGTAGGAATCCTTCTTTCAATAAATATTTCAAAATGGCTGGCATTCCTCCGATCGCCAACACATCTTCCATGTAATATTTTCCCGAAGGCTTCAAGTCGGCCAATAAAGGCGTACGATCCGAAATCGCCTGAATATCATTCAGTGTAAATTCAATGCCTGCCGAATGTGCAATCGCCAAATAGTGTAATACAGCATTTGTACTTCCGCCCAAGGCCATCACTACGGTCATTGCATTTTCGAATGAATGACGCGTCATGATATCACGTGGACAAATGTTTTTCTCCAACAAGACTTTCATTGCGGCTCCGATCGCTAAACACTCCGCTTTTTTGCCTTCATGTGTCGCTGGATAGGTGGATGAATTGGGTAATACCAAGCCCATCGCTTCCATCGAAGAGGCCATCGTATTTGCCGTGTACATACCACCACAAGCTCCTGGACCAGGAATCGAATTACGAATAACTCCTTCGTAATCTTCATCTGAGATGTTTCCTGCGTATTTTTTTCCTAGGGCTTCGAAAGCCGAAACAATATCTAATTTCTCTCCTTTGTAAGAACCTGAACGAATTGTTCCTCCATAAACCAACATCCCCGGACGGTTCACACGAGCCAAAGCCATCATAGCTCCTGGCATATTTTTATCACAACCTACGACTGCAATGACGCCATCGTACCATTGTGCGCCTACCACATTTTCAATGGAATCAGCAATGATATCACGCGATGGCAAGGAATAACTCATCCCATCGTTGCCATTTGTCATCCCATCAGAAACGCCGATGGTGTGAAAAATCAAACCCACCATGCCATTTTCCTGAATACCTTTTTTCACATGAACAGATAAACCATTCAGGTGCATATTACACGGATTGCCCTCATAACCCGTACTTGCGATACCGATTTGAGCCTTGTTCATATCCTCGGGAGTCAATCCAATGCCATAAAGCATTGCTTTCGCCGCAGGATTAGTCACTTCTTGTGTAAGCGTTCTTGAGAATTTATTTAATGACATAGGAGTAAATTTTTACAAACAACAAATATACGCAATCCTATTTGTTCAAGCCAAAGGATTGCCAAACAATATATGGCCAATCAAGGAAATACAAAATAAATTATTTGTTTTCCCCTACTTGCTGCCGCCACATGGCATAGTATAAACCTTTGTCGGCCAACAAACTATCATGATTTCCTGATTCAACTACTTTTCCTTTTTCCAATACATAAATGCGCGTGGCATGCATGATTGTTGACAAACGGTGCGCAATCAAAATGGTCAAATGTTCCGCTGCCTGAGAAACGGACCGAATGGTTTCGGAA
The DNA here is from genome assembly GCA_964358165.1 of uncultured Aquirufa sp. Taxonomy (GTDB): domain Bacteria; phylum Bacteroidota; class Bacteroidia; order Cytophagales; family Spirosomataceae; genus Aquirufa. The sequence continues at coordinate 162,351 of CAYHOB010000005.1, forward strand.
ATTTCTTCTTCAGTCAAGGAATCTAGCGCAGAGGTCGCCTCATCGAAGACCAACAAGTTCGGATCCCGCAATAAAGCACGGGCGATACTCAAACGCTGCTTCTCTCCACCAGACACTTTGACTCCCCCTTCACCGATCAGCGAATCCAACCCTTTATCAGCACGGGCTAATAGACTTTGGCAAGCAGCTTTTTCTAAAACCTCCATGCATTGTGCATCCGTTGCATTCGGATTCACGAACAAAAGATTTTCACGAATCGAGCCCGAAAACAATTGCGTATCCTGCGTCACAAAGCCTATTTTCTTACGTAATTGATCGAAATCAATGGCATCGCCTGCTTCGCCATTATAGAAAACCTGTCCCTTTTTCGGTCGGTAAAGGCCAACCAGTAATTTCACCAAGGTTGACTTTCCTGCTCCCGAAGGTCCTACGAAAGCAATCGTTTCGCCGCCCTTCACTTGGAAAGAAATGTCCGACAAGGCCTCGAGGCTAGCAGATTGATGCTGGAATGAAACATGGTCAAAAGTCAACTCCTGAATTCGGGTAATTGACTTGGGATTTTCCGGTTTTTTCTCACTCGGAATAGACAAAATCGTTTCAAAGTTTTGCAAGGATACTTCCGCCTCCCGGAAGGTATTCACCACATTTCCAATCTCCTGAAGGGGATTAAACAGGAAGAAGGAGTAGATATTCAATGAATAAAACTGACCGATGGTGATTTGGCCTTTGTAAATCAGGTAGATCAACACGACGACCATTAACATACGCAACAAGTTTACACAAGTACCTTGGACAAAGGCCATGGAGCGAACGTAACGTACTTTTTTCAGCTCCAACTTGAGAATTTTCTCTGTCGTAGCATTCAAATGTGCAATTTCTTGTTCGGCCAAACCCAGGGATTTCACCAATTCGATGTTGCGCAATGACTCGGTTGTAGAACCTGCCAAACCCGTAGATTCTTTGACAATCTCGATTTGAATGACTTTGATTTTCTTACTTAACACCGAGGATACCCAGGCAATCAAGGGTCCTGTGACTAAAAACAAGGGCATCACCATCCAATGCACGGAAAATGCATACACGGAAATAAACACCAAGGCAATCACAGATTGAAAGAGAATATTGATTCCCAGCGTGATCAATTTCTCCACATCTATCCGCACCTTTTGTAATTTCCCTAAGGTCTCGCCGGATCGTTGATCTTCGAAGGTCTCATAAGGAAGTTCTAAGGAATGTCGGATTCCATCTGAGTATAAATTGGCCCCCACTTTTTGGGTGACCGTGTTGATCATGTAGTCTTGAAAGTTTTTGGCCACTCGACTCACGAAGGCAACACCTACAGAAGCTAAGGCTAAAGGCCAAATAGCATCCACAAATTGGGACATCGTATGTGTCTCCGCATGATAGACCGCTGCTACATCATCGATGATTTTTCGAAAGATGTAGGGATCCATCAAGGAAAAAATCTGATTGGTCGCCGCAAGACCTAAGGCTGCGAAAACGCGCCAGCGGTATTGAGTTAGGTATTTGAGTAATAATTTCATGTTGTTGATTTACATCTTCAACCTTTCGGTTGATTCCCTAGGCTAAAGCCTAGGGTTATAAAAAGTCGAGTTTAATTAAATCTCACCAAAGCCATTTCAGCCACCGTCTTGCCTATGGACAATGACGAAGTAGCCGCTGGACTCGGAGCGTTTAATATGTTAATAACTTTATCGTCTTGAACGATCGAAAAATCATCGAGCAATCCACCATTTCGGTCACATGCTTGGGCACGAACACCAGCGCCACCTTCAACCAAATCGTCGATTTGAATTTCAGGAATTAAGCCTTGAAGGGCTTTGGTAAATGCCTCCTTGGAGAAACTACGGTACATTTCACCGAGACCCGTTTCCCAATATTTGGCGGCAACCTTTTGGAAACCTGGCCAGGTCAATGTATCCCAAAGTTCCTTCGCATTAAAGCCTAATTTCTTATAGCCTTCCTTCTTGAATGCCAAAACCGCGTTGGGTCCAGCCTCCACCCCACCACGCATCATGCGGGTAAAATGTACGCCCAGGAACGGAAAATTCGGATCGGGAACTGGATAAATCAAGTTCTTCACCAAATATTCTTTGTCCTTTCTTAATTTGAAATATTCCCCTCTAAACGGGACGATGCGAACGTCCAAAGGCTCTTTTTGAGTCCATTGCGCCACCTGATCAGAATACAAACCTGCACAATTGATAATCAATTTAGCTTCATAGACCGACTGATCGGTTTCAACAATCGAATAACTTAGGCCTTTGGTGATATCTGTCACCCTCTCGCCCAAATGAAGCTCGCAGCCTTTGGCCTGAATTCCTTGTGCTAATTTAGCAGCGACTGCCCGGTAATCCACAATCCCCGTTTGAGGTACCCACATCCCTTCCACGCCAATCACATGCGGTTCGTGCTCGCGCATTTCTTCGAGGCTTAATTTCTTTAATCCTTCGAGTCCATTTTGTTGGCCTCTTTGATACAAATTCTCCAATTGAACCCGTTGCTCTTGCGTACTTGCCACCACAATTTTGCCCGTTAATTCAAAGGGAATTTGCTCGGCAGTGCAATAATCAATCAATTGATGATAGCCTTCGATGCAATTTTTAGCCTTTAATGAACCTGGTTTGTAATATAAACCGGAGTGAATCACCCCGGAATTATTCCCGGTTTGATGCATGGAAACCATTTTTTCCTTTTCGAAAAGAGCGATTTTCAATGCGGGATTCGCTTCGAGTAATCGGTGAGCCGTTGCAAGGCCAACGATGCCTCCGCCAACAATAATAATATCAAGAGCCATAGCACTGGAGATTGAAAATAATAAGCGACAAAGATACGAAATCGTGCTGGGGAATTATCAATTAATTATCAAGTACTTGATGAATTTTAGAACTTCCTTGGGGTATTTTTTTGTAGCTTTGTGCACCCTCATTTAGCTTCGCCAAACCTCCAAGGATTGGCGAAGCTGAGGGGTAAAGCACAAAGCCTTGAATCCACAGATTGAAAAATTGTATCGAATGGCACAAAAGCCGTCCCGAATCATTTTGGGATTAATGTCGGGGACCTCCATGGATGGCCTGGACATGGCATTATGTCTATTTAGTGGCCAGGGATTACAAACCCGTTGCGAGGTTTTGTATTTTGAATCCGTGCCCTTTCAGGAGGATTTCAAGCAATCGATTCGAGCGGTATTTGCAAAAGAAACAATACACTTCCCTAGTTTAAGTACCTTAAATGCCCAAGTAGCCCGTACCCATGCAGCGATTATTTTGGACACCTTGGCCCGTTGGAATATCAAACCCTCCGAGGTAGATATCCTAGCCTCCCATGGGCAGACGGTCATGCACCGGCCTGATCGTACGGGGAAATTACCACATTCCACACTACAGATTGGGGATGGCGATCATTTGGCACATTTAACAGGGATAATCACCCTTGCTGATTTCAGACAAAAACATGTCGCGGCAGGCGGAGAAGGAGCCCCATTGGCCATGTTTGGGGATTATTTTTTGTTTACCAAAGCAAAGGAGGATCGGATATTAGTGAATATCGGGGGCATTGGAAATTTTACTTATTTACCGGCCAATCAAGATCCCAATGGAATTTTGGTGACCGATACGGGTCCAGGAAACACGCTCATTGACGCATGGGTACGAGCACATTATCCGGGGAAGTCCTATGATGAAGATGCACAAATTGCGCGTGCTGGAAAAATTCATACGGGATTCTTGCAAGCCCTGTTGACTCTACCCTTTTTCCAAGAAGCCTTCCCGAAAAGTACCGGACCCGAATACTTTAATCTTTCCAAAATTAGTGAATTAGCTCCCCAAGGAATAAGTTCGGCGGATTGTATCGCAACCTTGACACGGTTTTCAGCAGAAAGCATTGCCCAGGCTATTCAGCATTATACGGGATTGCAGCAAGGAAACGTGTATGTGAGTGGGGGTGGCGCGCGAAATCCGTTGATGATGGAGCATTTGGCCACTTTATTACCCGGGTTTACAATTCAAGATTCGCAGGTATTAGGAATTCAATCTGCGGCAAAGGAAGCGGTATTATTTGCTTTATTGGCCAATGAAACCTTGATGGATCCAAGCCCTTCGCGCGACCGCCGACTCGGCGATTCGCCTTGGATGACGATGGGGAAGATTTGTTTGCCAAATTGAAGTTGGACGTTAGACTTTAGACGGTGGACATTGGAATTAAGAGGTAAGAGGTAAGAATTAAGAGTTAAGAATTAAGAGTTAATAGGTAAGAGTTAAGAGTTAAGAATTTTATATAAGACTGGCGACTACTTAGATTTCAAATTTGTACTTCGGACTTAGGACTACGGACTGATTATTGACTACTTTAGAGTTAAGAAGTAAGAGTTAAGAACTAAGAGTTAAGAGTTTAACTTAGGACTAC
>CAYHOB010000006.1:0-67932 GCA_964358165.1 uncultured Aquirufa sp.
GCGGCAAGTGGTAATCGGTAAGAGGTAAGAGGTAAGAGGTAAGAGGTAAGAGGTAAGAGTTAAGAGGTAAGAGGTAAGAGGTAAGATGTAAGATGTAAAGGCATTATAATAAATTCTTAACTCTTAACTCTTAGTTCTTAATTCAAATAAAAAAAAGACCCCAAGATTGCTCCCAGGGTCTTTAAAGATAATTCAAAATTAAATTAAGCCGTAGCTGAATTCATTACTTCGGTTTGTTTACGGATTGATTCCAAGTGAACCAATTTAAACATTTCTTCTACAAATTCAGGATACAAACCTAAACCTTTTGCTTGGTTTGCACGATCATTGTGCAATTGCTTCCAACGATCCAATTGCAATACAGCAACATTGTTGTCACGCTTGTATTCGCCTAATTTCTCAACGACCGACATACGTGCTGCTAATACTTCCATCAATTCACGATCGATATTGTCAATCTTCTCGCGAAGACTCGCCAATTCGTCAGAGAAATCTGATCCATAGTTTGCATTACGAACTTCTAACTCACGCAACATTTCACCTAATTTCTCAGGAGTAACTTGCTGAGAAGCATCCGACCATGCCGCATCTGGGTCACGATGTGTCTCAATGATCATTCCATCATAGTTCAAATCTAAAATACGCTGAGACAATTCCATCAACAAAGCACGCTTTCCAGCCATATGTGATGGGTCACCGATAATTGGCATTTGAGGGAATAAACGCTTCAACTCAACCGCCATTGCCCACATGGGTGAGTTACGGTATTTCGTTTCTTGCGCATTTGAGAATCCACGGTGAATCGCTCCTAATTTCTTGATACCAGCACCTTGTAAACGCTCGAATGCACCAACCCATAAAGCCAAATCAGGATTAACTGGGTTTTTAACTAATACAGGCACATCAACACCTTTCAATGCATCAGCTAAATCTTGTACGTTAAATGGATTAACTGTCGTACGAGCACCGATCCATAAAACATCAACCCCATATTTCAAAGCCAATTCAATGTGCTCAGGTGTAGCAACTTCAATTGCCAAAGGCAATCCTGTTTCTTTCTTAGCTTCTACCAACCACTTCAAAGCTGGCTCACCCATACCTTCAAAGCTACCTGGGCGTGTACGAGGTTTCCAAACTCCAGCACGCATAATGTGTGCATAACCTTCCGCCTTAATACGACGGGCAGTTTCTAATACTTGCTCCTCAGTTTCAGCTGAACATGGACCCGCAATAATCAACGGCTTTCCACCAGTCTGAATCCACTCTTGCATAGGTACAATGTCTAAATTGGCATTCATAATTTTTGGATTTACAAGGCTAACGCCCCAAACGTTTTGTTTATTTTATTTTATACTTCACCGATTCAACGGATTATTAATTCTCTTATATTTGCAAGCTATTTCACAATCCATGAACAAACCCATCAACACAACCATTCCGCAACTATCGTTCGAAGATACACAAATCGCCTTCGCATCTAAGTCCAACTTTAAACTCAAAAAGGCTTTTTGGATATTCGCCTTAATGAACCAAAATTGGCTTGTAAAGTTAGGGACTTTTTTTATCAAATTGTTCCTTTTCCTTCATTTTCCCATCAAAAAACTAATAAAATCTACGATTTTTGAGCAATTCTGTGGGGGAGAAACCATACAAGAATGCAAACAGACGATTGAGCAGCTACAATTAGGTAAGATTGGAACCATCCTAGACTATTCAGTTGAGGGTGAAGAAAATGAAAAATCCTTCCAAACAACCAAGCACGAAATCTTAAAAACGATTCAAAAAGCCCATGAGAATCAATCGATTCCATTTGCTGTTTTTAAAATGACTGGCATTTTTCAGGCCGAATTATTAGAAGAATTTCAAACGGAATCAGGATTATCCGAGGAGAACGAAGGGGCATTTCAACACAGTAAGGATATACTTCTGGAAATCTGCCAATTAGCACACGAATTAAACGTGCGTCTCTTTATCGATGCAGAAGAAAGCTGGATTCAAGGCACCATTGATACCTTGACCTATGAAATGATGGCCCGTTTCAACCAAAAAGAAGCCATCATATTCAATACATTTCAGATGTATCGCATGGACATGTTGGACAATTTGAAGCAAGCAATCGCTGTTGCAAAAGAGCAGCATTATTTCCTAGGAGTCAAATTAGTTCGTGGAGCATATTTGGAAAAAGAACGACAACGGGCGCATGAAGAGGAATATTCGGAACCGTTACATAAAATAAAATCCGATACAGATAGGGACTTCAATGAAGGGATGTTGGCTTGTCTTGCTGCTATTGAATGTGTAAATTTTTGCATTGGAACGCACAACGAATACAGTTGCCGGTTACTTACGGAAGAAATGGCTAAACAGCAAATTCCGCACAATCACCACAACATTTACTTTGCTCAATTATTGGGCATGTCGGATAACATCAGTTATAACCTTGCAGCTGCGGGATATAATGTAGCAAAATATGTTCCTTATGGTCCTGTGGAATCTGTGATGCCCTATTTATTCCGTCGGGCAGAGGAAAACAGCTCAATAGCTGGGCAAACATCTCGGGAATACACTTTATTACTTAACGAAGTTAAACGCAGAAAAAACGCCTAATGAAATCCAATTATCGCTATTTCCTACTTAGTTTATTGATCATTCTATTGGACCAAGGAATTAAGTTGGCCGTACATAATTTTATGGACCCAGGCTATTATGGGCAAATCGAACTCATTAATCCCTATGTCAAATTACATTATACCCTTAATCCTGGAATGGCCTTTGGCATTCAATTAGGGTCGGATTATGGCAAATTAATTCTGACGAGTTTCCGTATTTTGGCTATGTTTGGCATTGGATACTTCTTATATAAATTAACGGTTAATAAATCGAAACGCTTATTATTAGTTTGTACGTCTCTCATTCTAGGTGGAGCCATCGGGAATTTAATTGATTCTGTTTTCTATGGGGTCTTTTTAAATAATGCCCCACAAGGAGCCCCGATGCAATGGTTTCATGGCCAAGTCATCGACATGTTTTTCTTTGACTTTTGGGAGGGAATTTTACCCACTTGGATTCCGTTTTGGGGGGGCACCTATTATTCTACACCCATTTTTAATTTCGCGGATGCCGCTATTTTTTGCGGTGTTGTGACGATATTGTTCTTTCAGAATTATCTATTCAAGCAGGAAAACGAATAATCGATACGCATGGGGCCATATTACATCTTTTTTATACTAGCCCTTATAGCTGAAATCGTTGGAACCATCAGTGGTTTTGGATCTTCTATCCTATTTGTGCCACTCGCATCATTGGTCCTTGACTTTAAAGTTGTACTTGGTATTACATCCGTATTTCATGTGTTTAGTAATCTTTCTAAGATCTACCTCTTCCGAACTGGAATAGACAAAATGATTGCCATCAAACTGGGCATACCAGCCATACTTTTCGTCACCATAGGAGCTTGGCTGACAAATTATATCCCACAACGTGAGATTGAAATGGGCATGAATATTATCCTCTTTATTTTAGCCATTTACTTGTTGACGGGTCATCACAAACGATTAAAAAAAACAACTAACAATTTATATTTGGGAGGAACCCTTTCGGGATTTCTGGCTGGATTAATTGGGACCGGTGGCGCTATACGTGGAATTACCTTGGCTGCGTTTAATCTCGAAAAAGATGCCTTTATTGCCACATCTGCATTGATTGACATGGGGGTGGATTTAAGTCGGGCAGGCGTTTACATCGCCAGTGGCTATTTCCAACTACAATACATCAAATTAATCCCTTTTTTAATTGTCATATCCTTAATTGGTTCTTATGTGGGGAAAAGGATTCTACATTTCATACCAGAGAAGGCATTTCAATATATTGTTTTGGGGCTGATCTTGTTGACTTCTTTGCTTCAGGGCGTCAAGTATTTTTGGTAAGAAGGAGATAAGAGGTAAGAGGTAAGAGGTAAGAGGTAAAGTCATTTCCTGACGACTAGCGACTAGCGACTAGTTAAGAGGTTAGAGGTAAAGTCATTTCCTGACGACTCGTGACTGACGACTGACAACTAGTGACTGACGACTATCGACTAGTTAAGAGGTTAGAGGTAAAGTCATTTCCTGACGACTAGTGACTGACGACTAGTGACCGACGACTGACGACTAGCGACTGACAAAAAAAAGCCCTGAATTTCTTCAGGGCTCATTCAATCTATTTCGCTTTGCTTATTTCTTCGCTGGAGCAGCAGGTGCTGCAGCAGCCGCAGCTGGCTTAGGTGTAATGCCCATTTTCTTCAATACCAAATCAGACATGTTTGCATCTGCTGGGTAGTGTAACAAAATTGGTGCTGTTCCCATACCTGCATCGTAGTTGAATACATAAGTATATGCATTTTCAGCAGCAACTGCATGCATGTTTTCTTCCACTTTCTTCAACAAAGGTTGCAACAATTGTGCTTGCTTCTTCTGCAAAGATGATTGAGAATTTTGTTGGAATTCCTGAATGGAAGTTTGCAAGTTTTGTAATTCTTTTTCTTTGTCTTGCTTGATGATATCTGCTGTTTTTGGGTCAGCGTTCAATTTCTCAAATACAGCTAATTTATCTTGAAAATCCTTCACTTTTCCTTGATAAAGGGTTTCATATTGCTTTTGCGTATTCTTCAAATCTTCTTCCACTTGCTTAGCTTCTGGCATTTGGCTTAAGATATAATCAGCATTAATAAATCCAATTTTAACTTGTGCTTTCGCTGGTAAAATAGCCATTCCGAACACAAGGCTCATAGCTAAGAATAGTTTGTTTTTCATAAAAAATTAATCTAGTTGTTTTTGTTTGGTAATCTTTATTATTTTTTCATGTTAGGATCTAACTCCAACCCTAACTCTTCTAATACATAATCCGAATAATCATGGATGGGATTCGTATAAATCAAAGCCAAGCCATCATTCGCCTTATCAAATACAAAGTCTAGTCGCTTTTGTCGTACGACACGCTCCAAGGCCTTGGATATCTCATCCAAAATTGGCTTCATGGCATTTTGCTTTGCCTTAAACATTTCCCCTTCGCCCCCAAAGACCTTCTCTTGAAATGCCTTTGCTTCTTGATCCTTTACTTGGATTGCTGCCAAACGCTGTTGGCGCAATTCATCGGTCAACAATAATTCTTCCAAATGATACTCTTTTTCCATTTGGGCAAGAGCTGCTTGCTTATCAGCAACCTCTTTCAACCAAGCATTCGTTTTTTCATTTAAGGCCGTTTGAACCTTTTGAAATTCGGGCATTTTGGCTGTAATATATTCCGTATCAATGTAGCCAAACTTTTGCGCATAGGTAACTTGACCCATGAACATAATTCCCAAAATTAAGAAAAAAAATGACTTTTTCATTGATAATTAACATCTAGCGAATTTGTTGCCCGATCGAGAAGGTAAAGGCTTGTCGGCCAAAATCCGAATCACCCGGACGAGGCTTATCCATCGCAAATCCATAATCGATACCAATCATACCAAAAGCAGGCATGAAAATACGTGCCCCAAATCCAGCTGATTTATATAAGTTAAATGGATTATAATCACTCATCGAAGCAAAGTTATTTCCCCCCTCAGCAAATCCTAATACAAAGATCGTCGCTGATGGATTCAAGGAAACGGGATAGCGCGCCTCCATCACAAATTTATTATAGGCTACTCCTCCATTACCATAAGAGCCCGATGGCCCAATGACACGATCCTTATAACCACGCAAACCTACAATATCCCGATTAAATGAGAAGCCTTGAACCATTCCAGAGCCTCCTAAGTCGAAACGCTCAAATCGGGTGGTAGGCGCTCCCCCATAGGACCCTAAGAATCCAAGATGTGCGCGGGTATGTAAGACTAATTTACCTAATAATGGTGTAAACCAACTCGCATCAAACATCCATTTATGATATTCGATTAAGTTACCATCTTTATTCCCGCCCATTAATGAATAGGGAGGTGTCAATGATGCATTCAAAGAGAAACTTGAGCCCATACGTGGGAAGGTAGGGTTATCAATACTATTTCTTGAGAAATTCGTCATCAAGGTAATCGATGTCGATTTTCCTTGTGGATATGCCCATGTATAATAGCGATCTACATCATATTGTGAAAATGACAAGGAATTACTCAATGAGAAATAATCATCAGGCCATTTAAGTCGTTTACCCAAACTGAATGATATTGAATTCACATTGAAGTGAGCATCCAACAAAGAATCCGGAACAGAATATGCACTCGATCCATATCCTCCATATCCTCCGTAGCCACCGTAACCACCGTACCCCCCATAGCCACTTCCGTAACTACTACCATAACCACTACCATAACCACCACCGTAACCCGTTGTCCTAAATTGATATGGATACGATACGCTTCGGTTCAAGGAAATTGAGAATGAATTGGGCTTTTTACCCCCTAACCACGGTTCTGTAAATGTTAAGCTATAATTTTGATATGCAGCACCGTTGGCTTGAAACCGAATCGACAATTTTTGACCATCTCCAGCCGGCAAGGGACGCCATGCATTCCAATTAGTCAAGTTTTTGGCAGAGAAATTGTTGAACACAACCCCTAAGGTTCCTACAAAACCAATGTAACCACCCCAACCACCTGATAACTCAATCTGATCGGATGGCTTTTCTTCTACATTGTATTCGATGTCCACAGTTCCGTCAGGTCGTGGCTGCGGATTTGGCGTAATTTTTTCTGGGTTAAAATAACCGATGGTCGATAATTCACGAACGGTACGGATAATCGCCGACTTATTGAATTTCTGTCCTGGCAAAGTACGAATCTCCCGCATAACGACGTGGTCAGAAGTCTTCGTATTCCCATTTAAGATAACCTTGTTGATGGTCGCTTGCTTTCCTTCGCTAATACGAATCGTTAAATCAATAGAATCTCCTTCGATGGCCGACTCGACTGGCTCAGCATTATAATACAAATAGCCATTATCCATGTACACGGAACTTAAATCATCCCCAGGATTTCCTTGCATTTTCTTATCTAACTCCTCGGTATTATAAACGTCTCCTTTTTTGACACCTAAAACCATGTGCAAAACTGAATCAGGGTAAATATAATTCCCTTCAAAATTGATATTCCGGTAGTAATATTTTTTTCCTTGAACGAGATTAATATACAAATCCACCGCTTTTTGGTCCACTTTACCGATCGAATCTGATTTGATTTGAAAGTCGCGGAAGCCTAATTTATTCATGGCCTCTAGCAACTTCGTCTTATCCTCATCCCATTTTTTTGGCACGAATTTTGATGGCTTGAATATCCGACCAAAACGCACTTGTTTGGTGTTTTTTATTTTACGTAAAATTAACCCACGCGATTTTTCATCAATCCCATTCAGGACAATTTTATGGACTTTTACTTTTTCCCCCTTCTCAATATTCACCACTAAGGTTGCATTATTACCGCGCAACGTATCCACCTTTATAGTTGATTTAGTCTTCACGTTTAAGCGGCCTTTTTCTTGATAATATTTACGAATCGCTAATTCTAAGTTTTTCTTTAGCGTTTCTGTAATGATTTTGCCCTTATATGTTTTGACCTTTTCGCTGATGCTCTCTTGCTCACCTTTACGAATTCCTACATATTTAATCGCATATAAGCGCGGGCGCTCTTTCAATGCAATTTGTAACCAAATTTTATCTCCCTCCACTTTTGAGGCATAAATCTCAACCTCTTCAAGTATCCCTTGATCCATAATTTTACGAATCGCAGTAGCCACGGCATCGCCAGGAACTTTAATCTTATCCCCTTTTTGCAAACCAGAAATGTTAATCATGGAGGCTCCATCATAAAACTGCGAACCCGTTACTTCGATTTCTGCAATCTCAAATTCTTTGGGATCAGCCCATGAAAAAGCAGTTGTTGATGCAATCGGTGAAGCAAATCGGCGCCCGCCTAAAACTTGCGCTTGTGCCGTTTGTGTGATGAAAAGAACCAAGCCTACTACTCCTAGCTTCCAAAAACAATACCCCTTTGATTCTTTACGAAAATTCATGCAAATGTCTTTTTTCATTATTAGGGCCTAGCCCTCACGTTTAACTTGTTCACTCGTTTTCCCAAACCGACGCTCACGCATCTGAAAATCAACGATTGCTTGATGCAAATTGACTTTTCTGAAATCTGGCCAATACAAATCTTCAAAAATATACAACTCAGCATAGGCCAACTGCCATAGCATAAAATTACTAATTCGATGATCTCCGCCCGTACGAATCATCAAATCCGGATCCGGCATTCCTGCGGTAGAAAGATGATCATTAATCAATTGGGCATTCACATCAGCTTGTTCTATTTCACCAGCAGATATTTTAAGCGCTATTTGCTGGGTCGCTTGCGTCAAATCCCACTTTCCGGAATATGACAGTGCCAAAACGAGCGTTAAGCCCTTATTATTAGCTGTTTGATCCATAGCGGATCTCAACTCTTTCTGTGAACTTTTTGGCATGGATTCCAAATCACCAATCGCCTGTAGGCGTATCTGATTCTTCATCATGCCAGGCAATTCATCATGAATGGCACTAACCAACAAACTCATTAAAGCCTTTACTTCAGCCGCTGGGCGATTCCAGTTCTCTGTTGAAAATGCATATAATGTCAAATATTTGACTCCCAATTCTCCGCAACCCTCAATGGTCTCTCGCACAGCCGCAATGGCATGCCGATGACCAAATATACGGTCTTTAAAGCCCTGCTGTTTTGCCCATCGACCATTACCATCCATGATAACGGCAATGTGCGCCGGCAGATTGTTTACATCAATAGAATCTTTTACGGTTTGACTCACAACTATATAAATACAACATACAAGAGGCAAAGATAACTAATCCCTACCCTTATTCAAAACATTAATCACGAGGGCAATAAACAGAAATCAACGAATAGGTAATTGATATCGAACTCTGCAAATATTGATCTGTTTTACTCAAAGTGAAAACCGCTGGCTGTTCTCCCCAAGCCACTTGGCCATCCAACATATTTGACATCGATTTACTTGTCCCAAACTCCCATTGTAAGCCCACCCGATTGTTTATCTGTGCCTTAATTCCCACACCAAAGGGTATGGCCCATGTAAAAAATGTCTTGGGTGTAGGAACATTCCCTGCTGGGCTAACAAATAAAAAACCTAAGCCTCCATATATAAATGGCGTCCAGTTTCGAACATGACGGTTCGCTTGGTAATCTTTAAAATTATAATCAACCAAACCTGCCATTTCAATTAATGGACTCGAAAATGAATTCGTCGAATAGGAAATACTTGGCAAACCAAAATTAGCCCCGTCGCCATTCAATCCCGTAAATGTTAATTTAGCGCGATAAGCAATGGCTTGGTCTGGCTGATAGCGCAATTGAAAGTTGACAGCCGTATTCGCCGTTTTCAATTGTGATAAATGGGGAATCAAATGCCAATCCGACAAATCTCCTTTATACATTGTGGCACCAGCACCCGCCGACATGCTCCACCGTTGGGCATGCGTCAAATTGCTAAACATTGCAACCAATAAAATCAATACTATTTTTCTCATTAATTGGGCAACGGAGGACAATCAACTTTATTCCGCAAATGATAGATTAATCGAATTTGCGTGGTGAAATACTGATCAGGACCTGTAGAAATTTTAGGGGCAGCAACTGTCGCAGGAATCGGAATACGGTTTACCAAGGTATTGGCCGCAAAAGCTTCACCAGATCGATCCGTAAACAACATACTTCCTCCTACTGATGCAGGAGTAATGGCATTTCGAACATCCGTAACATCATCCAAATAATCCGTTATTGCGATGCGATAGCCAAAATCAAATCCAAGATCCATGTAATTGCTTATCTTATATCGAAATCCAACGCCAAAGGGAATCGATACACCCAATAATGAATAATCAACTCCTTCATTTTTGTAGTCCAATAAACTTCCATTGCTTTCCGACAACCAAGGACCTTTGACAAGATTCCCTGAAGTTGGATCCAATCCTGCTTGCCTACGTGCATCTGGCGAATGTAAAAATCCGGTTACCCCTAAATAAACATAAGGAGAAACAGCATTTCGCTTCATGATATTCTCTGGATTTCCCCCGATCTCATACATCCCTACAAGTGACAATTCCTTGATATCGTTCCGGAAATGCAGATTACGTCGAAAATTTGCATCCCAATCCCCCACTGGAGAAAAATAGCTGTCATCTCCAGCAATCCGGATGTAATTTAGCCCAAGATTTGCGCTAAAATTCGGTGACAAATGTCTTGTAAAGTTAACGCCCACATTCCACCTCGTCGTTTGAGCACCTACAGTAAATAATCCGGCCACAGGAACTAAATCACCAATATAATGCGAAGAACCAGCCCCAAATGAAATAGAAGTATGTTTTTTGAATACAGGGAAAGGTGATTTCTTACTTCCTTTTTGACCTAAAAACCACATTTGCGCATTCGAATCAATATGACCCAAACCCACCAATAACAGGACAAGAACGACTAATCGAAACATAGAGATATACTTAGCGTTTTAGCATCAACGAATATTTGAAATGATTGTTGTGCGAAATTCAAGTTTCGAAGATAACAATTTATCTATTCAATCACCAATTGACGCGTCATTCGACCTCCCCGACTTGTGCTTAAACTGATCAAATAATGCCCTGCAGCATATCCCTGCAAATTAAAATTGACCGAATAGGATCCCACTTTTCGCAAGCCAGAATCGATCAAATGAAGTTGTCTGCCTTGCATATCAAATAATGCCAGCGTAATACTCGCCTCCTCAAATATGCCATACTGCAATAAGGTATTATCACTTGCTGGATTCGGCCATGGCGCGATTAATTCCATCGAAACAGCTTCAGGAAGCAAATCTGGCGAATTCTTAAAGATGGGCAAGCGCTCAAAGGTGGCATTAAATATCTGCTGCGAACGCACATTATCCAAGCCCAAATGATCCCTCAACACCGTACTGTAGACTTGACGGTAATCGTAATTAAATTTCAAATCTCTATTACTATCTAAGGCTTTCAAATTTGGATTCGCACCAATCAAGCCTCCCCGAACTGTCTTTCCTATAAATAACATGGGTGCTGCCGTTCCATGGTCTGTTCCCGCAGTACCATTTTGGTTTACTCGCCGACCAAATTCTGAGAACGTCATCACATTAATTCGATCCGATAAATTTTGATTATCCATGTCCAACTGAAAAGTCGTCACGGCATCCGATATCGTTTTCCATAAGTTGGCATGTTGTGTCAACTGATTTGCATGCGTATCAAATCCACCTATGTTCAACAAATAAACCGGAGTCTCCAAGCCTCCCGAAATCAATTTAGAAACAATGCCAAATTGCCGACCAAGATTCGTCGTTGGATATGTAATCGTATTTTTTCCTTTCGTTGCTCCGTCACGAATGACCCCCGCATATTGCAAGGACGCTGCTGCAATTTGCTTCAAAAAGCCCAATTCGTCGCCAGCTAATGTGGCAGGAGGAATATCCGAATCCGAAGGTGTCCCACTGACTAATTGATAAAATAAATTGGGATCCTCAAATACTGTACTAAAACCTCCTTGTTCGGATTGAAATAATAATGATTCAACGGAACCTAATTGAACAGCCATAGGGTGTTTGGCTAGGGTCATCGGAAATTCAGGGTACCGCGTTTTTAAGAAGCGACCTGCCCAACCTTCATCCAAAACTGTTGCTGCATCTGATCCCGAATTCCAAATGTCCGTCGCCCGAAAGTGCGAACGATTGGGATTAGGATAACCGATATTTTGGGCAATGCTCACCTGCCCTTGGTCGTATAATTTCTTTAACCCCACAGCGGATGGATGCAAATACATCCCTTGGTCAAGCTTTAATGCCGCGTCTTTTTTAATGGCCAAGGTTGGTCTAGCTGAATGGTACAAATCATCCTCTGCAGGAATGATAGTATTCAGCCCATCATTTCCTCCACCTAACTGAATGATAATCAATACCTTCCCAGCCTCAGCATTTGCAGCATAAGCCGCTGGTATCTGCCCAAATGCTCTGCCAGTCACGGTTCCTAAACCTATACCTACCCCACCCGACAAGATGGCCATTTGTTGTAAAAATGCTTTCCGATTCATCTGCTTTTTCATGGCCTAATTGAGTTGGTATTCTGGCAAACGCATGATCGCCTTGAGCAAACGAACGATGCGCGCATCTGCCTGAGGTGTATACGTTGACCAATTTGCCGCCAAGGTTCCGTCCAACAAAGTGTCTAACAAAAACTGTCGTTTCGTATCTGTAATCGGAAATAATAGCAACGAGTCTATGACATCGTTGACAAACAAGACTGCTTTCTCGCTATTTGAAAAACTTCGCGCATAGGTTAACGGAACTAACTTCCCCGTCACGGTTGTCCCGTTGAATCGTTTGCCTGTCAATAGCGAATCCGTAAATCCACCCCGGTAGGAATAGGTCGTGGAACTGATCCAGTCTCTTTGGCCGGGCCATCCTGCCACATTTGGCGGTTGAAACAATTGCATTTGCAACAGTTTCGCCATTTCATAGAGATTTACTAAATCGGGGGATTTAACTTGAAGCGCTTTGAGTGAACCCACCATCAATTCCTGCGGGTCCTTGATGTGACTTGCACGAAATGCGCTTTGATAAAAATGATCTGATAAAAACATGAAACGCAATAATGGTTTCATTTCATAATTATTCGTCCGCAAGACCGTTGCCATTTGGGTAACAAAAGCCTCATCGGGTTTGTAGTAAATGAAAGCTTTGTATAGCTTCCTGCAGATAAATTGAGCACAGGCTTTTTGTTCAAAAATCAAATCCACTAGGGAATTCACATTGTATTGAGCCGTTTTCCCAAAGATGCTCAGGGAAGATTCTTTATGCCAGCGGGTAGGATCAAAAACGGAAGTCAATCCTTTCACTTGCCAGCCTGAAAGGACTTTGGCAGCCTGTTTGATATCATTTTCGGTGTAATTACCGATCCCCAGGGTGAATAACTCCAACAATTCCCGACCGTAATTTTCATTTGGGCCCGTGCCCCGACTGTTATTTCCGTCCAGATAAATGAGCATGGTGGGATCAATGCTGATCTCTTTGACTAACTGCTTGAAATTGCCAAATGCGAATTTGCGAAACAATTGATTTTGCTGGTACATATATTGTGGATAATTGACTTTATCCCGTTCACATGAAAAGTGATTATGCCAAAAGAGTACCATCTTTTCCTGCATATTCAATTCTTCCGTAAACATTCGATTATTCCACCAATAGGTCAGTTCGCGATACCAAGTACCCGCTTCTCCCGAATCTTGTTGGGCCTGCGCCGGAATCGTATTTACCCAAGTATTGGGGGCCGCCGGCAAGGACTTGTCTTTCAAAATAGCTAGGTCAACTAAATCTTCCAGCGTACCATACCCCATGGCTTGTTGGAGATGATCTTTGGAGAAACCAAAGAGTGATCGGGCCAACAAATGTTTAGCATTCGGTAAGGAAAGACTGGGCATTATTTAGTAGAATTTTGCCCAAGGTAATTTTTAAAAATAGATAATCAAAAAACTGATAAATTTTATTTCTTAAATCTAATTTCGATTGTGGTATCAGGTTTAGAATATCGGGTAATGAGTACCTTTAAGCTACCAGATGCTTTCTTAATTCGCTGAGGAACTGCGACTTGCTCAAAAAATACAGAATCTGCTTGATATAAATCCAATTTCTTCCGTTTGCCTTCCTTTTCTACCACCACGAGCAGGTAGTGAATCTCACTTTTGTCACTCGCATCTGCGAACTTTTTGCGCAAGGTTCCATCAATTTCCATGTCGCGCACTTCGGATTCTGAATCATAGACTTTCTCTGCCCACAATTGTGGCAAAATAAGCTGACCTAACAAGCCCATGCCCACTAATACAAAAAGATAAGTCGTAAAATTCTTCGAACCACCTTGCCCTGATGAACCACTAAACATATCGCCAAAAAGCGGCATCTTGAGTTTTTTTCGAGGGGCGCGACGCGGAGGTATTGGATAATCAGCCATAGGAATTCGAAATTGAGCTACAAAACAAATGAATTTCGAATTGAAATCCGTAAAAATTTCGGATTAATTCTCGGAACATAGCAAGGATAAAAATTCAAATTGGTAAATTGCAAATTAAATTATCACCAAGCCTAGGTAGGCCCTATTTTACCATGTTTTCAATACTAAGCAAAAGCGTTACAAAAATATTTGGCACGAAGTCGGAACGTGACATTAAAGCAATCATGCCGATTGTGGAAAAAATCAAGGAAGAATATGCTCGTTTGCATGAGCTTTCTGATGATGCTCTACGTGGCAAGACCTACGAATTCAAACAACGTATTCAAGAGTTTTTAGCAGATATCGATGCACAAATTGTTTCGTTGCGCGAACAAGGAAACGTAACGGAGGATGTAGATGAGAAGGAGACTTTCTTTCTTCAGATCGACAAATTAAATGAAGATCGAAATAAGCAGTTGGAAATTGTACTATTGGAAATTCTTCCTGAGGCCTTTGCTGTCGTGAAAGAAACCGCTCGTCGTTTGACCGAAAACAAGAAATTGGTCGTAACGGCTACGGTAGAAGATAAATTCATTGCTGCCAAAAAGGCAAATGTTGTGATTGAAGGTGAAAAAGCGATTTGGCATAATCAATGGCTGGCCGCTGGAAACCAAATCACCTGGGACATGATTCACTACGACGTGCAGTTGATCGGTGGTATCGTGTTACACCAAGGAAAGATTTCTGAAATGGGTACAGGAGAAGGAAAAACGTTGGTTTCTACACTTCCTACTTATTTAAATGCATTAGCTGGAAGAGGCGTTCATTTAGTAACGGTAAATGATTACTTGGCGAAACGTGACTCGGAATGGAATGCTCCTTTATTTGAATTCCATGGTTTGAAGGTGGATTGCATCGACAAGCATGAACCGAATACGGAAGAGCGCCGACAAGCCTATTTGGCAGATATTACTTACGGAACGAACAATGAATTTGGTTTTGATTATTTGCGTGACAACATGGCGCGCAGTTTGGAAGATCAGGTTCAGCGTCCGCACCATTTTGCCATGGTGGATGAGGTTGACTCCGTGTTAATTGATGATGCTCGTACGCCATTAATTATCTCAGGACCTATTCCAAAGGGTGATGAGCAGGAATTCGAAGCTTTCCAACCCCGCGTTCATAAATTGGTGGAAGCACAAAAACAGATCGTTCAAAACTTATTAGTTGAAGCAAAAAAAGCGATTGCTACTGGCGATAAAAAAGATGGAGGATTAGCTTTATTCCGTGCTTACCGCGGATTACCTAAATCGAAACCTTTGATTAAATTCTTGTCGGAAAGCGGCATGAAGCAATTGATGCATGAGACGGAATCGATTTATTTGGCAGAAAACCAAAAATTGATGCCTCAGGCAGACGAACCGTTGTTGTTCACGATTGAGGAGAAGAACAATCAAGTCGAATTAACTGAGCAGGGATTAGCGTTCATGAGCGGGAATACGGAAAATCCAAACTTTTTCGTGTTACCGCATTTGTCGATCGATTTAAATAAAATTGAGAAGAATAAAGAGTTGTCTGATGCGGAGCGTTTGGCACAGAAGGAGCAGTTGATTTTGGAATACAATGAGAAGGCGTCACGCATTCATACGGTAAACCAATTATTAAAGGCCTATACTTTATTCGAAAAAGACACTGAGTACATCTTAGTGGAGGGTAAAGTGAAGATCGTCGACGAGCAAACGGGGCGTGTGATGGAGGGCCGTCGTTATTCGGACGGATTACATCAGGCGATTGAGGCCAAAGAGGGTGTGAACGTGGAGGATGCGTCACAAACCTATGCGACAATTACCTTGCAGAATTACTTCCGTATGTACCACAAATTAGGTGGTATGACAGGAACGGCGGAGACTGAGGCGGGAGAATTTTGGACGATTTATAAATTGGATGTTGTTTCAATTCCAACGAATCGCACAATCCAACGAAAAGACCACGAGGATAAAGTATACCGTACGGTACGCGAGAAATACAATGCCGTCGCAGAAGAAATTCAAGAATTAGTTGCGGCTGGCAGACCGGTATTGGTGGGAACAACATCCGTTGAGAACTCTGAATTACTAAGTCGTTTATTGAATATTCGCAAGATTCAGCACAATGTCTTGAATGCGAAACAACATGCCCGTGAGGCGGAAATTGTTGCGGAAGCTGGACAATCAGGAAAAGTAACGATCGCCACCAACATGGCTGGTCGGGGTACGGATATCAAATTGAGTCCGGAATCAAAGGCAGCTGGCGGATTAGCGATTATCGGTACGGAGCGTCACGAATCGCGCCGGGTTGACCGCCAATTACGCGGTCGGGCTGGTCGGCAAGGAGACGTGGGATCATCCCAATTCTTCGTGTCATTAGAAGACAATTTGATGCGTTTATTTGGGTCGGATCGTATTGCAAAAGTGATGGATCGTTTGGGTATGGAAGAAGGCGAAGTGATCCAGCATTCGATGATTACAAACTCGATTGAACGTGCTCAGAAGAAAGTAGAAGAAAACAACTTTGGCATTCGTAAGCGATTATTGGAATACGATGACGTGATGAATTACCAACGGAATGCGATCTATAAGCGTCGGCAAAATGCCTTATTTGGCGAACGTTTATCGTTAGACATCATCAACATCTTGTTTGATGTATGCCAAGATATCACGACGAGTTATTCAAATTACGAGGAGCTAGAATTGAAAGTAATTGAATTGTTGGGCATGGAACCCCCATTCACTACGGAAGAATTCAATCGTTTGCCGGTGGATAAACGTACGGAACAATTGTTCTTAGCGGCAGAGATTCACTACAAAACGAAAAATGATATTATCGCACAGCAGGTAATACAGGTAGCTGAGGAAGCGAAACGACAGGGATTCTCAGGCATTCAGGTGCCAATTTCCAATGGCCACATGGTCACGGGAGTTGTGGTTGATGCGGACAAAACACTAGCGAGTCAAGGAAAAGAGGTTATCACCGAGATGGAGAAATTCATCACATTGACCTTGATCGACCAGGAGTGGAAAGAGCATTTGCGTGAGATGGATGATTTGAAGCAATCGGTTCAAAATGCGGTATTTGAGCAGAAGGATCCTTTATTGATTTATAAGTTTGAGGCGGTGAATTTATTCCAACGTTTCGTGGCGCGCGTGAACTCGGATACCATCAGCTTTGTGATCAAGGCTGAAATTCCAGCGGCACAATCGACCAACCAAACGGCACCGAAGGCACCCAAAGAGAAAGCCCCCAAATTGCAAATGAGTAAAGATGATGCCTTATCATCATTATTGGGCGGATTAGCTGGCGCACAAGAAGACCCAGGTTATCATGATCCATCGGCAGGCCAAGCGGAGCGCGTAGCACCCCGACAAGCCATCAAAATTGCGGATCGTAACCAACGCGTAACGGTACAATACCAAGATGGAAGCATCAAGGAAAATGTCAAATACAAGGCGGTGGAAGCGGATGTGGAGAGCGGGAAAGCGGTGGTTATTGAATGAGGTAAGAGGTAAGAGTTAAGAGGTAAAGTCATTTCTTGACGACTAGTGACTAGCGACTGACTACTTAAGAGTTAAGAATTAAGAGATAAAGTCATTTCTTGACGTCTAGTGACTGACGACTAGTGACTAGCGACTGACTACTTAAGAATTAAGAGGTAAATGGGTAATTCTATTTATTGATAATTTTTAATTTTATCAGTTCCATTTAGCATTGTTCGGATTTATGTTACTACGATTGTGACATAAATCCGAATCGATGAAATCTGCAAGTGCCATATCAACGAAGTCATTCAATTTTGCACTTAAAATAATTCGTGCAAACCAAATTCTAATAAGTTCTCATAAGGAATATGTAATAAGCAAACAATTGCTTAGATCTGGAACCTCAATCGGAGCGAATGTTGCCGAAAGTGGGGGCGCATTTACAAGAAATGATTTCGAATTTAAATTATCGCTTGCTTATAAAGAAGCTAGAGAGACGGGGTATTGGTTAAAACTACTTATGGCAAGCAACCTTCTTGATCCAAATCTGGTGGATGAATTAATTAAAGATATTGAAGAACTACAAAGGTTAATCGGCTCATCACTAATAACAATTCGAACAGTGAAGTAAAACGCCACCTTCTTAAATTCTTAACTCTTACCTCATACTCCTTCATCCGTCTAACGTCCAACGTCTAATAGACCACTATATCATCCGCATGCGCCACCTCCATACTTTCTTTCGAATCAACTAGTTCCGCTTTTGAGTAACGGGCACGTGCAACGGCAACGGGGGTGTGCAGTGGGTCAAGCATTTCAACGACCTCGCCTTTTTCGAAATCTCCGATGTATTCAACAACACCCACCGACAACAAACTTTTGCGATTTTGGATGGCTTTAACGGCACCTTTATCCAATACGATTCTTCCGGTAATTACACTGCCGGAGGCCAACCATTTTTGCCGGGCAGAAAGCGTTGCTGTTTGAGGCTCAAAAACCGTACCGATGTTTTCATGTAAAGCATCTATGATACCATTCGCTTGATCTAATCCAAAAATCACAACTTTTATTCCCATCCGTGTGGCAAGCCGAGTGAAAGTTAATTTGGAAATCATCCCGCCCAAACCCGTGCTCGATGTGTCCGTATTCACTACATCTAATATGGAAGCGTTTATTTCGGAAACATGGCGAATGATTTGTCCTTGTCCATCAAGTAATCCCCCAACAGAGGTAGATATCAATAATTTTTCTGCGCCAAAACCTGTGGCAATTAAGGTGGCCAACTCATCATTATCGGAAAACTTCAACTCCACATTACTCACCACATCATTCTCATTCGCAATGGGAATAATGCCATTACGCCAAAGTTCTTGATAAGTTTCTTTCAGTTGTAAGAAGGATTCTCGTTTCGAAAAATGGTGACGTTCGCAAAGACTCTGTGCAATCGAAATACCGTATTTTTGAAAATAATGATTGTATTTGGCGATCAATAAGGGGTTTCCAACGGCGGCGGCGGCTTTGCGCTCCGACAAGGTTCCTTTATAATGTTTTAAAGAAGCTTTTCCAGCTGCTACGGCACCACTCGAAACCAAAACGATGGAATACTCCCGTTGAAGGCTCGACACCTGTGCCGCAATTTTCTCGAGCGTCAGCTCATTCACGTCCCCATTGGCTAGGGTAATGGACGATGAACCAAACTTAATAACGAGAATCGGCTTTGACATAATCTGTGAAATTTCTTACAATTTAGCCCTTTATGATGAAATTTAGGCTATTTGCTTGGCAATTTAAATTCACTAGGGCAGGTTAAACTTTTGGCCAACAGCTTTTCATATACCGCACGCTTGATTTCAATCGCCCCATATCGCTGCACATTATCGTTGATAAATTGCGTGTCCAACAAGCTAAAATCATTTGCCCGAAGAATCTCGATAAGGAAATGAAACGCCACTTTGGACGCATTGGAAACCTTCATAAACATAGATTCACCGAAAAAGGCAGATCCGATATGGACGCCATATAGTCCCCCCACTAATTCATCGTGTTCATAAACCTCCACCGAATGCGCAAAACCCATTTGGTACAATTCAACATAGGCCTGAATGATTTCTTCTGATATCCAAGTTTCGTCTTCATAGGCCCTTGGTGCTGCACAAGCGCGCATGACGGCCTCAAATTGCGTATCAATTCGAATCTCAAATTGACCACGATTCAAAATAGGTTTTAGGGATTTAGCTGGTTTGTAGGTATCAATGGGAATGATGGCACGGGGATCAGGTCGATACCAATTGATGCTCCCATCTACATCCGCCATTGGAAAAACGCCGGAGGTATAGGCATAAATCAATTGTTCCGCATGTAAAGAATTATCATTTTCCATGAAATAATCCGCCGATTATTGGGATTTCCCCGTTGAATTACTGAAATTTGCCCCCTATATCGAGACAAAATTAGCGTTTAATCGCGCTGTTTATCAAGAACATGAAGATAAATAATTCAAATAAGTATGTGGTCACGTCGCTCCGACGACGAAGATTCATCTTCAGGGTATGATTCCCCTGCGAGATTGATATACCTATTTGTTTCATTTATACTTGATTCCATTCATGAATTCATATACTGTCCAAATCGCTAGTCAAGCCCATTTTGACCTAGCGGAATCTATTTGCCACGAGATGGCAGAATCTGCCAAAGCACGTGGCACAGGCATCGCAAAACGTACGCCCGAATACTTACAAGAAAAAATGTCGGAAGGCAAAGCCATCATCGCAACGGATGATGTCACAGGAGAATTCGTAGGCTTTTGCTACATTGAAACCTGGCAACATGGTAAGTTTGTTGCCAACTCTGGATTAATTGTTAAACCGACCTATCGCCAATATGGCGTTGCGAAGGCCGTTAAGTCGAAGGCTTTTGAATTATCTCGGACACGGTTTCCGGATGCCAAAATCATTGGTATCACGACTTCACTAGCGGTCATGAAGATTAATTCCGATTTGGGCTATGAGCCTACAACATTTTCGGAATTACCCGTCGATGATAACTTTTGGAAGGGGTGTCAATCCTGTGTCAATTACGATATTCTAACACGTACGGAACGCAAAATTTGCTTGTGCACGGGCATGATTTATGATCCGGCACAATCAATTGAAAAACCAGAAAAAGACGACAAATGGATCTTTTTGAAGAACCTTGCCGACTTTACCCGATTAAAAAAAATTAAAGAGAAATTATTAATGCCTTTTCACAAGAAAGGAAAATCCAAATAAATTATGAGCAAGCCGAAAGTAATACTAGCATTTAGTGGGGGATTAGATACATCATTTTGTGTGAAATACTTAACCGAAGAGCGTGGCATGGAAGTGCATTCTGCCTTGGTTGACACGGGAGGTTTTTCACCAGCAGAATTAAAGTTGATTGAAGAAAAAGCCTATTCCTTGGGCGTTACTTCGCACGTTACGCTGGATGTCGTGGAAGAATATTACCAAGATTGCATCAAGTATTTGGTTTTTGGAAACGTATTAAAAAACAACACTTATCCTTTATCGGTATCAGCTGAGCGTGTTTTTCAAGCCACTGCTGTTGCAAAATATGCGGCAAAATTAGGTGCCAAAGCGATTGCTCACGGAAGTACAGGTGCCGGAAACGACCAAGTACGTTTTGATGTAGTATTCCGCATTTTGGCTCCAGAATGTGAGGTTATCACCCCGATTCGTGATTTGCAATTGTCTCGTGAAGATGAAATCGATTTCTTGAAGTCGAAAGGCGTCGTACAAGAATGGCATAAATCAACGTATTCAATCAATAAAGGACTGTGGGGAACATCTGTAGGAGGAAAAGAAACCTTGACTTCTGATGGATATTTACCAGAGGAGGCTTGGCCAACTCAATTAACGGAAACGAAACCTAGCAAAATTTCCTTGCAATTTGAATATGGCCAATTAGTAGGTATCGATGGCGAAAAATTCCCAAGCAATGTGGAAGCCATTCGTTCATTGACTGCTCGTGCTGGTGCTTATGCGATTGGTCGGGATATTCACGTGGGAGATACCATCATTGGAATCAAGGGACGTGTAGGTTTTGAGGCCCCTGCCCCATTGATCATCATCAAGGCACACCATTTATTAGAGAAACATGTGTTGACCAAACACCAATTGTATTGGAAACAAAACATCGGTGATATGTATGGAACCTTATTGCACGAAGGCCAATTCCTGGATCCTATTATGCGCAATTTTGAGACCTTTTTGGCAGATACACAAGACAATGTAACGGGAACAGTACATGTAGTATTGTCGCCTTATCAATTCCAGGTGACGGGTATTGAATCGAAATTTGATTTAATGTCATCGGCTTTTGGGGCTTATGGTGAAATGAATAAAGCATGGACGGGAGACGATGTTCGGGGATTCTCGAAAATTGTTTCTAACCAAACGATGATACATCGGAAAGTAAACGAATCAAACTAATGGCAAAAATTGGAATCGTAGGCGCTGCGGGTTATACAGGTGGCGAATTATTGCGCATCTTGGTGAATCACCCGGATGTACAATTGACGTGCATCATGTCCAATTCACAAGCGGGGAAATTGGTCTCCGATGTGCATACGGATCTTTTGGGATCAACGAATGTGCGGTTTTGTGCTGATTTGAGTCCGGTGGATGTCCTATTCTTATGTTCAGGCCATGGCGAATCGAAGAAGTTCCTAGCAACTACTGACATCCCTTGGCATACCAAAATCATCGATTTGAGTACGGATTTCCGTGACGAGTCGGAGGGATTTGTCTATGGTCTTGCCGAATTTCAAAAAGCCAAAATCCAATCGGCAACAAAAATTGCCAATCCGGGTTGTTTTGCTACCTCAATTGAATTAGCCTTGTTGCCTCTGGCACAAGCAGAACTTTTACATGCCGATGTGCATGTTTCGGCTATTACAGGCTCAACAGGCGCTGGACAAGCATTGTCACCCACGAGTCATTTTTCGTGGAGAAACAATAACGTAAGCATATACAAGGCGTTTACACACCAGCATCTAACGGAGATCGGCATGGTTTTGGGCGCTAAAAGCGCAGCCCCTAAAGTGAATTTCATCCCTTACCGCGGAAACTTTTCACGCGGGATTATGGCAAATGTATATACTGCCTATTCGGGAACACAGGAAGAAGCCGTTGAATTATTTGAAAAATATTACCAAGATTCTCCATTCGTATTCGTGAGCCCAAAGCCTGTTGACGTGAAACAAGTGGTGAATACCAATAAATGTTTCTTGCACCTGGAAGTATATGATAGCCAATTGCTCATCAGTTCAGTCATTGACAACCTCATCAAAGGCGCATCAGGACAAGCAGTTCAAAACATGAATTTAATGCTTGGCTGGTCGGAAACGGCGGGCTTAGGGTTGAAGGCGATAGGTTTCTAGACGGTGGACATTGGACGTTAGACGGTGGACATTGGACGTTAGACGGTGGACAGTAGACGATAGACATTGGACATTTGTAGAGACGCGATACTTCGCGTCTAATTGGACATCAGACATTAGACGTTTGAGGTAAGGATTAAGAGTTAAGAACTAAAAATATAAACTAGTGACTAGCGACTAGTGACTTTCGACTTACAAACATGAATTTATTTGACGTATATCCACTTTATCCCATCGAACTTGTGAAAGCACAGGGAAGTACGGTGTGGGATAAAAATGGACAGGAATATTTGGATTTATATGGCGGACATGCGGTGATTTCAATCGGCCATTCACACCCGACCTATGTCGCAAGAATGACGGAACAATTATCGAATATCGGTTTTTATTCTAATTCAATCATCATCAGTGGCCAAGCGGAATTGGCAGAGAAATTAGGTCGCGTTTCGGGTTACCCGACGTACCAATTATTTTTGACCAATTCAGGAGCGGAGTCAAATGAGAACGCGCTTAAATTGGCCTCCTTTCATACGGGTCGCAAAAAAGTCGTTGCCTTTACTAAAGCATTTCACGGGAGAACCGCAGGAGCTGTAGCGGTAACGGATAATCCCAGCATCGTGGCTCCCATTAACGACACCTCGCATGTAACTTTTCACCCCTTCAATCAAATCGAAGGATTACGTGATGTCATTACGGAAGAAACGGCGGCCGTAATCGTAGAAGGTATTCAAGGAGTAGGCGGTATTCAAGTTGCATCGACAGCCTTTTTACAGGCTTTGCGTCAGCGTTGTGATGAAACAGGCGCTCAATTAATCTTAGATTCTGTTCAATGTGGCTATGGTCGGTCGGGAAAATTCTTCTCACATCAATATGCCGGTATAAATCCCGACATGATGACAACTGCCAAAGGCATGGGCAACGGTTTCCCCATTGGCGGTGTATTAATTGCTCCCCATATTCAGGCCAGTTATGGCTTATTAGGGACCACTTTTGGAGGAAATCATTTAGCCTGCACAGCGGCAAACGTGGTTCTCGATGTCATCGAAGAGGAGCATTTATTGGAAAATGCGACAAAAATCGGCGCATATATCGAAAAGGAATTAGTTGGAATCGCAGGAATCAAAGAAGTTCGCGGTCGGGGATTGATGATTGGAATCGAGTTAGAAGAGGCTGTAGGACCTATTCGGGATGCATTATTGCTCCAACATCATATTTTCATGGGCTATGCGGGAAAGCATACACTTCGGTTATTGCCTAGTTTGGCTATCAACCAAGCCATCGCAGATCGTTTCCTTGAAAGTTTACGAGCTGTTTTAAAAGGCTAGATAAGTTTACAAATGACTTGCTTTTTGATTAGAAATGTGATTATTTTGCGTTTCTTTTGTTCAAGACAAAGTCAACAATTGAAAGAGTAGAAAGCGTACAAAACAATTAGATAATAGTATCAATGGCATTAATTACAAAAATTAGAGAGAAATCGGGAATTGCAGCAGCGGCTATCGCGATCAGTTTAGTGTTATTTCTCGTGGGAAGTGATATTTTTCAGGGTAATTCATCCTTATTCGGTTCAAGTTCACAGGAAGTAGGTCAAATCGCGGGCGAAAGCATCATGATTCAAGACTTCCAAAAGAAAGTGGAAGAGGCTACAGCAAATTACACAGCACAAACGGGCAAAGGCCCATCTGAGCAAGAAGCAGCTTCTATACGTGAGCAAGTTTGGAACCAATTCGTTTTGGATATCGCTTATAAAAAAGAGTTTGATGCCTTGGGATTAAAGGTCTCTGAAGAGGAGTTGATCGACATGGTGCAAGGAAATTACATCCATCCATCGGTACGCCAACAATTCACAAATCCACAGACTGGTCAATTTGACAAGACTTTTGTGATTCAATTCTTGAAGAACTTGAAAACGATGCCTGCACAGCAACAACAAGCTTGGGCAGCGTTTGAGAAATCAATTTCTCAAGATCGTATTCGTTCGAAGTACGAAAACCTATTGCGTTTATCGAACTATGTAACTCAAGCAGATGCGCAAAAAGAATACCAATCGCAAAATGCAAAGTTCAATGCGCGTTTCTTGTATGTTCCTTTCTTCTCGATTCCTGATACAACAGTTAAGGTTACAGATGCTCAATTAGAGGAATATTTGGCCAAGCATAAAGATCAATTCAAAGGAACGAACACACGTTCAATCCAATATGCAACCTTCCCTGTTATTCCTACGAAACAAGATACAGCGGAATTCTATTCGCAAATCAAGAAATTAGCGAAGGACTTAGCAGTTGCGCCGAACGATTCAGCCTTTGCCATGTTGAATTCTGATATTCGTACTCCCTATTTATTGCCATATGCGGAAATTCCTGCAACTGTGAAGACAATGTTGCCAACATTCCAAGTTGGTGGTATCTACGGTCCATTCAAGGATGGATTAACCTATTCAATTTACAAATACGGTGGTGTTAAGAAAGATTCCTTGTTCACCATGCGTGCAAGTCATATCTTAATTGCACCTGCTAACAAATCAGACTCTGCGAAAGCGCAAGCGAAGCAACGTGCTGAAGCTATTTTGGCACAAGTTAAAGGAGGCGGAAGCTTTGAGACTTTGGCACAAATGAATGGCATGGATGGAACCGCTCAAAATGGCGGAGACTTAGGCTATTTCAAGAACAATGGAGGAATGATTAAATCATTCGAAAAAGAATTGTTTGGTTTTAATGGAACAGGTTTGATGCCAGGCGTTATCGAAACTGATTTCGGATATCACGTGGTGAAGGTAACGGATGCGAAAACAAACACCAGCTTTAAATTGGCTGCAATCAATAAGACAATTGCACCATCTCAAGCGACATTAGACAAAGTATTTACGCAGGCAGATGCTTTTGCGAATGCAAACGGAACTTTAGGTGCATTTGAGGAGGCCTTGAAGAAAGACAAATCGATTATCATGATGCGTGCTGATCGTTTACTTGAAAACTCCTCAGCGGTTAATAACTTAGCGAATGCTCGTGAGATCGTTCGTTGGGCATTTGATGACAATACAGCGGTAGGCGATGGTTCAAAGAAAGTATTCGAGCAAGACAACCAGTACATTGTAGCCTTCTTAACGGGTAAAACGGAGAAAGATGATGTGAAGGTGGAAGACTTCCGCATTGAATTAACTGCTTTGGTTCGTAATGAAATCAAGGGTGAGCAAATTTCGAAGAAATTGGCTGGCATCAAAGGAAGTTTAGAGCAGATTGCACAGGCTTACGGCGCTGGAGCTTTGGTAGAAATGGTTCAAGATCAAACATTAGCAGCTGGCATGTTGAATTCAGCGGGTCCTGATGCAATTGCATTAGGTCGTATAGCAGGTTTGAAAAACGGAAAACGTAGTTCAGTATTCGTTGGAGACAATGGCGTATTTATTGCTGAAAAAACAGGTGGCGTAGTTGCACCGGCTTTGGCAGATTACTCCACATACAAGAATCAAATTCAATCGATGGGTGTTCAACGTTCGTCGTTTTACATCAATGAGGCAATCAAGGAAAATGCTAAGATTGTAGATAAGCGTTACAAGTTCTATTAGTAGTACTTACCCAATAAGAGAAAAGCATTCTGGAAGGGATGCTTTTCTTGTTTAAATGCCATGAAAAACATACGTGCTTGGATCTTATTTCTTTTCGCAGGGCTATTATTGCTCCTGGCAAGTCCGTATATACTTGTTCGTTGGGATTTAAGCGAAGAAAAGAAGTTCACCCTAAGCGAATCCACCCTTGCTACCTTGCAAGCTTTAGATGGTCCTATTCGCATCAAAGTCTATTTAGCCGGCAGTGATCTCCCTGGCGGCTTTAAGCGCCTTCAAAAAGCGAGCTATGCCATCTTGCAAGACCTCCAACGAAACAGTCCCCAAACGATTAGCATCGAGACGGTCGATATCTACCAGGCATACCCCAATTCAGACGAACGAGAAAAACAAATTTTCGTGCTTGATTCCTTGGGATTACCCCCAACGAATTTGGTCAATAATGAAGGGGGAAAACAAGTCCAACAGATGGTCTTCCCTGGTTTGGTTATTGAGAAGGGAAATAAAAAGACGGGAGTCTTACTATTGAAAGGGAATCAATTGGCTTCCCCGCAAGAAGTATTAAACCAGTCGGTGGAAGGCCTCGAATATGAGATCATGCAAGGGATTCAAAGCCTGACGCAAACGGAACGTAAAAAAATCGGATTCTTCTTGGATCACAGTCGGGTCCCAGCAATTAAGCAAATGGGGTTAATTGCATCGCTAAGAAAAAGCTACGATTTATATCCTGTCGACTTGAGTGCCTCATCGACTTTGGATGGTCTGGATGCCATCTGTGTCATACAGCCGGATCGCACATTTAGTCAGTCCGATCAATATAAAATCGACCAATTTTTAGTCAAGGGCGGTAAGGGAATTTTCTTTTTAGAGGGCGTTCGCGTGGATACGATACAAGGGCAAGGCTTGGTAAGTTCGGTGATGGATGTGGGATTAGAGGAACTGTTGTATCGCTATGGAGTAAGGTTGAATGCCAACTGGGTAAAGGATGCTCAATTGAGTGGCATGATCCCCTTGGAGGTGGGTAATTTTGGAGATAAGGCCAATTTACAATTAATGCCTTGGCCAGCATTCCCCTTGTTAACAGGAAATCCCGCTTCGGTCATTACGAAGAATTTAGATGCGATCTATGGTAAATTTGTATCAAGCATAGATACCGTATCTGGAAGCAGCGGTTTAAAGAAAACACCCTTATTAGTAACGAGTTCTTATACCCAGGCACAGAAGGCTCCTGCAACCCTACCCTTTGCGTCAACGGGCAAAGAATTTAATCCGGCGCAATATAAATCAGGTCCTCAGGTCATATCCTATTTATTGGAGGGTCCATTTCAATCCATCTTTGCGAATCGGCCATTGCAGCAGGACAGTTTGGCGAAAGGCTTTGTGGCGAGAGGCCAGCAAGCTGGGGCATTGATTGTAGTGGGAGATGGCGATTTGGCATTGAATGGAATCGATCCGAATACGAAGGGGCCGACGCCCTTGGGCTTTGATCCATTTGCGAAGCATACCTATGCGAATCGGGATTTTATTTTGAATGCATTTCATTATTTATTGGATGACCAAAAGGCCTTATTGGCTCGTAATAAAAACATCTTATTGAGACCTTTGGACAAGGCCAAAGTACAGGAAGGCCGAAGCTTTTACCAACTCTTGAATGTTGTGGTTCCGGTCGCTTTTGGTATACTTATCAGTCTTTTGGTAATTCTTTACCGCAAGCACAAATACGGAGCTTAAACGCTTGGCTTTGTAGCCAAATTGAATTAACTTCAAGGTCTGAATTCAACAATAATCCATAATTAAAAGCAATGAAATTTTTAGTAGCCTCTAACGTCTTATTGAAGCAGCTATCGGCCATTAATGGTGTGGTGGCAAGCAATCCGATCATTCCTATTTTGGAAAACATCTTAGTGGAATTGGAGGGGAACAAATTGATATTGACGGCATCTGATTTGCAAACGGTGATGACAACAACCTTGGAGGTTGAGGGCTTTGAAAACGGCTCTATTGCATTGCCAGCGCGATTATTATTGGAGACACTTCGTAGCTTACCCGAGCAACCGGTAACAATTGGTGCGGATCAGGGGACCTTTGGCGCGGAAATTGCGACTCAAAACGGTCGGTTTAAGTTGAGCGGTGAGAACCCAATCGACTTCCCTCGCATTCCCGAGGTAGCTAAGAATCAAACGATTTCATTATCGGCCTTAACCCTAGGTGAGGCCATTGCGAATACATTATTAGCCGTTTCGAATGATGATATGCGTCCGGCGATGACGGGTGTATTGATCCAAATGATGGGCGATCATACAAATTTTGTGGCGACAGACGGACATCGTTTGGTACGTTACCGCAGAACAGATTTAAAGACAGAGGGTAGCAGTTCATTGATCTTACCAAAGAAAGCATTGTCTTTGTTGAAGTCGACATTACCAGCCGATGAAACATCGGTTACGGTGGAATTCAGTTCATCGAATGCCTTCTTTAGTTTCCAAAGCTTCCAGTTGATTTGTCGGATCATCGATGAGCGTTTCCCCGAATATGAGAATGCAATTCCGAAGGAAAACAATGAGATCTTAACGATTAATCGGTTGGAATTCTTGAGTTCAGTGAAGCGTATCTCGATTTATTCAAATAAGACAACCCATCAAATTCGTTTAAAATTATCGGCTAATAAGTTGACCCTTTCGGCGGAAGATTTGGATTACTCGAATGAGGCGAATGAGGCATTGACTTGTGATTATTCGGGCAAGGACATGGAGATTGGATTCAATGCGAAATTGATCTCTGAATTATTGAGCAATTTATCATCGAAGTTTGTGGACATCAAATTGAGTGAGCCAAACAAGGCGGGCTTAATCATCCCATCGGATCAAGATGAGGCGGAAGATATATTGTTGTTGGTGATGCCGGTGATGCTTAATTCGTACAACTAAGAGGTAAGAGTTAAGAGGTAAGAGGTAAGAATTAAGAATTAAGAATTAAGAATTAAGAGTTAAGTAATTAATAAAAAAATAGCGACTCGTGACTAGCGACTAGCGACTATAAACCATGAAAAAGCTACTAAGTTTATTGTTCCTTATCCTATTCACTTTACCAGCAATGGCGGAGGGTGATGGTGTTAATTTCTTTGAAGGAAGTTTTCGTCAGGCATTGGCAAAGGCGAAGAAGGAGAAGAAAATGGTCATGTTGGATGCCTATACATCTTGGTGTGGCCCCTGCAAGGTTTTGAAGAATAAAGTATTCCCAAACAAAGAATTGGGGGCTTACATCAACGAGCATTTCGTATCCATTGGAGTAGATATGGAAGCTGGCGAAGGACCTGCTTTGGCAAACATGTACCCGATCGAAGGCTACCCGACCATCTTGTTTTTAGATGCATCTGGTAAGATCAAAAAGAAGGTATTGGGCTTGCCACAAGGCGGCGCGAAGGAGTTGCTTGGAGTTGCGAAAGGAATTAAGAATTAGGAGTTAAGAGGAAAGAGTTAAGAGGTAAGAGGTAAGAGGTAAGAACTAAGAGTTATAAATGGCCTGGGAAATTTTCCCGGGCTTTTCCATTTATATAGTTAAGAATTAAGAGGTAAGAGGTAAGAATTAAGGTTGTATTCATTTATTCCTATCAATCATCAGATTCAAGAAGTATCTGGGCCTAATTCTTAACTCTTACCTCTTACCTCTTAACTCTTAAATAATCCCCTCCTCTTCCGCCTGATCTTTCAAATCGCGGATTTCCACCGGTTTTTTCGAGCGTTTGCGCATTTGGATGTTGAGAAATTCTACGAACAATGAGAATGCAATAGAGAAGTACAAATAGCCTTTCGGGATTTGGCCTATGCTATTATCTAAAATACTTAATTCTGAATCGTGGCTGGCTTCAGCGATTAGCATAAAACCAATCATAATTAAGAAGGAAAGGCCTAATACCTGCAAGGAAGGGTGGTTGTTGACAAATCGACCAACAGGTCCCGAGAAACCCATCATGATGACCGCAGAAGCAACCACCGCAATGATCATCACACCCATGTTATCTGAAAGTCCGATGGCCGTCAAAATGGAGTCAATGGAAAAAACTAGATTAATCAATGCGATTTGCGTGACCACTTTGGCAATACTATTCACCGTTTTCCCGGATTGAGCGATGTGCTCCTCCACCCCTTCCAGCTTCATAAATATTTCATTGGTCGCCTTATAGAGCAAGAAAAGTCCACCAATAAACAAGATGATGGATTGTCCGCTCGGTGCAATTGTAAGAAAGCCCCAGTCCAAATGCGCAAAGGGTTTTTGCAAGGAAATTAGAACCGAGATCCCGAATAAAAGAATGACACGAAAGATCATGGCTAAGAGAAGACCGATGTTACGCGCCTTGGCTTGATCCTCTTTGGGTAAACGAGAGGCCGTGATGGAGATGAAGATGATGTTATCGATTCCTAAAACGATCTCCAAAAAGGTTAATGTCAATAAACTGACTAAATTATCTAAGCTAAAAAGTGATTCCATACAAAAAAATATTGAGCCGTAAAGATGGTGTGTTTCAGGCAGATAATCAATCAAAAGTGCTTTTAGATGAAAAATTATCAACTTTTTTTCAATCCCGATTTGCATAAAAAAAATAAAAAGCAGATATTTGCAAACCGATTCACACGGAATGGTCCTATAGCTCAGCTGGTTCAGAGCACCTGCCTTACAAGCAGGGGGTCCTAGGTTCGAATCCTAGTGGGACCACAGAAACCACCTCAAACGAGGTGGTTTTTTTATTTTACGGCAGTCATAGCAAAGTGGGTAGCACGTGAAGTGATTTTTGACAGCAATATGTTTAAAATTAAACAAAAATTACAAGTCAAAACAAAAACTCGACTACGTTAATATGAAATTTCGTATCATTTTTTAATAAAAAATACCACATTAGGTTTAAATGAATTAAATTAATTTCTAATTGCTTGATACTATTAATCAAATTAATCAACAATAAAATGATCAATTTAATTTTTTACATTTTAATTTCTCCACTCATAATCATATTGATAAGATTAATATGGAATATAATTTCTCCTTCAATCAACAGTTCAGTTGAGAATATCTTTCCTGAAAAAACGGGATACTTCGAAGAGTCTGAAATTAGATTTAAGGATATTATTTGGAATCATAATATTTTTTCATTGACCTATATGGTCGCTTATGGGTATGTTAGATGTAGAATTATAGAAAAAGATGGATCTACTTTTCGTACAGTTTATGTAATAATTGATAGTGGCGTAAAAAATCTATTAACCAAAAAATTCAAGGATTATATGGAAAAATATGAAATAACAAATAATAAATTTTATGATTTACTTCCCTTTATTTTAGAAAACTGTAGACCATACAGGTTTAAATCAAAATTAAGTGACAAGGAATATAAATATCATTTAGGCCAAAAAATTAGTTTAGAATTACACGATTTTCAGCACAAAGAGAATATTTCAGAGGAATTAATTGAAATCAAAAAATTACTAGATAATAATTCCAAAATAAGATGGAATTTTGCTTTTATTAAACGAGAATATAGGTATGAATATCAAAAAATGATTACAAAAAATTGGGCGCATCAAACAGAATTAATCCCAGAGAAATGGTTTTATGTTAAATATTCAGATGATTGGAATAAAATAAGAGATGAGCAAATCTTTTATAACATAACAAATTAATATTCTTATTTAAGCATTACTGTAATTCAAACAATTAAAGTGTTATTGCCAACTTTATATCAATTTGACAAAAAGATAAATATTCAATCAAGATTTTAATGATAGTATAGGTGGAAGACTCAAGTGTTTTTGATAGATATTATAACCCTTTTGATGTAAAGGCTGGTATCGATTTGAAACCTGACTTTAAGCCAGATCCCCATTATCTCCAACTGAAATCTTTTTGTGACGAGGCCGTTTTTAGAATATGTGCTAAGTCACCTTTAGTATATAACCTATCTGAAATCAACAATTTTATAGAAGAGTATGAATTCCTATTTGATGAAACGGAGGTTTGGATCATATTATACTCTAGATTCGATTGCTTTAGTTACCTATATCTAGAATTATGTGAACACAAAGTTTTCATAGAAGAATACGGAAAATATTGTGAAAAGGCCACTGCCGAAATCAATTTAAAACAAGTTGAAAAGTGGATTGAAGAACATCAATGGTTATACAATCACATTAATGACAAATTAGATTATCATAAAGATTGTGAATGTAATATAGAAGAGATTATGAAAATCAGTAATTCAGATGTTCACGTATATAAAGTTGAATTGTTAAAACACTTTCAATTTCTTAATACATTTAACAATTTAAAAAGGTAATGTGTCTAATTCATCATAGGTGAAAAAATGAGGTTCAATTTCCAAAGAAGCAAAATATCCAAGATTAGAACGTGTATTAGAATTTATTTCTCCAATAAGCTTATAAGTATTTTTCCCCTCTGCAATTATGGTATTAACGAAAAACTTATAATAGGATTTGAAAATACTTATATCCTTCTTTTCATTTGGCACCTCACATAGATATAAAAATAAAAATTCAGAAGCTTGACCAAAGTCTTTTTGCTTTAAAAGAACCTTGTGCTTCAAAAGTAATATATATTGATTAGGATAAGGAGAAAGGGTGATTGCTTCGTTAATTGACTCCAAAGCTGAAACTAAATCATTTTTTGTAAAATAATCCGAAGCCAATTCATAATAAAAACCGGCTTCATTTTGTTTCTGAGTGACTTCTTCTACGTAGGTTATCGCCTTATCCCAATCCTCATCCTCATCCCTTATACCATATTTGTAGATTAATTTTTGATATTGATTATAAAAGCCATTTAACAAGATAAAATCATCATCGTCTTGTGTAATACTAATAGTCACATTCTCGTCGTTCTTTTTAGCATTATTAGACCAATTATAAGAACCGTTTATTAATACATTCCTGTCAATTAAACAGAATTTATTATGCATAATACCACCATCATCACCCTTATCAACTAAAAAGACTTTACCTCCTCTTGCCACTATTTTATTATAATATTCACTTTTAGTTCTGTTACTATCATCATTCAATAATAATAATTCAACTCCTAAGCCTTCATTCAATTTTAAGATTAGTTCATTTAAAATTTCAACATCAGTAAGCCAAGGAACACAAATGAGAATTTCATTTTCAGCTTTACGAATTTGTAGAATTATGGATTTTTGAATATCATAAAAAACACTTTTTACGATCATTGGTAGTAGTTTGAATTAACAATTAGTAAGATATGGTTATAAGCAAATTGATTTGGGAATAATTTTAATCATATTTGAAATCTTGTTTCCTATCTTCCCAATAAAATTTTCTATAATATTTTTGTGTTTCAGAAATATTCACACCTCTCCCTTTGGGAGTAATCGAATATACCTCTTTGGTGGTGAGCAAATTGCATTTTTCCAAAATGTCTTCGATTTTAACATTGAAAGTTTTAGTTCTATTATTTCTTATCATAAAACCTATGAATGTTTCTCCGGGATTCCCATTTCGATCAGATAACCAATCTCTGTAATCGTTTAGCCTTATATCTAAATTTAAAATATTTTTAAATTCTTTTTTCAATTCATCAAATTGTGAAATTTGATTGGAAACCTCCGACTTCCTCTTATTCTCTTTTAATGTCTCCTCTCGCCTTTTTTCTTGTTCAATTTTCAAATCATATTGTTGACTATTGTGTCGAAAAAATAAAATTAAGGCCGCAAAAAATAAAAAAATAAAAAATAATACTTCCACGTGAAATTTGAATTAAGTTTTGAAATTTACGAAACAATTTAATCAATAAACTTTGTAAGAATTGAATTTCAAAAATGTTAAAAATAATATTATGAGAAATCTAGTTTTTATATTTCTAATACTAATTGGAATTGGATTGATTATTTCTGCAGATGATGTTCATACAGGTTCAACAAGAGAAAATGGTAGAATTGGATTGGATATGTTTTTCAAAGGTATTTTAATAATTGGAGGAGCTTTTTTATTTTTAAGAATTTTCGGTTCTAGGAAATAATCCATATGAATGAAATTTGATACTGTAAGTGGCCCTAAATTTCAAACAGTTCAGAATTAGTGAAAATCCTATCTGATTAATTCCTATTCGTAATAAGGCAAGACGTATTGAATGAACCAATGAGGCAAATAATCAGTTTTTATCTCTAAATCTCCATTGTAGAACTCCGCAATTAGTTCAGATTTTTTTCCTGAGTTATCAAATAAGTAAGCACGATAACATAAGGGTAATACTTCATGTAGTAATTCAAGGCTTCGTTGATAACGTTGAATTACTTTATCTTTTGGAACATCGTGTTCGCCTAATACAACTCTGTTAGATATCCTTGAGATATTGACCTCTGGTTTATCGATACAAACAAAATATAGGTATGGAGAATACCCGATTTCTTTCATTTGACTAATTTCTGAAATTTTGGAGGGATGGCTCATCACCGTTTCAAAGCTGAACGATTTATTTTGTTTTACCAAAAGATGTCGAATGAACGATGCTATGAATGAACCTTCATAACTATGTGAGCCTTTGGAATTATCGATTAAACAATTTTCTTTGATTTGTAAATCAATTGTGTGACCTGCAGCTGTTGCCTTTTCAATTAAAGATTGAGCATCTGGAGAAGAGGCAAATTCCTCTAATGTGGCTTGAGTTGCATTTAACCCAAGTAATTGTAAATCGATAAGTGATGATTGATTTAGTCTTGATTCAATTTCGTCAGCATTTACAAAAATGCCTGCCTTTTCCTTAATTTCTAGTTGAAGTTCTCGGAATAAGCTACTCTTACCTGAACCGTTTGGGCCAGCAAAAACCCGAACTCTCTTTTTACTTGCCATGTAAAACCATCCCTTTTTTCAAGGAAATTTTAGCTGGATTTCTTTCTAAAATATCAATCTGAATTTTTGAGCCATTGGGTTGTTCTTGATAAACGACACCTTTCTCAATATAGGTAACAACTAAATCCATTGCTTTGGATCGACGAACAGCATTTTTCCCACTAGTTTTCCCCACCTTAACCAAGAGATTTGTTTGGCCCACATCTTTTCTAAATATCCTATTCTTCATCATATTAGATTTAATAGTACAAACCAAATATAATAATTATTTGTTCATCCTCCTGCATTTAACCTAGGTTTACTTCCGTCCAAAATCAAAAAAAGATTGCTCAAAATTAAACAATGATGTAACCTCAAGAGGTTTAGTTGACCAAAACGAGCAGCAAATAAGATAGCAAAAGGGAGTAATTTCAACAAACACTAATCCTTTCTGAAACCCCAATAATATAAATAGATTAATCTGGATAAGTTCTGATTCGATTAATATACGTTCGTGTATAAATCGAGACGGCTAGTTGGACCACAGAAACCACCTCAAACGAGGTGGTTTTTTTTATTTTACGGCAGTAGTAGCAAAGTGGGTAGCACGAGAGTGGAAGTTTGCTGTAAATTAATTTAACTTGTCCAAAAATTAGACATATTTTGAATTCAATCTTAAATGTGTAGAGGTAAAAACATTTGTATTGAGCTAGGGACAGAAACCAATAATTGGAGCAAAGAAAGCCCTTTACCTAAACCTAAATGGATGGAAAAAGAGGTTGACTTGTATGTTCGGGCAATCGAAGCATTTACTTCAGGAAACAAACCCCAATGCTTAGAGATTATAAGTCAAATTAATACCAACGAAATTACTAATTGGTATGTAGAGCACGGCCAAATGTCAGGTCGCCACAGAAAGATCCAACTAAACATCTCACCTCCTGCTACAATAGATTTGAGCCTTCGAGATCCTGTTCGTTCCCCGGCGAAGTTACAGAAAGAAGTATTTGAACGAGATTCATATCATTGTAGGTATTGTGGAGGAAAGTTAATCTCACAGGAATTCCTTAGAGCTTTTATAAAAAGCCTTAACTCTCCTTTATTCGCCAGAGGTGAAACAAACTTAAGTACACACGGAATAATTCATATCACTTGGCCTGTCGCTGACCATGTTTTACCTTGGAATAAAGGAGGTAGAACTAACCTAGAAAATTTGGTTTCTGCTTGTGCGCCTTGTAATTATGGCAAAGATGGTTACACCATAGAACAGCTAGGATTAAATGATCCATTCAATAGACCAGCTAAAAATAGTGAATGGGATGGGCTATATGGCAAGATATTCCATATTAGTAATAATGAGAAATGACGAATGAAATTAACTCGTAAATATTATTGACCTTTACGGCTACAAAGGTTCAAGTCAAAACAAAAATAGTATCCCCAGATTTTCTACTTACACAATTAATATGACAGTATCATTATACTGCGTGTGATTTCTCCTCTCCTAAAGGACTAATTTGAATTTGTCCTCCAATGGCCCTTAACACTTTCATGATCGTCTCAAATTGAGGCTTTGAACCATCCGATAATGCTTTGTACAAACTAGGTCTACTCAAACCCGTTTCACTCGCGATTTTAGTCATGCCAATAGATTTTGCAATATTTCCAATGGCAAGCACCACATCAGAATCATTCCCTTCTGCTAATACAACATTTAGATATTCTGTTATCATTTCAGGACTATCTAAATAATCAGCGATATCAAATTTCGAGGTTTCCATAATTCTCAATTGTTTAAATGATGTAAGATGTATTTAGCCTTGACTATATCTCTTTGTTGAGTTGATTTATCACCTCCAAATAGAAGAATTACAATTTTACCATCAATTTCATAAAAATAAATTCTGTACCCTTTCGCAAAGTCAATTATTGGCTCACGAATTCATTCCCCACTGATTGACAATCACCAACATGACCATCACGTTCAATTTTCTGAAGCCGAACTAATATGATTGCTTTAGCTCGTATGTCCTGCAGCTTTCGAAGCCATTTGTCAAACTCCGCTGTTTTTTCAATTTGGTAAATTCGAACACTGTCTTCACTTGGATACAAAGCTAGAAATAATTTTTCACTATTAAATACAACAAATTGATAATTCCCTCTTAGCAAAAAAGACAAATCATCCTAAACCCCACATTGGTTTCTTGGAATAATAACGCAATATCATACCACCAGTGAGTCGAAACTATTAATTATTCTTATCCTTTATCTTCTGCAAAATTTCCGATAATTCTTTCACTAATTCAGGATGCTGACCAGCTAAATTGTTTTTTTCACCCAGGTCATTTTTAAGGTCGTACAGCTGGGGCATTGAACTATTGGCTAATTCAATATTGACTAGTTTACTCAATGCGGGTCCGGCATTGGGTTCAATGTATTTCCAATCCCCCTTCACGATTGCAACCGAATTCATCCCCTGTTTTACGAGGATATTTCTACCTTCTGGACTTTTCCCTAGCAATGCATTTAGCATATCCTCACTATCGGACGCTTCGTTCAAAGCCAATTTTTTGTCAAATAATTTGGCAAAAGAAGCTAAGAAATCGATTTGGCTGACCAGGGCATCTGAAACTTGTGGCTTTATTTTTCCCGGCCATTGAATAAACATGGGAACTCTTGTCCCTGCCTCGAACGTGCTATATTTTCCTCCACGAAGTTTCCCCCATGGTGTATGTCCATTTAGCTGGGTAACGGCACCGTCCTGATACCCATCATCCAATACGGGGCCATTATCGCTTGAAAATATGATCATGGTGTTATTCGCAATACCCAGGTGTTGTAACTGACGCATGATTTCACCGATGGTCCAGTCCAACTGCAAAATAGCATCTCCCCTGAGTCCCAATCCGCTTTTACCCTTAAACATCGTTGAGGGCATGCGTGGAACATGGGGCTCCGTTAATGCGTACATCAAAAAGAAGGGTTTTGCCTGGTTTGTCTCAATAAATTCTTTCGCCTTCGTTAAAAAAGTAAGCGGCATTTCTTCGTCTGCCCAACGCGCCATTTGGCCTCCGCTCATATAGCCAATGCGACCAATTCCATTCACGATGGTATTGTTATGCCCTTGTCCAGGCGAGGCTTTTAATTTTAATAATTCGGGGTGTTCCAAACCGATAGGATCATTCCCAATTTTAGTCAAATAATTGACTTCAATGGGATCCGTTGTATCCCGTGCGACCACGTAATTATTTTCTACAAAGACCGTGGGAACCCTGTCTGCCGTAGCGGGAAAAATAAATGAATAATTGAAGCCTACTTCATTTGGGCCGGGTGATATTTTTTGGTTCCAGTTCTTTTGAACCGTATTCCCTAGTCCAAGATGCCATTTACCCACCAGACCCGTTTGATAGCCTTTTTGTTGGAATAATACAGGCAAAGTAATTTTATCTGTCGGGATAATTAATGCTGCATCACCGGGCAAAACTCCCGTTCCAGATTTACGCCAAGGATATTTCCCCGTCAGTAAGGCATACCGAGAAGGCGTACATGAAGCAGAAGTCGCATGTGCATTCGTAAAACGAATTCCACCTTTTGCGAGCTTGTCTAGATTAGGCGTTTTGATTTTTGTTGCCCCATAACTACCTAAGTCTCCGTAGCCCAAATCATCTGCATAGATGAAAATTACATTGGGTCGGTCGGCCATTTTTTGTGAAAAGCCATTGAAGGCAAAAAGCAAAATCAAAGAAATCAACAAACAATTACTATTTCGCATCATCGTAAAAATTAAGCAACCAATTAACAAAAAATATATTTTAAACCCTACAAATCAACAATTTACCAATTCAATTAATTTCAAAAATCCTAAATCAAACGAGTCAATTAAGGGACACAAATAAGCGAGCGATTTTCATAAAAAAAGCCTTCATTTCTGAAGGCCTTTCTATTGATACTATTTGAAAATCATTCCGGCAAATTCCGACAAATAAACGCGCCAATTTGTCCAGGTGTGTCCACCCTCACTTTCTCGGTACACATAGTTAAAGGAGTGCTCATCCAATTTCTTACGCATGGTCACGACACTTTCAATGAGGAAGTCATCTTTCCCACAGGCAATCCAATACAAGGCAGGGTTCGCTTTTTTCAGGTCTTCAATTTGTTGGTCTCTTTTAGAAACATCAACTTTAACTCCAAATCGACTCATGTCCGCAAAGCCCATACTCATCACACCGATGTAACTGAACAAATTAGGATTTTCAAACGTCGTATTGATCGTTTGTAATCCTCCCATACTTAATCCAGTTAACGCCCGATTTTCTTTATTCTTCTTAGCACGGAAATGGTTCTCGATATAAGGAATCACATCTGCCACTAAACTTTTTTCAAACCACATGCTCCCCATTCCTCCTAATGGAGTATTCGAAGCAGGTAATACCGGGCTAATTACATTGGCCGCTGCTTGTGTCGGATTTCCATTGGTCATCACAACAATCATCGGTTTCGCTTTCCCAGCATTAATTAAATTGTCTAGAATATTGGCAGCAACACCTAAGGTCGGCCAAGCCTCCTCATCTCCACCCCCACCGTGCAATAGATACATCACGGGATATGACGCTTTGGAATCTTCGTATCCCGGTGGCGTATATACTTGCATTCTTCGAGTCAAATTTAAGGTCTTGGATTCATACCAAATCTGATGAACGCTCCCCTTTGGACCTGTTTTTGCCCAATATAAATCAGATGCGGGTCCAGCGATATACAATAAATTTTCCGTCCGAAAAGTCCCATCTCTTGCCACCTTTAAATTAGCCGGATCTAAAGTTGTTACTCCATCTACGTTAAAAGAATAGCCATATAATTCAGGAGCCAAAGCCTGTACCTTCGTTGACCACACACCTGCTTGGTCTTTTACTAATTCGACCAATTGTCGGGATGCACCCTGCCCATTTGCATTCGGCACCATGGGCATCCAATTTCCTGATAACTTAACGGATGTCGCCGCTGGAGCTTTCAGTCGGAAAATCACCTCATTCGTGGAGGTTATTTCGGGAGAAATCAACCTTTCCACCTGCCCTACTTCCTGCGAAAATGCCTGAAC
Source organism: uncultured Aquirufa sp. (assembly GCA_964358165.1). Lineage (GTDB taxonomy): Bacteria > Bacteroidota > Bacteroidia > Cytophagales > Spirosomataceae > Aquirufa. Next base: position 40,451 of record CAYHOB010000006.1, read on the forward strand.
GGAAAATAGCAATGCTAAGGCGGTCATTAATTTAATCTTGTTTGTTTTCATAGTAATACGTTTTTTAAAATATGAATAATAGGCAATAAATAATTATCTTCTTGTTGGGAAATCCATCAAATTTATATCTCCATTTCAAGCAAAGCGAAACTCAGCGCTTTCCCATGTGGATCCGACACGAGCGAACTGGTTACCCCCGTATCTAAGGCATCCTCACACACAAATAACAAAGAGGCTATTTTAGGCAATTCATAGCGCGTTATTTTACCCTGTATAATTCCCTTGAAATGTTCTTTCACGCGTTCGGCTGTCACTTCTTCCACTAAATAAGGATAGTCTGACTCCTGGTAAGGAATCAAGGATAGGGTGGAAATATTTCCTTTATCTCCCGCCCGACTGTGCGCTATTTCTTTTAATTTCATGACATTAACATGCTTATTTTGTCCACACATTGAGTTCTAGGTAATAATACTGAAACGATGCCTATTTGCTCTTGTGCATATTTTCTGACACCTCCACCTCCAGCAGGACCATTCGTATAAAGAGCTTCAACTTCCTCCCCTACTAATTGCGCTTCTTGTAAACTGTTGGCCTTCGCCGCAATGCGCAATCGAACTTCATAGGGTTCATAATCAGGTCGGAAGTTTTTACGATGCACAGAATCCCACCCAATTATATCCACCCGAATGGACGAGCATTTCCCCGCGAGTCTTTGCTTGATTATATCCCCGGCTAATTCTGCACGTGCTAGCGCTTGCCCACCTGCATACGATATTTCCCCCTCTCCCACATATCCGGCCTTGTATCCCACACTGACTTTGAGCAGCTCTGGTCTTTCCGTCCCACTGGCTCCACGCAGCTTAATTTGATCCTTTCCAATTTCGGCCAACTCAATATTCATGAAATTTGCTACAACATCGGGCGTTAGATAGGCTGATGGATTTAATACTTCATACAATAATTGCTCCTTCACTGTCGCTAGGGTAATCTCCCCTCCTGTATCTTTTACTTTTCCAAAAACAGCTTCCCCATTCGAATGTACATCGGCATAGGGGTGGCCAATCTCTGCCAAATTTTGGATGTTTTTCTTGCCCCCATCTGCAAAATACCCCCCTGTTAGTTGTCCGGCACATTCAAGTAAATGACCGATAGCCGTTCCAGCCCCCAGGCGTGCATAATCAGCAAGCGACCATTCAAATTCAAAGATCATAGGAGCCAAAAATAAGGATGGATCAGCTACCCGACCTGTGATAATGATTTGAGCCTTTGCCTGCAATGCCTGCAAAATACCCTCAACTCCCATGTAAGCATTCGCAGATACGAGTGAATAATGACTTAGACGTTCACCCGTCTCAACTACTTCTAAATCCTGCTTTCTTTCCGAAATTTCGGCCAACACATCGTCCCCCTCGACTGCAGCAATACGTATTTTGTAGCCTTTCTCAGCCGCTAAGGCTTGAACTTTTTGGGCAGCTGCCAAAGGATTGGCTGCCCCCATATTCGTGATTAAGGTAATGTTATTTTTGACTAAATAGGGAAGCAATAATTCCATGCGCCTTTCCAATAAGAGATCATATCCTAAGTTGGGGTTATGAAGTTTTCGTTGATTGGCAAGCGCAATCGTCCTTTCGGCAAGGCATTCCAAGACCAAATAGTCTAGCGCTCCCTTTTCAGCCAAAATAACGGCAGGATCTAAACGATCACCCGCAAAACCTGCCCCAGAACCAATTCGAATTTTCTCTTTCATCTTAAATATGTATGGACCCAACCAGTATAGCTACAATCGTCATCACAAGGCTAGTTCCCCATGCCCAAAAGAATACATTTTTTTGATGTTCCCCCAATTCCACTTCCGTTAATGAGATCAACAGAAATGTGGACGCCGTTAAAGGTGAAACGGGAAAGCCTACAGTCATTTGGCCTAATAATCCTGCTCGGCCGATTTCCAACGGATCAATTCCAAGACTCGTAGCGGTTTGGGATAAGATGGGAACAAGGCCAAAATAATAGGCATCGGGCGTAAACAAAAGACTAGCCGGAAAGCTAGTGACAGCTGTCAAAAGGGGAATGTATTTCCCTTGACCCGATGGAATCAAATCAATCAATTGGCCAGCCATCGCTTCAATCATCCCACTTCCTGTTAATATGCCAGAAAAAATACCTGCTGCAAAAATCATGCTGGACACAAAAAATATGTTATTCCCATGGCGCCTAAATAAGGCGTTTTGATCTGATATTTTTGGGTAATTAAGTAACATAACAAGCACACTGCCTAGGATAAATAACACCGGAGCCGGAATCCAGGCTTTTATCAATCCTGTAATAATCAGGATGGTGATTAGTGCATTCATCCAAATCAATTTGGGTCGCTTGATCAAACTCGTTTCTAGATGAACAGGATTTGTAAGCTCCACATCTTGAATGCCTAAACGTAATCGCTCCTTTTTACCCCAATAATAGGCGACAAATAATACCCAGCAAATTCCGGCGATGATGGATGGAATATTGGGATTAAAAAGTAGGCTTGCTTCCGTTTTCAAGGTGGATATGGCTCTCGCCGAGGTACCAGACCAAGGAACAAGATGCATGGGGCCTACGCTGAGTGCCACAATTCCGGCTAAGTATATTCGCTTAATCGCTAATTTGTTATAGAGCGGAAGAAATGCCGAAACCACAATCATAAAGGTAGCCGTTCCATCACCATCCAAGTGAACCAACATGGTTAATAGGGCCGTTCCTAGCATCACTTTCAAGGGGTCCCCTTTGACTTGTCGGATAATCCAGTCGACCACGGGATCAAATAATCCTACATCAAGCATCGTAGCAAAATACAAAACAGCAAAGGTCAACATGATTCCCGTCGGTGCCACTTGCTTAATCCCATCCAGCATCATGTTACCTAAGGCAGGTAAGCTAATCCCGCCGATTATCCCCGCGATCAGGGGGATAATGACCAAGGCCGTGATGACTGACATTTTCTTTGATATAATAAATGCCAGAAATACTAAAATGGTTAAGAATCCGAGGATAGCCATTAAAAAGTTAGATTATCATTGAAAAATGGAAGCAAATCGTGCAGCACACGACCATCAGTCGTCCATAATTTATTCCCATGATCCCCTATATATTCTTCCGAATAATGATTGATACCTAGATTTTCTAAGCGCTGGCTGAACATGCCAATTTGAACTGGAAATCTAGGCGAATCATTTCTACCCCAATCTACCTTGATCGCTTTAAATTTTCGCAAACTTTCCGCATAATCTCCTACCATATAAACTGGCATATTCTTTTCCCATTTGGAGACAATATCCGGATGAATGACCAATTGATCATCTTGATAAGTAAAAGGCATATCACAATAAAAAGGCGGATTATTCGGATTTGGAGACCAGGCTCTTGCCACAGCAACCAAAACCTTTGGGTAATACGATTTTTGTAAATCAGCTTGGGATTTAATTTTTTGAACCTCTTTGAAGGAATTACTATTGGGACCAAATTCCTTAACGAATGCTAATAGTCCTGGGCTAAGTGCATAAAGGCTACTAAAAACATTCGGAAACAACATCGCCATTTTAATTGCCCCATAGCCCCCCATCGAATGACCTGCAATACCTCTGGCATCACGGTTGGGAATCGTTCGATAATGCTCATCGATGAATTTTACGAGTTCAATTCCGGTAAAATCTGCCCAATTCCCCGTTAAACTTGAATTAGTATAAAAACTACCATCATAAACCGTCTTGTGATCAGGAATCACAAGAATAAAGGGCCGAATTTTCCCAGAAATAATCCCCCGATCCAAGATTGCTTTCATTTCGGGTCGGATGACATCATTGTTTAAAAACCCATGTAAATAATAGATAACAGGATAGCGTTTGTTGGGCTGACTCTCATAGCCCGGAGGTAAATAGATGGATACATTTCTTTCCGGATTTTCTCCGCCACTATTGACTAATGATTTTGCATGGATCAGAATCCTATCGATGCTTCCTCCGTCTTGCGCACGAATTCCAACATGGAAAAAGAGTATTAGTCCTAGTATTAGGATGTTTTTCATAAATTGAATAGGTTTGTTATTGTGGCTTTTGGATACAATAACCCAAACGCTTGCGAAAATTTACAAAAAAATATATATACTTAATGGAAAACGCATTTATTTTATCCGCCAAGCGAACACCTACCGGGGCTTATGGGGGTGCACTTAGTACTTTAAGTGCGGTTGACTTAGGTGTTGCTGCGGTGAAATCAGTCCTATTGCCCAACATCAATTCAGCTGATATTGAATCGATTGTTATGGGCAATGTGGTATCAGCTAATTTAGGTCAAAACCCAGCTCGACAAGTGGGAATTAAGTCTGGCCTATCCACCCAAGTATGTGCGACAAATGTCAATAAAGTTTGTGCCTCGGGGATGAAAGCAATCAGCATTTTGGCCAACGAAATCATGCTGGGTCAGGTACAAGTAGGAATTTGCGGAGGCATGGAAAGCATGTCGAATGTTCCCCATTATATCCCCAATGCTCGATTTGGCATAGGATATGGAGACAAGGTAATGGTGGATGGATTAGAAAAAGACGGATTATTAGATGCCTATTCGAAGGTTTCCATGGGTGTATGTGGGGACATGACGGCTCAAACATATGATATCAGCAGAGAAGAACAAGATGCCTTCGCACAAACATCATTTGAACGAGCACAAAAGGCCAACTTCAGCCATGAAATTATTCCGATGCAGGTAATAAGTAAAAAAACAGAAATTACTTTCAGTACAGATGAGCCCATTGCAAAAGCGAATTTTGAAAAAATGCGAACATTGCGACCTGCATTTTCGAAAGAAGGAACAGTCACTGCCGCGAATGCAAGTGGCATGAGCGATGGGGCGAGTGCGCTATTACTAGCCAGTCAATCGTATATCAACAAAAATGACTTAAACCCTTTGGCTAAAATTATTGCCTATGCCGAAGCTGAACATGAGCCTAATTATTTCACGACGGCTCCTATATCCGCCACGCATAAAGTTCTGAAAAAGGCGGGGCTGTCCATTGACCAAATCGATTTAGTTGAAGTAAACGAGGCATTTGCAGTCGTTGCCATAGCGTATCAGAAAGAGTTAAAAATTTCGGCAGAAAAAATCAATATCAAAGGAGGAGCCGTTGCCCTAGGCCATGCATTAGGGAGTTCTGGATCTCGCATTGTGATCACCTTATTGCATGCCTTAATAGAAAATAATAAACGATTTGGTTTAGCGGCTATTTGTAATGGCGGTGGTGGTGCGAGTGCCATCATAATAGAAAATGTAGCTTATGAATAAGGTCGTAGTAAATGCCCAGGAGGCGGTGGCAGAAATTCCATCAGGCGCAAGTCTGCTCATCGGAGGATTTGGTTTGTGTGGAATTCCGGAAAATTGCATTGCGGAACTGGTCAATAAAGGCATTGATGAGTTAACCTGTATTTCGAATAATGCGGGAGTGGATGACTTTGGAATAGGCCAAATGCTTCAAAAGCATCAGGTAAAAAAAATGATTTCATCTTATGTGGGGGAGAACAAAGAATTTGAACGCCAATTATTAGCAGGGGAATTAGCGGTTGATTTAATTCCACAGGGGACACTTGCCGAGCGTATTCGTGCAGGGGGTGCAGGTATTCCCGCCTTTTTTACGCCTGCGGGTGTAGGAACGGAAGTGGAAATTGGCAAAGAAGTTCGCGTGTTTAATGGAAAAAAATACTTAATGGAAACGGGACTTCGGGCCGACTATGCCTTAATAAAAGCCTGGAAAGGAGACACAGAGGGCAATTTGGTTTATCGGGGAACCGCTAGAAACTTTAATCCCATGATGGCTACGGCCGGAAAGATTACGATTGCAGAAGTCGAAGAATTAGTCCCCGCTGGAACCTTAGATCCCAATGATATTCATACCCCAGGAATTTATGTGCATAAGATCTTTCAGGGTACGAATTATGAAAAACGAATCGAACAAAAAACAATCCAACAGGCATTCACTGAAAAATCAATCATTCAGGTCGGTCAAGGCTTAGATAAAAACCAAATTGCCCAACGGATTGCACAGGAAATTCAAGATGGCGATTATGTCAACTTGGGTATAGGCATTCCAACCCTCGTGGCAAATTACATACCTGAGGGAATGAATGTCGTTCTCCAGTCTGAAAATGGACTCTTGGGAATCGGGGCATTTCCTGCGGCGGATCAAATAGATGCTGATTTCATTAATGCCGGGAAACAAACCATTACGTTAAAAACAGGATCTTCCTTATTTAACTCGGCAGATAGTTTTGCGATGATTCGGGGAGAACATGTTGACTTGACCATTTTAGGAGCCATGGAAGTTTCTGAAAATGGAGATATCGCCAACTGGAAGATTCCAAATAAAATGGTAAAAGGTATGGGTGGGGCCATGGATTTAGTGGCATCAGCAAAGAATATCATCGTTGCCATGCAGCATGTTAGCAAAGATGGTCAATCTAAGTTGCTCAAATCCTGCAGTTTACCATTAACGGGAATTTCCTGCGTGAAGAAAATTGTGACCGAACTGGCGGTGTTAGATGTTTTACCCGAAGGAGGATTTAAACTTTTGGAACGTGCCCCGGGTATTTCAGTGCAACAGATTATCGATGCCACGGAAGGCAAAATAAGCGTGGAGGGAGATATCCCCGAAATGATTTTCTAGAATTTTTTGGGGAACGGTTAACGAAAATAGCACCCTAACAATATATGATTTTGACTTTCTATTCATACCAAATCCCGCTCACGATGAAAAAATACATTTTACTTCTTGCATGCTTCGCAATGTCTAGCACAGCTTGGGCTCAAAGAAGACCCACTAATTTGATTTCCACGGAAATCCAAGCAGATAATTCTGTCATTTTCAGAATCAAAGCCCCGGAAGCGACAAAAGTGGAGGTGTCAGGTACTTGGCCCAAAACCCTGAAGAACACCATTCCCATGATAAAAAAGGATTCTATTTTTGAAGTAAAAGTAGGGCCTATGCCGTCGGATATGTATGAATATGAATTTATCGTAGATGGAATTCCAACTTTAGATCCTAATTCTAGTTTAGTTACCCGAGATGGAGCTTGGATTCAAGGGGCTTTTTTCGTTCCGGGTGCGGAGGCAGATGTTTATGAGACCCAAAAGGTACCTCATGGATCGATAAATTCTATTTGGTACAATTCTCCTTCGCTTGGGATGGAACGTAAGATGAATATATATACGCCACCAGGATATGAAAAGGGTGACAAAATATACCCTGTGATGTACTTATTGCATGGGGGCGGTGGAGACGAAGAGGGATGGTTGAGCCGAGGAAGAGCGAATTATATTTTAGACAATCTGATTGCGGCTGGCAAGGCAGAACCCATGATCGTTGTCATCACGAATGGTAACCCGAATACACCCGGATCTCCTTTAAATCGGCCCCAAAGCTTGCAGGTTGCTACCGGTATCAATTCGATGGCTTCCGGACTATTTGAAAAAAGTTTGGTGGAGGATGTCATTCCCTTTATCGAGAAAAACTACCGGGTCATTGCGGATGCGCAACACCGGGCATTGACTGGATTTTCTATGGGAGGCTTTCAAACGCAAAATATCAGCAATGCAAATCCAGACATGTTCAACTACATCGGCGTCATGAGTATGGGATTATTTTCATCCGCGGTGAAAGGGCCAAGTACCTATAGCAAGGAAAAGCATATCGCCCAATTAAAAGCGCTGAAAGCAGCTCATCCGAAGGTTTATTGGATTGGAATGGGGAAAAATGACTTCTTATACCAAAGTGTTTTACGCTTAAAAGAATTGTATGATGAAGTTGGATTAACATATACCTACAGGGAAAATGAGGGGACACACGACTGGAATTCCTGGAGAATGTATTTAAAGGAGTTTTCGCAATTGTGTTTTAAATAATTCGGTTCTAAGACAATTATTATATTAATCTTCGTTTTCTACTCATTGGCCCATCTTAAATTAAAGAGCTGACTATCTTATTTTTAAGATTATCAATACCTTTGTTGGGTGTTTTATCTGAATATGCCTTTAAAAACAGGACAACTATTCGATGAAACGGAAACCCATAATGCATGAAAATTTACCTATTTTCAATTATTCTTTTTTTAGTAAACTTTTTCAGTTTCGCCCAAACGGGTATCGGCACCAGCACACCTGATGCCTCCGCAAAGTTGGAGGTGAGTGCTTCTAACAAGGGCTTTTTGCCTCCCCGTGTAACATTGACTGGAGCCTCCGATAATTCAACAATTGCCAACCCCGCAACAGGTTTATTAATTTACAATACAGGAAATAATAGTGGATTGACAGCCGGCTATTATTACTGGAGTGGAAGTGCTTGGACAACCATCTCAACATCCACAGGTACTGGAGTTTATGCTTCTTACATGAGGGGCTCTCGTTCGACCCAACAAACTGGCACAATTTCGGCGGGGACTTTGGTTGCCTTTACGCAAGTTGATAATGCATCAGGGGCCGACATAGCTCTAAATACAAGTACTGGCCAAATTACCTTAGCACCCAACAAAACCTATAAACTAGTTGCACAAGTTCCTACTAATATCAATTCAGGAGTATCCCGACCTAGTTTTGCCTGGTATAATGAAACAGCAAATGGGTGGATGGGCAGTCAGTCATCTATCTATTCCGCAGGAGATAATGCAGGATATGCCTCTTCAGGAGGAAATTCTGAAGCCATAATTTCTGTCAATAGTACGACAGTGGTTTCATATAGATTGCAAGACGGATTAAATGTTTCAGGCCTAGGGGGAAATCCTGATTTCAATGCCACTGGTTCTTATCCTTGGTTTGAAATTCAAGTGATGAGCGGCTTCGCTCCCGAAGTAAATCCAACCATCATCGGAGATGTAAAAACAGGTTTTCAGACAGGGGATCATAGCGGTTGGATTAAATTAAATGGCCGATTAAAATCAAGTTTATCAGCAAACCAACAAGCCCAAGCTACATCCTTAGGCATTGGCACCAATTTACCGGACGCCACCAATTCCTTTTTAGTTCAAAATGGAACAAGCATCGGATCCGTGTCCAGTAGTAATACAAAAACAATTACGCAAGCGAACTTGCCAAACATCAATTTCCCTACGGCAACAACATCGACGAATGGAAATCATAATCATACATTTTACCATCCTCAGGGAGACCAAAATTACAGCAATGGTTCTGGAAATACTTGGTGGGGAGGATCTTGGAATTGGGGAGCTGGGACAGCCTATGCAGGCGATCACAATCATACCGTAACTGTTTCATCCGGTGGTAGTGGTACAGCCTTAAATATTACACCTCAAAGTTTAAGTATCAATACATTTATCTACTTAGGATATTAATTCGTATGAAGACAATAGTTTTACAAGGGCTCAGCATAAAAATCAAATTATTTCTTTTGATTTTAGGAATCCTATTTTCTGAAAATCTCTTTGCCCAAACGGGTATCGGCACCAGCACACCTGATGCCTCCGCAAAATTGGAAGTAAGCTCCAGCAATAAAGGCTTTTTGCCTCCTCGGGTAGCCTTAACGGCGACCAACGCGGCAAGTCCCATCTCAAGTCCAGCCAATGGTTTGATGGTCTTTAATACGGTTACCGCCGGCACTAGCCCAAATCAAGTGGTGCCAGGCTACTATTACTGGGATTCTGTAGGATCCCAATGGGTGAGTTTATCCACCACCGTTGGGAATGTGCAAAATCAAGGCTTATTCAGATCTACCAGCATTACCACAGCAGGTTCTGCTGTTTCTACCTGGGGAAGCCGATTCAACAATTTGGCATCCGGAGATTTAACCATCACATCGAATACAACCTTCGCCCTTTCCAATGGTATTTATAAGTTGGAATGGGCTTTGCCTCACCAACAAACCATCACGTATAACATAATGACACTTCAAGAATACGCTTCGGGGACTTGGAGTACTTTCAGAGGAGATCCGGGGTATGCTTCAATTGCAAATGGAGGAAATACCGATTGGGGAGGAACAACTTATGCTGCAGATATTGTTGACTGCACGTCTGGAACGAGAACTTTCCGACTAACGAATACAGATGGATCAAGATATTTGTTTAATGGTGCCACATTTATCATTACCAAATTAAATCCAGCCATCACAACTTCCACCACGGCAGATAATTTAGGCAATCATAGTGCAACCAAAAATATTCAGTTGAACGACTTTTACCTCTCAAATGACGGCGGAAGTGAAGGTGTAAAAATAGATAATTCCGGCAATGTAGGAATAGGTACAGCCCCCTCGCAGAAATTAGATGTAAATGGAAATGTCAATGTAACTGGGAAAATATATTTAACAGATCCTTCAGGAAATGTAACTTCGAAAGCGGCAGGATTTGTAAGTGCTGGTTCATACATCACCCTCGATAACCTAAAAGCAACTGTTACAACAAGCTCGTATCGTGGATTAGCGCTAGCTACAGTTTCAGGCACCGTAAACCTATATGTACAAGGAACCTATACAAATGGAAGCGGAAGTTATGGTTCAGACCGTACAGGATCAGCCATTACTTATTCGACATCTGTCAGTAGCTCCTTGTTTGGCTGGAATTTTGGTTCTGCGGGAGATACAGCTATATATCTTTTGACGGATGTAACTAATTTGAGATTTTACCGCGTTATCATGATCATTCAACCCGGCTACATCAATAATTTTATTAGCATAGAAAGATTATTATAAAGGTTTAAATGGATGATGAAGCGAAAAGTATCTTTCAATTGACACAAAATACATTTACGCCCCCTGCCTGACTCCCCTACAAATCCTTCTTCATGAAAAAGCGCAATGAAACAAGATAAGGCACGATAACCCAAATCATCAGGGTCAGAAATGAGACCGAAATGCCTCCAAAAGTTCCATAAAAGTCTTTAAATATCGCCCCGGTATAACCCATCAAGGCAGAAACATCCATCTGCATCAACAACAAAATTCGGGCTAAATCAATCGGATTCAACATGCTAATCCCAATCATGATTTTCTCGATGGGGTAATCCGCTAATTGAAATATCATGAACAAGACGATTCCATCAAAAATGATGGAATAAAACAACCACAGGAGAATGGAAAGTCCTATTCCTTTGGCCTTATCTTTTGTTACGACGGCAGCCAACATTGCGATGGAGGTAAATATAAAGGTCAAAAACAGCCCACAAAGTACCAGCATCAGCCCCAGCATGGTGGGCTCGAAAATAAGAATCACGATGCCCGCTCCCAAGAAAAAGGCCAAGCCTAAGGCTGAAATCAGGCCAATAAATAGGCTATTCCAAATGATTTTTCGTTGAATCGGTTGACTCAAGATCAATTCAATGAATTCCGAACTATTGTACACATAGATCGTCGAAAACAAGAGACAAACCAAGGGCACAATCATTAAAATGATATTCAACATGCTTAACAAGCCTTTGGAAGAGGTATCCTCTAAACTAAATACGGTGATGGAGGCCAACAATAAGATGAAAGCATAAAAAAGGACAATCCGATTTCGGATGATGTCAGTAATCACATGTTTATAAATCTTATACATAAGTTAGTAAGCAATGATTTTGGAAATCATTTTTGATAATTTATTCTCTTGGGTTTCGGCCATCAGTTCTTCCACCGACTTTTGAAACAACACTTGGCCATCTTGCATATACACCACATCCGTCACCATCTCATCCAATTCACTTAATACGTGAGATGAGATGACAAAGGCCTTTCCATTTAGAATTTCTTGACTGATTTTTTGCCGCAAAATTTCCGAAGAAAGCGGATCTAATCCCGCCGTAGGTTCATCCAGAATCAACACATCCGGTTTAAATAAAAAGGCGATGCTGGCACCTACTTTTTGGCGCATCCCACCCGAAAGTGTTCCCATGCGCTTCGAATACATTTCGTGCAAACGATATCTTTCGATTAGGTCCGTATCAAAATCTTGCGGAGCATTCCGAATGTTCATCATCATGGTCATGACCTCCTGAACCGTCATATTTTCAGGATAACGCGTCATTTGAGGCATAAATCCGATCTGTGAGCGATAGGCCCATTGCCCGGTGATATCCTCCCCCTTGAAAATTATTTTACCCGAGTCTGGAATGACCATTTGTAAAATACTTTTGATCAAGGTCGTTTTGCCACTTCCATTCGGGCCGATTAAAGCCACACAAGATCCTGCTTTAACCCTGATTTGTACGTCTTTCAGTACTTGTTGTTTTCCAAAATGTTTAGTCAGATGTTCCGTGCAAATCATAAAGCAATAGGATTCATTCGTGGAGTTTGATCAATTAAGTGTTCTGGCGTAAGACTGGGAATTAGTTTTTCCGTCTTATCCATCATGGCGGAAATAAAACTCCTAAACATGATTAATGAGGTGGGGTTCTTCTCCAAAATTATCGAAAACAAACTTACCGGACGAAAAGGGACATCTCCGACTTTATCCCGGTTGAGGTCATATCCTTCATATTTATCCCAATAATTGGAATTAAAATTATTCAAAACCAAGGTGCCATTCGTACTGACATCAAAGGTATTATTTTTAAAATTATTTCGATTGATGGCTATGTCGGAACAACTCGCCTGAATTTTCAGGCCCCAACCATTGGCGGAAAAGGTATTGTTGGTCATGGCAACCCGACTAACCCCTTCCAAATAGATTCCTGTTGTATTTTTCTCAAACAAATTTCCTTGGATTTTACCGTCCGAAATTTCTTTCAATAAAATCCCATAGGATGCATCCCCCCAATTTTGTTGGAATACATTATTAAACATATTGACCTGTTTAGAAAACATCACGGCCACCCCCGCGCCATTGTTATTAAACACGTTGGCGATATACGTATCATGATTGGAAAACATAAAATGTAATCCATAGCGCAAGTTTCGGAACGAGCGATTATTTCGTATGACAGAATGCGTTACAAATTCAAAATAAATCCCATCACGATGTCCCGTGATCTGGTTGTTTTGAATTTGCATGTAGCTGCTATACCAGCAATGGATGCCGTTGCCACTTTGCTGCTCTTCTATGCCGTGGGCAATGATGCGATTGTTTTTGATGAGACATGCCTTTCCATATTGGACATAAATTCCAAAAAAGGCATCAGTAACCAAATTGTTGATGATTTGTACATTTTGGGACTCATAAATCTTGATCCCAGCCAGGTCAATCAAACTCGAAATTCCTGAATTTCGGATATGAAATCCGTTGACCGTGACGTTCGAGGCTTTAATGGAAATCACTTCGTATTTCCCCTCCCCGTCTAATATGGGCAATCCCTCACCTAGTAAATAAAGGGATTTATCAATCACCAAATTCCGCTCGTGATAAACCCCTTTTTTTACTCGAATACTATCGCCAGCATGGGCTAATTTAATCGCATCAGCGATGCTATTTCCCTTTTTTACTATCCAGGTTTTCGCCTGCGTAGCATGCTGTAATGAAAGAAATATAAAAAAAATAAAAAAGATTCGATTCATCATCTTGGTTTCAAGCTTTCCCAAGCTACGACTTCTCCTTTTAGCGTCGCATTATTTGACTCCAATTTTCCTTGATCTCCAAAGGCCGCCAAATTCCCGGCCATGGGACTCTTTAAAGATGGACTCGAAATAAAATGTGCCTTGGAAGCGGGTATCCATTCATTTTCTTCTAAAAAGTGACTCACATAAATCTCCTTGACGGCGATCGATGCATCTGCTTCTAGAAAATTGAACAGGCATTTGAGGTCATCAAATTTAAGCGTTTTCCCTTGTTGGGTCAAGATAGCAGACGCAAATCGCTTATCAGTGATTCCCATTTTACAGAAATGACAATTATCTCTTCCCACTTGAATAGGCTCTACTTCGCTTTTACAACTAGTGGCCAAAAATAAAAAAGGGAGCAAGAGAGTAAGGTTCTTTCGAGCTATACGCAACTCCGTAAACACGGCATACAATAACATCAATCCTACTAGAATAAAAATCCAACCGCCCATATCGGGAATGGAATAGGCTCCAAAATTCAATAACTGCTTAAATCCAATGAGTGGAGGCTGATACGCCATGCCAGGAACTTGAATGGCCGCGTTGGGATCTAAGTTATGTCCATAATCGTATTCCCATTTCCAGAAATCCACCATAGCAACAACACCAAACAATACGAAGGCACTAAAAAAAGCAAACAATAATTTCTTTTGATTCAACCAGGCCCCGATTAAAAACAGGAGGGCAAAGCCAACGATGATATACGGAAGCACGGTAAATTCAATGAAATCTTCCTTGTGCATCGTTTTCATCCCGATGTAGTGATTCAAGCCGTTGATAATATCTACATTACCTCGGATGTCATTGGAATGAATTTGTAGATTTAATCCTTCGGGATACTGAGGGGCATCTAATTCAATTCTCCAAATAGGCAAATAATTGACAATAGGTAATAGCAAAGCGGAAATGAACAGCAAGAATCTTGCTGTTCTTTCCATTTTTTGATTCGTCATGATAAAGTGTTTTTAAGACTACTTAGCAGGAGGTAATAATACGCCATCAATTACATGAACGATGCCGTTGGCTGCAGGAACAGACGCAACGATGGTGGCTGAATTATTTAACAAGATTTTTCCATTTTTGATACTTACGGTCACATTATCTCCATTGACCATGCCTAATACTTGGCCATCTTGAAAATATTCCGCTTTGAGTGCCGAAACGGTCACATGGTACTGTAAAATATTTTGTAAATCTTCCTTCTTCTCATCCGTCATCAACGCTTCTAAAGTAGCCTTATCAACCTTATCAAAAGCAGCATTCGTAGGAGCAAAAACGGTAAAGGGACCCGCATTCGACAAAGAAGTCACTAATTCTGCTTGCTTTAATGCGGCAACTAACGTTGTGTGATCCTTAGATCCCACCGCGATTTTTACAACATCTTGTTGGGAATCATCATCCTTCACATTTTCTTGTCCACCCGCTACCACGGTTGACTCAGATGATGAAGAGGACGATGTAGTATCCGCCTCAGAGCTTGAACATGCTGCAAAAGCAAATAATGCGGCAGCACAAATTGATATAGATAAAATTTTCATGATTTCTAAATTTTATGAAATAATAAGGGAGTATGGTCACCCATACTCCCTGGGTTGTTTAACGTTTAGCAACGGGTTTTGTATTACCCAAACTATAAGTTAGAGGTACATTGCTCCCTTTCGGAGAAACTCGAATATACCCCTGCATTTCTTGGTGTAATGCACTACAGAAGTCGGTGCAATACATCGGGAATATACCCACCCGATTTGGCTCCCATTTCAAGGTTTGAGTTTCACCTGGCATGATTAATAGTTCGGCGTTATTCGCTCCTTTCACGGCAAATCCGTGCGGTACGTCCCAATCTTGTTCAAGGTTAGTCACGTGGAAGTAAACCACATCACCCATTTTGATCCCTTCGATGTTATCTGGTGCAAAGTGAGAACGAATCGATGTCATGTACACATGAACTTGATTTCCTTCTCGAACGACCTTCGCTTGGCCCTCTCCTTTGGTGACATACTTATTTGTATTCTCATCAATCTTGTAGAACTTAACCGAACGGTCTTTCACTAAATCCGCAGCAATCGCTTGTGCATAGTGTGGCTCACCGATAGTCGGGAAGTCTAAGATCATCTCCATCTTATCTCCACTGATGTCATATAATTGCGCACTTTGAGTTAACTCTGGACCAGTTGGTAAATAACGGTCCTTCGTAATTTTGTTATACGCAATTAAGTATTTCGCGTTTGGTTTCTTGCTATCACCACCTGGGATACATAAGTGACCCACAGAGTAGAAAGTAGGTGCACGGTCAAGTACTTTTAGGTCTTTGATGTTCCATTTAACAACCTCACTTGAAACGAAGAAAGTCGTATAGGCATTTCCTTTACCGTCAAATTCAGTGTGCAATGGTCCAAGACCTGGTTTTTTAACCTCACCATATAAAGCAGCTTCGTACTTGATCACTGGGATACCTTGATAATCACCATCGAATTGCTTAGCCTGAATAGCTTTTTGTAATTTATCAAAACTAAATACCGGAATTAAGGCAGCTAATTTACCTGAACCAACGATGTATTCACCTGTAGGATCCACATCACAACCGTGAGGAGATTTCGGGCATGGGATGAAGTAACAAATGTCTTTTAATGCTTTGGCATCGAGTACCAATACCTCACTCTTCATCTCTGAAGTAGCTGTATGAGTCTTCTCATTGTATTTGTTGTGCGCATATTTAGCTGGCATTTTCTTTGCCTTACCTGCCTTAATATACTCCTCTGCTTTTTTCCAGTTTACCGCCATGATAAAGTCCTTATCACGTTGGGAAGCATTAACCTCCAACAACGTATTTGCTTGTTCTGTATTGTAACAGCTAAAGAAGAACCAACCATTTGATTTTCCTTTTCCCGCGTGACTTAAGTCGAAATTGACCCCAGGACACTCAATTTGAAAGGCTAAATCCATTGCTCCCGTTTCTTTCTTCACGGAAATAAAGCTGATGTATCCCTTAAAATTCTCCTTATAAGTACTGATTGGAATATCGCCATTTGCGTTATCAGAAGGTACAGAGAAACGAGTTCCCGCAACCACATATTCCGTATTCTCGGTAATAAATGGAGAAGAGTGGTTACCTGCAGAGTTTGGCAACTCGATGATTTCAGCTGTTTTAAAGCTTCCTAAATCGATACGAGCAACACGTGGTGTGTTATTGGCATTACCAAAGATCCAACGACCATCTACTTCGCCATTCGTTTGAGAAAGTTCAGTATGGTGTAAATCGTCCCAAGGCACAAATCCATGTGAAGTATTCAACATCGGTTTTGTTTCCTCTGTATAGCCATATCCTTTTTCTGGATCAACTGAAAAAACGGGAATTACGCGAAATAAACGGCCACTAGGTAGGCCATAGACACTCATTTGACCCGAGAAACCACCGGATACGAAATTGTAAAATTGGTCGTATTTACCTGGTGCGACATAGGCCTTCTCAGCAGAACCAGAAGAAGATGCACTGCCCGCATCTTTAGGCTTACATGACTGTGTACCCCAACCTGCGATCAGAAGCAAAGCTAGGATTTTTGTAATATTTGCTTTCATTTTGTTTTTAATTTGTTTCAACAATTATTTAACTCCGTCATTTTGACGCATATACTCAAATAATGATTTGGCCTCTTCATCACTCAAATTTTGATTCGGCATACGGACTAAACAAAGCTCTAATTGCGCTTGGGCAGCCGGGTCTTTGTTAATCATTTCATCCGTGTTTGTCATGAAGTTTAAGATCCAAGCGGGAGTATGACGTTGCGTCACCCCTTTCCAACCTGGTCCAACCAATTTTTCATCGGTCATTTTATGGCAACTGCCACATTTTACATCTGAGGTCGCCTTTCCTTTATCGGCCAATGCCTTATCCAAAGTTGGACTTACTTCCACATCTGTAAATTTTCCTGTACCTCTTTTAGGATCATAGGATGGATTTTCAGATCCTTGGTCGGTTGATGCAGCCGGCGCACTTGCATCAGCTGTTGAATTTGACTCATTCTGGCTTCCGCAAGCGAAAATTCCGAAGGTCAAAGCAAGCATAATTGTAATTCTTTTCATGTGGATAATTATTTGTTGACACAATGTTAGAATTGGAATATTTTGGGCTTTATGCGTTCAATCATATAGCTTGGTGCGCGCTATATAGATAGGAATAAGTATATCGCTAACTAATTAAAAATCAATAGTTTATGAATTTTCAAGCTAACAAATCGCCAAGATGATTATAATCATAAGTGCACCTGATTTTGGTCATAATTTCCCCTACATTTGTGTGCTTGTTTCGCCTAATATTTCATCAAATGATTGCCGAAAATTTATTATTGTCTTGGGGGGCCAACTACCGTATATTGGAAAAGAATGAGTTTCTTTTCACAGAGGGAACGGATTGTAATTTTTACCACCAATTAGTGGATGGGCAATTAAAGTGGTTCAATGTATCAGATGCGGGAAAGGAGTATCTCCAGCGCATTATCAATCCAGGAGAAAGTTTGGCAGAAATGCCCTTGTTTGATGGAGGTCCTTTTGCCTCTTCGGCGATTGCCCTGCAAAAATCAACAGTCATTCGGGTTCCGAAAAATGTCTTTCAGGAGCAGATTTTGAAACATCCTGAACTACTTTTCGGAATGGCCAAACGTCTATCTGAACACCTCCGATTTAAATTCTTTTTGTTGAAGGAAATCACAGCTTGCGAACCGGAGAAACTCATTTTATCCCTATTGAACTACCTTAAAAATTCCCACCTCTATGTTGAGGATGAAAATCATTTGGTTCAATTAACCAGGCAACAAATTGCCGACATCACCGGCCTACGTGTAGAAACGGTCATTCGAAGTATCCGACATCTACACGAGGCTGGCGAATTAAAAATCGAAAATAGAAAAGTGTTTTTAGCTTAAGTTGTATATGGAGATTTGGAACAAAAAAGAAACGGCCTATTGGATTCGCTTAGCCCTGTTTAATTTAGTTATTGTGGCCTTATTAGGCGTTTTATTGCGATATAAAATTGCCTTTTCTTTTCCCTTTTTACAGCAAAAACACGTGCTTCATGGGCATTCCCATTTTGCCTTTTCCGCCTGGATCAGCCAAATGATCATGACCTTACTCTTATATCATTTCAAGCCACAAAAATCGGAAATGAATGCCTCCTTATTGTTGATGGCTAATACCGTGGTTGCCTTCTGTATGTTATTGGCATTTATTTATCAAGGTTATGGTCCTTATTCTATCTTTTTCTCATCGCTTAGTACGCTGATTAATTTTTACTTCTGTTTCCGCGTTTGGCGTTGGATAGACAAGCAAAACAGCGTAACAACGGGTGACTTATACATCAAAGCTAGCATTGTATTTAATTTCCTATCTGCCATTGGAACAGCTTATTTAGTGTATTTAATGATCAATCACATTAGTAATCCGGAACACTATTTGGCATCGGTCTATTATTATTTGCATTTTCAATACAATGGCTACTTTCTATTTTCCTGCATGGGGCTATTCGCCTATTATTTAGGCTCCATTCAAGTCCAAATCCCCCATGAAAGAACCATTTTCTGGCTGTTTGCGGGTAGCTTAATTCCAGCCTACCTCCTATCCATCATATGGGCACATTTACCCATTTACCTTTTTATATTAGTAATCCTATCGGCCAGTGTACAATTTGGCGCATGGTTTTATTGGATCTATCAAATTCAAAAAAAATCAGTCGAAGCTTTAATCCATCCTTTCGTCAGAAAAATTTGGACACTTGTCGTTATCGCCGCAAGTATCAAGTTTTTCTTGCAGATGGGTTCGACCATCCCGAGTTTAAGTGAATTCGCCTTTGGTTTTCGCCCCATCGTCATCGCCTATTTACACCTGGTTTTGCTCGGGATTGTAAGTTTATTTTTAATTGGCCTTTCCATTAAACATCAACTGATCTCAATGAACCCCTTTATGTCCATCGCTTTGGGTGTATTTATAGTGGGCATACTTTTGAATGAAACGGTGCTCATGTTGCAAGGAATGAGTTTTTTAAATTTGGTTACCATACCCTATAGCAATGAACTCCTGTTTAGCATTGCCATCATCATGTTTTCTGGGGCCTTTGGTCTTTATATAAGCCAAAAAAGAGCACGTCTCAAACCAGAATAAACCCTTAATTCCACCATTATTCTTTACCTTTCCTAAATAAACCCCAAAAGTAGTATTGTGAACATCACCATTATTGGTGGAGGAGCTGCGGGCTTTTTTGCCGCAATTTCCGCCAAATCCCACTTCCCGAATGCCCATGTTTGCATCTTAGAAAAGACGAGCAAATTCCTAGGTAAAGTGAAAATCTCCGGAGGGGGTCGGTGCAATGTGACCAACGCCACCTTTAACTCCCGTTTGCTCTCCGAAAATTATCCAAGAGGTGAAAAATTCCTTCGTAAGGCCTTCGAAATTTTTAATGTGCAGGACACGGTCGCCTGGTTTGAATCACGAGGAGTTGCCTTAAAGACTTACCCCGACAACTGCATCTTTCCCTTATCGAATGATTCCCAAAGCATCATCGATTGTTTCCTACGTGAGGCGAATAATTTGGGCATTGATTTGCAGACCAATCATGCCGTTGAGCGTATCCAAAAAACCGAAAAGGGATTTGTCATTGATACCAATCAGGGATCTCAAGAGGCGGACCGAGTGATAATAACTGTTGGGGGCCAACCGAAGGCCACTTGGTTCGAGGCAATCGAATCCTTTGGACATCATATTGTTCCTCCCGTACCCTCCTTGTTTACATTTAACATGCCCAAGGAGCCCATCAAAGCGCTCATGGGTGTTGTAGTTGAAAAAGCCCGTGTTCGCATCGAAGGCCAAAAACTCATGGGCATAGGCCCACTACTCATTACACATTGGGGCATGAGCGGACCTGCGATCTTACAGCTGTCGGCATGGGGCGCACGCATATTAGCCGAAAAACAATACACTTGCTCCATCCTAGTCAACTGGTTGGACGATTTAAAAGAAGAAGCATTGCGCACATGCTTCCAAACCAATCAAAAATTGCATGGAGCCAAGATGCTCCAAAACCACAATCCCTTCCCTATACCCAATCGGCTTTGGTTTTACCTCTTAGAAAAGAACGAAATCAAACTTGAAACCCGTTGGATCGATTTAGTTGGGAAAAATGCCAATAAACTCATCAATACGCTCATCAACGACCGCTACGAGGTACAAGGAAAAACGACCTTTAAAGAGGAATTTGTTACCGCAGGCGGGATCGATTTAAGTGAAATAGATGTAAATACCATGCAGAGTAAATTAATCCCTGGATTGTATTTTGCCGGGGAGGTCTTGGACATCGATGGCATCACGGGAGGATTCAATTTTCAGGCCGCATGGACCACTGGATATATTTCTGGAAAATTTTCGGGTAGATAAGATACAATTCATGTAATAACATCTATATTCGCTCAGTGTTCTAATAATCATATATGCGCCTACTAGTAATCATCCTGCTATGCCTGTTGGCTGAACATGCAAATGCTCAGGAAATGGTATTTGAAATCGGCGGAAACTCAACTCAATACGAATACCAAGACAAAAACGGCCTTATTGCAGATTACCTAAAACCCGCCTCAGGTTTACATGTTCAACTAAAACGAGAAAATGTTCTAATCCGATTTCAGAAAAATAAAGACAGCACAGGAGCCCTAATTAAAAAACTATTCGTCCCAACGATTAATTATGCCGTTGGGTTTTCATACAATCAATATAATAGTGTAGGAAATACGCAGGGATTAGCCCTTAGCTACCAAGCAGATCATGGAGGAATGCTTGTTGAAATAGGCCCGGTAATTCCCATTTTAAATTCCTTTTCGATCGACGTCAAAGGCATCGTTTCCGTAGCGAAAATGTGGAATGGTAATCAATTGATCGGAGCACAGTATTTACCCTTAGACAATCAACCTCAATTCACTAAAATAAGATTCTATTCAGGATATTCGGTTGCTTTGGTGCATCACTTGAATAAATCTATCAGCGGATACGTCCAGTTTCAATCACTAAGTTCGGTCAAAGAACCCGACTTCCCGGTGAACCATCTGCGTTTTTTACCTAATACTATTTCTTTAGGCATCAAAATCTCCCAATAGCTATGTTAACCTACCTACGTATTTTAGCTTTTTCGCTTTTGGCATTTGCGGGAATCGCCCAATCCAAATGTTTGAATTACCATGCCGTCATTGTC
Source organism: uncultured Aquirufa sp. (assembly GCA_964358165.1). Classification (GTDB taxonomy): domain Bacteria; phylum Bacteroidota; class Bacteroidia; order Cytophagales; family Spirosomataceae; genus Aquirufa. The sequence goes on from CAYHOB010000006.1 coordinate 62,215, forward strand.
AACCAAAATCCCTTAGATATTCCAGGCAATACAGTGGCGAATCTTCCCTATAGTTCAGCAGATGTATGTATAAAATTTAGTTTATTGGGGTATTCAGGCCAATTGGAATATGAGGAAGTTCAATGCACTCGAACGGATTCCTATGGATTAGTTAATTTAAACATTGGTGCTGGGAGTAAGGGAGACATACAAGTTTTAAGCAATCAAGGAAAGTACAGCTCCTTTGACGCAGTCATTTGGGATACGCATCCTAAAAAATTGAAAGTTGACGTGAGCTTTGACCAAGGAAAAACATTCAGCACGGTCAGTGAGCAAGCCTTAAATTATTCAGCTTATGCACTCTACGCAGAAAGCGTGGATTACCAAAATGTCCGTTCGGCACCAACCAAATTATCCCAATTTACAGATGATATTCAAGTCGTTAAACTCAACGATTTGGTACCTATTAAAGCCGACATTGACAAAAATAGACTAGATATTCAAAGCGTGATGTCTAGCAATTCACAAGCCAATAATCAAATTGCGGTCATCAATCAATCCATTAAGGAAATCGATATACTCAATGACTCACAAAACTATCGCTTAGATCAATTGCTGACAAGGTATAACGCGCACAATGGTGTCATCGAAAACCTCAACTTTACCTACGAAAGACTTCAAAATAAATCAACAGCTGTTAATTTAGGAGGATCTCTCCCCACAGATGGATTATATCCCAGCCAGAAGGCTGTTAAAACCTACATAGATGCGCAAACCACTGTACCTGCGACGGCTACTGTCGCTGGAAAGATTCAATTGGCAGGTGATTTAACAGGCAATTACTTAGAACCTCGCATCGCAGCAAGTGCGGTAAATACATCCAAACTCGCAGACAACAGTGTTACAACGAGTAAAATCGTCGATGCGAATGTGACCGATGCGAAAATTGTCTCCATGCAAACATCCAAATTAACGGGAATAACTGCTGTTACGAATGGAGGAACGGGTGTCAATAATCTCACAGGAATCGTACGGGCAAATGGAACAGGAGCATTTAGTACCACATCCTATGGAAGCTTTTATGATGTAACAGATCAAATAGCCGCAGTAGCTGACTCTGCAACAGTCGTAAGAATTGGCAATACAGATTTTGCTTCAGGTGTTTCGATCGTAGATAACACCAAAATCACGGTGGAAAAACCAGGGGTTTATAACATTATTTTCTCCGCTCAGGTAGATCGTTTAGGAGGAACCAGTCCACAAAGAATGACCATTTGGATTCGTAAAAATGGAGTTGATTTGCCAGGAACAGCAGGGGAAGTCATTGTTAATGGAAGTCCAGCCATCGCGGCGATGATTCCTTCGTGGAATTTCTTACATATTTTAGAAGCAGGCGATAACATTGAATTTATGTTTAGCGTTTCACAACCCCAAATATATTTAAACCATAAGCTAGAAACGACTACTCCGAGAAGGCCAGAATCTCCTTCGTTTTGTGTGACGGTTACTCAAGAAAATTAATTGATACCTATGCGCTTTATTTCATATGGCCAAAGCCTTCAATGCACGAACCAATTGATCCAATTCAGCTGTTGACGTAAAGACATTGGGCGTAATTCTGCAACCATGTACCCCATTTCCATCGATGGCCACGGTATAAATCTGGTAATCATCCATTAAACGTTTGGCTAATTCAGCAGGTTTTAATGTGTCAATCCCCACATTTGCGATGGCGCAATGACGCATGGAATCTTCCGGGGTATTCACTTGTATGCCAGGAATATTTCGAACTTGTTTCGTCCAATATTGTTGGAGGTAGCGTAAGCGCGCCTCTTTTCGCGAAGGACCTAATTTGAGATAGAAATTCACCGCATCCTGAATTGCCAAATGGGCATGCACGGGATTCGTGCCGAGGTGGTTTAAGCGTTCGATTCCTTTGGCATTCGTTTCATTTTCAGCAAATACCGGCCAAATCTTTTTCACATGTTCCGGTTTCACATAGAGCATCCCGACACCCAGTGGAACGGCCAACCATTTATGGAGACTCGCTCCATAATAATCACAATGTAAATCGGGCAAATTGAATTCAAAATGTGCCACCGCATGAGCACCATCCACCATCACCTCGACACCTTTGGCATGCGCCATGTCGCAAATCTTTTGGATCGGGAGGATTTGGCCCGTGACATTGACCATGTGGCATACCATCAGCAATTTGGTTTTGGGTGTGATGGCATTCGCATATAGCTGAACGATCTCCTCATCATGGGCCGGATGCAAAGGGATGGAAACCTTCTTCAATACAACGCCATGTCGCCGGGAAACTTGGTCGAACATGTCCTGCATGGCACCATAGTCTTGTATGGCAAATACGGCCTCATCGCCAGATTTCCAAGGATACCCGCCAATAATCATATCCAAAGATTCCGTCGTATTTCGCGTTAAAATCAAATCATCTGGGGAACAATGTACCAGCTCTGCGACGAGGTGACTCATTGCTTTTCGATCTGGAAACTGCTTTGTGCGCATGTAATAGGCCCCCAAATTATTTACCTCCCGGATATGCCTTACGTGATTTTCAAGGATTTCTGAAGGCTGAAGATTATAATACCCACTCTCTAAATTGATAAAATCTTGATTAATTCGATATGCTTTCCGAACCTGAGTCCAAAACACTTCATCATCTGCGGATGCGGGTTGGCTTATTAGGCTCAACAAGGAAGGCGTAAGGCCTAAGCCAAGGGTGGATTGGAGAAACTGGCGTTTATTCATGGGTCAAATGAATCAAAAAGAATTGAAAAATCAAATTTGAAAACAGCAATTCGGCCATTCCTTACTAATTTATGGACAGTATTTCATTTCATGGGGAAACAGGATGGGAATAAATATAGGCCATTTTATAAGGTCATGACTTTCGTCACATCAGGTAATATTTCCGTTACTTATCTTTGAATACAATAAACAAATATTCATCATGGAAACTTTGGAAATTTTAGTTGACAATATTAAATGCGGTGGTTGCATCAGTGGCATAAAAAATGCCCTTTTGGCATTCCCGGGAGTGAAATCGGTGGAAATCAGTTTGGAAGAAGAAAAGGTTCAAATTCAAGGAGATAATTTAGACCGCGCTGCTTACGTATCTAAAATGGATAGCATGGGTTATCCCGAAAAAGGCAATAATTCAATCCTGAAGGAAGCCAAATCTTATGTGAGTTGTGCGATCGGTAAAGTCACAGCTTAGGACAAACTAGGCAGGATATCTGATACAATTCGCATGTATTCCTTTTTGTATCACATCAATTGTTTTTTCGATGGGAATCAGACAATCTGTCGAGAATTACCAAAGTGTTTTAGGCCGATTCAATAACAAAAAAAAGCCCCCCCGAATCTCAGGGAGGCTTTAAATAATCCTAGTTCTAATTTCTTTCATGTTGCAAATGGCTCATATGAGCTATATTTCACCTTGCAAATTGAAATATTATGTTGCAATTTACGAAAATCCCAAATGCAATTTGCAAGGTTGTTTCAGGATAATAATCAATTTCAGATCAAAATTCCCTAATATTACCTAACCTTGGCTACCTGGCTATTGATTAAATGCGTAACATTAGTTCTAAATACCTTATTTGTTGGCTAATCTTGCTGGGCATTTTCGTCGCATGCAAGAAAGAACAATTGCCCATTGCCCCAAACGTTCAAACGAAGGATGCCATTAATCCCCGTGCTACTTCTGTCACCTTGCAAGGACATAACGCAAACGAAGATTTACTGGGAATTACCGAACGCGGATTTTATTTCGCTGATCACAATAAGCCCGAAACATTACTTCAAAACAAGACAATTGCCAGCCCTGGAAACGGCGATTTTGCAGTTCTCCTAACTGGACTCCATGCAGAAACACTTTATTCCTATGTCGCGTTCGCAAAAAATTCCGATAGAACGACAATGGGCACCCTTAAAACTTTCAGTACGCGCGAATATACCCTTCCGGAGGTGAGTACAGATAAAATTAAAAACGTTTACATCAGCTCCTGCCAAGTAAGCGGAATCGTGGGTTATGATGGAGGGAAGCTGGTTACTGAACGCGGTTTTTGTTTCAGTATCCAACCCAACCCTACCGTTCAAGATAATAAAGTTTCCAGTGGGAAAGGCGAAGGCCCCTTTGACAATTTCTTGAAAGGCCTTAATGAAAATACGACCTATTATGTCAAATCATACGCGATCAACTCCCTTGGGATTTCCTATGGTGCAGAACTCAGCTTTACGACCCATAATTTTAGTCCGCCCATCGTAAACAGTATTCAGGTCTCCGACATTACTAATACAACTGCCAATTTTCAAGGAGAGGTCATGGATACTGGGGGCTCTGACATCACCGAGCGCGGATTTCTACTTTGTCAAGATGTCGAAGATTTAACCAATTGTCAAAAATTCTCCATCCCAGGTGGATTAGGCACTTATAAACTGGTGGTCACCAACCTGAAAACCTATGTGAAGTATTACATGCGTGCCTTTGCGACCAATAAAAAAGGAACCGCTTATGGTCCTCCAATCCCTTTTACAACAGGCGAATACACGTATCCAAGCGTTAAAACTGTGTCGGTGACCGACATCACCCTGCATGCTGCTGTCCTAACCGGAACAGTGACATCAGAAGGAAATACAACGGTTTCAGAAAAAGGATTTTGCGTCAGCATCGTACCAAATCCAACGATCAACAATCTTAAATTCCCTGTTGCCATCGGCTTAGGGCCTTTCAGTTATTTCCTCGGAAACCTATCTGAAAACAAAACTTATTATATCGTCGCTTATGCAATCAATGCCAAAGGGGTGGTTTATGGCACTCCCATGACCTTTAAAACGCTTTCCAGTATTCCTGTGGTAATTGATCCTACATTACCCGCGACTCCTACAAACCCAACGGAAGGCTCACTAAAAATAGGCGATTTCTTTCAAGGAGGTATAATTACTTATTTCTTCAAAGAAACAGATCCTGGATATGTCCGAGGGGAACAACATGGTTTTGTTGTTAGCCCCGAAGATATCTCCAAATCTACGTATTGGGGTTGTCCAGGTGTATCCATTTTAAAAGCTCGTAACGAAAACATTGGCGCAGGAAAAGCAAACTCCGCAGAAATTGTTCGTATGTGTAATACATCAAACTCCGCGGCCAACATGTGTGCAAATTATACCTACGGAGGATTTCGTGATTGGTTTTTACCTAGCAAAGACGAGTTGAATCAGATTTATTTACAAGCAGATAACATCGGGGGCATCGACAAAACGGACTTATATTGGTCTTCAACAGAATACCAAGGGAAAAACATTACTGATCAAAACATCGCTTGGTTGCAATTATTCATCGACGGCACCTACCGAGAAGCACATAAAAACGAACCCTACCGGGTTAGAGCGATACATTATTTTTAATTCATGTAGAGCTTTTATAACCACAGGTTTTAACCTGAGGGTATTCGAAGGAGTAGATACTTGATAAATCTTCGACAGAATTCCCTAGGCTGAAGCCTAGGGTTATGAATACTATGAAATTAAAACCCCAGGTTTTAACCTGAGGCTCTCCGAAGGAGTAGATACTTGATAAATCTCCGACAGAATTCCCTAGGCTGAAGCCTAGGGTTATGAATACTATGAAATTAAAAACCACAGGTTTTAACCTGGGGGTATCCGAAGGAGTAGATACTTGATAAATCTCCGACAGAATTCCCTAGGCTGAAGCCT
>CAYHOB010000006.1:68032-69971 GCA_964358165.1 uncultured Aquirufa sp.
TCCGACAGAATTCCCTAGGCTGAAGCCTAGGGTTATGAATACTATGAAATTAAAACCCCAGGTTTTAACCTGAGGCTCTCCGAAGGAGTAGATACTTGATAAATCTCCGACAGAATTCCCTAGGCTGAAGCCTAGGGTTATGAATACTATGAAATTAAAAACCCCAGGTTTTAACCTGGGGCTCTTCAGACTTCAAACTGGTGACACCTTCTAATTCGCTGTCAAAGCAAACAACTCCTTATCCATTTGAGGCATAACCACACTCGTATTATCCAAATGCATCGTTGGCGTTGTTGCGCTATTATACACCGGCCAAGTAGGTAATCCCTTGTGATTTGGATTTCCCACACGAGCAAAATTGATCCAAGCCTGACTTACTTTATCCGCCAAAACATAAGCTTCTTTTCCTCCACCCGTCATATTCTCACAACGTGCAATGTTATCGAAACAAAAAGGTAATTCGAAACAGTGCATCGATTTATATTTACCATCCATCACGGGTGATTGCCAAGTAAACAAATACATATACACGGGAGCAGCATTCAAGGCCGACTTCAGATTGGCCTGAACCACCGCACCCGGACGGAAACGTGTATCCACATCCATCAAATCAGACGGTTTTGTATCCGCTGGATAAGCCTTCTTCACAGCCGCTTTATAGGCCTCCGCCTTGTCTCCGTAAGTCTTCTTAATGTAGGCATCGACTTCTGCAGCCGTTGCATTCGCCATATTCGTCATCAATGAAGGCATAAATTCATTCTTCACCGTTCCTATCATCAAGGGTACATCCTTTGATAAGTTGATTGCCTCATCTGAAAATAATTGGTAAGGTAATACATCACCATCGACGCTTGGGCCCCAACTTAATCCAAATCCAACAACAGGTTTGCCTGCCGCTTTCATCTGAGCTGCAACAGTTTGCAAAGCCTTATTGCCTGCATTTGCCAAAGTTGCAAATGGCACTTTTTGTAAAGAATCTACTTTCTCTGTTGGGATATTCAAGGACTTCAAGACTTCTGCTGTAATAGCTTGCGTAGTCGATTTATCCAACATCGTTCCGCGGAAAGCACCACTTTGATTAATTGCTTTGTGAAACAATCCTTTGGCAGACGGCATCGCCATCAAGGTGTTAACCTTAGCGCCTCCTCCTGATTGACCAAAAATCGTCACATTGTTTGGATCTCCTCCGAACTGATTGATATTTGCCTTTACCCATTCCAAAGCGGCCTTCATATCCATCACCGAGTTATTTGCTGAATACTTATACTTATCGCCATAGGCCGACAAATCTAAATAGCCCAAAATGTTCAAGCGGTGATTGATCGAAACAACTACAACGTCGCCTTTTTTGGCTAAATTTTCTCCATCATATGACTTCAATTCCTCCGCAGAACCCGAAGTAAATCCACCACCGTGAATCCAAAACATCACAGGACGCTTTTTACCATCCTTTATACCCGGCGTCCAAACATTCACACGCATACAATCTTCATTCGTATAGCCCCACGAGTGATCAAAAACAAATTCCGACTCATCTTGCACTTGTGTCGTCGGTGACATCAAAGGTGCAACGGGTCCATAAGTCAACGAACTGCGCACTCCTGCCCAAGCTTTTGGCTTGTGTGGTGCTTCAAAACGATTCGCCTCCGCATAAGGAATCCCCTTATAGGTATAAATTCCCCCATGCACATAACCACGAACTTGACCGGATTCTGTTGGCACAACTGCCACATCTTTACTTAACGAAATCTGCGCCTGCGCAGCCCAAGAGCCCAAAAGGCAGACGCCCAAGGCTAAGAATAATTTTTTCATTTTTGATAGGTTTATCTATTGTAATAATTTGATACAATAATACTTCTTTTTTTTGAAATTTAACCATTGTATATAACCCCTGGTTTTAACCTGGGGCCTCCGAAGGAGTAGATATACATCCTAGTTA
>CAYHOB010000006.1:70071-125268 GCA_964358165.1 uncultured Aquirufa sp.
GAAGGAGTAGATATACATCCTAGTTACTGACTTTTCATAACCCCTGGTTTTAACCCGGGGCCTCCGAAGGAGTAGATACACATCCTGTCTCTGACTTTTCATAACCCCTGGTTTTAACCTGGGGCCTCCGAAGGAGCTGATATACATCCTAGTCTCTGACTTTTCATAACCCCTGGTTTTAACCTGGGGCCTCCGAAGGAGTAGATATACATCCTAGTTACTGACTTTTCATAACCCCTGGTTTTAACCTGGGGGCCTCCGAAGGAGTAGGTGCCCATTCACACATAGGAATCCCTAGGCTGAAGCCTAGGGTTATAAACAATTTTCATAACCCCTGGTTTTAACCTGGGGCCTCCGAAGGAGTAGATATACATCCAAGTCTCTGACAGGAATCCCTAGGCTGAAGCCTAGGGTTATAAGCACTATGGAGTCGGCGAAAAATCTCCTCCCCCATACCTCCGCCCAGGCTTATCAAAACTTTTCATAACTTTAACCCACATTAACGATACCTCCATGAAAAATAGAATCTTCCTTTTAGCCCTTTTATCCATCAGTGCCATCACCATCATGTCGTTGCGCAAAAGCCCAGCCAAACAAGTCGCAATCGATGGCCCGGCAGAGAAAACTTATACACAATATTGCGCATCTTGCCACGGCGAGAAAGTGGAAGCGTTTGTGGACCGACAATGGAAACATGGCAACAAAAAGGAACAAATCATTGCTAGCATCACGGGTGGCTATCCTGATTTAGGAATGCCAACCTGGAAAGAGGTGCTTAGCGCCCAAGAAATAGAGAAATTAGCCGATTTAATCGTTGAAAATTTAGCCGGCGTGGAGCAATATAAATTTGCCAATAAGCCCACGAGCAACATCTTTAAATCAGCTGGAATGACGATTCAGCTAGATACTATAGCGACAGGGTTTGACAGCCCATGGGGGTTTGCCCAGCTGCCTTCCCGCGACTATTTAATTACAGATCGTGCAGGTAAATTGTATTTGGTAGACCAAAAACAACATAAAATCCTCATTAGCGGAACGCCAGAGGTAATGTCCAAAGGACAAGGGGGCTTGTTGGACATCGCACTCCATCCGGCTTATATTCAAAACGGTTGGGTCTACCTATCCTATTCCAAATTCAGAACAGAAGCCGGACAAACCGAAACGACCACAGCCATCGTTCGCGGTAAAATCCAAAACAATCAATGGGTTGAATCGCAAGAAATTTTCGAAGCTAAACCCTATACGAAAACCTTTCACCACTTTGGTTCTCGTTTGGCATTTGATAAAAAAGGATTTCTTTTCTTTAGTGTAGGCGAGCGCGGCATGGAAAAAGTCTTTCCACAATCGCTCGATAACGACAATGGGAAAATTCACCGCATCAACGATGATGGCAGCATACCTGCCGATAATCCATTCGCTAAAAGTGCTCATCCAACTATCTATTCGTATGGTCAACGAAATCCACAAGGCCTAACGCTGAATCCTAGCACGGGAGCTATTTGGGAAACAGAACACGGCCCACGCGGCGGCGATGAAATCAACATCATCCAAGCGGGCAAAAACTACGGTTGGCCTGTCATCACCTACGGCATCAACTACGATGGCAAACCCATCACAGCTATCTCCAAGAAAGTCGGCATGGAACAACCCATTAGTTATTGGATTCCATCTATTGCTCCTTCTGGCTTAACTTTCGTTGTTGGGGATAAATACCCCGCCTGGAAAGGGAATTTGATGGTGGGATCCCTGCGTTTCAACTACCTGAATCGCTGTGTGATTAAAGATAACAAAGTCATCCAGCAGGAAAAAGTCCTCGTAAATCTCGGTCGCATGCGAAATGTAGAACAAGGAATCGATGGATTCCTATATGTAGGAACAGAGAACCCGGGAATGGTCTTCCGACTAAGACCGCTTTAATATTTCAAAAGTAGCCTGATTCGTTCAGGCTATTTTTTTATCCATTCATCCCAAACCTTTAGCCCATGCAACGGATTTGGCGGAACTTGCATCTAGCTTTTTTTCATCAACAGCTTTATTCAATCTGCCTACATGCGTTTATTATTATTTCTATTATTCATTTCAAGTGCTTCTTTAGCACAGAATAGTCTGCAATTTCAATTGCAGGATTCCAACAATCAAGCCCTCCCCTTTTCGGGGGCCATCCTAAAGAAATTGCCAGATTCTAGCTTATACAAAGGGTTTTTGACCGATGAAAATGGCTTGGGTAAACTAACAAAAATCACTCCTGGTAATTATGTATTACAGGTGCAATCTGCCGGCTTCATTACACAGAAAATTAGCCTGGCTCCCATCACCGAATCAAGCACCTTGGATTTAGGAACCTTGACCCTCGTGAACCTTTCAAGGGAATTAGCTGAGGTGGAGGTCCGCGCAACAAAACCGCTCATCGAAAAAAAATTAGACAAGACCATCGTCAATGTGGAGAATTCTGCCATGGCCGCAGGGAACACAACCATGGAAGTGTTAGAACGTTCACCTGGAGTCATCGTCGACAAAGACGGCAACATTTCCCTACGAGGGAAATCAGGAGCTAAAGTCATGATTGATGGTAAAATTTCCTACCTCACAGGTACCGATTTAGCCAATTACCTACGCAACCTTCCTGCAGATCAAATTTCAGCTTTGGAAATCATGACAAATCCCTCTTCGCGTTATGACGCTGCAGGAACAGGAGGAATCATCAACATTAAATTGAAGAAAAATGCCAACATCGGCATGAATGGTTCCTTGAATACCACTTTAGCTCAAGGGTTTTTCAACCGACAAGCCTTGGGAGGAAATTTAAATTATCGGAACAACGGGTGGAACTGGTTTGGAAATGCCTCCGTGGGCCGTAGGCCCAACATGGAACGCAATTATTTACTGCGTAAATTCTCGATCCAACAGGAAAATTGGGAGCAAAATTTCCAATATGCCAATCAAAACGAAAACGCCCAATTGAAAGGGGGTGTCGATTGGTATTATTCCCCAAAAACCACTTACGGAATCTTGTTATCTGGTGGTTATAACCACAATAGCTTACGCGACGGTTTGAACCGAACCGTTCAAATGAACAATCAAAATGAAGTATTGTCGCGCTTGGATACCTACAACTCATTGGATAATCCCTTTTTTAATTATGCGGCCAACTTCAATTTTAAACATACTTTTGACTCGACCGGTCGAGAAGTAACCATCGACATGGATCATGCCAGATTTGTAGATGAAAGCCAAAACAACTACCGTTCTCAATACGCGAATGCCCTCTATTTGCCCTTGAAGGCCGACTCCTTATTGCGGACTTCATCTCAATCCTACATCGATCAATATTCGTTGAAATCCGATTATGTTATCCCGTCGTTTTTAAAAGCTAAATGGGGACTTGGCATGAAATCATCTTGGGTAAAAACGGATAATGATTTACAATTCCGTGCGAAATCAGCACTAGCAGAAAACTATAATTTCCTGACCGGTCAAAGCAATCGATTCATTTACACTGAACAAATCCATGCCATGTACCTAAATACGGAAAGGGCCATTGGAAAATGGAGTTACCAAATCGGCCTGCGTGGCGAATGGACCTTTGCCGATGGAACCTCTTCATCCTATACACAAGATGCTGATGTTACCTTTCACAGGGATTATCTTCAATTTTTCCCGAGTGCCTTTTTGCAATATGAAGCATCGAAAAAGCATACATTCGGCATGACTTATAGTAGACGTATCGATCGACCGGGCTATTCAGACTTGAACCCTTTTGTCTTTTATTTGGACAATTATACCTACAATGTGGGAAATCCAATGTTGATGCCCCAGTTAACCAATTCCCTCGAATTGAGCCACACGTATATGGGTGGTATTTCAACAACTTTGGGATATAGCCATACGGATCAGGTTATTACACAATTATTGAAACAAGATGCGGAATCTCGAAAGACGTATCAAACGACGGCCAACATGGCACAACGTGTTACCTACAGCCTAGGAGTCACTTTGCCTATCCCGATTAAAAATTGGTGGACAAGTAATTCGGACATCTTTTTTAACCGTGCGGAATTGACAGGCAATGTTGCTTCCTCGGCCATTACTCCCGCGGGAAACATGTTCTACCTTTCTTCAAATCACACATTTACCCTTCCGAAAGATTTTAAAATCGAATTTGGAGGCAATTACTTTACTGGTGGCTTAGAAGGCGCTTTTTTGTTTGGCGCTGGTGGTTCCTTGAATATGGGGGTTCAAAAAACAATCCTAAAGAAACGCGCGACCATACGCTTGAATGCACAGGATATGCTTTATACATCAAATCCAAAGGTAACAATCAAATATGCCGATCTAGATGTTTTGGTGCAGCCTAAAAATGATTCCCGCGTCGTCCGTTTGAACTTCACCTACCGTTTTGGAAATGCCTCCATTAAAGGAGCAAGGCAGCGATCAACAGGATTAGATGCGGAAAAAGGGCGTGTAAAGGGAGCTAACTAATCCTCCTCACCAGCTTCATCCTCATTCACGGCTTTCCGATTTTTAAGCCCCGAATTTTTCTTTGGGCTTAGCTTAAAAGCCAGCCCCACATAGAAAATTCGGGTTTCTTTTTTCTTTGTCAAATCACTGACAAAGCCAAAGGGCCGTGAATCATAAACAGTCTGTTGCGTGTTGAACACATCATTTATACGCGCATTCAGGACCCAGGCTTTCCATTCCTTTTTAAAACCCAGGTCTACCGTATAAAAACCTTGGATGATCCCTAAAGGATGAATTTGGGCTGATTGATAAATCGCGCTGACTTGAAAGCTTGAGGACGAAGAAAGGTTCCAAATTTGGCTTATTCGACCATTCCAACTCCATCGGTTCAAGTTCAAGGACTGCTCATTGACCTGGCCTTGCAAATCCGTTTGATAAAGTGAACTACTCATATTCACCCTCCAGTTTTTCATAGGGTTTATGGATGTAATGTTCTCGATTCCCCAGGTTTCCGAATGGGAAATATTCTCAAAACGGGTTAAGGTAGTGTCCCCTTCTAACAGTGTGCGTACGCGGCCAACTAACGAGTTGACCCGACGATAAAAAAGCTGATTACTCGTATGAAATGACCCCACATCAAGAGCGTGTTCAAGCTCAGCCACATAGGTCCGCTCCGGTTGGAGCGTCGGATTCCCCGACTGCAAATTCAACGGATCTGCAAACGAAATGAACGGATTTAAAGCTTTATATGATGGCCGATTCACTCGGGAGGTCATGCGAAAACCCATTTGTTGGTTTTTCGTCAATGAGCGTTCCATGGAAAAAGAAGGAAAGATCTGTACGTAATTCAAATTAGCTTGCGTTGCTTCCATTCTCAGACCTCCTTGAACATCCCACAATTTTGTTGAATAGCGGGAAGATCCATAAATCGCCTGGATACGCTCTATGTAAGTGAATGTGTTGCTTCGTTTTAGATCTACCGTCCAATCCCCTTGAAATTTTTCATAGCGAAAATCAGTATCAAACAATCGTTCTGTTACCTTAAATCCATAATCGACACGAAGCTTTTTGGAAAATTGTGTTTCCCAATCCCCCTGGAGGAGTAAGGTATAATTGGAACTTGACGCGGAAGAACGCTCAACCCGTGTAGGAAAATTACTGTTGGGAGCATCAAAACCACCATAAAAATAGCGTTGGGTGAAATCATTTTGGTCGGAGCCTACGTTTCGAATCCATAGTAAATCTAAATGTGCAGTGGTCCGCTGCTTCGCAATGGTTCCGAGTGAAATCAACATATCCATCCCGCGATCATCTCCCCGCTTATCCGCATCACGAATGTAATAGCGATCCGGCGCACGGACAAACTGAGAATAATTCAGGCGTTTTTCATTATTCTGGTCGGCGGAATATCGACCAATCCATTGTAAACCAAGCGTCCATTTGGGATTCAGGCTATATTCCATCCGACTTTGCCAGGCATGGTTATAATCCCGATTAACCTCGAAGGTATTTTGTTCGATTTGCGACAAACCGTATTGACTCGCATTCTCTCGATACAAATGTTGAAAGTTATCACGGATGGATTGTTTAAAATTATAATCCAGCGCATAAGTGAGTCGTTTAAAGCCATTACCAAAGCGCGAGGAAAAAGCTATTTGGTCATGCGTGCCCCATTGCAAATTTGCCTGAATCTGCTTCAAACCTGAACCTTTTTTTAAGACGATATTTAGAATTCCAGAGCTCCCTTCTGCAGAATATTTAGCACCAGGAGCGGATATAATTTCGATGTAATCGATGCGATCAGCCGGAAAAAGACTGAGGGCATTCGCTCGAGACGATGACAAAATTCCGGAAGGTTTTCCATCAAAATAAATGGTGAGGCTTTGACTCCCACGGTACTGGATTGTACCATCTCCCGCTACATAGATGGAGGGTATATTAGCCAATACATCCTGTAAATTGCCTCCCAAATTGCTTAGATTCGCGCTCGGATAAAAAACCTGTTTCCCATATTCCGGTCGGGAAGCCCGCACCTCCACCCCTTGTAGCGTATCCACTTGGGCGAAGCTAACAAAAGGCAAAAGACAGAAAACCCAGCTTTTAAGCCTCCGCATCCGAAGAAAAGGTTTCATTATCTTTGGAATAATAATAAGCCTTCAATTGGGCAACCCCCCTTTGGTAGTCCACCTTCACCACCTGAACTCGGTGAATCGGTTGGCCCGTCTTATCAACCAAATCTTGAATCAACATTGCCTTTTGGTCTGGCTTGACCAAGGCCAAATTCTCATAAGTTAATACTTGGAAATTCTCATGGGTCAAGGTCAGAAACCGTCCTAACAAAAAGGTCACGCCCACGAGCAAAGAATTCGCCAAAATCAACATGGGATAATTCTCCAAGGAGGCAATAGAATTGATGATACCGAGCGTGACCACCAAGAAAAAATAGCCCATTTCACCGATGGGGACAGTAACGGTCCTGTAGCGAAACATGGAAAACATGGCAAATAGACCAAAAGCGAAACCAAACTTCAAGTCGGCCGCTGCTAATAAAAAACAAAGCACAAATAAGATGGAATTGAACAAGAAAAAGGTGAATACAAAATCCTTGTTCTTGTATTGCGGATAATAGATAAATCGAATCACTAGAAAAGTGAAAAACAAATTGATCAAAAAACGCAGTGCAAAAAGTTCAATCATGGATAAGTTAAATTTTTCAAATGTACGGAAATATACCCTAGATTGAAGGAAGATTATGAATAAGAAAAATAATCTTCGAAAATAAACGATTCATAGACCCAAATTTCCAAGCTGTCGATTCTGATGAATTTCAGAAATTTTGCTTATTTGATTATCCTGATAAAGAGCTAAATTGCACGCATCAACCTAATCAAACATGCAATCGAAAATTAAGCGAAATGAATTCCTGAAATCCTTGGGATTAAAAGGGGCATCCTTGTTAGCCGTTTATTGTGGGGTATCCGCGTTGAGTTCTTGTCAGAATGAAGCGTTAACACCTGCTGCGGCTGTCGATTTTACATTGGATCTTACCAATGCTTCCTATTCAGCCTTGAACACCGTTGGGAAATATGTGGTTTACAATCAAGTCGTAGTTGCCCGGGTCTCTTCAACTAGCTTTGCGGCAGTAACACAAATTTGCACGCATGAAGGGAAAGCCCAAGTAACTTATAATGGCAGTAAATTCTATTGTACTGCGCATGGAGCTACATTTAGCACAACTGGAAATGCGGAATCCGTCACAAGTATCGCATTAAAAACCTACCAAACCGCTCTTACGGGCACATCGCTTCGGGTATATGCGTAATATTCTACTCTTGTGTTTGTTGTATTTAGGAGCTACAAATCTCTTTGCGCAAGATGACCTTATGGCCATGTTGGAAAAAGAAGATGCCAAACAAACCACTTATACGCAAGCTACTTTTAAAGCATCGCGCTTAATCAACGGTCAAACGGTTGAAACCATCGCGAAAAAACATTTGAATTTCTGGATTTCACATCGTTTTGGGGCAATCAACTCGGGCTTTATTGATAATTTTCTCGGTTTGGATGAGGCTCGAATTCGTTTGGGTTTGGAATATGCGATTACGGATCAACTCCTTGTGGGGGCCGGTCGGTCGACCATCGAGAAAACCTATGATACCTATGTCAAATACAAGGCACTCCGACAGTCGAACAAAATGCCTGTGACCGTGACGGCCTATGGAAGTATCGCGAGCAATACGATGAAAACGGGTTATACGATGGAGTCAGGTACCGTCATGCGTTTCAACAATAATTTACAAAGACAGACTTTCATGGGTCAATTGTTGATTGCCCGTAAATTCTCGGATAAATTATCCCTGCAGGTGATGCCCACCGTTTTCCATACCAATTTAGCCGAGAGTGTTTACTTCGATAACAATCAAGCGGCGATGGGTTTTGGGGGACGTTATAAATTAAGTAATCGATTGAGCGTCTCCGCTGAATATTATTATACGCTGGTTGATCAAGCAAGCTATGAAACTTCGTCGGGCCAAAAATATCCTTACCACAATTCACTCGCCATTGGTTTTGACATTGAAACGGGTGGACACGTTTTCCAACTGCATGTCACGAATTCGCGCGGGATGATCGAGAAACATTTTATTGGCCAAACGATTGGTACCTGGCAAAACGGGGACCTTTTTTACGGTTTCAATATGGCCAGAACATTCAGTTTTGAACCTAAAATCAAAAAATAATGCGCTACTTTCTCCTTATTGGCCTTTGCTTACTAGGTTGGTCGGCCAATGCCCAATTATTCACCACCCAAACCGGAGAAATATCCTTCTATTCCAAGACCCCGATGGAGGATATCGATGCCGTCAACAAACAGGTGGGCAGCATCATTAATTCGGCCAACAATGAAGTAGCCGTTCAAATGCGTGTGACCAATTTCATCTTCCCGAATAAATTGATGCAAGAGCACTTCAATGAAAACTATTTGGAGACGGACAAATATCCCGCAGCGACATTCAAAGGAAAAATCAAGGAGCCAGTTGATCTTAAAATAGCTGGAACTTATACAGTAACAGCAGCAGGAACTGCGACAATACATGGCGTATCGCGACCGGTGGAATTAAGAGGAACGATTGTTTCGACAGGAAAAGTTTTAAACCTTACCTGCACGTTTGATATACGATTAGATGAATACAAGATTGATATTCCCAAAATTGTCTTTTCGAAAATAGCGGAAGTCATTAAGGTGAAGGGCTCAATTCAATACAACATTCGTTAAATGAAACGCATCCTTCTACTATTTGTGGGTATTTCATTCTGGGCATGCTTGAATGATAAAAATGTCCAAATCGTTCCTCAAGTGAATAAGGTGGACTCGGTAATCACGGAAGTCCCTTTGACCAATAGTACCTGTGACACGGTGTCTATTTCCTTCGACAAATCCGTTTGGCCTATATTAAATACCAATTGCGTTTCCTGCCACAACGCGAACAACCCATCAGCTGGCGTGGATTTATCTACCTATGCCAACATACAAACCTATGTGAAAAATGGGAAATTATATGGTTCCATCACACATGCCAGCGGCTACAAACCGATGCCTTCCGCCACGACCAAATTGAGTGGTTGCGACCTCACCATCATCCGGAAATGGATACGCGGGGCCGCCCCCAGTGGGAATATATTAGTCGATTTAAATCCCATAAACCCGGTAGATCCTATAGTAAATATACCTATCGTGACACCACCAGTGGTCGTTTTATGCAGCCCCGATACCGTCTATTTTAAGCAGAAAATACTTCCGCTACTAGTTTCAAATTGTGCCATGAGCGGTTGCCACGATGCGATTTCTAAGAAGGATGGAGTGATTCTAACGGATTATGCCAACATCATGCGGGAGGTAAAAATCTCAAATCCGGCTGATAGCGATCTATATAAATCCTTGATCGAAACCGGCAATGATCGGATGCCGCCAGCCGGGCCCCTTTCTACAGAAAACATCAACAATGTCTTAGTTTGGATCAAGCAAGGAGCTAAAAATAATTCTTGTGATGCTTCGGCGAGTAATTGTGTCACGACGAATGTGAGTTTCAAAACAATCATTCAACCCATTTTAGCCACGAATTGTACGGGTTGCCACGGTGGCGTTAATCCTTCGGGTTCGATTGATTTGACGACACATGCAAATGTGCAGAAATATGCGGCGAATGGAAAACTCTATGGTTCCATTGCGCATCAATCAGGCTTCAGCCCGATGCCGTCCGCCACGTCACAACTTAGTACCTGCGAAATTGATCAAGTAAAATCTTGGATTACGGCAGGATCCTTAAACAACTAATACATGCAAACATTAATACAGGATGCTTCGGTCGAATGGACTGATTTAGGAGCTGGAATTAAACGAAAAATCATGGCCTATAATACGGACATGATGCTGGTAAAAGTGGTTTTTGAATCGGGTGCGGTGGGAACGCTACACCAACATCCGCATACACAGGCATCTTATGTATCTAGGGGTATTTTTGATATTAGAATTGCTGGAAAAACGGAACGATTACAGGCTGGCGATGTATATTTTGTACCTACTGGCGAAAATCACGGCGCAGTATGTATTGAATCTGGAGAATTAATCGATGTTTTTGCCCCTATGCGGGAAGATTTCGTATGATTATCAAGTAATTGATATACGATTTCATATAGTCAGCCGTTTACTAACGCTGCCGGGGTCTGAAGACCCCGGCAGCGTTTACCCGTTTAAACGTCAATGGAATCATAAACAATAACCTTTTTCCATAGATGTGAATTGTTCTTGACAAATTCCAAATGAATTGGATGGTCTTGATAGACTTTTTGGCCTGCCTCATCATCGAAAAACATCAATTCAGAAACATCCCAGGAGGTATCGACAACATCACGTTTTTCAGTGGAGGCTAACGTGCCTATATGAATTTGTTTGATTGTGGGAATACCCTTTAAGGTTTTCAAACCTGCAATTAATTGTTTTTTGTCGGCCTCCGAATGGGGATTATTCAACCAAAAAAACACATGGTGTAATAAAGGTTTATTGTTAGGAGCAAAAACTGTCCCTGCAGCGACTAGCGGCGTTGCAGCTAAAAATGTTCTTCTTTTCATTTTGAATTGGTTAGCGTGTAAATATCAAGATTTTTATATGGACTTAAAATAGAAATTTGAGATTTTGATAAAGAATTCAGGGCAATACCTATTTGATAAACATCGTTTTAATCCATCTTTGTAAGATGAAAATGAAGCAGTTGTGGCTTTTTCGGATTTGCTTAGTTTTGACACTCTTTGTGGCTGCCAACAGAATTTTTGCATTTTCAGATTCGAATATAAAAGCTAAATACACGTTTCAAATTCAAGCGGATGAAGAAGAAGTAGATGTCATCGTCCCAGCCAGCCCACAAATTTGGGAATTCAAAACCGTCGAATTTCCCATTGAAGTTGGCCAAAAAGCGCAAATTTGGATAAATTCATCCATCCAAATCCCGCTCTTCCTTCGATTCCTAAATCTACGCCTGTAGAAACCCTTCATTTAATTTATTTATTGTTTAATCAATCGGCTGCCTTGTAAGATAGCCTACTAATCACTTGCACATGAAAAATCTAAGTTTCATTTTCCTAGCCTTGCTAGGAATTCAAAACGCTGTCGCTCAAGACAACGAAGCCTTAAAATTCAAATTAAACGAGTCGGGAACTCACTATTTCCAAGCAAGCTTATTGAATCAAGTTTGGGTACGTTCAAACGAAAGTAATCCTGGTTCAACGCTTGAGGGAGATCCAGCGTCCAATACCTTTGACATCGGTTTACGCCGTACACGGATGCAATTATTTGGTCAAATTACAGACCGCACATTTCTATATTTTCAGTTTGGTCAAAATAACTTCAATGCGCAATACAACAGCACTGGCAACCGGAAAATTGCTCCCTTTTTTCATGATGCGCTGGGCGAATACAGGATCTCGAGTAAGAATCAACTGAAAGTAGGCGGTGGTTTAAGCATTATTTCGGGTTTATCTCGTTTTTCCCAACCTAGTATCGGAACGATCACGAGCCTGGATGTACCCGTATTTGCACAAACAACGGTGGATCAGACCGACCAATTCTCCCGTAAACTAAGTGTGTATGCGCGCGGTCAAGTGGGTCATTGGGATTTTCGTTATGTTCTAAGTGATCCGTTCCCAATTAGTTCGAATGGGCAGACACCACCCGCGCTGAGTAGCGTTGCTAATTTCAGCACGAAAGGACATACGATTCAACAGCAAGCATATTTAATTTATCAGTTTTTTGATCACGAAAATCATACGACACCTTATATGACTGGTTCGTATTTGGGAACGAAGAAAATTGTCAATGTGGCTGCTGGATTGAATTATCAAGCCCATGCGCTTTGGAGTAAATCGGCCAAAGTGGATACGACATACCATGATATGATGCACTGGGCAATAGAAAGTTTTGTCGATCTGCCATTAGCAAATAAAGCTGCTATTAATGCCTATTTGGGATATTTCAATACCAATTATGGAACGAATTATCTGCGCTACAATGGGGTAATGAATCCAGCAAACGGAAGCACTTTGACAACTGCAAATTCCATTTCAGGTCAGGGACCAACCTATGGAAATTCCTATCCGATGTTCGGAACCGGGCATGTGGTTTACAGCCAAATCGGTTATTTATTGCCATCGAAACGTTTGATGCCGTATGCAACGGCGACATTGGCTCAATATGATCGCATGCAAGGCATTTCGACAAATACGTTTAATTTAGGTTTGAATTATTATATTCAAGGCAATAAATCTAAATTAAGTTTAGATTTTCAAAATAGACCCTCATATCAGAAACTAGGCGATGAAATTAAATCCGGTAAACGGTTGAATACATTAACCTTGCAATTTCAATTATTCATCTAAAAATTGATAGATTTGAAAATGCAAGCCTTTTCGACTCCAGCATTATTGGCCGTCTTTCTCCTTTCCACTGCAATTATTTGGTGGATGGGCGTACGAATTACCAAATTAGTTGATTTTGTGACGATTCGGTTTGATTTAGGAGAAGCATTTGGTGGAATGGTCTTCTTATCCATTATCACCAATTTACCTGAAATTGCCATTACATTAATGGCAGCATCCCATCGGAATTATGATATTGCTGTCAGTAATATTTTAGGGGGAATTGCCATTCAAACCGTTGTTCTTGTACTAATTGATGTTTTTGGGGTGGGTCATTCCGCCCCACTAACATGGAAAGGACATGCACGGGTGTTGATTCTAGAAGGCTTAGCGGTGATTTTTATTTTGTCATTTGTATTAATGGGGAATCAATTCCCAGAAAGCTTCAAATATTTTCATTCGAGTCCAATAGAGTGGATTATTTTCGGAATTTGGCTTGGGTCCATTTATTTTATTTCGAACATCGGTAAAGCGGATGCGAAGCGCGAAAAAGCGCAAGAAGTCATTCATCATTCCAGGCATCCTACCAATCGATTTCGAGGGAGTACATCAAAAGCCCTGCTGGAATTAAGTGTGGGTGCCTTAATTATGTTGATTTCGGGATGGCTCTTGGAAGCCTCGGGGGAAATTGTAGCCAATCGTTTGGATATTAATGGTGTTATTTTTGGTGGAACCATTTTGGCATTGTGTACAGCTTTGCCAGAAATTTCAACAGGTATTGCATCGGCAAAGATTCGTGATTATAATATGGCTGTCAGTGATATTTTTGGGGGAAATGCTTTTCTACCCATCCTATTTTTGTTTGCATCCTTGATTGGAGGGGATGCCATTTTACCTAGTTTGAAACCTACAGATTTGTATTTAACGACTTTGGGAATCATCCTAACAGGGATTTATATGGTGGGGATGTTGATTCCTTCTCCCCGACAAATTCTACGGATGGGCATAGATTCATTTATTGTTTTATGGGTTTATATTCTCGGTATCGGAGGATTGATTTTAATAATGTAACATGCAATACAAAGAAGTTCATGAGTCTGAAACGACCTATACGGAATTAATGATTCCATCATATGCCAATTTTGGAGGTAAAGTACACGGGGGAATCATCTTATCCCTGTTAGACAAGGTGGCCTACATCTGCGCCTCCAAACATAGCCACCAATATTGTGTGACCGTTTCCGTAGAGGGTGTAGAATTCAAAAGCCCTGTGGAAGTGGGAGATTTGGTTGAAATAAAGGCATCTGTCAATTATGTAGGTCGGACCACCATGATCGTAGGCATGCGCGTGGAATCTTTTAATCCAAGGGATGGCATTGTAAGGCATACGAATTCCTGTTATTTTACGATGGCTGCCAAAGATGAACATGGTCAGCTAACCGAAGTCCCTGGGCTAAAATTAACGTCAGAAACTCAGGTGAGACGTTTTTGTGAGGGAAAGATTATCCGGAAATTATCCCAAGAGAAGCGAGAGATTTTGAAAACCGATTTGGGATTAGCGGATATGAAAATTCAATGTACCGAAGAACGTTGTTTGATTGCCATGTAATTTTCAGTAAATAGTATCCTTTTTGGTCTTTAAGACATGTAAACCTTTAAAAAGCTATGAACCAAGCACATAAATCCTCCCGCAGAACCTTTCTTCAACATGCGGCATTATTAACTTCTGCGGCGGCATTCCCCGCTTTCATCTCTAAAAATTCTGGGGACAAAGTCAATTTGGCCTGCATCGGAATTGGAAATCAAGGGGGCTTGGATGTCATGTCCTTGTATAATACGGGACTTTGTAATATTGTTGCACTCTGCGATGTGGATATGGGCGCCCCTCAAACGCTTAAAGTTTTAGAGAAATTCCCGGATGTTCCACGTTTCCAGGATTTCCGACAATTATTTGATAAAATGGGCAATCAATTCGAGGCCGTTTCGATCGGTGTTCCGGATCATTCCCACTTCCCTATTACGATGATGGCCTTGGGTATGGGCAAACATGTATTTGTGGAAAAACCCATGGCACGTACCTTTCATGAGGTAGAACTGATGATGGCTGCCGCACGAAAACACCCCAATTTGGTTACTCAAATGGGGAATCAAGGTCACTCGGAGGCCAATTATTTCCAATTTAAAGCATGGAAAGAGGCGGGCATTATCAAAGATGTGACGTCGATGACTGCACACATGAATTCCCCACGCCGCTGGCATGGATGGGATCCTAAAATTACAAAATTTCCGGCAGCAGAAGCGATTCCAAGTACCTTGGATTGGGATATTTGGCAAGGGGTTGTTCAACCACATGAATACCAAAAAGACTTTGTAAACGGACAATGGCGTTGTTGGTTTGACTATGGTTTAGGCGCTTTAGGTGACTGGGGAGCCCATATTATGGACACGGCACATGAATTTTTAGATTTGGGATTACCCACGGAGATCAATATGTTGCGCGCGGATGGACACAATAATTTCTTTTACCCAATGTCATCTACGATCCAGTTTAAATTCCCTTCTCGTAAGCACATGCCAGCGATGGACATCACGTGGTATGATGGCGTAAATAACATCCCTCCCGTTCCTGCAAATTACGGAACTACTGAATTAGACCCGAACATTCCACCGGCAGGCAATGGCAAGATACAACCTGCCAAATTGAATCCGGGAAAGATAATTTATAGCAAGGATTTGACCTTTAAAGGGGGTTCACATGGCTCGACACTTTCGATTTTAGGCGATTCTGGCAAAGATTTGAAATTACCAGATGTACCTAAGAGTCCTTCAAATCACTACGCCAACTTCTTGAAAGCCTGCATGGGACAAGAGAAAACGCGTTCGCCATTTGCGATCGCGGGGCCTTTGAGTCAGGTATTCTCATTGGGCGTATTAGCGCAAAAATTGAATACGCGTTTAGTATTTGATCGAGAGACTAAATTGATTACAAACAATACATTAGCGAATCAATTATTGGTTGGGCCAGCGCCGCGTAAAGGATGGGAGCAATATTATAAGATTTAACGCCGATAGATATTCGGATAAAACTGGAGTTTCCCGTTTTCGTCAAAATCCACCAGACTATACCAAATAACAAGCGGGACATTTCGCTTGATGTTAAGATATTTGGGGGTATGATCGGAATAGGCCGCTTGAGCATTAAGTGTATCTACGGCTAGGGAGTTTGGCTTCAGTAACCAGGCCCCGAAGCTTATTGGTTTTTCTAGGCGAATGCAGCTGTGACTATAAAATCGCTTTTCTTTCGCAAATAATTTCTTTTCAGATGTATCATGGAGGTACATCTTGAAAGGATTATCAAATTGAAATTTCAATATTCCCAAGGTATTCCATTTCCCTGTGCGCTGGCGCATGGAATAGGGAAAATAATTCGCATTCAAGCGATGCCAAGGCACTTTTTCTGGGTCAATCTTCCGGTTCTGTTGGTCGAATATTTCCAAATGACTCGCGTAAAAATAGCGGATATTTTTACGAATTTCAGGCACAAGCTCTTCGATGCAAATGCTACGTGGCACGTTCCAATAGGGCGTGATAATCATGTTTTTCAATTTGCTTGAGAGTGTTTTACTTGGCCTACTGGGCTTCCCCAAAACCACTTTCATTTGCATGACCTGCTTGTGCGATTCGTAGACTTTTAATTGCGTGGAGGGAATGTTGACCAGAACAAGGGACCGTTGGGCTCTAGCAGCTGCAAGCCAGCGGTATTCATGGGCAGCTTTAATCAATAATTGCTTTTGATCTGGACTGAACTGCGTGGAATCTTTTAATACCTGAAGGATTTGACCTACTTCGCTTGATTCATTAATTAGACGATAAGCTAACTCTTTAATTTTAGGATCCTGCCATAACTCGCCGTAACGTGATCGGTAAGCCTCGTGGGCGAACTTAAAATCGTACCCTTGAAAACGTAAGTTGGGCTCCTGCTTTCCAAACTTCAGATCCAGCATAAATTGTTGGACTGCTTTTTTCGCTGCACTTGTATCATTGGGGGTGTATTGATAATCTTTTGACAGTAAGCCGAGCGACTCAGCCTGTTGCATCAAGGAGTCAAGTGGACTTTGGGCTTGAAGCTCAAAACCGATTAAAAACAATAAAATGGCGATGTATTTCAAATGAATAGCTGGCATCTCTTACCTTTGGCAATCCTCCAAGGTTTGCCAAAGGTAGGTGATTTGGAGGAGATTTTTCTGGGGATAAAATAGAATATCTATTAACTGGTAAGGATTATCAGTTGGAGCACTTTTCAAGTGCCTAAAAAACACTAGCTTTGGCAATCCTCCAAGGTTTGCCAAAGCTAAGGGCGAGGAACGAGTTTCGTTTTTTCTTTGTCGCGCGTGACCGAAAGGATATAGCCTATGCTAATCATCGTAAAGATTAAGGATGTCCCTCCCGCCGAAACCAAAGGAATCGGTTGGCCTGTCACGGGAATCGCCCCCACGGCAACAAACATGTTCAAAAAAGCTTGGCTTACAATAGAGAATGTTAGGCCGGCTGACATGAGGCCTCCGAGCGGTTTTGCACTATAAGAAATGGCGATAGCCCCTCGCCAAAACAGCCAGATAAACAAGGCAGGCAATAAAAAGCCAGCAACAATTCCCCATTCTTCCACGATGATGGCATAGACAAAATCAGACTCTGCCTGAGATAAGTGAAAACGAAATTGGCTATTTCCGGGCCCTTTGGGTTGCATTCCGCCCGAGGCTATGGCATAAAGACTCTGTTTCAATTGATAATTTGACCCCTGATCTGCTATTTCCATCTCCTCTTTACTTTGTCGGCCTAACATCCGATTCATATAAACTTCAACCCGATTAATAATCGTCGCAGACCTTTGGCCTACCCCTGAAAAAATTAATGTGACAGCTAGTATAGCAAAAATGCTAAAAACCAATACGATCGATTTATAAGGCACTCGACCAAAAATCATCAGCACCATAGAGGTACAAAATACGATCACACTCGTGGAGAAATTTGACAAGAAAATCAAAAAACAAGTACCTCCTATCTTCATACAAATCGCAATAATAACAGCGGGATTGTACGCTTCGGGATCAGCCTGCCTGCTGGCAAACATTTTCGACAAGGAAATTGTCAAACAAAGCTTAGCCATGTCAGAAGGCATAAAACTAAGGGGTCCCACTTGAATCCAGCGACTTGCGCCTCCTGCTTCCCGGCCGTATAGGTACGCAAGTCCAATTAAAAACCATGAACCCAACAAGGCCATATCTACGTATTTCGTTGATTTTAGATAGTCCATACGCGAGAATATACCCATTGCCCAAAATCCAACGCCTAAAATCAATAGTGATTTAATTAAATGTGCAAGTGGTACAAGAGGTCCATCCATGGTTAATCGCCCTTTTGCAGAAAATTGTATGATAACGCCAATGACACTTAAAAAAATAACAATTAACAAGATGTGAATATCGCCTTCAAAGTGCTTTTTGATGCGTTCTGAAATACTACTCATGGATTATTTTTTTTGCGAACTGCAAAGCTGCAAATTCCTATTTGCAATCGAAAAATTTAAAAAAATATCGGTGACAGCATTTACTCCGAAAAGAGCCATTTTATTTTATAAAACATTGATAATAAACATATTACACTTTACTCAAAATGACAATTTTGAGTAATACATATTGACAATCCTATTCGTAACTTGACTAAGTTTACAACATATCGATTGAATTAGAATTTATCAATTTGGTTGTAAAAAAGCCAAGAATACAAAGATCAAGAAACGAGCGATTTTGTTTTCATAGGCTCGCTAGATGGAGCTTTGTGGCAAGTTGATTTGATTGGCTTTTCGAAAACTAGCTGTTTTGCCATAGCTCCCGCGTAACCTTTGGCAATCCTTTAAGGTTTGCCAAAGGTAAGGTTTTGAAAGGACAAAGAATTGTATTTTGCACCTAATATCAATTAGTTGGCCAAGATTATCAGTTGGGCGACAATCCAAGTGCCTAAAAAACACTAGCTTTGGCAATCCTCCAAGGTTTGCCAAAGCTAAGCGGGGCTAAGGATTATAATGATTGGCCAGAAAATCAATTCATTTTCTTAAATTTGTTTTAATTTAACTTACACATTTGGAAATACTTGCGCCCGTTTTCGGCATATTCACTTCGTTCATCTTGTTGTACTACCTGAGTTCACTAAATAGGTCGAATATTTTTTTAGCGTTATTTTTCTTATGCTGCAACCTCGTAGTTATGGTCTATTTTGGCTTGCATTACAGCAAAATAGAATTTTGGGAAGGCATTTGTTTTGTCCACTTTTTGCCCCTTTCCTTCTTGTTAGGTCCAACGCTTTTTTACTATGTCAAACACACCGTTTCTGAGAATAAGGCCTTTACTTGGTTAGATGCATTACATTTAATCCCAGCAGTATTTGTTGGCATTGCAACCCTCCCATTCACTTTATTGCCCTTGGATCTCAAAACCCAGATGGCACATCAAATCGTGAATTTTACGGAGGATTACCGACTAAATTTCAATTGGGTCACGTTTGAGCAATTACTCTATGGGCGTTCTATTCACGTGATTCTATATGCAGGACTATCCGTAGGTTATTTCTTTTGGAACAAACAAATGTTGCTTAAAAAATATGGGAGTATTCCAAGCAATCATCCCATCATTCAGCGTTGGTTTTTCACATTAATCTCCATACAAGTTATTATTGCGAGTACAAGTTTAGGGCACATGGTTACCTTGTATTTCAAGCCCGTTTATTTCTTGGGAATTTCCTCCATTTCCATTTTTAGTGAGGAGCATTTCTTTCGTATCTGCGGAGGAGGATTTTTTGTCCAAAACTTCTTTCTGTTTTTATTCCCAAACATCCTATACGGAAATATTTCGTATTCTTTGGATCTCGATACGGCATCAACTTTCCAAAAAATCAAATCCAGCTTTGCTAAACAAATTAAGCCGCTGGAAAACACCTCCGAATTTGAATTACAATTAAATAATTACCTGAAGGATAAGCCCTATATTAAAAAGGACTTTACCTTATCCCAAATGTCATTTGACCTGAAAATTCCTGAGCGAAACCTTTCGGCATACTTTAATAATGATTTAAATAAAACGTTCGGGGAATGGAAAAATGACCAACGAATTGAATATGTGATTAAGCTAATTGAGAACGGTCACGCAGAAGTATATACGATTGAGGCACTATCTGCTGAGGCCGGTTTCCAATCACGATCAAAATTCATTGATGCGTTTAAATGTCGGCAAGGCGTTACCCCATCTGCCTTCATTAAATCAAAAAAACCCTCCACTAACTAGCAAAGGGCTTTTTGCACTACCTACTTCATCTAAAATTACGGCGTTTTCAAGCCTAATTGCTTGAAAAATTCAAGGTTATCAAAAAAGTCTTGTTCCTCCGTAATCTTACCTCCTATAATCGTTGCAATCGTGCAACCGATTACATCCACCGACTTGCCAGTGGCGGGTATGCCAAAGAAATTGCCCGTGTGTTTTCCTTTAAATTGCCAGTATTTAACTAATTTATTCCCAGAGGCAAATGTCTCTTTGATGATAAATTCGCGATCGGAAAAACCTGTCACATAATTGTCATAATAGGCTTTTGCTGCGACCTTCCCTTTCGTTTCGGGAACAGTATGCAAAACAACATTTTCCGCATATGCCGTATCCAACACATTGGTACGACCAGCATTTATCGCCACATCCCAAACTCGCGAATAAAACGCAATATTTTCAGCAGCTAATTTTTCATTTAGTTCACTTTGCGTCATACACGAAAACATGCTTCCTGCAGCAACGACTAGAATTAAGTATTTTTTCATTTTTGATTTGTTGGTATGCCTCAAAAGTAGCTAAAGCAGCCTCTTCGCAACCTTGTTTAATCTTTTAATCTGTTCCTAAAAATGCAAAAGGGGACAAAGTGTATGCCAAATTTATTCGTATCAACTATCAAACTTTCTTACTTGCCATCATTAATAAAACAAATCAAAAAACACATGAAAAAACTTATTCTATTAGGGGCATTCGTTGCCTCGGCATTTATTGTAAATGCACAAAAAGCTGGAAAAATTTTCAGCGGGGAAAGCCAAGGAAAACCATTTCAATTAGGCTCTGAAAAAAGCAGCAATATTGTATTGGATGCAATAAAAGCATACAACTCGAATAATACAGAGGAGTATTCCAAATTTTGGTCAGATGAAATGATTAAAAAATACAAGGAGAATAATAAAGAGGCCCAACAAGAATATCAATCTGTTCTTAACAAACCGATGGCCATTGTACCTTTAAAAGTAGAAGGCCAAACGAACGAAGTGGTATTGTTACAATCAACAGAGGAGCGAGTTTATAAAAACGGTTCCAAACAAAATATGAATTTGTTCGAATTGTTCTCTGTGGATAAAGCAGGCAAACTTGCAGATTTCAAACAATATTATTCAATCCCTGCAACAAGCGAATACGGTAAGACGTACGGCGGAAAACTCATTTCATACAAGGAGGGCTCAGAAAATAATGGCAAGTCGGTGCAATTTACTAACCGAGGAGAAATTGAGACTATCGAAAAATTCGCCAAAGCCTATAATGCCATGGATATAAAAGGGGTCGAAGCGATTATGGCAGATGAAATGATCATCGAAGGATTTGATGGTTCTAAAATTAAATTTACTAAGGATATGTTACCAACGATGTTTGCCGAATTCAAATCTTTAGACTGGAAACCAGGCTTCATCCTTCCATTTAAAGTTAAAGACACCGATCCTGCATCAGGCATTATCGTCTTCTCGAATGAGAAACGTGTTTTGAAGGATGGGAGTATTTGGGAAAAAAATCTTGTAGAACTTTTCGGGTTCAACTTAGCAGGTAAACTCGATTCAGTAAAACAATTTTCAAGAGAAAAAACAAAACAATAAACCCTATTTGTCTATACACATTTTATGTATGAACAAACCATAAACCCTAAAAAAATGAAAAAAATCAGCTTATTACTCGTCGCATTTGTAGCATTAACTACGTCTGTTTTTGCTCAAAACAAACCCATTTATCTTAATATCGCTTTTCACAAATTAAAGCCCGGTCATTCGATCGACGATGCAATGGCGATTGAAAAGCGATGGAAAACAATTCAACTAAAACGCCAAGCTGCGGGATTGATAACCGGCTGGGCCGTTTATCCTATCTTGAATGGCTATCAATCGGCTTCTGTAGATTATGATTATATTTCTATAAATGCTTCTAATGATTTAAATAAGGTTGGCGAATATTCAATGACAATGTTTAATGCGCTATTAAAGGAAGATCCTAGCTTTTACAACATTGTAGAAGAGACAGCTAAAGTTCAAACTATTACCCACACGGTGATTTCGAAAGTTTTGGAATTCACAGGAAGTTCTAATGATTTGAATTCCGTGATTTTGATGGAAACGATGAAAACGACACAGGCCAACTACTTTGCGTACCTAGATTTCGAAAAACAAGTGAAAGATATTCAATTGGAACGCATTAAAGCTGGAAACATCCAAGAATGGTCATTTTTGCAACATTTAGCACCACTTTCCTTTGAGGGTCCAGGTCAATTTACGACGGTAACTTTCTTCAAAGATTTATCAAAACTTGATTTTGACGCGAGTTCCATTTACATCAGTGGATCTAAAAAGTACTTAAATCTTACACCCGAACAATTCACAAAAAAAGCGGGAGACTTGCGTGTGATCAATCAATCTGTTTTGTTGAAATACGCTGTAGGCACATTTAACTAGTTCAAATCCTTGGCCAACTCGAGTAGTTGGCCATTTTTAACCCCACAATCATGAAAAAATTAATCCCTATTGCTTGCGTCATCGCAGGCGGAATCATGTCTTGCACAAAGCAAGAAAACCAATTACCAGAAGGTGCAATCGGATATGTAGTAGCCAATTCAGCTAATATTGATTTGAGTACAAAATCCATGAAGGCATTAAGTGATGGTGATTCTGCTACCTATCGTGCAACTTATTCCGAAGATGCTGTATTTTATGACAATGCAGATACCACAACTCTTGACCAAAATGTCTCTCTATTTTCGGTTATGAAGTCAAAAGGTATCACGATGAAATTGGATACGATCTCAAATATTACGGAGACAATTTATTCCAAACCTGGATACTTCGGTGCAAGTAATTATGTTTCTGCTTATGCTTGGTTTACATTGACGCGTGGAGATAAGTCGGCGAAAGTGATTATTCACTCGGTTGATGGAATCAAAGATGGTAAGCAAGTTGTGGAATGGTTGCGTTATGATTCGAAGAAGATTAGCGAAATCATGCAATAATGCAATGTGCTTTTCCCCTTACCTTTGGCAAACCTTGGAGGATTGCCAAAGGTAGTTGAATATTATCAATTACTTGATTGTATTCGATTGCCCGAGCAATTGTTTTGCCTGATCATAATATTTACGCTCAACCAAAATATAGTCGGTATCAAAAGTGCTCACACAAAATAAAGGAATCTGATTGTCGGCCAAAGTCTTTGACAATCCCGCCAATATCCCTGTAATCGAGAAATCAAGTGGCCCTTCAATCTTAAAACCTTTCCAATTTTCCGCTTTCTTAATCCCAGTAGGCGCATAACGTTGATCAACTACAATAGACAATTCATCACTCGTTTTGGAAATTGAATAAAATTCTCCTTGATATGCCCAATCAGGAATTTTTGCATCTGGGGCAAGCCGACAAATTGCATACGAAGCAGGCATGAGGGATAAGGTTAACTTACTTTTCTGTGCAAAACTAAATAGACTAATAGTGAGCAGTAACGAGGTTTGCACAAATGTGCCTTTTTTGTTTGTCATCAATTTAAATTTATAGATTTCATTTATTCTTGAATGCATCTTTTTGGCAAAAGGCAAACAACACCGTTGAAGCCATTAAACAAGATTAAAAAAATTTGGCATGTTTCTCTATCTTTCGAAATGGATGTTTCAAGAATTCATGTACAGTTTGATTGAATTGGTGTTTGTAGTAAACAGGAGTGGAATGACCCGAATTAGGTAAAATCCATACATATGACTGAGGAATATTTTCAGCAATTTCCAACGTGTGTCGGGGCAAAATCACATCATGATCACCACCAATAACCAAGGTTGGGCATTGTATTTTGGCCAAAACCGCATGGCTTATGTGAGGTTGTTCCACTAACATATGATGGAGTTTTAATAGTCGTTTATGCTCTTGCGTTACAGGTAAGTGATTGAGACTATCGATAAAATGATATTCATTTTCAACAACCCAAGCATCTGTACTTTGAACAGGTTCTGGAGTTAGATTCGCTCCGCTAATGGCTAGTTTACGTACTTTTGAAGGGTGCCGACTAGCTAACAAAAGACCATTAACTCCCCCATCACTCCATCCGATTACATTGGCCGAATCGATATGTAAATGATTTAACAAAGCAGCAAAATCATCAGCCATCATTTCATAGCTCAAGGAATCTTGCGTATCGATGGACTTGCCATGCGAACGATTATCGGCCAAAATCACCCGATAAAATCGACTGAAAAACGGGATCTGGTTTTCGAAATCTTTGATGGATCCGCCATTACCGTGAATCATTAGGAGCGGCTGGCCATGACCATAGACCTCATAATACATTTGAACGCCAGGAATTGGGACATACTTCCCGGCTTTTGGATTGTTACCAAAGGCTACTTTTTTCTGTGACCAAGTTACATGATAAAAGAGTAGAAAAATAAGGACATATTTCATTCAGGTAAGTTGGCCCTTAAAATTGAAATAGTCGTTTGAACACCAAATTGATTTGTTCCAAAATACGTTTTCGGGAACATAATATCGAGGTATTTTGCCTCCTGAAGTCAAATCTTGCAAGAAATTCAAAATAGAAAAGCATCACATATAAGTTGAGTCTCATCCTACTAGATGCTTGGTCATATAAGCACTATTGACAGATCCGTATGTTAAATCCTATGTTTTAAAATCCAAGAATCTGGATAACAATATCAGTTTCGAAATAATAATTGACTGCTTAAAACCCTACCTTTGGCAATCCTCCAAGGTTTGCCAAAGGTAAGTGAGGAGTCCCTACTAAATGACAATTAAAATCAAAGTCAAGAGTACACCCGCTAAGGCAAAATACATTGACTTCTTGAATATCGTAGTTTGGGGCATAAACATCCAGAAAGATGATATGACAAAAAACAAAAGAGATAATCCGAAAAAGATGTTTAGGTAGAAAAGCGGATGCTTTGTCGAAGCCTTGTGCAAATTGGTCATTTTTTTAACAACATATGCATATTCCTTCTGTGTATAATCGGCAACTCCGGACTTCATATCATAAGTCCCTTGTTTAAACCGAATAAGATTCCCGTCCCTTTTATCTTCTTTAAAACCTCTAATTTTCAGTTCGCGTCCTAATGCCTCCCCTTGTAAATTGGGCTTAAGGTTGACCACTTGGTGTACATTTTTCTTTAGCAATGGCGTTTCTCGAAAAATTAAAATAACTCCACTTAATGCATATACCGCCATGATTCCGGCTAGAAAAAATCCTAAATAACGATGGTATACACGCATTTTTGTTGATAATTGACTCATGAAAATTAAAAATGATAGGTTAAAGAAAGACTATAATTCCGCGGTGTAATGGGATTAACCGAATTATCATCGTGCACATTATAGCTGATAACATCCCACATATTTGCGAGTTTACCGCGCAGCGATAAATGCTTATAAGTATAGGCCATCGTCAAATCCATTTGGACAAAATCAGGTAATTCAATCAAACGATAAACGTCGTTGGCCACCAACACACGGGTTGACCGACCTGCATAACGCTCTCCTATATACACCATCGTTATCCCCGTTTGAAAGCCCTTGTTTTTGTATTGAACACCCAAATTAGCCGTATGTTGCGGATTATATCTCAACAAACTCCCTTCGATATACGTATTACTTTTCACGTATTTAGTTTCGTTAAAACTATAGCCTCCGGAAACATTAAATCCAGCAATTGGCTTTGTCATCATGTCCACTTCAATCCCTTGACTTTGAACAGAACCTGCCATTTCTTTGACATAACTATACGTTGTCGAATTAACCAAAGCGTTTTGGGCCAAATTATTATTCAAAATTCGATAGGCTGTTAGATTCAGAGAAAGCACGCCACCAAATAATTCATTTTTGACACCTGCTTCGTATTGATCAATCAATGACGGCGGCAATGCCTGATTATTGATATCCACGCCCGTATTTAAAGCAAAGGAGTTCGAATAACTTGCAAAAAACGAATGTTCTGGTCGGGGCTTAAACACTACCCCCAAACGAGGTGAAAATGCTCCATCAAAATTAGAGGTCGATGTCGTTACACCCGAACTATACGTATAAACATCGCTTAAAGTTTGCTGATAAGAATAACGTAGACCAAGTAATACCTTGAGCTGGTCGGATACATGTATCAAATCCTGAGCATAAATCCCTAAACGACTGACCGGCGCCATCGTCTTTCTAGCCAATTGCATTGCTGGCTTGTCCGACCGCATGGTAGCCTTTGCATCAACAAAAACATTGACTGTATCGTATTTCAAATAGGGATTGTAAGCATATGTGTCTGTGATGAAAAAATCACTGTCCATACCCATCAATACCTGATGTTTCATTGAGGCAAATTTCAAATCACCAATTAAATCCAATTGCGTAATGCCATAACGCTCCTCTATTTCCGTTTTTTGCAAATTACGTACCCAATTTCCATTGGCGGTAATGAGGGCTCCTGTATTGGGACGTGAATTGGCGAACAAATTAGTCGAATTTTGACGAATACCATTCATCCATTTAAGTGTCCAAACTTCATTGAAACTATGCGTCAATGTACTCGAAAGACTGGTTTGTCCAGACTTAACGGAAGACCATGCAACACCCAAAAATCGCTCACGTGGGATATCAACGATTTGGTAATTAATAATTCCCGCACCAAAATCAGGCGTTCGACGATCTGCTAAATAGTCGGCTTCCAGTAACAAATCAGTCTTTTTTGACAGCTTAAATAGAATCGAAGGATTGACATATTGGCGTTCAGAAGAAACTCCATTACGAAAACTATTCGCTTGTTCAAATGATCCATTAACCCGAACCGCGACCTTGGAAGAAAGCCCACCATAAACATCGAAACTAGGTTTAACAAGCCCCCAGCTACCCATACGCAAACCAACCTCACCACCAAAAGCAAATTTCGGCTTTTTGGTAACTAAATTTAATACTCCGCCAGCTGACACATTTCCATACAAGATGGCTGCACTCCCTTTGAGAATTTCAACCTTTTCTACACCACTAAGCTCACTAAGCATCCCATTCGCATACCGCATCCCGTTTTTAAAGGTATTCGAACTCGCCATCGAGAATCCACGCGCAGCAATTTCTTCCTGATAGCCTCCCGATGTCCCAAAAATATATACTCCATTGGTATTCATTAATACATCGCTCATCGTTCTGACTTGTTGTCCATCCAACAAACTTTTATCCAATGTCACAATACTTTGAGGCAAATCCATGGGACGAATAGGCAATTTCCCAATCGTCACGGGTTTTTCATTTTGACTAACATAGCCAACAACGATAATCTCCTTTAAATCTGTCGAGGTTTCCACTAACTCCAAACCGAGGCGTAAAGACTTTCCAGCTTCTAAAGTAATTTTTTGTTTTAACGTTTTAAAGCCAAGAAAAGATGCCTGCAATGTGTAAGTACCAGGCTTCAGCGACTGAAAAATAAATTGACCATTCGCATCAGACAACTTTCCTTTGTTCAATTCGATTAAGCGAACACTGACACCCGGAACAGTTTGCATTTGTAAATCTTTTACTATACCAATTAGTTGGGCTGATTGACCAAAAAGACTCACAGAAATAAATAAAAATAGGATAATTAGGCGGATTGAAGTTGGCATTTGCAATTATGTTTATTTAGACTTATTATAAATAATGGCCAAAACTAAAACATGAATTCCATACAAGCAAGCTTATTTAGATTAATTTTAAATAATTAATCTTTTGTACTCATTTGGATAGTGTTGAGTAAACGGTAATACGCTAATATTGAATATCAAAACTTGTATTACATGAGCCAAAAATTTCAAAGCCCCTGGTATAGTCTTTTATTAAGCAAGTCTTACCAACATGTTATCGTTCACGATGATCACATCGAAATAAATACGAAAGAAATTTTTCCCTATGTAACACAACATGCATGTATTCCGATTCGTGAAATTCTTTTCGTCCAATTGATTAAAAATGGCATGTGGACTGATGCGCACATACGTTGCACACGTGGAGAAAGCATTCATCTGAACAATTTATTTCACCAAACTGCATTCGAAATCAAATGTGCGATTGCCAACAAATTATAAATGGCATCAATCAATTTCTCATGAAACTTAGAGGCTCTTTTCACTTGCATTTCTATTTTGAGTGGATAAATTAATTCCTCAGAATTCTATCAAGTTCTTGATATTGATTATCAGTTGGCCAGTACAAAAAATCATTTTTCAACACTACCTTTGGCAAACCTTGGAGGATTGCCAAAGGTAAGGGGCATTGTTGCGGGAATTCAAAAAAAATCCTACCTTGATCACTATGAAAATCTGGCTCACATTTTGTCTGTTTCTCCTAGCCTATATCACACAGGCTCAAGACTCAACCTTAGTCCGCGTCGAGCTTAAACAAGGAAAAACGATTGAAGGAAAATTAAGCCAACAAAACGACAAAACGATCACGCTGAACATCCCAGAAACAGGCATGATGACCATTCCCTGGGAAAATATCCAATCAGTAACGCGATTAGACAAATCCGAACAAACTCAGATTCCAAATCCCCAACCCAATCGTTACTTCTTTGGGCCATCCGCCATTCCTTTACAAAAAGGGGATAAATATTACCAAAATGCCTATTTTTTGGTCAATTCCTTCCAATTAGGCCTGACGGATCACTTCTCCATCGGCGCTGGTGTCGTCATTCCCTTTGCCATTTTTGTGACACCGAAAATCGGTTACCAAGTAGCCAAAAATGTCCATGTGGGTGCTGGAATTATTTTTGCCAATTCCCTGATTAAAGACTTTAATTTTGGCGTGGGGGCAGGATATGGCTCACTCACCCTGGGATCCCACGAACACAACATCACCTTGAATCTAGGCATAGGTGCCGTGAAAGAAAATTCCGGAATGGGCACCAACGATTATGTTTGGAAATTTGCCAACAATCCGATGATTACGCTTTCCGGCATGACCCGCATCTCAAAACGCATGATGTTATTATCAGAGAACTGGTTTTTTGCAACGAAAACGGTGAACTATGATAATAATACGGGCCGTTACATCAACACGGTTTCCAATTACAACGGCATTCTTTCAGTAGGCTTGCGCTACTTGGGCACTCGATATGCCTTTGATGCTGGATTTCTTTCACCTACTGTGAGCGATTTTTCAGCCATCCCCTATTTGGCTTATAACTTAAAATTCTAATGTAATCAATGAAAAAAAGTCCCATACTTGTTCTGTTGATACTTTTGACTTTTTTCGTCATTTCATTTATTTCGAACATCATGGGGCCTATTATCCCCGACTTGATACGCAGTTTTGACCTCAATCTAACGCTTGTTTCCCTTTTACCTTTCTCCTTTTTCATCGCCTATGGAATCACATCCATCCCAGCGGGAATTCTATTAGAGACTTACCACGAAAAAAAGGTGATGGTTTTTGCCTTTGGACTAGCCACACTCGGCTCTTTGTTAATGGTGTTATCCCCCCATTATTTGAGCGCGCTTCTTTCTCTTTTCCTGATTGGAAGTGGCATGGCCATGTTGCAAGTTGTCATTAATCCCTTGCTACGAACGGCAGGAGGCGAAGAGCATTATGCGAATTACTCCGTTTTGGCACAATTGATTTTTGGATTTGCCTCTTTTGTTAGCCCCATGGTTTACCAATTGTTCATCTCCAAGCCTAGCATTCAAGCCCAAACATTCCCCTGGCTATCGCTTTATTTTCTTTTCATCGGCATCAGCCTACTCATGATGCTCATTAGTTTTATGACGAAATTTCCCAAAGTGGACTTAGGCGATGACGAAAAACCCGGTGCTTGGGCAATCCACCTCGAGTTATTTAGAAACAAATACGTCGTTTTATATTTCATCGCGATGCTTTGTTATGTTGGCACCGAACAAGGGATTGCCACCTGGATTTCCCAATTTTTATCCACCTACCACGGACAAGATCCCCAAAGCATTGGAGCAAATACCATCGCCTACTATTGGGGCTTGATGACTGTTGGAGGCGTCTTAGGACTGGTATTATTGAAGCTTTTGGACAGTCGGGTTGTGCTAACAGGATTTACCTTTTTAGCGATGATCTCACTCGGATTTGCCTTGTATGGCGATACGCAAACGGCCTTAATCGCCTTTCCGCTCGTAGGCTTTTTTGCCTCTGTCATGTACCCCATCATCTTTTCCTTAGCTCTCAATTCCGTGACAGAACATCACGGATCCTTTGCCGGAATCATTGTGACAGGCATTGTAGGGGGCGCGATTTTCCCCTTCATCGTAGGTGGAATCGGTGATGTATGGGGATTAAA
This sequence comes from uncultured Aquirufa sp., assembly GCA_964358165.1. Classification (GTDB taxonomy): domain Bacteria; phylum Bacteroidota; class Bacteroidia; order Cytophagales; family Spirosomataceae; genus Aquirufa. Next base: position 100,572 of record CAYHOB010000006.1, read on the forward strand.
AACAGGCATGAGCGTCCTGTTTTTCAGCATGGCGTACATCGGCAGTATAGGTTTCTGGGCCAAACCTTTGGTCAACAACAAAAAGATTTTTGACAAACCACAAAACTAAATCGCTAAATCACCCCAACCCTTTCGGTAAGTTCGCTGTAAAAACTGATTCGCCGGTTCGTAATTGGTCACCCGCATATTGGCCCCATCCCATTTCAAGGCCTTGTACCGACCGCTATACGCATAGCTTTCCATGGAGCCATATACTGGATCCATACGTTTCACCTTCTCGCGAAGATTGAAACTGCGCAACAATAAATTGCCGAGTAATACGGTTTCCGTCAAAGGCCCGCCATATCCTTCAAAAGGAGAACTGACTTCCATTTTACCATAACCAGCAATACTCGCATCTATCCATTGCCACCAATGTCCATCCATCCCGCCCTTTACTCGTGCATATTTTTGTGGGATTTGACTCGCAGCTTCTTGTAATTCTTTTGAAAATAGTCGGGGATGACTGCCACCCCAACCACAGGCGATGACGCCTTTGGTCCCAACAAACAACGTTGATCCCTCAAAATCATTCTCACCCGGATAGTCACCCAGGGCATCATTCATATTAACTTCGGGTGCTAAGGCCTGCAAACGCTCCGGCGTAATGCCTCCATCCATCCAGTACAGATCCAAATCCTTGCCATTTTCCAGCGTGAAACGGTATTTCAAGGAACTCGAAATAGGACCACTTTCCGGATAGGCCGACTCTTTAAACACCCCACTGTAGGTCGTCGATGCACTTCCCGACACCTCATGCGGATAGCCCAAATTCAATAATTTGAAGGGAGGCCCCATGATGTGACAACCCATGTCGCCCAAAGCACCTGTGCCAAAATCCCACCAACCGCGCCAATTAAATGGCACGAGGTTTTCAATGTAATTCGTATTTTGGGCGGTGCCCAACCATAAATCCCAGTTGAGTTCCTTTGGTATGCGACTCGGTGTTTTTGGCCAAGCAATTCCTTGCGGCCATACGGGACGGTCGGTCCAACAATATACTTTCGATACCTCACCTATTAAATCTGCTTCCATCCATTCGCGCATCGTTTGCATGCCCTCGCACGAAGCACCCTGGTCGCCCATTTGAGTAACAACTTGGTATTTAGAGGCGGCTTGCGTGATGATGCGGGCCTCATGAATATCATGGGTCAAAGGCTTTTGCAAATACAAATGTTTTTTCATTTGCATGGCACGCAAACCCACAACCGCATGGTTATGGTCTGGAATTGCGACAGTTACCGCATCAAAATGCTTGCCTTCTTTATCGAAAAGCGCTCGCCAATCCTCGTAAAACTTCGCTTTCGGAAATTGTTTCCTTTTAGATGCCGCTTGGCGCTGATCCACATCACATAAAAATCCGATGGTGGAATTATTATTGGGTGTCTTCGCCAAATGTTGGATATCATTATCCCCCTCACCCCCGCATCCAATGGCAGCAATGACCAATTTATCACTCGGCGCCACAAATCCTTTCCCTCCCAAGACATGTCGGGGAAGGATCAAAAATCCGGCCGAGGCCAAGCTACTTTTCTTGATAAAGTCGGAACGTTTCATTTTTTAAGGGGTCTAACAGATACTTCTTTGAAATATACGACGTCCTCATCCCCGTGATTTTGTAAGCCAAAATAACCAGAATTTGGCCGAATGCCTGGATATGGCTCGAAATCAAATTTCCTTTCAGGCACAGGTTCGCCTTCGCGGTAATCCGTGACCAATTGGTCATTTAGGTAAACGATCGTTCGAGGACCATCGAGCGTGATTAATAATGTATTCCATTCAGGACCTGGTTTGCCGGGCTTACTTTTGGGTTTGGTAAAAGCATAAAGCGTTCCGCTGATGTGGTATTCATCTTCATTGGAAGTTTCCGGATGGTTATCGATTTGCACTTCATAGCCGTAAAACACGGGCATCCATTCTTCCTTCGGCTCCACAGGTACGCGAATAAATACGCCCGCATTGCTATTAAACTTCTGCATTTTATAGACAACGCGGATTTGACAATTACCTAATTTTCCACCGGTCCAATACAACAGTCCCATGCCGCCTTTGCTGGCAAGCAATCCATTTTCAACATAGCGAGATCCACCGCCCACATGTTTCCAGCCCGTGAGGTCTTTGCCATTAAATAAGGGTTTCCAATTTTGTGCATATAAACTTGTGGAACACAAAATCACGAGGAGAAGTATAATTTGTTTCATGTTTTTCATAGAAAAAAATCGAATTTCATCTTGGCTTGTGGACATTCCACATCGGCTTTTAGCTGCGGTGCTAAGTAGAAAGTTTTTCACAGGTTTAGATTATTGCATGCAAGATAAAAGAAAATTTAAGATATGAATGCCGAATTGCGTAGCTAATAAAATCAGATTATTGATAATTAATATCAGTTTTTCGTGTTAGCAATTAATTCCCCCGCGCTACCTTTGGCAATCCTCCAAGGTTTGCCAAAGGTAAGGGTGAGGGTTTTTCTATTAGCCGCTTTTCATTACTTTTGATATTCATGAGCATTACGAAACCGAAGGTATTTTTTATCACCCCTCCATTTACCCAATTAAATACGCCTTACCCAGCGACGGCTTATTTAAAGGGGTTTTTGAATACCAAAGGTTTGGCCTCTTTTCAGGCCGACTTGGGTCTAGAAGTCATATTAAAACTTTTTTCTACAAAAGGGCTCAAGCAATTATTTGAGCACATTGAAGCTTCAAACAAAAAACTGAATGCGAATGGACAGCGCATGCTCCGATTAAAAAACGCTTACATTCGCAGCATAGACCCTGTAATTTCCTTTTTACACGATAAAAATTCCACGCTTGCTCACCTCATCGCAGAGCAAAATTACCTGCCGGAAGCTTCTCGATTTCAGCAAGTTGCCGACTTAGAATGGGCATTTGGTAGCATGGGCGTCCGCGATAAAGCCAGGCATTTGGCTACGCTCTATCTTGAAGATATTTCCGACCTAATCATTGATGCCGTTGACCCCCACTTTGGGTTTAGTCGTTACGCCGAACGACTCGGTCGGTCAGCATCGAGTTTTCAAGAACTGAATGAAGCACTCCATGCCCCGCCAACCTACATCGATGACTTGTTGGTGGACATAATTAAAGAAAAAATCCAAGCTGAAAAGCCGGATTTAGTCGCCATCACCACCCCCTTTCCTGGTAATTTATACAGTGCCTTGCGCTGCGGTCAATGGTTAAAAAAACACCATCCCCACATCAAGGTGGTTTTGGGAGGAGGTTATGCAAATACCGAATTGCGTTCCTTGCAAGAGCCCCGCGTTTTTGATTTCGTCGATTACATTACCCTGGATGATGGGGAAACGCCCCTGATGAATCTCTTAGAACATCTACAAGGAGCGCGGGAATTAAAAGACTTGAAGCGAACATTTTGTAGTATAGATGGATCCGTTATCTTCCAAAATGGGTCCAAAGATTCCGATGTAAAGCAAAAAGATGTGGGAATTCCGGATTATTCGGACCTGCCTTTGGATAAATATTTATCGGTCATTGAAATCGCGAATCCGATGCATCGCTTGTGGAGTGATGGGCGATGGAACAAATTGACACTCGCGCATGGCTGTTATTGGGGCAAATGCACCTTTTGCGATATTTCTTTGGACTATATCAAAAACTATGAATCCACGACCGCACCTATGTTGGTGGACCGGATCGAGGCGATGATCGAACAAACGGGCCACAATGGTTTCCATTTTGTCGACGAGGCGGCACCGCCGGCCTTGATGCGAGATGTGGCTTTGGAGATTATCCGTAGAGATTTGACAGTCGTTTGGTGGACAAACATTCGTTTTGAGAAAAGTTTTACGAAGGATTTATGCCAACTCCTTGTTCGCTCGGGCTGCATCGCCGTTTCAGGTGGTTTGGAGGTCGCTTCGGATCGCTTGTTGGCCTTAATTGAAAAGGGTGTCACGGTGGGCCAAGTGGCTCAGGTGGCAGATCATTTTACGCAAGCAGGCATTTTGGTCCACGCCTATTTGATGTATGGATTTCCTACGCAGACCGCGCAAGAAACGGTGGATTCCCTGGAAGTTGTTCGCCAACTCGTCGAAAACGAGGTGATGCACTCCGGTTTTTGGCATCAATTTGCCTTGACGGCGCATAGTCCGGTTGGGCTAAATCCGGATGCCTACCAAATTGAGATACTTAATCCGACGCCGGGAAGCTTTGCCAACAATGATTTGGAGCATGCGGATCCGAAAGGAACGGATCACGCGCGGTTTAGCGAGGGGCTGAAGAAATCTTTGTTCAATTACATGCATGGCATCGGTTTGGACATGCCCTTGCAGGAATGGTTTGAATTCAAAATTCCCCGGACGCAGATTCCGAAGAATTACATTGCGCGTATTTTAGGCCAAAATGAGGAAAAAATCCCCAAATCGAATGCGAAGATTATTTGGCTAGGGCCTATCCCCACCATGAACAAGGCATCGAATAGCTTGACATTTAGTCTCGGTCGGGAGGATGTTGAATTAGCCGTATCGGCGAAAATGGGTGCTTGGCTCGTGGACATTTTAGCCGTGCTATCCGTTGGACCTGGAAAAACGAGAACCTTTGAGGAATTCCAGCACGCATTTTCGCAAGCGGGCTTGGGCGATTTCAAGCGTTTTTGGCAGGGGGAAGTCGTGGAAGAATTGCGGGAAATGGGCTTATTGGTCGTGTAAATTTTATCAAAAACTTGATATAAGCTATCAGTTTTTTGTCTGAAAATATCCCCGCCCCCCGCTACCTTTGGCAAACCTTGGAGGATTGCCAAAGGTAAGGTGGAAATAAATTCAAAAAAAATCCCGTTCTTGTAAGCCTAAACCCCAACAACATGGCAAAAGGCATGAATTCCAAGAAGGCGGAGAAGAAGGAACCCGCGAAATCTCCCAAAGAGAAAAAATTAGAGAAAAAAGACAAAAAACCAGGCTATCAATAGATGGCCTGTTTTTGTTTGAGGAAATGACAATTTTGGGAGCCGGCAATAGGCTGAACACAGGTAATCCATGATAAAATATGGACTTTACTAGATAATATTTATTTTTGATAATCGTTTAAAAAGAAAAAAGCCATGAAAGTAGGAACAATTATATCGACAATCGTTTTGGCAACTGCTATCTTATTTTCCTGCCAAAAAGATGATGGCATCGGAACTGGGAAATTAGCCCTCAGTGTGACAGATTCACCGATTGATGCCAGTAATGTGAAGGCCGTTTATGTGACATTTACGGGATTGGAGTACCAAAATAGCGGAGGGAGCTGGGAAATCGCCTCCACTTTTGTAGGCCCCAAATCCATCAACTTATTAGAACTTCAAAATGGCAAAACTTCCTTGTTGGGCGATTTCAATTTGATCGCAGGCAATTACACAGGCTTGCGATTTAAACTAGATGCCCCGACCCGTGGAGGCAATACACCCTCCAACCCGGGCTGTTATGTCGAGCTCCTGAATGGCGAGAAAAAGCCACTATACGTTCCCAGTGGCGGACAATCTGGATACAAGGCGATTGGTAGTTTTGCGGTACCGCTGAATGGTCTGGTTGAGGTGACGGCTGATTTTGACTTAAGGAAATCCGTTGTCGTCACGGGAGGCAATAGCACCTATATATTAAACCCAACCATTAAAATCACGGTGAATAACCAGGCAGGTGAAATTAAGGGCGTGATTTCCAATCTTTCTACTGCCAAAAAATACGTGGTTTATGCATATGCCAAAGATCAATATACAACTAATGAGGCCAGCGAACCCACAGGTGAAAATGTCAAATTCCCGAATGCCATTTCCAGTGCGAAACTAGATGCTTCAGGTGCCTATACCCTGGCCTTTTTAGCCGCAGGAACCTATGATTTAATCCTTGTGTCGACCGATGCTGCCGGAACCGAACTGGTGGAAAAACAATTAAAAGGCGTGGTTGTTGAAAGCAAAAAGACAACGACAATGAATAGTAGTTTGTAGGCAAACGCATCCACAAAATGCTTCAAATGGAAAAGCCTCAGCATAGCTGGGGCTTTTTATATTTGGATTGTACCTTCCATTTTTCAGAATAAAAAATGCGGCTAATAATAAAAGCTTTTTAAGACCTTTTTAAAAACTGGATCTGCCCCAGGCAGGGAACTAAATAATTCCATACAAGATTGACATTTTATCGCATCAACCGACCCCAAAATACTTTTGATGGGTTTGTCGGGATGCTGCCGCAGTGCTGATGTGATTTCAATCAAACGTGGCCCCAAAACCGGATGATCTAAATAAGCCTGCGCCTCTCCCCTTCCCTGAATTCCATAGAATTTCGATTTTTCGGAATGCCCTAATCCGGCTAATTGCGGAAAAATAAACCATATCCAATGGCTCTGCTTCCGACCAGCCTGAATTTCCTGTAAGGCTTGAGAATAATATTGTTCTTGGGCCGGGATGAAACGCTGAAGATGGTAAGGATCCATATTTTGATTATTTACTGGCAACCTAATTTGTTGGTTTTTATAATGAATTCAAAGTAAACCCATTAAACATTACTAGGCTCGCATCGAAATCATTGAAGTCGGATCGCATGATTTGATGTTGGATAAGGAGAATGAGCAAACAGAAGAAGTGAATGATTAAACAAAACATAGATTTGTATATTAACTATTCAAACTTCTATTCAGCACACTTATTAATAATTTCTTTACAGTCTCCATTTCTTGAGGATTACTTGCGGCTACAAATAAGGTGAGACTTGCAAGCGCTTCATTGCTTATGATCGTTAGTCCTTTTGATGTAAATAATAAACCATTTCGTTCCAAAAAGAGGATAAAGCAAGCTGCTGCGATCCGCTTATTCCCATCCACAAATGCATGATTCTTTACTACAAGATATAATAACATGGCCGCCTTTTCTTCTATAGTCAGATAAACATCCTGTTCCCCAAAACCTTGCCTAATTTGATTAATAGCACTATCAAAGCCTCCATCTTTTTCTTTACCAAATAGTCCTGAATTAAATTCAATCCTCATTATATTAACTAAATCCATATATTCCCATAAGCTAGGGTAAAATGCAGTTTGATTGTTGTTCCCTTTAGAATCTAGCGATTCATGGTCATAATCATCTAATAGCTGTAATCCTAAATGAAACTGATGAAGCCATGTATACTTTTCATATTTGTTCACTTGATCTTCTATCGCTCTGCTCAGGATTCGAATGCCGTCATGCAGCACTTGTATTTCCTTGTTCTTTTGCTCCAAGCGCTTTTCGTTGATCGCGACACCTTCAATTAAATAATCCTTCAACCTTTGGGTTGCCCATTGACGAAATTGCGTCCCTCTAATTGATTTGACTCGATAGCCTACTGAAATTATGACATCAAGACTATATAAGGACACTGGCCTATCTGAATTAGCAATATGCATTTTTTGCATATTACATTCTTTTACCAATTCCCCTTCTTTAAATACATTAGTTAAATGCCGTGAAATTACTGACTGATCCCTTTCAAACAAGATTCCAAGTTGATCTTGACTTAACCAAACTGTATCACCATCAAATTGAACCTCAATTTGCGTTTGACCCTCTCGAGAAGTGTAGATTTGAATTTGATTCGCTTTCATTTCTACTTAAGTTGATGTAGGTTGGTTTACTCATCAAACTTAAATGAATAGAGAGCAGCTGCTTATTCGAATATTGGATAAATTATTCAGCTGTTGAATCGTCAAAACGAATGGGGCCTTTGGCGATTTTTTCAATCCGATGATTCATTGCCTCGAATGGATCATATTCATCAATTACCCATTGCCGTTTTTTAAAGCGAAAGGAATAAACGACCCGCTTTTCATAAGATTTCAAATTATTAATCACAATTTCCATGCGGTCCCCTGCCTTCGGCTTGATGGATATATCGAAAGCATCTGGTTTATTTAAACGATTGACCAATTTAACCTCATTGGCCTTAAAATCAAGTACAAAATAATCAAATGGGGTCCTGGGCATACCTATACAGAGTATGTCCTTCTCATCCCCCACCCGGTAATACAACCAGTAATGTGGGAGTTTGGAATAATGACCTTTGACGCAGGTACAAAATTTGATATCATCACTAATTTCACACATACCTAAACAATTACAAATTCCTTGGTATCCAATCGATATGCGACTAAGTGACCCTCTTTGGCCACGCTATAATCCAAACAAATGGATTTGGCGAATGGATCTGTGGGTTTACCCTTCAACCAATAATGGCCAAAAAACACCGACGTATCTCCATCATAGCGATGTAGTGCGGCATGAATATCTTCATTCAATACCAAATTGCCAAAGTCCTCACCGATTCCCAAAAACACATCCTTATGCAATTGGCGTTGTTCCACCGGCTGGAACCATTTAACCCGGGCACGCTGCCGTTTAGTCCCATCCTTATCCACAAAACCCTGTCCCGCTGGCAACTCAAATTCCTTGCCTTTTAATAGCTCCTCCAAAACGCCATAAACGGGAGATTTTTTGGCTGAATAGTCGGCCAATACTTGCTTGGCAATTCGCTTTTGGTCATGGATTGTTTCGTAGATGTTGTTTTCGGACAACCAGTGAATTTGGGCATCGTCCCAACAAGCATGAACGGCACGAAACTCGGGTCGGTCAATGTACAAAGGCAAGGAATGAAACCAAGGTAAAAATACGTCCTCCCACTCGTTGGTATGATTTCGAAATTGCCGCAAGGTTTCGATGTGTTGATCGATTTCAACAACCGTGTGCTTGCGATAAAAACCACCATGCTGCGTGTCTTTGGTATGAAAACAAATCGCATTGAATTCATGGTTACCCATGATGGCCAAAGCGTGTCCCGCATCGCACATCGACTTCACGATGTGCAGGGTCTCGCGAATCTTGGGTCCTCGGTCGATGTAATCCCCTAGAAATACCAATGTCCGCTGCTCCGGATGCTGATAAATGCCATCTTTTTTTACATAGCCCATGATCGACAAAATCTCCTCGAGCTTGTCGGCATGCCCATGTATATCGCCTATTAAATCAAAATTCATATTAATATGTAAAAGTGTCAAAAGGTATCCCGTGTTTGATCAGGTAATCCTTGAATTGGGTATATCCTGAATTGTGTGAAAACAGAGGGCCCAAAGCTGCCAGCAACGCTACTTTTTCACCGTGGGCTATCCCATGCAAATCATATAAGGGACCCAAATCCTTTCCCAAAACCGTTGCCGAATATTCATATTCGGAACTACCCCAGTGTTCATCCACGGTCGTTCCAAAATCCTGCCCATCAAATTTTAAATCTTCCCCCTCAAAACCGAGGTTCATGTAAACACAGACATCCGTCCGCTTGATCCTGAATAATTCGATGCTTGGTTTCATAGGCTTGATGATTGCTGTTTAATCAAGATAAAAAAAATCAGGGGATTTCGGAAATCTCCGACCTGAATTGTCGGTGATTTCAGTGACAAAAAATATCCAATAAATTGATAAGAAAAATCAGTTATGAAATCGAAATTTCATTCCGTGCGCGCTACCTTTGGCAATCCTCCAAGGTTTGCCAAAGGTAAGGGGGAGGGGGGAAAATTAAGAAATCGTTTTCCAACGAATGGCAACTAAATCTATATAAGCCTGTTTCATTTCAGCCGACAGAAAACTTTGCTGAATTTGATCATTCCATTGTGAAAGAACTCCTTCGAATTTGGCAAAAAGATTCGTTTGTTGTTTAGCATCCAAACCAAAAGCACCAAACACGTTGGTGAAATCATTTTTTCTTAATCGCTTCTTTTTCCCATTCAAAGGTAAAGCTGTCTCCTCATCATCTTGAGGATTGACTAAATGCGTTGCCACCAGGTCATAGGCAGGGGATAATACATAACCAAGTTTGGGATATTCAATCAAAGAATAATTTTTCAAATGCATGTCCGCATTGCCCGTCAAATAAGCAAACAAAACTTGTTCGAAAAAATTAACGACATCCAAACCCGGATTAGCTGAAAAGCGCAAAATGATTTTGGCAATTTGCTCCACCGAACCTTTGTATTTATCCTCAGTTAATCGCCCAGACAGTTGGCACATATCCTCCATCGCCAATTTCTGCGGTCCTACCCGATCGATGCGTTTGGTCAAATAAGCCAAGTCCCCATTGCCCATTCGAATCAAGGTATGAGGCACGACATCAATGCGTGCAATACGAGCCAAATGCATGGTCAAATCCTCCACTTCGGGCAGGAAAGGAAAATCTTTGGCAGGTAATTTCAAAATATAGCCTCCCAGCATGCCGATGATCGTCATCCGTGGATTAGCTTCTAATCGCTTATTCCACGAAACGGAAAGCTTTGGCTGTACCCCCGGAATGGCCCATTTTCGGCTGACGTGTTCGATTGCCTGGGATTCAATTCCTTTTTCGTCCCAATTCCATTGTGGCGCATGATCTTGACCAAAAAACTTCCGACTACACCGCCTATGAAAATCTACTTCATTGCTTTCCAAGATCCCATAACAAGACAAACAGCGCTTATTCATCAGACAATTCGATTTGTTCTTCCACGGAGATATCTCCAATATTTTCTTGACAACAAGCCAACAATAATCCCATGCGATCGCGGGGATTCAACTTCCATCGATATTGTGCGATTGCAAGTAACCAACCCTCTGGAATTAAGCCATCAAAAAAGGGAAACAACACGAGAGATCGATACGAAACTTGCTCGATGGGCAAAGTCAAACTGATGGATTTCGCCCCTTCCATCCGTCGATAGTCCTCATCGTAAGTAAATCCATACCCGGCATCATCCTGAACGAGTTGGCCTGCCAAAATCCCTTGCTTATAGATGTTCGCTCTTCTCATTCAATGACTTATTAATTTGTGATACGACGCCCATTTCAGAACCAAACAGACTCAACACCTGATTCACTTTATCCAAACGAAAGGAAGATTTCCCTTGTTCGATTTCTCGAATAAAACGCAATCCAACGCCCGCTTTGAGCGCGAGTTCGGGTTGGGTTAAACGCGCCAACTTCCGTTTTTGCTTTACAAATTCACTTAATTGCATAGGACTCAAGTTCAATTATGCAAAACTATACCTTTTGAGGTATAATTAAAGTTAATTATCAAAAATTATACCCTTTAAGGTATGAAATAGATTAAAATCAAAAAATTATACCCTTAGGGGTACAAATAAGACATCAAATTATATCTAAATTTTTGTTCTTTACATGATACGCGCAAGATTATCAAGGAATTGATTAAATGAATCAATCAACTCGCAAGAATTGACCGGTTTCCCCGCTACCTTTGGCAATCCTCCAAGGTTTGCCAAAGGTAAGGGGGCATTTGATCTAAGAACATCAAACAAATCGGATAGACTTAATTATACTTGCTAAGCTAGACACCTAGTCTTCCCCATCGTATATTTTTTCGATGACCTTATAAACCTTCCTTCACAATCCTTCATCTGCCCAATGGTACGTGTTTTCAGCATGCATAAACTATTTTTTGACTGAATGGGCCAATCAAATATTACATACTTCATTTGTCAAAAAAATAGAGCAGTAGCTGGTTTTTGGTTTAAGGTCAAATATTGAATTTTAGTAGAATCACAGAAGACATCAATTAAATTTCATCCCCAACTACCCCTGGTGTTTATAAAATTTATCAGTAAATTGATATGAATTAAACCCCCTCTATGAAGCACTATTTTGTATCTGCTGCAATTATTAAAGTCAACGATGAGATTCTTTGCTTTCAACGAGGGCCTAGTAAATTCGACTACATTTCCCACAAATATGAATTTCCTGGAGGTAAAATAGAAGAAGGCGAATCGCCTGAAAAAGCTTTAATTCGAGAGGTCAAAGAGGAATTAAACCTTGATATTAGCCATCTAGATTTTTTCCAAACGGTTGAACACCAATATCTTGATTTCAAAATAACGATGCATGCATTCAAATGCATTGCAAATAACCTCGAAGAAATTAAGTTAAATGAGCATTTGAATTTTAAGCAATTAACTTATTCTGAACTCTCAGAACTTGACTGGGCTGCCGCAGATATCCCTTTTGTTGAAAGACTAATTTTTGAATCAAATGGCTGAACTGAATGATGAATTTTATAACAATATTAGATCGGGATTTATAGAGAAATCTATCGACTCATCTGGTGAATTTATTCCTCGGTTATTAACAAATGAAAGGTCCGAAGGGGTAAAAGTTCTTTCTAGTATAATAGCTGAATTAAATTCTTGTGAAGAATTTTGGTTTTCTGTCGCATTTTTAACGAATGGGGGATTACAAACATTGGTTAATACTTTTAAAGAATTGCAGAATCATCAGATTAAAGGAAAAATTCTTGTTTCTCAATATCTGAATTTTACACAACCAGAAGCTTTAAAAAGGCTTTTGAAATTCGAAAATATAGAACTTCGAATTAATACGAATGAGAACTTTCATTCCAAAGGCTATTTATTTAAAAGGGATGGATTTTATAATCTTATTGTTGGATCTAGTAATCTAACGGCAAGCGCTTTAAGTACAAATAAAGAGCTCAACTTAAAAGTTTCAGCGAAAGATGAAAGCTATATCATTCAAAAGGCGCTGATGGAATTTTCAAGTGATTTTAATTTTTCAACAATAGTTGATCATACCTATATAGATCAGTATCAAAAAGAATACGAAATTGGGAAAAAACTTCAATCTGAATATTTATTTAAACAGATAGAAATTAGTCCCGGCGGTACAAAGCAAATTTCTCCAAACTTGATGCAAGTGGAGGCTTTAGCTAATCTCAGAAAGCTAAGGAATGAAGAAAGAAACAAAGCCTTATTGATTTCTGCTACGGGTACTGGTAAGACCTTTTTGTCAGCATTTGATGCCAAAGAATTTAATCCTAAAAAGTTGCTTTTTGTAGTTCATCGGGCCAATATTGCGGCGGCTGCACTTCGAACTTTCAAGCAAGTTTTTGGATTTAAAAAGGAAATGGGGTTTTATTCTGGTGTCAAAAAAGAAGTTGAGAAAGATTTTATTTTTTCTACAATTCAAACTATTTCAAGAGATGAGCATTTAACTCAATTTTCTCCAGATCACTTTGACTACATCATAATTGATGAATCACATAGAGCGGGTGCTGATTCGTACCTAAAGATAGTCAACTATTTTAATCCTAAATTTTTACTTGGGATGACAGCTACCCCTGAAAGAACGGATGGTTTTGATGTATTCTCTCTTTATGATCATAATATAGCATATGAAATTCGATTGCAAAAAGCGTTGGAAATCGAAATCTTGTCTCCATTTCATTATTTTGGCGTTACCGATTTGTCAATCAATGGACAGGAAGTAGAAGAAAAATCTGATTTCAATTTATTGACTTCAGATGAACGCGTAAGTCGAATTATTGAACAGTCTCAATTTTACAATTGCGATGATGGTAATGTCAGAGGATTAATTTTCTGTTCGAAAGTAGAAGAGGCAAAAGAGTTATCTATTCAATTTTCCAAACGTGGTTATAAATCAATTGCATTATCAGGAGAAAGTTCTGAAGACCAAAGAAATGAGGCCATTGATAATTTAGAATCAAATGATTCAAATGATAAAATTGACTACATATTTACCGTTGATATATTTAACGAGGGAATTGATATTCCTAGAGTTAATCAGGTCATTATGCTTCGTCCAACACAATCTGCAATAATTTTTGTACAACAATTAGGTAGAGGTTTGAGGAAGGCTGAGGGAAAAGAGTATTTGACGGTAATTGATTTTATTGGGAATTATTCGAATAATTTTCTGATTCCCATCGCTCTCTTTGGAGACACTTCTTACAATAAGGATAATCTGAGAAAATTGATTGCAGGAGGGAGCAATCAGATTCCAGGAACATCCACCATCAATTTTGACAAAATTTCGAAAGAAAAAATATATGCAGCGATTGATCAGTCGAATTTTTCATTGAAGAAAGACTTGATTAAAGATTATGAATTATTGAAATATAAAATAGGTTATATCCCTATGATGATGGATTTTCTAAATCATGGATCTAGGGACCCATTTTTATATGTTGAATATGCGGGTTCCTACTTTCATTTTATTTCTTCCATTGAGTCAGATTTAGCAAATAAGTTAACAGCAGATCAGTTGACTATTTTGAAATTATTTTCTTTTGAGGTAAATAATGCCAAACGTGTCGAGGAATCGGAATTGTTATTTGTTCTCATGACAAAAGGTCAAGTTAAAACCAATGAATTCATTAAACTGATTTATGGAAAATATGGCTTCGAACCTACCATAAAAACAATTGATTCAGTCATATTAAATTTGAATTTCTATTTTATTAATAAGCGAAATTCTATCAAAGAATTAGGCTCTAGCGATCTAGTTGAGCAAAATGGCGATCTGATTAATTGTTCAAAATTCTTCAATCAGCAATTGACAAATTCCACTTTCCATCAATTCTTATTGGACAGTGTTTATTATGGGATTTCAAGGTTCGATCAAACCTTTGCTTTGAAGAATTATTTGGTTGGATTTTTGATAAACCAAAAGTATTCTCGAAAAGATATTTGTAGGATTCTTAATTGGGAGAAAAATGAAGAATCAACCATGTATGGCTATAGTATTAAATATAATACTTGCCCGATTTTTGTAAATTATCATAAGGAAGAGAATATCGCTGCTTCCACAAAATTTGAAGATAAGTTCATCAACAATAGTCATTTCCAATGGTTTTCGAAGCCTAGAAGAAATATGGACAGCAAGGATGTTACAGCAATAAGAAATCACAATAATAGTCTGAGGTTATCCCTATTTATTAAGAAAAGTAATGGTGAGGGGAGTGACTTTTATTACATGGGAGATGTAAAACCACTCGATGATTCTTTTGAGGTAACTACTATTTTAGATGATCAAGGCAAAAGCGTTTCGGTAGTTAAAGTGATTTTTAAATTGAATCAACCTGTAGAGGATTCATTGTATGAGTATTTAACGAAGTAAAATTCAAGTTGATTTAAATAGGTGTCTTTGGCTTTCGTTAATGACCTGTTAACAAATGTTTAACGACTTGATTTTATAAAATAGGGAGTACTTAAATTAGAAATTAATAGAATCCAGATAATAATATACCCTATGAAGCTATTTAAAATTGAAAACGAGAAATTATCATCTGTTTCAATCAATCAATTCTTACTTGAAAAAGAGATTCAGGAATTGATAGAAAATAATGTGAATGAATTGTTTGAATTGGAGTTTGTTAAATCTGAATTGAAAGTTCAGAATTTTCGATTTGATACGCTTTGTTTCGATAAGTCAAGTAATTCATTCGTAATTATCGAGTACAAAAGAGGTACTAATTACTCTGTAATTGACCAGGGATATACCTACCTATCATTGCTTTTGAACAACAAATCAGATTTCATTTTAGAGTACAATGAAACCACTAATTCGACAATTAAAAGAGACGAAGTAGATTGGAGTCAATCACGCATAATCTTCATTTCACCTAAATTTTCAGATTATCAAAAAACATCCATAAACTTCAAGAATGTACCTTTTGAACTATGGGAAATCACTAGGTTTAAAAACGAGTTGATTGGTTTGAATCAAATAGTTACCGAATCAGATGTTGATATAAATTCAACAGTTACATCTGATACAAATAAGAGTGTTTTAAATCAGGTATCTAAAGAGATTATTAAACTGGATGAGAATTATCACCTAAACAAGAGTAAGAATCGTCCAGAGGTAATTTATGAGATGTATAGGGATTTGAAAGAAAAGATTTTGAGCTTAGGAGATAATATCGAAATAAAGATCGGAAGACAAACAATTGGGTTCAAACAGAATAAAATTTTCACAGATTTGATCATTTACAATAAAGGGATAGGTATTGTTTTAAATCTAAAAAGAGGAGAGTTGAATGATTTCCAAAATCTTACTGAAGATATTAGTGATAAAGGTCACTGGGGCAACGGAGAGTATAGAATTTGGATTCATACATTAGAAGAAGTTGATTATGGATTTAGTTTAATTAAACAATCCTATAAAAAACAAATTGATCAATAGTTACTGAGGACATTCATACGATCAATAAATCCTGAAGTAGGCAATTACGAAAGTATCTTTTTATGATAGATTGAAGAAAGCTAAACAAAAAAAGCCTCAGATTTCTCTGAGGCTTTTCTCTTAGTTGGCGGTCCGGACGGGACTCGAACCCGCGACCCCATGCGTGACAGGCATGTATTCTAACCAACTGAACTACCGGACCGTCTTGTAATTGGTGGCACAAAATTAGGGAAATTCTGCTTGGATGCAAGTGCTAAGTCAAAAAAAATACGAAAAAATTAGTCAGCGCAATAAGAAAAACCGCTATTCAATTGAAAATCATGGCGTTGACCCAAGCTCCGCTGCACACAAAATCTTCAGCAAGATTATCAGTTTCCTAAAATCAAAATCGCACGAAAAAACCTACCTTTGGCAAACCTTGGAGGATTGCCAAAGGTAAGAGAGATAATATCATGCAGTTTCCAGAATCCTACGAATATCCAAACGCCCCCTATTTTGCAGAATACCTGCAATTTGATGCAGATGCGAATCTGCTGGAGGTCTTCGGCCAACAAACCCAGCAAATCGAAGCGGTTTATAAACCTTTAACCGAACAGCAGGGCAATTATGCTTATGCAGCAGGTAAATGGTCTCTCAAGCAACTCTTGGGTCACATGGTGGATTCGGAGCGAATATTTGCTTACCGGGCTTTGGCGATTTCGCGCGGTGAGACACAATCGCTGCCGGGATTCGATGAAAATTCATACATGGAGCAGGCGGGTTATGAAAATCAATCCTTACATGAAGTTTTGGCACAATACAATACAACACGTGCGGCAACAATTGCCCTGGTGAAATCCTTTACACAAACCCAAGGGAATGCGATGGGATCAGCAAATGGACACAAAATATCCGCACGCGCTTTGGCCTGGATGATCGCCGGACACGAAAAACATCATCTTAACGTAATTCAAGCACGATACTTTAGCAATTTTTCTTAAATTAGGTCATGCAATTTTACAAATACCAAGGAACCGGAAATGACTTCGTCATCATCGATGACCGAAATCAAACATTTAATCTAGATACCCAGGCGATTGCGCAACTCTGCCACCGCCGTTTTGGCATCGGTGCAGATGGCCTCATGCTCTTGCAAGAGGCAGATGGCTACGATTTCCGCATGGTCTATTTTAATTCCGATGGGACCGAGGGAACCATGTGTGGGAATGGCGGCAGATGCCTCGTTCGGTTCGCGGCAGACCTCGGCATTGTGAAAGAGAAAGCGCATTTTATCGCGGTGGATGGACCACATTTGGCCCATATAAGCCCCGGCAGCATATCCTTGCAGATGCAAGATGTGGCCAACATCGCCCAGCATGACGACGATTATTTCACCAATACCGGTTCGCCGCATGTGGTGCGTTACGTCCAACAGGTGCAATTCACGGATGTGAAGAACATCGGTGCCGCCATCCGTTATTCGGAGGCGTACAAAGGCCAAAACGGAACCAACGTGAATTTTGTCGAGAAACTCGATCCCCAAACGCTCTTCGTTCGAACCTACGAGCGCGGCGTGGAGGATGAAACCTATTCCTGTGGAACGGGTGTGACGGCAGCGGCTTTGGTATCCAATGCCACCAAGGGCATGAGCAGCCCCATTCAAATCAAGACTTTAGGCGGTGAATTAGCCGTGCAATTCGAAGGAAACAGCACGGATGGTTACACCCAACTATTTTTAATTGGCCCTGCCAAACACGTTTTTACCGGAGAAATTTAGCTATGACTTTTGACGCAACAACCCAAGCAAACATCGACCAATGGTTAAACGGCCCTTACGACGCCGAAACCAAAACACAAATTCAGGCCATGATCGCGGCAGGCGAACAGACCGCTTTGACAGACTCCTTCTACAAATCACTGGAATTTGGGACAGGTGGAATGCGCGGCGAAATGGGCGTGGGCTGTAACCGAATGAATCAATATACCGTGGGTGCAGCAACGCAGGGATTTGCCAATTACCTGAACAAATGCCTTCCGGGCCAAAAAATCAAAGTCGCTATCGCTCACGATTCGCGAAATAATTCCCCGGAATTTACGCGCATCGCGGCCAATATCTTTACCGCCAATGGCATCGAGGTGTACCTCTTCCCTGCCTTGCGTCCTACCCCGCAGTTGTCCTTTACGGTACGCGAGTTGGGCTGCCAAGCCGGTTTGGTCATCACCGCATCCCATAACCCAAAGGAATACAATGGCTACAAGGCTTATTGGGCTGATGGCTCGCAGGTTGTTGCGCCACATGACAAAAACATCGTGTCGGAGGTGAATGCCATTTCAACCGTCGCTGATATTAAATTTGAAGGCAACGAAGCCTTGTTACATATTTTGGATGAGTCGATCGATGCGGCTTATTTGAAAACGATTCTGGCCAACTGCCGCAAACCGGAGGTTATACAGCGCCAAAAGGATTTAAAAATCGTCTTCTCTCCTATCCATGGCACGGGAATTACCTTGGTACCCAAGGCTTTGGAGTCTTTGGGATTCGAGTCGGTGAGCGTCGTGGAGGAGCAAGCGATTCCGGATGGGAATTTCCCAACGGTCGTATATCCGAATCCGGAGGAAAAAGAGGCGATGACTTTGGCCTTGAATAAAGCCAAAGCGATCGATGCGGATTTGGTGATTGCCACAGACCCGGATGCGGATCGCGTGGGGGCTGCGGTAAAGAACCAACATGGCGAATGGGTGCTCTTGAACGGGAACCAGATGGCCAGTTTGATCCTGTATTATTTATTGAAAGTAAGCGATTTAAAAGGCAATGAATTTGTGGCCAAAACGATTGTGACCACGGATTTGATCGATAAAATGTGTGCGTCCAAAGGCGTTAATTGCTACAATACCTTGACCGGTTTTAAATACATCGCACAGGTCATCCGCGAGTTGGAGGGCAAGGAGAAGTTCATCGGCGGTGGCGAGGAGTCTTACGGCTATTTAATCGGTGATGCTGTGCGTGATAAGGACGCGGTGGCTTCATGCGCCATGATCGCAGAATTAACAGCTTATGCCAAAGACCAAGGCAAGTCCTTGTTCGACTTTTTGGCCGAGATGTATATCGAGAACAACTTCTATTACGAGGGCCTTATCTCCTTAACCAAAAAGGGGAAAGTTGGCGCCGAGGAAATCAAGCAAATGATGATCAATTTGCGTTCGAACGTCCCTGCATCCGTGGCAGGTTCGAAACCCATAACGGTATTGGACTACGAGGGCCTCGTTTCGACAGACCTATTAACTGGTAAACAAACACCTATTGCAGTTGGCCGTGGCATCGAAGCCTCCAACGTCATCCAACTCATCCTGGCCGACGGATCTAAAGTCTCTGCCCGCCCGTCGGGAACGGAGCCGAAAATCAAGTTCTATGTATCGGTGAATGCGCCATTGGCATCTGCGGCAGACTTCGACAAGACCTTCACGGCCTTGCAGGAGAAGGTTGGGGTGATTCAGAAGGATCTGGGATTAGTTTAGAGGGAAGAGTTAAGAGGTAAGAAGTAAGATGTAAGAATTGTAAGCATCGATTCTAACTCTGTAGAGACGCGATACTTGCAGTTCACTGCATACTTCGCGTCTTATTGTATCCCCAGGTTTTAACCTGGGGTACCTTCCGGAGGAAGGATACACCCACTTTTACTCGAATTTCGAATAGAATTATAAGTTACCATCATGTAAATTCACTGCACGGTTTATCCGGAATCACAATTAAATCTCCTAGAGAAATTGCATGAAAACTTCCGAGGGTATAATTAAAGGCTATGATTGCGTAAAATCATTCCGAAGAATTAAAACAAAGCTTAGTAAGGAATTAGCCGGACTTTCGAATGAGGAAATACTCAAACGGCTACAAAAGTCTAGTCGGGAGTTTGAAGAAAAAGCCAAGTTTGAAAAATGATGCATTGACGCGATACTTCTCATCTAATCCCTAGGCTGAAGCCTAGGGTTATAAGCGCGTTCGAAGGCCGCACCTAACCAGCTTCCA
This sequence comes from uncultured Aquirufa sp., assembly GCA_964358165.1. GTDB lineage: Bacteria > Bacteroidota > Bacteroidia > Cytophagales > Spirosomataceae > Aquirufa. The sequence continues at coordinate 120,625 of CAYHOB010000006.1, forward strand.
GCCGCAATCCCTAGGCTGAAGCCTAGGGCTATAAGCACATTCGAAGTCCGCACCTAACCAGCTTCCAGCTGGAATCCCTAGGCTGAAGCCTAGGGTTATTACTCCTCAGATTCTCCAATCACAGGATACAACGTATTAAAATAATCCATAAATTCAGCCAACAAAACCTAGAACTATGTTGACTGATTCACAGGTACTTGCGTATAAGCAGGATGGATTTATTCAGGTTCCTCAATTTTTTTCAGCGGAAGAAATCGAATTATTATATCAGGTTGCAACTGATGAATCGGTTGTCAATCATGCCTTTGACCTGAATGACCAAACAGGCAAAAAAACCAAATTAACACTTTGGTTTACAGCAGGAGATGATTCATTTGGACTCATGTCGCGCTGTAAACGGATGGTAAGCGCAGTTCAAGGCCTGCTAGGAGCAGGGGAAATTTGCCATTTTCATTCCAAAGTCATGCAAAAAGAGCCACGTGTAGGCGGGGCATGGGAATGGCATCAAGATTATGGCTACTGGTATAAAAATGGATTTCTTTACCCAGAATCCATGATTTCCGTGATGATTGCATTGACAGATGCCAACAAAGAAAATGGATGTTTGCAGGTGTTAAAAGGAACCCATCACATGCAACGCTTCGAACACCTATTTGCTGGCGAGCAACAAGGCGCCGACATGGCTTTTGTGGAAGAGGCAGCTAAGATTTCTGAGCTCGTTTATTGCGAATTAAAAGCAGGAGATGTGTTGTTTTTCCATCCCAATTTACTTCACCGGTCCGAAGCCAATTTATCAGAAAATGCACGTTGGTCTGTCATATCAGCCTATAATTTGGCATCAAACAAACCGTTTCGGGAAAAAAACATGTCCTGCATCACACCTATTTCCATGGTGCCGGATGAGGCCATTTTGGCCAGCGGTAAAAAGACCGTTCGAGGGGCCGACTTTCTAGCAAAAGAGGAAGAAATCACATTAAAAATAGACAAATAATGGCTAAAATATGCATTTTGGGGGGAGGATTCATTGGTAGATTCTATGCGGAGTCCCTGTGTGGAAGACGCAGCAAAGATCACGTTACGGTGGTCTATTCGCGCAAGGAAGCCACGGCAAAACGCTTTGCAAAAGATTACAATGTCCCGCATTTTTGTACAGAAATGGAGGAAGCGATTGCACATGAAGCAGCTGAATTTATTGTCATTGCCTTACCAAACTATTTGCATGAAGAAGCCGTTATGCTGTGTGTTAAACACAAAAAGGCCGTTTTATGCACAAAACCCCTAGGTCGAACTGCTGCTGAAGCACTTAGAATGACCTTAGCGTGTGAAGAAGCGGGAATTTTTGCCGGGTATTTGGAAGATTTATGTTATACGCCCAAATTCCTCAAATCCGTCAAAAGTGTTGAGGAGGGTGCCATCGGACGTATTCTATGGGCCAAATCAAGGGAGACACATCCAGGACCACATGCGGAATGGTTTTGGGATATAGACAAGGCTGGCGGTGGTGCTGTGCTCGATTTAGGATGTCATTGCATTGAAATTGCTCGAAATTTTATAGGAAAGGATGTCTTGCCAGTCGAGGTTATGTGTTGGGCAGATACACAAGTAAAACCCATTGACGCAGAGGATCATGCGATTGGATTGGTTAAATATGAGAATGGGGCCATTGGACAATTTGAAGTTTCCTGGACCTTCCGTGGCGGCATGGATTTGCGCGATGAGGTCATGGGAACGGAAGGGACGATTTGGCTAAATTCATTTTTACGCACGGGATTTGAAATGTTTACCAGTGGAAATACTTCAAATTACGTCGCTGAAAAGGCAGAAACCAATGTTGGCTGGCAATTCCCCGTAGGAGATGAGGCACACGAATTAGGCTACCCAACGATGTTTAATGACATGTTTGAGGCTTTTGAAAACAACAAACAGCCTCGTGAAACATTTTATGATGGTTATGTCGTTAACGCCATCATCGATGCCGCATACAAGTCGGCGAAAACAAAGCTCTGGGAACCCGTTATCCTTCCAGAATGGCGTGGACAAAAAGGCCTTTCGAAACCATCCGTATATCAATCCTATGATGAAAAACATTGGCTCATCAAAGAAGAAATCCTTCCCAATGGGGATAAAAAAGTTATTCTAAAGGATAAGGCTAGCGGCGAAATTTCAGAAATAAGTAGTATGTAGCGACGCGATACTTCGCGTCCTTTTATAACCCCAGGTTTCAACCTGGGGGCTCTTACGAAGGAAGAATACACCACCAGCCTCCGGCTGGAATCCCTAGGCTGAAGCCTAGGGTTATTATTAATTCCGAGTTCAACCTGGGGCTCTACCGAAGGAAGGATAGACCACCAGCCTCCGGCTGGAATCCCTAGGCTGAAGCCTAGGGTTATTATTAATCCCGAGTTCAACCTGGGGGCTATACCGAAGGAAGGATACACCACCAGCCTCTGGCTGGAATCCCTAGGCTGAAGCCTAGGGTTATTATTAACCCCGAGTTCAACCTGGGGTATCTTTCAATCCACAGCGTGGGTTGGCTCACATCACCATTAAATCTCCTAGAGAAATCATATGAAAACTTCTGAGGGTACTATTAAAGGCTACGATTGTGTAAAATCCTTTCGTAAAATTAAAACTCAAATTAGCAAAGAGTTGGAAGGTCTTTCCAATGAACAAATCCTCGAGTATTTTAAGGAAGGAAGTAAAAAGTTTCAAGAGAAAATGAAGAAACTCAAATAATGTAGAGACGCACTTTTTTGCGTCTAGTCCCTAGGCTGAAGCCTAGGGTTATTATTAACCCCGGGTTTCAACCTGGGGTATCTTCCAGACAAAGGATACACCACCAGCTTCAGGCTAGAATCCCTAGGCTGAAGCCTAGGGTTATTTAATAACTCCAGACTACGCTAACTTAAACTCACTCGTAAAGTGGAATTCGATCTCCGGATTATTCGTTTGGTTCATGCGCAGAATCCAGTCGGATTCAGCAAGGAATACGTAGTTGCGGTCCTTGTCTTGGGCGATGTTTTGGCCTTTTAAGCGAACGAATTCTTGTAACTTTTTCGGGTCTTCGGAGGTGATCCAACAAGCTTTGGTCACCGACATGCCATCAAAACGACATTTGGCACCATATTCATGCTCCAAACGGTATTGAATAACCTCATATTGCAGGTCTCCTACCGTTCCCACAATCTTACGATTTCCTAATTGGGGTTGCGTGAATAATTGAGCAACACCTTCGTCGGTCAATTGGTCAATTCCTTTTTCCAATTGCTTTGATTTCATCGGATCCAAGTTGATGAGTTCCTTGAAAATCTCTGGTGAGAAACTCGGAATTCCTTGGTAATTGAGGACTTCCCCTTCCGTCAAGGTATCGCCAATCTTGAAGGTACCTGTATCATATAAACCAATTACATCGCCTGGAAAACCCTCTTCCACGACCTCTTTATCTTGCGCCATGAAATTGTACGGATTCGCGAATCGTACATTTTTCTTCAAACGAATATGTTGGTAAAAAGTATTCCGATGAAACACTCCTGAACAAATACGCAAAAACGCAATCCTGTCGCGGTGTTTCGGATCTAAGTTGGCATGTATCTTAAACACAAAACCAGTAAATTTCTTCTCATTGGGTTGCACCACACGCACATCCGTTCCGCGAGCTTGCGTAGGCGGAGCGATTTTGGTAAACGTATCCAAGAGTTCTTGAATACCAAAATTATTAACTGCCGAACCAAAAAATACCGGTGCCAGTTCTCCTGATAAATATTCTTCTCTGTCAAAAGTCTCGTAAACACCCTCAATCAAATCCACATCTTCGCGCAATTGGCTCGCATCACGCTCCCCTACTCGGGCATCCAATTCAGGCGAAGCGATATCCACGGAAACAACATTCTTTTCGATCTTCGTTTTATTCGCTGAAAACAAGTTCAAGGAACGATCCAAGAGGTGATAAACCCCTTTGAAGTTTTGACCCATGTTGATCGGCCAAGTTAACGGACGCACTGAAATACCTAATTTTTGCTCCAACTCATCGAGTAGGTCAAAAGGGTTTTGACCTTCGCGGTCCATTTTATTGATAAAAATAATCACGGGCGTATTTCGCATGCGACATACTTCCATCAAACGTTCGGTTTGTTCCTCGACGCCCTTCACGCAGTCAATCACTAAAATCACCGAATCCACGGCCGTCAACGTCCGATACGTATCCTCCGCGAAGTCCTTGTGACCCGGCGTATCCAGGATGTTGATTTTTACATCATTATACTCAAAAGTCATCACGGACGTCGCGACTGAGATACCTCTCTGGCGTTCAATTTCCATGAAGTCGGAGGTCGCCCCCTTCTTAATCTTATTCGATTTCACCGCCCCGGCCGTTTGAATGGCCCCTCCAAAGAGTAGCAATTTTTCCGTTAGGGTCGTTTTTCCCGCATCGGGGTGAGATATGATACCAAAGGTCCGTCGTTTGGCAATTTCCGCGTCAATCTTTTGCATAATGATAAATCAAGCTGCAAAAATACGCCAAAAATAGCTCTTTGGCAAAAATTTTGGACTACATCCATGGAATGAGAAACCATTACTATGGTAACTCCGTTTTCGTGAAAGTCTTTCATTTATTTTATACACTTTTTTTGATAACCAATATCTCCA
>CAYHOB010000006.1:125278-142718 GCA_964358165.1 uncultured Aquirufa sp.
ATAATGATAAATCAAGCTGCAAAAATACGCCAAAAATAGCTCTTTGGCAAACCTTTCAGGATTGCCAAAGTTTGAGATGCGAAGCATCGATTCCCTAGGGTTAAAACCTTGGATACATTCGAGCACCGCCACTAGCCTTCAGCTGGAATCCCTAGGCTGAAGCCTAGGGTTATAACCCCAGGTTTTAACCTGGGGCACTCGGCGCGAAAAGCGCCTAAACCTTTGGCAAAGCGCGAAGCTTTGCCAAAGAGCACAACCCATAAAAAAAGCCCCTTACACAGGGGCCTTTCATTACGCTCTCGTATTCAAGTGCGACTTCGGTCGGCCGTATAAGAAATACACTACCAATCCGAACACCAACCACGCTAATGCGAATAATTGGGCTGTCCGACCTAAATTCAAAATCAAGAAGGTATTCACCAAGATTCCCAAAGGAGCCACGATGTTCAAACCTGAAACCTTGAATGGACGCTCACGATTTGGATCGCGGAAACGCAAAATCCATACCGCTAAACACACCATCGTAAAGGCAAATAAGGTACCGAAACTTGTCATGTCACCCAATAAGGAGATAGGCGTAAATCCTGCAACAACCGATACCACGGCGCCCACTAAAATTGTCGATTTCCAAGGAGTCTTAAATGTAGGATGAACCTCAGCAAAGAACTTTGGTAATAAACCATCCTTCGCCATGCCCAAGAAGACACGTGTTTGGCCTAACATCATGACCAACATCACCGAAAGCAATCCCGCCGTCGCTGCTGCTGTAATCACAAACACCGCCCACGGTTGGCCTGCCACATCAAATGCATACGCCACTGGCGCCTTCAAGGCATCCCCCGTGATGTCTTTGTAATTCAACATCCCCGTTAAAACCAAGGATACCGCGATGTACAAAATGGTACAGATCAACAAAGAAGCAATAATCGCAAAGGGCATATCCTTCTTTGGATTAATCGCCTCACCCGCTTGCGTAGAAACCGCATCAAAACCAATGTAGGCAAAGAAAATCGCTGAGGCACCAGAAATGATACCACCCCAACCGTACGCGGGAAGCATCTCACCGTTTTCATGTTGGACCAAAGTCTCCTCCGGAATAAACGGAGTCCAATTCGCCACATCGATGTAGAATGCACCCATGATGATGACAAACAAAATCACCGCCACCTTTAACACAACGATCATATTGTTCGCGCTAGCCGCTTCTTTGATCCCTTTCACCAAGATCCAAGTCACAAACCAAACAATCACCAATGCCGGTAAATTAACGGAAGCTCCCCCAAAAGAAACAGGGTCATTCGTTAAATTCGCGGGAAGATGTATCCCAAAGAGATGCAAGAGCTTGTTGAAATAGCCCGACCACGATACCGCGACTGTCATGGCACCCATGGCGTACTCGAGGATGAGTCCCCAACCGATAATCCAGGCAAATAATTCACCTACGGTTCCATAAGCATAAGCATAGGCGCTACCCTCTACAGGTAACATAGCCGCAAATTCCGCATAGCAAAGTGCCGCAAAAATACAGCCGATACCCGCAATAATAAATGAAATGGCTAAAGCAGGTCCCGCATGAAAATGCGCTGCCGTTCCTGTTAAGACAAAAACTCCACCACCAATAATCGCACCGATACCGATCGCTGTTAGACTCCATTTTCCCAATACGCGTTTGAGCTCGCTTTTTTGCATGTCTTGCTCAAACATGTGCATGGGTTTCTTTCTCCAGATACTGTTGTTCATAATTGATTAATTTGTTGAAATATAAAAATGCCGGTCACCCTTTCGAGCAACCGGCATCAGAACTTATTTCTTTGGTTTAGAAGATGTTCCTAGGTCAATTACAATTGGCGCCGCCACAAAAATAGAAGAATATGCACCAAAAACAACCCCGACGAACATCGCAAAAGAGAATCCACGCAACACGTCACCTCCGAAGATCAACAACACCGTTACCACTAAGAATACCGTTGTTGCCGTCATCACCGTACGTGACATCGTATGGTTAATCGACTCATTAATTGTCTTGATCATCAAAGCCTTATTTCCCAAATCTGGATTCACACCGATCTCCTCACGGATACGGTCAAATACTACCACGGTATCGTTAATCGAATAACCGATAACAGTCAATACCGCCGCAATGAATACTTGGTCAACTTCCAATTCGAATCCAAACAAACGAACAATCCCCACCATACCCAATACCACCAAGGTATCATGAACCATCGCAATAACTCCACCAAGAGAATATTGCCATTTACGGAAACGAATCAAGATATAAATGAAAATTGCCAAAATCGCATAGAAAATAGACACAAAGGATTGCATCAAAATATCATCCGCAACCGTTGCACCTACCTTCGACTCAGAAACAATTTTTGGCGAAGCAGAAGCAAAATCTTTCAATCCTTTTTCCAATGCCGTACGCACCGTATTGTTTGCCGTGATCGACTCATCTTCTACTAAGTAAGATGTTGTCACTTTCAGTTTCGATGCTCCGTTGAAGGTCTTCACCTCTACGCCCTTGCCTCCGAAATCATCCGTTAACGCTTCCTTCACTTTATCGGTAGGGACCGCCTGGTTAAACTCAACTACGTATGAACGACCACCTTTGAAGTCAACACCTAAGTTGAAACCTCCCTGCATAATCACCACAATTGCTCCAGCTGCAATTAACAACCAAGAGAACCAGTATGAATACTTACGTTTTCCGATGAAATCAAAGTTCATTCCTTTAAACAAATCACGTGAGATGAATGTCTCAAACGTCATGTCCTTCTCTTTTCCAGCCTTGATCGCACGTTTCGCCATCCAATTCACCAATAAATGCGAAATGTAAACCGCTGAGAATACAGAGGTAACCAAACCGATACATAATGTTACCCCGAATCCTTTGACAGAACCCGAACCGAAGATGATCAAAATCACACCAATCAAAATCGTCGTGATGTTACCATCCAAAATCGCACTTAATGCCTTCTCGTAACCAACGTTGATGGCATCCAATAAGCCTTTTCCTGATCTTAATTCTTCACGAATACGCTCGTTAATCAATACGTTGGCATCCACCGCCATACCCAATGTCAACACGATACCCGCGATACCTGGCAAAGTCAATGCCGCTTGGATTTGAACCAAAACTCCAGCAATAAAGAATACGTTGAAGAACAAGGCTAAATTAGCCATCCAACCTGGGGTTCCATAGTATCCTACCATGAACACAATCACTAATAGCAAACCTAATAACATCGACATATAGCCTTGGTTGATCGCCTCAGCACCCAACGAAGGCCCTACGAATGCATCTTCTACAATACGTGTTGGCGCTGGTAATTTACCCGCCTTCAATACGTTTGCTAAGTCTTTCGCCTCCTCAACCGTGAAGCTACCTGAGATCGATGAACGACCACCTGGAATCTCACCGTTAATCATGGGTGCAGAATATACATACCCATCCAATACGATGGCAATGCGACGACCGATGTTCGCACCCGTCAAGTTTTTCCAGATACGAGCTCCTGTTCCATTCATGGACATCGTTACTTCCGCACGACCCGTTTGGTCAAAATCTTGTGCGGCATCTGTAATCACATCTCCTTCCAAAGGAGCCTTTTGACCTTCCGCTTGTTTCAAAGCCTCCAATGCTAAAATTTCATCTCCATTTGTTGCCGGAACGCCTTTGGCAGCCCATGCAAACTTGATGTTCGCTGGAAAAAACCCTTTGACATCCGCACGGCGGAACAATGCGTTCACACGCGCCGTATCCTTCACATAAACTCCAATGCCATTACCCATTTGGATAAACAATTTCGTCAAGGCTGAACCCGAAGTATCAGCCTTCGCTTTACCTGCTGAATCTTTTGTAGGAGCTGCTAATTGAGATGCCAAAGCATTCGTTGTTGTGTCTTTCGCTGCTGGTTTAGCAGCTGTCGCCGCTACTGCTGGTGCTTTTGCCTCACGCGCTAAGATCGCACCTAAAGCATTTAATCCTGCACCATATTCGTTCAATTCATAACACTCAACAAACTCCAATTTCGCTGCACCTGACAACAATTTACGTGCACGCTCTGGGTTTTCAACACCTGGCAATTCAACCTGAATACGGTTAGAACCTGGTAAACGTTGGATGTTTGGATTCGCAACACCAAACTTGTCAATACGTGCCTGGATGATCTTATAAACACGATCAACCGCACCGTCAATCTCTGCATCAATCACACGCTTAACTTGTGCGTCTGTTGATGTAGATGAAATCTTTCCACGATTTACTGAGTTTGAGAATACAGATGCCAACGATTGAGTTGGAGCAATACGAGCAAATGCTTCGTAGAACAACTCATTAAACGATGATGTCGAAGTCGCCTGCGCATCACTTGCCTCCGCTAAAGCTTTCTCGAAATTCGGGTCGTTCGACTGGCCTGAAAGTGCACGCAAGATTTCTACTGGAGAAACCTCTAAAACCGCGTGCAAACCACCTTCTAAGTCAAGACCTTTTTGCAATGCATATTGCGTCACTTCTTGTAAGGTATATCCGATATATACCGGTTGCTTCCAAAGGGAATCGACAAAATGTAAACGCTTCGCTGCATCTACTTTGCCATCAGCCATTGTCGCATATTTGATTGCTTGTTCTTTAATTTGATTCGACTTCCATGTGAATGAAAGGAAGAAAATACATAGGGCTGAAATAATCGTAGACAGCCAAATAATGGCACTTTTGTAACGCATAACTTGAAATTAAATTGTAAATAATAAATTGTAAATAATATGTCCCTTTTCTTTTGGACATTGGACGTTGGACCTTAGTCATTTGACTAGCGACTAGCGACTAATGACTAGTGACTAGCGACTGACCACTGCCTCTCAGGGAGCCAGCGTGGCGATAAATTGAGTCAATAAAATTCGCATGAATTGCGTCTGATGAAGTACCAAAGGCAATTTAATGGAAACTGTTGAAACCTTCGCGATGAACACCTGAAGGCTTGGAAATACAAAATCTTGGGGAAAATCGAGCTGCGTATTAGAGCATGTTTGGTAAACATGCTGCTCAGCGACCTGAATCGTCTTTTGTTGTTTTTCCGTCTTTACCTGCGCCTGATCCGCCTTAACCAAGGATATTGGCTTAGCCACGAGCCAAAAAAGCACGGGCATAAACAACAATAAATGGAAAACGTTTACCTTCTTTTGCATGATAAGCAGCAAAAATAGGATAATTTTCTTAGAAATCAATTCGGAATGGAATTTTCGTAAATTTACCCTTCCAAATTCATACCATGTTCAATTATTTAGAGCCCACATACGTACACGCTTTTATTCAAGCTGCTCTTGCAGAGGATATCGGCAATGGAGATCACACCTCCCTTTCCACCGTACCTTCGGACGCTACGGGCACAGCACAATTGCTTGTTAAGGATCGTGGGGTTTTGGCTGGTGTTGAACTTTCCTTAGCTATTTTCAAGGAGGTGGATGCCAAATTGCAAGTTCAGGTTTTCATCCACGATGGAACGTGGGTTGAACCGGGACAGGTTGTTTTGGAAGTTGACGGATCCTCACAATCAATCTTAAAAGCAGAACGTTTGGTATTGAATTGCATGCAAAGAATGTCGGGCATCGCGACCTATACCCGTTCTTTAGTGAATATTTTAGAAGGAACCCGGGCCAAATTATTGGATACCCGCAAGACGACGCCCAACTTCCGATTAGCGGAAAAATGGGCTTGTAAGATCGGCGGTGCGGTCAATCACCGCTACGGATTGTTTGACATGATTCTTATCAAAGATAACCACGTGGATTTTGCCGGGGGAATCAAATCGGCATTAAGCAAATGTTTTGCCTATAACGCTTCATTGCCTAAGCCATTAGCGATTGAAATCGAAGTACGCAACGAATCTGAATTGGACGAAGTTTTGGCCATCGGTGGGGTCCAACGAATCATGTTGGACAATTTTAGCCCCGATCGCCTCCGCGCTGCCATCCGGAAAATTGACGGTCGGTTCGTCACCGAAGCATCCGGCGGCATCAATGAACAAACACTCCGCGCCTATGGCGAAACGGGAGTCGATTATATTTCTGTGGGTGCATTGACCCACCATGTGAAAAGTTTAGACCTTAGCCTTAAAGCGAAATGAATCTCATAGACGAAGCAAAATCAGTTGGCTACATCGCCCGCTCTACCCCCAAAGGCGTCGAGCTCATTACCGAAATCCAGCGCCTGAAAAAGGAGAAAAATGCGGTGATTTTAGCGCATTATTATGTAGATGGGGAAATTCAGGAATTGGCCGATTTCGTTGGCGATTCCTTAGGACTTTCCCAAGCTGCAGAAAAAACAGAAGCGGATTTGATCGTATTCTGTGGCGTACATTTCATGGGCGAAACAGCCAAGATATTGAACCCGACCAAAAAGGTTGTGGTTCCGGATTTCAATGCAGGTTGTTCCCTGGCGGATTCCGTGCCTGTATCGGAGTTTGCCGCGTTGAAAGCCGCACACCCGAATGCGATTGTCGTATCCTATATTAACTGTTCGGCCGAAATCAAGGCCATGACCGACATCATTTGTACCTCATCCAATGCAGTTCAAATCGTTGAGTCCATTCCTGCCGACCGTGAAATCATCTTCGCACCGGATGCTAATTTAGGTCGTTACGTGGCCCATAAAACCGGTCGGGAATTGATTCTTTGGGAGGGCGCCTGCATGGTGCACATCGATATCTCATTAGAAAAATTGGCTGCCTTGAAAAAGGAATACCCAGATGCTTTATTGATCGCACATCCAGAATGCAAGGAAATCATCTTAAAAGAAGCGGATTATGTGGGATCAACGACTGCCTTATTGAAGTTCGTTGAAACCTCCCCAAATTCAACCTTTATCGTCGCAACCGAAGCAGGCATCCTGCACAAGATGAAACAATCTGTGCCCAATAAACATTTGATTCCGGCACCGGCCAACGAACAGAATACCTGCGCCTGCTCTGAATGTCCCTACATGAAAATGAATACCTTGGAGAAATTGTATAATGCCTTGTACTACGAACTACCCGAAATTAATTTGGAGGAAAGTATCCGCGTGCCGGCATATAAGGCGCTGAAGAAGATGTTGGAGATTAGTCATTAGACGTTAGACGTTAGATATCAGACGTTGGACGTTAGAGGCGCTTGCGTCGATTCCCCAGGTTAAAACTAGGGGTTATAATCCAGGGTTTGGGGCGTGCTAATGATCTACCGTAGGCTGGTGGTGTACCGACTTCCTTCGGAAGCCCCCAGGTTAAAACCTGGGGTTATAATCTAGGGTTTGGGGCGTGCTAATCATCTACCGTAGGCTGGGGTGTACCGACTTCCTTCGGAAGCCCCCAGGTTAAAACTAGGGGTTATAATCCAGGGTTTGGGGCGTGCTAATGATCTACCGTAGGCTGGTGGGTACCGACTTCCTTCGGAAGCCCCCAGGTTAAAACCAGGGGTTATATCCCCAGACTGAAGTCTGGGGAATCGACGCAAGCGCCTCTAATGTCCAACGTCTAATGTCTAACGACTGTTAGCTTTTTAAACGTGCACGTTTAAAAAGCTAACTCAAACATCGCCTCTATTTCCACCGGGATATTATCCGGCAAGGTTCCCATGCCCACTGCAGAGCGGACACCGATGCCATTTTCCTCGCCCCAAACTTTGGCAAACAATTCTGAACAGCCATTAATCACATAAGGATGACGCAAAAAATCATCCGTCGCGTTCACCATGCCCAAGACTTTGATGACGCGTTTCACGCGATTCAAGGAACCTAATTGCGCCTTTAAGGTAGCTAAAATGGTCAGGCCAACTTGCTCTGCCGCGAGTTTCCCTGCCTCTATGTCCATGTCGGCACCAATCCGACCAATGATCAAGGAGGCATCTGGACGAACAGGGCCATGTCCAGAAACATAATAGAAATCTCCCACCTGTAAACCTGGCTTATAAACACCCATTGGTTTCGGTGCAGGAGGTAATTCAAGGCCCAAGGCCGCAAAACGTTCGTCAGGTGTTTGCATTATTTTTTATGTAATTGAAGGATAATTTCAGATATCAATCCGGTCCAACCGGTTTGGTGATTTGCCCCTAAGCCTTTTCCGGTATCCCCATCAAAGTATTCAAAGAACAAATGGGAATCTTCATGCAATTTCTCATGCCCATCGTACATTGGGATGTCGCCCGTTGAGTTGGGCATGAACATGGCCAACAAGCGTCGAGAAACCCCTTCCGCTGCGTCTTTGATATTCATCATATTCCCTGAATTCGTTGGGAATTCCACTTCGTAATCCGAACCGTAATAATCCGAAAACTTACTTAAGGAGTCCAAAATCAAATAATTCATTGGGAACCAAATCGGACCACGCCAGTTGGAGTTCCCCCCAAACATACTTCCCGTCGACTCCGCCGGCGTATAATCCACCTGCAAGGATCCGCCCTCGAAGGCAAATTTATAAGGGTGCTCTTTGTGGTATTTTGAAAGCGAACGAATGCCATAATCCGATAAAAATTCGGTCTCATCAAACATCCGTTTCATAATCATCTTCATTCGGTGACCCCGCAAAATGGAAAGCAAACGACTCTCCCCCTTGCCCGGCTCATACCAGCGTGAAATCAAACTTGCCAAATCCGGTCGGTTGTTAAGCACCCATTCAACACGGCGTTTGAAGGCGGGTAATTTTTCCAACATATCCGATGTCAAAACTTCCACGGCAAAGAGCGGGATCAGGCCAACCATCGAACGGACTTTTAATAATTCTGCACTGCCATCTTCCTTATGCAACATGTCATAATAGAATTGGTCATCCTCATCCCAAAGGTTCAATTTATCACCACCGATCGTCTGCATCGCACCCGCAATGTGCAGGAAGTGCTCGAAAAATTTGGAAGCCATATCTTGATATACCGGATTCTCGATGGCAATCTCACAGGCAATGCGCAACATGTTCAAGCTGTACATCGCCATCCAACCCGTTCCATCAGCCTGTTCCAAGTGTCCACCCGTAGGCAATTGCGCCGAACGGTCAAACACACCAATATTATCCATCCCCAAGAATCCTCCGCCAAAAATATTGTTCCCTCCCTCATCCTTCAAATTCACCCACCAGGTGAAATTCAATAATAACTTATGGAAGATTCGCTCTAAGAAAACTACATCCCCTTTGCCCCCATTCATCTCCTTGTCGATCTCATAGACCTTCCAAGTTGCCCAAGCATGCACGGGAGGATTCACATCCGAGAATGACCATTCATAGGCTGGAATCTGTCCATTTGGATGCATGTAATATTCGCGAAGGATTACGGCCAATTGGCGTTTCGCAAAATCGGGATCTAATCGTGCCAAAGGCAAGGTATGAAAGGCTAAATCCCATGCTGCAAACCAAGGATATTCCCATTTATCAGGCATGGAAAGAATATTAGCCGCATACATGTGCCGCCAGGTATTATTCCTGCCAAGCTTGCGAGAGGCATCCGGTTTTGGCATCGCAGGATCTCCCTTAATCCATTCAAAAACGTTGTAATAATACCATTGCTTAGACCACAGCATGCCCGCATAGGCTTGACGCTGTAAATTGCGCATGCCTGCTTCGTGAATATCCTTTTGTAAATCCGCATAAAAATCATCCGCATCCTTCAATCGGGCTGCAAAAATTTCATCAAAATCCGCAAAAGGCTCACGCAAGGTCAAGTTGGTCAAACGCAAACGAAAGACCTTTTTACCTCCAGCGGGAATCTTCGCCGAATAACGAACCGAAGCCTTCGTCCCAATATGATTCGGATTTACTGCATGTTTGTTTTTATTAACGACGTAATCGTTGATTCCATCCTTTGTAAAATGCGACAAGTTCGCTGAGCCATGTAAACGCTCAAAATTGGTCTCATTGTCACAGAATAAAAACTCATCTGCCTCTTCCGCATATAATTTAAAGCGGCCTACAACTCGGTGGTCTACTTCGATGAAAGAATGACCGACACCCGTCAACATCGGTTTGTAATTGTACTTTTCGTAGCCCCAGCACCAAGTATTTCGGTACCAAATAGTGGGTAATACGGTAATCGGTGCGGCAACTTTGGAACGATTTTCAACCGTTACTTGAATTAATATATCTTGCTCATCTCCTTTGGCATATTCCATGGAGATGTCGAAAAATTCATTTTTGTCGAAGATTCCGGTATCCATCAACTCATATTCGGGCTCCAAACGTGTACGTTTTTTGCTTTCATCGACAAGCTTTTGATACGGAAAAGTATGCTGTGGATATTTGTACAGCATTTTTTGGTAGGAATGCGTGGGCGTGGAATCTTGGTAATAATACAATTCCTTGACGTCCTCCCCGTGATTTGACTCATTACCCGTTAGACCATAAAATCGTTCTTTTAAGATGTGATCACGGTGATTCCAGAAAGCAAAGGCAAAGCAAACATGTTGTTTATTGTCGGAAATCCCCCCAATACCCTCTTCGCCCCAGCGATAGGCTTTGGAACGAGCCATGTCATGTGAAATAGTATCCCAAGCATTTCCACTCGCTGAATAATCCTCACGAACCGTGCCCCATTGACGCTCCGTCAAATAGGGGCCCCACTTTTTCCATCCTTTATTATCGTTGCGAAGACTCAGTCTTTCGCGTTCAGCTCCCATGTTTGACATAAAATTATAAATGCTTAGGTGTTGATTTTTACCATAAACTACAAATATAGAATTTTTGGCGCAATTACCTTTTGTAGAAATAGGACATTTGCAATAAGCATGCATGGCTTGTTCCGCTTTCTTTTTATATTCGAATTCTAAATCAACAGCATGAAAAAACTAACTTACCTCTTAGGCTTATTGGCTTTTATTTCCTGCAAATCAGGCGATGCCAAAAAAGAACTCGGCTCACTCGTAGATTCCTATTACGAAGAACAATTGAAATTAAATCCCGTTTCAGCCACTGCCAATGGCGACAATCGCTATAACGACCTATTGAACATCGAATTCACTGATGCACACCGCACCAAAATCAAGGCTTTGTTAGAGAAAACCCAATCAAGTTTGGCCGAAATCGACCGCGAAAAATTGGACGATAACGACCAAATTACCTTCGATATATTAAAGCGCGACATCGAATTAGGTCTTGAGGGATTGACATACCAAGACAATTTGATGCCCTTAAACCAATTTTATGGCTTTCATTTAACCTTTGCACAGTTGGGCAGCGGTTCCGTAATGCAACCATTTGCGACAAAAAAGGATTATGAAAATTGGGAAAAACGCATGCACATCGGTGCGGCGTATATGGACTCGAGTATCGTGTATTTCCAAAAAGGAATCGCCGCGAATGTGGTATTACCGAAAGCTTTGGTGGAAAAAATCATTCCACAATTGCAATCGTTCAAAGTAGCTGATATCAAACAAAGCACCTTTTATGGCCCATTAACTAATTTTCCAAAAGACTTTTCCGAGGCTGATAAAGCAAAATTTACGGCAGCCTATAGCCAAATTATCCAGCAGGAAATCATCCCAGCCTACACGCGTTTAGCACAATTTTTACAAAAAGAATATTTACCAAAAGCCCGTACGACTAGCGGCATTTCTGCTATTCCCAATGGCGCCGCTTATTATCAATACCTAATTAAGGTCTTGACGACGACCGATAAACCCGCGAATGAAATCTATCAAATAGGTTTGGCTGAAGTAAAACGCATCCGAACCGAAATGGAGAAAACCAAACAGTCGGTCGGCTTCCAAGGCGACTTAAAAGCCTTCTTTGAGCACATGCGTGCCGACAAGAAATTCATGCCATATCATACTCCTGCTGAAGTTTTGGCTGCTTTTGAAACGATTCATAAAAAAATGGAACCGGCATTGAAAACGATGTTTGGTCGGGTGCCGAAAACCCCTTTTGAGGTTCGTCAAACCGAGGCATTCCGCGCGGCATCTGCTTCCGCAGAATACTTCCAAGGATCCGAAGATGGGACACGTCCGGGGATATTCTATGTTCCGATTTTGGACGCAACAAAATTCAACACGACCTCCGGCATGGAGAGTTTATTTTTGCATGAGGCGATTCCGGGGCATCATTACCAGGTGAGTCTCCAACAAGAAAACGGACAATTGCCGAAATTCCGTCGATTTGGGGGTAATTCAGCTTATGCCGAAGGTTGGGCTTTATATACCGAAAGTTTAGGAAAAGAATTGGGCCTATATACTGATCCATTTCAATACATGGGTGCTTTGGGAGACGAAATCCACCGGGCTATTCGGTTGGTCGTAGATGCGGGCATGCACTCAAAAAACATGACACGCGAGCAGGCGATTGCTTACATGAAGGCCAACGAACCGATTTCCGAGCAGGGCGCAACGGCTGAGATTGAACGCTATATGGCGATTCCAGCTCAAGCCCTTTCCTACAAAATCGGGGCTCTAAAAATCCGGGAAATTCGTGAACAATTGAGCAAAGAATTAGGCCCTAAATTCAAACTTTCAGATTTCCACGATGAGATATTAAAAGATGGCAACATGCCATTAGACGTCATGGAAAGAAAAATGAATCGTTGGGCGACGGGAATAAAATAATTCACACCCTAGGTTAAAACCTGGGGCTATAGGTTTTTATAACCCCAGACTTCAGTCTGGGGATTTACACATGATGAAACTCAGCACCACCTTTACCATTCCGCGCGCCACTCACCTGATACAGCCCAACAGTCAAATCCTCTGCATCGGATCCTGTTTTGCCGAAAACATCGGGAGCCGAATGGCTGAATTACCCATGGAAGTATCGAATCAAGCATTGGGTACACTCTTTCATCCCTTGAGCATCATGAGGGGATTGCAAGGACAGCAACTAAAAAAGGAGGAATTATATCAGCAGGGCGACAATTACGTCCATCCGGATTTCCATTCTCAATTTATGGGTGCGGAGCCATCAGCGTTTTTGGCCCAATTAAATACAGTAAAAACGAATACGCTGAATTTTTTAGCAGGTAGCCAATTCCTTGTGATCACCTGGGGGACAGCCTTTTATTATGAGGATCAGGTGCTGGGCCGGGCGATTGCAAATTGCCATAAACAAGTGTCATCGCGCTTCATTAAAAAACAAAGTACGGTAGAGGAAATCTGTGCAGGCTATGAGGCATTTCTGCAAGAAAATGATCGAATACAAATCATTTTAAGCGTTTCTCCCGTTCGTCATACGAAAGATGGGATGCCTGAAAATGCTGTTTCTAAAGCCATTTTACGATTAGCCGCAGAACAATTATCGAAAAAATACCCGGAACAAATCACTTATTTCCCCGCTTATGAAATCATGATGGACGAATTACGGGACTATCGATTTTATCAAGCCGACCTGATTCATCCGACGGAACAAGCTATTCAGTACATCTATGAGCGATTCCAAATTGCTCATTTTGATGACACTCTACAGGAGATAGCGAAAAGATGGCAGGAGATTTATGCCACGATGCGGCATCGACCGCATCCTTTGCAGTTCCCTCAGCATAGAGAAATATTGATGCGACTCCGAAAGGAAATTAACATGGATACATTGGGTATAGATTCAAGCAAGATTTTGGCAAAAATAGACCAACAAATATTGGCCTTATCTTAAGACAAAGCCCTATATTTGAAGTTTGAAAGGAAAGAACGCATTATGGGAGAATTGAGTGTAACAAAAGAAATCATATTAGGTGCTTTGAGCACGGTCCAAGAGCCAGATTTGAAAAAGGATTTGGTGACTTTGGGCATGATTAAAGATGTTGAATTGGGAGTAGGAGAAGTACGTTTTACAGTCGTTTTAACGACACCTGCCTGTCCATTGAAAGAAAAAATCAGACAAGATTGTGTGGATGCCATTCATAAGTTGGTCCATCCGGATTTGAAAATTGTCATAAACATGACGGCTGAGGTGACCTCCTTGCAACAACAAGATCCCTTAATTCCAGGTGTGAAGAATGTAATTGCGGTAGCATCGGGCAAAGGAGGCGTGGGTAAATCAACCGTTACGGCTAATTTAGCCATGGCTTTGAAGAAAGCGGGAGCCAAAGTGGGCATTTTAGATGCCGACATTTCTGGACCGTCTATTCCTGTTATGTTTGGGGCGGAAGATATGCAGCCTTTGGTGCAAGAAGTCAACGGTAAAAATCGCATTCAGCCGATTAATCAATACGGAATTAAACTGATTTCCATGGGCTTTTTAGCGCCTACGGAAAGTCCTGTGCCTTGGCGCGGACCGATGATGACGCAGGCTTTGCGTCAGTTTTTCGGGGATACGAATTGGGAAGAATTGGATTATTTATTAATCGACTTGCCTCCTGGAACATCTGATATTCATTTGACTTTGGTGCAATTGATCAAATTAACCGGCGCAGTCATAGTGACTACACCGCAGAAAGTAGCCCTTTCGGATGCAACCAAAGGCTTGCAATTTTTCAAGCAAAATGGTATCAATGTGCCCATTTTGGGATTAGTCGAAAACATGTCGTATTTCACGCCGGAAGAATTGCCCGACAATAAATACTATTTGTTTGGAAAAGATGGCGGAAAAGAATTAGCGATTAAATATAAAGTACCCTTTTTAGGGGAAGTACCTTTGGTTCAAGGAATACGAGAGGCTGGCGATGCGGGGAAACCCATCGCGGCGGAAGAAGGACCTACAGCAGAGGCATTTGGAAAAATTGCAGCTAATTTGGCTCAGCAAATCGCGATTAACAACGCACAATAAAAAGTATGGAAAATCACCCACTTTATTCAAAAATCCAAATCGCACTTGATAGCATTAGACCCTATTTGGTTGCTGATGGAGGGAATGTGGAAATCGTCGAAATCACGGCAGAAAATGTGTTAAAATTGGCATTAGTAGGCAATTGCCAGTCTTGCAATATGTCGGCGATGACCTTTCGTGCCGGTGTAGAAGAAGCGATTCGTCGGGAAGTACCTGAAATTACAGCAGTAGAAGAAATCAAAGTAGCATGATGCGAATAGGAATATTTTTTGGTGGTCAGGCGCGTGAGCGCGAAATTAGTTTTGCCGGTGGTAAAACGGCGATGTCACATATTAACAAGGCATTATTTACGCCTGTACCGGTATTTGTTGATGGTTTAGGGAATTTCATTTTGATCAAGGAGGAATTGATCTTTCAAGAATCCATCCGCAATTTCTTTCCGCCAGCTGCGTATCAAACGGCACCCTTTTCAGTGTACACGGAATCGTTAACAGACCTGAGCGATTACGATGCAATGATTTCGTCCATCGGAACGAAAATTAGCCCAACTGAATTTTCCACGCATTTTGATTTCGCTTTTATTGCCATGCACGGCCCCGGAGCTGAAGATGGCAGCATTCAGGGATTATTGGAATGGTTTAATATTCCGTATTCGGGACCAAGCGTTTTAGGTTCAGCGATTGGTATCGATAAAATCAAACAAAACGATTGGCTTGCAAAGAGCGTCGGTTTGGATAAGAAATATTTCGTTTTGCAGCGTGCAGATTACGAAGCATACGGTCGGGAGACCTTATTCGAACAAGTTAAAAAGGCCATTGGGATTCCTTTTGTGGCCAAAGCGCCCCATCAAGGATCGTCAATTGGATTAGCTTTTGTGAAGGAAGATTCCGTAGAAGTCTTTGATCAGGCGATCAAAAAATGCTTGTTTATTCAGGAAATTTACCGGGAGCATTGGATAACTTATACGGAAGACCAACAAGTGGAAGTCCTTCAAAAAATGGTTAATTTGGATGAGGGAATCGGTTTTCCGGTTCGATTTAATCATCAAACCTACGTACATCCTGCGGAATTACATGTTGCCTTGAAGGACTATTTTGTAAAAACAGTAACCAAAGCAAGCATACATTCGATGCACTCGGAAGATGCGGTATTATTGGAAGCATTTGTCCATGGAAATGAATTCAGTTGTGGTGTGATTCAGACACCCAAGGGTGTTTCTGTTGCCCTTCCTCCTACTGAAATTGTGATCGATGAATCGGTAGAAGTTTTTGATTTCAATGCCAAATATAAGTCGAAATTGACCCGCAAACGTATCCCAATGGAGGCATCGCTTAGTCATTTACAGGAGATACAGGCACAGGTCAAACAAGCCTTTGATGATTTGGGATTTGGGGTTTGTACGCGGATTGATGGATTTTTGACAGCAGAAGGTGTGGTTGTATTACATGACCCGAACACGATTCCGGGCATGTCACCAAGCTCTTTGATTTTCAAACAAATGGCGGAAATTGGTCTCAATATCACAGATTCTATCACCTATTTCATTCGCCAATCCATTCGCGAACGGATGCGCAATGGAAAAAATTACCATGCATTCCGAAAGCTTTTGGAGGGTTTGGATCTAGCACTTGTTGGCCTATTAAATGAAAAATCCGAGCAAGAAGCAAAAATTATTATCGTCGACCCGGCGGATTTGGAAAACAGTTTTGAGGCGGCGAAACAAGAAGCTGCTCGATTAGCTGCCTTGGGAAATCAAGTCTATAAAGTTGTGGTTCCTTTGGAAATGGAAGAAGGCGAAATTGAATATGTTTTGCACATATCCCAACTAATGAAAGAGAGTGGCAAAGAATTAATGGAAAGTATTCACCAGGGTGTTCATCCTTTGATTGCGCATACCCGTCAAGCTGGGGCAGAAATAACCGCATTTTACACAAGATAAGATGGAACTAAATCCCTTACAATATCCGATTGGAAATTTTTCTGCACCGGAAGTCATTTCTCCTGCATTACGTGCTGAATGGATTGCAACGATTGAGGCATTACCTGCCCAACTGGCTACCTTATTAGCCGGTGTCGATGAGCAATTATTGGAGAAACCCTATCGGCCAGGAGGCTGGTCGGCCCGCAAAGTCATTCATCACCTCTACGACAGCCACATCAATTCATATATACGATTCAAAATGGCGTTGACGGAGGACAACCCGACGATCAAACCTTACGACGAGAATACTTGGGCAGAAATGCCGGATGGTAACGAAGCTCCGATTCAATGGTCAATTGAGGGGATCAAATACATTCACTTGCGGTGGGTATATTTAATGAAGACCATGCAGGAATCGGATTGGTCAAAGACCTATTTTCATCCGGAGCGTGGGATTAGTTATCGGTTGGACCGTGTTTTGGGGATCTATGCTTGGCATTGTGAGCACCATTTGAAGCATATTCAGGCGGTTTTGAGTTAAGAGGTAAGAGGTAAGAGGTAAGAGTTGTTTAATCCCTTCGGACTCGGACTATTTTCCTCCGGACTAGCGACAAGCGACTAGTGACTGAACACTATCCCCTTCGGACTTCCTGCAGAATTAAGAATTAAGAGTTGTTTAATCCTTTCGGCCTTTCGACTCCGGACTAGTGACTAGTGACTAGTGACTAGCGACTAGCGACTGACTACTGACCCCTTCGGACCTCCTGCAGAATTAAGAATTAAGAGTTGTTTAATCCTTTCGGCCTTTCGACTCCGG
>CAYHOB010000006.1:142818-159911 GCA_964358165.1 uncultured Aquirufa sp.
ACTAGTGACTAGTGACTAGTGACTAGCGACTATCGACTACTTACTACTCTTCTTATTCCAGGGGGCCGTCGTATTCCGTGCCATATCGATCGCTAAACCGATCATCAAAAGAGTGAACAAGATGATAACCCAACGAAATATTTTCTGATTGCTCATGATTAGAAACGTGTTTTAACGGTGGCACTGCCCTGTGTAATTTCATCCCATGCATCTAACAAGGGCCACTGCAAATGTACAAAATTGGCCGTTTCCATTTGAATTTGTTCACCAGATAAATAGGAAGCAACAAATGAGATGGAAGGATTATGTGCGACGAGGTACGCGCAGTTCAATTGAAATGATTCAATTTTTTTAAGGTAATCCGATCCGCTAGCATCGTACCAAAAATCAGACACCTCTGCTGGCTTATTCGTTAGAAAACGAAACGTTTCCTGGGTTCTGGTCGCTGTAGATACATGCCAAACCCCTTCGGGCAACGGGTATTTGGCCAATTTAGCCGCTAAACGAAGACATTCTTCAATACCTCGCTCCGACAAATGACGTGCTTCATCAGGATAGGTGTTTGGGCCCGCGTGCGCATGCCGAATCAGAATGAGCTCGATCATGATTTAATGAGGGGATAATCGCCAGCAGCATGTTTGGCACCCATTTTAATGTAATGATCCGCGCCATGTTTCAAAGCCTCAATCTGCTCGGGACTCAGGGTTTTTACCACTTTGGCAGGACTCCCAAGAACCAAGGAGTAATCAGGAATTTGCATGCCCGCAGTGACTAAGGCATGCGCACCGATCAAACAGCATTTACCTACTTTGGCCCGATTCAACACCGTCGCATGCATACCAATCAAGGACCCCTCCCCAATTTCAGCCCCATGGACAATCGCAGAATGACCCACCGTTACACGTGAACCAATGATCGTTTTATCGCCCTCATCTGCATGGAGAACGGCATTATCTTGAATATTACACCCCTCGCCCAAATGGATTTCCTCCACATCCGCGCGGACAACGGCGCCGTACCAAATTGTCACATCTTTTTCAATGGTAACGCGTCCCATGACGCTGGCAGTAGGTGCAATAAATAGGGCCATATCATTCTTTTTTTGTCAAAGATAAGCAGAATTGATAATTTGCTGCATGGAGAAAAGTTTAATCGAGTTTGGGGGCTGGTCGGATGGAGATTGCATCTTGTCCATTGGATGCGGGGCTGCTTGGTGGGAAATCAAACAAATTGTTGTGCAGGAAGCGGGGGAATTGCTCTTATTGGATTACAACAAAAATGTATTAAATCGGGCCGATGTAGAGGAAACCATCGAGTATTTTGAAAACCAAGCAGGTATTCGCTTATCCACACCTGTACAAATTATTCATGCGGATGCCTCAGCCATTCCGTTGGAGGACGAGTCTATTGACCAAATTTGGTTATTAAATTCCTTGCATGAAATGGATGAACCGTTGGAGGTATTGAATGAAATTGATCGTTTGTTGAAAAGCGATGGATGTATTATTGTGGAAGAAATTCTTTCTGGGGGCGTCCACGAAGGTTGTGGGAAATCTTTGTTTAAGATCGATGAGATTTCGGAATTATTTAGTCAGTTTGATTTTCAGATTCAATCAAAATGTGCCAAAGATCATGCGGCGCATTATGTAAAATTCGCGCGATGAGGCTTGATTCCTAGCGATGCTTTTCGCAAATTTGTAGCTTCTTATGAGCAACATCGACAAACCATTTATCATCGGAATTACTGGAGGGAGTGCTTCAGGCAAAACGCTATTTTTGAAGCGCTTAATGGAACAATTCCAGACAGATGAAATTTGTCTTTTATCGCAGGATAATTATTATCGTCCCATTGAGCATCAGACCAAAGATCATAATGGCATTGAAAATTTTGACCTGCCAGGTGCAATAGATGATGAAGCGTTTGCTGCGGATGTGAAAAAATTAAGTTCGGGCGAAGTAGTTTGTCGGCCAGAATACACATTCAATAATTTGTCCAAAGTCCCCGATCTCTTACATTTTCACCCACGCAAAATCTTAGTCGTTGAGGGCATTTTCGTTTTTCATTTTCCAGAGGTTGCCAAATTATTGGATTTAAAGATTTTCATTGACGCCAAGGATAAGGTTAAGTTGAAGCGCCGAATCAAACGGGATAATGAGGAGCGTGGCTATGATCTACAGGATGTGATGTACCGCTGGAAATACCATGTAAAACCTACGTATGAGGCGTATATTCGCCCTTACAAACGTTCGTGTGATATTGTGATTCCCAATAATGACCATTTTGAGAAGGGCTTAGAGGTGATAGTTCATTACCTAAAAGCGCAGATGTAAAAGGGGGTAGACGCTGCCGGGGTCGGGGGCCCCGGGCGCGTCACGCTTCTAAAGCGCCCAAGTCCCCTTTTTTTTATCCCCCCCGTCGATTATCATAATCCTGATAATTATCCCCTAATCCGCTCCCATAAACCTTTTCATATTGCAAATTCCCCAGCTTTATCCAAGAAACTGATAAACTGCCTGCACCATTTTCAGATTAAAAACAACCTGATAATCTCGCTATACCGCATAATTTTCTTGACAATAGAACGTTGCGGTGGTGACGCTGCCGGGGTCTGCGACCCCGGCAGCGTCTACCCCCACCTACCGATTATAATCCGGCACAATTTCATTACTACCCAATTGCACCGAATAATGAACCGAACTGTCCGCATCATTAATAATTTTGATTTGCTCTAATAATGGCAAGCTCAAACGCGTATTGATAAACAACTTACCCGCCGTACCCGGAAAGCCCGTAAAGTTGATCTGTCCATATTGATTTATCCCTCCCGCTGACCGCAGCACCCCATTAATCGTCACATAACGAGCAGAACTTGTCTGCAATAATCCCGTATCCTCCACATTGGGTCTTTGGCCACTCAATGGAATTGCGAAATCACCTTCCCAACCGTAAACAGATAACAATTTACTTGCCGTAAAGGTACCCGGAGAAGCAAAAGTCACCCGATGAACCCCAAGAGAAAATTGTATTTGCGAATTGTCGGATAGATGCACAACGCCCGTCGTCTCCGTAAATCCTCCCGTGCTCAAAGTCCCTCCATTAAAATAAAATGCACTGGCATTTGGCAAAACTTCATTTGCCCCCAATGCCAATCGGCCTGAAGTCACTTTCGTATATCCTGTGTAGGTATTGTTTCCACTCAATGTTAAGATTCCATCGCCTATCTTTTCGACCATCCCCGCACCCGAAATAATTCCAGCAACTTTTACATGTCCTAAGGCCCCTGATTTCCCCGACTTCATCAAGAATCCGGCTGTTGAAATGCCACCGGTAATTCGCAACTCGTCTGCATCAGCCGACAAAACTGCAGAAGAAGCCAAGGTCAACGTTCCGGTCCACGTATTTATACCCGAAGTACTGGCTAAAGCCCCATCTCCACCCACCATCGAACCATTAATTGTCAAGGATTCAGAAGCCACCGAAACGCCGCCACGTAATTGCAAACTCGCCCCTGATGCAACGATCGTTCCCGAAGTAATTGACCCTAGCGCACTCGGAGATTCCACATAGACCTTTCCTGCTGAAACCGTCGTCAAGCCTGTATAACTATTATTTCCTCGCAACAAGAGAGATCCTATTCCATCTTTAGTCAATGTAGAACTTCCTGAAATTGTACCCGATATATCATGATTCGCTATTCCTCCAAAAGTCAAACCGTACGAATTAACGATCGAGCCGCTCAGATTCAATGTCCCCACATCCGAATTTATTCGTACCGCAGGAGTCCCCAAACTAATCGGCCCGGCATAGGTATTCGAGCCAGTCACATTCCGTAAAGAACCCAATCCGCCTCCAATTCCGTTTAATGTCAACCCCTCCGTAGACACCGTAATTCCACCGTCCAATTGCAAACTCGCCCCATCTGAAACCACAGTTCCCGTCGCAGAGGCACCTAATCCATCAGCATGTTTCAAGCGAATTATCCCCTGCGAAATCGTTGTCAATCCCGTATAGGTATTTGCACTACTCAATTCTAAAATACCGGTTAACCCATTTTTCACAAGCGCTACCCCTCCTTCAATTGTACCCCCAAATGCAGTCGTCAAACTCGGATTATTATAGGTCATCGTCAACGTACTCCCGTTGCGTATTGTACCCAATCCCGCAATGGAACCAACTGTCTCACTATATCCGCCCAAATCCCAAACTGCTCCTGATGCCACAGACACATCCGCATAATCCCAAATACTCGTCGAAGTCACTAATTTCAAGGTACCCGAATTAACCTGCACGGATGGAGTCTGAACTAAAACTCCCCCAGAACTAAAGCCTCCATAAATATAATTGCGCAACAAGAATGTCCCAGAACCATTTTTAAGCAATGCGCCCCCTTTGATAATGCTCGAAGCGCCTTGGCCTAAATTCTGTCCACTCGCATCTGGCAAGCCATCTGTTTCAAAACTCAAGGTTCCTGGAAAAGCATTGGCATAATTACTCGCAAAGGCATTATTTCCAGCTTGTGAAGTGATATTCGCATTTGCTGTTATACCTAAAGGTCCGATTAACGAAATATTTCCCCCATTTCCTCCGCCAGAATTCGTAAAGGTCGACGCGTTATTTCCACCCGTGGCCGTCAATGGCCCATTCAACATGATACCTCCCACTGCCTTTAAGGTGATGTTTCCTGCATTCCCGGCCCGAGAAGCCGAAACATTCCCGGATAAATTACCGGCCGACGTCACAATTGACCCCGCCGCAGATACAGTCACATCCCCCGTCAATGATTCAAAATAAGCCTCGATGCCCGGATAAGCTACCGACGAAGAAGTCGAACCCAAGGTCATCCCCGCATACACATTCACCGTTCCCCGCGCTGTCAACGTTAATTTTCGAGCCGCCGTAGTGGCATTCGATGCACTAAGTGCTCCTACCACGATGATGGCCCCCGACTGGGTACCAGACCCATTTGAAGTTACAACGGAAACATCTCCTGTAGCTAATTTGGTCTGAACCTCCACCACATTCAATATGGCATTATCCGTATTGGGCGTGAACGTATAAACCCCAGCATTCAGCGCACTCCAAGTACCATTACTCGGCGTTGCCGTACTTAAAATCACATTACTATAACTCGTCGGATTTACCACCATATTCACTCCCGGAACAATTTCAAAGGTTCCATCCGTAATCATATTCGCATAATGATAAGAAGGCGTGGGACTTTCAAACAATATTTGGTCCAATACATAGGTACTCACCGACGATGTAAATTTCACACGACCCAAGGTACCCGGCGTCATATTCGTATAATCCCCCTGCCAGCCTTTGATGCTCAAACGCTTGAAATCAAACAATGGACTCACCCCCGAAAAGATTAAATTATGCGCCGTACTTGTCCCTAAGTCTAACACAGAATTCGCTGTCAAATAAAGCATCCCCAGCGTATTCGAATAATTATTCGTTGCCAAAGTTCCTCCATTAAAATAGAATGAACTCGCCGCCGGAATAGCTTGCGCAACTCCTAATTGTATCGTACCCGCTGTCAATCGAGTTAAGCCTGTATAGCCATTTACCACATTCAAGCTAAGGCGATTCGAACCCGTCTTCTCCAAGGAACCCGTACCCGAAATCGCACCGGAAACCACAAGATTTCCAGCACCTGTGGCAGAACCAAAAGTCAAAATGACTGAATTCGATATACTAGCCAAACTCAAATCACTTTCGGCATTGATGTAGACCGATGACCCTCCGGTTGTTATCTGCCCCAAATAAGCATTTACCCCATTTATCGAACGCAATGCACCGGTTCCATTTGCCAGCGCCCCGTTCAGTGACAAGGACTCAGCCGCAATCGTTATGCCTCCGTCCAAAATCATATTCGATCCAGAACTCACGGTCGTATTTCCCGAAGCAGCACCTAGCGCATTGTTATGTTGTAATATCAATGATCCCGCCGAAACAGTCATGGAACCCGTAAACGTATTATCCCCACTCAGACTCACATTTCCTGCTCCACTTTTCACTACATTTGCCGAGCCAGAAATTTGCCCCGTATAGGCTTGAACAACAGCCCCATCCCAGGTTAAGGTTCCCAAAGAAACCAAAGGCCCTACATGTACAATACTTGTGCCCGCTCCTCCGATGGTCAAATTACCTCCCATCGTCGTCGTTCCTTCCAAACGTAAATTTCCAGCATCCAAACGAATCGACGTTGCACTCACGCCTGTCGTAATATTTCCCTGCCAAACATTATCTCCACCCTTACTTATCAAGGCACCCAAGGAACTGATTCCGGTACCCGTTAATGTTACATTTTCAGCTAGTTGGAGCCCCCCTTGAATTTGCAACACCGCACCGGAAGCCACTGTTGTCGAACCTGTCACATCCCCCAATGCAGTATTATTTGTCGCTAAAATTCCACCTGCATTAATCAACGTAGCCCCCGAATAGGTATTTGCATTCGACAAGGTCAATATACCAGTTCCATTTTTTGTTAAGGCCAAAATCCCCCCGCCATTTTCCATTAAACCAGTGTATGTACTGGCTAAATTATTTGACCCAACGGTCAATATGCTCGACGCGACACCCCCGTTTCGTATGATACCCGAACCAGCCATGTTATAAACCGTCTCATTAAAACCCTTCATTTCAAAGGTCCCCGAAGCATTTACCGTTAAAATACTCGTATTCGTAATGGATTCAGACGCCCCTAAACCCAAGGTCCCCGCATTAATTGTTGTATTACCTGTGTAAGTATTCGACCCTTTTATTACAAATACGCCCGCCCCTTCTTTTGTTACATGTAGGCCATTGAATGCACCGGCCGACTGTCCATCATTCACTCCGCCACCCGTGGTTTGAGTAGCATTATCTGTTTGAATAATAACAGAACCCGAAACACCATGATAGACTCCTCCGCTGGCAGAGGTCCCTCCATTATTCGACACATTGGCCAGCATCGTGATCCCACTTAATCCTTTTAAAAGAATTGCTCCTCCATTTCCACCATTATAACTCGACGTATTATTCCCACCAATCGCCGATATCGCACTCGAAATCTTTAGATTTTCAGTGGCCTCTAAGCTAATATTTCCTGCAGCCGGGATTGCAGAACCTGATGAACTTGATAATGTATTCGTCGTCAATGTCCCCAACACACTGATATTTTTCGCCGCTCGGAAAATCAAATTTGTACCCCTGCCTGTTGCTCCGGCAGGACTATAGCTAAGGTTTTTATTTATCCAAATATTGGCCCCAGCATGAACCGTTTGAGAATATGTTGCCAATGGAGTACCCAAAGCAGGCATATCCACATCAAATAATACGGAACCATATTGCGTTCCCGTAGGACTCGCCGTATTGATGACAACAGAGTTTGTGGCCAATAATCCTCTTAATTCTGTCGCATTAATTATTGCATTATCATCCGAAGGCGTAAACGTATAAATACCTGAAGCGAGCAAGAAGGACCCATTCGTTCTAAGCTCATCTGAAATGCGAATATTGCTGTGTCCCGTTACGTTAATGATATCTGCCATCGGAACGAGTTCGCCGGTCGCTAATTGCGTGGAATAATTTGTGCTTGGACCTGACGCATTATAGAAGCGTATTTGATCCAATTTTTCACGAATCAAAAATGGGCTATTGCCCCAGAAAATTTGGCCATCTGATCCACTGCTACCTGAGCCGTAAGCTCCCAACCATCCGTTAATGCGTAATTTTCGGAAGTTGAAATCCCCCATGGCATTGAAGGTCAATACATGTACCCCCGAACCCAATGTAATTTGCGAATGATTCGTCACATGCAAAATTGCAAGGGTCTCGGAATATCCATCTGTTTGAAACTCTCCCCCATCTAAATACATAATTCCAGTATTCGGAATCGATTCATTAACTGCCAAACGTAAGATTCCACTCACAATTTTCGTATAGCCCGTATACGTATTTTGTGCCCCAAATTCCACCGTACTTATTCCTGTTTTCTCAAAGGCTCCCACTCCCGAAATAATACCATTAAAGCGTAAGGTGGCCTCATTAACAGGTGTTCCCACATTCAACATAGTTCCTGTATTCACCACATTACCCCCTATCACAAGATCCGACTCAGGTAAAATCGTATTGCTCGTACCACTCAAATTAATAATTCCATTCCATGCATTCGCTCCATTTTGTGAAACTAAACTCGCAACACCCGAGGCAGAACCGTTTAAGTTCAACACCTCACTAGCCACCGTTAACCCTCCCGCTAAAATCAATTTCGCTAAGGCGGAGATGGAAGTTTGACCAGCTCCTAAACCAAGCGCCTGATTATGTTGAATCGTCAAATTACCAACTTCCACAGAAACGGCTCCCGTCAATGTATTTGCATTGCTAATAGTCAAATTCCCGACCCCGCGTTTCGTCAATGAACCTGCCCCACTTATAATACCCGAAATCGTAGTTTCACTAATTCCATTAATCACTTCTGCCACGGCAGCGTTTGTATTTCCTGAAATACTCAATTGCGTAGTTCCCGTCCCCAGATAGGTCAAAGCGCCCGTCGGCACGGAAATATTCCCATTCAAGCTCAAGCTTGTTGACTCAACCTTGATCGTTGTGGCAACGGATCCGATTGTCACAGTTCCCCCAATCGTCACGTTTCCGGTTTGAACTTGCAAGGCACCATTGGATGAAATGCCTGTTCCAGCAATCGAAAAGTTTTCCGTTCCAAAATCCAAAGGCCCTCTCAATTGGGCAACGGCTCCCGAAAGTACCGAGGTTCCACCTGTGTTCGAACCAAACGCATTGGTTTGGGTAGCAATCCAGGTTCCAGCCCCGACAGTGGTTGAGCCACTGTAAGTATTCGCATAGTTTGGTTGGAAAGTTCCCGATCCCGTTTTATAAAGAGAAAGCGTTGACAAACCATCTTCAATCAAACCACTAAACGATGTACTGGAATTATTACTACCAAATGTCAATAGATTTGAAACGCCAGGATATGAACTTCGTATGGTTCCTGCCCCAGAAATATTGGCCACAATGGCGTTAATTCCATTCAAATCCCATATTGTCCCGGCCAACATATTAACGGGACTAGTCGAAGGAATTGCCCCCGCCGAGCCTAAATAAATAGTGCCCGCATTCATATTCGTAGCACCTGTATAGGAATTTGACCCTTTCAATTGCAGAATACCTGCCCCATTCTTGATGAGTAAAGCACCAGAAATAAGTCCAGCTGTTTGGCCATCGTTAACATCATTTATCGTTAAAGTGGTCAGGGTATTTTGCAAGGTCACATTCCCCCCGGCACCCGCATTCACTAATCCGTATGAAGAGATTCCTCCGGCCGCAGCTAAATTTCCAGCGATGGATAACCCTGCAGCTTGCAAATTCATGGCTCCAGCAGCACCCCCAAAAGCCGCAGAACTCGTACTTGTATTGGCTCCACCGGCTGATGAAATAGAACCCGTTGAGGCCACATAGATACTTCCTCCTGCCACCATCGAAATTGATGGGCTCGCAATAATGCTATTTGATGGTGTATTGAATGCTGAAGGACTCACACTCAAAGCTGCGTTGATTCGAATATTTTGCCCGGCCGTAAAGTTAACAATGGGCGCACGATAAGAAGTAGAAGCCGTCGGACCTAAAACTATTGCCTTGTTCACATGAATATCCCGACTCGCCGTTACGGTGAAAGTTCGCACCACCGCATTGTTATTTGTCACTGCTATCGCCTCATCAAACAAAATTGCTCCCGCCTGACTACCATTCGCGAAGGCCGAATTAATCACAACATTGCTCGTTCCTAGGTAGCTTTGTAATTCGGAGTAATTGATATTGGCATTATCATCACTCGCAGTAAAAGTATTCGTTGATCCCGCAAAAGCCCATACTCCATTGACCGTCGACTCATTGGATACCCGAATATTCACTTGTCCTGAAACGACATTCGCCGCTCCCGTTGGGATGATTTCCCCATCATTTAATTGCAAAGGGGCATGCTTCGCATTATTATTTGTCTCATCGAAGAAACGAATCTGATCGAGTTGATCACGAATTAAGAAATTCGCATTTTGGAGATAAATTTGTCCAGCCGTTCCTGAAGTCCCTCCATTATAAACACCTTCCCATCCGCGAATGTAAAGCATCCGGAAATAAAAAGTACCTAAGGTATTTACACGTAAAATATGTGGAGATGTAGGGCCTAAACGGATGCTGGAGTTCGCCGTGATATTAAAAGTCCCAAGCGTTTCACTGAACCCATTCGTATTTAATTCTCCTCCATTTAAAGTAAAAACATTGTCTGGAATAACATTCGCAGCTCCTAATTTCAGCGTCCCGACATTGATTTTGGTATAGCCCGTATAGGTATTTAAACCTTGCAAGGTTAATTCATTCGTTCCTGTTTTTTCCAAAGCGCCCGTACCCGAAATAATGCCACTTAAGAGCACATTGGCAGCCCCCGTTCCCGTGGTCCGGCCAACCGTTAAACTTGTAATATTGTTGATAATATTGCCCGACAACTCTAATCCCGATTCTGCATTGATATAAACCAAAGAGCCCCCCAACGTAATATTTCCAGTCCAAGTATTCGTTCCATTTATACTGCGTAAGGCACCATTTCCAGTTGAACTTGAACCATTCAATGTCAAACTTTCTCCATCAATCGCCAAGCCTCCATCAAGGGTTAAATTTGCATTCGAACTCACACTCGTACCAGCGGCATTAGTTCCTAGGCCGCTTGCATGTTTGACAATCAAATTTCCTGTTGAAACAGTTACCGCTCCACTGAAGGTATTCGCCGCACTGAGTTCAAGTGTACCGCCATTCGATTTGATTAATCCACCCGTCCCGGACAAAATCCCAGCAAATTTCAAACTACTTCCTTGAACAGATGTTGTCAAGGTTTGATTCAAGATCACCTCCCCAGTTTGATTCCATGTGCCTGTAGCAATGACCAAACTAGGACTTGTGGAAGCTGCATTTATTGTGCCTGCCCAAGTTACATCTCCACCCACCGATCGAAGAGCTCCTTCCGATGAAATCCCCGTTCCCGAAAGGCTTAAGGATTCATTCCCAACGGACAAGCTGCCTTGTACTTCCAAGGAAGCTCCATTTGCAACGACGGTACCTTGCATAGCTGAACCCAAAGCAGATGCATGATACATCATGATTTTACCAGCAGAAATCGTCGTTAGTCCCGAATACGTATTGGCCGTCGATAAATACCACGCGCCTGT
The DNA here is from genome assembly GCA_964358165.1 of uncultured Aquirufa sp. Taxonomy (GTDB): domain Bacteria; phylum Bacteroidota; class Bacteroidia; order Cytophagales; family Spirosomataceae; genus Aquirufa. Next base: position 154,039 of record CAYHOB010000006.1, read on the forward strand.
ACCCTGTTTCGTGATGTGAACGGTGCCAGTCCCATCGCTGATCGTACCGCCAAAACTGGCATTAACGTTTTCTCCCCCAGTAATCAAATAGGAATTTGCGACACCCACACTGCGAACCGTTCCTGAACCAGTTAAATTTGCGATTGTCTCCGTAAAATCACCTAATTCCAAAGCCGTGGTCAATGTCGATAAGGTGACATAACTATTATCTGGAATCACATTTGCCGCTCCTAATCGTAGCGTTCCTCCTGCGATATAGGTATAGCCGGTATATGAATTCACTCCAGTCAATCGCAAAATTCCGGATCCATACAAATACAAGTTGACACCCGTGATGATTCCACCCTTTTGCCCATCATTATTGCCCCCAACGGTCACAGTTGAATTGTTATTGGTCAATGAAATATTCATCGAGGTCCCATAATAATTAACTCCTGAAACCGAAGTCCCCCCATTTGCCAATAGACTTCCTCCCAAACTTAATCCCCCCAATGCTGAAATCCAAATTGCTCCTGCATTACCCCCTCGATAACCAGACATGGTATTATTAACCCCCTTCGTGCTAATGATTTTACCTGAAGCCAAATTAAATGATCCGCCTGCGTAGATGAAAATATTGCTACTCGCATTGGGAGTTCCTGCGAAGGACACATCTGCAGACGAGGTTATTAAATTTTCATTTAAATGAACATCTCCTGCACTATTTAATCGCAATTCTATTCCCCACAAGGTAGTCTGATTCGTTGCACTCAGGCTCATCGGCTGATTGAGTTGGAAATCAGCTCCCGCATTGATAGTCAAATAACGATCTGCCCTTCCTGTATAGACCGGAGCAATCGGTTCATCCACCACGACAATTCCCGACTGGGATGCTCCAGCTAAATTGGTATTGATGACGACCCAATTAAAATTCGCAAACTTACCGTCCAATAAATTCAAATCGCCGGAATTGATATTGGCATTATCGCCAGTGGGATTAAATGTATTGACATTGCCTGACAAAGTCCAAACGCCATTGATCGTAGGTTCATTGGAAATGCGCACATTCGCTTTGCCCGTTGATGCATTTGGCGTGCCCGTGGGAACCACTTCGCCACTCGACAAATGTAAAGGGGCAAATTGGGCAAGTGCTGAATTATAGAATCGAATTTGATCCATTTTATTTTGCGTGAGCGTTGCACTATTGCCAATAAAAATTTGGCCAGCAGTACCACTCGTTCCGGCACTAAAATCACCCTCCCAACCGTAAATTTTCAACATTTTAAAATAGAAGGTCCCCAATACGCCTACTCGAAAAGTATGAGGTGTACTCGCTCCCAACAAAATGGATGAATTTGCATTTACCTGTAAAGTCGCTAGCGTTAAATCGAAGCCTTGGGTCTGCAGTTCCCCGCCATTTAAATTGAGCGAATTGGCTTCGCGAATGGTTTGTGAAGTTGCTAATTTTAAATATCCTCCACTCAAGGTTGTTATACCCGTGTAGGTATTCACCCCTGCCAAAGTCAATGAACCGGTTCCTGTTTTTTCTAGCGCACCCACACCCGAAATAATACCATCTATCCGTAAATTACCCGTCGTACCGGACGATCGGCCTACAGTCAATAGACTGCCCGCATTCGTTATATTTCCAGTAACCGTGAAATCTGATTCTGTATTCCAAAAACAACTAGAGCCACTCATGGAAATGTTTCCACTCCAAGTACTTGCACCATTTTTCGTTAATAATGACCCCGTTGTAGTAATGGTGTTACTCGATAAGCTGAGCGTTTCCCCTTGCACCTGCAAGGCTCCATCCAAGGTAAGATTCGCCCCCAAACCAAGGACTGTCCCAGTAGCATTTGTCCCCAAGGCGAGGGAATTTTTGATGATGGTTTGACCCTCATTTAATGTTGTGAGCCCTTGAAAGGAATTAGCACCGTTAAGTGTTAAAATAGCCGAATTAATTTTGGTCAAAGTAGCATTACCTGTATTGATATCTCCATTGATGGCCAAATTACCCAGGGTGTACAGTGTCAAATCCGTATTGGTTCCTTGAAAGACTGGCCCCGTCGTATTCGTCAATGTCAAACTTGCATTAGTAGCGACATAAATGGAAGAGGAGCTTGCCAAATTGATCGCTCCAGTCCACGAGCTGGCCGAAAAAGTAGCCTGCAATGCCCCCGTTGAAGGTGCGCCCGATAAGGTCAATGGTTCCCCTGTTACATTTACGCCATACAATTGAAGATATCCGCCATTAAGAACAGTACCACCGGAAGTCGCACCTAAAGATAATGCATGACGAATCGACAGCCCTCCTCCCTCGATGGTGCATGTTCCAGTAAATGTATTGGCAGTCTGATGAAAAGTAGACATACCCACACCTGTTTTCCGTATGTTCATCACCCCTGCACCATCCTCGATTAAGCCCCCCATACCCGAACCGCCCTTTGTAATTGTCAAGGTAACGGAATTGGGTTGCCCATTCGTAAGCCGACTAGTGTAGTTACCACCAAGATCTAATAGTACTAGGTCAAAACCATTCAAATCCAACACCGCATTATCAAAAAGTGTCAAAACGGATGTGGCGGGAATGGGATTTACCGACAAGATTACTAAACTCCCCCCTTCTATGTTCGTTGTACCTTTGTAATCCTGTAAAACGCTAATTCCCAGGACACCTATCCCCGTCTTTCTGAAATTATTAACTTTTAATATGCCTCCCACGATCCCATCATTCACGCCACCTCCAGATGTCAATTGGCTATTACTCGTTCCCAAGGTTATATTTCCTGGGCCAAAAACGCCCGGACTTCCGACAGCTCCCATACTAGCAATCACATCAGTACGAACGCTTAATCCCCCAAAGCCATTCAAACTAATGTTACCACCACTACCTGACTGATAACTCGAATTATACCCATTGCCCCCCTGACTACTCAACACCCCTCCATAATCCACATAACTCGCAGAGCTGCTCACACTTAAAGCTCCCCCAGCTCCTCCGCGGTAGCCATTGCCTCCCATATTCATCACAGTCCCGCGCAGCATCAAGCCATTCACTCCACTCAAGTTAATCGCTCCTCCAGTTCCGCCAGTCGTTACATAACTCGGCGTATTATACCCATTCCCCCCGCCAGCATTCAACACACTGCCGGCCTGCATGTCGATTCCCCCACTCACCACATAAGTCTGTGAACCGCCATTACCTCCTGGAAAACTCCCATTTGCATAGCCATGCTCAATTCCCTTACTCAAGACTTGACCTACACTACTCACCAATAAATCGCCCCCAACAACCATACTCACACTTCCTGCAACTGGAAAACTCGAATAGCCATCTGGACAGAGATAACCACTCACATCCAACACACTATTTACTCGGACATTTCCCCCCGCATTTACAACCAAATTATAGCCCGGGGCAAACGAGTAGGTCGCATTGCGTAAACTCAAACTATTATTAAACTGGACCTCCCCACCACTGTTAATCGTGAAAGTGAACGCACTACCACTACTCGACCCCTTGTTGGCACTAACTCCCGCATCAAAAACAACACTGCCCACCTGCGTGCCAGCAGCGCGAGCCGTTTTGATCTCAACCGAATAGTCACGAATGTATGTTTGGAGCTCTGAGTATAGTATCGTTGCATTGTCCGCATTCGGAATGAATGTATATATGTTGCTAGCATATGTCCAAACCCCATTGCTTGTTGGCGAATTCGTAATTCGAATATTGCTATGTGCGGTCACCAAACTAATGTTGGCCCCAGCAACTAGCTCTCCACTTGCCAACTGTAAACAATAATGCGTCGCAGAACCTACTGAATTATAAAAACGCATCTGATCCAAACGCTCCCGGTTCAAACCCGCACTCGTGCCTATAAACACCTTGCCCGCCGTGCCACTACTGCCCGGACTTGCATACACGCCCTGCCAGCCTTTGATGGTTAGCAGTTTAAAATCATATACCCCAGCTCCACTAAAGCGTAACTCGTGCACTCCCGATCCTAAACTAATGCTCGAGGCGGCATATAAACTCAAGGTCCCTACTGTCTCACGATAACCACCTGTTGATAAATCTCCGCCATTAAACTTCACGCTGCTCGCATTGGCAATCCGCTCATCGGCTCCCAATAATAAACTTCCACTCACTAATTCCGTTTGGCCGGTGTACATAGCCTCTCCCACCAATTCCACACTGCTGCCCACCACTCCATAAATCTTTAAGCCATAATTACTCGCAGCTATCGCCGTAGTCCCTGTTAAACTCAATTTGCCAGATCCACTGCCTATCCCCGCATCTGAGCTCAAGCTCAGCGTTCCACTCCAAACATTATTCCCACTCGCATTCCGAAAACCTCCCACAGCACCATTCCCATAGCCCCCTAAACTTAAAGATTCTCCCAAGACACTGATTCCACCCACTAACTCTAATAAGGATCCACTAGTAACTTCAACTCCACTGCTTGCACTCCCCAAAGCACCTGATGATCCTACGCGCAAGGTCCCATTGCCACTCACCCGCGTTAGGCCATCATATATATTATCAGCCAATAAATACACACTCCCAGTTCCATCATGGCTAATCCCGCCACTGCCTAAATTCACTACTCCTCCCACACTCAATAACCCTGATCCCCCAAATAACATACTCACATTCACACCCGTGAATACACTGCCGGCCGTTAAACTTAAACTGCCCGCATTCACATTCACTCGAACACCCGCCCCCACACTAATTTCTCCAGCATAACTATTCACCCCACTTAAATTCCGTAAGGCTCCCAAACTACTCCGACCTATTCCCAATAAACTCAAGGGCTCGGCTCCCACACTAATCCCGCCATATAATTCCAAGCTCGCACCACTGCTCACCTGCGTGCCACTAGCTACTGTCCCCAAGCCACTCGAATGTCCCACACTCATCACTCCCGCATTTACAAGTGTTAGGCCACTATAGCTATTTGCGCCACTGACCGACCAGGTTCCTGTACCTTGTTTGGTCACACTCAATACTCCCAAGCCATCTTCTAAAATACCAAGATAAGTTGGGCTCGTATTATCTCCTCCCACCGTTAACAACACGCCGCCACTCACACTGCTAGTCACCTTCCCACTCCCCGCTAAACTCCCCACAGTCTCACTCACTCCGCCCATGTCCAAGACCGTGCCGGCCGACAAGGTCAATACGCTCAGACTTGGAATACTCTCGGCCTGTAATAAATATAACTTCCCAGCAATCACATTCGTGAATCCCGTATACACATTCGCGCCACTAATCCCCAAGACGCCTGTCCCATATTTGATTACATCTCGACCCTTCAAGACCCCGCCCACTAAACCATCATTCACGCCGCCCCCTGAGGTTAAGACCCCATTGCCATCTGTTAAACTAATCGTTCCGCCGATGCCTGAATTACCCACACTCCCTGCGCCCGCATTTACATCCCCACGTAAACTCAAGCCCCCAAAGCCATTCAAACTAATGTTACCACCACTACCTGACTGATAACTCGAATTATACCCATTGCCCCCCTGACTACTCAACACCCCTCCATAATCCACATAACTCGCAGAGCTGCTCACACTTAAAGCTCCCCCTGCTCCTCCGCGGTAGCCATTGCCTCCCATATTCATCACACTCCCGCGCAGCATCACACCATTCACCCCACTCAGCGTAATCGCTCCACCAGTTCCTCCAGTCGTTGTATAATTCGGCGTATTATATCCATTCCCCCCGCCAGCATTCAACACACTGCCCGACTGTAAGTCAATCCCCCCACTCACCACATAAGTCTGCAAACCTCCATTGCCTCCTTGAAAGCTCCCAAATGCATACCCATGCTCAATTCCCTTACTCAAGACTTGACCTACACTACTCACCAATAAATCGC